>JALHQH010000028.1 GCA_022842065.1 Caldilineaceae bacterium
GGTGACGGTTCCCTCCCCAAGCTGGGGAGGGTTAGGGAGGGGTTTGATTCCTATCAAGACTTATTTCACAGAACACTAGTACAGTGTCAGCGAAATTATGCTAGTTTAGAATCGATCCCAGTCACGGAGTGACGGCAGATGGTAGCTGCAGGTTTCAACCTGCGGATCTGGACCCCAGCCTTAAAAGGCTGGGCTACCATCAGTCGCCACTCCGTGGCTAAACTAGCAGAACTTACCTGACACTGTACTAATCAGGGCAGAACGATCAGGCGTGGCGGCTGACCCATCCTCCGGCAAGTACACAAGGTAAGTCCTGTAGGCTATAGACGCTACGACATTCACCAGGAGATTGTATGTTTATCACGCACGCAGATGCCCAACTTTACACCGTTTCGTTTGGTAGTGGATCGCGCACCATCCTAGCCCTTGGTGGCTGGGTCGGCAGTTGGGAGCTTTGGACCGCCCCGTTTACCACACTGAGTCACTCCTGGCGGACCGTTGCGTTCGATCACCGCGGCTGTGGTACTACCATCGCACCGCTTGCGTCGATTACCATGCCGGCCATGGTCGCGGATGTGCTGGCCATCGCCGATGCCCTTGCCATTGACCAGTGTGTCCTTGCTGCCGAGTCGGCCGGCGTGGCGATTGCCCTCCAAGTTGATCCTGCACGGAACGGCTGACGCCATCCAGCCGATGCAGGCATCGGAGTGGTTAGCAACGCAGATGCCGCAGAGTCATTTGCACCTGCTGCCGGGGGTGGGGCACGTCCCCACGGTGACCCGTCCGCAGGATGTGGTGCGCGCGATTAACGAGTATTTTAGCGAGCAGTGACGTCTTCCCAAACTGTTCAATATCACCTGTCGATAGGAAAAATTATGAATAAATCTGCAACATCGCTGTTCGTCTTTGGCGTATACCTGATCGGTATGGGCGCAAGCTTTGTCTTCATACCCAACACCTTGCTCAGCATGTTAAGCCTGCCGCCCACAGACGAAGTTTGGAGTCGTGTGGTGGGTGTGCTGGCATTCGTGCTGGCGTTCTACTACATCCAGGCCGCGCGCACAAACCTACGTTCGTTCGCCACATGAACAGTCCCCGCCAGAGTCGCAGTCTGCCTATTCTTCACGGGCTTTGTGCTCATGGGCTGGGTTGGTCCGATCATGAGCGGGCTAGGCGCAGTCGATTTGCTCGGTGCCTTATGGACAGGCTGGGCGTTGCGGACGGAGGAATCATTATCACAATCGCCGATGATGATGTGCGTTGACTCGCACCGCGGTGGCCGCCGACGAAATTGACGGGTTGCCGATTCGGGCGGGTCAAGTCGTCGCGGTCATGCACTCTATTCGATAAAAATCGTTTGGTGGATTAGCGCAGTGTTATGGAAGTTTTGATGGGTTTTTCGTCCCAGCGGGACGGTTGACCTTAGGACCAAGAAAATCATGATATTTCCCGCCTCAGGTCAACCGTCCCGCTGGGACGAACACTGCTTTTAATCCAGCATAACTTAGGTAACACTGTACTAGGCGAGTTGGCGGGACGCGTTGCGTTGAGCGGAGTAAGTCCGCTTAAGTACGGTTCATGCTTACGCGAACAGATCACTGCTTTGCGCCCAGCCCGCGGCCAGCGCTGGGCGGGCCTGGATAAAGGTCTCGCGGGCGAAGGTTTGACGTTGCAGCGCTTCCGGCATTTGGCGGATGGGATTCTCTGGGCCGAATTGTGTCTTGTGGGCGTCAAAGGCGGCAATCTTTTGCGCGTATTGGGCGGTCACATCGACCACATGCGTAATCTCGTGGTCCTCGGCACCGAGTTTTTCAAAGCCCAAGCGTTCCCATTCCGTCGTGTCCACACCGGCAGCCTTCATCTGCGCTTGCATGGTCTGGAAAAACGACTTGGGGATCACTTGATAATAGAGGCGGGCCGGTTGCCAGGGCGCGCCGGCCTCGGGAAAGTGGGCCGCATCCCCCACCAGGTCAAACGCCGTGGTGACATGTTTATAGACCGCAATGTGATCGGGGTGACCATAGCCGCCGGTCGGGTCGTGGGTGATCACAATGTCGGGTTTGACGCGCCGCATGAGGGTGACGAGCCGCCGTGCCGCCTCCGTAGGATCCGCCTTGTGCAGGCTACGGGCGTCTTCATTCTCGGGTGTACCGACCATGCCGGAATCGCGAAAGCCCAGAAAGTGCAGTTCGTCAATGCCCAATGCCGCCACCGCCTGTTCCAACTCGGCCGTGCGCACTTCGGCCAGGTTTTCACGGGTAGCCAATGCCGGGTCGCTGATCTCGCCGGCTTCACCACGGGTGGCACAGAGCAGCACGGTGTGTACACCGCGACTGCCGGCTTGCGCAAAGACGCCACCAGCCGCAAAAACCTCATCGTCCGGGTGAGCAAAAATGCCAAGGATTGTTTTCATTGTTTGTGCGTTCTCGATTCTTTTGAGTGAGGACGAGTGAAGCCTGGACTACATCGCAACGGGCGACAGGCAGGAGCAATCTTCACACAACTGCTGCACGATGACCGTCACCTTTATTCCCGTAAATACCCATTTGCTGAGCAAAAACGGCGACAAAACGGCCGCGAAACGGAGGACCGGGTAAAGTGAAACCAGCTTGTTCAACCGTTTTCGTTCAATTCAACTGTATCAATCGACTTCAATCATGCCATTTTTCAGAATGGCGCTTTTTGGCGATAATGAGCGCATGAACACACCACTCTACCCACACGTGGCAACTGTGCAATGCACACAAGGAGCAACCGATGAACCGTCTAACCCACTTGACCTTCACCCTGACCCGTGAGCCGGTAACTGCGAGCGAGCAGCGTCGCTTTGCCGCTGATCTGGCAAAGTTGGGTTGGGATGGGACTGTCTGGGCGATCCTCAACGGCACAGTTGCCACGTCTACCAGGTATACCGTCCCCAAGGTGCTGCGCGCTTTTCATGCGAGGCAATTGGTGGGTGTTGCCTATATCCTCCAATGTCGCGAGGGGATGAAAGCCTTCTTTGCCGAGCCCCTGGCAACGCTGGTCGATCCGGTGGGGATTCCACAATTCGTCTGGTGTCGCAATGCGGTTATGGTCGATCAATACACCAATCCGGGCTTCGTTGTCGCGGGTCTCGACCGGGCAGGTTTTGTCGAACAGGCGTTGGCCTTTTTGCAACGGTGCTATCTCTTCGGCGTCGTGATGGAGGATCGGGACGCCCACGCGGCCGGCACCTTTCGTGCCTCGCCGTTGATGGATTGGGGCATCATGCCGATCGCTGCGCCAACGCTCTTGGATGAGTACTTTGCCCAGCACAGTCACCTTCAGCGCAAGCTCAATAAGTTTCGGAACAAAGGGGGCACCGTTGCGACGATCCGCGGTCCTTTGCCGGTGGCGCTCCATGCCCCTTTTGCCCACTGTTTGGATCAAGCTGAGAAGAATTCAATGGGGCGGATTCCCCATCAGGACAACTACATCAATATGGCGCGGCAGGCGTGGTGCTTGGATTCTCCCCAAGTGGTCCACTTTGTCGCCTACTTGGGGGCCACGGTCGTTGGCTATCATTCGTTTGCAATCACCGGCAAGCAGCTTTGCTGTCTCTCTGGTGGCTTTGATCGGACATTATCCACCACCTATCATGCCTACGAGAACTTGATTGTTGAGAGTCTACGTTTTTGTTTGACTGAGGGCTTTATGCGGATTGATTATGGCCCAATCATCAATCAGACCAAGGCGAAAATGATGTTGGCCTACAGCCAGAGCGAATTGCGCTTTTACACACGTTTTGCCCCGCTGCGTTGGCTCTTTCCCACCATCATCCGTAACTCCTTTTGGCGTCCAGCGTTGCTGCAACCATACATCAACATTGCTGCCCAAGCGGAAAGCCGGCCACCGACAATGCTTTGAGGTGAGCCAACTAATGGGTCACCGCCCACCGTGTCGCTTCGGTAAAAACCGTCCAGTGGGCAGGTTGCTGAAGCGCAAAAGTGCCGGCCCCAGCAATGGTATAATCACAGATCAGAAAGCTGTTGCCATTCGAAGACTGCATCACCCCTTCCAACCAGATGGGTTAGGCATAACCACTGAACGCGGCGCTTTCTTCAATAAAAATGACGCGATTCGTAGCAACGATTGCCAGCTTTCCCCACTGCCTTATGCTATACTTCTTTCGTAGATGTACGATAGTTCGTGCCGTTACGAAAGAAAATGCTGGCACGAACTATCGTATATCTATCGTGCATCTATCGCACTTTTCTTACCATAGTTTTTTATCATTCAAAGGGAGGATTGTATCTATGAACTTAACGCTACGTCCGATTACCGTTGAAAATTGGGAAGCATGTATTGATCTCAAAGTCGCACCAGAACAGGCCTACTTTGTCGCCGACAATACCTATTCCTTGGCCCAGGCCGCCTATGAAGATGACTGTGTGCCGCGCGCCATCTACGCCGATGAGACGATGGTCGGCTTTCTGATGTACTGGCATTTGCCGCCGGATACCACCTATCATATCAACCGGCTGATGATCGATGTTGCGCACCAGGGCAAGGGTTATGGCCGACGTGCGCTCGAGTTGTTGATCGCTGAACTAAAAGCCCAGCCTGACTGCGCAGCGATCGGCATCACCTATGAGCCAATTAATACCCAAGCCAGGCAATTGTATCTAAAGTTGGGCTTTGTCGAGACCGGTGAAGTCGAAGATGGCGAACTGGTCGCCCGGTTGGCGCTACACCAATAAAACGCATCGGCCGATGCGCGGGTAGATCAGAGAGATAAGCATGGGAATGATAGCAACACAACTTGCCGGGTTGGCGCTTCTACTGGGGGGTGTAGACCGGGGCTACTCGGCCTTATCCCTCTCCTGCCGCTCTCCTAACCGACCGCAACGATCACTCAGTGTACCGAGCCAGCTTGGTTAAATAACCGCAGCGGCGTTGCGGAGTTGGGTCAGCTCCGGTGTCCGGCGTGGGCTAACCAGTGGTTGCGGCGTGGGCTGGATTGTTAACGCGGCGGGCTCATCCTCGCGATCACGGAATTGCATGGTGTAAAGGCGGGCATAGAGCGCACTCTTCGTCATCAACTCGGCGTGGGTGCCTAACTCGACAATGCCGCCGTTTTCCATCACGGCAATGCGATGGGCAACCTTGATCGTGCTCAGCCGGTGGGCAATGATGATCGTCGTGCGCCCTTGCATCAGCCGGTTGAGCGCCTCTTGCACCAGTTCTTCCGATTCATTGTCGAGCGCGCTGGTCGCTTCATCAAGCAGCAGAATCGCGGGGTCTTTGAGGATTGCCCGCGCAATTGCAATCCGCTGGCGTTGCCCGCCGCTCAGGTTCATCCCCCGTTCACCCACGGTGGTCGCATATTGGTCGGGGAAGGCCATGATAAAGTCATGCGCATTGGCCGCACGGGCGGCGGCGATCAGCGCCTCCTCGCTGGCGTCGAGTTTGCCATAGAGGATATTTTCGCGAATCGTACCGCCAAAGAGCATGGTCTCTTGCGGCACGATCGCGATCTGGTCACGCAGACTCGCCTGGGTTACCCGGCGTAGATCATAACCGTCGATGTAAATGGCCCCGGCAGTGGGATCATAAAAACGTGGGAGCAGGTTAAAAAGGGTGCTCTTGCCTGCCCCACTGGCGCCAACCAGCGCCAGGATTTCACCGGCGTTGATGCGCAGGGAAATATTTTGCAGCACCGGCGCAACCCCGTCATAACTAAACGAGACATCGGTCAAGCTGATCTGGCCGCGCACTGCGGTTAGCGTACCGGCATCGGGTCGATCCTGTACCGTCGGCTGCGTATCGAGGATCTCGAAAACTCGTTTTACCCCACCAACCGCCGCGCTGAGTTGCCCCCAGAGCCCAGCCAAGCTGCCCAGGCTGCCGGCAATCGTGATGCCATAAATCAGAAAGCCGGTGATCATTGCCAGCGTCAGCCGCCCGGCGATCACCTCGCGCCCGCCATACCACATGATCGCGGCCAGCGTACTAAAGCCCAGGAACATCATCACGCCGCCAAAGAGCGAATTGTAGACGGCCATCCGCAGCGCTGCGGCAAAGGTCTGCTGCATCGCGCGGTGATAGCGGTGCGTTTCGTAGCCCTCACGCCCAAAACTTTTCACCACCCGGATGCCCTGCAAACCCTCTTCGGCGACGACGGTCGAGGCCGCCAACTCATCTTGGATCTCTGTGCTGCCCTTGTTAATGCGGTGGCCAAAGAGAATGGCAATCCCAAGCAGCACCGGCAACAGGGCGAGGATAAAGAGAGCAAAGCGCGTGTTCATGCTGACGACAATGGTGATTGAGCCGATCAGGGTCACCACCTGGCTGAGCAGGGTGGTGATATTGGTGGTCAACATGGTACGCATCTGCGTCACATCACTCGAAAGCCGCGAGACCAGATCACCGACCTGGCGCGCGGCATAAAAGTCGAGCGACAGCTGCTGCAGGTGGCTGTACAGGGAAGTCCGCAGATCCAACACAATCCGTTCACCGATGTAGGAGAGCAGATAGGATTGGACAAAATTAAAGACGGCTTGCAGCAAGAAGACGCCGACCAACGTCCCAGCCAAGAGGTTGAGTGGCCCCAGCACTTGGGTGTTGGTGACACTTTCGAGCAGGCGCACGATGAGGGCCGGAAAAGCCAGGCCAAAGCCGGTGGAGAGCAGCAAGGCGAGTATCGCCAGTGTCATCCGCCCCCAATATGGTTTTAAGTAGCCAAACAGGCGACCCCAGTTGACGGCGGTCAGCGGGAAGCGCTGCTGATCCGCGGTGGTGGTGCCCGCTCGTGCTGATTGTTCGCCTTGTGAACGTTCTGTCATTAGCTGATTCCTTCGTCTATTTAGTGTACCCGCGATAGGAATTGGGCACAGCCGAAATAAGATTGTGCGGTTGATTTGAAAACCGTACGAATAACGCTGACTACCAGTGAGCGTAACGACGGTTTTCAAACAGAGCCACTTTAGATAGACCAAGGATACAGCAGCTTTGTAAACCCAGTATAAACGGGTGTGACGAACAGCCTTTCGTTCGGTTGCGGTGTTATCGCAACGGTAACGTCACCGTAAAGGTGGTGCCTACGCCCAAGGTGCTTGCCACGCGGATCGTGCCCTGATGCATATCGACGATTTTTTTGGCAATTGACAGCCCCAAGCCGCTGCCGCCCAGGGCGCGGTTGCGCGACTGATCGGCCTTGAAGAAGCGATCAAAAAGGCGCGCTTGGTCTTCACTCGCGATGCCGATCCCGCTGTCGGTGATCTGAAATTCGACTTGGTCGGCGCGCGGCTGGAGGGCGACCAAAATGCTACCGCCGCTTGGCATAAATTTAATACTGTTATGGAGCAGGTTGCTCCACACCTGGCTGAGCAGATCTTCATCGCCCACAATCAGCACTTCGTCGACCGCCACATTCATGTCGATCTGTTTTGCGGTCCACTGGGGTTCACAGGCGAGGATCAAGCGCTGGATCTGTTTGTCCAAGCGATAGGGTTTGTGGTCAGGTTGCATGGTCTCGGCATCAAGGGCGGCTAACGCCAGCAGATTGTCGCTCAGTTTGGAGAGGCGCATGCTTTCGTCTGCAATGATGTCGAGATAATGCTGGCGTGTTTCGCGGGTGAGTTCCTCGTTTTGTAACGCACGCGCAAAACCACGGATCGAGGTGAGCGGCGACTGGATCTCGTGGGAAACATTGGAAATGAATTCCTGCCGCATCGCCTCCATCTGCTTCAGTTGTTGCGCCATATTGTTGATCCCCGTAAATAATTGCTGCAAGGGTTCATTCTGATAGCGCGCAATTGGGCTTTCGACGCGTACACTAAAATTGCCCCGTGCGATCTGTTCCATCGCCCGCAGGAGTGGCGCAAACATATTCATCTGTGGCGCCCAGGCATTGGAACGAAAGATCGTGGCCATGGTGGTGCCGAGCAATGCCAAGAATAAAAGACCAGCCAGCGAGCCAATGACCTGACTAATCATGGGCGTTGGGGTGAGTCCAATGCGTTGGTAAAGCTGTCTGATCGCCAAATGGGCAACGGCAAAGGTGATGGTGAGCACCACCGACACGAGCAGAAAGATGCCGACACCCTTTAAGAGCCAAACCAGGCGTGTTGGTCTGGTCGGTATCTGCTCACTCGCCTTCATCGGGGTACCTCTAGGCGATAGCCCAAACCACGAATCGTGGTGATCTTAAAGCTGTGCTGCACTTCGGGAAAACGTTCGCGCAGCCGGTTGACATGCACATCTAGCGTGCGCTCGTTGCCCGCAAAGTCATAGCCCCAGATCTCTTCGATCAGCCGGTCGCGCGCCAGGGTCTGCCCCGGATAGCTGGCGAGTTTGAAGAGCAGTTCAAATTCTTTCAGCGGCAGGGTAAAGATTTCGCCATGAACGGTAATTTCAAAGGTCCTACGGTCCATCAGCAACTCGCCGATCTGCACCGTCTGCGACGCGGCGATGCGATAGCGTTTAAGCAGCGCCTTGACGCGCATCACCAGCTCTACGGGCTCAAAGGGTTTGACCAGATAATCATCGGTGCCCAACTCGAAGCCCTTGACCTTTTGCGCCGTCTCGCCCTTCGCAGTGAGGATCAGCAGCGGCAGATCATAGCTGGCGCGCAAGGTCTGGCAGAGTTCCCAACCGTCCATGTTGGGCATCATCACATCAAGGATCACCAGGTCGGCCTTTTGGTGGGCCAATTGCTCCAGCGCATCTAAACCGTCAACCGCTGTGGCGACGGTAAAACCCTCGGCGCGCAGAAAAACGCTTACCAGTTCCCGAATATGGGGGTCATCATCTACCATCAAAATGTTGCTCATGGGTCTACTATCGCGTACAAATGTAAATTCAATGTAAACGCTGGATCAGTTCGCCCCATTTTAACATAGGCTGGCATTTTTCATTTTGTGGCTCATCTCAGGGGTTTTGTCGGGCACTTCAAAAGAACCGCCGCATCGACTGGAGTCGACACGACCGGAAAATGGAGCGAGGATTGGTTTAGTACACGTCATCACGCCGCGTCCAAAATGGCGTTTACAAATTGTAACCGAATTTACTGACCATACCGTCTATCTGGACGGTATAATACTGTCATACCGTCCAGATAGACGGTATAATGACAAGGAGTAACTATTGACCCGGAAAACACCCGCTCAGACACGCACCAAATTACTCGAAGCTGCGGCCCAAATTATTCTGACGCAAGGGGCCGGCCATCTGACGCTCGACCAGGTCGCACAGGATGCCGGCATCAGCAAGGGGGGCTTGCTGCATCACTTTGGGACCAAGGAGGCCTTGTTAATTGGTCTCATGCAGCGCAGTTTTGATCTCTTTCAACGCCGGATTGAACGGCATCGGGCCGGGTTAGCGCCCGGCCCAGGGCAATGGCTGCGCGCCTACATCCTGACCACCTTTGAGCAAGTGCCCGAGGAGGAAGCGTTGACCGCGGCCTTGCTCATGCTCGCCGCCAACTCACCCGCGATCTTTGCGGCCAAGCAGAGCGAATTGACCGATCTCGCTCCACCTACCCCCAATGATGGTTTGCCGCCGGCGCGTTTTCTCGCCATCCAATTCGCCTGTGATGGCCTCTGGTTTAGTGAATCATCGGGCATGGTCCAACTGGATGCTGAGTCCCGCGGCGCGTTACAGGCCGAGTTACTGCGGCTGGTTGATCAGTAATTGAGTATAGGCTGAGCGGGAGCCTGATGGGGGGTGGACTCCATTGTCAAATCGTCTAAGACCATTTCAAAATTTAAACTTTCACGAAGTGGGCGATACGCCATCTACGCGCCCATTGGGCATCCGCACGAAGTGGCGCAGCGGGAATGCAGGGGTTGACAAGATCGCCCTGGGCTAAAGCCGCAGGGCTAGGAACAACGCCGGGTAAACCCGGCTAAGGGAGCGGGGCGGGATGTCAACCCTTAAGCGCCCATTGAACCCACGCAGTTTACGAAGAAAAAGCCATTCTTTGTATGTCTTCGTGTATCTTCGTCTGTCTTCGTCTGTCTTCGTGGATAGTTATTTTTCTAAATGGTCCAACCAATTTCCAATCACAAAACACCGGAAGGTTTTATGCAACATGAAACAGTCGTAATCGACGCGGCCAATCCAGTAGTGCGCAGCACCGACAACTGGCAACCGCGCTTTTTCTTGATTTGGGGTGGACAGGCGCTATCGCTGATCGGCAGCGCGTTGACCCAATTTGTCCTGCTCTGGTGGATCACCCAGGAGACTGGCTCGGCGACGGCCTTGGCGACCGCCGGGATTGCCGCGCTGCTGCCCCAGGCGCTCTTCAGCCCGCTTGGTGGCGTCCTCGCTGACCGCTGGAGTCGCCGGCTGATTATGATCGTGGCCGATGCGCTGACGGCGCTCTGTATGTTGGCCCTGGTCGCGCTCTTTGCTAGCGGCACGATTCAACTCTGGCATATCTACACGCTGATGGCCGTGCGTTCGGCCATGCAAGCCTTTCAGATGCCGGCCGCCAGCGCCAGCACGGCGATGCTGGTGCCGGCGGAGAAACTAGGCCAAGTGGCGGGCTATAACCAGGCCCTGCAAGGCATTATGACCATCGCCGCTGCGCCACTAGGCGCGTTGGCCCTGGCCGTGATGCCGATGCAGGGCGCGCTGCTGATCGATGTGGCTACCGCGATTTTGGGCATTACCCCGCTCTTCTTTTTTGCCATCCCCCAAACACACGCGGCCACCCACGGCACAACCACCTTGCTGACCGAACTGCGCGTCGGCATCAGCTATGTGAAGGGGCACCGCGGTCTCGCCATGTTAGTGGCCCTGACCGGGTTGATCGTGCTGACGATTGTGCCCATGTTGTCGTTGACCCCGTTGCTAGTCAAAAGCCATTTTGGTGGTGGCATCAACGCAGTGGCGATTATGGAGGGCTTGAGCGGGGTCGGCATTATCATCGGCGGGATTGCCGGCGCCATGTGGCCACTCTTTCGCCGCCGGATCGCTGCCGTCCTGGTCTACTTCGCGATCTCCTGTTTCACGATTGCGCTGACCGCGTTGGCCCCCAGCCACTGGTTCTGGCTGGCCGTCGTTTGGTGGTTTATCAGCGGCGTCACCTATGCGACCGGCAACGCGCCGATGATGACGATTATCCAACTGACCGTGCCCAATGAGTTGCAGGGGCGGGTCTTCGCCCTGCTCAATACGGTGATGGCCTTTGCCGCGCCCCTTGGCCTGCTCATCGCCGGCCCCTTGGGAGAGACGATGGGGGTACGGGGGCTCTTTGTGCTGGGCGGCACCGTCTCCGCGCTGATCTGCCTGGCCGGGTTTTTGTCGCCGGCGTTGATGCAGATCGAGGAGACGCCAATCGCCGGCGCGCAAATATCTTCAGCCAATCAATGACCACTTCACCCAAACTTGTGTGATTTGGTGAGGAATGAGACTTGGGCAAGTTATAGCCACAGCGGGCACGGTGACATCCTCGCCCTGGGCTAAAGCCGCAGGGCTAGAGAACAACGCCGGGTGCCCACTGGGCGCGTTTACGGCGGGGCGGGGATGTCAACTCCCTGCGCCCCCGTTGAATCTGTGTCCTCTGTGCGCGGGGTGGCTAAAACCGCGCTCTATATTACACTGTGTCGCACTGCCGTACCCGCTCTGTAAAGCGCATCAGTAACCCCGCTGGCAGCATGGTAAAGGCAAAGATCTCGCGCACCTGTGCTGGATCGCCCACGAAGGTAACCGCAAAGTGGTGGCAGATCATTGCCAGCGCGGCTTTGATCTCGACCAGGGCCAGATTACGCCCTGGGCAGAGGCGCGGGCCGTGGCCAAAGGGGATATGGACATGGCGGTTGTGCGCCGCGGGGCTTTGCTCATTTTGTGTTTGTTCACTTGAGCCTTGACCACTGTGGAAGGGACAGCCACCGGCGGCAGCCAACCAGCGCTCCGGGCGGAAACTTTCGGGCTGGGCAAAATTCTCGGCCAGCAGCGCGCCGGGGCGGCTGAGTAGATAGATCAAGGTGCCTTTGGGAAGCTGGACGCCGGCCAATTCGACTGCTTCATTCGTTTCCAGCCCATAAAAGGGTGTCACTGGCCGCAGCCGCAGCGTCTCATTGATCACCGCATCCAGGTAGGGCAGTTGGTCGATCGCTTGCCAATCCAGCAGCCCAGCGCCCCCCCCCATCAATCCCCATATGGGCGTCAACTTCGGCCTGCACTTTGTGCTGCACCGCAGGATGACAGGCAAGTTGATAGAGGATCCAACTGAGGCTGTTGGCCGTCGTATCTTCGCCGGCGACTAACATGGTAAAGACATTGCCGGCGATCTCTTCGTCACTAAAGCCCACCGGCGCGGTGCCATCCTCCCCCTCATCTTCATAGGCGAGCATCGCTTCGAGAAAATTGGTGGGTTGCGCCTTCAACTGCGGATCCGCAGCCATGCGCTGGCGCGCCTCGTCGATAAAGTGCTGGATCGTCGCGTGGAGCACCGTCAGTGAGCGATCCAAGGCGCGGTCAACGGGCAATTTAAGATACCGCCAATACGGGAAAGCGGCGGTGACACGCCGGCCCACCGCGGGTAAGATCTGTTCGAGATGGTGCTGGATCTGATCCGCGCCCTGCTCCAGCGTATTCATATCATAGCCAAAGGCCAGATTGGTGGTGACATCAACCGTCAGACACATGAGATCTTTTTGGATGTCGACCGTAGTGCCGGCGATGGCCGCTTGTTGCCAACGCCGTTGCAACCGCGCGATTACTCGCGTCATCGTCGGGTAGAAGTTGCGCAGATATTTGGTGCTCAGCGCCGCCATTGCCAAACGCCGTTGCACCTGCCACTCCTCCCCTTCCGCCGAGAAGACGCCATGCGCGCCCAGTTCACGGAAGACCGGCGCGACCGTACCGATACGGCGAAAGGTATCGGGCCGGGCGCGCAGGATCTGGTTGTTTAGCGCCGGGTCGGCGCACACCACCACCGGTCGCGACCCCAGGCCGATCTTGTAGAGCGGACCATAGGCTCTGACCCACTCTTCCAGAATCAGGTGCAGGCGGGGGATATCGAGTTGCAAGGCATTGCCCAGCAACGGTAAGCCGCGCGGGCCGGGGAGATCGCGCAGGTGCGCATGGGCAGGGTGTCGCTGGTGGTTGATTGGCTTATGTTCATGCGCATCGGGCGAACTCCTTTATTAGTCGCAGTGGCAAAAGACATTGCGGCCAATCTACCAAAGGATGCGTTTCGTAGGCGCTTTGGCTGCGTTTTTTCCCCATCGCTCATCGCCGTCAGGATGGCAATTGAACAAGCCACCTTTGCACAACTTGAAGTCCCTGCCAGCGCCAATCGCGCGATCGGCTTAACGGTCCGCTAACAACGGCGCCAGGGCATCCTGCAACGCCAGTTCGATTTGGCTGCCCACCGCCGGATCGGGCAGCCTGATTACGAGCTGTAGCGCGCGCTGGAGATAAGCGATGGCATCCGCGCGGGCGGCGCGCCGCTGGGCAACCTGGGCGGCGCGCTGGTAATAGCTGATCGCGGCGGCAAAGTGGTTACTCGCCGCATAGTGATGGGCCAATTCGCCACTCACCTCATCCAACTGCTGGGAATAGACGGTGGCCAGGGCCCGTGCCACCCGTTGATGGAGTAGCCGACGCCAGGCGGGGCTGATCGCGGTCAATGCCGCCTCGCGCAAGGTATCATGGCTAAAAGCATAGGCCGCCACAGCCTGGGTTTGCACAATCTGGTTTTGCCAGAGCTCATCCAAGCCCAGGAGGAGCGCATCTTCCCCCTGTTCGCTGGCCAGGGCGAACACCGCCAACGTAAACGACTGCCCAATGACCGCGGCCACGTCGATCAACTCGCGCGCCGCCGCGGAAAGGCGCAAAAACCGACTTTGCATGAGCGCGTGAACGGTCGGTGGGACAGTTGCGGGGCGATTGCTGGTCCCAGCACTGGTTGGATTGAGCTGTGCCCGGATCGTTTCGACAATCAAGAGCGGATTGCCTGCGGTTTGGGCAAAGAGTGCAGTGGCCGCGATCTGGCTGCGTGGCTGGCCGGTGAGCGCCGCGGCCAGCGCGGCGGTTGACGGCGACGAAAGTGGTTCAAGCGCTAGTTCGACCAGCGCGTCGGTCCGCCGGAGTTGGTGCAACAAACGGGTCAGCGGCTGGGTAGAGGTCAACTCTTCGCTGCGCACCGTGCCAACCAACAACAGGCGGGCCTGCGGCTGAAAGCGCAACAAGAAGTGCAGCCACTCCAGGGTTTCGGCATCAGACCAGTGCAGATCATCAAGCACGAGCAGCAGCGGTTGCGCTGGCCAGAGGGTCAGCCGCGCCAGCAGCGCAAAAAGCGGTTGCCGCGGCCAGGCGTCGCGGCCGGGGGCCGGCAGGAGCGGCAACGCTGAGCCATCAACCACTTCGGGCATCAACCGGGCCAGCTCGACGCGTTGGGCCGCGTCCAGTGCCGCGATCGCGGGCTGAAAGTAACCTGTGCGCAGCCAGGCCAAGATCGGGGCCAAGGCGAGTTGCCCGGCCCCACTGTAACAGTGAGCACTGACGGTCGCCGCGCCTTGACGCTTCACCCATGCGACCAACGCTGCGGCCAGGTGGCTTTTGCCGATCCCCGCCTCGCCTTGAATGAGCAATAGCTGGGGCCGGCCACGAGATGCCTGTTGCCAGGTGGCCTGCACCTGTGCCCATGCTGCGGCACGCCCGATCAAGGTCGTGAGCACCGGGAGGGGAACCGGCGGGAGCTCTTCACTTTCCAGATTGAGCAAACGTTCGTAAAGCACGCGGGTGGTTGCCGACGGCGCAACCCCTAATTCACGACGCAAGGTGGTGGTGCAGCCGTGGTACACCCGCAGCGCCGCCCCCCGCTCACCCAGGGCAAGGTGGAGCTGCATCAGGCTGGTATACGTGCTTTCGCGCAGGGGATCAAGTTGGCACAGCCGCTGCGCCTGGTCGAGCGCGGCCCGCGGTTCGTGCTGTCGGTGCAAAAGCTCGCTGAGATCCGCCAACCCCTGCAAATAGCGGTTACGCAGCCCGGCGCGGATCGGCAGCAGCCACGCCTCAGCACAACGGGGCAACAGGTCAGCCTGGTACTGTTGCAAGCCTTGTTCCAGGTGGTGCCGGGCCTGCCCCTCATCGTTGGCCTGCTGCGCTGCGGTCAATGCTTGTTCAAATTCAGCCACATCCAGCGTGTAGGGCGCGTCGGCACGCCACTGCAGGGTGTATGGATCGCGCTGCAAATAGTGGTCGGCCGTAGGCAAGGCTGCGCACAAATGGGTGAGCAGATTACGTAAGTTATTGCGCGCCTGCCCCGCCCCTGCTGCGGGCCAGAAGTGCAAGGCCAACTGCTGCCGTGAAATCGGGGCCGCCCGGTGGAGTAGCAGATAGGCCAACAGGGCGCGGCGGCGCGGGGCATAGAGGGCACGCAGCGGTTGCCCCTGGTAGAGACATTGAAATTCGCCAAAGAGTCGGATCGTTAACATGGGCAGCCCGGTTGATCGCGCGTGAACAGTCGTTGTTGCACGCACTATACCGGGGTGGACGTTCGGGGATCGTTTAAGTGGCGTTTGAGGCTGGCGTGGCTGCCGGTAAATCACGTTTAATGCGCGCAATCCAGCCCTGCGCGTTCAGTTCTTCGGCTACGTGCAGGGCCGTAACAAAGCAGCTTTGGGCGGCATGATCGCCGCGTTGCTGCAATAGTATCCCTTGTAGCCGATACAATTCGGGCTCGCTCCAGCGTTCGTGTGTTTTCGCCACCACCCGTAAACCATCGGCCAACATCGCCAACCCTTGGTCGATTTGCCCCGTGTGTGCATAGGCGGTGGCATGGAGCGTGGTAAAATAGGGGATACCGAGTTCGGCTCCGCTCGAACGAAAGATGATCAGCCCCGTCAGCAACTTTTGCAGCCCGTTTTCCGGCTCGCCCTGCTTGACTAATGCCCACCCCCAGATCTGCTCAGCCATGCCCAAGAAAAAGGGAAAGCCCTGTTGCCGGGCCAGATTGCTTGCCAGTTGGGCATAATGGCGTGCGTTTTCCGCATCATCCATCATCTGAAAGAGCAAGGCGCTGTGGGCAAAGGTAAGGGCGCGGCTAAAAGGATCGGTAACCTCGTCGCGCACCAGGGCCAACGCGAGTTGACTATGGGCCAGTGCCCCATCGGCCTCGCCCAGTAGCCACAACGCCCACGCTTGCCGCGTATAGGCGACCACGCGCGGATCTTGTCCATAGCGCAACGCATGATCGGTGGGTAACAGTCCGGTGAAAAGGTCAATGGCTGCCCCCAAGTGTTGGCGCGCTGCGCTCAATTCCCCCCGTTGAAAATAGCTCGCGCCAAGGGCGTTGTAGGCTTCGATCAGTAGATCCGGTTTTTCTTGGGCTTGGGCCATCGCCAACAGCTGCTGCCCGACCTCCAGGCTTGCGGTCAGATTAGGCAAGACGATATAGAAGCGCCCAAGCCCACCCAGCACGCGAAAAAGCTGGGCCGATTCACCAAATTGTTGGCAGAGCTCATAGGCGCGGCGCAAGGTCTGTTCCACTTCTGGTGCCCCATAGCCCCGTTTCGCCAAGAGCATTGGCCCCAAGCTGACTTGTAACAGTAGCTCTGTGCGCTGGCGTTCGTTTTCATTGACGAGGCGCGGCAACAGGCCAAGGCCGCGCTGTAGATAGTCAATCGCCTGCGTTAAGGCAAAGCGCCGCTGTTCAATCGCCGCGGCACGGCCATAGTAGGCAATTGCTTCTTTGATCTGGCTCGCTTGTTCGTAATGATCGGCCAACTGACCACTGATCTGATCCAAGTTGTCGGTATAGATCACTTCCAGCGCCCGCGCCACCCGCTGATGCAGCAACCGCCGCCAAGCTGGGCTGAGCGCCCCATAAGCGACCTCGCGCAACTTGTCGTGGCTGAAATTATAGGCGTCGGCATCTTGGGTGCGCACGATCTTGTTTTGCCACAGTTCATCCAAGGCCAAGGTTAAGGTGTCCTCGTGCTGCTCACTGGCGAGTGTCAGGCCCTGAATCGTGAAGGAGCGACCGATGACAGCGGCCACATCGACCAAACTCCGGGCCGCCGGCGAGAGGCGGGCGAGGCGCGATTCGATCACCGCATGCACTTTGGGCGGCAACGCTTGTGGCGCGGCGCGTGTCAGCGAAAACAGCAATGGCGCTTTGTCGGCTGACTGTGCGCGCAGTTGGGCACGGATCGTTTCGACGATAAAGAGCGGATTACCTTCCGTCTGTCTATAAAATTCAGTGCCGGCGTCCTCAGCCAACTGCTGACCGGTGAGATTGGCCACCAGATGAGCTGTGGCGTTGGCATCCAGCCGTTCCAACTCGATTTCCACCAGTTCATCGGTCCGGCGTAGTTGCAACAACAATTGGTGCAGGGCATGGCCAGGGCCAAATTCTTCACTGCGCACCGTGCCCACCAGCAAAAAGCGGGCGCGACTATGCATACGCAGCAGATAATGTAGCCAATCCGTCGTTTCGGCGTCACACCATTGCAGATCATCGATGAAGAGCAACAGTGGCTGCTCTTTCCAGCGCAACAGGTGGGCCAGTACCTCGAACAGCCGCTGCCGTTGCCAGGCATCGCTGCGAAAGGCGGTTGGCAAGTGAACCGTGGCCTCGTCCGCCACTTCCGGCATGAGCCGCGCCAGGTCGGCGCGGCGGGCCGGGTCCAATGCCGCCAGGGCTGGGCGAAAGAGTGGCGTCCGCAGCCAGTCGATGATCGGCGTCAGTGCCAGGCCCCCGGCGGCGCGATAGCAGTGGGCGGTGGCGGTGGCAATGCCCTGGCGATTGGCCCATTCCACGAATTCTTCCGCCAGGCGCGTTTTGCCGATCCCAGCCTCGCCCGTGATTAGTAACAGTTGAGGCCGCCCGCGTTGCGCCTGTTGCCATGCCGTCTGTAATTGGCTCCAGGCGCTGGCCCGTCCAACCAGGGTTGTGGTGGTCGGCAGCACCGAGACGGTGGTCTCTTCACTCTCGATGTTGAGCAGCCGCTCGTAGATCGCACGTGTCGTCGGTGCCGGTTCGACGCCCAACTCGCGCATCATCGTGGTGGCACAGGTGTGGTAGACGCGCAAGGCCGTGGCGCGGTCACCGGTCGCGGCGTGGAGATTCATCAGCCGTGCATAGGTCCCCTCGCGCAAATTATCCGCGACGAAGAGCTGCTGGGTAATGGTGAGGGCAGCTCGGTAGTCGCGTTCTTGTTCCAGCAGATCAGCTAAGGCCTCAAGCGCGTGTAAATAGTCGTGGCGTAAAGATTCGCGGAGGGAGACAACCCAGTCATCATAGCTGCCAGGTAACAGGTCGGCCTGGTAGAGCGTAAGCGCCTGTTCCAGCGCACGGCGCCGTTGCGCGCGATCCTGTGCCTGTTGCGCCTGCTGCAAGGCCTGCTGAAATTCGATCAGATCGACTGTCGCCGGCGCGCCGGCGCGCCAGTGAAAACTTTGCAGATCGGTGGCAATGTAGAGATCCAGATTGGGCAGGGCATGGCGTAGTTGATTGAGCAGGTTGCGCAGATTGGTGCGGGCCTGGCCATCACCCGATTCCGGCCAGAAGTGGTAGGCCAGTTGTTGCCGGGCAACCGGCGTGGCGCGATGGAGCAGCAGATAGGCCAGGAGCGCACGCAGCCGGGGCGCGTAAAGCGCGCTCAGGGGTTGGCCATGCTGGAGACACTGAAACTCACCGAAGAGGTTGATGGTCAACATAAAGCTGATGGTATCATTTTTAGGTCAAGCTGACAAGTAAAATTTAGCTCATCATTGGACGCTGGTCGCCATAAAATTGGTTGATCGTCTATTCATTCAACATTTGTGGGTTAGGGTATAATCGAGTCCCATTGTGTAGTCTGTTCGCCTCTGGTTGGTAACCAGAGGCTAGATGAAAGCGCTCGCCGCCATGCCACACAACAGACCCGTCGCACCGCTGCCAGCGGTCAATCAAGGGGGGCCAACCCCAGCGTTGACAACGCGCTGGCTTGATCCTAACACCGCGGGGCAGCCGGTTCCGGGTGCGCCGGCCCGTCCGCCCGATTTTATCGTCGAGCACACTTCACACCCGGCTGATTTGCGGGTGACGATCCGCAACTATGGCGAGCGCCAGCCGGGAGCCGAGGATGTGCTGCTGCAACTGAGTCGTCCGGTGGCTGGGCAACAGTTGTTTGTGACAACCAATGGCAACGCCAGCTTTAGTGAGAATGGGGCCCATCTGCTGCTAACCATGCCCTTCCGCCTGATTGCCATTGACGCCCACACCATGCAAGGCTGGCATTACACCTTGCCCAACCGCACCATGTTGCTCAGCGCGGGTTGGGAGGGCGAACGGCTGGTGGGCAAGCTGCTGGCCTATGGTCAACCGACCGCAGCAGCCACCCTGATTGGCCCCTATACCTGGGCCGCGATCACCGCCCAGTGGCAACCAGGGCTAGGGCCAGCCGCAAGCCAATCGACCCCACCGGAGCAGTCCAGATGAAGTGCGGGATCGATCAACCATGATCACGATTATATTGCTACGGCTAAGTCTAGTGGTCTTGCTGCTTACCCTGATTTGGCAAGCGTTGCCCCAACGGCTCGACGTTGCATTGGGCCAAACGCAAACCATCTATCACGCCCGCGCTGGGGCGTTTGCCGTCACCGTTACGCTGCTGCCACAGGGCAATGACAATGGGCCAGTTACGCTGGAAATACGGAGCGATACGCAACTGGTGGGTGTGATCCAGTCACACTACAATTACGACTTTTTCGCCAATCAGCCAGCTGGCTGGCTGCACCGCAGGTGGATCGATGGCGACTGGCAGCGGGATCTTCAGATCGCGACAGCGGACGCCGCCGGTTACGCCTATGTCAGCAGTCAGGATGGCAAGCTCTATTGGGTTGACGCAGGCGAATAGCCGCCGCTCTTACCAGTCCGCAATGCTGCCGTCAGGCCGAAACGCTTCGGGAATCCAGGGTTGGGCCGGGTGGGCCAGGAGTGCCGCCTCATTCATTTCGGCCCCCAGCCCAACACCAGTTGGCAATCCACAACAGCCATCCGCTGCCACCGTGGGGAGGGCCGTGCAAATTTGGCGCATAAAGTCATGGTGCTCGTGACGATGTTCCAGGTGGGTGAAGGCTTGCGCGTGCGCGGCCAGGTGGACACTGGCCAACGATTGAAGGGGACCATTGGGGTTGTGCGGGTTAAAGGCGACGCCATAGAGCTCGGCGAGGGATGCAATTTTGAGCATTTCGGTGATGCCACCGGCGTTGGCGACATCCGGTTGGATGATCGAAACCAACTCTGCGTGCAGGAGGTTGCGAAAGCCCCAGCGTGTAAAGAGCCGTTCACCAGTGGCAATCGGAATTTGAAATTTCTCAGCACAGCGCTGCAGCCCATTTTCGACTTCCGGCAAGATCGGCTCTTCGATCCAGAGCGGATAGGTGTGGCGAACCGCGGCTTCTAGTTGCACCGCCAAGCCAGGGCTAGGTCGGCCATGAAAATCGAGGGCAAAATCCGCGGCGCGGCCGACTTCCTCACGCACCGCCTCGCAACAGGCGACGACCTGGCGAATGGTCGCCATCCCTTCAATCGCGCTGACCGCCGGCAATGGGTAGATCTTGACGACGCGATAGCCCAAGTCCAAGGCATGGCGAGCGCGCACACGAAATTCAGCCGGGTCGGTGGACAGACCTAAATTGGCATAGAGGGGAATCCGTTGACGCACGGCCCCACCAAAGAGGCGATACAAGGGCAGCCCCGCCACCTTGCCGCGAATATCCCACAACGCCATGTCGATCCCGGAAAGGGCCGCAGTTTGGATCGGTCCACCCCGCCAATAGCTGTGGCGATACATGCGCTGCCAACACCATTCGCTATCCAACGGATCAGCGCCGAGGATCAACTTTTCCAGATCTTTGACCGCGCCCTGCACGCCGTGGGTTTTGGTGGGGAGGGAACATTCGCCCCAGCCCACCAGCCCGGGCTCATCGGTCACCACCTTGACATAGGTCCAATCGGTGACGGGACTCCAACAGCCAAAGGCATGTAGCGCAGTAATTTTCATGGATGGTTTATTCCTCGTTATTGGTTTGGGTGGCAGCAGAAGTGCTGGTTTGGCCAATTATAGCACGCGTAAAATCACCCCTGAAACTTACACGACGCCTGGTCGTAGGGGCACGGCATGCCGTGCCCCTACGACCAGGCGTCGCGTAAGTCCTGCCCCAGTCCTAACCCAGATAAAACAACTGTCCCAATCGTTTTATTTGGGTTAGAACTCAAACCTGTTCAACCGGCAACGACTGGCGCGCCCGAGGGGGCACCGGCCAGAAATAGGCGATGGTGATCGTGAGCAAACCAACACCCATAAACGAGATGATACGCGCCAGTGTCCCCGTGTGGACCAGATCTACCAGGAAGAGTTTGAGAATGGTGACGCCAAGCAACGTCGCGCCAATCGACCACACATGGCGCCAGTGGCGATAATGCGCGATATACATCAAGGCAAAGGCCAATAAACTCCAGACCAAGGCATAGGTTGTCTGCGCAAGGGCCGAATTGTAAAGGGCAGCAATGCTGAACGGCACCCCAGACAGGTGGTGAAGCGCACGTGCCAGCGCCAGATTCAACACCCAGATGCTCAGCAGCCAGACACCCCATTGGCTTAACCAATCGACACGCGCGGCTTGGGCCGCCGACAGCCGACCCTGCACCCGGCGGCTCCACTGCCAAAGAGCGACGATAATCCCCGCGAGCAGCAGATCCAGGGGATTCAAGAAAGGTACAAAGGGCAGCGGCCCACTGTGGCCAGGGTTCGTCTGATTGGTCCAGACCGCAGCGACAAGCACAAAGAGGGCGACGGGGGCGGCAGCATAGACCGCGTAGGCAGGTAGATTGCCGGCAACTGGCCACGGGAGTCGCGCCGTCCACACACCACAGAGCAACAAGACAATTGTCGGCACGCCCAACAACGCAATGCCCAACCAGCCGGCGGCCAAGCCATAAAGGAGGGCCTGTTGCACTGTCCACCAGGTGAGCAGGAAGGTCGCCAGCCAAACGCCACCGGCGTGATAGATGGCGAGCCGCTGTTGTTGCTCACGCCAGAGGTGCAGCAGATGCACCGCCAGGATCACCGGCCAGACAAACCAGCCAACGGTAAAGGGGTGGATTTGCAAACCAAATTGGTAGAGAGCGATCAACGCGGCGGCAGGTAGAACAATTGCTAATGTGATGCGTGGGGCACGCCACTGCACCAGCGTGCCATAAAGTTCACCCAGCACCCCCGAAACGGCGACAAAGAGCAAGAGGATCGCCAACCAATCTGCACGCGCGCTGTAGAGCAGCACCTGCCCAATGCCCCCAGCATACCACCAGCAGAAACCCAGCCCGAAGAGAAGATATGCCAGTGGTGCGAACGGCAGCTTACGGTCGGTGGGTAGGTGGCGATGAACCAGCGTTGCACTCATGATGGCCGCCAGCGCGAGAATTAGTGTACTCAGATAGAGGTGGTTCATAAAGGGCGTCAGCGCCAGGGGCGGTGTACCCCACAGGTAGATCAAGAAGGCCCCGCCGGCCAACAGTTGCACCAGCGTCCCCCATACCTGTGGCCACTGCCGTTGTCGCCGCGCTCCCAGCCAGATCTGTCCCAGCCCTTGCACGGCCCAGAAGGCGGCCGTTAGTTGGGGATCAAAGCGCAGGGGGATACCAATCAACAGGAAAAAGCCCCCAAAAAAGAAACAGACCTGGGTGAAGAGATCCGTCACCTGGCGGCGGTGGCTAAAAAGGCCGACCAAGGTGTAAAGCGCTGCCAAGCCAAAGGCCGTATAGGCGAGCCATTGAGCGCGATCGGCGACTAAAACACTATGTAAGACAAAGCTAGCCAACGGATTGGCAAAGAGCAAAAGGACGGTTGCGCCATGTAGCTCGGTTTGCCGGCCGGTGGTTGTCCTTTGGGCGGTGCGCAGCGCTTCCCACAGGGCGATGAGCAAATAGAAACCAAAGAAAAGCGCCAGAAAGAGTGCCGTACTGCCAAAGTAAGCGGGTTGATATGCGCCGTAGGCCCACCCTATACCGGCCAATAAACTAAAGCTAAAGCTCACCAGATTCAGCCCTGGCCACACTTTATACCAGGCAATTGCCAACACGCCGGCATTGACCACCGCGTAGTAGCTAAAGAGCACAATATGGCTGCCCGCGCCATCACTGGTCAACCACGGGGCCAGGAATGCACCGACAATGGCTAGAAAGGCCAACAGCGGGGCATCATTCCAGATCGCCATCAGCGCATAGGCCAAGGCCAGCAGGACAAAGATGGCAAAGGCCAACAGCGCCGGCAGCAGGCCATAGAAGAAGTAGGCCCCAAAAGTAGTCAGATAGACAATGCCAATCCCCCCACCGATCAGCGCCAGCCCATAAGCGCGCTGCTGCCCCCGAACTCGCCAGCCAACACCCGCCAGGCCAACACCCAATAACGCCGCGCCCATCAAGCGCAGTTCCAGCGGAAACCAACCCTGATCCACAGCATATTTGACGAGAAACCCCACGCCAAAGAAGAGCACAATCACACCCACCTGCACCATAAGATGCACCTGGATAAACCAACTGAGCAGTGGGTGCTGACTCCACACCGACGGCGAAGTGAGCACAGGGGCGGGCGCTAGTTCTGCGGCTGGCCAGGGCTCCTGACGCGGTGGCGTTGGTAGCGGGGCGGCCGGTGATGGTTCGACCGACGACAGGCCCACCGCTGGCGCGATATACGGCATAAGCGGGGACACGGTCGGTGCGCTCGCCGTGGCGGTCCCGGCTGCGGCCCCACGCTGCCCCAGGGGTGAGGCGGTCGGATCTAGCTGTGCCAGTTGGGCTTCAGCCCTGGTCAAGCGGGTGCGCACGTCGGCGACCGTGCGGCGCGTCCACGCGAAGATCAGCGCCGCGCTCACAAACATAAAGAGGTTGACCAAACAAAGTAGGCTAACCAAAAAATCAAACATATAGATTCCCCTTTCGGCGCAAGCGCGCATCACAAAGCAGCTGATGAGCACGCTGTGTATACAATCCCTCCGCGCCGCGACAGGTTCGCTTCGGGCTTTTCTTTGTGCTCTTCGCGCCTTTGGCGGTGGCTATTTTCAGGGCAGGCCCCATGCCTAGGCAGCACCAATAACAATGAAAAATTTTTCTACCGCAAAGCACGCCAAGGTCGCAAAGGTTCACAAAGGTTTTTCTTTGCGTAACTTCGCGTGCTTGGCGACCTTGGCGGTGGAGATTTTCACATCAGCCGGCGACTATCGCGTTACACCTAAATCATAGCTGACAAAGGTGACGGTCACGACGGAAAAAGATGAGAGCGGCGCAGCAGCGCAGTTGGGCAGTGCCAGTCACCTTGCGCAGCGTAAAAGGGAATAACGCTACTCACCAGTGTAGCAAAATAGACGCGTCCGCCGCCAGCGGATTTTCACCGAAATAGCGGCAGGCGCTGGTAAATTTTTGCAAGGCGGGCAACAGAAAAGAGGGAGAGGGGCTACGCAAAATTGTCGGGCGTTTTTTGGCGAAGTAATGGCCAGTAGTAGACTAAGGCGACCAGGGTACAGCCGGCAATCACCAAAAGCGCAGTCATGTACGCAGTAGGTGGATAATGGCCAGCCTGATCCTTGGGCCAGCGATTAATGATGGCACCCATCGCCCATTGGGTGACAAAGATGCCGGTAAAGGAGAAAAGGTTGCAGGCACTGACCGCGCGCCCGACCAATCCACTGGAAAAGAGGCGGCGAACTTGCGGCATCAACACGACGCTGATGCCACCGCCAAAGCCAAAGAGCAGGTTGATCAGGGGCAACCAACCCACGGGCGGCTGGAACGCATAGAGGGTCGTACAACCGATCTGCAAGCTGGCACCAACGATGATCACCGGCACCAACCCAAAGCGGTCGGCCAGCCAGCCGGAGCCGCCAAAGCCAAACATGGCCCCGACCGCGATCACAAAGAGCAGGTTGCCGGCCGCGACCTTGTCAAAACCATAGAGATCGATGAAATAAGGGCCAGCCCATAACCCTTGTAAGGCCAGGAGCACGCCATTCATCCAGAAGCTGAGGATCGCGATGCGCCAGAAGGCCCCATTGCGAAAGATGTCAGCCAACGAACCGTCAGTGGCTTGGGGCGTCTGCCACGTTTCGCCGGGCGGCGTATTGCGCACCCATAGCATGATCGCCACGGCGACCGCAGCCAGGGCGATGGCCCCACCGAGAAAAATCCCCCGCCACCCAAAGAGCGCATTCAACCGCGCCAGCGGAATCGACGCCGCCAGCCCACCCATTGAACCAAAACCCACCATCAGTGCCGAGATGGTGGCGTAACGCTCTGCCCCAAACCAGCGACTAAAGGCCTTCAGCGCGCCCATCAGAATCCCCGCCGTCCCGAGGCCGATCAGGGCGCGGCCGACGGCTAACGTCGCAAACGAGTGGGCATTGGCAAAGAGCAGCGCACCCGCCGCGCCAAAACACATCAAGCCTGGGGTCACCCAGCGCGGGCCGATCCAATCCAGCCCAATGCCCAGGGGAATTTGGGCGGCAGCAAAAGCCAGAAAGAAGAGACTGCTCATCAGCCCTAACTGTGCGGCATCGAGTTGCATCTCACGCGCCAGGTCGCCGGCCAGGGCAGCGTTTGCCGTACGAAAAAAGTAGGAGAGCATGTGGGCAAGGGCAAATAGGGCAAAAACGCGTAGTTGGCGATGCATAAGATTTAGTTTCGATTGGGTGGGAGCTTGATTGATCCATACAGTTTACTTGATGTAGGGCTTACGCAAAAATTGAGCGCGGCCAAAACCTTTGCCATTGGCAGAACTATTTTTAGCGCGTGCTCGCGTGGCTGTAATTGAAGCGGTATCGGTTAAAATAAAGTAACCTGATCCTTGGTACAGGCATGATCAGGCTTTGCGATCAATGGATTGGCGCGCCTTTCTTGGTAAAGTGTAGCAGCAAACGATTGATGATGCTATTCGCAAAGAAAACAACTCGTTTATGAACTATGAACAAACATCGGAAAAACTATTATGTCTTCACCAACTGTTGTCGTCGTTTCTTCTAGCCTGAGTGAGCAGTCGCGTTCGCGCATCATGGCGCGCTACGCCAGCGAGGTACTGACCACGCAAGGCATCGACACCCACTTGATCGATCTGGCACAGATCGAAATGGGTGCCTATCCGACCTCCAGCAACGCACCCGGACTGCTTGCCGCGACCGAGCTATTCAATCGGGCCGACGGCTGGGTCTTGGCCGTGCCGATTTACAATTTTGGGGCAAGTGGCCTCCTGCTCAATTTTTTACACTATGCGCTGGATAGCAACTTTGGGCGCTGGAAACCTTTTGTCCTGCTCTCTAGCATGGGTGGTCAACGCAGCGCGCTGGCGCTTGATCATGTGGCGCGCACGCTGGTCTATGAGGTCAGCGCGGTGCAGGTAGGGCCGACGATCAGCAATATCGGTGATAGTGGCGTCAATCGCGTCACCGGGGAAATGGCGTTAGAATTGCAACAACGGCTGGCGGCCCACTTGGTCGTGTTGAGCCGCTATGTGCAGACACGTGCGGAGATGGTAAATTAAAGGGACAAAATTGACCAGCAGCCGTTAATCGCCTGGTTTGGTTGCGCCAGTGATCATCCGGGCGGGTTTGACAACCGCGGGGCTCAACCCATGAGCAAACGAGCGGTTCGCACAAGGAAAGTTGAGGTGATAGACAAGTGATACCTGTTGACATTGCCAAGCTGCTCACCTCGCTAGCGGAAACACCCACGCGGCTGGCGGCGATGAGCAGTCGTGGCGAAGAGGCGCGGCTACATGGTAAAGTCAGTGAAGCGGAGTGGACAGTGAACGAGATTCTTGCCCATCTGCGCGTCTGTGCAGAAGTGTGGGGCAAGAGCATCCTGGCCATGATCAGTCAGGATCAGCCAACCTTGCGTTATGTATCACCGCGCATAGTGGCGAAAAAGCGCGATTACACCACCCAAGCCTTTGCCGCTTCACTGCAAACATTTTCGCAACAGCGCAACGAGCTGCTCCAGCAATTGACCACCTTGGACCAGGCAGCGTGGTCGCGCGGGGCCACCTTTACCGGCACCATCAAGGGCCGCGAGCAGACCATCTTCAGCTATGTGCAGCGCATCGTTGATCACGAAGCAGCCCATCTGCAGCAGATTGAAGAGATCCTCAACGGCCCATAAATTTAGCCACAATCTATGTAAAACAGGAAACGAGCACGTTAGGCAATATTATAGAACCGATAGAACGCAGCAATTGCGCATTGCGGCTGGCGGATCTGAAAGGGAAAACAAAGACGCAACTGGGACAGATCAGTCAAAACATCCACCCGGCGCAGAAGTTCCTGGGTGATATCAGCTTTAGGCTGCCAGTCGCGGTCAAAACATTGCCCCCACAGGGCGAGAAATTGAAACTCGTCATACTCACTAATCGGCAGGTCAACAGTGTAGGCGGGCGGAAAGAGGCGGCGATAGGCATCCAGGTTGTAGAGCCACGAATTGCCGCGGACGAATTGCGCTTGCGGTTCGTGTTTGTGAATATGGGTAAACATTGCGCTTAGCTCGGCTTGGCGTACGGCCAACCGTTCACGCCCCAATGGACTCAGCCCCGGCAAGTCATTCTTGAGGAAGTGGGGGCGGATCACCCTGCCCTCGTCGCGCAAGACGTAGTAGAAACAGCCAAAGAGCGCATGGCCGGCGAAGCTACTGTCTTGTGGCGTTGGTGCTGGCTCGCGGTGGTCCCAATACCATTGATAGGTCCAGTCGGTCGGATCAGCACTTTGTTCTAGGCCGGCGATGTACTGATCCCAGCCGTCCCGGCCAAAACTCTTTGTAAAGGTCGTATATTGCTCCACCACGTCCGCCAGCGGCAACTGAAATTTTGCGGCCAGCTGTTGGGCGAAGGTGAGTTGAAAGGCAAAGAAGGCGCGTGCATAGGTCATTGTTGGTTACCTTTTGTGAAACGCTTGGGGCCAGGAGATCACCCAGCCTATCACACCTGTCCCAAGCCCGCATACTGGCCAGCGTGGACAATCACCCGTCCATCCACCAGCAGCGAAGCCCCTTGCAAGGCAAAGTCGTGGTTGAGCGAGGATGCGTTCTGCCCACCCATGTAACGATTTTCGCCCAAGGCGAGAAAGAGCGCCCCGATCACATGTTCATCGACCAGGGTCCAACCAATCGGTTGGCGCAAGTGGGGATTCAAGCCAATACCAACGTGGCTGATCCGCCGCGGCTCGCCGCTGTGGCTATCCAACCAGGCGGCCACTTGCTCGGCCCCGTGCGCTGCTTCGATCTGGGTGATTCGTCCCGCGTTAAAGTGTAGGACAACGTCGCGCGCCTCGAATATTTTAGGCAGATAGAGTGTGCCGTGGGTCTGCGTTTCGACGACCGTGGTGTAAATTGACCCTGCCGGCAGATTGCTAACGATGGTCTTGCGCTGGCGATCCACTTCATCGATCACCCCATCATCGCCATGCCAGGTGCGATCCCCATGATCGAGATACAGGATATGATCAGGCCCCGTGTGGATGGTGATCGTTTGGCTGGCAACCCTGGTCAGCGCATCGTCGATCAAGCGGCGGCTTTCCGCAATGCTCATCAAGTGGGCCGGCAGGAGATGCGCTTCGAGTGCCGGTAATGACATCTTCAGCAACGCTGCCCGCTGTTGCGTGGGCATGGCCACCACCAGCACAGGTAACAACCGTTCTTCTTCGATAGCGGTGATTGCTTCATCCAATTCATGCCACGCGGCCAGGGTGGCTGGTACGGCCAAGGTGAAGTCGGGGATGCCGCCACTAAAGGAGATCACCCGGTCGACTTCGGCCAGATGTTTGAGTCGATGATGGCTACTCTGCCGGATTGCTTCAGGCGTCGCTTCCGCCAGCCAGCGGTTGAGATAGGCGGGGGATTGGAAATCCAGCAAAGGCGTGGCACCAGCCAGATCGATGGCCAAGAGCACCTCTTGTAATACTTCTGGGCGGTCGATGTGATCGCGCACTTGGATCAATTCACCCGGTTGGACATTAAGTCCGGCCACGATACGTTGGGCAAGGATTTGCCAATCAGCCATCTGTTTGCTCCTTCTGTTAAACTGCTACCCCGGTAACTCCGCCAATTAAACTGTTACACATAATTCTTGCGAAAGACCAACACATTTTCGCGCACGCGGAAGCCAACCGATTCATAGAGGGCAAAGGCGGCATCGCGGTAATTGTCGGTCTCGACCACCACCTGTTCGGCCCCCCGTGCATAGAGCCGTCGCACCCCCTCGCTGAGGATCAACTGCCCTAACCCCTGTCCACGCCGATCGGCGCGCACGCCCATCGGTTCGATTTGCCCACTTGGTCGCCCGTCGATCCCGTGCGGCGTAAACCAGCAGATACAAAAGGCAGCCAACTCGCCAGCCGGATCGACGATCACCAGATCGAGATCAGGCTGGTAGGCCGCCTGTTGCAGGGTGCGGGTGCGCCAGGCCACGGTCATACTCTCACTCTCGAAGACCGCACGGTGCAGTTCGACATAGGCCGCCACCTCGCCTTGGCCGGCCAAGGGGCGGAGCACAAAACCGGCTGGTAACTCATGCTGGGTCTCAATCATCGGTGCCACCTGTTGCAACAAAACCTTGCTCCAGGGGTTTTCCGCGACATGGGCCTGCGAGGCAAACCCCGCCACTCCGAGCTCAGCAATGCGTTTGTTTTGGTGGGCAAAGACGTTGATAAACCAGGCGGGGCGACCAAAGGGCGTGCCGGCCAACTGGCGGGCACGCTGATCCGCCCAGGTCAAGAGTTGCGGATGCACTTCCGCAGCCAGCTGTGGATGACAGGCGTAGTCAATCGCCCAAAAGGGGGTCTGCAGCACCGCCCACCCCACCAGCGCACCTTGTTCATCCTCCCAAAGTCCGATGTTGTCAGGGTTGTCGAATGTCCATGAACTAAAGCGATAGGGCAGATCGACAATGTGAAAATTAGCTTGCGGGTGTGCATAGACCAGCACCATCATGCGCTGCTGGTCATGGGCACCTTGATAGGGACGTTGGATTAGTTTCATAAACGATTCCTTTCGAGTGTGGACTAGCAGTCGTATCAGTCACGGAGTGACGGCAACTGGTAGCCGAGGGTTAAAACCCTCGGCTGTCCCTCTAAAGTTTAGAACTCATCCGGGGTTGGTGCTTCAAACCAACTTAACCACAGATCAAGCTCTGCCTCGTTGACCGCAAAGGTGCCCGGTGGCAAATTGGCGTTGCGCAGCGCCAAACGATGCCACAGTTCATCCCGCGCCACCCCCAGATAGTGTAACTCCACCCGCGCCCCTAACGCTTCGGCTTGGGCACGGTAGCTATCTCGTTCGGCGCGTGACCAAAAGCCATTCTCCAAGATCACATTGGTGCCGAGGACGAGTGCGCGCTGGGCCAGCCCCCACTGGAGCGCTTCAACCGGATCACGCAGCCGATCGCGCTCGGCAATGTCATTAGGATCAGCCAGAAGCGCAGCGATCCACTCGTCGGGACAGAGGCGGAGGGCGGTTTGGCTCTGCTCTAGTTGTTTGGCTAACGTAGTTTTGCCAGCACCGGGTAGGCCGCAAATTAGGTGAAGTGTTGCCATTGATTGATCTCCTGTTTGTTACTGACTACTGATAAAATCGTCTTCCCTTATTCCTCATCCTTCATCGATGCCATCCAATGCGCATTTAGTTGCTCGGCACGTTCCTTTGCCTGCGCCTTCCACCAATCCGCCAGCCCTGGCATCTGCGCCATGCGTTGGGCCAAGTCTGGATCGAAGTCGAGATAAAGACAGCGGTTGATCGCTGGAATCGAGCCGTCGGGGTTGAAGCGCTCTTGCAATTGCCAAGTGTCACCAGGTTGAACAATGCCGGCTTCGCGCACGCACATGTAAAAGCCGGTGCGATTTTCACGAATCGTCAGCTTCACCCAATCCTTGCGCCCGATGCGGCGGGCGAGATTGGCGCAGGGTACACGGGGAGCGGTCACTTGCACCAGTGCCGGGCCGATCCGCACCATATCGCCGACACAGACTTGATCTTCTGTGATCTGATCCAGCGTGAAGTTTTCACCGACAAAGCCAGGGTGCAAATCCATATTGTACTGCTCGTTCCAAAAATGATAGTGGTCGAGCAAGTGGACGCAGATGTCGGCATCCGGCCCGCCATGATAAGGTTGTGCCACCTTGTCACCAACTAGGCCGCCTTTTTGTGCTTGCACAGGGGTAAGCACGGGGTCTCGGTAGATCGACGAAGTCCAGGTGCCACGCTCGTCGGTGATCGTTTTGGGTTGACCAACAAAGATTGAGTGAAGATAAGCGGAATGTGGTATCATTAAGGCCATCTGGTGCTATGCCCCCTTTATTTTACTGATAGATTTGTGTTGTTACGTCTTTATCTGGAGCGTTTATGCAAACTTATACATTTCGCCAATGTACCTTAACAAAGCTGGATAAACTCTTCGGGTTACGCCAAGTTTTTGCCAGCCCGCTGCTGGATCAATGGTTACAACACGAAAATACGCTCTCTGACTATGAGCAACAGACGCTGCAGCAACTACGTTCCTTGTTAATCCTCAATGCGCCGGGCTGGAACGAGCAGGAACTTGCGCTCCATTTTATTGGGCCGCTGTTGAGCTTAGTGCGTTTCACCGAACCCTACCGGTTTAACCTCTTCGCCGAACGCAAGATCAGTGCAATCGTTGCTGGTAGCGAAGGCGAGATTGAACTGAGCGGTGAGCCGGATGGGATCATTGCCACCGGTTTTCGCGAGCCGGAGATCCCGATGTTTGCCTTTACCGAATACAAACGCCAGCTTGACCCCGATGGTGACCCAGCGGGGCAAACCTTGGCGGCGATGCTCGTGGCGCAACAATTAAACCCCAGGCCGCTGCCGATCTATGGCTGCTACGTCGTCGGGCGCGATTGGTTCTTTATGCTGCTGCATGAAAATCACTATGTCATCTCCACGGGCCATAACGCGCTTCAGATTGCCGAGCTTGAGGATATTTTGCGTATTCTCAAAACCCTCAAACTAATGATCCTTGATCTCACGGTTGAACTAGTGGCGGCATAGGTCGACTTTCTCTTTATTACTGTGCCAAAGGGGGGGCCGTGATGCGATTTTCATTTTTGCTCCAGTGGCTCCGCTTGGTTCAATTGCGACGATTCCACATGGCTTTGATTGCCTTGATTTCGCCCAAATGTTCGTAGCCGTCGCGGATAAAGTTACTGATCCAATCGTAGCGGCTCTGATCCTCAACGATTTCGAGCAGCGCCTCACTGGTCACGTTGCCAATGGCAGCGTGAAAGGCGGCATGGGCTTGTTGCAGATAGGTTAACAGATCAGCCTTTGTCTGTGTAGGTATTTCAGCGACTTCGACTTGGGTATAACCAGCCAGGTTGCCAACGCCATCCCAGCCTTTGCCGCGTGGATCATAGCCAATCTTTTGCCGCCACCCGGCTTGGTGCCAGATCTCCTGTTCGACCGGTTTTTCTTGCAGAACGCGGGTCGTCAAGATGTCCCAGGATCGGCTGATGTGCCAAAGAGTGAGGGCGATGCTGTTGGCCTCGCTATCGGGTCGCCAATCGAGCGTGGGATTGGGCGTGTCCTCGATTTCTTCTTGAAGACGTATGGCTAGCGTGTCTAACCAATCTAGCAAAAATTCTGAAGGGTTCATGTTCTCTCCTTTTCACGAACTGGCGGCTACTCTCAATCATGCTCTACGATCAATCCACCTGAGCATTAGCCAATTTACGTTCTTGATGGTGGCGATGCCATTCGTCCATGTTCCAGGCACGCCCTGGCTCTTCGGCGCGGCGCACAAAGGCTTCGCCCACCGGATCAGCGGACGTATAGATTTCGTCTGCGACCAGTTGTGCTAGCAGATCCGCAAAGAGTGTGCGTAACATGAGAAAACGGGCATGATAACCAGTGTAATCATGACTTGGGGCGTTCAAGGCTGTCAAGACCCGTCGATCAAAATCATTCGGCAACCAGGACAACTTGAGCAGATAGGACATCTCGCGATTGCGCCAGGGCCGCCAACGCCGATTAAAGGCAAAAAGCCCTTGCACAAGGTAATCATAAGCGGCATGGAGGCGATCATGGGCAATGGCCGGCCCCAAGCTACCCCACACTTCCTGGGGATCATCCCATTTCAGATGTTGATCGAGCCAGACTAGCGCTTCGTCCAGCCGTTGAATGCGAATCGTGTCGGTATAGGCGGTATGTTGGTTGATCAATTGACGAAGGCTCACTCCTTGTGCGCTATTTTGTTCATAAGCCGGCCAGCCCTCACTCAATTCGGTGCGGCGACCTTCGGGTAAAACAAAGTTGGGGTTAAACCATTCATTGAGATCAACACGAGTAAAATCAAACTGGATACCCTCCTCTTGTACTGATGGCTCCCGACTAAAGATACTATGAAATGTACCATCACTGGGTAACCAGATAAACTCGGCAGGTACAATGTAAGGATCAAATGGATCAAAGAAAAGGATGGCATCGATATCCGAGCCGGGGCGCATCTGTCCCGTGGCAATGCTGCCGATGCCAATGAGTGCCTGGATTGCTGGCTCGGCAGCAAGGTTACGTTGGATAAAGTCCAACAATTCTCGGCGTTTTTGATCGGTGATGGCGGAATTCATAGGGCTCCTCCTGGTATTGATTCACCTTCTCATGAACAACAAGCTATAACTCAAAAATTAGGTTCTCCTCAAAAGAGACTGGCTAGATCTCTTGCTAGAGCATCAGCCAGTAAATCTGTGTTATCGATCTTCCTATCGTAGACACTCAACCTTACTTCCCAGCCATAAAGCAACCGCACCTCATCATCGCTCAACCACTGACCACGCGTCTGATTTCTCCGTATTGACTCGCGCAACGCAGGCAGTAGCAAGACAATCTCGTGTGGTAACGGTGCCAGAAGCCTATGATAGAGGGCGGCGGTCTCATCGGTAAGCACATCCAGAATTACAACATCATAGCCCTCAGCGACAAAGTTATGGGCCAAGGCGCAGGCATTTTTCGCCCCCAATCGCAGTTGCGCCATGCCTTCCTCGCCCAACCACGGCGCAATGTGCGGTTGTACCAACATCGACCGCACCCAATCGACATCGATTACGGCACAATGCGTGCGTTGTTTGGCAATGAGTGGACCCAACGTGCTCTTGCCCGCAGCCGGTGGGCCAGTCAGAATCAAAATCATAGAATGCTCCAGAATCAACGCTCACAACCGTTTGACCATGAGCAGACAGGGATTTTGTTCACCCCAAAGTGTGGTCAATTCTTCCAATGGACGAAAGCCGACCGCCAGATAAAATGCTCTGGTTTTGGCATAGCCCTCGTCGGGGTGTGAATCGCTCAGGGTTTTTAACTGCAGAAACTCCACATTTCGCGCCCGCAAATAGCGCTCTGCTTGATCCAATAGCTGCCGCCCAACGCCCTGGCGATGCATCTCCTTTATGATCGCCAGCACATGGATCTCGGCGGAATAGGGATTGTGTTGTTTCACACTCAAGAAGCCAATCACCTGTTCGTCTTGGCAGGCAATAAAAGTAGGCAAGTGTTCGACCTCGTTGATGTAGCGGACAAGCGCTTCTTCAATGCCAAACCAATCTGGGAGGGCGCGCATAATGGGTTCACAGCGCGCCGATTGTCCCAAAAGTGGACCCTGGATGACAACGTTCATTATGATCTCCTGCCCCATGTGCGTTTGGACGCGTCTCAAATTTTCGCGAACGAGGTGACGGTCACCTTTCTGACCCGATAAGCTTGACAAAGGCGATCCGCGGGCTGTATACTTTCGCTGTATATTTACACAGCGAAAATACCATATTGTTGGAGGATCATAGTCATATGATTGCGAAAGAAAAAGTAACGCTAACCCTGCCACTCAACTTAATGGAGGCTGTGCGTAGCCTCGCCGCCCCACGCCAACAGAGCCAATTTATTGCCGAGGCGATTGAATACTTTATCGCCGAAAAGCAACGCAAAAGTTTACGGGAACGCTTGATCGCCGGTTATCAGTCTAACGCCGCCGCCGATGCCGAGATTGCCGCTGAATGGTCAACCCTGGAAGACGAGGTCTGGCTCAACCAGATTCCTGCCTATGCAACAGCGGTTACCCCTGAATGACAACGCAAACGAGCGCACAAATTCTGCGTGGTGACGTGGTCTCTGTCGATTTTGAGCCGGTACGCGGTTCTGAACAAGGCAAGGTGCGACCGGCATTGGTCATTCAAAATGATATAGGCAATCGCTATAGCCCTACGATTATTGTGGCGGCAATCACAACTGGTAATTACAGTCGCTTTGATGTCAATGTTTTGATCAAAGCACCCGAAGGTGGCTTAACCAATGATTCAATTGTTCTCCTGCATCAGATACGCACGATCGACCGCACACGGTTGGGGCGACGCTGGGGGCGTGTTTCATCGCAGACCATGACACAGGTTGACGAAGCAATCAAGATCAGCCTGGGACTTGTGCCAGTTTCTTGAGTGTAAGTTAAGGCATGCGCAAGGCTGGAAGGGCACTCACGACGTAAGCCAATAACTTTCCGGTCCCGCCACAAAGCCCAAATTACAATAGACCGCCGCCGCCGCGTTGCCGACCGTGGCAAAGAGGCGCAGCGCAGATAAGTCGGGTGGAGCGTGCTCAATGCCTGACGCAACATCGCGCTCGCCAATCTCTGACCACGAAATTCGCGCTGCACCACCACATCATAGACCAACGACCAGCCTTCCCAAAGCGAGATCAGATAAGCCGCGATCATCTGTTAACTTTGCGCGTCAACCAGCAGCGTCGACGCTTGCTGCACCACGGCCGGCTCGGCATTATGTTGAAAATAGTCGTCCACTATCTTCGCCGGAAAAGCGACCCACCAGTTGCTCCCAGCTTTGGCGAAACCAAACGTTCTGCGCCAGTTCCGCCGTGGTAAAGTGGATGGCAAAGACGGTTGGATTAGCGCGCTCCAGGCTATAATCTTTGCCCAGATCAAACTGGGTTTGTTGGGCATCCCAAGTCGGGAAATTCATAGTTCGACCCCTCTATCAAATTGGCTAGGTCAAATAATTTTCGATGACGCCCATCACACCGGGTGCATCCGGCCAATCTTCGTCCAAGCGTTCAGGATTGCTGGCGACGCGCATCCCTACATGTTTCATCAGGGCAATCGAACCCGCGTTTTTGCGATTGGTCGAGGCAAATATCCGCTCGATTTTCAACTCGCCAAAGGCATAATCAAATAAGGCATGGACTGCTTCGTTTGCGTAGCCCTGCCGTTGCTGTTGGCTGGCGATGGCATAACCAATCTCCAACTCAAGAGTCGTAAATTTTGTTGGCGGCTTTTCCCTTTGGTTAAAAAGCAGTGGCCAGAAGAGACGTTGTTCCTGTGGCGGACGCACGATCAATAAAAACCCACAGATACCAATGATCGCTTCGGTGGTTTTCAGTACCACTGCGCGATAACCAAGTAGGTCGTCCATGTACGCTAGGCTGATCTCGTGTTGTAAGCGTTCACGTCGTTGTTCTAATGAAATGTTCGGCCCTGCCCAGTGCAAGTCATGGTCAAGCAATTGATGGGCGGCTTCGAGATCGGCCATGACAAAGGGGCGGATCAACAGTCGTTTGGTTTCAAGCTTCAGCATGATTTCGCTGCCTTTGCTCTAACTTTCTCGCTAAGTTCCGTGTATGCGTGTCCAGCCGTTTCTGCGCAGCCATGCGCGATTAGAAATTTCACTACGCTTTCACGCAGTACAGGGCCAAAATCTACGCCGTGCTGTAATTCCAGTAATACGGACATTTGTGCTCTCCTTTACGTTTCACCATTGTTTTTGAAAAAACAACTTTGTCACCCCACTTTCTGGCGAATCGACGCATAGTAAAACGGCAATTTCGGCCCGTAATCCACGCGCACGGCTGGGTTGTCGGCATTGTAGATCCAATCCAACGCGTTAAGTTGGATGGCGACAATAAAAGGGTTCAGTTCTTCTGGTTGGGAAAAGGGTAATCCAGCTACCTCGGCATAACCCGCGATAAAACTTTGCCAAAGTGGCGTAAAATCTGTCGGCTCGTCTTGTAATTCAGTCCAGAGCACGGTTAGATCATAGAGATAGTGACCGCGCCCCAACTGTTCAAAATCCATGATGGTGATCTCTCCATCCTGTACCAACATGTTGCCCAGATGCAGATCGGCATGAATAATCCCATAATTGGCAGGGGTCGTGCCAAGCTGATCCAGCGCCGCTACCACATAATCAATCGCACGATCCAGCAAAGCCACCTGCTCAGCCCCAATGGCCGCGCGATGTTTGTCGATCCAGCCGCGATGACTCACCATCAACGATTGATCATAACAATAGTCGCTACGGAAATCACTGCTGGCGTCGGGAAAGGGAAATTCGCGGGCAATGTTATGTAATGCTGCGGCACTCTGCCCAATTTTGTGCATCTGGGCGGGTGTAGCCGAGCCGCGCAGTTCCTGTCCCTCGATCCACGCAAAGAGGCAACTCAGACGCTCGCCGGTTGGCGTGGCTGTGACCGTGACAAACTCGCCGCGATCGTTGGCAATGGGGCGTGGGGCCAGTCGCGGGTCGCGTTGCGCCACAAAGTCGAGCCAGCGCATCTCGTCTACCATCGAGCGGCGTTTCATGTTGGGAAAGCCACAGATGCGCAGGCTAAAGCGTTGCTGATCGCTGTTTTCTACGCGGTAAACGTGGTTGTTATAGCTGTGCAAAGCGGTTGCCTGCGCGGTGGCTAAACCATAGCGCGGCAGAATTTGTTGTAAGAGCAGCTGTTTGTCGTCCATTTTGTGACTCCTGTGCATGATCATTTTTCTCAAACGGTAAATGGCTTCCGATACATGGTAATGCGCTCTTGTCCACACAATTGCGGCGCACTTTGGTGTGGGCGTGCGTTAACCCGGCGATCAAGGCTGGGATGGCGAGGGGACCCGCCTGTTGCAAACCCCAGATCGCCGGGATCAACACCTGCATGTCACGCGCGCAAAGTTGCTCGACCATTTCGTCAAACTTTTCTACTTGCTCTTGGCCTTGTTGCGCCAATTGCGTGCCTTGTTGCCACCATTGTCGTGCTTGTTCTTTCATCGCGGACCTTCACTTTCTTTAAGACCACAATTTAACCCTTCATCAGCCGGTAGACCTCGTCGGTCACCTTCCACGGCTCAGCCCAAACCGCATTGCAGAGGACGACAATTGAAAGTTGGCTTTGCGTCCACAAACGGAAATCGCTCACAAAACCATCGTCCTCGCCGTCATGCTCCACCACCAACTCGGATTGGCCGCGCCGCACCCACCAACCCAGCGCCGTATCGCTTTGCACCTCCGTGCGCTTATTTTGCACCTGTGTTGCCCACATGTCGGTGTAGCTTTGCGCTTGTAGGATGCGTGCACCATCAAGCTCACCACGGCGCAGATGCGCAGTCGCATAGCGCGTCATCTCCAATACATTGCTTGCCACACAGCCACAGGGTACATGGATGCGATTATAGGGATAGTAAGATTGTTTAATCACGCCCGCCTCGTCTTGCTCATAACCGATCGCCAGTAGTGCTGGATCACCTTGACGTGGGGGCATAGTGGTGGTCTTATGCATCCCCAGTGGTTGCAGGAGCCGGCTGTGCAGATAGGCTTCGTAACTCATGCCACTCAACTTGGCGATTAGATCGCCGAGCACGTTATAGGCAATATCGCTGTAGGAGATCGCTCCTGCGCCCAATTCGATTAACTTGTGCGTCGCTAGGCCGCGCACATGACGTTCCAGCGCGTCATCACCGAATTCTGGCTTATCCCAGCTATAATCTTCAGGGTGACCAATGCCGCTGGTGTGGCAAAGACATTGGCGAATCGTAATCTGATTCGAGCGTGGGTCATCCACCTGGAAATAGGGTAGATGCTTCACAATCGGGTCATCCAGATCCAGCTTGCCGGCCTCGCGCAATTGCATAATCGCCGTGCTGGTCATGGTTTTGACCACGGAAGCTAGATGAAAGAGCGTCTCTGGCGTGACTGGCTTTTTTGTGTGTTGATCCTGCACGCCATAACCGCGGCTAAAGCGCATTTCACCCGCTTGCGCCACCGCAATTGCCAAGCCAACGACAGCAGCGTCTTGCATGTATTGGTGTAAGTAAGCATCAATTTTTTCATTCATGGTCTGGTTTCCTTTTTACGTTGTTTTTTTAACGATTCAGGCGATAACAAAAAAGACGTAGACGACGGAGAATCTTCTCCAACGCCTACGTCTTTCGATGCTGCTTGCCCCAATCCCCCAATGGATTGCTGGCAGGCAGGAATAAAAAGGCCGCAGGCGCTAAAGATGCGCTGCGGCCTCGATAATCAGAGAATTACCAGGTCAACTGGCGGCAGACGCACCTATTCCCAAAGCAAAAATCGCAACACCGGCTGGGGCAGCAGGCGTAACAGAATTCATGCGGATGATGGACATCGAATGCGTCTCCTTTTTTAAATAGTCGAAAACTTGAGCGTTTCCGCCGAGGTGGAATTGTATCACGACGTAATTGGCGGTGGCAAAAAACTGTAGGAAAAGTTACGCGCTACTCGAAAATTTCCTCAATCAGAAGCTGAATGGCAAGTTGTTCGTCAATCACCTCGCCTATGCCAAAGGTCACAAAACGATCAGGGGTGGAATGGACAAATACGGTACGCGTACTGGGCGCGACCAACCAACTTTAGTATATCCGTAAATAGGGAATCTGGGGAATTCACAGATGCGTTTTCCCGGGTGCCCCCTGGGCGTGCTTCCGAAATAACCTGCCCCCAAAGTGAGATACACCCAATTTTTGCGTCAAGTTGAAATTGGCAATCCTACGTGCTATACTAACCCTATGAATAATCAACGCGCCCGCTATGTGTGGGATTATGATCTCACCCAAGAACAATTTGATGCCATGTTGGCTGGGGAGTATGTCGACGGTCACCTGAACCGCGATTGGGCCGCCGTGCGCCTGATCGAATGGGCACCCTATCGGGAGATGATCCAGCGGCTTGGCTATAAGGCGTTGGTCGAGAATTGGCCGCGCTGGCGAAGTCGCCTGCGTTCTGCACAACAAACACGCTCCATCGATTTTTTGGTTGACTGGCTGCCGAAACATCACCCTGAGTTATTAAGTGAAACAAACGAGCATGGCAAGCGATAAAGCGTATTATTTTGAACAACTGTATCCACTGCAAGATCAGGTGCTCAGCCTAATCGACGCCCAAGCAACGGGTTTCTATTTGACCGGCGGCACGGCACTTGCCCGATCTTATCTTCACCATCGTTTTTCCGACGATCTAGACCTCTTTGTTAACCTCGACCCAGCCTTTGGTGATTGGTGTGGGCGGGTGATCGACGCGCTATTGCACTTTGAACCGCAGCAAACCCAAGTGATCCTGCGCCAACAATATTTTGCCCGTGTTCTGCTTACCCACAACGAGACGACCCTAAAGATCGAGATGGTCAACGATGTTCCCTCCCACATCGGCGAAATCCAGCAGCACCCGATCCTCGGTCGCGTCGATAGTCCAGAAAATATTCTCGCCAACAAACTAACCGCTTTGCTCGGGCGAGAAGAGCCGCGCGACTTGGCCGATGTCTGGGGGCTTTGCACCAAACTTGGCTTATCGATTCAAGCTGCCATCGAAGGCGCAACCAGCAAAGCAACCGGCATCTATCCCCTCGATCTTGCGCGCCGCCTCTGCTCAGCCACCCACAAAGATTGGGAACAGGTGCGCTGGATCGATGCACCTGATCCTATCCTCTATCTGGCGGAACTGAACCAACTCGGTGAGCAATTAATTTTGGTTTAGTCGATCGACCAATCCTCGCCATATTCAACCATCCCCAGTTTGGCCGCCACCCGCTGCGAGGCCAGGTTATCCCAACTGGTGTCATAGAGCGGCAACAATCCTTGCTGCCGCACAGCCGCCGCCCACAGGGCCACCGCCGCCCCGGCATAGCCGCGCCCGCGATAAGCTGGAGCCGTCTCGACCCCTGCCTCGGTCGCTCGGCCAGGCACACGCACACAGCAACAGATCGCCACCGCCTGCCCATCAACCACGGTGACCGCGGCCGGCCCCAGTTCATAATAGGGCGGCGGCTTTAGCCAATCGGGAAAGTTGGCGCGCAATAGTTCCAGGTTGTCAGGTGTGAGTAACACCGCATTGGGCGCAACTGGTGGATCGGTGGCGATCCAATAGGCCGGCCCTTGATATTCAGCTTGCACCGGGCCGGTGCGCGCCAAAACCGTGCGGATGGCATCAGCCTGGCGCGGCGGCACGGAGAGGTCATCAACGATTGGCTCGTTGCGGCAAAGTTCGTCCAGTTCGCTGGCAATGGCCGGCGGCAGGTCAGCGTGAAAACGCCACAGGTTGCCTTCACGCGTCCGGCCCATAAAGAAGCGCGGGGCCGGTGGACACGCTTCGTCTGGCCCCGGTTCATTGATATAGCGCAAGCGGCCCGTCGCGGTCGTCCGAAAGAGGGTATCGATCTGGATTTCCATCAGTTCTAGGTGTGACATTGAAAGTAGCCTCAAAATTTTTAAACAATGGTAATGACGGTCCACTTACGCTCGAAAACAATCGTCTCCACGCCCTCTTATCCAACTTCACCGCCAACCCGCCGTGCTTGAAAACTGGCGTGGCTAAAAACGAGATCGATATGACTAATTTGCCCCTGCGCATCTCGGCCAAAGCTAAGAGTGTGCCGATCTGACTAGCTGTTACTGCCACGCAGCATATATTTACCCGGTTGCGGGCGATAGCCTAGCTTTCGGTTAATGGCGAGCATGGGTGCATTAAAGGAATCGTTATTGGTATGCAGGGTTTGCACACCATGTGCTCGCGCATAGCGAATGGCAACCAGCTTGAGGGCCAAGGCGATTTTGCGACCGCGATGGGAACGAACGACACCAGTATGTACATTATAGGCATCCTGGGTTTCGGGGCGAAGTTGAATGGCACACATGCCAACCCACGCTTCACCATCGATGGCAATCAGTTGCCCGTCAGGACGATACCACGAACTGTTGCAGACCCAATGCTCAAACTCGGCAAAGGAGGGCCCAGGGCCTTCCCAGCCCGGTATATCCTGATCGGTTGTGGCATTCACCTCGTATAGCTTGTGGCGCGCTTCCTGGGTATCGTGGAAGTCGGCCAGCGAACAAAAGCGAATCCCAGCGGCTTCCAATGTTGGGATCACCGAGTGGTAGGGCGTCTCATTAAATGTTGCCAAATCTAGCACCGAGGCAAAGTGATGACGATCCATCGTAAACCCGCGCCGTTGCGCAAAGTCGAGCGAGGTTGGATCATTATCCAGCACCTCGCTGGTCAGGTGGGTTGCCCTGTGTATCTGCAGAAACGTCAGGGCATCAGCATAGAGAGCAGCGCCGATCCCCTGACCCCGCCAAGCTGGATCAACACCTACCCACACGTAAAAATGATGGTCTGGCGACCAGGGCGCATGAAAAACCACACTATAGCCAATTACGGCGTCCTTTGCATCTACCGCCACCAAGCGCTGGGTAATGCGTCCTGGGGCGGTTTGCGTAAACCACTCTTGCACAATTTCCAGCGGTACTGGTGGTGACTCAAACGCATTCACAACAGCCGCGATGCCGGCAATGTCAGTCTCGGGTCGAGCGGGACGTATGTTCATCTTTTAACCTCTATCTAAACTATCTATCTTCGAAAAGCTGTTGTACTCCTTCGCCACCACTTGTTTGATGATCAAGCTGGTCGGTAAACTAACGGGCGGATTGGCGACGCCAACCCGCAACAGCCGATTGCGCCGGTCCTCCTCGCTGATGCAGACTACATCGGTCAACTGTACTGGCTCTCCCACCCGTTGCGAGAGTAGTTGAGCGGCAGATGTGATCACCGAGTCAAACTGATGTGTAATGTTTAATGGGGTAGTCATGAGAATCCTTATTAGCGATCAAGCTTCATTAATGACCTGGCGCACGATATCGATAACCATTTCTGGCTGGTCATGATGGATATAGTGACCTGATCCCGGAACAAAAACTTCCCTGCCCTTTGACGAGAGGTTTGTCAATGCGAACTTGCACTCGATAAACCTTTGCGTAAACGCTTCCGCCAACGCCGCCGGAAGCTCTGGCGGCCACCAGCTTGCGCCTGGGGCAAAGACCAGCGAGCCACTGTTCAAGTGTATCAACGGGATGTCGCCCAGTGATCGATACGCTTGCACCTGGGCAAAACAATCGTTGGCGACCAACCCTTCGATCTCCTCAGTGATTTTGGGATCCTCTTGCGTGGCGCGAAAACTTTGCAGCGCCTCGCTATCCTGAGCGGTTGGCGGCGGCAGGAAGGGCAAGACCTTTTCGCCCAAGTCGGGGAAGGAGCTATCGAGAAAGATCAGGGCAGCCACTTTCTCTGGGTATTGATGCGCAAACAGGCGGGCATGCAGGCAGCCGAACGAGTGGGCGACGATGACCAATGGCATCGCCAGCCCAAGCTTATCGAGTAACGAATGCAGGTCAGCCACCACTTCTTGGCTACTGCGCGGTGTTTGCGTCGGATCACTTTTGCCGATGCCCGCCCGGTCATAACGACAGACGCTTGTCATCGCCGTGAGCTTCTCCCATACTGGATCCCAAGAATCGCAGCCATCACCCAACCCGCTTTCAAGAAGGATGGTAGGTTTTCCTTCTCCGGCGTATTCAAAATAAAGTTGACGACCACCAATATCGATCTGTTTGCCGATGTCCATCATGAAAATCTCCATTTTAATGAATCAATCTTAGATGCGCCACATAATTCAGCGACTTCCCCAACGGCGCAATCGGCAACCACTTGCGTTGTTCCCAATCCATCGTTCCACCTGGCTTGACATGCGTCAGGTATAACCCGGTTGGTTCAAGCAACATTCGCAAATCCGCTGGCGAGTAACAGCGGAGGGACTGTTGCACCTGTTGCTCCGGGTAGTCAATCGGCCACCAGGTATCAAGCCAGCGACAACCATCAGCGTCAAAGTTGTAACGTCGCTCGGCTTGACCGACTGTCCAACTACGACCGTCGACCGACGCGGCATACCAGGGCGTGTAGATTTCAATTAGTGTACTGCCAGTCGACGTCAACCAACCCGCGATCCGCTGGAGTAGCTGCCGCTGATCGGCATCCGAACCGACGCCAAAGCCATCGTAGTAGCAGATGACGTCGAACTGGCCATCCAGTATCACCTCGTAAAAGCTGGCCTGTACCACTGTGAGTTGCCCTAGTCGCTCGACTGCTGCCAGCGTTTGGGCGTGGGCGCAGAGGGTGGACGCTTGCTCCACTGCAATCACGTCGTGACCCAAATCGGCCATCGCCGCCGCTACTTGCCCGCCCCCGGCGCCAAGCTCCAGGACGCGCTTCTGGCCCGGCCCGGTCAGTTCGGCAATCCAAGCGGCTTTCAGACGATGACCGTCGTTGATCGGCTCTTCGTAGACGCCCGACCATTGATTTTGTTTGGTGTAAAATTCTAATGCCCAGTCCATGTTTTGTCTCCTGATAAGTGCTCTGTGATAAATTGCACCGCGTCTGCCACGGCCTGCTGGCTAAACGGAAAGATAACCCCAACCGCGGCAAAAAGTGCCGGCAGCGACTGCGTATTGCCTAACTGTAACGCCGCTTTATAAGCACGGATGGCACTGGCGCGATCCTGTTCCACCAACCGGCCAAATTGACACGCCCCCACAATCGCCATGGGATAGGTAATCATATAGAGCGGCATCCGGTATAAACTCCATTTCCAGCGTTGCCAGCCGGTCTGCGCCTCTGCGCTGTTTGGATCAAACTCGTCCCACGGGGTAAAGCGCCGTTTGAGTTCAAGCCATTTGGCATCCAGATCCGCCGGGGTGACATCCGCGGGCGCCTCGCCATAGACCCAGTGTTCAAAGGCATCCTCCAGTGTACAGTTGGTCAGCGCGCCTAGGTAATAGTGCAGCGCACTTTGCCGGGCTTCGACACTTTCTGCGGCCGTGTAAGGGCCGCCCTGCGCCTGCGCATAATAGGGCCAACTCAGCAGATCCATACTCGTGGCAGCAAATTCTTGAAACTCTTCCGGGCCATTGAGATTCCACATCGAGCCATGCGCCTGAAACGAGAGGAAATCGTGCATCCCGTGACCACTTTCGTGGAGCACGCTGCCGGCGTTGTGTGTCGAGACATGTAGATAGGGCAGCCCCGCGCCAGGGAAAAACCATTCTTCCACTGCCCCCGCCTTGCCTGGGCGGTGTCCCAAGTCGAGATAACCATCACGTAGGATATGAAAGACCGCGCCAAAGGTGGGATCGATCTGCTGCAAGATCCGTTCAATGCCATCGACCAGCAGGTCGAGATCGGCGATCTCGGCGCTAGACTGGCTGAGGGGGTTGCCGCCGGCGCGCAGTTGGGCGACCAGCGGGACCACCACCGTTTCGACTGCCTGATGAAAGGCTTGGCAGTCGGCGATGGTGTAGCCCAATCGATTAAGTTGACGCCAATGATAGGCCAAAAAGGTGGGCAACCCGCCGGTCTGCGCCAGCGCGCGCCGCGCTTGCAACAGGCGCAACATCAGCTCATTCAACTCGTCACGCCGATCCAGCCAGTAGCCGACTGGATTTTCCGGCGCGAAGTTGCGCATGATGTTGCGATAGCGCGTCTCCAGTTGGCTGATCTCAGCCTGCAAGGGCAGACTCGTCGGGTGAAATAGATCGCGCTGGTTGTGCCAGCGCTGCCAAAGTTGCGCATAGGTGAGGGCTGGTGGCTCCGGTTGCAGCGTGAGCGCACGCGTCATCAGGGTATTGGTCAGCCCAAGATAGGTTGAGTAGAGTTCCTGGACATAGGCCGCATACACCTGCTCTGCGGCCTGATCACTGCTGTCGTAATAGGCGGTGCGTTTCAACGTGGTGTAGGCATCCCAAACCGCAATGTCGAGTTGATTCCACTGCGCCAGCCAAGCCATGAAACCGTCGGCTGCGACTGGGACAATGCGCAGTGTTTCAAACAGGGGCGTAATGGTTGTCCAGTCGTGCGGATTAAAGGCATAGGTTAATGTCATCTGTACAACTCCTTTGGGTTTGAAAAAAAACACGGCCATGAGACAGTAGTCCCATGGCCGTGTTTTGCCGTCATCATTGCTGTTATACCTGGCCGCAGTCGGCAACCGGTTACATAGCAACAGCTTGGCAGAAAAATAAAAGCGGCCACAGGATCGATTACGTCCGTGGCCGCGGTCTTTAAAAAGGGGTGCTCATTGCACGGTGTACAGTAATCTTACACCGCTGATCGTAGCGTTGTTCGGATTGGTTATGCCGCCAATGCAGCGCGCAACCAAAAGCGACACGGGAAACCCGTGTGTTTGGTCTAGATAACCTGAACAGACGCCGGATCAATCGCCAGCCGACAGACTAGCTCCACAATTGTGGATGTTGAGGCGAACAATGAGTCATCATCATGAATGCACCTAAAAAATTATTGGTTGAGATAGGCAGAAAAAAGATGGGTACTTGGCACCATCGATACGCTGCCAAGCAGGGCGAGTGTAACATGGCTGACAATTGCTGTCAAACTGCTGATTATTCTGGGCGTGTATCTCACTTTGGGGGTGAATTTTTTGCCACGAGAGTGCGTCGCACTGGTCAGATGAGATCGGGTCAACGAAACAACGCTTGACCAGTGCGACGCACACGGGTTGCCCCAAGCTGCTCCCATTATTCTGCGTTCGTCGCGCGTTAGCGAAAGTCCTTTTGGCTCTATATGGATTCCAAGGAGGTCACCAAAACATTCCCGGAATGTTTTGCGCTTGTCGTGATCAAATCCTTGGAATCCATGAAGAGCCGCTCTTTTTTAGCGACTTTGGGGATTGACAAGTCGTTGGATGATATATATAATCTAAAAATGATTAGATGACAATTGTCATCTAATCATTTTCCCAACCATGTGAAAAGTTGAGTAAAGCGAGCCATGATGACTCTTCCTGAAATCACTTCACCTGTTCGTAAGCGATCCTTTGCGCTCTTTGCCGGCGGCCAAGCCATTTCCATGTTGGGCACCTTTGCGCAAACGACCGCCCTCAGTTATGTCGTTTATGCAATGACCGGGAGCACAACCCTGCTGGGTGTGGTTAACGCGTTGGCCTTTGTGCCGCTGTTGCTGATCGGCCCGTTAGCAGGAGCCTGGAGTGACCGTTTGGATCGGCGCCGCCTGTTGCTGATGGCCCAGTGTGTCGCGGCCGGGTTGGCGGGGGTCATGGCCTTATTGTTACAGTACGAAATATTGCAGGTGTGGCATATCTTGTTGCTCACCTTGGCGTTGGGCGTGGTTAACGCGCTTGATCTGCCCCTGCAGAGCGCGATTGTGGGCGATATTGTGGGCACAGCCGAGGTGCGCAAAGCGGCCTCGATCATTGCAATGGTTCAGCAAATCGGGCGGATGGCAGGACCAGCATTGGCTGGGTTGCTGCTGGCCCGGGTCAGCCACGCCGGGGCCTTTTGGCTCAACGCCGCCAGCTTTGTCCCGGTCATCATCTCACTGCTGGTGATCCGCACACAACAGATCCGCCAACCGGCCAACGGGCGCTCTCTGGCGCAAGATTTTGGTGAGGGGTTGCGTTTTGTGGCGAGCCAACCACGCATGGTCGATCTCTTTCTGTTGACCATCCTCACGATCCTCTTTGGCTTTATTGGCCCAACATTATGGCCCGAATTCGTCGCGACGACCCTCAAAGCTGGCCCCGATGTGCTAGGGCTATTGACCAGCGCGACCGGCGTCGGGGCGATGATTGCCGCGGTGGTCTTGGTACCCTGGAGTATGAAATATGTGCAGCAACCTGGTAGAATGCTTGTGATCCTGGTCAGCGGGATCGGATTGATGCAGATCGCCAATGGCTTGTCACAGCGGGTTTGGGTCAGTTTTGCCGTCATCATGGTCAGCGCGATTGGTGTGGCCGGGACGTTGATCACGATTGGCGGGTTGTTGCAACAGCTGTCACCCCCCGCCATGCGCGGTCGCATTATGACCCTTTTTCAAATGGCCTCGTGGGGGATGCAGCTGCCGGGGGCAATCATTGCCGGCCTCAACGGTAGTCTGTTTGGTGCGGCCAACGCAATTATTTTGAGCGGTGTGCTGTTGTTGCTTGGCGTGACAGCCATCATTGTGCTGCGCCCCGCGGTCCGCCACTGGACACCCCCCGTTGTCGATCTAAGCGCCGGCAAAGCTACAGCATAGCGGCAATCATCGTTGAAGGGAATCGCAATGCGCTACACGAAAGCACACAAACAAGCAACCCATGCGCGGCTGGTCAAAGCCGCGTCCGAACAATTTAGGGCACATGGCAGCGAGGGCATTAGCATTGCCGCGCTAATGGACCAGCTAAAGTTGACGCACGGCGGTTTTTACCGCCATTTTGCCAGCAAGGATGAGCTGTATGCCGAAGCCCTCACCTTTAGTTTCGAGCAAAAGGCGGCGAGCTTACTCGCCGCGCAAAATGAGGAGCGGTTGCCCAAATTGCAGGCGGTCATTGACCGTTATTTGAGCCTTGACCATTGCCGCAATCCCGCCGAAGGGTGCCCAGTAGCGGCGTTGGCAACCGAGATCGCCCGCCAGCCGCCGGACATCCGGCAGACATTTGACGACAGTCTGCGCGCGTATATGCAACAATTAGCAAACTTGCTGCCAGGGGCGACTGCGGCTGAACGCGAGCGCAACGCCCTGGCTTTATTTTCGGGCATGGCGGGGGCACTCACGGTCGCGCGAGCCGTTAGCGACGAAGCCTTACAAATGCAGATTCTGGAATCTGCGCGAGAATTGTATACCAAGGTTTACTGTGTGTAGCAGTCCCTGTCATCAACTATTCGGCTAGCCAGCGCACATCGGTTACGCCGGGTGTTGATTCTAGGGGGAATGTCTCTACTCCGCGCAAGTGCAGGTCGAAAAAGGCGCGCAGATACTTGTCGACGACGCGTAGCCCCATGTGCGGATCAAAGCCTTGAGGGGCGAGCAGCGGCGCGAGTAGTTGGATGAACGTAAACGAAAGATGGTTACTGTTGGGTAGTTCCAACCAATAGGCGGCAGCTGTGGCATTGGTGATCAGATCGGTCCACACCGCCACGGTCTCGGGGTAATTGCTCTCGGCAGAACTCAGCAACAGCAGGGGGCGCACCGCCGGCAGGGTCACACTATCGCCATACAAGGCACCATCCAGGTTCACCGCGGCCCGACAGCGCACATCGACCCGGCACACTTCCAACGCCGTTGCCCCGCCAAAGGAATGACCGAACGAGCCAATGCGCGTCAGATCAAGTTTCCCGGCGAACAAGGGATCAGCCACCGCCCAGCGGTCGAGGGTATCGTAGACAAAGCGCTGGTCCGCAACCCAGACGGGAAAAACATGCGCATTCATCAGGGCCGCATTAGGCTCCACATCAGCGGAGATCCCAAAACGCGCCAGATCGTAAAAGCGGGCCTCGCCATCCGGGAAGACGGTAACAGCGGCGGTATCGGTGTGGTCAATTGCCACCACCACATAGCCCCAACTGGCGAGCGTTTGTAGCGTCGAGCTGTTTTGCAAGCGCAGCCCAACCATCCCGTGCGAAAACAGCAGGACGGGAAAGGGGGTGCCGTCCGCTTGCGCCGGCACGCCCACACTGGCCGCGACGGTAACATAGCGCAGGTGTTGAAAGAGCAGCGCAGGCAAGTTGGTAAGTTGCGCCAACGCCGTCATCACTGCGTCCGGGTGATGGGTCAGGGGGGCCGGCGGGCCAGCCTGTGCCGCGGGATACCAGACGGAGACCATCAGCCGCCGCCTGCGCGCCGCATCGACCAATTCACGGTCAATGATGCCCACCGGGTAGGGTCCGGTGGGTTGGGGCAACGTGAAGACCGGCAGCAGCCAGCCGGCAAGCAGGCCACCTAAAACAAGCAACAGAGCAAGCGCGCTGCTTGCCACCATCCCTCGCCCGCGCCGCACCGTGCCCGCCCGCCCCAGCAACGCGGGTATCCGACTCACCAGCAGCAGCGCGGCCAAGCCATACAGCGGCACCATTTGCGTGCGCCAGCCTTCCAGGGCAAGGTGGAGCGCGCCGGCGAGCATCGGCAACAAGGTGGCGACGAATAGCCAACGCCGCCGCCAGCTTGGCGGGCTAACCGGCAGCAGCAGGGCAGGCACAAAAGAGAGTAAACAAAGCCATTCGAACGGACGCATCGTCCCTCTTCCTTTTACAGTGTTTGGCGAATTTATGAGGGTTAGGTTTGCTCGGCGGGGATTGTCAAATCCCCGACATGGGTCGGGGATTTGACAATCCCCGCCGAACGGTAAACCAGCCAAACTTGACCAACTCTGCGCTAGGCACAGTTGCGCGCTACTGATAATCACTGGCCGCGCCCCGACAGGACGCAGCCAGCGATTATAACTGATCTTTCCATAGATTAACGTAACACAACCGGCAGATAAAGCCTCCGCGCGCCCCCTTGGTGAGCGACCGTAAAACTTTGTGTCACCGGCGAGGCAGGGTTGATCAGATCATTGCCATCCTGCGTGGCGGTAATCGCGCAAGTGCCGATGGCGGTCAACGTGACGGTATTGCCGTTGACCGTACAGACGCCCGGCGTGTTACTGGTAAAGCTGACGGCCAGCCCCGATGAAGCACTAGCGCTTAGCACAAAGGGGAGATCCCCCAACTGTCGATTGGTCGGTTGACCAAAGGTGATGGTCTGATCGCCCTTTTGGGCGCTCTTCACCGCAAAGGATTGCGCCACGGGGGGTGCGGGGTTAAAGCTCGCGTTGCCCGCCTGGGCCGCTTGCAGCGTACAAGTGCCGGTGCGCAGCAGCGTCACCGTATTACCGTTGACGGTACAGATCGGCGCGGTGAGCGCAGCAAAAGTGACCGGCAGGCCGGAGGAAGCGGTGGCGCTGACAGTAAACGGCGGGTCGCTCACCAGTTTGTCCGGCAACGGGTTGAAGCTGATCGTCTGGTCGCTGCGCCCCGCTGGGGTGAACTCATAGGCCCCGATATCGGTCGCGTCACCCTTGGGGCGCATCGAGCCGTCCAGATCGACCAGCGGCGGCAAGTCGTTGCCTTGGTCGACGGCATCTGAGGTGGCGGTCAAATGATAGTCATCTGCCGCCGTGTTCTGATAGCCGGCCAACCCGCGCCGGGGCGTGCCATTCGTCGAGATCGTCCCGCTCATCACTTGGCTGACATTGTCGTCGATCAACACACTGTGAAAGTCAACGGTGTGGGGTTGCCCAGTGCTCTGTGCCATCAACGCGACGGGGTTGCCGCTGAGTAAGGTATTGCCAAGCAAGAAGAGCACCTGCGCGCCTTGGCTATGGATGGCTGCCCCAGCCTCACCAGCTACGCGGTAATTGTCGGCGACGGTGACATAATTCATCCCCACCGTGCTGCTGAGCTGGTTGCCGGTTTCGACCCAGAGCGCTTCGCCGCGCTCGCCCTGGTTGCCGCTCAGTAACACATTTTCCAACAGCAGGTTGCCATTGGCCAGATAGATCCCGCCGCCTTGGCTGGGACCACCCAAAACAGTCTTGACTTGCGCGGCGTAATTATCCAGAATGCGCACTTGACGCAAGGTGGCGCGGCCGCCATTGAGATTCAAGGCCAGCCCGCCACCGCGCGAGCTAAAGTTGTTGCCCGCCCGGTTGCCTTGCACGATCACGTTGGTCAGATCCACGTTTAGGGGCGAGTTCCCCACGGCCTGAATACTCATGCCGCCGCCGCTGGCACTGAGATCGCCGGTCGAGGCCGTGTTGTTCATGAAAGTGAGATTACTGAGCGTTAACTGCGCCGGGTTTTGAAAGGTGTTGCCCATCGCCACTGCCAGCCCACCCCCTTCGCCGCTCTCGACGGTGCTAGCCACATTGTCATAGATCAGCAGGTTGCGCAGCGTTGCCCGATCAACCACGTTGACGCCGCCGATCAAGATGCCGCCACCCGTGCGATCACCACCGGTCGCATTGCCGTTTTTGATGAAAAAGCCATTCACCTGGACGGCATCCGCATTGATCGTCAGGGGGCGATAGGCATTTTGGCCATCAAGGATCGTCTGGTTGGCTGTCCAATCGGGGCTGATCCAGTTGTTGGTCGAGAAGCCGCCAGTCAGTGAGATCGGCCTGGTGATCTGGAGCAGCTCGGGGTAGGTGCCGGCGGCGACGCGAATTTCGCCCCCGTCTGTCCCCTGGGCAAGGGCGTAGTTGATCGTTTTACACGGTTGCGCGGGATCAGTGCAGAAGCCGTTATCGATACCACTGGGCGCCACAAACTGCCGCCGGAACAAGATATTTTTGGCGGCGATCACCACGGGCTTGCCCACGTTTTGGTCGCGCAGACCGGCGATGATCTGCCCCCAGTTGGTTGGCCCCCGCACGGCGTCGGCAACGGTGAAGTTAGCTTCACTGGCCAAAAAGTCGAGATATTCCGAAGAAGCCGTTTGATAGAGCAGGCGCACGCTGATCGAAGTGGCTTCAGGGTGAAGCGGGTAGTAGGTCGTGTCCCAATATTGGCCATCCCCATAGGTCGCGCCGACCGGCTGCATGTCGCGCGCGGCAAAGGTCGCGTTCGTAAAGCCACGCGGCGGGATGCGATTGTCCTTAAACACTTTATTGTTGAGCATCAGGTGGAAACCTTCACCCGCCAGTTCAGGTCGCCCAATCGTTTGGGCATGGCTGTCACTCAGCCCCAGCTTGATCTCATATTTTTTGAGATAGGGGTCATTGATCAATGGACCGACCAAACCCGCCATCAAGCCCGAGGTAAAGACCGGCGTCGATCCGCGCAGTTGGTAGATCTCGATCCACAGCCGCCGGCCTTCGGCATAACCAGTAGGCAGCTTGTGACCAGAATTATTGGTGATGTTTACCTGCAACTGACCGTTAACGATGGCCGCATCAAGGCGGGCGGCCCGTTTGAGCAGATCAAGGCCAAGGTTTTTGTTGTTGGCCGTCTGTGCGACATCAAAACGCGTGTCGAGTTCCACCTCTTCCCAGACCTGCGTAATGCCATCCTGCCAGTTGACATTGGCCCCCACCCACTGGTGTTTGCCTACCGTGCGGGTTGGCCCACCCCCCGCAATGGCTGATGGCACCAGGGGCATGTGACAATCCTGACAAACGGTGATCGGGCCAGTTTCAGTGCCTGTACTGCGTTTAAGGCCAGGATAATCCAGCCCGGTGACCCCACTGCCGGCAAAGGTGCTAGCCTGCCATTCGCTGTAACTGCGGTCCAGCGGGAAGAGGCGGTCGCCCGCCGCGGCCGGTGTATCCAGCGCATTCAGTTTGAACTCACTGCTGGCGGGGTCGAAGGTCAACAGCGGATTGTCGATGTCATGACAGGTGGCGCACATTTCCGCCGAACGTAAAAAGCTCGACTGCGCCACGGCATGCGGCGCGGCAGCGATCGCAAAAGGTCCACGCCGTACGTCGTTACGGTCGATGATGTAAGCCCCACTGCCGGTCAGGAACGGTCCGGTGAGCGCGGCGCGTTCGGCCGCATCCCCTGGCAGATCATCGGCCATTGGCGTCGGTGGCACCATGCGGTGACAGGCCGTGCAGGTAATGCCGTGCAGATCCTCGGCGTTGATCAGCCGGCCATCGGTCGAGGTTGGGTCGCCGGGGATCGCCGACCGACTGTTGAGCCAGGCACTGGGCGAATGACAGCGGATGCAAAGGTCGCCGCCATAGTTGGCGTCCTTGTTTGCGATCACCAGCGCGGCGCGAAAGAGGGGATCGCGCACGCCATTGGTCATCATCGAGCCGTTAAAGTTATCCCGGATGTGATCAACATGACAGCCGGTACAACTCGCGGCGTCACCTAATCCCGTGGTCAGCCCCCCCGGTTGTGTGCCGGGCAGTTGAAAATCGCGCAAACTTGTGTTAAGCGGCGCATAGGGTTGGCCGACTCGGTGCGGATTCGGCAGGCCAGTCGCGTTAACCGCTTCATTAGAAACCGGAGGCGGCGGTTCCTCGCCCCGGCCGGTCGCGAGCGCACGCCCCGCGGTGCTGATCAGCAGGATCAGGCCAACCAGGAGGGCGATGCGCGGTAGTTTTGTCGTTAGGATCGCATGTTTTAGCATAAGGTTTTCTGTTTTAATCACTCACTTTTTTATAGGCAATGGCAAAAAGCGTTCCTAACACGGTGTCGATGAGGCCAACCACCAGGATCGCCATTGCCAGCCGGCCTTGCCAAAAGAGGGTGAAGACGGCTATACCATAACTATATTTTTCGATCACCGTGGCGAGCATTAGCGGTCGATAGCGCTGCGGATCGCGGGCAATCACTAAAAACGCGACTTGCCAGGCCAAGGCCACGCCGATGAAGCCATAGTAATATTCCGGGTGGTTGATCGCTGGCGGGAAGTCGAGGCCATTTTTTGTTTCCAGAAAATATTGAGGGGTCAGGACCAGCAGGCCATAAATGCCCGCAATCCGATAGACCCATTTGGCAAAGTTCATTTTTGTCCTGCTTTGGTGTGAAATGTGAGGCGTAAAACGTAAAACATGAAACGTGAATTCGTCGCTGACCCATCACGTTTCACGTTTTACGTTTCACGCCTCACTGTACAGTGACTGCGGTCAGCTCGTGCCCACGGCGTTGCAGGGCAGCGGCGCGGCGGGCCATCAGCCCGCCCAGCAGGGCGTCGATGACCACACCGACGCCGATCATGATCAAGGAGACGGTCTGGATGCTGAGTGTGCCCGAGCCGGCGGGGTCATCCGGCATGGTATAGGCACTGATGCCCCAACAGAGCAGCCCCAGTACCAAGCCGAGGGTGGCACCCAAAAGCGCCCCGGCGAGGAACGGGTTACGGCCTGGTCTGCCTTGGGCGAAGGCGACATAATTCAAACCAGCAGGAATGGCCAAAAGCCACGCCATCGGGGTCAGACAGACGATCCCCGGTTGCCCCTGATAGGTTGCCAGGCCAACAGTGCCGCCCCACAGCAGTACCCACGTGCTCAAAGCACGAATAAACGCCGAGGTGTTGATCAATGGTTGTTTTGGAATAGGTTGGTAGTTCATGAGTAAGCTCCAAATTGATAGTGTGATCGTGTTTTTACCCCCTCCCAGCCTCACTGCCATTAAGGTAAGCGAGTAGTGCGCATCCCCAGATGCGCAGCCCGTCAAGGCGGGATCAGCGGTTGGGGCGGCTGGGAGGGGTGGCTTAGTCGTTATCTTTGCTGATGGTTCGGCCCCTTTCCAGCAGTTGCTAGGGCCACCGCAGCCGCTAATTAGGCGAGAAGCGCGCCAGCCCTAGTTTGCCCAGCACCCGTTGGGCGCGGCTTGGCTGGGGATAATCGCCCAGTATCACCAGATATTCGCTCAACCCGCCGTTGATGGTGGCTTGATAGGGCAACCCGCCCCCCTGGATCAGCCCCTGTACCCGTTGATTGCCGGGATGGGACAAGACGTGCAGATAGCGGATCTGGTCGTGGCCGGCGCGCTGTTGCAGCCGTTGCCAAAGCGCGCGCCCAATGCCTTGTCCCTGAAATTGATCCTCGACCAGAATGCCCGGTTCGGCGGTAGGAGGGCCTGCCACGGCCTCGCGCACATAGTAGGCAACCCCGACAATACGTTCTGCCGCAGGTCTTGCCCCCCCATGGCCTGTCATCCCAGCGACCGTCGCCACCAAACCCGCGCCCTTGGCCTGATCAAGTTGGCAGACTGCGGCAATCTCTGCCGGCGTCGGGGCACGGGGGTGGAGATAACGATAGTAGATGCTCTCCGGGGTGAGCCGCTGATGCATTTTTTCGATCATTTCGGCATCCCTAGGATGAATCGCCCGCACGGTCACCGCTTTCTGCGCCCGCCGGGTCAGCCATTGGTTTGCCGGCCATTCGGTTGTCAACCATTGCATAAAAATCCGCTCCTGCTTGCTGTTGTGTTTGCACCGATTGTGCCAATACACACCAGCATAGGGGGAGAACGTCACAAAGACGTCACAGAGTTTTCGCAGAGTTTTCGCAGAGTTTTCGCAGAGTTTTCTTGGTGTGCAACTTATGTACACCAGCCACGTATTGTTGTCGCAATCAACCCAGCGACCGCCGTTACGCCACCGGTCCCCTCGTTGTGCGCCCCCCAGTAGCTTATCACCAGTGGCTTATCGCCAGTGGCTCATCACTTGAGAGGTTTACTCCTATGCACAAAATGTCTAGCCTGGTGCAATGGCTACGTGCGATGCTCACCAGCGCAATTGCACCGTCACCGTCGGTTGGCGGGCGGTCGTCGGCAGCCCTTGATCAAACCTTGACGCGGCTATACGCTAAGTCCCAATTTCCTGGCTTTAGTGTCGCGCTAGTGGATGCCCAAGGCGTACGCTATCAAAAGGCGTTGGGCTGGGCGGATCTGGCGACGCGGCAGCCCTATACCATCGACACCATCCAACCGGTCGGCTCGGTGAGTAAAACCTTGATCGGGGTTGCCTTACTGCAGGCGGTTGAACAGGGGCTGTTTACACTGGACAGCGCGATCAACGATCTACTCCCCTTTGCGGTGCGCAACCCACACTGTCCCGCTGCCCCCATCACACTCCGCCATTTGGCCACCCATACTTCCAGCATCCTAGATCGGGCCGAGGCCTATAAACAGGCCTATGTCGAGGGGCACGCGGCTACCGTGACCTTGCCTGACTTTCTGGTGGCCTATTTAACCGCCGGGGGTGAGGCTTACCAGGCGGCCAATTTCGCATCAACTGCACCCGGTGCCGCCTTCCATTACACCAATATCGGGGCTGCGCTCGCCGCCTACGTCGTCGAGGTGAAGACCGAACGCACCTTTGCCGACTTCACCCAGGGCAGCATTCTCCAGCCCTTAAAAATGAGTCGTTCGAGTTGGCACTATGCGGCACACTACCCCGACCAGGCCACCCTTTACGATGAACAAGGGCAACCGATTGCCCCCTATACACTCATCACCTATCCTGACGGCGGCTTGCGTACCTCCTGTGCTGATCTCTGTCGCTATTTGACGGCAATGCTCCAGGCGCGACAGGGCGAAGGCGGCTGGTTGACCCAAACCGCCTTACAAACGATCTGCACGCCACAATTTAGCGCGGACGCGCTGCCCGCCTCGATCAATCCCAAAGAGCCCAACCAGGGGATTTTTTGGAGCTTTCGCCGGAATGGCAAGATCGGCCACGCCGGCAGCGATCCGGGGGTGAGCGCCTTTATCGCGTTTGATCCAGCAACTAACATTGGCCGGATCTTTCTGGCTAATGCTGAATTGGCGAACGAAACGCTGGCCGGTCAGTTTGCCGCCATTTGGGCGGCGTTAGAAGCGTACGAGGGATAGCCCTGCTTTTCATCGTTACCAGTACCGGTAAGAACATGGGTTCAACGGGATCGTAGGCGGTTGACAGCCCGCCCCGCCATCAACGCGCCCAGTGGGCACCCGATCTAACAACGCCGGGTAAACCCGGCTCGATTAGCCGGGTTTACCCGGCGTTGTCCCGTAGCCCTGCGGCTTTAGCCCAGGGCGATCTTGTCAACCCCCTGCATTCCCGCTGCGCCAGAACATGTTACCTGTTGTGAAAATCGTCGTGTGTTCGCACCCCCGCTTTTCGGCATTTGACACGGCGCGCTCACCGGAGGTGTAGCGTGGTTGCAGTCGCCACGATTTGATCGAGGGGCGTTGTGCTCCCTGCCCGCCACAACGATTCAAAGCCTTCATCACCGAGCTGTTGCCGCAAAAGGGCCAGGGTCTGCGCATATCCTTCGCGCTGGGTCGGGGCGACAGGAATGCCGGTCGACTGGCGCAGGACCGCAGCCGCACCGAGCAAATGGACGGCAACTTCCCCCTGCTGCCCAGCGGCGCTTAAGAGCCCGGCCAAATCCTCCAAGGCTGAAATGATCGGCAATTTATAGCCCACTTCATACATGATCTGGAGATTTTGGCCACAGTAGGCGAGGGCCTTGTTCAGCTCGCCAAGTGCCCGCGCCACTGCGCCCAGTGTAGAGAGCGCAAAGCCGATCAGGCTTTTGTCGCCAAGTTTGCGAAAAATCACGAGTGCTTGCTCGCTATGGCTGCGCGCCTGGGCATAGTCTCCTTGCGCAAAGGCAATCAGCCCTAGCCCCTTCAGGGCATTGCCAATCAGCCAACCATAATCGAGGGTTCGCCCGATCTGTAAACAAGCTTCATAATTGAGCCGGGCCGCGACCAGATCACCCAAGCGGCGCTCGGTATCGCCGATCTTCAAGTAGCTACTCGCAATGCTCACCTGTCCGCCAAGCTGCTTGTGGATCTGCAAGCTCTCGCGATAGTAGGCGCGGGCCTCGGCAATGCGATCCTGATCCCACAGGAGCGACCCTAGATATTTAAGCCCACGCCCAAGCCCAACCGTATAGTTCAAGGTGCGGCAGATGGCTAAGCTGTCTGTCAAATGCTGATGGGCGAGGGGATAATTACCCTGTTCCATCTCTACCAGCGCCAGGTTTTGCAAGGTTAACGCCGTCCCCGTTTGCCCGTTGACTTGGGCAAAGAGGCGTAAACTTTCTTCATAAAGGGGGCGCGCTCCCGCTAGATCACTCTGGCCATAGGCGAGCCAGCCGGCGGCACTCAGTACCCTGGCTTGGGTGACGAGGGTCACGGTGGCACGATTCGCCAGTGCCAGTTGAAACCAGTGCCGGCCCTCACTAAGGTAGCCGCGCACTTCCCAGAAATGATAGAGGCTGAGCATCAGTTGCAACGCCAACTCGCGCTCCGGCGCGGCGAGCAGATAGGCCAATGCCGCGCGGAGATTGGGATGTTCGCTTTCGGCGCGGTTGAGCCAAATTTGCTGCTGTGGCCCATGTAACTCCCGCGCAGCCTGGGCTGCCATGCGCAGGAAATAGTGGGCGTGCCGCTGTTGCAACTCCTGCAGTTCACTGCCCGTGGAGAATTGGGCTAACGCATACTCACGCAACGTCTCCAACAGGCGATAGCGATTTTGTCCGTCGTCCGGCACAATGATCACCAGCGATTTATCGACTAATTGGGTGAGTAGATCCAGGTACGTCTGCTGTGGCCAGGGGCCTCCATCCAGCGCAGCAACCGCTTCAATTGCTTCCAGGGTAAAACCGCCGCGAAAGATCGCCACCTGGCAGAAAAGCTGGCGTTCCTGCGTGTCGAGCAGGGCATAGCTCCAGTCGATCGCCGCGCGCAAGGTCTGTTGGCGGGGTTGGGCGGTGCGGCTGCCATTGGTCAACAAGGCGAACCGCGCGCCAATCGCACTGCGCAGGCGCGCCGCAATCTGCTCTACCCCCAGGACTTTGACCCGGGCTGCGGCCAGTTCAATCGCTAAAGGAATGCCATCAAGCTGTTGACAGATCGCAATGACGGCTGGGGCATTGGCCAGCGTCAGGCTGAAGCTGGGTTGGACCGCAGTGGCCCGCTCGACAAAGAGGCGGATACATTCAAAGTGCCCGAAGAGGTCGGTCAACGCGAACTCTTCGGGGTGGGGCAGAGTCAACGTTGGCACCGGCCAGATCGTCTCACCGGCAATGGCAAGTGCCTCGCGGCTGGTGGTCAGGATTTGCAGATTGGGACAACTGCTGAGCAGTTGCGCGACCAGTTGTGTAGTGGCGTCAATCAGATGTTCGCAATTATCGATGACGAGCAAGAGCTGTTTGTCGCCGAGAAAGTTGATCACACTTTGAAGGCAGGGCTCATGCCCCATTTCGCTGATGCCAAGTGCTTTGGCCACCGCCCGCACCACTTGTGCCCCCTCGGTCAGCGCTCCCAGTTCGACCCACCAGACGCCAAACGCAAAGTGGTCGATGAGATCGGTGGCGACCTGGATCGCGAGGCGCGTCTTGCCGCTGCCCCCCGCCCCGGTCAACGTGAGCAGGCGCGTGCCACCCAGGCTGTGACTCAACAAGTGTTTTACCGCCGCGGTCTCACGTGTGCGCCCGATAAAACTAGTGAGCGGGATCGGTAGATTGGTAATCTGGGCGGCCGTCGATTGGGCTTCCTCACGGTTTTGTTTGATCCAACGATAGAGCGCGGTCGTCTCCGGCAAGGGCGGCACATCCAACTCAGCCTGCAACGCCCGCGCACAAAGCTCATATTGGCGCAACGCCGCGGGGCGATCGCCGGCGGCCATGTAACAGAAGATCAGATGTTGATGCGCATGCTCATTCGCCGGGTCCAAGTTCAGCAACTGTTGGGCGACCGTGATCGCCTGGGCATACTCACTGCGAGCGCGCAAGGCGTGGGTCACCTGCAAAAAGATCGTCAGCAGCCGTCCTCGGTAGTGTTCGCGGTCGCGTAAAACCCACTCATCATAGTGGTCTGCTAATAGGTCACCTTGCCAGAGTGGCAATTGGGCTAAGAGCGCAGCACTGCTGCTTTGCTCCAGTTGGTCGGTCAGCGTTAATAGTTCATGTAAATCAACCCAGCAGACAAAGTCGGGATTCCATTGCACATAGTCACGGTCGGCCAGCAACAGGTCGGCAGCGATCTCTTTGCGCACCGTGGCCAGGGCGGTCCGCAGCGAGTGGCGCGCCTGGGCGTCGGAAGAATCACCCCAGAAGAGGGTTGCCAATTGATCGCGCGATTGTGGCCCTGGGTGGAGCAGCAGATAGGCCAGCAACGACTCAACTTTGCGGCGCGGCAAACGAATGGCCCTGCCCCCGCACTCAATGCGCAAGGGGCCCAGTAGATAGAAGTGTAATGTCGGTTTGGGCAGGGTCATTGACGTGCCGCTGCCTGCTGGACGATTATCCACGCACGTCGCGCTAGATTGCATAGTGTCTTTCTTTTCTGCTTGATGCTTGTTTACATCCGATTACATAGGCAATCGCGTAACAATGATAATTTGCCAAAGGGTAATCACTTGGGGGCAAAGAGCCACAGGATAAACACGGAACGGTCGTTTTTTACGGCAGGGAACCGCAGGTTGATGAGGATTAATAAATTGTTTCGGTATATCCTAGCCCAGCGATTCATCGCCTGGCTAGTGAACAACGCCCGCTGAATCGGGCTTTCACAGCTGCACAAGCCCGATTCAGCGGGCGTTGTTCCTTAGCCAGGTGGCTTTAGCCCCTGGCGATCTCGGTATGCCGAAACAATTTTGGTGCGACGATTTCACTTGCGCACCCCAATTACTTCCAGATAGGTAGAATCAACCTGGGTGACACTATCCCCAGCGTGGTTGTGCTGCGTCCAGAGTTGCTCCAGGTCACTGCGCAATGCGGCTTGTGCTCCGGCTGTGAGTGCGGCAAAGGCGCGCAGGGTGGGTCCGTAATAGGCGCGGAAATATTCCACAGTCGCAGCTGGGCTAAAGGGGAAATGGAAGGTGATCGTGCGCGGCGTACAGCGCAGATCGGCCAGCCCATCACCCAGCCGTTCGGCTACCGTCGCTTCGTTGCCCCAGAGCAGCGGCGAGGGGACACCTGGCACCGGCAGCACATGTTTGCTCACGATCTTAAACATCTGGCCGATAAAGCCATCGGGCGTCCAGTTGGCCATCGCAATGCGACCACCGGCGCGGCAGACACGCAACAATTCGGTCGCGGTCGCTGCCGGGCGGGGCGCAAACATCGCCCCAAACATCGTCACCACCGCGTCAAAGGTGCCATCCCCATAGGGGAGTTGCTCGGCATCGCCCTCCTCAAAGCCAATCATCAGTCCTTCGGCCCGCGCCCACGCCTGGGCTTGTTCGAGCAGATTGGGGGCAATGTCAATGCCCGTTACATGCGCCCCCGTCCGCGCTGCGGGGATCGCCAGATTGCCAGTGCCGCACGCGACATCGAGCACCCGCTCGCTGGGCTGAAAATGTAGCCGGTCAATAAATTCAGCCGCCCCCGGCGCATAGGATTTGGCAATCTTGCCAAAGTCGCCGGCCATCCAAGTTGACTTGGTGCGGGCAGTGAGTGCGTCAATCTCAACGGGCGTTGTGTTTACAGTTGTCATCTTTTTCTCTCCTATTTGTGAACATTCGTTGATTAACAAAACGGTTATTTGACCTGCTTCCACAATAGCAGACGGCGGCGACGAAAGGGTCGCCAAAGCGCGTCAACATCGCCCCAAGATCGCGTCGGGATGGCGTCCACAACGCGTCGCCATGCCAATTCCCCTCTTCCCCAAAATCTACGAAAAGCGGTGTTTATTCCCCATGATACCTATACCCAATCTTGCAGATTGCGGTAGGATCATTGCCTGGTATATACTTTGACCAAGCCCGTTTTCTGATTTATCGCGCTGCAAAAGCTCACGAAAGACGTGCGTGGAGTGTATTGATCCGATGGCTGAAAACTTAGTGTTAAGGCTCTTTGGTAACCCGGAACTGCAACTGGCTGGGCAACCGCTGGCGCGGTTGCGTTCGGCCAAAGCGTATGCACTGCTTTATTATCTGGCCGTCACCAGGCAGGCCCAACCGCGGACGCACTTGGCCGGCCTCTTATGGGGTGATATGGGCGACTACTACGCACGGCGCAATCTTAATCGCACCCTTTCCAACCTCACGCAATTGGTGGGTGATCATCTCGTCATCGACCGCCAAAGTCTCGCCTTTGCGCGCCACGAACCCTATTGGTTGGATGTCGAGGAATTGGAAAATGCGGCGATCAGCTTGCCAACCGCGCAAACGGTGGCGACGCTGGCCGTGGCAGCCGACCTCTATCGCGGTGATTTCCTGGCCGGCTTTTATGTGCAGGATGCGCCCCAATTTGAACAGTGGGTGCTGAACGAGCGCACCCGTTTACGCACCGCTGCCCTGCAACTGCACCAAACCCTGGCCCACTTTTACGCCCAACAGGGCGAACTGGCACTAGCCATGGACTATACACGGCGTCTGCTGCAACTGGAACCGTGGCACGAAACCGCACACCGCCAGTTGATGCTGTGGTTGGCGCAAAGTGGTCAACGCAGCGCCGCGCTGGCCCAATATGAGCTTTGTCGTCAGGCCCTGCGCGACGAGTTAGATGTCGAACCGGACGCCGCTACGCTGGAACTCGTCGCCCAGATTCGCGCGGGTAGTTTTGACAAGATGACTGGAGGACAAGATGACAAGATGAGTTGGGGTGAGGCTGATCTCGCACACAGCGCGGGCCACCTGGCGACCACGAATGCCCTGCGCGCAGCGTCATCAGGTGACCCTGTCATCTTGTCACCGGGTCACCCTGTCACCTTGTCATCCAGTCATCCTATCATCCGCAACAACCTTCCCCCCCAGCGGACCCCCTTCATCGGGCGCGCACAGGAACTGGGCGATATTACGCGGCTGTTAGTGGAGGAGGTGGATTGTCGTTTGCTGACCGTGGTGGGGCCGGGGGGGATGGGCAAGACGCGTTTAGCGCTGAAGGCGGCGGAGCAGATCATGGAGAACGCTGCGCAGCAACCATGTTTTGGCGATGGCATCTTCTTTGTGCCGCTAGAAAATGTCAGTGATGAGCGCGGGCTGGCCGCCGCGATGATTGCCGCGATTACAGAAGAAAGCAACTTGCGCGCGCCGGTTGATGGCCCGCTGCAAGCCCAACTGGTCCATTTTTTGCGCACCAAGTGGCTGCTGTTGGTGTTGGACAATTTTGAGCAGTTGACCAAACACGCAGAGCTTTGCGCAGACTTGCTGCTGGCTGCCCCTAGCGTCAAGCTGCTGGTCACCTCGCGTGAGACGCTGGGCTTGCAAGAAGCCTGGATTTATCCACTGCTGGGGCTCACCCTCCCGAATAGTCTACCGCAAGGCAAGGTGCCACAAGGCGACTATGACGCCGTGCGTTTATTTGCCCAATGTGCCCGCCGCACCAATCCCGCCTTTGATCTGGACGCCGAGCGCGCCACTGTCTTACGGATCTGCACACTGGTCGAAGGGATGCCGCTGGGCATTGAACTGGCCGCAGCCTGGCTCAAGGTGATGCCCTGTGCCCAGATTGCGGCGGAAGTTGCGCGCAACCTGGATTTTTTAACCGCGCGCTATCAAAATATCCCCGCCCGCCACCGGAGTATGCGCGCCGTGCTGGCCCACAGTTGGGCCTTGCTTGCACCCGATGAGACTACTGCGATTGCGCGGCTGGCGATTTTCCGCGGTCAGTTTAGCCAAGCGGCGGCGACTGCGATTACCGGAACTTCACTCTTTACACTGGCGACGCTGGTGGAGAAAGCGCTAGTGCGCGTTACACCGGCGGGGTACTACCAATTGCACGAATTGACCCGCCAATATGCCGAGGAACAGTTGCCCAGTGACGCGATCCCGGCCTTACGTGATGTCCATACAATCTATTATGCCAGGCTGCTCGGTGCGCAAAACACGCACCTTTTTACCGCCACCTATCGGGAGGTATGGCAGAGCATAGGCGGCGAACTCGACAATATTTGCCATGCTTGGTCGTGGCTGATCAACGCGGTTGGTGGAGGGCGCCAGGGATTGCCGGTAGCCCAACTGCTGCGTCAAATGGCCAATGTTTTTGCCCAATATTATATCTTTCAGTCGCTGCTACTTGCTGGGCAAGCGCTCTTTGTCAATGCGTGCCAGGTGTTAGAGGGGGCGGGCTGGGCCATAAGCACCGATCAGCCTTATGATCCACAAAGTCTCGCTGCCACCTTGCTGCATCTACAGATCCTGACCGGCCTCTTTCACTTTGAGCTAGGCCACTATCGCACCAGCTTGACAGTGGCAGAACAAGCGCTAGCCCCCTGTCGTGAATCGGGGTTAGCGGCTGATTTGCTGATGACCCTCTTGCTCTATGGCCGGACCCAAATGCGGCGCGGCACGCCGGTTGAAGCGACCGCGGCCCTGCAAGAAGCGTTAACCTTGGGGCAGCAGATTGGTTCAGCCGCCAGTTGTGCCGAAGCGCTGCTCAGTTTGGGCCTGGTCGCTAGCTCCGGCGGTGATTATGCCCAAGCCCAAACTTATTTACGCCAAGGGTTGGCACTTTGCCAGGAAATCGGTTACCGCCCGTGGGTGGCGCGCACATTGACTAACTTGGGGACAACCTATTCGCGCCAGCGTGACTATCAACAAGCGCTGCCCTACTATGAACAGGCCCTGGCCATCGCCAAGGAAGAAGGCGATCAGAACATCGTCATGATCAACACCAGCAATCTGGGCGGGCTGTATCAGGGCATTGGTCAATATGGGTTGTCGATTGACTATTACCAACGCAGCCTGACCATGGCGCGCCAGCAAGGGGATGTGCGCTGGATCGCGGCGAATCTGAATGGCCTCGCCATTACCTATCTCGCACAAGGTGAATTGCCCAGCGCCGAACCGGCCCTACGCGAGGCGTTGACCGTGGGGCAGCAGAGTGACAGCACACCCGATACCCTTGGCAGCATTGGGCTGCTTGGTCACCTCTTTGCCCGCCGCGGCCAACTGGCACAAGCGCTCAACGCGCTGACCTTTGTCGAGGGACACCCGGCGACGATGGCGCGCGATCATCTCTACAACGCGCCCTTGCTGGCCGAGTTGCGCAGTGAATTAGATCAGGCACACTTGACAGTGGCCACAGCTTGGGCTGGGGCGCAAACGCTGGATACGGTGGTGCGCTGGTTGCTGCATGGTGAAAATTCATTCCCGATTACCCCTTGACAAATATATCCGCTGCGGATATAATGGGCGTTATGAATACACAATCACCTACCCCACTGACCCCCGCCGTCTTCCATATTCTGCTGGCGCTTTCTACCGGCGAGCGCCACGGCTATGGCATTATGAAACAGGTAGAGGTCGACTCACAGCATACGGTCAAGATGGGACCAGGGACGCTTTACGGTTCGCTCAAGCGAATGCTCGATGCGGGGCTGGTGCAAGAAAGCGCCAACCGGATTGACCCCGAAATGGGTGACGAGCGGCGCATCTACTACCGCATCACCGATCTTGGTGCGAAGGCGCTGGCCAGTGAATTGGAACGCTATCGCCACATTGTCACCGTGGCGCAAGCGCGGCAACTCTTACCCCAATCGGCGGTAATATGAGTGGGCGACAAAGGATCGCGCGCACCCTCTACCAACAGTTGCTCAAGTTGTATCCGCGCGCCTTTCGGGAACGCTTTGGGTTGTCGATGGTACAAACCTTTGATGATCTTTGCCGTGAACAGCAACGACAGCATGCGCAAGGATTGTACGGCTTGATGTGGGGGGTGTTGCTTGAAACTGCGATAGGGATTTTTAGAGAGCATCTATTGCTGATTTCTTCAGGAGCTGTTATGCAAACCATGTTTAAGACCCTCGGCTCATCGGCGCTTTTTAGTTTGCTCCTCAGCCTGCCGTTCATGATCATGGAAGCTGTTAACCGCCGAAATTTCAATGAAGATTTCCCCCTCATGCTGTTTTTTGGCATGTGGCTCAACCTCTTTGTCATCAGCCTCATCCTGCTGCCAATTGTGCGCAGCCGGCGGGATCAGAACCATGCCATGACAAATTCCGTTCCACTGCAAAGAAGCATGCTGGGCACAAACCCCAAGTCGGCCTTGCTGATCAGCGTTGCCCTGATCCTGTCAGTCGTAATCCTCGCTTTGGTGGGTTCCCTCGGTTGGGCACCGCTGGGGCGCCTGCTCAATGGCCCTAACCTTGAACCGCTTTATGTGTTTGGGGTTCCGGTCACCGGTCAGCTCATCGCCTTCATTCTCATTTCGATCCCAGTGGCGGCCGGCATCATTGCCGGTGGACCGATCACCAGCACCCTGCGGGCGGGTGGCCGTCTATTGGCACATCCCTTCCATCTGACCATCGTCGTCGTGATTTTGTTCTTCTTCGCGGCAGGCGTTGTCAGCTTGATCATAGATCAATGGCCTTGTTTTATCGGGGTTCCGAATTGCGATTAAAGTGCGGTTGTTTTGAAACCAGTAGTTTTTTGCGCCAGTAAAACTACTGCTTCCAAACAGAGCTTACTATAGGTTGTGTGCGGTAAAGAGTATTTATGCTGAAGAACCAGACAAGTGTACAAGCGCTCTACAAGCGACTACTGACCCTCTATCCGTACACCTTCCGGGTGCGCATGGGCGCGTCGATGCTGCAAACCTTTGCTGATCTCTATACTGAACACCAACACCAGTCCATGCTCCGCCGGTTCGGCTTCATCCTCTGGCTTTTTGCCGAGACAGCGATTGGGATCTGCAAAGAATGGGCGCGGTTGATCAAACAAAGTCACCTGCCACCACCGCGGAAAACGATGGAAATCAAATTTTTGAGTGTCTTGGTTGACGATCAAGACAAAGCCCTTAGCTTCTATACCGAGAAGCTCGGCTTTATGAAGCAGAGTGATATGGCAGACGGGGATTCACCCCTGCGCTGGCTGACCGTGGTCTCGCCAGGGGGCGATGATGGTGTCGAACTTGAGCTACAAGCCGCGCACTTCCCATCAGCCAAAGCCTATCAAAAGGATCAATTTGACGCCGGCTATGCCTTTGCGATTCTCCATACCAAAGACATCCAGGCAGAATACACGCGCCTCAAAAAATTAGGGGTCGTCTTTCGTGGTGAACCGGAAGATGCCGGGCCGGTGTTCACCGTCAAGTTTGAAGATACCTGTGGTAACCTGATCAACCTGGTGCAGCCCAAGATGTAACGGCTGGAATGGGCCGCATAACCACACTGGTAACACCTACCCAACCGCAGCTTTGAACCGAATACCCCGGACTGAGACCTCACCTTATCGAGGATACAAATAAAGCTTGTGCAATTATGTACTGCGCATCGGGGGATGCGCAGTACATAATTGCACAAGCTTTCCTAGCCCATTAACCGACGAAACGGAGATTACCCCGATGTTTGCCCTCTTACGGCAACGCAACTTCGCGCTCTTATGGTGGAGTGGCTTGATTTCCCTGACCGGTAATCGTGTACTGACGATGGCGATCCCCTTTTATATTTATGGGCAGACCGGTTCTACCATGGCAACCGCCACCATGATGATCGCGATGATTCTCCCCTCGCTGCTCTTTAGCTCGCTGGCCGGCGTCTTTGTTGATCGCTGGGATCGCCGCCAGGTGATGATCGTGACCAACTTGCTGTTGGCTGTCATTCTGCTGCCCCTATTGGCGTTGCCGCTGACCGGCTGGATCTGGCTTGTTTATTTGGTCGCCTTTGGTGAAGCCACCATTGCTACCTTCTTTTATCCAGCCGAGAATGCACTACTTCCCCGGCTGGTGGGCGAAGATCAGTTGTTGCCCGCAAATACGCTCAACACGTTGAACAATACCATCGCTAGTTTGATCGGCTGGGCCCTGGGCGGCATCTTGTTAGCGCGTTGGGGCATCGAACTGGTGATTCTCTTTGATAGTCTCTCCTATTTGCTGGCAGGGATCCTGCTCTATTTTGTCAAGGCGACCCCAGCACAGACCCGCGCCCACAGTGCGGTCGCAACTGTAGAACTATTCTCATGGCGGCAATTTCGCCTGGCGTGGTGGGATGGGCTTACCCTCATTTATCAGCAGCGTACTCTTGCGCTGCTTTTTGTGATCTCCAGCCTTTCACTCCTGGGCGGCACGATGATGGACCCCCTGGTTGCGCCTTTTGCCTATGCGATCTTGCGGATCGACGCCGTCGGTTTTAGCTGGCTTTTGATTACCGGTAGTATTGGCGGCATGCTCGGCGGCCTATTGATCGGCCGGCTCTCTGGCCGTGTCCGCACCGCCGATCTCTTCAGCGTGAGTTCGATTGGGGTGGGCTTGATCCTCTTCATCATGTACCAGTCGGTTGCGCTGCCGGTCGTCTTCCTCCTGACTTTTCTCTCCAGCGTACTGTCAATTGGATCAAGGGTTGCTATGCCAACCATGTTGCAAGAACAGGTGGCCGATGGCTACCGCGGGCGTGTCTTTGGCACATTGGACATGGCCAGTTCGCTGCTGATGTTACTGGGGGTTGCCTTTGCCGGCATCATGGGTGAAAGGATCGGCATTGTGCCGGTCCTTTCGCTTGGGGCGAGCATTATGATCGTGGCCGGCCTGCTCAGCTTTTTGCTGCTGCTGCGTGTCGCACGTCAGGGTTGAATATCAGTCTATCCAGCCCGTAAAGCGTCCCGTATCACAGTAACAAAGAATTGTACCCAACCTTGAACATTGCCTTGATCGGCGTTGCGTAGGGCATCAATATACTGATCTCTTTGTTGATCCAAAATTCGTTGCAAGGTCAAAATTTGAACGGGGAACCCGGCTTGCCATACCATCAAGATCGCCAACGCGCGTGCCGTACGACCGTTGCCATCCCGAAATGGATGGATGGCTGTGAAGCGTTGATGAAAAATTGCGGCACGTACGAGCGGTGGCAAAGACAAAGCTTGTGCTGTCGTTAGCCAATCGACGAGCAGCTCTAACAGTGGGCCGACTTCGCGGTCTGGTGGAAATTGCCCCATGACCTGGCCGGTGTGTTCATCTAAAACGACTAATCCACGTTCTTTTTCGGTGGCAACAATGGCGCGCAGTCGCGACCAATCGGCCGGTTGCTGCCAATCTACTTCCGAACGGACGCGCCCTGCCCAATGATGCTTGGCGGTAGCACGCAGCGTTAACAGGTTGATATGGCAGATCAAATTCAAATCGATGATCAAGTCAGGTTGAGACGATAGATGGTCAATCCAGGTCATTACTTCGTGCGCGTTGCGGATCTCTTGCGCTTCACGCTGGCGTTCACTCATTCAGCCGCCGCCGGCGCGCTTGATGGTGAAGCTTCATTCTCCCAACATGCTTCTACAATGGCGCGCACTTCAGGCAGCGAAAGCGAATTGCCAGCTAGATGGTTTGTATGATAAATCGCTTCAATCGTTAATTCGCGGCGTAAGCGAGCTTCTGCTGCTGGCTGCCGTGGTGTGGCGGCGATTTCTTGGCGCAACAAATCGATCTCGGCCAGAACGCTAGTCAGTTCAGGGGTGATTTTTACATCAGCCCAGGTTGGGATCGCGGTGCGCGGGCGGCCCCGTTCTTCGGTTGCCAGTTCGATTACTAATTCTTGCACCGCGGCGCGGGTAGTCAACCATGTCCCCATGCTTTTCCGTGCCGCGAGGCGTCCGGATTGGGCATTGCGGAGCAAATTGCTGCGGTTGAGTTTGTAGCCCATCCGCGCGGCAACATCAACCGCTTCGGGCAACGTTACGACTTCGCTTAAGATGTCATTGACAATCATGGTGGCTCCTTCGTTGACGTTAATCGTGTCGACCTATTTTACATCAATCTGTGCAATTGTCAATAAAGCAGCAAAATGGGCATAGGCTTTTGTATCGATGTTACCCACAATCCTGAAGCCGAGTGTGTGTTTCGCATCCCCTGATGCGAAACACACACTCGGACAGACGCTACTTGCGTGACCGCTTTTACCGCATTACCGGCGGCAAGTAGAGTTTATGTTTTCCACCCGGCTGGCCACCTGTCACTGCAATTTGGATGGGAACCGTGTGGGAGGCATAGCCCGATAGCACGGTAATTTGGGCCTGGCCGCCCCGACTGCCGGCGGTGTAAGTGGCCGTGACTTGGCCTTGCGCATCGGTCACGACGCTGGCGGGGCTGACGGTGCCCAAACCGCCGTAGAAAACAACTAATTGGTCGGCGACCGGTTGGCCGGCCGGGTCGCGCAGGGTCGCGTTGATGGCGCTCTGCTGCCCTGGTTGAAGGGCCGTGGTGGCGAGGGTCACGGCCAAGCTGTTGGCCAGTGTGACTTGTGCGGTGACACGTTGGGCTTGCGCCGCTGGCGTAAGCGGCCATTGAGTTAACCCTATGGCGACCACTAAGAGCGCCAAGAGCAAGAGCAGATACCAGTAAAATTGTTGCCACGTGAACGTTTGCATGAGAATTTCTCCTGACTTGTGTTACTTCATTGCCTGACCCAGCTCTTTTTGGAATGCGACATTACGTGGCTCGGTGCTTGCCGGCCCGTCATAGAGCTTGCCCATGGTTTCGTGATAGGTGTCGTTATATTGATCCAATTGCAGATCCTGTAACATTATCTCTGCGCCCAGGGTTGCTTTGTCATTGGCGAGGGCTTCCACCTGGCGCAGTTGGCGATGGATCGTATCGCCCAGGGCAAAGATCAGTTGATCCTTGGTGCGAAATTCCTCCTTATGGCCGCGGATGTTAATCAGCCCAACGGCCTCGGTAGCCTGTAGGCGTGGATTGTAATCGCCTGTGGTGACCCAGTCACGGATGTGGTCGTAGACGCGCAGGCCGCTTTTTGCGTCGCGCCCGCCGAGGTTGCCACGTAGATGAACCGTCCAGCCCGACTTTTCCAGTGACTTAATCAAGCGTTGCCCTTCGTGAGTCTTCTTAAAGAGCCGCCACGCCTTCATGAACCCCGGTGTCTGGCGCAGCGCCTTAGAGATGACAATCTCGCGCCCATCAGGGTCGATGTATTTGAGCGGATTGCCGGCGGCATAACTGTAGCCATTCGCCATCTGGGGGTGGGTCAGATAGTTCAGCAGCGCTGCGTTCTGCTGCGGGTTCCCGCCATATTCCTGCACCACTGGGTCAACACTGATAAAGTGGCCCGTGTTGGCGTCATAGTAGCGCCCGCCAAAGTAGTGCAGGCCACTGTGGTCCAACTCTTTGCCGGCATAGCCATAATCAACGGGACCCCCATTCAGTCGGTAGCGCAACGGCCCATAGGGGTAGTAGACCTGCTCCCGCAACACTGCGCCCTGGGCATCCAATAGTAGGTTGGTGCTTCCCAGGTGGTCGCTGAGATACCATTGCAGCGCGGCCGGGAGGGGTGGACTAACTGTAGCTGGGCTGTCGAAGCTCGTTAACAAGGTGGTTGGCTCGAAAGACTTACTGATCTGCGCAATGCGATCTTCATCGTCAAAGATGTAGAAGATCAACCGGTCATCCCGGACTTCCACATTTTCGCCGACATAGAGCGTGCTGCTGACGGCTGCACCCAGGCGCACTGCTTGGCGCACGCGCTGCCCCTCGGCATTGTAGGTATAACTGGTTTGTACGCTACCCATGTCGGTGGCGACTAATTGATCTTTGGCATTCCAGGTGTAGCTGCGCCGGCCATCGTTCACCAGATTACCGTTCGCATTATAACGGTAGGTGACGCCGCCGGCACTGGTCAGCGCATGGGGGCCGGCCCCATTTTCACCATAACGCAACTCACCCAGATTTTGGTTGGGTGTGTCGGGCGTCCCCGTGCTCGTTTTGCGCACGAGATTGCCAATGGCATCATAGCCATAGTCGATCTGGCCATAGACGCCGGCCGCACTGGTGAGCCGGTAGAGCGCATCGTAGTCGAAGGTCTGGGTCTGCGCGCTGGGTAGCCCACCGGCGGCCGCGCGCATATCGACCATGCTGCGCAGATTGCTGGCTCCGTCAAAGGTGTAGCCTAGCTCCTGTAATGGCTCACTCCCGCGCCGCGCCTGCAAGGCCGTCAGCCGCAGCCGGTTGTCGTACCCATAGCTGCTCACCACGCCGTTGGCATAGGTGATGTTGGCGCGCTGGTTGGCTGGGGTATATTGGATATTGTCAACGACGCCGGGAATCCGCTGAAGCAATCCACCCGCGTCATATTCATAATCCAGCGCCGTGCCGTCCGGGTAGATCACCTTGGTCACGCGGTTCATGGCATCAAACCTGGTGTGGGTGACAAAGGTGTAACCTTCCTCGCGAAAATGGCGCAGGCTAGCGATTACGTTGCCGCGGGCATCATAGGCATAGTGAATCGTCCCGGCCTGATCCTCAATGTAGGCCAGCCGGCCCAAGGTATTTTGCGCGCCGGGGTAACGCGTCTCCAGATCGCCGTCATAGTGATAGATCGCGTTGACCTCAGTTGGGCGGCCATCGGTGTAGTGCAGCGTTTCGCGCACGGGCCGGTTGGCAGCATCATACTGCGTCTCCACCACCTGGCCCTTCGCATCCACCGTGCGAATGAGATTGCCGTTGTCATCATAAGTGTAGTCGATCGTGCCCCGGTTTGGCTCTTGCAGGTGCAACTTGCGCCCCAGCCCATCGTAGCGCATGGTGCGCGTGTTGCCCTGGCCGTCGATCATTTTGGTCAGGTTGCCTTGCAGATCATAACCATAGCTGGTAGTGATCGGCATGCGTTGACCGTTGACCAGGTTGGTCTCCTCGACGCTGATCAGCCGCTGCAAGCCATCATAGACAAGGGTCGTCGGCGTATTGGCATGGGGCGAATCCGCGCGATTATCTTCCTCATCCCTTTGCACTTGGGCTAGCGGCCGGTGAATGATTGAACTGTAGGTGCCATCCGGGTTTTCGGTACGCACGACGCGGCTCATGGCGTCGTAATAGAGCGTGTTCTTGGGTTGTGCTGCCGGCGGTAGTTGATAGGCAAAGCCATCGGCGTAGTAGGGTTGGAACTGTTGAGAGACGCTTTGGCGCGCATTGTAGGTCACCGCCTCTTCGACCACGACTTTGTTATCCGCCGCTTCCCGGCGCGTCTGCAATTTGCGCCCCAGACCATCATAATAGGTGACGCTGGTCACAACGTCATTGCCGCCGCTTTGCACCCGTTGTTCGGTCGTGATCGCGCTGCGCGGGCTGCCGATAGCGTAGCTGAATTGCTGTGTCGGTAGCGCCAGCGTATCGCCCGGCTCGACAATTTTGTGCAAGCGGCTAAAGGTATCATAGACAAAGAAGAGCGGCTGCCCGTTGTAGTCGGTGGCGGCCATCGGCTTGCCCAGGCCGGGATGATAGATCGCCGCGTAAGAAAGCACATTGCCGTCGCCCAGGTGCAGTTGTTCCAGGACCGGGAAGGTGTGCAGTTGGGCGTCATACTCGACCGTGGTGCGATTGCCATTGGCGTCCATGATGCCGATGACGTTGCCATATTGATCATAGGCGTGGCTCTTGGTGACGATATAGCGATTCTCGCCCGCCGGTCCTAAACCGCCTTCCTGGAGCATCAACTGTCCGCGCGTGATCCCCCCCAGCGGCAGGCCGACATAGGCTGCGCCGTCATAGTAGAAGCGTTGGTCACTGACAAAGGCACCGGTTTCGTCAGTCTGATAGACGCGCTGCGGGCGGTTAAGCAACCAGCCTTCCAGGTTGTAGGCATAGTCGGTGTACTTGAGCAATTCATCATCGCCGCAACTTAGATCAGGGTTCACTGCGGGGCCACAGACTTGGCCATAGTTGAACTCCCTGGTGAGATTGCCATAGCTGTCCTGTTCATATGTTTGGCGCAGTTGCACCGGTTGCGCCTGTTGCTCGTGGACAAAGCGGTCAGCCTGGCTGAGATAGGCGTAGGCAATCGGTTTGTTGGTGCGCGTCTCTCCTGGCGCAACCACCACCAGGGTCGTGAGCTGATTGACCGTGCGCTCGAAGCAGCCGGTAAAATCGCCACTACACGCGCCGCCCTCGGCTAACACTTCCTTGGTCAGCAACAAGCCTTTGCGACTTTCATCGACCATGCCCACATCATAGGTGTGACGGGTGACGGTGGTCGGCGCGGTGGGGTCGCCCCGTTTGATCTCTTCGCTGCGCACAAAGCCGCGGAACTCCTTTTGCACGCCATCGTAGTAACCGTCGCGATAGTGATAGTCGATGACATAGTCGTCGCCACTGTTCGCATCATGCACTTTCACCTGGCGCACTACCTGCACCGGGAAGGGCAAGTTAACCTGCCAGGGTGTCCCCGCATCCCAGTCGGCGATATGATCAGCGACGGAGGATTTGTAGTCGATCTGGATCGTGCAGCCCAAGCCATTGTCCACACTTTTGAGCAGGAAGGGTTGCGCGCCGACCGAGAAATCGACATATTGCAGCGCCTCGTTGGCTTGGGCCGGGTAGCGGCTGTAGAGCAACTCAACCGCACCATCGCCGTCCATGTCGGCCAGGCGCACAGCGGTATCTTCGCCATTAAAGGGTGGGGTATCACGCAGCACAATCGGCGCGGTCAAGCTGCCATCGCCCAGGCTAAGCCAATAGGTGACGGTGCGGTTGCCCGGCAAGACCAGATCGACCAGCCCGTCGTTGTTCAGATCGCCGGCTTGGATCTGTGCCGACTGCGCACCGACGCCACTTGGTGGATTGAGCAGGGTTTCGCCTTCAGCATAACTGCCGTTGCCGTTGTGCGCCCAGTAGACCACCAGCCCATCGCGCACAAAGAGCAGATCCTCCATGCGGTCGCCGGTAATGTCGCCCACCTTGATATTCGGATCGCTAAATTTGGCGGCGTCACCCGCGGCGGGTGCGGGGACATCAAAGTCGGCGGTGGCGCTCCATGCCCCCTCCCGTGCCAGCCAGATCTTCAGGCGACCGCCGGTGCTCAGCACCACATCGATGCGGTGGTCATTGTTGACATCGATCAACTGCACATTGGGGTCGTTGAGGTCAAAACCGGGTGAGGGGCCAAAATCAACGCGACCATCCTTTTCCCATTCGCCGTCAGCTTTGTTGGTGTAGTAGAAGAAGGGCGCGCCGGCCGTATCCCCCGCCTTGACCAGCAGATCAACGCGGCCATCGCCATTCATGTCGGCCATACGCACGTTGGGGCTAGAGATGCGTTCGGGCGGCGATTGGGTCGGGTAGATCGGTTCGGTCTGCCAGCGTCCTTTGCCCCGGTTGAGATAAAAGCGATGGCCGTCTGCCGCGGTGTAAGCGAGGTCGGGCAGACCATCGGCGTTGATATCGACCAGATCTGCGTCAGGGTTGGTTAGCCCCAGTGGGGGTGGATTTTGCATCGTCACCACCGCTGATTGGCTGGGATCAAACTGGGTGTAGGTGAACTGGTGGGGCGGCAAGGTGCTCACCCCATCATCACCCACCTGGGTTACGCTGATTAACAGCGAGTACTTGCCCGTGGATTGCTCCGGCGCATAGGCAAAGTTGTAGGCGCGCACCAATTTGCCCAGTGCGGTCATCTCCAGCCTGGTACCCCGAAGTGCCTGGGTAATGGGTGCGCCACTGCGCCGGTCGGTAAAGGGGTCGGGGCGCGGGGCATAGTGGAAGATCACGGCGCTCTCCACCCCGGTTGCGCCTTGGTTATAACGAATCGCACTGAGGTAGGCATAGCCACCATCGTGCTGATAGCTGTAGATCAACTCATTGCCAGTGGGGTCGATCTGGCGCGCCAACTCCCAGCGGAAGCTGCCCTGTGCAGTGACGACGCGGCTGTTCTCACTTTCGCCAAAGAGGTAGCGCATGCCATCGGGCGAGTGGGCTTCCCAACCGCCCCCCGCCAGCCGCCGGAAACGCATAAAACGCCCCTCATTTTCAAAACGATAAGTGCCATCGGCCAGGGGCACGAGCTTTTCGCCGTCATTGTAGATGAATTCATCGCGGCTGTCATCATAGCTGGGCAGCCCATTTTCGGTCCGGCGTTGGATCGACGGGATGCTGAGCTGCCAGCCCATGCCCCACGGTCCATTGCCGTTGCCACCGTTGTAGGCGAGTTCTAAGTCCGGTTGCAGGCCAGCGCGGCCCGGCGCGGCGGTAAATTTAACCGGGAAGCTGGCCGTGCCGCTGCTCAAGTCCGGCTCGAAGGTTTCGCCCAATCCTTCCAGCGAGCCGGGACCGGAGGGCAGCGAGATCACCTGGGGTTTGACGCCCGATTTGTCTTGAGCGCGGGCTGGGCTGGGGTAAAGCGCGCAGAGCGACGCGGTCATGAGCACGAAGAGCGCAAGGCAGGGACGCAGGATCAGCGCTTGCTGCTGCTCACATGATCGATAGAATTGATACATACCTGTTTCCTTTGTCTGTAACCAAAGTGCTTGCCGGTCAGCGGCAAACACGCCTTAGGTAAGGCCAGGCAACAGGATAGGGAAGACGCGTCACAAAAGCGTCACAGGGTTTGGTGGGAATGGCTGATCCACGAAGAAACACGAAAGCACACGAAGAAAGTCAAGCTTCGTGTGCTTTCGTGGATCAGCCATTTGAGGTACTGCTGGCGAATTCAGCGGTGGTTTCAACCACCGCCTGACATGCCAAACCCCTTAAGCGGGTTTTTACGTATCAGCGGGAGCCCCTTGGGCGCGGTTTCAACCTGGGGTTGGGATTTCGCCAGCAGTATCATTTGAAAATATGCTACGCCAGTCGTAACGTATGGGCCAGGGTGCGGATTTTACGGTGCGCCGGCGCTTGCCAGAAACAGTGCAGCAGATGTCTATCGGTCAATTTGCTGGCGTTCTGTTGGAGCCGGTTGTAGGCAGTGGTGAGCAACCGGTCGGCGCGCCGATCACCATTGGCAGAGAGGATAGTGTAACAGGTGAGATACATCTCGTAGACCTCCTCACCCTGGGGCACTTGTTCGAGCAAACTGGGGACAATCGGCGCGATCAGGGTGGTTGCTGCCATGCCATTGTCCTGTTGGAAGAGTGCGGTCGCCAGCCCCGCGCTTGCCCAGCGGGCTTGCTTTAGACGGCCAGTTGTGTGCCAGCTATCTTGCGCTTGCTGGAACGTTTGCGCGGCTTGCGCCAGGTCACCGCGCGCCAAGAGGGCATAGCCGAGATGGAAACGGGCCCAGTTGGCAGCATCTTCAGAAGCTTGTTGCAGGGCAACCCGCAAGGATTCCTCGCCGTATGCCACGGCGAGGTCGAAATTGCCTACTTTGCGTTGCAGACAGCAGAGGTTGTGTAACGTGTAACTCTCCTGCAATCGCCACCCAATCTCCTGGCTGATCCGGCGGGCGCGCTCTAGGTATGCCAGTGCCGCCCCATAGTCACCCAGCATCGACAGCGTATAGCCCAATCCGCCGACGATGCGCATCTCCAAAGGACGGTTACCGGTCACGCTGAGTAAGTTCAACGCCTCCAACTGATAGGTGCGACCAGCCTGGTACTCTTCCAGCTGGGTGCAGTTGATGCCAAGATAGAGCAGAATACGCTGGATCGCGGTGCTGTTGCCCAGCGTGCGCTCAATGGTCAACGCCTCTTGCAGGTAGGTGGCAACGTGGCTGTTCGACTCCCCTAGATAGGTGATACCCAACTCGAGTAAGATTGCACCGAGCAGGCGGGGTTGCGCAACCTGGCGGGCAAGGCACAACGCTTCTTCCAACTTTTGGCGGGCAGCGAGCTTCTTGCCATCTGCATCCAAGGCGTAGCCCCATTGATAGAGGCCACGCGCTTCAAATTCACGGTTGGATAACCTTTGGGCGAGCGCGATCAGTTTTTGCGCCCACTGTTGCGCATCAGTGAGTTTGGTTTGTAAGGTAAGGGCGAAGGATAGTCGTTCCAGTAGGTGCAAACAGAACAATGCACACTGTTCGTCAGCCCCTGGCTGCTCCAACAATGACTGATCCAACAATGGCTGCGCCAACAAGTGCTGCACTAAGGGCAAAAAGTTTGCTTCGCACTCGGCATTGCGGCCGCTGGCCGCGTAATATTCGCCCAACGCATCGACACTTTGTAAAAGCAGATCGATCCGCCCTTTTGTCACCGCCCAGCGCCAGACTTGCTGCACATTATCCAGCTCGCGCTCGATGACGTGGAGGGCCGCTTGCGGCAGCGTACCGTAAAGGGCGACGGCTTGCGCGGCCACCTGCTGGAGATAGAGCGTTGCCAGTTTTTCCTCTGCCTGGGTTTGGGTAACGGCAGCCAACGTCGCCACGGCAAAACCACGAATCAAGGGGTGCAGATCGTAATAGCCAGCCTCGGCAATGCGCAAGAGGGACTTGTAGCGCAGACCGGTCAGGTCGATCAGGGAGGCACCGGTGAGCTGGGAGGCGATCTGGGTCGAAAAGCGCCCCTGACAGAGGGCGAGCACGCTGAGCGTGTGTTGCTCGCGGGCCGTCAGCAACTGCCAAGAGTAGTCAAAGACGGCCTGCATACTCCGGTGACGGAGGGGCAGATCGCGGTACGTCGTGGCCAACACGGCCTGTCCTTCGGTTAAGGCCCGCGCCAGGTCGGCACAATCCAGCTCACCCAGCCAGGTGGTGACCAGCTCAATCGCCAAGGGCATCCCTTCCACCAACTGGCAAATGCGCACCACATCACCGCAATTCGCCCCGGTCAGCTTAAACTCCTTGTTCAGCCGGTAGGCGCGCTCGCAGAAGAGGCGCACCGCTGCCGTTTGCGCGGCATGGGCGAGATCCGGCTGCGTTGGGGTGGTGAGCCCGGCAAGGAGAAAACGATCTTCCGCTTGGCAATTGAGCTGTTCACGCGATGTCACCAAGAGGGTCACCTGGGGCGCGGCCTGGAGGATCGCCAGCAGCAGATCAACCCCTTCCATCAGGTGCTCCAGATTGTCGATCACCAGCAGCAAATGCTGATGGGCCAGCAGCGTCAAGAGTTGTTGCAGCGGTGCGGTTGCGCCCGCGGCCGGGTTGGCACCGACCGCAGTCATGATGGCCAGGGGAATGGCCGCCACCTCTTGCACCCCAGCCAGGCCGACAAAGTAGACCCCATGGCTAAAATGCGCTTGGGTGGCGCGGGCCACTTCAATCGCCAAGCGCGTCTTGCCAATGCCGCCTGGCCCCACCAACGAGATGAGGCGTGATGTCCCGGCCTGCAACAGCGCTTGAATCTGCACCAGCTCTGCCTCGCGCCCGATAAAGGAAGTCAACTGTTGGGGCAAATGGTGGCCGGCCGGCTGGCTAACCGTTGGTGGCGGGGGCGGTGTGCTCGGTGGTGGGGTGGCCTGAAGTAGTTGGAGATGCAGCGCCAGCGTCTCCGGCTCTGGATCAAGACCAAGCTCTTCGTGCAAGCGACTACGGCAACGGTCAAAGACCGCCAAGGCGGCGCTCCGTTCCCCTTGGCGCAGAAAAAGCCGCATCTGCTGCCGATAGGCCGGTTCCCGCAAGGGGTCTAATTCAATTTGCCGCTGGGCGTAGCGGTGGGCGCTCGTGAAATCTCCGGTCAGCTCGGCATAGGTCGCCAGATCTGCGTAAGCCTCGACGGCAAGCAGGTGCAGCCGTTCGCGCTGTAAAAAGAGCCACTCTTCAAAGGCAGGGGCATCCCCCAGCGCAAAGCCCGCCAAAAATTCCCCGGTATAGAAGGCAACAGCCGCCGCCAGCGTGGCAGCGCAGGCCAGACAGTGATGGCGGGCGACATGATCATGATCCTGGGTGTCCTCGATCAGGCGCAGAAACTCGGCCACATCCAGCCAGACCGCGGCGGCAGGATTCAGTTGTACATCGGTGCGGCTGGTATGCAACAACTTCACGGCCGGTGGTTCAGTCTCATCCGCCGCCGGGGACAACAGTGCCTGTAAGTGGGCAAGCACCACGCGCAGGTTATTACGCGCACTTTCTGGGGCAAAATCGGCCCATAAAAGCGCCTGTAAACTTTCACGGCTCTGCGGCTGCGTCCCTTCCAAAAGCAAGTAGGCGAGCGCCGCCAACTCTTTACGCGCCCGCACCTGGACCAACTTGCCACTTGCCGTGTGCATTTGGCCAGGACCAAAAAGCCGAATTTGCAATCGTATCATACGGTAGATCCAACATTCCTGCGTTTGATTGTGGCATCATCCTGCAATGCGCCGATAGCCCTCATCGCTTCGCCGCCAGCGTAGAGCATAACTCAATTCTAGATCTTAGACGTGTAGTCGGAAAGAAGAGTAACGACCAATGCGCACAATAGCCCACCAGACGAGACCTTCACTAATGATTTACTAATGGCGTGCGATTATGCTTAAAACAAATGTAATAGCGGTTGCCATTATTTAGCATTTTCTACACGGGTAAAAATGTTACCTGATGGCAGCGCCAACGATAACCAGGATTTGTGAACAACAATTGTTTACTCCGCACAATGCACCGCCAAAGCACCTCTCACCTTGTTACGCTTCACACCTGGATCAAAGTCGCTGTAAAGATTTTGATAAGCACATTGTACCCCAACTGTTGTAAACTCAAGATTTGTATACCTAACGAGACGTAAGTTGTATGTAAGGTTCTGTTTTACCAACTAGAATTTGATGGCTTAGCCGTTATATCAGTCACGGAGTGACGGCAGATGGTAGTCGCGGGTTAAAACCCGCGGCGAAATCTTTCATGTTTGTAGATAGGAACAGAGGATATGGGCAATCAACGCGGTTTGCGGTGGGTCGGGAAAAGTATGGCGCTGCTGGGTCTGCTGGTGGTGGGGCTATGGCTCTATCAATGGTGGGGCGGCGCGCCAAGCGTGCTTGGTGCAGATGGTGGTGCCGCGGCACAGGTCGCCCAAGCCTGGGCCAATGTGCGCAACAGCACGGCGTATAACTTTAGCGCCGACGTCACCATGACGACGATTCCGCTGCCCACGGCCGGCAACATTGGCCGTTTTAGCAAAAGCGACAGCCTCTATCTGGAAGGCAGCAACAACTTGGTCGATGAGACCATGCAGTTGGCCTTGTGGGGCGGTGGGGTCAGCGTGGCCGACCAGACCGGTGCCTATCAGATTCGCATCCAGGATGGCGAAGCGCAGACCCGCGTCGGCGATGGTGACTGGCAGGCGAGCAGCGAGAATGCCGTCGCCTTTGCCCCCGAAGGGGATTTTTTGGCCTTTGTGGAAATGGCCAAGCAGGTCACCCGCGCTCCGGATCGGCTTCCGGCCGCTGATGATGTGCTCTGTGCGCGGCTCGACTGTACGCAACTGACCATTTACACCTTTGATCTCGACGGTCAAGCCTATGCGGCCAAACTCACCCGCATCGCCCAGGCACAGATGACGCGGCGGGGCGAACTGCCCCCTGGTGCCACCGTACAGATCCCCGATCATCTGGCCGGGGTCAGCGGCACCGGCGAACTCTGGGTCGATGGCCGCGGCCTGCCCGTGCGCCAACTAGTGAAGCTGGCGCTGCCGCCCGCGCCCAACGCCGACACCCGCACCGAAACGACGATGGAGATCTATTTTACCGGTTACCAGAGCGCGCCGCCGCTGTTGGCCGCCTTGCCCTGGACGCAAGGGCTAGCGACCCGGCTGGCGCACCTCGATCTGCCGGCCGCCTCCACCGTCGGCCTGAACTTTGGGATTACCCTTTTTGCTTTATTAGTCATGCTCCCATTATTGCGCCCTAACCGGCGCGTGCTGGTCTTCACTAATAGTTTTGTCATCGCGGCCATCATCCTCACCCCACTGCTACAAAGCCAAGCAGTCGTCTTGGCGGCGACCCGGATTGATACCGTACAGGCCGCGCAAGCCGCCACCGCAAAAGAGACGGCCCTCCAACAAAAAGCCGTCGATGCCCAAAGCGCCCTGCGCAACGCCGCGCCCTACACGCCACCCCAAACCGTGCAACAGCTTCCCAGTCCGGCCCCCGCAACGCAGCCTGTATCCACCCTCGACACCGACGGTGACGGGCTGACCGATGTGGTGGAAGCGCTGATCGGCTCCAATCCCTACAGCACCGACACCGACCTCGACACCCTCTCCGATCGCGACGAGGTGACCGGCTTTAGTTACAACAGCAAGAGTTGGTACGGCAACCCACTCTTAGCCGACAGCAACAGCGACGGCATCATTGACAGCCTGGAATGGAATCCCACTGCGCCCGACAGTGACGGCGACGGTACCCCTGATCTCTACGACTTTGACGACGACGGCGATAATGTGCCCGATGATCTTGATATTTCGCGCCTGGTGGCCAGCAAGGATAACAGCGGCAACCTCGTGGCGTTCAGTCAAACCGATCCACTGGCGCTCACCGTCGATGGCCTACAAGCCAACCAGTACACCTATGTCAACCTGCAACTGCGCCCCACCAATCCGGATCAGCTCTGGTATGCCTTTAATGTGCTCAACTGGCCCAAGGACGAAAAGGGCAACATGCAGGATTGGGACAACAAAAGCTTCTTTGATTACTGCAAATCGACGGGCGGCAGCAACTGCAACATGACGCCCGACGACAACGGCGACATCAAGATCGTCCCCATGCTCGAAGTGACCCTGCCCGATCAGAGCAGCCTGCCGCGCACCGCCACTGGTGCGATTGACAACGGTCTGCTGGACAAGTATGGCATTAGCGTGCGACCGGCCGGCAACGGCGGCTATCTGCTCTATGCGCCGCTCAACCTGGTTGAAGACGCGATCACCGGCAACAAAGTCGCCTTCAACACCCAGCTCATCTATCAAAACAGCGCCAGTTGGAAGCCGCAACAACTGCGCCTGACCTGGTTGGTGCAGGTGCTCAACGAAACCTACAACTCACCCGAAGCGGCGAACAAGGCGTTAAAAGCGGGCAACGGTACCGGCCAGAACCAGCCGACCATCCTCCATGCCTACTACACCGACTTCCATCTCACCGGCCTCAACGTGCGCGAGGACCGTGGCGTTGAGCTGGCTATCCTCTACGAAGATCCCGCCACCGATAATAATATCAACGAGGACGATGCGCTGATCAACCTCACCAACGGGCTGGATGCGAGCTTCCTCAGCAACCGCGACTGCGATTTAGTCGACAATAAGGGCCTCTGTGTCGGCAACGGCCAACGCGACATCACCATCCCTGTGATCAAACAACGATGGGATAGCCAGAGCAACAGCGGCACCACCGCCGGCCAACGTTGGGGCATCCCCGCCAACCGGTTGCGCGTGGAAACCTACCGCTTCGCCCACGAAGACGAAGCCACCATGGTCGCCGGTGGACAACATGCCCCAGCGATCCTCAATAGCCGTTTTACGAATCCACAAACCAACAGAGCCGCACTGCTCGTTGTGCGCGAGTCCCGTTTTCGGGCCAATAACATTGATGTGCGCGCGGCTGGTGATACGGCCATCACCTGGCTTGGTCGCAACCTACAGATCAGCTTGACGGGCATTAACGAAACGATCATCGGCAACTACACGCTGGCCCCCTACCAACGGGTCAACAATACCTGGACCCGGCAAAGCCCGCTGGAAGTGGTGCGTGATCTGGAAAGCCGCTACCCACTCACCGCCATTGGTAATAGCACGGTGCCAACGGTGACCTTAGACGCACAGGTTGCCCTGGTCATGGTAACGCTCAATGCTGGGCAGGGTAACCAAACGGTCCTATCCCAAAGCGGCAACAATGGGCTTATCTCAACACTGAATGGTAGCGGCGCTCTTCAATTTAAGGGCGCGGATCTTTCCGATGAAGGGTTGCGCCAACTCTACACGCAGGCGGCGGCTAATGTAGGCGGGGCAGCCGCCTATCTGGCCAGAGATACCTTATTGAAAAGCACGGGGCTCAGCGAACAGCAGTGGACTGATCTGACAAACAAGCTAAATAAGCTGACATCGAGTAACAGTGGTTCATCAGGATTATCAATAAACCAACTGGAGTTTGAGCAAAATGTTATCAAGGTAAGCCGGGTCGTTGAGCGAACCGAGCCCGCCGAGTTTCGCAAGCGCGCTGGCGTGTTGATGTTGGCTGGGCTGATCACCGGCATCGTGGTAAGCAATCTGAAAGGGGGACAGACGGCCGGGGAAATTATCCTCTCCTCCTTCGCCACCTTCAGCCAGACGCTAGACGCGGTGATGAATTACCGGCTTGTGCTCCAAGAACTGAAGACCTTGCCGGATCTCGGCAAAAACGCAATTAACCAGACCATCCAGCGCTTTGGCTTTTCGCTTAATTCCAGTGTCGCCAAGGCAGGTGCCGTGGGCGCCGTCATTGGGGCCGGTGTCACCTGGGCGCTCTTCTTTGCGGCTTGGGGCAAGGGCGGTCTTGCCACCGATAGCGTGGCCTTTAACAGCCTGCTGGCCGGGGCGATTGCCTCTACGCTTGTCTTGGTGTTGGTCTTCTTTGTGGGGCTTTCCGTCGTAGGGGCCATCGTCCTTGCGGTGGTCGCCATCTTTGATTTGATCATCTTGATCATCTGTAAAGCAGGGGTCAAAGCGGCCTGTAGCCTGGGCATTACTGAAGCACTCACCAAGCTGATCACCGAGTGGATCTACACCGGCGGCGTCATGATCGACACCAAGGCCGATCCCTCGATCACCAACATTGAAGACGCCCGCATGCGCCTGACCAAGCCCGAACAAGGGCTGGTTGTCGGCAATAGTGCGCGCTTCACGGTCGATCTCTTCACCTATGTGCGCCACGCCGCGCCCGAACCGGGGATTATCTACCACTACGACAACTTCTTTACCCCGGCAGATCTGCGCTCAACCACGGTGAAATATTCATTTGACAATACAGAACGCAAGCTGGCCGCCGATCTCAATCAGACCAATTGGGGGGGCGTCATTGGCTACAGTTGGGTAGAGGCAGAGGTGCCGTCGCCCGTGGTCGGCTGGCTGGTGCCAACGGTGCAGAGCAAAAATCTCTATCAGGCGGCGCGTACGGATACCCTTACCTCCGGCGTCTACCAATTCAGCACCGCCAAGATTAACCAGCAATTCCCGCTCTATCTCAACACCGGCCTGGCCTTGCCGCGCTACGATTGCTGGTTCCAGATCTGTGTCCACAAGGCCGCCAAATCAACGACCAGCACCGACCTGGGCAAATCGTTTCTCCTTGATATCTTGCCCGCCACCCTGGATGGCTTTGTCACCTGGAGCGAACTAGGCGCACAGATCGATCCCGACGGCGACGGCCTAGGCAAACAGGTCGATCCCAACCCAGCCAAATGGGACACCGACAACGATGGCGTCCCCGACGGCATTGAATATGAATATGGCATCAAACGGGGCTACGGCTTCAACCCCCAAGTGGCCGACGCCGACAACGACGGCCTCAACGACGCGCTCGAACTTCGCCACGAAACCAATCCGCGCAAGGCGGACAGCGACGGCGACGGTCTCACCGACGCCGAAGAGGTCAATGGCTACACCCTGACGCTGGGGGGACGCACGATCTTCGTCACCAGCAACCCGCTCGCCCGCGACACCGACAGCGACGGCATGAGCGACAGCGTCGAACGCCGCCTCAACGGGATTGATCCGATCCGCTATCCTTTCAATCCACGCGCCTTTAATGACGCGCCGACGCGGCTCTACACCAGCATCGACGACGTGGATCGCGTCTTTGCCGTCAACCAGAGCACCACAGTGACCACCACGGTGCTGAATGGCACGGCCCCGGCCAATGCCCTGATCGCAACCGGTGTCTTTTCTACGACCCTGCCCAGTCAACTGGGCGGCGCCACGCAGACGCGCAATTTCACGCTGCTGCCCAGCACTCAGAGCAACATTGTGCTCCAGGGGCAGGCCGCTGCCACCAATGGCGACTTTACCATCAAAACCGGCGCGGCCGCCGATCTCGTTCCCATTGGCACCAAGGCCAGTGGTCCTGCCGATGATATCATCCTCGACACGCCTATCAGGGTGACCATCGACAGCGATCAGCCCAACCTGCCGGCACTGACGCAGGGAGCGTTTGTCCAGCCGGATCTCACCGTCGTCATCGGCGGCACGGCCACCGATCCCACCTCAGCCATTGCCAAGGTGGAAGTTGCGGTCAACAATGGTGCGTTCAACCCCGCCACCGGGACCGGGCTGTGGGCCTATGCGGTGGACATTCCCAATAGCAGCGGCACCCTGCCGATCAACGTGCGCGCCTTCGACGCCGTCAACAATAGCAATGCGGCCAACTTTAACTTAACGATTGATGGCGCTTCACCAAGCTTGAGTGTCAATCTGACCCCTGGCGCGCTGCGCCGGGTCCAACGCAACGCCGAAAATCAGTGGACGCTGCCCATCGACGGCAACGTCAGCGACGCCACTGCGGGGGTCGCCTCGGTCACCGTGCAGATCGGCAGCAGCGCCAACCAGGTGATCACCCCCACCCAGATCGTCAACGGCCAGTGGCAGCTTACCTATGCCTTTGACGAGGTGAGCATCAACGCCGACCCCAGCCCGACCGGCGTCTATACGCTCACCGTCACCGCCCGTGACAACGCCCTGCCCGACGGCAACCCGACCGTGCAGGTCATTCCCTTTGTGATTGATATGACGCCGCCCACGGTAGAGATGCAATCGCACCGCAGCGACGAGCAGATCACCGATGGCGCGGTTTTCACCGGTACGGTGCAGGATAGCCACGCCGCCGTTGCCAGTGTGGAATATGCCTTTGTCGAGGCCGGTACCGTCTTTGCTACCCAGGAGACGCTGCTGCAACTGCCCCTCAACGATCTGCCGTCCACGGTGCTCTTCCGCAACAATGCCAACAGCCCGACGCGCATCTTCTGTCTCGATGAAAGCTGCCCCACCAGCGGCAGCGCCGGGACCGACGGCACGGCCGCTAGCTTTGACGGCAATGATCTGCTGCGCAGCTTCGAGCCGCTCGATCTGCCCGAAAGCGGCCTAACCACTGCCTTCTGGTTTAAGACAAGCTGCGCCAACTGCGGTCTCTTTAGCACCATCGCCGGCCAGTACCCGACGCAAACCGGCCACGACCGTGATCTCTTCCTGGCCAGTGGCAACGTCTGCGTCGCGGTCCAAACCGGCGCCAGCACGGAGACCCGCTGCTCCGGCGGCACCAACTATGCCGATAACAACTGGCATCAGGTGGTACATACCCTAGGCGCGGGCGGCAACCGGCTTTATCTTGACGGTGCGCTCGCCGTGAGCAGCCCGACCACCGCCTCCACCTTCACGGCACAAGATCGGCTGCTGGTTGGTCATGCCGCGGCCGCGACCACCCCCTTCCTCACCGGCGCGCTCGATGACTTTGTGATCTATCACAGCGAACTGCCCACGGCCGCAGTAGCTGCCCTCTATCGCCGCTGGCAACCGGCCACCCTGGCCGGTAACAGCTGGTCCTTTGCCGTGCCGAGTGGGCTGGAAGGCTACTATCAGATCGACATGCGCGCCATGGACAGTGTGGGCAACCGCGGCGAAGCCCGCGGCGACTGGCCCCAACTGCGCGCCACCATCGACACCAAACTGCCCACCTTTGACCTGAATGTCGTCTACGCGGGGACGGGTAGCAGTGCCACCACCCGCTACAACGCCACCGTGACGGATGACAACCTCACCACCGATAATTACAATTTCCTCTGCCCGTTAACACCAGAGCAGTTGCGCTACGCTGTCGATCCGGCGTTGCTGCGCTTTGCCGGACCAGGGCTCGCGCCGGAAGATCTGGCCGCCATTGTCGCCCAGTGTACGCAGCCTGGCTTCCAGAGCAGTCTCGTTGCCGCCACCGCTTGTGACGAGTATGGCCATTGCGCCGCGGCCATCCCCTCGCAGGCCGTCGCCTATATCGGTACCTATCGCAACCAGCTTGCGCCGACGGGCAGCCTGCCCAACGCCATCGAGCGAGTCAACCTGAGCGATCCCACCAACCGCGTGCGATTGCTTGAACGCGACGGTCGCCTGATCCTCGACCTTGCGGTGGATGAAACCGCCGGCAAGCTCTACTGGGCCGAAATGAATGAAGGGGCCTACGCCCAATCGGCCGGCGTCTGGCGCGCCAATCTGGACGGCACGGGCAGCCAGCAGTTGGTCAGCGGGCTGACGGCCTACGGTGCCGAAGCGTTGCAGATTGCCATCGACCCCGTGGGCAACAAACTCTACTGGACCCAGGGCTATCAACTCTGGTGGGCCAACCTCGACGGCACCCTCAAACAGGTGCTCTACAGCATCCCGCCCGATCCCAACTTCACCGGCGGCTTGGTCGACTTCATGCAGATCGGTGATGTGGCCGTGGACGCGGCCAACAACCGCCTTTACTTGAGCGAACGCCGGCAGCGCGAAACCCTGGCCGATGTCAACAACGGCATCCGCTACTCTGGGCCAACCTACAAACATACGCTCATTGTCACCACCGATCTGAACGGCGGCACGCCCTCCTTCTTTGCCGGGGTAGCTGACGGCTGTACCTATGCCAACTTCTATGCCAACCTGGGGGTGGGTGTCGGTGCGGGGCAGGACCCCAAAACTTGTCTCATTGCCGGCAGCAACGGCTTCGATGTCGAAGCGCTGGCCGTGCGTGACGGCACCCTCTACTGGACGGCCATCGATCCCGACGGGGTCAACGCGGGCGTCTACGGGCGCACCCCTGGCTCGCCCATCTTCACCGTGGCACCCCTGGCGTTGACCGGCAACAGCAACGGTCTGCGCACCACGCCGCTGCCCCAACTTTACATCGATGGCGCTGGCGTGGGCCTCTTCGTGGGGCTGGAGCAGCAGATTGTGCGCGGCGAAAAGGCCGGCGCATTCAGCCAGTTCACCAGCTTTGTGGACAGCACCCCCCCGCCGGTCGGCACCAGCCGCCGGAGCAGCACCGCGCTCTCGGCCATGACCGTGATCGAGACCAGCCAGTTCACCGAGGAGGACGCCGATTTGGTCGTGGGGATCACGTCGCCCGCCACGGTGGTCATTGACGGCGACACCGTGCGCTATGACCTCACCGTGCGCAACGATGCCGCCTTGCCCGCCGCCGACAGCCTGCTCACCCTCACACTGCCGGAGAGTACCACCTTTGCCGGGGCCAGCCGCGCCTGTGTCGATGGTGGCGCTACCGTCACCTGTGACCTGGGGCGCTTCACCGGGTTGACGCAGACCAGCTTCAGCATTAGCGTCACCGTCAGCGCCAGTGCGGTCCACCCGCTCACGGCCACAGTGACCGTTGACGCGACGACGCCTGACCGTGCGCCGGCCAACAACAGCGCGACCCACAGCCGCATCACCGCTGCACCGACCTTCAGCGCCTTGCCCGGCCTGCCTTATGTCTATTATGGCGATAACGAACGCCTGACCCGGATTCCCCTCTTCGGTGACCATACCGCAGAACCGCTCTTCCTCAATCCGTCAACTGCCGGCAGCATTATCGCCACCGACGCCGGGCGTGATCGCCTTTTTGTCATCACTGGCGACGACAAGCTGGTGACGATGGCCCCCAACGGCAGTGGCCGGCTCCAATTAGCCGACGCCAACCCGGTGACGCTGAGCACGCGTGGTCGCCTGCATCTCGCCGTGGACGAAAGTACCGGCCGCGTCTACTGGTCGGAGATCAGCACCTTCTATCTGACCACGATCAAAAGCGCCAACGCCGACGGCAGCGACGTACAGACCATCGTCCCCAATGTGATGGATCAGCGCGGGCTGGTCGTCGATGCCATCCGGCGCAAGCTGCTTTGGGTGGCCAGTGATACCTGGCAGCGCCAGGAATTTATCTTCCGCAGTGACCTTGACGGCAGCAACCGCGAGATCGTCTACACCGCGCCCGCCGGCACACCAATCCGCTACCTGACGCTCGATCCCTACGCCCAGCAGCTCTACTGGATCGAGCCGACAACGGCCGGAGGCGCGCTCGTCTGGGCCGACGCCGACGGGGCCCGCCCGCTGACGTTGCTCACTGACTTGGGTGCCGATGTGCGCGGTCTGCTCGTGCGGCCCGCCGAAAATGCGCTCTACTTGGTCAGCTATAATGAACTGGCACGCACGGAGCTGGACGGCAACAATTGGACGACGGTCGCCGATCTCAGCCGGCGCACCTATGACGGCCTGCGCCTGCCTGTCTCCGACACCGTCTTCAGCCCAACGCTGATTAACCGCCCCGGCGGCAACCTGGCCTATGTGATCGGTACCACCTTTGCCACGCCCAGTTGTGTGACTAACGACGGCCACGAACCGAACAACAGCGCGGCCACCGCTAAGGCGATCAGCGGCGGTGCGACAACCGGCGCGCTCTGTACGACCCGCGCTTCGCTGCCCACCGATCGCGACTTCTATACGGTCACTGTGCCCAACGGCAAGCAGCTCAATGTAACCCTGACCGACCTACCCGCTGATTACAATCTCTATGTGCAGCGCAATGGCGTCACCCTGGGCACTAGCCTCAACAGCGGGCTGACCAACGACACACTGGCGCTGCCCAACTACGAGGGCGACGGCACCTACGTCATCGCGGTCTTTAGCAACACGCCGGTGAACAATGTCAACCCGTACACCTTGAATGTCAACTTGACCGACGCCCCGCCGCGCACCACCTTTACCGATGCCGAATGTCTCGCCGTCGATCCCAGCGACGCGGCCGGCGGCGCAGGCAATTACCAGCAGAGCCAAGCAACGCCCTTGACCCTGGGCACCCCCAGCACGGGGGCACTCTGCTATGAGAATGATATCGATTTTTACAGCTTCAACGCCGTCGCTGGCCAGACCTTCACCTTTGATCTGCCCGTGCGTCCGGCCGCCTATGGGCTGCATCTCTACCGGCCCAACGGCACCTTCTTTAATGCCTGGGGGCCCAGCGGCTTCAACACGCCGGTGATCCTCGACACGACCGGCCAGTGGGCGGTCGCGGTGCGGATGGCCGACCTCGTTTCCACCACCGACACCTACCAGCTGCTCGTCACCGACGACACCTGTGGCGTCAACGATAGTTGGGAACCAAACAATCTGCCCGGCCAGGCCGCCACCATCGCGGGCAGCGCCCGCGTCGCCGGCACCCTCTGTGATGCGGCTGATGCCGACTACTTTGCGTTCACCGCGACATCAGGCCAAGTGTTGACCCTTAACTACCCGGCCAACCCGGCTGGTGGTGTGCTGCGCCTGCTCAACGCGGACGGGGTGGAACAGGGCCGCGTCCTGCCCGGCGCGCAGGGGCGCTTTACCCTAAGTGCAGGGAGCTACACCCTTGAGCTGCGCAACGGCGCTTTGGCCACGGCTGACGCCGGCTATCTATTCCAATGGTTGCTCGACGCGCCACAGCCCGCCGCCGACAGCTATCTCTACTACACCGACGGCTTGGCCGGTCAGCTCTACCGGGTCGCGCTCAGCGCCGACCACAGCCGCGAGCCGATCTTCCTGACCACGACGCTGAGCCTGAGTGGCCAAGCCATCGCGGCTGACCGCGTGCGCGGCACCCTTTTCAGCTTTAACCCCATCCACGACACCGACGGCTTCATCGTGCGCAGCAACGTCGATCCCTTCGACGGCAGCGGCTATACCGAAGTCGTGGCCGCGCCCAATCCCGATGGCGTGGCCGTGCCGCCGGTCGCCATCGCCGTCGACGAGTTAACCGGGCGCATCTACTGGGTACAGCCGCAAGGGGCGAGCGCCAGCACGGGCAGCACCATCCGCAGCGCGGCCGCCGATGGCAGTGACAACCAGCAGATCATGGGTGCGGGGAATAACCGCAGCAGCCTGGCCATCGACCCCATCCGTGGCTATCTCTACTGGACGGAAAACGACGCCATCCGCCGCAGCGAGCTGGACGGCGGTAACATCGTCACCGTACGCGCCGCGGTCAGTGGCCAAACGGTGCGCGACCTGGCCGTCGATCCTTTCGCCCAGACCCTCTACTGGATCGACCCGACCCAGAATAGCCTCTTCCGCGCCGGGACGGATGGCAGCGGCGCAACTGCGATCATCACCGGGTTGGCGACCGATGCCCGCGGCGTGGCTGTACAGCCACTGCAAGGTGCGCTCTACTACAGCAGCGGGGCGACGCTCTATCAAGCCTTGCTCGACGGCAGCAACCCTGCCCCCATTGCCCAACTGAGTGGCGCCTATAATGGGCAAAGCAACCTCGATGCCAACGCCTTCCCGGTTATCAGCATTGCACAACCGGGGTCGGCATTGGTGCTGGGCGGTGGATCGCCGCTTGCCAGCCCATGTACCCTGGCTGATAGTAATGAACCGAACAATGCACCAGGCAGCGCGACCGCGCTTACCCTGTCGGACACAACCGAACTCTACGGGGCGCTCTGTAACAGCACCACCGGCCAGCCCGCCGATGTTGATTACTACGTGGTGAGTGTGGCCGACCGCAAGACGATGACCGCGACCCTGAGTGAAATGCCCGCGAACTACCGAGTGATCGTGCAGGCGCCGGCCGGCGTCAACCAGGGCTTCAGCGACAATGATGGGCTGGCCGATGACACCGTCAACGTCAGCAACACCAGTGGCGCAGGGGTCGACTACACCATCATCGTCATGGGCTACGGCTTCCAGAACACCAACCAGTACAAGCTCACCCTGACCCTGGGTGATGTGCCGGTGCCTGTGCCCGGTGACGAGCAGTGTAGCGCGGTGGACAGTTACGACAGCCCCGGCGTGGGGAACGGCACGCTGAGCACAGCAACGGGCTTGACCTTCGGCACCGCCTACGCCGCCGCGCTCTGTTACACGGCTGATGTGGATATGTACGCCTTTGACGGGGTGGCCGGCCAGACCCTGACCATCGACCTGCCCGTACGCCCGGCTGATTACAACCTGACCTTGTACGACCCGACAGGGACGCTGACCACGGTCATCTCAGCCACGACGACGCCGGCCTACGGCGACGAAGTGACCCTGGCCGCCAGTGGCCGCTATACGCTGGCCGTCTCCTTCCCCAACCTGACGCCGACCGATGCTCAATATCAATTGCTGGTGACCGACAACAACTGTGTCGCCACTGATGCCAACGAACCGAACAACAGCGCGCCGTTCGCTACCCTGTTGACCGACGGCAGCCGCGTGCGCGCCACCCTCTGCAGCGCCGCCGATGTCGATCTCTACCAGATCACCGCGACGGCCGGCCAGCAGGTAACCCTCAACTATCCGGCCAACCCCACGGCGGCCACGCTGCGGCTGTTGCCTGCGGCGGGCGGCCCCGAGGTGGGTACGGTCAGCGCAGGCAGCCAGGGGATCTTTACCATCCCCGCCAGCGGTGACTATCTGCTGCGCGCCGAAGACAACACCCTGGCGACCGCGGCGACGCCCTATCTCTTCGAGCTGTTGCTGGGCAGCCAACCGGCACCGTCCGGCTCACCCTACATCTACTACAACCGCTCCAGCGACCTGATCCGCACCAGCGTCCTCAGTGGCACGGTCGAGCCGCTGCTGTTGGGTGACGGCTTCGTCGGCGGGCCGGCCTTGGCCGCCGACAGCGTGCGCGGCAAGCTCTATCTGCTCGACCACTTCGAGCGCATCGTACGCGTTGACCCCGACGGCACCAACGCCCAGGTGATCGTGGCCGACACCGGCCCCGATGTCTTCCGTTTCACCAAATCGGTGGCGGTGGACGAGCGCAGCGGCCGCGTCTACTGGACCCAAGCCAGCTTTGGCGTGGTCAGTGACATCCGCAGCGCCAACCCCGACGGCAGTGATGTGCAGACGGTGGTCACCGGCGTGGTGGGCGATCAGGGCATCGCCATCGATCCGGTCGGGGGCTACCTCTACTGGGTCGAGGAGAAGTTCTACATGCCGGTCTCTGCTCTCGTCGATCTCATCAGTCGCGCCCGCCTCGACGGCAGCAACGCCGAGGTGATCTACGTCGCCCCGGAAGGCCGCCAGATCCATGATCTGACGGTGGACGCGTTTGCCCAAACGCTCTACTGGCGCGATCCGACCCAGAACCGCCTGCTGCGTGCGCCCGCCGCCGGCAGCGGCGACGCCACCGTGATCGCCACCGTCACCGGGGCGCGGGGCTTTGTGGTACAGCCACTCAGCGACGAGCTCTACTTTGTGGCGGATAGCCAACTCTGGCGCGCCGATCGCGCTGGCAACAACGCGGTCGCCGTGGTGCGCCTCGACGGCCAATACAATGGCGTCAGCAATCTCGATGCCAATGTCTTCTACCCGACGACGATCACGTCGCCCGAATCGAATCTGGCGCTGGCCTATAGCGTAGGGTTTGCCCAGCCGTGTGGCAGTAGCAACATCCTTGAACCGAACGACACGATGGCAACAGCAGCAGCGATCAGCCCAGGGACGCTCACGGCGGCGCTCTGCACCGCCAGCCTTACCCAAGTCGATCAGTACGATTACTACAAGCTCACCGTGGCAGACGGCCAGCAGATCTCGGTGACCTTAACCGATCTCCCCGCCGACTATGGCTTGGTACTCATCGCCGATGGCGTGGGGGTGGGTTGGAGCTACAACGCGGGGACTGCCGACGAGTTCCTCACCCAGATCAACCGCACGGGCGCAAGCGTGGTCTACACGATCCTGGTGAACCAGTCGTCCGGGGGCAGCGCGCTGCCCTACACGCTGACCGTCGATGTTGCCACCGCGCCGCCGCCACCGCCCCCACCGGCCCCCCCCGGCGATGCCTGTGCCCCCTACGACAGCTATGACCAGCCCGGTGTGTTGGGCAACCAGACGCGCACCGCGGCGACGCCAATCAGCTACAACACGCCGATCACGGCGGCGCTCTGCTACCAGGCGGACCAGGACTACTACAGCTTCACGGGGGTGGTCGGCGAGAATGTGACCATCGACCTGCCCGTGCGGCCTGATGACTACTACCTCTCGATCTATGATCCGGCGGGGAACTACTACAGCGGCATCTTCCCCGGCTCGTGGCTGAGCTATGGGAGCGACTTCACGCTCAACCAGTCCGGCACCTGGTCGGTGGTGGTCTGGTCACCGAATCTGACGCCGACCACCCAGCAATATCAGCTGGTGCTGGGGGTCAACACCGCCTGTTCCGGTCTCGATCCCTATGAGCCGAACAATGAAGAGTACAATGCGTATACCGTCATCACGCGCACCGTGACCTTGCGCACCATGCTCTGCGCCGCCAGTGACACTGACTGGTATGCGTTCCCGGTGAGTGTCGGTGACCGCGTCCAGGTCAAGCGTCAGTCGTTGGTACCCAACATGCGCCTCTTCGCCAGCGTGCCCGGTGGGGGTTCCTTTGAACTCGACGCGGATCTCAACTTCGTCATCAACAGCGCCGGGGACTTCAAACTGGGCGTTGCGGCACCGCAGAGCAATACCACGCAAAATCTGCCCTACGAAATCGACGTGCAGATCAGCGCGCCGCCCGCGCCGACGCCGGTACCCAACAACTGGAGTTGCAGCGTCTACAGCAGCAGCGACCTGCCCAAAGCGATCGACGATCTGACCACCGTGGGCTCGACGGTCAATGTGCCCGTCAACGGGACGGTGACCCACGTCAGCCTCAACGATCTCACCTTCAATCATGGTGGACTCTACGGTCTCTCCTTTGGCTTGGGCGCACCCGATGGCACCGCAACGGATCTCTTTGCCTTTGACGACTACAACTTCTACACCTGGTGTGGTGGCGGCAACTGTCAATTCTCGATTGATGACGACGCCATTGAAGGGTTGGAACCACCCTTCCCCCCCACAAGTGGCACCTTCCGCCCCAGCCGCAACAGCTTCGCCGGGTTCCAAGGCAAGGCCAGTAACGGCGTGTGGACCCTCTATGTCACCGACGCCAACGAGTCCGGCGGGGACGATGTGGGTGATACCACGGGCGATCTCTACGGCTGGAGTCTGGAGGTCTGTGTCGATAATGGCAACCCGCCCGACCCGACGCCAACGGCGACCCCCACGCCACAGCCAACACCACAGCCCGGCGACGGTGCACCAATCGGCACCGCCACCGCAACCAGCATCATCGTAACGCCGACGCCTGAAGTCTGCACAGTGACGCCCGACAGCTTTGAGGAAGACGATAGCGTCGCCACGGCCCAGCTCTTCGACGTGGGCAGCGGCAGCAGCGCCGGTCACAACTTTGACACGGCCAGCGATGCCGACTGGTATCAGATTGCGCTGAGCGCCGGTCTGCAATACACGCTGACCGCACTCACCGTGGACACCGCCCAGCGCGTGACGCTAGCGCTCTTCGACGTGGACGGCGTTACCCCACTGCGCACCACCGCTGCTCTGCTCACCTATACGCCCACCGCCAGTGGTCGCTACTACGTACGGGCCAACAGCGCTTCGGGGCTGGGTGTGAGCCTCTGCCGTAGCGCCTACAGCTTGGTCCTGACCAGTAACAACCCGAACGCAGCGGCGATCCCCGTGCCGACGGGGACGCCGCTGCCCCCTGGCCACACGGCCCCGCCGATCAGTGCCGGCATCCGCACCCCCGCTGACGGCACAGTGTTGACGACGCTGACTCCAATTACCATCGAGGTCGGGTTGAATACCGTCAACCAGATTGACAATGCCCGTCTGCTACTCAATGGCAGCCCCCTGGCTGAATATCCCAATGGCGCACCCGTCCCGGCCGCGCCGACTGACCTGATCTGGCCAGTCACCTGGACGCCAGGCCAAGCCGGCACCTACCAATTGACCGCGGTGCTGACCGACAGCACCGGGCTCACGGCAACCAGCTCGGTTAACACGCTCTATGTTGATCTGGCTGCGCCTGATCTGACCATCATCACTGAAACGGTGACCCTGGCCCGGTTGACCGCTGAGAATGGCTACCGGCTGCATGGTGCGGCCCTGGATGACAGCGAGGTGGCCAGTGTCGAAGTCAGCCTGGATAGTGGCGCATGGCAGACGGCCGTCGTCAGTGACAGCCAGTGGAGCCTGGCGCTGGCACCGTTGGCCCTGGCCAACCCCGACGGCGGCACGCTAAATGTTGCCGCTCGCGCCACTGACAAAGCTGGGCGCACCGCCAATGCGACCGCGTCAATGCTGGTCGATGTGATCCCACCGGGGGTCTTCACCCCCACGGTCAGCCTGAGTAGTGGCGTGCTCATCACGCCGTCACAGGTGATCACCGATCTCAATGTCCGCCTGGCTTGGCCGGCGATCAGCGGCGCGACGGCGGTCTATGCCGGCTGGACGGCGACGCCCACAACTATCCTGGCGGCCTTGACCACCTATGGTGCCGGCACCGGGAACCATGACCAAACAATAACCGAAGCCAGTGCGCTCTATGCCCAGATCATCGCCGTCGATGCCAATGGCAATGAAACAGCTTACCGCAGTGGCCCCTACTACTTCGACAGCGCGCCGACCCCCGACCTGATCGCCGACCTGGCCCAGATGAACTGGACCGGGAGCGGCGGCAAGCAGGTCGGCCAGATGATCACCGACCGTGGTGTGCAAAAGCTCTTCGCCGGCTGGAACAGTGACAGCCTACGTCTGCGCTGGCAGGGGCTTAACCTGGCCAGTGACGGCGATCTCTATCTCTACCTGGGCACAGGGAACGGTGGTACAACCACGCTCTTCGATCCCAATGGGACCGGGACGAGTAGTGGGCTGCCCTTCAACGCTAACTACCTGATCCGGCTCTCCGCCGCGCTCACGCCGACGCTCTACAGCAGTGGTGGCGGGGCATGGACAGCCCAAAGCAGTGTCAATGCGGTCACCAATGGGGGTGAAATCGACGTGCTGCTGCCCTTTGCCGACCTTGGCATTGCCAACCCGGCGGCCACCTCCTTGCGGCTGCTTGGTGTGGTTGCCGAACGTGACTTGCTGGAGGTATGGGCCACGGTGCCCGACCAAAATCTAGGCCGCGTCTGGACCCAGTATATCGAGTTTGGGACCTTGGGCGCGGGCATTGTGCCGGCGGCCGGCGTCTGGGCCGACACCCAATTGAATGTGCAGGTCACGGCCAATCCGGCTGCCTCCACCTTGGTTGGCGTGGGCGACACGCTTGCGGTGACGGTGACGGTTCAGAATGTAGGTAGCGCCACCCTGCCCCAACTGACGGTCGATGGGACGACCAGCGGCGGTGTGGCATTGAGTAACGCGCCGCAGGTGGCGACCAACATCCCGCCCTCCGGCACGGTCACCTTGCGGTTAGACGGCACGATCAACAGCAATGGCACCGTGGCATTGACCCTGGCCGACAGTTACCATCGCCCCTATGCACTGGAGACGCTCACATACGCTGTCGACACCACGCCACCAGTCAGTGTGACCATCGCCATCAGCGCGGCCAATCCGGGTGATAATCTTGCCTTTGGCTTTGCCCAAGACGAGTCAACCATCGAACGCTTTGATCTGGAAGTCAACGGCACACTGACCCCCTGTAGTGCCGTTGGGGGTGCCTATCAATGCCTCTGGGCGGCTGGTAGCGCTGCCGCCGGCACCACCTTCACGCTGCGCGGCCGGGCGACCGATGCCCACGGCAATGAAGCGTGGAGTAGCGCGCGTCCGGTGGTGATCGATGCCACCCCACCGCAGTTGACCCTCGCACCGACCACCCTGGCGGCGTTGAGCGATGGCCGCCTCCGCGAGGCCGAACGGACGCTGACCGGCAGCCTCACTGACACGGTAGCGGCGGCTTCGGCGCAGCTGTGTACTAGCGAGGCAACCGCAAATTGTACAAGTGAGACCGTACTCCCCGACGGCAGTTGGACGTTGCTGGCCCCGGCACTCGGCGATGGGGTGACGACGACGCTCACCTTTATTGGCTATGATGTGGCCGGCAATGCCAGCCAGCCGGTGACGGCCACGGTGCTGGTCGATACGGTGGCCCCCACCTTCGGCCCCACCAACGTCGCTGCCGACGGCCCGATCCTGACGGCCAGCGGCACGATCACCGACGGTGACGCGGTGGCGCAGGTACAGCTTTATCTGCTCCTCCCCGACGGCGACAGCACGATTGTCACTGGGACGGTGAGCGGCACAGGTTGGACGGCGGCCTATCCGTTTGCGCAGACCGGCCTGCACCAGGTGCTGGTCGTCGCCACCGACCGCGCCGGGAATCAGGCAACGCAGTTTGTGGGCGAGGTGGATGCGCAGCAGGTCCAACAGACGGTTAACTTGACGGTGACTGTGGTGGGCAGCGGTACTGTTACGCCGACCAGCGGCAGCTATCTTGCCGGTACGACCGTGCCGATCACCGCCACGGCTGCGACTGGTTGGTCATTTGCCGGCTGGTCAGGCGCGCTGAATACAACAACCAATCCCACCACGCTGCTGTTGGATGGGGACAAAACCATCACCGCCACCTTTGCGCAGGATCACTATACGCTGATCACAGCTACCGTCGGCAGCGGCACCATTCAGCTTCAACCGCAGCAGGCGAGCTATCTTTATGGCACGGTGGTGACGGCCACGGCGACCGCCAACAACGGCGCAACCTTTAGCGGCTGGCAAGGCGCGGCGACGGGCAGTAGTAACCCGGTCACCCTGACGATCACAAGCAATCAGGCGCTCACCGCGACCTTCACCGCTAATCCGTCCTACACGCTGACGGTCAATGTGGTGGGAGGTGGCGTGGTGACCCCGACCACCAGCAGCTATCTCGCCGGCACAACTGTGCCAATCACGGCCACGGCTAACAGTGGCTGGAGCTTTAGCGGCTGGAGTGGCGACCTGAGTGGCACGACGAACCCAACGAGTATTACGCTGGATAGCAACAAAACGATCACTGCCACCTTTACCGCCGATGCACCACCGGGCGACATCAATGGCGATATGGCGGTAAATGTGCTCGATCTGCAGGCAACGATCAACATGATCATGCACGACACCCAACCCGACGCCAGCCTCTTTGACCTTGAGTGGTGGCAACATGCCGATCTGAACACCGACGGCGAATGGAATGTGCTCGATCTGCAACTGCTGATCAATCTGATCCAGGCCGCGCCATAGCGCAGATCTGGTGTGGTGGCGGGTATGCACAACGCAGCCGCCACCACACCAGACAAAAGGAAACGACCATGAATCAACAAAGCCGCCGGCTCAGCCTGGCGTTTACCTTGCTATTATCACTTGTGCTAATCCTCGTTGCGGTCGCTGCTCATTTACCGGCCCAAGCGGCCGGGAACAACCTGACGCTCGCTACGGTCACTGCAGCCGCCGGCACCAGTGGCAGCTTTGCGATCACGCTGGACAACAATGATGCCGTGGCCTCTGGGCAACTGCGCTTTACCTACGCCGCCAGCCTGGGGCTGACCATCACCGGCGTGCAAGTCACCGACCGCACGGCCGGTTTTACCAGCACAGGGAGCAGCTATAACACCGGCAATGCGAGTTTGGCTGGCTACCAGGTACTTTTCTATAACCTGAACAGCCTGACCATCGCGCCCGGCACAGGGGCGATTCTCACCATTTCTTATACGACAGCGGCCAATGCTAGCGGGAATACCGACTTGCGTTTTACCCAGGCCATTCTCGCCAACACCGCCGCGCAAGCGCTCCCGGTTACGCCCGTCGATGGTTCATTGACGCTCCAAGCCGAAACCGTCACACCCACGGCCACCAGCACAGCCACGACGACGCCAACGCCGACGATCGCCGACATAGTGACGCCGACTGTGACCAATACGCCAATGGCGACTGCCACCAGTGGCGAAACCTTGGCCACTGCAACGCCGACGCCGACGCTGACCGCCACCGCCGAAGCAGAAGGAACGCCCAACACGCCGACGCCGGTCACGTCGCTGCCGGCGCAGATTTATTTGCCGCTGATTCAGCGTTAACAAGCGGCATGAATTGAGCTATCGCCCGCGTACCATCGGCAACCATCTTTGGCGCAAGCACACTCTGAGTGATGAAAAAGGAACCCTAATGAAACGACCGCATCTGTGGAGAAACGCATACCTGCACATCGTGCTGCTCTTCTCCCTCATCGCCCCCTTTGTCACAAGCGTAGCAACGGTTGTGTATAGTCTGCCGGTCCACGCCGCCGGGAATACGATAACCCTTGACACCGTCACCGCTGCCGCTGACACAAGTGGTAGCTTTGCGATCACGCTGGACAACAGCGACGCCGTGGCCTCCGGCCAAGTGCGCTTTACCTATGCCGCCAGCCTCGGCATGACGATTACCGGCGTGCAGGTCACCAACCGCACCACCGGCTTTACCAGCACCATCAGCACCTATAACACCGGCAATGCGAGTTTGCTCGGCTATCAAGTGCTCTTCTATAACTTGAGCAGCCTCACCATCGCCCCCGGCACCGGGGCGATTCTCACGATTTCGTATACGCTGGCGGCCAACGCCAGCGGCAACTCGGCCTTGTCTTTTACACAAGCCATTCTTGCCAATACCGCTGCGCAAGCACTCCCGGTCACCCCGGTTAATGGGGCCCTTACCATCACTGCCCCCACGGCCACTGCCACCGCAACCATAAGCCCATCGACGACACCAACCAACACAGCTATACCAACAGGCACGGCGACGGGTACATCCACTGCCACGGCGACAGCAACCAAGACCGCGACCACGGCACCAAGCGCAACAGCCACAGCAACAAGCACACCGCTGCCAACCGCCACGGCAACCACCATACCAACGACGACACCGACTAAGACCGCGACCACGACACCAAGCGCAACCACTACGGCGACAAGCACACCGCTGCCAACCGCCACGTCAACTACCATACCGACGACGACACCGACTAAGACCGCGACCACGGCACCAAGCGCGACGGCGACAGCAACAAGCACACCGCTGCCAACAGCCACGTCAACTACCATACCGACGACGACACCGACTAAGACCGCAACCACGACACCAAGCGCGACGGCCACAGCGACAAGCACGCCGCTGCCAACCGCCACGGCAACTACCATGCCGACCACGACACCGACTAAGACCGTAACCACGACACCAAGCGCAACCACTACGGCAACGCCGACAGCAACGCCAACGAGCACAGCAACCAATACGGCGACAGCACCGAGCACACCAACCAGTATCTCAACCGCCACCGGCACACCAACCGCGACGGGCACGCCGACACCGACCAACATACTGACGGGCACACCGACGGCAACGAATCTACCGACCGCTACCGAGACGGGCACCGCTACCACCACTTCGACGCCGACGGCCACACCGACGCCAACCGGCACCGCAACGAGCATACCGACGATCACGCCAACAATCACGCCAACAATCACACCGACACCGACGAATAGCCTGATTTATGTGAGCAGCAGTCGCAATGGCCGGGTCGATGGGCTGGCATATCGCGACGAGGATATTCTGCTCTATGATCGGGTAACCAATCGCTGGCAAATGTTCTTCGATGGCTCGGATGTGGGGGTCGCCAACGCGGATCTTGACGCCTTTGCGCGGTTGGATGATGGCAGCATCTTGATGAGCTTTGACAAACGGATGCGCTTCCCGGCGTTTGGGGTGGTTGATGATTCCGACCTGGTCAAATTCGTGCCGATCCAGTTGGGCAACCATACCAGTGGGATCTTTGAATTCTTCTTCGACGGCTCGGCGGTCGATCTGACGACGGAAGGGGAGGATATCGACGCCGTCCACTACACGAGCGATGGCCAACTGCTGATCAGCGTTTATGGGAACGCACGGGTTGGCACACTCCTTGCCCGGGATGAGGATTTGTTACGCTTTACGCCCACCGCGCTCGGGGCAACCACCGCGGGCAGTTGGGCGCTCTACTTCGATGGCTCGGCGGTGGCATTAACCAAGGGCGACGAAGATGTGGCCGCGGCAACCTTTGATGGCGCCGGTAATCTCTATCTGGCAACCAAGGGCAACTTCGATGCGAGTAGTCTGAATAGCATCCAAGGGGATAATGATGATCTCTTTGGCTGTAGCTTGGCTGCAGTCGGGGAGAATGTCACGGCTTGTACCTTCTTCCCCTTCTTCAATGGCGACCGCCACCGCTTCAATCGTCCGATCGATGGCGTGAGCTTGGGCACGGACAATCTACTAGCGATGACCGACGCCCGCAGTGAGGCCGCGCAAGCCGAGGATGCCCAATTCGAGGTCTTTCCCGATGAGCCGGTGACCGATGATGAAGAGTTCGACAGCTATGATGACAGCCAGGTTGATGAGACACCACTGGAAGATGTCGAGCTTTACCTGCCAATCATCAACCGGTAGGGGGAAACAAACCGTGCCATAAAACGATCGGGCTTAGTGATGACCGGCAATTGCCGGTCATCACTAAGCCCGATCGTTTGCATTCTGCGATGCGTTGGGCAACGCGCCCCAACGTGAAATTCCCCAGCGTCCCGCTCACGCAGCGTGATCAAGCAATGAAAGCGCGGCGACTTCCGCCACGATGTCGGCCAGGGGGGCTGTTTGTCCTGCTGCCCATAATTGGTCGAAGCGATCATCACCCAATTGTTGGCGCAAGTTAGCGACAGATTGGTCAACATCCTTGGTGGCCGTGGCGTCAGTATTGCCGGTTTCTTGGCGGATGGCATGGGCGGCCCCCAGAAAACGAGCAGCCGCTTGCGGCTGTTGATCGGTTTCCAGCAGCAGCGCGGCGATCTGTTCCAGGACATCATAGATCGGCCACCGATAGTTTAGCACAACCATGATCTCTAAATTCTGCCCATAGTATGCAACCGCCTGCTGATTTTCCCCAAGCTTGTGCGCCACCTTGCCGAGTAGCAGCAGCGCAAAGCCCATGTTACTTTTGTCGCCAATGGCACGCATCAGTTGTAACGACTCTTCGCCATACAACCGCGCCTGTGTATAGGCTTTTTGCTCCAGCGCCTCCAGTCCCAAGCTTCTGAGTACCGTGCCGATGAGGCCCTGATGGCCAATGGCGCGGCCGATGGTTAAACACTCTTGCAGATAGCGCTGGGCGGTAGGGTGGTCACCAAGCAGCTTGACCGTATTGCCTAGATTTAAGAGCAGATTGGCGATCCGCACTTGATCGCCAAAGCGCCGATAACGCGCTAAACTTTCCACAAAATAGGTGCGCGCCTCGGCGAGTCTGTCCTGATCATAGGCCAGGTGGCCCAGGTGTTGCTGGACCCGGGCGATGCCATAGTCATCCTGCAATTGCTGACACAGGGCGAGACTTTGCTCCAGGTGCTGTTGTGCCAGCGCAAACTTGCCTTGCGGGATCTCGACACTTGCCAGATTTTGCAGCGTTTCCGCCATGCCCGGCGCGTCCTCAAGCTGTTGAAATAACGCCAATCCCTGGGTAAAGAGCGCCAACGCTTCGGCAAAATCGCTCTGGCGAAAACTGAGAAAACCAGCGGCGTTGAGCGCTTTGGCTACAGTGGCGGGGGCCACACTTGCAGGGGCCACATTGGAGGAAGCAGCGTCGGCACGTTGGGCGAGCAACTTTTCGAACCAGGCGCGTCCTTCGCTCATATAACCACGGGCACCCCAAAAACGGCCCATGGCGACCGCCAAGCGCATGGCCGGCTCATAGGCTGCGCTTGTGAATAAATAGTCTAGCGCCGCGCGTAGATTTGCCTGTTCAACCTCAAAGTGATTCAACCACGCTTGTTGTTTGGTTTCCAGTAGGTGTGGTGCCGCTTGCTCGGCCCAGGCCAGAAAGCACAGGGCATGGTGCTGTTGGATCGCGTGCCATTCCCCCCGTGTGGGAAATTGCTCCAACGCATACTCGCGCAGCGTTTCCAATAGGCGATAGCGGCTCTGGCCCTGCTGTTGTTCAACGATGACCAGCGATTTGTTGATTAATTGCGTCAGCAAATCGAGTAAATCGGGTAGGGTTGATAAACCAGCCATGACCGCGGCGTTGAAAACTTGCTCCAGGGCATCAAGCGTAAAGCCACCACGAAAGACCGCGACCAGCCGAAAGAGCTGGCGCTCGCTCTCATCCAGCAGATCGTAACTCCAGTCGATGGCGGCACGCAAGGTCTGCTGGCGCGGCTGGGCCGTGCGATTGCCTTTGGTCAACAGATCAAAGCGGGCACCGAGTGTACCCGTCAATCGTGCCGCGATCTGCTCGACCGGCAGCACGTTGACGCGCGCCGCGGCCAGTTCAATCGCCAGGGGAATGCCGTCAAGGCGGGTGCAGATTTCGATCACCGCCGGAGCATTTGCTAAGGTCAGTTGGAAACCGGGATGGACCGCGGTGGCGCGCTCAAAAAAGAGCCGGACGCACTCAAATTGCAGCAGGAAATCGGTCAACCCGATCTGCTGTGGGTCGGGCAAGGTCAGGGTAGGTACCGGCCAAAGGGTTTCGCCCGTGAGCTGCAACGCTTCGCGACTGGTGGTCAGCAGTTGCAAATTGGGGCAGCGACTCAACAAGGCGCCGGCAAGGTGGGCCGCCTCTTCGATTAGATGCTCACAGTTGTCGATGACCAGCAAGAGCGCTTTGTCGCCCACAAAATTGGCGATGGCGTCGAGGACCGGCAGATTCGGCGCGGCATTGATGCCCAGTGCGCGGGCCACGGCAAGGGCCACCTGTGCGTCGTCGGTCAGGGCCGCTAATTCCACCCACCAGACGCCGTGGGCATAGCGGTCGATCAGGTCAGTCGCCACTTGGATCGCCAGGCGTGTCTTGCCGCTGCCGCCGGCCCCGCCCAGGGTCAGCAGGCGAGTTTTATCGTTGCGCGCAGCGCCGGTTGGCGTCAGCAGTTGTTTCACCGCCGCGCTTTCTGCTGTCCGCCCCACAAAACTAGTCAGTGGGATGGGCAAGTTGGTGATCTTGGCGGCAGCACTGCCTTCCGCCCCTGCTTGTTGTTTGATCCACTGGTAGAGGGCCGTTGTCGCGGGCATAGGCGGTACATCGAGATCCGCTTGTAGGGCACGTTCGCACTGTTCATATTGGCGCAAGGCGGCAGGGCGATCCCCAGCGGCCACATAACAGAACATCAGGTGTTGGTGCGCCTCTTCATTGGCGGGGTCAACCGTTAGAATCTGTTGCGCGACCGCAATCGCCGTTCCATAGTCACTGCGTTCGCGCAATGTTTGGGTCAGCTGCAAAAAGAGCTTGAGCAGGCGCGCCCGGTAATGTTCACGTTCGCCGGTGAGCCACTCATCATAGAGGCCGGCCGCCAACTCGCCTTGCCAAAGCGCTAGTTGACTTTGTAGGAGGGCCGTGTTGGCGCTGTCTAACTGCCCTTCCCACGCCAGCAACGCATCGAGATCGGTCCAGAGCGGAAAGGCAGGGTTACGTTGCACCTGATCGCGATCAACTAGGAGCAGCGCCGGGTCAACTTCTTTGCGTAGGGTAGCCAGCGCCGTGCGCAGCGAATGGCGCGCCTGGCTATCGGCACTATCGCCCCACAAGAGGGTCGCCAGGTGGTCGCGCGTCTGTGGTTGCGGATGGAGCAGCAGATAGACCAGCAGCGACTCGACTTTGCGCCGCGAAAGTTGCAGCACCGCGCCGGCGCGTTCAATCCGCAGGGGGCCGAGCAGATAGATGCGCAGCCCACTGGTTGTTATGGTTGGATCGGCAGCAGATGCGCTCGGTTCTTTCCGCATCCCGCCATTATAGTATAAATTGGTTGCTTTCCAAAGCGTCGGGGGTGGTTATCTTTGCGTGAAACGTGAAGCGTGAAACGTGATGCGTGAATTCCCGTACGAAGTTACGGGTTACGAATCACGTTTCACGCTTCACGCTTCACGTTTCACGCAAATTTGCCGAATAGCCTTAGCGCGTGATGGCCGGTAGGTAGATGTGATAATCACCGTTGGGGTTGTTGGCAGCCCCTTTGATCTGAACGGTGGTGGTCGCCGTTGCATAGCCCGCTAATGCGGTAAGCAGGGCTTGGCCGGCCCGGTTGCCGGCCCGATAGGTAAAGCTGACGGTACCGTTGGCGTCGCTGCTGGCACTTGCCGGGGTGACGCTGCCCAGTGCGCCAAAGAACGAGATCAATTCCCCGCGCACAGGGGCACCTGCCCCATCGCGCAACTGCGCGTTGACGGTGATCTGCTGCCCAGGATCGAGCACATTCCTGGCCAGGGTCAGCGTCAGGCTGTGACCCGTTGCCGCGCCATCCGGCTTGATAATTTGGATCGCGGCCTGCTGGCTGAGGGTTGCCACTTGTGCGCTGATGACGGCTTGGCCGACACTGTCCCCGGCTGTGAATTGCGTCGTCGCCAGCCCTTGTGCATCGGTGATGGCACCGACAGGGGTGAGGGTGCCTTGTTGGCTGGTAAATTGGACCACCACCCCCGCGACTGGTTGCCCCGCAGCGTCGCGCACGCGTGTCGTCAATTGGCTTGTGCCACCGTTCATCGGCACCACCAACGCGGCACTAGTGAGGAGCAGGGTTGCCGGCGGGTTGGCGGCGCTGGGTTCGGCGTTGACCGTGGTCCCCGCAAAGATGAGCAGGCCGGCCAAGCTTAGGCCAAGTAACAGGCGGGCCAGGTTAGTTTGTGTATACAAGTAGATCTTATCCATGGTAATACTCCGATCAAGTTGTGTTTGCGTTAGAGATGGCGTAACGGAAATCACCCGCGCCTCATCCCACCCATATCCCCGTTGGGGCATGTGGTGCGGCGGACGCCAATCTGCCTTCACATCCGCATGTGTATCGCCGCACTGCGTGCCCGCTCTTTACCCCACCCATATCCCCGTCGGGGCATGTGGTGCGGCGGATGCCAATCTTGCCTTCACATCCACATGTGTATCGCCGCACCGTGTGCCCGTCTCTGCCTGGGCGAACGGACGGGCACGCAGTGCGGCGAATGGCATTTTCCTGTTGGGTGTTGGCTTGGTCTCGCCGCACCGTGTGCCCCTACGCGGTGCGGCGCGTGTAACTAGTGGGGTGAATCCTTCACTTTCAAGTTGGACGAGTCGATTCGCAGGCTCCCCGTGGTTGGCCCGCCGATGATATGGGAACTTGCTTCGGGATCTTTGCCATCGGTGACGCCAACGCCGGCGCCAATGCCATACTGGGTCGGCATCTGCTCCCGATAGCCGGTTTCATGTTTGAAGAAAAAGGCATCGGCCACGGTACATGCTTCGGCATTAAACTTATCCAGTGGGATGGCACTCTTGCCGTCCGGGCTGAGCAATGAAAACTTGCCCATCATTGCTTGCGTCTCCATGTTGCGGACGCGGCCACCACTGGCGGTATAGGCCATTGCACACATGTTGCCGATGCACATACCGGTTGACTTAACGGTTTGCGGCTTGATCACATCCTTGAATTGGGTGCCCGCCAGCGACTGTACCTTGCTGTTGGGCAGCGCCGTAAACTTTAGCATTACCGGCTGTGGTTGGCCCACCACTGTCCATTTATCGCCCCGCTGAGTGACCACCGCCATCTTGGCTTGGACATGCACACCTTGCTGAAAACCACCTGCCCCATAGGCCGAATAATCTTGGATCTCCATCTCAAAGACCAGATATTGGCGCGGATGCTGAAAGCCATTCGACAGCGGGATCTTTAGCTGTTGCACCGGGCTGGCACCATTCGGATCCACATATTTGAGCGGATTGTTCAACCCATAGGCATAGAGATTGAGCAACTGCGGATTCTGTGCACCCGCTTGCGGCTTGTCCAGATAGAGCGGGTCCACGCTGATGAAACGCCCAACCAGGGCATCATAATAGCGCGCTTCGTAGTAGTGCAGCCCACTGGCGTCCAGCTCTTTGCCGGTATAACCGTAGGGTGTCGCGCCCCCATTCTGTGCAAAGCGGCTCAGGCCAAAGGGATAGTAGACCTTTTCGGCGATCACCGCCGCCCTTTCGTCGAGGATCAGATGGGTGCTGCCCAGGTGATCACCGATATACCAGCGCTTGGTCCCGGCGTGTGGCATGGTGGTGGCCTGGTCGCTAAAACCTTGGAGCAACTGACCGGCGTTAAAGGGTTTGCGCAACTCGGCTATGCGCGCCTCGTCGTCAAAGACATAGAAGATCAGCTCATTGCCGCGCAACTCGGACGAACCATCGGGATAGAGGGTGGTGGTGATCACCGTCCCCTGTTGCACACGCTGTTTGACGCGCTGGCTGCTGGCGTCATACTGATAGGTGGAACTGCTGGTGCCATCGTCCGCGGCCACCAGCAGATCGCGCGGATTCCACTGGTAGGTTGTGTCACCTTTGCTGGCCAGGTTGCCATTGGCATCGTAACGATAGGGTATCCCACCCGCCGTGGTGACGGCGTGTGGGCCTGCCCCATTTTCGCCATAGCGCACTTCGCCCAGGTTGAGGCGTTGATCAGCCGGTGCGCCGGCCGGTCCACTGCTCGTTTTCTGCACCAGGTTACCGATGGCGTCATAGCCAAAGTCGATCTGTCCGTAAGCCCCGGTTGCGCTGAGCAGCCGGTAGAGACTATCGTAGCCGAAATCCTGGCTCTGATCATTGGCTGCTGTCTTGCCGGCGCGTTCGTCGGCAATGCGCAGCACGTTGCCGACCGCATCGAGGGTGTAGGTGAAATCTTGCAGCGTCGTCGGCCCGGCCAGGGTTTGCAACTGCGCCAGCCGTTGCCGTTGATCGTAGCGATAGGTGCGCTGCGCGCCATTGGCATAGGTGACGCGTTCACGCTGCCCGGCTGCCGTATAACTGATCTGATCGACAAAGCCAGGAATGCGTGTGAGCAGGCCACGACTGTCATACTCGTAATTCACCGCGGTGCCGTCGGCATAGATCGTGCGGCTTAGCCGATCCAGGGCATCATACGCCTTGCGGTTGACAAAGCTGAGCTTTTCGTCTTTGTAGTAACGGATGCTGTCAGTGACGTTGCCGCGGCCATCATAGGAAAAATAGAGTACGCCGGCCTGGTCTTCGACGTAGGCAATCTGCCCCAGTGTATTGCGCGCATCTGGGTGCAGCGGGGAGAGATCGCTGTCGTAATGATAGCTGGCGTTCACCAGATCGGGCTGGCCGTTGTTGAAGCTCCAACGCTCATGCAGCAGCCGGTTGGCAGCATCGTAGGTGTAATGCACGGCCTGGCCTTTGGCATCGAACGTTTCGATCAAGTTGCCATTGTCATCGTAGCTGTAAAGCATCTCGCCGCGGTTGGGATCAACCATGCGCAAACGGCGGGACAGGGCGTCATAGACCATGGTCTTGCTGTTGTTCTGTGCATCGATCAGCTGGATTAGGTTGCTCAGGCGATCATAGCGGTAGCGCGTCAGATAGCGCGCGGGTTGCCCATTGACGAGGTTGATCTCCTCTACGCTCGTCAACCGTTCCAGCCCATCGTAGTGCATGATCTGCGGCGTGTTGGCATGGGGGGCCGGCGCGGTTTGGCGGTTATCCTCTTCGTCATACAGCTCTTGCACCAACGGTTTATGTATTACCGAAACAAAGGCCCCATCGGGGTGTACGGTGCGGATGACGCGGCCCAGTGGATCGTAGTAGAGCTTGATCTGCGGCAATGTCGGCTCCGGCGGCGTATAAGCATCGCCGGTGCTGAAGTAGGGCAGATATTGCGCCGCAACCCCCTGCCGCGCATTGAATGTAACGGCTTCGGCGACGACCACCTTGCCGTCGCCGGTCGCGGTGCGCGTTTGCAATTTGCGCCCCAGACCATCGGTGTAGGTGATACTGGTGATCACCGCGTCGGCGCCGGACTGGATACGCTTTTTCGTCAAGACGGCGCTGCGCGGGCTGCCGATCTGGTAGCTGTATTCCTCGGTGGGCTGGGCCAGCGTATCCCCCGGCTTCACCATCTTTGCCAACCGCCCAAAGGTATCGAAGGTGAAGATATGGGGTTGGCCGTTGTAATCGGTTGCACTGGTCGCCTGGCCAAAGCCGGGGTGGTAGGATGCGGCATAGGTCAACGTGCGGCCATCGGCAAAGTGACGCTGTTCGACCACGGGAAAGGTATGCGCCACGGGGTCATAGTCCACGGTCGTGCGGTTGCCGTTGGCGTCCATGATCACAATGCGGTTGCCATAACTATCGATCTGATAGCGCTGGGTCGCAATGTAACGGTGTTCCCCTTGTGGGCCCAGATTCTTTTCTTCACGCACCAGATCACCGCGCGTCAACTGGCCGAACGGCAAACCGACAAAGGGTTCGCCATCGTAATAGAAACGACTTTCGCTGACAAAGTTGCCCCCAGCGTCGGTTTGGTAGCTGCGCTGAGGGCGATTCAGCAACCAGCCATCGGTGTTGTAGATCCATTCGTGATAGGTGAGCACTTCATCGTCGCCACAGGTCAGATCCGCGCCGCAGACCTGGCCATAGTTAAACGCCTGGGTGACATTGCCATAACGATCCTGGGCAAAGAGTTGGCGCAACTGTACGGGCTCTGCCTGTTGCTCGTGGATAAAGGTGTCGCTCTGGCTGGTATAGGCATAGGCAATCGTTTTACCCGTCTGGGTTTGGCTTGCTTCGACGACGACTTGGGTGGTCAGTTGATTGACCTGCCGTTGATAGCAACCTGCAAACGTGTCGGCACAGCGGCCACCCTCGGCCAACACCTCTTTTTCCAACAACATACCTTTCTGGCTCTCAGCCGTCATCCCCACATCATAGTGCAGCCGCGTCACGGTGGTGGCCGCCGACGCATCGCCCCGTTTGATCTCTTCGCTGCGCACAAAGCCGCGGAACTCCTTTTGCAGGCCGTCATAAAAACCGTCGCGGTAGTGATAGTCGATGGTGTAGTCATCACCGCTGTTGGCATCGTGTACGGTCACCTGGTTGACCACCTGGACGGGAAAAGGCAGGTTGATCGCCCAGGGCTGGTTGTTGTCCCAGTCCGTAATATAATCGGCAATCGATGACTTATAGGTGATCTGGATCGTGCGGCCCAGACCATTGTCCACGCTGCGCAGCAGAAAAGGCTGGGCCGTGGTCGCAAAGTCAACATAGCTCATGCCCGCCTGGCTACTAAAGAGCAGCTCGGTTGCACCATCGCCATCAACATCCGCCAGGCGGACGGCACTCTCTTGCGCATTGAAGGCAGGTGTATTCGGGATGACAATCGGCGCGGCCAGGCTCCCATCCCCCAGGCTGAGCCAATAGGTGACTGTGCGATTGCCGGGCAGCACTAGATCGACCTGGCCGTCATTGTTGAGATCACCCATCTGGATCGCCACATCCGCCGCGCCGACGTCGCGCGGCGGGTTGAGGATCGGTTGCCCCTCAGCATAGTCGCCGTTGCCATTATGGGCCCAGAGCACCACTTGCCCATCGCGGACAAAGATCAGATCTTCCATGCGGTCGCCGGTCATGTCGCCGACCTTGATCTTGGGGTCGGCAAAACCGGCGGCATTGTTGCCGAGGGGGGCGGCCACATCAAAGTCAGCAGTTTGGCTCCACGCTTGTTCACGCGCCAGCCAGATCTTCAGCCGCCCGCCCGCCGTTAAGACCACATCAATGCGATGGTCATTGTTGACATCAAGCAGTTGCAGATTCGGGTCGTTGAGATCAAAGGCGGGAGCCGGCCCGAAGTCAACACGGTCGTCCTTTTCCCAATCCGCCCCCGGCTGGTTCCGATAGTAGTAGAGCGGTGCGCCCGTCCCACTGGCTTTGACCAGCAGATCAACGCGGCCATCGCCATTCATATCGGCCATGCGCACGTTGGGGTTGGAAAGGCGCTCGGCCGGCGAATTTTCGGGGATGATCGGTTCGGTTGCCCACCGGCCCTGTCCGCGGTTCAGGTAAAAGCGATGCGGCCCATTCTCCGGCGTGTAGACCAGATCGGGCAACCCGTCGGCGTTGATATCGACCAGATCGGCGTCGCGGTTGGTCAACGCAACGGGGGGCGGGTTCTGCATTGTCACCACCCCGTGCGCGGCGGGATCAAATTGGGTGTAGGTAAAGGTATGGGGGGGCAGCGTGCTGGTGCCATCGTCCCCCACTTGCGTCACCCCGATCAACAAGGAATAGCGACCAGTGGCGCGCTCCGGCTCATAGGTAAAGCGGTAGACACGCACCAACTTACTCAATGCCCAAATCTCAATATCTGTACCGCGCAAGCCCACACGGATCGGTGCACCACTACGCCGGTCAGTGTAGGTATCCGGGCGGGCTTCGTAGTTGAAGATCACTGCATTGTAATTGTTATCGCTGCCAAAGTTGTAGCGAATCTCGCGCAGGTAGGTATAGCCCCCATCGTGCAGATAGCGGTAGCGCTGTTCGTTGCCGTGGGTGTCGATGATGCGGGAAAGTTCCCAGCGGAAGATCCCCTTGGGATTGGTGACGCGACTCTGCTCATCTTCACCAAAGAGATAGCGTACGCCATCGGGGCTGTGGGCTTCCCAGCCCCCCCCATCAACACGGCGGAAGCGCAAAAAGCGACTTTCGTTTTCAAAACGATAGCTCCCATCTTTTAGTGCCACCAGCTTTTCGCCATTAGAAAAAATAAAGGTATCTTTGGTGTCATCATAGGTCGGTAAACCTTCTTCGGTGCGCCGTTGGACAGTGGGAATGTTTAGATCCCAACCCATACCCCACGGGCCATTGGCATTGCCACCGTTATAGTTGAGCGCCAACTCCGGCTGGAAACCAATCCGGCCGGGGGCAACGGTAAAGTTAACGGGGTAGCTGGAAGTGCCGGTGCTCAGATCCGGTTCAAAATTTTCGCCCAATCCTTCGAGCGAGCCAGGGCCGGAGGGCAACGAGATCACCTGCGGCTTGACGCCGCTCTTGTCCTGGGCATGGGCCAGGGTAGGCCACAAGAGCAATATCAGCAGGGGCAAGTAGAACAGGGGGCGCAGCCGCAACTGGCGGCTGATTAGGCTGTTTGTAGCTGTTTTCATTGGTTACACTCTCAATGTGATCGACGTGGTTGGCCAGATCCAGCTTTCCTGGCGAAAGCTGGATTTGGGCTTACCGGCTGATCAACGGTAAATAGAAAAGTTGGCTCGTTGCGCTCTCCGCCACCACAGTGGGCAGGTAAGGCGCATTTATAGTAATGTCGGTCCTGCTGGACAACGCCGGTGCCAGGGGCGCGGCCAGGGTTGCTGCCGGTGTTGGGGTTGCCGTCGACGTCAAGGTCGGGACCCCTGTCGCTGATTGCGCCGCTACACTGCCGTCCACGGCTGCCACACCAGCGCCTGCTGCTTGTTTGCTGATCAACGGCAAGTAGAGCCGCCTGTTCGTACCATTACCCGACGGGACCGTGGCCGTAGCCGTTGGCGTGAGCGTCGGTGGATCCCCTGGCGCTGGTTGGGTCGGTGTTGAGGTTGGGGTGCTGCCATTCGGCGCGGGCACGGTGACGATACGCGCTAAGCCATTCGGGCGGGTGAGCAGGAATTTGCCCTTGATCAACATCGGTTGGGCGGTGAAGCCCAGAATCGTTTCGGTGTAATCACCACGCAGACCGTTGCCGTCATCCAGCACTGCACCAGTGAGGACAAAACGCCGTTGCACCGTGCGCCCAGAGACTGTGCCGCTAAAAAGCTGCGACTCAATCCGCACAGTTGGGGTGAGGCCTTGGGTGACGGTGACCTGGCCGGTAAAGGTTGGCCCACCCAGAAAGACCTGCGTCTTGATCGGGTTGACCTGGCCGCTGAGCGCGCCATTGGCGCTGTTGATGTCCAACTGCAGCGCCAGCGCACCCAATGGGGCCGGTTCGCTGACGGTGACGCTGCCGTCATAGGTGCCGCTGACTAATTCCGTGGCGCCGGGATCGGCGGAGACGGTTGGATTGTGCAGCAGGATGGCCAACGCCAGCAACAGGAGGGCCAGCGCCGGGATGAGTAGATGGGTAACACGCAATCTTTTCATAGGTTATTTTGCCTCGGTGCCGACCGGCGTGGATTGGACAAAGCTTGCTTGTAGCCGGTCGGCATCCTGTTGCGCCGCCTGTGCCTGGTTTGCCAGGGCCATGCCGGTGGTGTCCATATTGATCTCGATATCCTCCAACTGGGTCAGGTCGAGTTTGTTATTATAGGTTGAACGCAGATCAATGCGCAGCGTCCAATTGGAGGCGGCCACGCTGCGATTAAAGAGCGCGCTGCTCGCCACCCCGCGCCCATTGCCGTTAACGCTGCTCAGGATGATGGCCGTTTTGCTCTTGCTTTCAAAGCCAGGCGGCGTGGCAAAGCCGGCCAAACGGGCATTTTCCGGTACATATTCGACGATCTGACCGGTGACGGTGCGATAGGCAGCATGGCCATCGTGGGTCAGTTGGATTTCGGGTGTGCCAATATCGCCGAATTGACGGGTCAAGACGTTGATCGCAATCCCCTGCGTATTCGGCACATCCAGCGGCAGGCCCACCCCGGCAATCCGATTGTTCCAGACGTTGGGGCTAAACAACTGGTTATCGAGCAAGGTCGTGCCAAAGGGCAACGCAAAGCCAATCACCTGCCCGGAAACCGTGTCGGTGATAGTGTTGCGTTGGAGCAGCGCTTGGAACCCTTCAAAGCGCAGGCGAGCACGCTCGCTGGGCGTCAAGACTCCATTCGGATCGAGATTCTCATCGGAAAGACCAAAGAGATCCTTGGCGACCGAGAGGCGATAGGGATAGCGGTTGCGTTCCCCCGGCGAGCCGATGGCGACGCGGAAGGCTTCCAGATCGTTGAGAAAGTTGTCCACATTGTCGGCGGTGCGCGCCATAAAGATATTGTTCAGCCCTGGGTAGCGAATCAAGAATTCGGCTTCAAGGGCCTTCGCGGTGAGGTACGCAAATTGGGCCGCGACCTCGATACTGCGCCCAGCCTCCAAGGTGCTCTGGTCGCGCAGCAGGCGGAAGGCCGGATTGGTCAGGTTGCTGTCGATCAGGTCGGTGCGCGCTTGCTCACGCAGGGTCAAAAAGTGATTGTATTGATTGACTAGATCATTGTGCTCCGCGAAGAGACGATTCATCTCTTTGAGCTGAATTTCCATTTCGATCGCCAATTCCGCACTTTGGAGCAGCATCGTTTTGATCGTGGCGTCACTGTTTGCGCCGGTCATCGCGGCCTGATTGATCGCCTGTTGCAATGCTTGGGCGCTCTCTAGTTTGGCTAATTCTTTCTGCTGGGGATCCCAGATATGCTGGATGGAGCCGGTGGCCGAAGCTTCGAAACGGTAACCGCTGGATTGGATGACTTCAACCCCGGCACTCCACTTAAATGGGTTAATATTATAGGCCCCAGTGACCCGAATCTCGCCGCCGGTATAGACCGAAGCCGAAGCCGCGGCCACCACCGATTTGGTCTCGCGATAGGCGTTGATTACCCCTTGGGCAATAGCGGTGGCGGCAATGATATCGCCATTCTCCAGTGTCAGTTGGATCACCCTGGCGGTGCGATCCTGTTCAATCTGCACCTGGGCGGCCAGGTTTTCCTGGCGCTGTCGGATCTGGTTGAGCCGTTCGGAGGCAATCGCGAGTTGATGAAAGTTCTGTTTCATCAGCCCGCCGTCGCCCAGGCAGGTGCGATAATTATCACTGCTGGGACCGCAGATTTCGAGCAACCGGGTGTCATAGGTCAGGCGCAAATTTTGCATCTCGCGCACGAGGGCCGTGCGATTCTGATCATATTCACGCTGGGCATTTTCGGCGCGATTTTCATCCTCGGTGGCGTCACGTAGGAAGTCACCTTGGGTCAACCGGCGCAACTCATCATAGGTTTGCAAGGGTACATAGTCATCCACAAAGCCGAAAGGGTTGACACCATGATTGATCGCCTGGGCGCGGCTACGGAGCCGCTCCAGGTTGTTGATAATCTCAAAACCGCCATTCTCCATGAATTTGGCATTTTGTTGTTTGGCGCTATTGGCCAGTGCCATTGCCTGCACATATTGGGTGGCAAAGGCTTGGGCATAGAGTTCCAGCGCCTTGGCTTCCTGCCCCAATTGACGATGGCGGTCAGCCATCTCGCTGATGACCGCGACCAGCCGTTCACTGAGGGTGCCAAAGAGCTTAAACTCCCGTTGACCAAAAAAATCACCAATATAGGTGGGTTGGACGCCCCCCAGGTCACTGTTAAAGGCATGCGCCAGAATGTCAAAGGCCAGCTCGAATTGTTGCTGCGCCATGCCTAACTGGTTCAACTCCTCGGCGATGATCTGGTCGGCGCGTGGGTCATTGCCGCCAAAGCGATAGTCAATCGCATCGACCATAAATTCGTTGCCGAAGATTAGATGGATCGCCGCCAGTTCGCGCGTGGCGCTGACGACGCCGGTGGCCCCCACCGTACGCATGGGGCGCGGCCGGCTGCCGACCTCAATCATCATGCCCTGCGGTTCGGCCAGCGCGAGAAAACCAAAGAGCGTGCGGGCACGGGCCAGTTGTCCGCGGATGTTGGTCATCGGCTGCGGCCAACTGCTCGGCGCATCGCCAGGGCAGAGGCCACTCGGGCTGATCTGGTCATAGTTGGTGCAGAAGCCGTAGAAGAGCTGGCCGCTGTTAAAGTTTTGATAGTTTAGCTTGCACTCGTCCAACGTTTTGCAGGATGGGGGTAACTGCAAATTATTCAGGCGGAAATTGGTGCCTGTATCGAGCAGCAACTTAGCCTGCGCATAGACCCGCCGGTAGTCATCTTTGGTCAACATGGATTGGCTGCGCAACGCCGGTTGGATGGCCGTGCCATTGGCGACGGCCACGTTAACACCAAGGGCATTAGGGCCGCCAACCAGTGTCGGCCCGGTTGGCTGTGCGGCCCCTGTCGCCCACACAGGTTGTGATGGCGTCAGCGGTAGCACAAAAAGGAACAGTAAAAGTAGATGGATCAGTCGTTGTTTCATAAGGTAATTGGTGGTTGGTGATTAGTGATTGGTAACTGGCTCAACGCGAATTCAGGGGTTGCGACGCTCGCCCTGGGCTAAAGTCGCAGGGCTAGGGGACAACGCCGGGTAAACCCGGCTACAGGAGCCGGGTTTACCCGGCGTTGTCCCCTAGCCCCGTCTGTTTACGGCGGGGCGGGGATGGCAACTTCATGCGATCGGGTTGAACCGATAACTCATCCTGTAAGTGATCAGTGATGAATAACCAATCACCAATGGAAGTGGTTCAATTAGGTTCATTCAGCGTCGGGTCGCCCTCAAAACTAGAGATTTCGGCGCGGAAGCAGAGCACATCGACATCGGGGTTTTCGTCGTCGGAGACGCTGTGGAAGCTGACGCGCACCCACCAACTGCCATCCTTCACGTAAGTCCAGACCATGTTGACGCCGGCCCCGGGCTTCTGCGTCCAGGCGGCCGACCATCCAGCGGCTGTGCAATTCCACTCCTGGTCGCTCAGGCCGACGCTGTAATTGGCGTCGTTGCCCAGATTGCGATAGCGCACAATCGCGATCGGCGCGAATTGGTTGACTGTCAACTTGCCCTGGGTATTCAGATTGCCGCGCACAGTTGTCGCGCCATTGACATCTAGCATCGTCTGTGGCTCAGACAGGCCGATCCCCACCCGTCCACTATTGTTGGGGTTGAGCAACACATTGCCCCCGCCATTGTAGAGGCCGCTGCTGACGACCGTATGGCCTTTACTGTTCAGGTATAAACTACTGGTGGGCGCACTCAACGCCACGTTGCCGCCATTCGCATCCAGATCAAGCAGGGTACTGTTATCTTGCAGCCGCACCTTGTTGCCGCTGACATGCAGATCGGCCTGCGGGTTGTTGGTGCCCACCCCCACATTCTGGCCCGACGTGCCGTTGATGGCGAAGGTGCTGCTGCTGTTGATCCCGCCCGTGCCCAAAGCCAGCGTTTGATTGTTATAGGTCATCGTCAGCGCCTGACGGGCCACCAATTGACCACTGGGGCTAAAAAAGAGCGCATCCTGCCCTTGGCCACCGGGGGCAAGCAGACGGTGGGCGAAATCAGCATGAGCGGCATAAGGTACTATGGCAAAGCGCTGGCGCGGCACCAGCTCGTCATAGGGATCAACCTGGACGCCGATAAAGGCATCGGCTGTCTTGAAAAGCGCCATCGGCAATAGGACATTGTTGCCTAACAGGGCATTAAAGTTGCCGTCGCGCACGGTCACCCCCTCATGGACTTCGGTCCAGACGGCGGCGCTGGCCGGTGCGGTGACATCGTGGTAGATGCGGAAGGTCATATTGAAGGCCCCGGTCAGCGGTTTGCCTTCCGGGTCACGCAGGGTGCCCTGGTAGTTCATGACGGTGGGCACGGGGTTGGGATTATTGACTTGGAAAAGCGGCGCGCCCAGCGCCGTGCCCACGGTTTGGACTGTGCTAAAGAGGCCGGAGAGCAACAGCAGACCGGCAATGGTGCAGAGCAGTGCCTGCACGAAAAGTTTAAAACGTTGGCGAACCATAAAGTGTCTTTCCTTTTTGCAAAAGCGTAAGCGTTATATGGACGACCGTCCCTGCGGCAAAGAACACAGCCAAGGGAGCGCAATGTGTGCTTGCCGAATTTGTTGTCGTCTTCTTGCCCGGTTTGGCAAGCTAGGAAGAGGGTACGGCGTGAGCGTCACAAAAACGTCACAGTGTTTTTTGTGGCAAAAAAAGCCCTGGCATCGATGGCGATGCCAGGGCTTTTTTGCTTAAATGCAGTGTAAATTAAGTAGACGGCAATTTGTCATTCCGAACGATAGGGAGGAATCTCCAGTTTCCGTTAGGCATAAGCTACGGCCAACCTAAAAAAATAAAAGACAACTGTACCAAGTAGTGGAGCCGCGACTTGGTACAGTTGTCTTTTATTTATCTTGCCTTTGGGCATAGCACATGGCTAAGTCGTGTTATACAGCCGCCAGAAAGGCCACCTCGGTTTCCCACTTTTGCGGATCCGGTTCTTCAGCAGGATCAGTGATGTAAAATTCGATGCGTGCGCCCCACGCCTTGCCCTCATCCGCCGTCTGCCACTCAATGCCCTGCTCCTCGCCCCACACCAGTAGCGCATAATGCGCACCCACCAGATCATTAAATGGTCCCGTGTTTAGGATCACGCCATACCGGCCTGCCGGTAACTCGTCGGCAACAATGGAATCCGCAACGGCCACCGGCGCTGCGATTGGCCACCCAACATCAACCGTAAAATGGTTTGCGTCCATATCCATCACCAGGTAACGGAAGAAGGGTGCCCCGGCCGGTGTCACACCCTGACCATTCAGCCATGCCATCAACTCATCATGCAATGGCGGTAGCACGGGGCCTAATTCTTGCAGTGAGACGACGCGGCGCAACGCGACATAGGGTTGGGCGGCGCGTTGTTCCACTCTTGGCGCTGAAAGCATTTTTATCTCCTCAATTTGGTTAGATAAATTCAAAGGTATATGTAGTTGGTTTGGCTGATCCACAAAGCGGGAGGAGATAATCTCGCTGTGATCTTGCGGCTCGGCTGCAAGCGATCTTCGGCTCAATCATCGGCAAGCTTGATCGACAACTCGACATCCCAAAGCAGCTTTCTCGGCTCGGTCCGATAGTCTGTTAGGTACGCTTCGTACCGACAGGTGTACGATTCCACTTCGCCCGCAACCAGTGGATCGAACGCGATCCCGTGCGCCTTCGCCCATTGCATGAGCGCTTGATTACCGCGCAGTCCGTTTCCCCTGTAGACCAACGTCGCGTATCTTCCTTTTGGCAGGGAACCCGGTTGAATGTGTCCTTGGCCAACAAGGGCAGCCTGCGTGATCAGCCCAACCTCAACATCCATCATACTTTTCATGTCACAATGGTAATAGCGGAGAAAGTACGGGCCTTCCTCAGACAAGGCGTTCTCTTTGCTCCACTTCCGCAATTCTTTTAAGGCCTTTGTAACCAAGGCAAACATGCCATCGAAAGGCGTCTCAAAACGGATGCCGAGATAGGGCCTTTCAGATTTCTCAATAATCGAGACGGGTCCGATGATGTTTTCTGCCTTCATACCTATCCTCTCATGCCTATTCACAAAGAGAAAGCTACTATTCTAGGACTTACGCAGCCACCACTGGCTTCGACACGCTCAGCCAGTGGATCACGCAAATGATGCTAAACGATTGGGATCAGAATTTCGGTGCGTAACTGTTCAGGCGGGGTGTGGTTGATGTTATTCAGATAGATCTCCAGCGGCGGCACATCGCGTGGACGCTCGCCGCTGCGGGGCAGCCAGTCGCGATAGGCGACATTCCAGCTCTGCCACAAAGTATCGTAGGGTCCCTTGTGCTGAAAGACCGCCCAGCGACCGGCCGGTAATACTTGCACAGCGACCTGATCAGTCGGGTTGATCTGTATCCCCTCTTTGAGGATGACACCGGCGTCAATGCGGCATTGATCATGGGGCACCGTATCCAAGTCGTCTGGCGTAATGGCTAAGCAGGCAGTAAAGGCATTTAGCAGCGCATGTTCTTGGAGGTAACAAAATAAGGTGGTAAACGCCTTATCAGCGGCCAGGGAAAAGCTATAGTCGATTGCACCCCAGCCCCGTGCATAGAGCACACGCAGGTCGGGCAATTGGCGAATCTCCGGGGTAAGCTTGCGTTGCATCGGGGCCTGGATCGCCGGCTGTTCCAACAACAAGGCATAAGCTGCCGATCGTTCCATCGTGCGCAGCGCACTGGGCGCGACCCCGAAACGTTGGCGAAAGGTCTTGGTAAAGGCGGCCGGTGTCTGATAGCCAGCGGCCAGCGCAATGGTGGTCACCGGCTCGTCCGAATGGAGCAGCCGTTGCACGGCGGTGGCGAGACGTACCCGGCGCACATACTCGGCGACCGTCTCGCCCATTAGCCCGGTAAAGATGCGATGAAAATGAAAAGGCGAAAAGCCAGCCAAGTCGGCCAGGCCCTCCAACAGCAAATCATCGTCGAGGTTGCCATGGATATAGGAAGTTACCCGATCAATTGCCGCTCGATAGTCCAGCGCAGTCGTCATATTTGTTGCAGTTGGCAATGGTTGTGTGTCCCTGTTCATATGGCAGATTGTAGCACAAACATTCTAGGACGCGCTATTCCAAGCTTGCGCACTTTTGCCACCAACATAGGGGTTTTGAAGCCGACAGCTTAAAGCGGCGGCCGCTACCAACCGCCAAAACGCGCTTCTAAAAACGCGGCGACCGCCAGCACAACATCCTCGCGCCAGGGGAGCGCGACTACTTGGACCCCCACCGGCAGACCATCCGCCGTCGTGCCGGTACGCACGACCACCACCGGATAACCAGTGAGGCAGCACCTCTACAGTCCAGCACGCGTTAGTGCGGTGCTGACTGCCGGCGCTACCATCTCCACCGATAATCGCGCCGGCTACTCGAACTACGGCATTTGTTTGGATCTCTTTACCGCTCCTGTTCCCACAGTTGGCGCATTTCTGCATTGTTCGTCAACAATTCCGCTAACGTCCCCACCGTGTCGATGCAGCCCTTTTTCATGACAATGATCTGATCCGCCCGTTGCAATGCCGCCCTTCGGTGGGAGACGACCAGACAGGTGCTTTGCGCTTCTTCCAGTCGATCCCAGAGTCTTTGCTCGGTCTCCACATCCAGGGCGCTGGAGAGATCATCAAAGACCAGGAGTTCAGGTTGGCGCACAAACATACGAGCCGCCGCTGTGCGTTGGATCTGCCCACCAGAGAGGCGTACCCCTCGCGGGCCGATGACTGTCGCCAGCCCTTGGTCGAAAGTCGCCAGATCCTCGGCCAGGACAGCCGTGTACAGGGCCGCCGGCAGTGCGCTCTTGGGTTCATCCAACCCCAGAAGAATATTCTCTCGTAGGGAATCGCTGAAAAGACGGGGCGCTTGGGGCGTGTAGGCGCTGCGTGGTGGGACAAAGAAGGTATTCAGTGCGGGCACCACTTGTCCATTCCAACGCACTTCACCGCCAGCCTTGGGCAGCAACCCCAGCAACACCCGCAACAGCGTCGTCTTGCCCGCTCCAATCTGCCCAGTGATGACGGTGAAGGAGCCGCGCGGCAGGCTGAAGGTGATGTTCTCGATGCCGCGCCCGCCGTTCGGGTAGTGATAGGTCAACCCGGTGGCGCTTAGGCTTTCCAACCGATCCGCTGCCGTGCGCACCAGAGGTGGTAAGGGTGGCAGCGCTTCCCGTAGATAGACCGGACGATGCTGGACCAACGTCGTCGCCGGCGTTGGTTCCAGTAATGCGGCCAACCGTTGCAAGGAAACCCCTAGTTGCCGATAGCTGGTGAGCGCCCAAACCACCGACCCAACATTGCCCGCCACAAAGGGCATCACATAGATGAAGAGGGCAAAGTCACCGATGGTAAAACTCCCCGCCCGGATCGCTTGGGCCATGAGCAGCAAAATGACCGCTGCGCCCATATCACCCAAATTGCTGCCCAGGGCGTCGAGAAGCTCGGTCGTTAGCCGATCTTTGAGCGCGGCTTGGCGACGGGTCTCATTGACGTTTTGCAGATGGGCGATGACCGGCGCTTCGGCGTCAGCGACTTTGATTGCTTGCACCGCGCCAAACAGTTCACCTAACAGCCCGGTCACTCGCCCGGTGGCAACTTGATTGGCTTCGCGAAAACGGATGATCCGCCCGCGACTCAGGTGGATGGCAATCGTGATCAAGAGCATGGGCAGAAAGGCCACCAGGGTGAGCAGCCAGTTGATGCGCACCATCGTCCCCACGGCCAGTAGCACAAAGACACTGACGCCGACCAGGTTGAAGATGCTGCCGAAGAATTGATTGATCGTGTTGACATCATCGCGAAAACGGCTGAGCGCTTCCCCGCTCGAAGCCGGTGTCGCTTGGGGATCGGGGCGCTGCAAAAGCTGCTCCAACAGATTGGCGCGCACGACCCCATCAATCAGGTTGAGATAGAGTAGTTGCCCTGCTGTCAGCGCGACATAAGCCGCCTGTCGCCCCACCACCGTCACGATATACAAGGCGACCAACGGCCACAGCCCCAGACCGGCTGGCGTCGCGCCCGTCAGTCGATCAAAGAGGGTGCTGACAATCAGCGGCGGGGCAAAGTTCAAACCATAGAGCGCCATGTAGGCCAGAACGGTTAACTGCCACGCCCACGGTTTATAGCGCAGCAGTTGCCAGAGAAAGCGCCCTGCGGTCAGGGGTTGCGCCGTCGGTGGTTGCGTTGTTGCTTGTGTATGCGATGCTTGGGTTGTCATAATGTCACCTCGTCAAAGTCGAGACCGGTTTTTAGCAGTTGGTTGAAGCGGGAGGCCGGATCAGCCGCCAGGTGGGAACGGCGGCCGACTTCTTGGATGCGTCCCTGCTCCAGAATCAGAATTTCATCCACTTTCTGCACCGTGCGCAGGCGGTGGGCGATGATGATGGCTGTGCGATTTTTCAGCAGTGCGCTGATCGCCTGGTCGAGCCGCGCTTCGGTCACGGGGTCGAGCCGGGACGAGGCTTCATCTAGGATCACCACGCTTGGATCGCGCAACAGCAACCGGGCAAAGGCGAGCAGTTGCGCTTCACCGGCGGAGAGCGCAGCGGCGCCGCTCAATACGGTCTCTAACCCCGCCGGCAATTTCGTTACCCATTCCTGCAAGCCGACCGTGGTCAACGCGTGCAACAGCGCGGCGTCATCAATGCGCCGGTCGAAGAAGGTCAAGTTGTCGCGCACTGTAGCGTTGAAAATCTGCACCTCCTGCGTCACCAACCCCACATGGCGGCGTAAGGCGGTCAGCGTCAACTGGCGCAGATCGACCTCGCTCAGCGTGATGCTGCCTGCCTGCGGCTCATAAAAGCGCAAGAGCAGACGGGTGAGGGTTGTCTTGCCGCTGCCGGTGCGCCCCAGCACACCCAACGTGCGCCCTGCCGGGAGCGTCAGGGTGAAATCAGCCAGCAGCGGCTTGCCTTCAACGCTTGTTTCCCTTGTCGCTTGATCATAGGCAAAGTGGACGCCGTTGAACGCCACCGCCAGCGGCCCAGCGGGGAGTGTTGTCACCGTGCCCGGGGTTATCGCGCTGCGTTCGGCCAGCAGCGCCTGGATCCGGTTGATGCTGGCGCGGGCGTCTTGCAGTTGTTGCAACTCGCCCGTCAGGTCGAGCAGCGGCCCGGTGAGCTGGCGAATGTAGGCATAGAGCAGGTAGAGGACGCCAATGCTCAGTGTGTCGCGCAGAAAGAGGAACGCCCCCAGCGCCAACACCAGCGCCGTCCCCACTTCGTTCCAGACCACGATGATCGAGCCGAAGATCGCGCCCCGCACCCGCGCCGCCATGCCGGCCCGCCAGTAGGCGCGCATGACCAGAAAGAGCCGCTGGATCGTATAGGGGATCGCCCCGTTGGCGCGCAGATCGTCGCGCCCGCCCAGCCGCTCTTCCAGAAAGCCAAAGAGATCGGCGCTGACCGCCCGTTCGGCTTCCATATAGGGAGTAGCAAAGTTGCGCAGCCGGAATAAGATCCAGAACGCGCCGCCGAGAAAGCCGAGAAAGCCCGCCGCCAGCCGCCAATCTTCCCAGGCCAGCACAGCCAGAATGCCTAGTAACAAAAGCAGGTTGCTGACCAGGCGCAGGAAAAGTTGGGCAAAGAAGCGGGCCAACTGCCCCACATCACCATCGACCCGCTCGATGAGCGCGCCGGGGGTGTACTGTTGATGAAAACCCATGTCCAGCCGCAGACAGTACGCGGCCAGATCGGTGCGCAGTGCGTTGGTCGTGCGCCAGCCCACATCCTCACTGAGATAGGTCAGCGCCAGGGTGAGTAGATAGTTCAAAAAGGCCGCGCCCAGAAAGAGCAACGCTAGGCGCAGCAGCGTCGCCAGCGCACTGCCAGCCTGCGCGGCGTCGATAAAGCCGCGCACCAGTTGCGGGTTGATCAGTTGCAACCCAATGCTGCCCAGCAGGAGCAGCGCCAATAAGCAAACCTTGGCCCGTTGCGTGCGCAAATAGCGCGCCAGCAACGACCAGTCGTCGCGGAAAGGCAAAGGCATGAGGATGCCATCCTTATTTTGGTTAGATAATTTTGGTGAAATACAAAAGCGCCTGACCAAACCAATCAGGCGTTAGGAGCAGCTATAACCATTCGGTGTTGCTGGGCAAAAAGGCCAGTCACAGCCGTGGTTAGGAGAGGATTTGCTTCGGTTCCATAAAACTCGCTAATGATGAACGATCAACTGGCGTCTCAGGTCGGGTTGACCCTGATTGTACCCTTGCGGGTAATTTGTGTCAAACTGCCTCTAAAAGTGGGGTGTATTTCAGCAACCCACCACGCTAAGGTGGAGCATTCTATAGAAACCGAGGTGGTTTCTTAGTACTAATTTTAGAACGAATATTTTTCAGGGACGACCACCCGGCGATCAATCGCCAGGCATTCTCGTATTACCGCATCAATTGCTTCCCAGGTTCTTTCGGATCTCATGTGGTTGACAAACCCCGCACGGGGCTAAAGCCACCGTGCTACGAACAACGGAGGCTGAAGCCCCCTAAACATAGGGGCTGACCAGCCTGGTTTAGCAGGCGTTGTTTGGTAGCTCCGTGCATTTATGCCGGAGCGGGCTTGTCAACCACATGAGATCCTGTTGAACCATGTTTCCCATTCATCAACCGCTGTGCAGTTTCGCCAAAAAATTAAAGTACACCTTTTTCAACCCAACAACACGGGGTTGCGACAAAAAGCTGTATAAGATTACCCAGTTGTTGATCAAGCGTTTCGAGTGCATCAAATAAGGCCGTGTGTAGGTCCCTGTTTACAGTTGTCATCAGCAACCTTTTAGATCGGCGGCCGCTGCCAACCGCCAAAGCGCGCTTCTAAGAACGCGGCGACAGCCAGCGCAACGTCCTCGCGCCAGGGACGCGCCACCACTTGGACCCCCACCGGCAGGCCATCCGCCGTCGTGCCGGTGCGCACGACCACCGCGGGATAACCGGTGAGGCTATATGTCAGGGTATAGGCAATGCCGCCCTCGCTTTGCCCGTGCGGTTGCGCTGGGCGCTCGATGGCTGGCGTAATAATCACGTCGTAGTCCTGCATAAAACGAATCAACCCGCGGCGGAAGCGATCCCAGGCAAAGAGATGACGCTCGATTGTTTCACTGTCCAACTGAAATTCGCCATCCGGTAGCCACTCCGCCCACGACTCCGATTCGGGACGTTGCCAGTAGTTGCGGGTAATGGTATAACTTTCGCCGACACGCGGCGGCAACTTTTCTTCAACCAAAGCCACCTCAGCCACCAATGCCTGGGCGGCGTCGATGGTGGCCTGTTTACAGACTGGATCGGGTGTGGCCTCTTCATGCTCGGTGTAAAAGGCAACGCGTAAGGCGCGTAGATCGACCTGTTGCCAGTCACCCAGCGGCATGGGCACCACACTGGCATCCACCCAATCCACCCCTTGGATAATCGGCAGCACCAGCGCCAGATCGGCGACCGAACGGGCCAGCGGGCCGATCACCGTACGCGGATCGTTCATAAAGCTGATGCGGGGGAAGTGGCCGGTCAGCGGCACCCGCCCTGCGGTCGGCTTGAGGCCAACCACGCCACAGGCATGGGCCGGGGTACGAATACTGTCGCCCGAATCGCTGCCGATCCCAAATGGTGAACCACCCGCCGCAATGATCGCCGCTTCACCACTGCTGCTGCCGGAAGGACTATACGCCAAATTATACGGGTTATTCGTGCGCCCGTAGACCGGATTATCGGCGGTGACATTGGTTTTGCCCAACACAATCGCGCCGGCCTGGCGCAAACGGGTGACAACCGTTGCATCCTGCGTGGGCACATAGTCGCGATATTTTTCCATGCCAGCTGCACAGACCACACCGGCGACCTCCAGCCAATCTTTGATGGTGACGGGCAGGCCGTGCAGTGGCCCGCGCAGTTGACCATGGGCGAGTGCTTGATCAGCCGCCGCGGCTTCGGCCAACGCCTCTTCCGCCGGCAATTGGACCACCGCGTTGAGTTTGGGGTTAACCGTCGCAATCCGCGCCAAGTGGGCCTCGACCACCGCCGTAGCAGAAACATCGCCGGTGCGCAGCCGCGCCGTCAACGCCGTCGCGGTGCTGAAGATGAGTGAGTCCATAAGCCTGCCTCCTTGGTTAGATTCTGTTGACATTTCAATTTTGCAGGGTTGAAACTCGCTACTATACTGAAGTCAAGTTGAGAACCGGAGTTTTGCTGGCTAACGGGATCGCGTGCGTCGCACTGACCGCCAACTGTTTCCAGTCCGCTAGATTCTTTGGTCAGTGCGACGCACGCTGACCGAAACTAGGGGTTTCATTCTAATTTGAGTATAACAGCGAAAAGCCCCCGCAGCGGCTAGAAAGTTAGCCGCCGGGTGCGGGGTTCCCTCTGGGACGGGCGCGGCTTTTCGCTGTTAGTCAGCCAATTCGATTGGCCGTTTCGCAAAGGAAAATCATCACGAGGAGTGTGCTGATGTGCGCAGAATGTTTAAGGCGACTGCCTCTGCCACTTTGAGGCCATCAATGCCCGCCGAGAGAATGCCCCCGGCATAGCCGGCCCCTTCACCGGCCGGATAAAGACCGTCGGTATTTAGACTCTGATAATCTTCTTTACGCTTGATCCGAATGGGCGACGAGGTGCGGGTTTCCACCCCAGTCAACAGCGCGTCGGCCATGGCAAAGCCTTTGATCTGTTTGTCAAAGGCCGGCAGGGCTTCACGGATTGCAGCGACGGCATAGTCCGGTAGACAACGGCTTAAATCGCCCAGATGGACGCCCGGCGTATAGGAAGGGATGACGGTGCCGAAGGCGGTTGAAGGGCGACCCGCCAGAAAATCACCCACCAACTGCCCCGGTGCTTCATAGTTACTACCACCCTCGATAAAGGCTTGTTCCTCCCAGTGGCGCTGCAAATCAATCCCCGCCAAGGGGTGGCCGGGATAATCATCGGGGGTAATGCCCACCACCAAGGCGCTGTTGGCATTGCGTTCGTTGCGCGAATATTGGCTCATACCGTTGGTAACCACCCGCCCCAGTTCCGAAGCGGCCGCCACCACAGTGCCGCCGGGGCACATGCAAAAGCTATAGACCGAGCGGCCATTTTGGCAATGATGCACCAATTTATAATCGGCCGCACCCAGCAGCGGGTGACCAGCCTGCGCGCCAAAACGGCAGCGATCAATCAGCGATTGCGGATGTTCGACCCGCACACCGATGGAAAAGGGCTTGGCCTCGATGTAAACGCCCCGCTCGAAAAGCATTTGGAAGGTGTCGCGCGCACTGTGGCCCACCGCCAGCACCACATGTTCACTAGCAATCTCTTCCCCACTGGCCAGTGTGACCCCGCGCACCTGGCCGTTTTTGATCTGAATGTCGGTGACGCGACTTTGAAAACGAATTTCGCCCCCCAGTGCTTCAATATTGGCACGCATGGCCTCCACAATTTTGACCAGCCGAAAGGTGCCGATATGCGGCTTGTTCACATAAAGAATTTCGGGCGCGGCGCCGGCTTTGACCAACTCGGTGAGTACTTTGCGCCCATGGTGTTGCGGGTCGCGTACTTGGCTATAAAGCTTGCCGTCGGAAAAAGTGCCGGCACCGCCTTCGCCAAATTGCGCATTCGATTCGGGGTTCAACCCTTTTTTACGCCAGAAGCCAAAGGTATCCACGGTGCGCTCGCGCACAGCCTTACCCCGTTCGAGGACGATTGGGCGAAAACCCATTTGAGCCAGCAGCAGGGCGGCGAATAAGCCGCACGGCCCCGTGCCAATCACAATTGGCCGCACAGTTAGCTGGCTGGGGGCTTGGGCGACCAACTGATAATTCATGTCGGGCGTGGGCAGCACATGGGGGTCTTTTTTCAACCGGCTGAGCAGTTGGGCCTCCTGGGTGGTCTCTACATCGAGAATATAGACCAGCATAATCTCGCCCCGCTTGCGCGCATCAAAGCTGCGTTTGAAGATGGTATAACCCGTCAACTCCGCCGGCGGAATTTGTAGCTTTTTGAGAATGGCTTGCGTAAGTGCTTCTGCGCTATGGTCAAGCGGGAGCTTTATTTCGGTTAATCGCAACATGCTAAATATCCTGGGTAACCTTAGTGACCAGCGTGGTCAGATAGTAGATAACATATCGTTCGAATGGACCCTTCGCACGATTGAACAAGACGATTGGTAACTTGCGCATTGCAGTCTACTGAGTATATGCAGGAGATAAGATCAACGCAAACGCTGGGACGCCTGTACCTTGAGCAAACAAAGAATGGTGACAAACAACATGCTGAAGATCGAAACCAGCGCCAACGTTTCATACATTGCGCACGACATAGGACAGCGCAAGTGCAAAATGCAGCAAATGTCCCCGGCACGGCGCTAGCTCGGTTGACAAACAGTGGATTGTGCGGTGCCGGGGACATTTTTTACGTTTTTTGTTCGTCAGTTAAACGATTACAGACCAATCTGGGTGACGGCTAACGCATTTTCCCTACGATCTGCTGAATCATCGCCACCACCAATGCTGGTTGCGCCCAATGAATGTGATGACTGCTTTCCACCAGATGGAGTTCGCTGTGGGTAGAAAGGGTGGCTTGCTGCCTTTGTTCTGCCACCCACAAGTGACGGAAGTGATCGGAATAACCTTCGCCCGGAATCGCCGCTAACACGATCAAGGGCAAATTGCCCAAAGTGGTGACCGCTTGCACCTGGGTTCGGCTCTCCGCTTCGGCCAACCATTCGGCCAACAACGTTTCCCAGTAAGTTGGCTGCACCGTGAGCTGGAAAAAGGTTTCACGTTGCTCGTCGGTCAGGAAAGGCGGCACGCCAAAGGGTTCGACATCCGCAGCGCGCAGTTGACCAGCCCTGGCCCGTTGCGCCATCGTCTGATGTTCCTGTAGAGCGGCTGCCGCGCCTTGCGTGAAACCAGAATCCACCTGTCCTAAGCGGGGATGAAAGTCCGGCGGCGTGGCGTCGATCAACACTAGTCCGGCAACCAGTTGGCGCTGCTGCTGGGCAAAGAGTCGCAAATGCCAGCCGGCCAGCGAATGCCCCACCAGTAGATAGGGTGCCGGTAGCGCGGCAGCGCGGGCGAGGGCGTACAATTCATCGGCCAGTTGTTGACTGGTGCGCGGGAAGGGGCCAGGTTCGCTCCACCCATAGCCAGCGCGATCATAAATCACGGCGTGGGTAAAGGCGGCCACCCGTTGCTGCAAGTCGAACAACGAGAGCGACCAATCCCCCAGCCCCGCGTCAAGGATCACGGTGGGCTGGCCCTGCCCACAGCCCGAAAGGTGAAGCTGGTGGTTGCCGATCTGGATCAACTGGCCGAGTGGTCTCATAAGGTATTGATCGCTGGTTAACCATATCTGTAGCTAGTTTTTGTTGCGAAAGCGCTTGATCACCGCCAAGAGCGCGAAGGCCGCAAAGGTTCGCAAAGGGTTTTCACTGGCGTTTCTTCGCGCGCTTGGCGGCCGTCGCGGTAGAAATTGTGTTCCGCAACAAGAACTAGCTAGAATTGTATATTGTAAATTGCGGTCTGTACAATTTCATACTTGACAGGTCCCATATGTTACTAGTAACATATGTTAAAATGATATTAAGAGGGAAACGTATGACAATTCAACAGATTATCCTGGGGTTTCTACACGCGGGTGCCAAGAGCGGTTACATCTTAAAAAAGGAGATCGTTGCTGTCCCCTTTTTTCATTCATCCGCGAATAATAATCAGATCTATAAGGCCCTCCTAAACCTCCATCGCGCTGGGTTGGTGGAGGTTGCGTTGCACCAGAAAGAACGGGGGGCGGCCAGCAAGGTCTATTCGATCACGGCCGCAGGTGAACAGGCGCTAAAGTCCTGGGCGGCTACGCCACCGGAAGGGGCCGAATATTACAGCCACTTTCATCAACAACTCGCCTTTGCCCACACGCTCGATCAAGCGGCGTTGGCAGGTTTATTTAACGCCTATGAAGCTAAAACCCGGTCAATGTTGGCCATCGCTCAGGAACTGCGCGTCCGTTTTGGTCGATCACAGCCAACAACTACCGCTGAGCCGGCCACCACAACACGGAAGCTGTTGTGGGCAGCGATCTATGACCATCGGGTCAAGGTCTACGAATTGGAACTGGCCTGGCTACAGCAGACGCAGGATCAACTATTCCTAACCAACAGCACCAAGGAGGGGGCAACTGCAATATGAACTCGATCTATAAAAGCGTCACGGCAAAGGCCGCTGTGCACACCGCCTATGACAACCTCTTGAATCAACTGCCGGCAACGATTGAGCAGCACTATGTGACGACAACGCAAGGGCCAACCTTTGTACTCGCCGCCGGCAAGCCGGAGGCACCGCCGGTTGTCTTTTTTCATGGCTCACTTTCCAATGCGATCACGTGGGCAGGGGACCTAATCCGCCTGTCGGAAAAATATCGGCTCTATGCCGTCGACATGATTGGTGAAGCCGGCAAGAGCGCCGAGGCGCGCCCCAAGTTGCAAAGCGACGCCTACGGCCAGTGGTTGCAAGAACTGTTTCAACAGTTGGGCGTGGCACAGCCAATCTTGGTTGGGCTATCGTTAGGGGGCTGGCTGGCGCTCGATTACGTCACCCGTTTTCCCACACAGGTCAAAGGTTTGATTCTGATTAGCCCCGGTGGGGTGGGTTGGAATCGCAACATTCTGCGATGGGCATTGCCTTATCTGCTGCTCGGGCCATGGGGGACCAAGCGGTTCTATCGCAAAGTGCTTGGTCCCTTAGGCGACGAGCTTGAAGGGACAGAATTGAGCGAATTTTTACAGCTGATTGCCCGCCATGTGAAGCCACGGACAGAGCCGCTACCGATCGTTAGCGATCAACAACTGGCGCTGATCGCGTGCCCGGTCCTGCTCCTGATCGGTGGACAGGATGTCATGCTCTACCCAGAGGAAATTCGCCAGCGACTCAGGCAGAATCTGCGCAATTACGAAGAAGTTTACCTGGCGAATGCGGGTCACTTCCTTGGCAATCAGTCAGTTGCGATTGATCGCTTTTTGGCGAGATTATGACCTTCTTTTCATTCCGTAGTACATAAGCCAGCCACAGCGACCAGCCGCTGGTGGCAAGCGGGGCGATTAGCGCAACTTCATCGCTGAGGGGCAGCGCGCCGTAAACGCCCAGTTGGTTTGCGTGTTTCATTGGGCTGCGGCAATATGTTTGGCCGTGTCAGCATAATGGCGCAGGCGGATCACCTGGCCGGCGTCGTTAAAGGTCCACAGGTGGATCTCTTCATCGCGGTAATGGCCGCCGGTGCTGGGGACATCGACCTCAATCACAAATTCGACGGCGACCTGGTTGCCACCGGCCATCATTGACAGCACTTGAAAGTCCTTGATCGCCATGCCGCCCAACACCTGGAAAAATTCGAGGACACCGGCTTTGCCCTGGCGCCCGACCAACCAGGGGACACCGGCGCGTTGCGCAGAATTGTCCGCCCACTGCTCCCACTGCACATCATCGGCCATGTGGCTGAGGATGGTGGGAATGTCGCCTTTGCCAAAGGCTTCGTAGATGGCGGTGGCAGTGGCTAGATGGTTGCTCATGTGAATGCTCCTGTCGTGATTGGAAAATGATTAATGTCAGCACTGACATTTTATCCAAACACAGGGCGCACATACCAGACCAAAAAGTGCTCACTTTTTGCTCATTATTTGTCGCTAACAAGCCGCATAAACACAGAAAGAAGGAACACGAAAGCGGTTCTGCCTGCGCTTCCGTGTTCCTTCTTTCTGTGTTTAGTCTTTTGTTTTGCGCCCCCTGAGCACCAGAACCGCAGTCGCTGTCCAGACGCGAACGGTTCTGGCTGATCCAGGTTAGCCATCAACTATGTGTGGCGGCAAGGTCTGGTTGCAATTGTTCGATGGCGGCCCCAATCGCTAGCAACTGTTCATCGGCGTAGGGGCGACCGGCCAGTTGCAGACCAATCGGCAGACCAGCGGCATCGAAGCCACAGTTCAGGCTTAAGGCGGGCAGACCGGTGAGGTTATAAGGGCCGGTACGCCGCGCTTCGGCGGCCCCTTCGTCGCCGACGACGGCGGGGTCTTCATGCGGTGCCACCCAGGGTGCGGTCGGGGAGAGGATTACGTCAACTTTGTCGAGCGCCTGGAGAAATTGCCCTGTGAGATAACGGCGATATTGTTGGGCGCGCACATGCACCACCGCCGGCAAGGCAAAACCCAGTTCAATCTGTTGACGGGTCAGCGGGGCGTAGTCATCAGGCCGTTCGTTGAGCCACCGGGCATGGATGGCACTGGCCTCTGGGGCAATCACACTGAGCAACACGCCATCGGCCAGCGCCAGATTGGGGATGGACACTACGCTAAAACTGGCTCCAGCGGCCCGCAGTTGGACGCAAGTCTCGACAAAGGCCGCGCTCACCGCCGGTTGCATCTCCGCCCCTTCAAAATGCTCAGCCAAGATGCCAAAGCGCACCCCGGCCAGGTCAACGGCGGCCAAGGGCGACAGCGGGCGCATGCGCATGGCGCTCAGCAGATAGGCCGCATCCTGACAATTGCGCGCCAGGGGGCCGGCATGATCAAGCGACCAGGAAAGCGGGAAGACCCCATCCAGGCTCACCAGCCCATAGGTCGGCTTGAGGCCGACCACGCCGCAGTAGGCCGCGGGAATGCGGATTGAGCCACCAGTGTCCGTGCCCACCGCCGCGTAACAAAGCCCCGCTGCCACCGCCGCGGCCGAGCCACCGCTAGAGCCACCAGCCGTGCGTGTATGATCCCACGGATTCCAGGTGGCACCATAATCGGGGTGGACAATACCATAGGCAAATTCGAGTAGGTTCGTCTTGCCTACCACGACTGCGCCTTCCAGCTTGAGATAGCGGGTGATATCAGCATCGGTCGTCGGGATATGATCGGCAAGAATGCGCGACCCTGCTGTGGTGCGAATCCCGGCGGTATCGACTAAATCCTTGAGCGCCACCGGAATCCCGTGCAGCCGCCCACGTATGTGGCCCGCCCGAAAATCTTGTTCAGCCGCACGGGCACTGGCCATTGCCGATTCAGCGGTGACGGTGATAAAGGCATTCAGCGTCGGGTTGAGCGCGGCAATGCGCGCCAAGGTCCATTCGGTCACGGCAACCGGCGAGAGCGTCCCGGCGCGATAGTGGGCAGCAATTTGATCAATCGAGGCAAAGAGCAGTTCGGTCTCATTCATTGCTTGCCACTCCTGATTCCCACGGCAAGCCAACGGCGGGCAGCCGATCCAGTTGCAGCGCGGCCATTTTGGCATCTACGGCCAGCAGTTCGCGCAGGGCGGGCAACAAGTTTTCAGCCCGTTCTCGCGAGAGATCGAGGCCGTTGGTTTGGGCGATTTGGCGGATAAAGTCAACGTCAAGGTCAACCGCTGCAAGCATGGTTAGTTTCACCTTCCTGGTTTGTTATTCGACAGCACAAATGGGCGTAATTGATAGTCTCGGTGCTGGTTGAAACCAGCACCTGCTAAGCAAAGCTGCGCTGAAGCGCACTGCGCGCCTACCGGCTGATTGATGGAGAGACACTTAGATCTGGGCCGCTTGTCACGCCGGCGGCGCTGACCTACGACTGCCCATCCAACCCGCTGAAGCGGGTTTTGCCGATCAGGCAGGGATTTCAATCCCTGCCGCGGCCCCACGACAAGCTCAGGGGACAACCGCTTGCAGCGCGTCCAATGTCGCCAAACTTTGGGGCCGCCGCCCCGCTTCCACATCGTGAATCAATTCAATCAGTCGCGCAGTGATCGGGGTGGGGACCCCATATTGTTGACCAAAGGTGACAATCGGCCCCAATTGCGGGTCGACTTCGGTGCGCCGTTTGCGCACGGCCAGGTCGCGCCAGATGCCGCTGTGCGTCTTGGCCGATTTGCGGTTGAAGGCCACCATCTCCTCTAGCGAGCGCAGCGCCACTTCGTAGGCAGCAGCTGGCGTGAAGGCATGGGGGTTAAAGCCGTTAAAGGCTTCGGGTTGAATACCAACGGCCCCGGCTACGCGCATTACTTCTTGGGCCAGGGCAATATAGAGATCACGGTAGCGAGGATCGGCCAGACAATCGGCAATCGAGTCGTCGGTGAGGGCGGTGGCAAAGAGTTGCGCGCCATAGGCCAACTTGCCCCACAGGTAGCCAAAAATATTAGCGGTGATGATCGCATTCGGCTCAAAGGCCAGCAGTGCCCCATGTAACGCTTGCAACCGAGGCGTCGTTGCGCCATCCAACTCGCCGACGACCACGGCACCGCGCCCCCCAAACAGCACCACGCCCGGCTCGATATAATCCGCGCCAAAGTTGACAAAACAACCCATGGTCCGGGCGCGGCCAACCACATCGGCAATCACCAGTTCGTTCAAGCCATTCTGAGCGGAGACGACATAACCATTGGCCGCCAGGTGCGGCTGCAACGCCTGGGCCGCGCCCTCCGTATCTTGCGCTTTGACACAAAGCAGGATTAGTTCATATTCACCCACGAGCTGTTCGGGGGTAAAGGCCGGGGCGTGGACCGTAAATTGGTTGATCGGGCCGGTGATCGTCAGCCCATTGGTGTTGATCGCGGCGACATGGTCAGCCGCCCGATCAACAAAGGTAACCGTATAGCCGGCACGCAGCAGATGGGCACCGATAGTGCCACCAATTGCGCCCGCGCCCCAAATCAGAAAATTCATCTTAGTCCCACCCTTCTACAAGTAAAGTGCGTGTCTCGGCAATGGCGACCTGCCAAATCGCGAGCATCTCCTCGTCGGATCGTTGATAGTAGCCGCCATAGTTACCGTCGCCGTAGGCAGCACGCATCGCGGTGCCAACCAGGCGCGTCTGGCCGATGCGATCGAGCATGGTTTTCTGAACGGTGGGCATTTCTACGCCCGGCAGTCGTGTCCAAGGAAAGTTCTCCATCCACGAGGCATGGCTGGCCACCGGGTCGGTTGTTTTGACCTTGGCCCAAGTCTGCGGCGCGCGCCACCAATCGTGAAACTTAATCTGCACCCCAGGGTGATCGGCCAGCCATTCGGTGATCAACCCCTCCACCGGCGTGTTGCCGCCGTGACCATTGACCAAAAGCAGGCGGCGAAAACCGCTGTGCGCCAAGCTATCGAGAATATCACGGAGCAAGGAAATATAGGTTTCCATACGTAAAGTCACTGTGCCGGGATAGGCACTGAAATAGGGCGTTAACCCATAAGCCACCACCGGAAAGACCGGCACGCCCAACGCTTCCGCCGCATCCACCGCCACCCGTTCGGCGAGGATGCTGTCTACACTCAGGCTCAGGTAGGCGTGTTGTTCGGTACTGCCCAGGGGTAACACCGCCCGGTCATCATGTTGCAGATAGGCTTCGACCTGCATCCAGTTCATATCACTGATTTTCATTACGATCTTTCCAGGCATAAATGGCAACAAATTAGGCTATTGCAAAATTTAACGATCACGTAGTGGGCTTTGAGCCATCCACTAAGGCACACGAAGAAAAGGCTACTGGCTGCCAGTCCATCGCTATCTGGCGAAAGGGAAAGATTTCAAGGGGAGAAGATGGAAAATAACCGGCGTGTGTACAGAGAAGGATCCGGTAAAAGGCTTGGGGGAAGAAGAATGAAAAGGATTATAGCACAGGCGAGCGTGGCGGCAAAGTCGCCACGGTTATAGCAAATAACGAGGTAACTTGGGCGACAATCTGCGCTTGTGTTAAAATGGAGCCATGCGCTACTTTAACACCCACGGCCCGGTCAACGCCCAAGAACACTATGTCGTGCCGCGCCGGGCATTGGTCGAACAGTTGACAGACCAGATCGAACAAGGGAAGTTTTTCACCATTTATGCCCCGCGGCAGATGGGCAAAACGACGCTGCTCAACCAATTGGAGGCAGAGCTACGGGCGCGCCCGCCCGATCCAACTGCTATATATTTGCCCATCGTGCTCAGTTTTGAGCTTTATGAAAGCTGGTCGGCCACCCAATTTTGGGATGATGTGCTGGGTTTGATCAAGGACGATCTATTGGCATGGGCCACTGAGATTGACCATGTTGCTCTGGTGCCGCTGCGTACGCTGCTGGCCGAGGAGGGTGCAGCGGATGTGCAATTTTTCCGACAACTTTTCACTAAGCTACACAAGTTGATCCCAGCCCTCAAAGTAGTGCTAATCATTGATGAATTTGACGCCACCCCGCCCGATCTGCTTTCCCCGCTCCTACAAACCTGGCGCACCATGTATTTGGATCGGCAACGTCGCCCACATAGCTTGCACAGTTTAGTCCTGATTGGGATTCAGAACATTGCACGCCTGAACTTTGGGCGCAGTTCACCCTTCAATATTGCTTATCAGCATCGCCTGACCGACTTTTCACTAGAAGAAGTATGCGATCTGCTTGGGCAATACACGACGGAAACGGGGCAACCATTTGCGGCAGGCGTGATTGAAAAGTTGTATGAGCAGACATCTGGGCAACCGTTCCTCGTCAACCGTACTGCCGCCATCCTAACGCAGGAGGTAGTGCAAGAACAGGCGCGTCCGATCACCCTGGCGGATTTGAGCGCTGCCCTGCAAAAGCTAACCCGCGAGAGCAATTATAATTTCGAGACGATTGTGCGCCGTGCTGCGGAATATGAAGATGATGTAATGCGCATTCTCTTTGGGGCTGATTACCCTTTTCGCCTCAATGATCCGCTGGTCAATTCACTGCATCTTTTTGGCATTATCAAAGAGACACCAGCACAACTTTGCCGGATTGCCAACCCGATCTACAAACAGGTACTCATTGATGCTTTCCAACCACGGCAAGCGGGTCTCCAGGGTGCAATCCTGGCCAATGGCTATGACTTTCGCCCCTATGTCATGCGTGACCATTTGCAGATGGAAGCGATCCTTGCTCGCTTCCGCGAATTTATTGAACGGCGTGGGCGCGAAGCCTTTAAGGTGACGCCAATGCCGCAAGAAGCCACCGGCCAATATCTGCTCATGGCCTATCTTGATATTGTGGTGCGCCAGATCGGCGGTGCGCACTTCACGGAGGTCAACAGCGGAGAGGGGCGGCTCGATTTGATTGTGGTCCACCAAGGCCACCGCTATATCATCGAGACCAAAATCTGGCGCGGGCAGGCACTCTACGAAGAAGGGTTGACGCAGTTGGCTGATTACCTGGCCAGTGAGGGTCAAACCACGGGCTATTATGTCCTCTTTCATGCGCGCCCCCTGGTCTATGGCAAATTGCCCGACGATGCGCTGGAATATACCGTGCAGATCAGGGGCAAAACGATCCATGTCTATCTCGTGCGGCTAGGGCATCTTTTTGCGGATGGTGCGGCCACAAGTTAGTGAGCTTATCCTGCCGATTTTGCAGAGCCAATCGTAGGACAGTAAAACAGTGGGCAGTGGACAGCGACTACCCCATTGTCCTACTGTCCCACTCTCTTCACCGGCCCTTAAGCCGTGACCAAGGTGGTAGCCGGACCGACAGATGTCGCGCGTTGCAGCACTCCATAACCATTCTCGTAAATCCCAAATTGAGCATGGTGTAGTTGACTGTAGACGCCACCGGTCGCCAGCAACTCGTCATGGCGGCCCTCTTCGGCAATGCCTTCCTCGGTGACCACGACAATGCGATGGGCGTTTTTGATGGTGGCCAGGCGATGGGCGATGACCAACGTGGTGCGCCCCTTGGAGAGTTCGGTGAGCGCCTGTTGAATCGCCACTTCCGTCGCCGTGTCAAGCGCAGAGGTGGCTTCATCCAAAATCAGAATCGGCGGGTTCTTGAGGAACATGCGCGCAATCGCCAAGCGCTGCTTCTGGCCGCCGGAGAGTTTAACGCCCCGTTCGCCGATAATTGTGTCTAATTCGTCGGGCTGGCTGCGGATAAAGTCGTCGAGTTGCGCCCGTTTGGCCGCTGCCCAGATCTCCTCATCGGCGGCATCCAATTTCCCATAGGCAATATTTTCGCCGATGGTGCCGGAGAAGAGAAAGACATCCTGCTGCACAATGCCGATCTGCCGACGCAGCGACGCGCCTGTCATCGCGCGGATATCGATGCCGTCGATGGTGATCTGCCCGGCGGTCACATCATAAAAGCGGGGAATCAGGCTACACAGGGTTGTCTTGCCTGCGCCGGAGGGGCCGACAAAAGCCACCGTCTCGCCCGCGGTAATCGTGAGGTTTATGTCACGCAGCACTGGTCTGGCATCCTCATAGCCAAAGGTGACATCGGCAAAACGAATGTTGCCATCTAGATGTTTGACCGCCACCGCATTGGGTGCATCTTGGATCTCCGGCTCGGTATGGAGGATCTCCAGATATTGTTTAAAGCCGGCGATGCCGCGCGGATAACTTTCGATCACCGAGTTGATCTTCTCAATCGGGCGAAAGAAGACATTGGTCAGCAACAGATAGGCGATAAACTCGCCGTAAGTCAACTCGCCGTGGATCACATACCAGGTGCCCGCCACCATCACAAAGAGCATGACGAAACGCATCAACATGTAACTGAGTGAGAGTGCCCGCGCCATGATGTTATAGGCGGTCAGTTTGGTCTCGCGGTAGAGATTGTTGTTGACGGCAAAGAGTTTACGTTCGTGATCTTCATTGGCGAAGGCCTTGACGACGCGCACCCCGCCGATGGCATCTTCGATCCGGGCGTTAAATTGGCCGACGCTGCGAAAAAGCTGGCGGAAGGTCACCGTCATCTTGCCGCTAAAGTACATGGCAATCCAGAGAATGACGGGAACGACCAAAAAGGTGAGCAGCGCCAGCGGCCAGTGGATCATCGCCATCAGCGCAAAGGCACCGATCAAAGTCATGATCGCAATAAAGAGATCTTCGGGACCGTGGTGGGCCAGTTCGCCGATGTCTTGCAGATCGGTGGTGATGCGTGCGATCAGGTGGCCGGTTTTGTTGTTATCAAAGTAACGGAAGGCGAGCTTCTGGATATGGTCAAAAAGTTTGGTGCGCATATCCGTCTCGATATTGATGCCCAACATGTGGCCCCAATAGGTGACGACATATTGGAGCGCCGTGTTCAGCGCATAAATGCCCAGCAAAATCACGGTGGCCAGCACGATCAGCGGCCAGTTTTCACTGGGCAGCAGGTTGTCCACAAACTGGTTCACCGCCAGCGGGAAACCGAGTTCGAGGATGCCGACAATCACGGCACAGCCGAAATCGAGGTAGAAAAGGCCCTTATAGGGGCGATAGTAGGCGAAAAATTGACGGATCATGAAGTGAGCGCTCCCCTATAGTTCTGCTTGCATTTTCATTAGCAGTAGACCGTAGCGCACGCTGGCTTCGATGAGTTCAGCCGCTGCGCGTTGTGGTCTACTAGATTATAGCATTCTCGGGCTTTTCTGCCATGCAACCTGTTGCCTTTCTTTCAATCGCCTAACGACCAAGCCACCCCCTCCCAACCGCCCCCGTGTGCAGGGAAGGTTGGGAGGGGGAACAATTTATTTTCGGCGCAACCGGAATGCAGGGGGTGGCAAGATCGCCCTGGGCTAAAGCCGCAGGGCTACCCAACGACGCCGGGTAAACCCGGCTAATAGAGCCGCGTCGTTGGGTAGCCCGAGTGCCCGCTGGGCGCGTTTACGGTGGGGCGGGGATGGCAACCCATTAAGATCCCATTGAACCTTATTAAACAACGAAATTAAACAACGAAATTAAACAACGAAATTAAACAACGAAAAGAGATGGGTGACTGATATCACCCACCTCTTTTCGCCGAGGGTTGGCGCTAGCTTGCGGCCGTACTTACGCTATTGGGAAAGCCGAGCCGATTGTAGCAAACTCAAAGCTAAATCCGCTTATTCGCCATCTGGTAGCCAGAAGTTGCGGGTATCGAGATCCCAGCCTGGTCCATCCAGATCCACCGCATCAAAAACGGGTGCGTCGGTCAGTTGTTCCTCTGTCGTATCCAGGACCAATTCGGGCGCGCCGGCTTCCACATCTGCACTGCTGGGAATTACCTCAAAGGTATTGACGGGAATTGCATATTCATTGGCACCGATCCCCAGGAAGCCGCCAAAGGTCAGAATCAGGTGTTCCACACGCCCGGCCCGCAAGTCAATCAACAGATCCTGAATTTCGCCCAACCCTTCACCGGCTGGATTCTGCACATTGCCACCGTTGAGGTCGCTCAGCTTAACCGCACGACCAGCTAGCGCATCCAGATCGGTTTCGGCAATCGGGCGCCCGATCACATCCTCGCCCAGGTCGCGGTAGAAGGTCTCAATCTCGCCCACATTCGCCGAGTCAGTCAGCACAGGGAAGTCATCGGCAAAACCAGGGGCATTTTCAAAAGTCGCTTCAGGGATATCAAGTACCAGCACCGTGTCATAGACAATTGATTCAGTCCCTGTCATCAACGGATCGGTCATGGTTGTGGTATCCGTGATACCAACGCCTGGCGCGACCGCCGGAATTTCGTTCGTTAGCTCTTCAAAGCGGAAAGCGCTCAGCGGAATGGGGAAGACTTTGGCACCAATGTTCAGGATGCCACCATACTCCACCGTCACCAGCACAATGTCACCTGTGTCCAGATTAAAGACCAGATCCTGGACACTGCCCAGGCTTTCACCCGCTGGATTTTGTACATTATACCCTTGCAGATCCGAAGCGCGCAGCAGTTGGCTGGGTGCTTCCTCGATCCCGGACGTTGCGGTCATGCCGTCCGTGGCAGTCATGCCGGTCGTGCCGGTTAGGGCCGATGCACCAGAGACATCACTGGTATCCGTCATCTCCATGCTATCCGTGAAGGGCGTCGCCGTGGTCAGGGTTTCGGTGGCTGTCATCCCCATCATGTCGGTGATACCTTGAGTTGCGGTCATGTCACCGCTGTCAGTCATATCAGTTGCCTCTGGGGATGGCGTAACAACCGCCACAGTGGGGGTTGCGACGTCGGTAGCAGTGGCTTCGGCCGCCGGCCCGCCCATCCCACCACCGCCACACGCCGCAAGCAATAGTAGCGTGAAAAGCAGCCCCACACTTGTTAACTTCTTCATTGGTTCTCCTCCTTGATTCTCTTGAAAAATTTGATCGTAAGCGTTCGGCCTACACCAGGTAGGTAAAACTAACCTACCCTAGTTTTTCATAGATTGTGGGGAATTTATATGTACTGGATAGAAAAGCGGGGTAGAAACGGGGTAGAAACAAAAAAGAAGTGAAACAAAGTGGTTGTTACAAGCGGTCTGTCATGATAAAATGTGGCACTAATGACCATACCTTGTACGCGCAATTGTGGATGGGAAGAGCTGGATTGAAAACAATCGGATAGAAGCAGACCTTGGTCAGGCATGCTTGATCAAAGTAACACCAGGTATGCGATTAACCATTTTCACTTGTGTGTGTTCAGGAACGGCGAGGAATAAGTCAGACAGATGCAAACTCTCTTTGAACAGTTACTGATCTTAGATGCCACGCCAAATCAGGCACTGATTGAGGCATACAATCAATATTTTGCGGCCAAGAATTCAAAGTATCGACTGATTGTGAACACACATGTACGCCCTTGCTTTTTCAGCGGCGACATCGAAACACCAGGGAAGGTTGTTACTATCAGCCTAAACCCAGCGTACCGCCCACAAGTGACAGAAGCGGAACAAGCGGGGATGAATTTTTCTGAGTGGTATGATCATTGTCGTTATCGTTTCAGCCGGTATCAGTCAGATACAGCGATCCATCCGATCTTCAAGAACCTATTTAAGGTGATTGCACCACCTACCATTTGGAACACTGCTGACAAGCGACTTTACCTTCAGGAGCACTTACTTAACTTAGACTGGTGTTGCTATTATTCGGAAAATTTCCCATCGATTGTGCTTGATCGACTGCCAATTAGCTTACAGCGTAGTATTTATGATTCATGGGATACGACTTTGCATCGGTTAATCGAACTAGCGGCACCGCGTTACATCTTTGTCCACGGACAGGCAATGCTGGCTTGGGTCAACCGCAGTGCGCTTGAACTCAAACCGGCCCTAAAGCTAGAAAACAGCCGGCATCAATCTTGTCAACTCTTCAGCGGCAGATTGGCCGGCACCACGATACCGCTATATTATCTGGAGCATTTTATTAATGTAGTGAATCAGAACACTACGTTAGAGCGCATTAACGGCTATGTGAATCTGAGCTCTCGCTCAGATTCACATAGCCGTTAATGCGCCAGAAATGCGTGCTCAGGCTGAGTTTGCCGTTGCATAAAAGCCGAAGGCACTTTCTTGTAGAGCAACTTATGTGGGCGCTAGGTGCTCGTAAAATCCGCCGATGCAAACATGGTTACGTGATCTCAGTTCAAACTTTGCGGCGGGTGCTTTGCTGCCATTTTTCTGCTCGTCTTGTCGATATACAGGAGTTGATGGTATTGCCATGAAGATTGGGACAAAGCAGCCCACCCGCCAATGGAGTGGCTGGTGGCAGCATCGCCAATGGCTTGCCGACGGGGCTTTTGCCCTGATTGTCGGGGCGATCGCGATCATCGGCACGTACTTCGTTGGGCAGCACCAGCCTGACCATCAAGCGCTTGACGCCGGTGCGCTAGCCTTGCTGGCCACGGGGGCGGCGGCACTGGTTTTCCGTCGCCAGTATCCAGGTGGCGTGCTCATTTTCGCCATGGGCATAACCCTGCTCTACTTGCTCCTGGACTACCCGAAGGGACCAAACTTCCTGATCATGATCATTGCTTACTTTACAGCAATGATGCAGGGCCGCAGGCTGATCGTATGGGCAGTCCTCGCAGCAGAATTTGTGTTGTTTCCCTGGGGGCCGTACGTTCTTGGCAACGAAGCGGCACCTACCCCCACGGAGATGTTTGGGCTTGCTGGGTGGCTGCTTGTGGGTGCAACCGTCGCCGAGATCGTCCACATCCGCCAGCAACGGCTGATCCGTGCCCAGGCAGAAGAGACGCGCCGCCGGGCCGGTGAGGAAAGACTGCGCATCGCGCATGAATTGCACGATGTGCTTGGCCACAACATTTCGCTGATCAGTGTGCAGGCTGGCGTTGCCCTCCACCTGATGGACAAGCAGCCAGAACAAGCGCGCGTTGCGCTCGCGGTGATCAGGGATGCCAGCAAGGAAGCACTGCGTGAGCTGCGTTCGGTGTTGGATGTGCTGCGCCAGGGGGATGAAGCCGCCCCGCGCGCCCCCTCCCCCGGTCTCGCCAGTCTCAATGATCTCGTCACACGTGCGGCAGAGGCGGGCTTGCAGGTGCAGACCGCGATTTCGGGCAATCTCCAGGGGTTGCCGGCCAGCGTTGATTTGACCGCGTTTCGCATCATTCAGGAAGCATTGACCAACGTCATGCGTCATTCCGGCCAAAGCTCGTCAAGCGTCCAGGTAACCTGTAACGCGCAGGAACTCACGCTGCGGATTGACAACGCGGTCGGCAGTGAAGCAGGGGGTAACCCCAGCGGGCACGAAATCGGACTGGGCCAAGGCATTCTCGGGATGAAAGAGCGAGCGACGGCCCTGGGCGGTGTGGTCGAAGCCGGCCGCCGTCCCGATGGCGGCTTTCGGATCTTCGCCCGATTGCCGCTGAATGGCAGCCCGTTGACGATAGGGGCAGGGGAATGATCCGCATTTTACTCGCTGATGATCAGGCGCTTGTGCGCGCTGGCTTTCGGGCGCTGCTCAATGCCGAGGAGGAGATGCAGGTGATCGGCGAGGCCGTGGATGGGGACGATGCGGTGCGACTTGCCACGCATCTGGTCCCAGATGTGGTGCTCATGGATATCCGCATGCCCCGCTGCGATGGGCTGGAAGCCACGCGGCGCATCGTTGCCGACGCGCGGCTGGCCGCGGTCAAGATCATTATCCTCACAACCTTTGATTTGGACGAGTACATTTTCGAGGCGCTGCGGGTGGGTGCCAGCGGTTTCCTGGTCAAGGACACTGAGCCGATTGACCTGATCCGCGGGATTCAAGCCGTCGCCCGCGGGGATGGGCTGCTCTCCCCTAGAGTTACCCGGCGGCTGATCGCTGAGTTCGCCACGTTGACGAGTAAACATGAGCCAGCCCCCGCCTTGGTGGCACTGACCGCGCGCGAGCGTGAAGTGATGGCGTTGGTGGCCAGCGGTCTGTCCAACGATGAAATCGGCGAACGGCTCGTCGTCAGTCCAGCAACCGCCAAGACACACGTCAGCCGGGCCATGGTGAAACTTGGTGCGCGTGACCGTGCCCAGCTTGTCGTCTTCGCCTACGAGTCTGGCCTCGTCCGCCCCGGCTAGCATCCCCAAACCGCCTACTCCCGACAGAGTAGTTCATTCTCCACAACTACGCCCGCGGGCGTACACCCAAAACCGCCCCAGAGACGACGACAGCGCCGCGATTCTCTGCTATGATCCGCGCAGACGTTCTAAATTCACGGTAATCGAATTTTAGATGGTAAACGCGCAACGGGTCACCATAGCCTCGACCTGTAACGTGGCTTTGCCAATCCTCGCCGAGCATCCGCTACATCTAAAAATTTATGTTACACACGATTAAATCGATGAAAGGAACAAAACCGATGAAACGATCTTTCACACTAATTCCCGCCACCGTGGCGGCCGTTGCACTGTTCGGGGGGCTTGTGCATGCCGTGCTGGTGGCCGCGCAGGTTGCCGAGCCAGCCGCCATCACGGTTTACGGACCGACCTCCCAGCGACTCTGGGCCACCACCGCCGCGCTGCTGGCGCTGATGGGTGTGGTCAGCGGCGGGCTGGCGCTGGCGCGCGCCGCCAAGGGTATCGGCCCCGGTCAAGGAAGAAATGGCGCTGTCTTGGCCCTGGTGGCGGGGCTGATCGCAACGATCAGTGGTGGGCTGCTTTTGGCCATTGCCAACGGTGGTCCCGGCACTGGCAATGGCGTCGTCGGGGCTGCGGCAGCCCTAGTGCTGGGGTTGATCGGGATGGCCGCGGGAGGGTTAGTTCTTACCCGATCCCGTCGCGCAGGCTGACCGGCAGGTGAGCAAAGATTCAGTCGCAGCTGGGGATGCGAACGACACATTTCTAAATTGAGAATTGCCGCGTTTTGAGCAGGATGTATCTCACTTTTGGGGCAGAATTACTCGGCCCCGCGCAGGAGGGCACCCAGAGGGTTCCCGCAGCTCCCGGACCGGGA
>JALHQH010000029.1 GCA_022842065.1 Caldilineaceae bacterium
CAGTAGCGTGATAATATCCATCTGGAGCTTTCCTGTTTGCTAGATTTCCAATGTGAGAGTTGAAAACCTATCTTACTCGAAAGCTCCTTTTCTGCCTCATTTTGGCGAAGGTATTGATAACCCGATCCCAATCGGCGGCTTTCTGCGGTTATACCCTGCCAAATCGATGTATATTCTCCTCTGCTCCACCGATAAAGGACTGTATGTTCAGTCGTAGCACCGCCACTACCCTCTGCAAGTACGCCCCACTGATAAAGCAACCCCAGTTCGGTTGCCGAGAAGGTGACTGGGGTAAGCTTTGTCGTCAAGGCACTGGTGTAATCGATCTCCTCCCAAGCCGAGCGCCAAATCAGTTCATTCTGTGCCGTAAAAAGTGCCAGACCGAGATAGCCCCGAATTCTATGATCCAGCGTCTCATCATAGAACGGCCGGATCAGATAACTCCATAGGGTTACTTGTTGCCCATCTAGCGCAAAGGAAACGACGGATTGCGTTTGGACTTCCACGCGCTGTAGGGGAATGATCTGGCCTTTCCCCACTGGGCCAAAGGTTGGTAGGGGTTCGAGTGCTTGCGCCAGCGTGACTTGGCGTTCTGGCGCAAGGCTTTCAACAGGGGTAACAGTGGGTGTGCTGATTTGTATGGGTGACAAGGCTGGTGTTGCGGTTGCCGGGACAATCACGGCCCAGGTTGGGGTTGGCGCGTCCGTTGGCAACGTTGTGCGGGTTGGCGGTACAGTTGCCGTTGGTACCGCGCGGCGCGTCTGGCTTGGTAACGCAGTTGCTTGTGACGTTGTTACCACCTGTGGTCTGTACGCAGTTGGCGGCGTTGTCTGTCCTTGGGTACAAGCTGCCACTAGAACGAGTAGTAAGCTGACAAAACTGAATATGCCGGTTTTGCCCCAAGTTGTTCTGTGCATCTGGTCTGTTTTTGCTCTTTGTCCCTGGCTAACAAGTCCACGTCATCTGGCAATCTTCACACATATATTGCACCTTGGCCGGCCCGGTGTCAACGACTTCCGCAAAGTCATTGCGCTTGATCCCTGTCCGCTCATAACATTCAGGGCAAAAGCGGCCAGTTAGTTCATCACGCTTGATCGTTAAATGGCAATGCCGACAGCGGATGCGATCTTTCGGCGGCGGCAACAGCAGTAGATTACGGTGTTTGCAAGAATTCATGGCTCTATTATACTTGGCTCTGCCATAAATTAACATTTCTACACGAGTAAAAATGTTAATTTATGGCAACCGCTTGTCCGATTTTGTTCACCCATACCGGGCTAAATAGCGTTGACAACGCACGAGCGCACGGTCGATTCTGGCGCGGCCCGCCGAAAAATGGTCCATGGTTGGCCAGTTTAAGACCCAGCGGATGATGCGTAACCCCCGTTCAACCATAAAGGCATCAATCACCGCCGCGTGATCTGGTAATCCTCGCACTTGCTGATAACCGGCAAGAAACGCTTGGCGCAAGGGCAGGGCGTCGGGCACATCATCAAAATAGGTGAGGGTAATCGCCAGATCATAACTGTAGGGGGCAAACTGACAATCATCAAAGTCGAGGATGCCCAACTGCCCGTGATCGTTGACACAATTGTGAAAATGTAAGTCACTATGGATCAGGCCAAAGTTTTCGTTCACATCAACCTGGTCAATGATGCCGGCGACCTGGCTGGCAGCTTTTGCACATAGTGCCTGTTCGGCTGGCGTAAGCATGACCTGTGCTTGGGGTACCTTGGTCTCCCAGTCACCGATGCCGTACCAATTCGTGCGTTCGCGTTCGCTCGTTGCCAGTAGGTGAAAGGTATCGGCATGATTGTGCAACTGCGCCATCAGTGCGCCCAACCGCTCGATCAGCGCCGCGTCATAGTTCGCGCCAACAATCTGGCCTGGCACCCACCGGAAAAGCACCACTTGTCGTCCTTCGGGCACGCCTGGCGTGGCAATGGTTTGCACCAACGCGCCATCAACTGTGGCAAGTGGTGTCGGCACGATCAGTGTCGTCTCCTGGCGTAATGCTGCCAACCAGGCAAGTTCATCGGCAATCGCTGCTGGCGACCAGCCGGGTGAATGAATGCGTAAGGCGTAACGGCCCGTTGGATTATCTACTCGAAAGACCGTATTCCCTGAATCGGCGATAAAGGTCAGTTTCGCCGCGGTGAGCCCATAGTGATGCAAGGCCGCCTGCCCGAGCGTTTTGAGGCGCTGGTGTTGGCTGCGCCGTGAGAGTTGGCTAAAGGGTTTCATGCGCGTTCTTCTGCCTACTTCATGTGGCTGCTGTACTATCTTCTAATTCGACTCCCAGCCCATCGGCAATCCGATTGACAAAGGCAAAGTAGGCGGTGATTGCGCAAATATCGTGGATGGCGCGGTCATCAAAGGCCACCGTGCGCAAGGCGTCAACATCGGCGGCGGTAATAGCGCTTGGTGTCCGGGTGAGCTTGACCGCATAATCTAACATTGCCCGATCGGCTGGGCTGAGTTCGGCACTAGTGTAATCAGCGTTGAGGGCCATGAGCAACTGGGTTTGATCAGCCTCGCTCGTACCTTGTGCAGCTAGCAATCGACGGAGACCCGCTCCGTGATGGTGCCGTCAGTAGTGACACTCGTTGATCGCCGAGATGGTCACTGCGATCATTTCGCGCTGCACCCGGCTCAACGGTCCCCGTTTGTGCATCAGGCTGACATAGAGATCATAGTGGTGGCGCATCACCGCGGCATGGACGCGGTGGATCTGGATGATATTATCGCGATCCGGCAGCCGTTCCGCTTCGGTCAACGCTGCTTCGGGGTGGTAAGCAATAAAGGCCATCAGGATTTCCTTTGTTTTGTAGTGATTTAAGGTTGCGCCCTACCTGTCGGAGCACAGTGGCATCTGCTCCGATTATAGTGCAAGCTAAAGCAATCATAGATAGCAAATCAACAAGATCTCACACATTCGTCCCGTAGGGACGGTTGACCTTAGCCTCAAGAATAGATTGTCTACGCTCAAGGCCCCGCCGGAAATTGAGCGCGACCGTTGACCGTACCATTCTCAACATGCGCGATGTTGCTATCAACTAGCTGATTCCCATAAGTGTCCGTAACACGGAACTGGTAAGGCCCTGGCCCCATGCCGGGGTTGGTCTGGACAAAGTAGTTATAGTCGGTGCGTGCCACCGGTACCCATGCACTGCCATCGTAGTACTCCACCTGCGCAATCGGATTGCGATGATTGCGGATCTGGACCGCGGTCCACCATTGATTGCTGCCATCCTTGAAGTGATAGCTGATCGGGTCGGTCAACGCAGGACTGATTACTTGCCAACTGATGGCTACGCGTCCCAGCACGGGATCGGCGATTTGGGCAAAGGCTTCTTGGCTCAGATCCAGATGACCAGCCTGACACTCGGGGCAAAGATCGACAATCCGTACCGTGACGCTGCCGCTGGGACCGGTGACGCGCACATAGGCCCCACAGACCGCGGCCGTGTCGTATTCCACCGCGTTCATCGCCGCCACCATCAAATCCGCAGGTGACGGGTCAAAGAGACAGGCCCCAGCCCCCGTCGCGCCGTAATAGGTGGCAAGCCCTTGGTGCGTGGGGTTGACGGCGACGGTAGCAGCTGCGGTCACAATGATCGGTAGCCAGACGGTCTGCCCGGTTGGCGTTTGTGCACGAACTGGTGGACTCGGCCATAGCACGCTGATCGCCAGCAAAATTGGTAAGCACCAGCCCCGTTTACGATCTACAGTTGCCCAACTTGATCGAATGAGCGTACGATTCATCTATCACTTTGCCTAGCTTTGCTTATGCCAACAACTCAACGCCGGTTGCGGGGATGGTTTTTGGCGGTACGCTCATTGCCATGTTTGTAATTACCCGTGAGCCGGGCCATCAATTGTTGTGCATCCGCGTCGGTTCCGTCCTCAACATCTTGCCGAAAATCGGCGGCGTCCGTGCCGCGCAGCGTGGTGGCCAGGCGACCGTGATGTAAGATTTCCACGTCGCCATTCTTCCTTGCCCGGTAGGTAAAGCCAAGATCACCCTCTATTGCTTGTTCACTCACGCTTGTCCCCTGTGTGATTAAATCAGCTATACTGAAGTCAAGTTGAGAACCGGCGTTTTGCTGGCTAACGGGATCGCGTGCGTCGCACTGACCGCCAACTGTTTCCAGTCCGCTAGATTCTTTGGTCAGTGCGACGCACGCTGACCGAAACTAGGGGTCTCATTCTGATTTGAGTATAGCTATGTGCTTGTGCGTGTCAACTTACCTTTAGTCAGTCAGCAAAGGTCGAATGATAGTACTCTTTGACGCCATCAAACTTGGTAAAGAAGTGGAGAATATCGCTAACAAGCTCCGTCTGCGATTTGGTTTCGAGCTGTTTGCGTAGCTCGCGTGTGGTGAGTTTGCTCATGGTGATTGTTCCTCGAGTTCATGTACGAGTCGCAGAACCGTCGCCACGACTGCCGCGCGATCAGCACTGGTATCGATCTCGTGATCGGCCATTCTGCGCAACAGCGGCTCGACAGTTTCATGCAAATCCAGCACACGCGCCACTTCGTCGGGCTGTTTGCCATAGGAATTATTTGTCCGCGTCTGCAAGCGTTCAATGATGACAGGGATTGGCGCGCTAAGCAGGATGACAAGGTCAAACTGGGCTAGGAACTTGCCCATATTGGCCGCACAACCACTCAGAAACAGGAGGTCGCCATCCGTGGCGGATAAGAGGGCTTGGATACTATCCTCACGCCAGACCCAATCTCTGTCCGCTGCCACCGGCGACCCTGGCGTGCCGTCGTCGCTGCTGACCGCCACCCATTCAGAATACTCATCACCATCTGCATCCACGGCCGTGTAGCCGCAGGCCGCCAAGTCATTGATCACCGTGGACTTGCCGGTGCCCGACATGCCGGTTAAAAGGATTCGTTTCATTTGTTTACCTAAGACGCCCGTAAAGCCCCTGGTTTTAACTATGGGGATGTAAGGGCGCAGACGGTACTCCGACTGGACGTTACTGTCAATAGAACGGATTTGCTAAATGCACGCAATATGTTACAATACGTGCATGGAATACCAAACAATGCGTGTCTGGAAAGACACCCTAAAGAAGCTGCGCTATATCTATGCTGCGACTGGCGAAAGCATGATATGCATCGTTGACCGTCTCGCCACAGAGGAACTTGAAAGAATTAAAAATGCAGATCGTCAAGACGTACAAGTTCAAGCTCTATCGCGCGAAAAAGAATAAGCACCTGCACCAGCAGATCAACATCAGTGGGCTGATTTGGAACCACTGTATTGCCTTGCACCGCAGATACTACCGCTTGTTCGGCACGAGCTTGAACGCATATGCCCTGATGAAACACATCGCCAAGCTGAAGAAGTTGCCTAAGTATAGCCATTGGAATCTCGTCGGTAGCCAAGCTGTACAAGATGTCGTACAGCGCATCGACAAAGCCTACAAGCTGTTCTTTGGCAACCTCAAGCGCAAGGTAAAGACTTCGCCCCCAGGTTTTAAGAAGGTTAAGAAGTATAGCAGCTTCACGCTGAAACAAGCTGGCTGGAAGTTGCTTGACGATAACAAAATCAAGATCCAAGGGATTGTTTATAAGTTCAGCAAGTCCCGCGACATTCCCACCCAGAGGGTACCCGACATCAAGACTGTCACCATCAAGCGTGATAGTCTTGGCAATTTCTGGCTGTACTTTGTCGTCGATGAAGAAATCGACCCAAGTAACCGTATCCTGACAGGTAACAGCGCAGGATTCGACTTTGGTCTGAAGGTGTTCCTCAAATCGTCGTACGATAAAGACATTGAAAGTCCGCTGTACTATCGTGAAGCAATGGCAGAACTGAAGCAAGCGAACCGCAAACTTTCCAGCAAGGTCAAGCTGTCCAACAACTGGCGCAAGGCAAAAGCGAACGTTGCCCGCATCTATCAGACGGTAGTTAACAAGCGCCGCGATTGGTTCTTTAAGCTGGCTCATGACTTGACGGATAAGTACGACCAACTGTTCTTTGAGGACCTCGCCATGAAGGGGATGCAAGCCCTTTGGGGGCGTAAGATAGGCGACCTTGCCCGATCTGAATTCATGGAGATCCTCAAATACGTTGCAGCCACTAAGGGCAAAGTTGTGCATCTGATCAGCCGTTTCTATCCATCGTCTAAAACTTGTTCTGACTGCGGATACGTATACAAAGAGCTAAAACTTTCAGAGCGCCGTTGGGCTTGCAAGGGTTGTGGAGTCATCCACGACCGGGATCTTAACGCCGCTCTAAACATTCATAGAGAAGGGGCATCTTCTCTTAGGGTAGGCACTGTCAGACCTGCTTTGCAGGCAAGTGCTGTTGGAGCCTAGAATCCCAGGCATTTATGCCTGGGGAGTATGTCAACTATTTCAGCAACATCCCACCATCGACCACCAGATCAATCCCCGTAATATAGGACGCCGCATCAGAGAGTAAAAATAGCGCAGCATTTGCGATCTCCTCTGGGTTGGCGACGCGGCCTAGGGGCACATGAGATCCCACCGCAGCTACCTTTTCCGGCGTATCCCAACGGCCTTGCAAGGGGGTCAGCGTCGGGCCTGGAAAGATGGCATTGGAACGAATGCCCTCGGCGGCAAGCTGCATGGCCAATGAGCGTGACATCGCCGCCACGCCCGCCTTGGCTGTGGAATAGGCATCCTGTGGCAATGGGTCACCGCGCAAACATTGGATGGTCGAAAAGTGGACCATCGCCCCGCCGCCCGCCTGGCGCTGATAGGGCACGACGGCGCGGACCGTGTGCACCATCGACTTGAGATTGATGTTAAATACCTGGTCCCAAATTGCCAAATCCATTTCCAGCAGCGATTGATCGCGGCCAAACCACAATACGCCGGCCACATTCGCCAGGTAGTCAATTCGACCAAATTTTGCCGCCGCATCATGCACCGCCGCCTGCACAAACGCTTCGTCCGTGAGATCGCCCTGTGCATAGGTGCAGCACTCGCTCTCCGCACTGTTGTCAGGTCGTGGCTTGATATCGATCATCAGGACGGCACCGCCGGATGCCAAAATCCGCTGGGCAATCGCATACCCCATCCCACCACCCGCACCGGTGACCACGGCCACCCGGTTGCGAAAATCATAGGTAATCATTGTTCTCCTTGTTGTTTGTTCGCCTGTGCGTAGTGATGTGCAAAGCAAAAAATGGTATATTTTGCTCTACTTTACCACAAAAACCACCTCGCAAAAACTTAAATTACCCATCATTGGGCGGCTGTTGTCGTTTATTGTACCGTGGTCACCCCTGTAACTCTCATCAGAGTAAAAGCAGGAGGATGAGCAACGGCAGGAGGACAAGGACGAGCAAGATGGCGAGCACAAGCATGAGAAATTTGCCCGGATTGGTCAGCTCCGTTGCTGCAGTAGGCTGGGCCTCGAAGACGGCGAACGCGGCCCGGTCAATCGTCAGGCCGGCTGCTGTTTGCGCGTTGACGTTTAACTCTACCCCATACAATCCCTGCTGGCTTGGCGTTATGACCGCTGTAACATTGGCGCCCTGTATGATCAGCGGGTAGCGCTCGATCTGCCCATCTGGCCGACGCAGGCGCGCTTGGCCGCTAGTCAGCGTGACTGCCTGACCCGCTGCTGTTAGTTGGGCCTGGAGGTTGACCGGTTCATCAAGCTGTGGCGTGAGTTGATCAAGGGTGAGTTGCAGCGTTGCACCACCATTAAATTGCGCTGCTATGGCGTAATCCGCGCCCGTGGTCGGGGTATCGGCGGTGCTTTGCAGCGCAACTACCCATTGGCCTGCTCTGGGTTGGACAAAACCATAGCCGAGGTAGACCAACGCCGCAGGGTCGGTCACACGGATCTCGCCATTGGCTGTTGCGTCCAGTTGCACTGTATTGCCGTTGGCCCCGGTGACGACTGTCGTGAGCGAACGCGACGTGTCATATAGGGCGAAGGTCGCCACGGTCACCCCTGGATCGATGTGAATGGTGACGTTGTGCGTTTCCCCCAGCGCTACATGGCCGGTGTAGACCTGGGTGAATTGTAGCACAGGGGCAGGTGACGGCAAGGCTGGATCGTCCACTTGCCAGAAAGCGCCTGGCGGTGTTTGTAAGAGCGGCTGCACAAACGTCGTAAACGCCGCGGGATCATCGTTCAGCGCATGGTGTAATAACGCGATCTCCTGCACCGGCATCGCAATCGCGTTGATGCTGGCCAGCGATACGACCAGATCAGACGCGACATCGGTACAGGGGGATTGTACGGTGTCGCGCAATTTGGTGCCGGCCAAGGCGTGGAAGGGTACCCCGCGCCGCCGCGTGATTTGCGGATTGAAGATCGCCTGCATGTAGCTGGGCTGTAGTTCAAGGGTGGCCGGCAACAGCAGGCCCAACGCTGCCGGCAACACGCTGCATGAAGAGCCACCCATTGGCGAACCAAGGATGATGAGTTGGGCAACATTGCGCGTTTGCATTATCCGGTCCAGGTAGTAGCGGGTGATCATTCCACCCATGCTGTGGGCCAGCACATCTACCTGTTCTGCGCCGGTGACCTGCTGGACGTTGCGGATGTATTCGCCCAAAATTGCCCCATTTTGGGCAATGGTGTTGGTACGGGTCAGCGCTGTGGCCAGGTCGCCGATATTCATTACTCCTGGCACCTGGCCATCGCCCACGGCGTAACCCGCCACGCCCATGTCGGCCAAGTAGCCATCGGCACCGAGGTAGGCGCTCCAAACCTTCCAACTGGCCTTGAAGCCATGTACCATCACGACTGGGCGCGGCGTAATCGCGAGCGGGGCACTCTCCCCGATTGCCATACCGGCCGCCTGGGCCGTTATCACGCGCTGCTTTGGGCGTACGCCATCGGCGCCCCAGGCCCAGCCCAAGGTGGGGAAGGGTGCGGTTTGGCAGCTAGTCTGTGCGGTCGGGATGGTGCAACTGGCAATTGGGGTAGCCACACCATCCAGCAGAAAATCGATTCCTGTGTCGGCGTTTACTGCTTGCGGCAGATTGAGCTGCAGGCTGATCGAATTACCATCAACCAGTGCTGTCAGCCCCACATTGTCTGCATCCAATATACGCACTGACGGTGTCTGCGCCGCCACCGGACGCGTCCATACCGTCAGCCAGACCAGGCTAAGGCAGATAAGTGGCAGACAAAAGCGTTGGTGTCCCATACGAATGATTGCCTCTCAACCCGTTTTATACTCGGCTCTGTCATCATTTAATATTTTTACTCGTGTAAAAAATGCTAAATGATGACAACCGCTGGTATAACAAGTGTGTTCAATACATTGATTTCTTGCCCGTGCCCGCTTACCTGATGAAGCCTAACCAGAACGCGGTAGAACCATGCTAATCGCTACTCGCCCGCCCATTGCATTGTGTACAACCCAAAATATCTTCCCTTCCTTGCCAACAACGCCTCATGATTCCCCATCTCGACAATTCGCCCCTGGTCCATCACCACGATCTTGTGGGCGTTGACAATTGTACTCAGCCGGTGGGCAATCACAAAACTAGTCCGGCCGCGCATCAACCGCTCTAAGGCCGCGTCGATGATCTGCTCGGTCGTCGTGTCGACGCTGCTGGTTGCTTCGTCGAGGATCAGGATGCGCGGGTCGGCGAGCAGGGCGCGGGCGAAGGAGAGGATCTGCCGTTGGCCGACGCTAAAGTTCGAGCCATTCTCTTCGACCACGGTGTCATACCCATTCGGTAGTTTGCGGATAAAACTATCGGCACCGACTGCTTCGGCGGCGGCGCGCACTTCCTCATCGCTCGCTTCCAGCCGCCCGTAACGGATGTTGTCGGCGATGGTGCCGCTAAAGAGGAAGGTATCCTGCAGGACGATGCCCAGTTGCGAGCGCAGGCTGGCCATTGTCACATCGCGCAGATCGTGGCCGTCGATCTTGATCGCGCCGCTACTCACATCAAAGAAGCGCGCCAACAGCCGGATCACTGTGCTTTTGCCCGCGCCGGTCTCGCCAACCAGGGCGATCCGTTCGCCCGGTTCGGCGCAAAGGTCGATGCCTTGCAAAACGGGCGTATCCTCTTTGTAACGGAAGGTGACCCCTTCCAAGGTGACACGGCCCGTAATCGGCGGCAAAGCATAAGCATTGGGAGCATCTTGCAGATCTGGCTCGGTATCGAGCAGCGCAAAGACCCGTTCACAGCCGGTCATCGTGGCTTGGAAGGTGTTATAGCGCTGGGCTAACTCGCGAATCGGTTCAAAGAAGCGATCCACATAAAGCACAAAGGCGACCAGGGTGCCGGCAGTCAGCGCATCGCCGATCACCAGCCAACCGCCAATCCCCACGACCAGCGCGGTGGCCAGCGAACCGAGAAAGTCGACCCCGGTAAAGAAGATCGAGGAGAGCCAGGTGGTGGTGAGGTTGGCGTCAAAGAATGAGTGGTTGAGATCATCAAAGTAGCGGAAGTTGCGCTGCTCGCGCGTAAAACTCTGGGTGACGCGCATGCCCGAAATCGATTCATTGAGGTAACCGTTGATCAGCGAGAGGCGGATGCGCGCCGCCCGATAGGCATTACGCACCCCTTGTCGCCAATAGTTGGTGAGCCAAAGCATCACCGGAATCAAACTAAAGGTCACCAGCGCTAGTTGCCAGTTGAGCGCTAACATCGCCACAATAATCCCCAGCAAAATAAAACCCGAACGCGCCAGCCCGGTAATCGACCAGGTGACAAAGTCCTGCAAAATGCCTACGTCGCTGATCAGCCGGCTCATCAAACGCCCGACACTCATATTGTTGTGAAAGTTGAGCGAGAGCTTGTGCAGGTGGCGGAAAAGTTCGCTGCGCATGTCGGCGACCACTTTGGTCCCTGCATAGGCCATCAATCCAATCCGCACCCGGTTGGTGATCCACTCGACCACCGAAGAGACAATAAAAATCAACGTCCACAGTCGCAATTGGTAGAGCGAGCCGGCGCGCAGCCCATCATCAATTGCCCGCCCGATCAGCCACGGCCCGGCTACACTCAGGATCGACGAGATTGACATGAGCACCACGGCCCAGATCACCTGGCTCCGGTAGGGGGCAAGATAGGCGACCAACCGCCGCGTCAGCCGCGCGTCATAGACCTTCTCATCGTTCTCTTCTTCATCTTGGGGCAAGTGCGGCTGTACCCGCTCTTCACGCGCCAACCGTTCCTGCTCCTCGGCACTCAACCGCGCCCCAAAGAGCCAATCCAACGTCGGCCGCAACCCCAGCGGCTCGACGACTGTGACATCTGTATTGTGTTGTGTTGTCATGATTTAACTTTCTAGTTGGTGATTGGGTGATTCGTAATTCACCATTGCCCTCGTTAACCACCCAATCACCCAATTACTACGACAGCGTTAAAGTGGTCGTAGTGCCGCGCTGTGCCTAGCTGGTCCGTGACCAGCGGCTGGGGCCGATAGGGCTGGTCACGGACCAGCTAGGCACATAATTTAACATTGTCGTATTATCCAATTACCCAATCACGAATCAGCCAATGACGAATCACCCAATCACCGCCACCCGTTCGTCTCCAACCGCTTCCGCGGCCTGCTCCTGCAACGCCAGAAACTCCTCCTGGTCGCGTAGTTGCAAATCGTAGATCTGGCGGTAAAGTCCCGGCTCCTTGAGCAACTCGTCATGCCGTCCACGTTGCACAATCCGCCCCTGGTCAAGCACGAGGATCTGATCTGCGGCTTTGAGGGTGAGCAAGCGCTGGGCGATCACAAAGGTGGTGCGCCCTTCCATTAAAATCTGCAGCGCCTGTTGGATCAGATGTTCGGTCTCGGTGTCCACGCTGCTGGTCGAATCGTCGAGGATCAGGATACGTGGGTCGCAGACGAGGGCGCGCGCAATCGCGATGCGCTGCTTCTGGCCGCCGCTCAAGGTTACGCCCCGTTCACCCACTTCGGTCGCATAACCAGCAGGGAAGGTTTCAATAAAGTTGTGGGCGCGCGCCGCTTTGGCCGCGACCATAATCTCCTCCATCGACGCATCGGGGCGACCATAGGCGATATTCTCAGCAATCGTGGCGTTGAAAAGAAAGGGATCCTGCAGCACCGTGCCTATCTGGCGGCGCAAACTTTCGAGTTGTAACCCCCGCACATCGATGCCATCAACCCGCACTGTGCCCGTGTCGGGATCATAGAAGCGCGGGATCAGGTTGATGATCGTGCTTTTGCCCGAGCCGGTCGGCCCGATCAACGCCACCACTTGGCCTGGCTCTGCGCTAAAGCTCACTTCGCGTAGCACGCTGCGTCCGTCTGCGCCATAACCAAAGCTGACGTTGTCAAAGGCGACTGCACCCGCGGCATGGGTCAACGCGATCGCATCGGCGGCTTCCTCGATTTCGCTGGGGGTGTCGATGATCTCAAAGACGCGCGTGGCACTGGCGCTGGCACTCGTCGCCATGTTGACCAGAAAGCCAATGCGCAACACCGGCCCGTTGAGCATCAGCACATAGAAGATCATGGCAAAGAGCGAGCCAATCGTGATCTCACCGCTAAGCGCGGGTGGTCCGCCAAACCAAAGTAGGATGAAGATCGCCACGGCCAAAATTAAGCTAAAGAGCGGCCAGTAAAAGGCCCAGAGCTTGATCGACTCGTAGCGCCGGTCAAACCACTCATCGTTGGCGCGGTCAAACTTTTCCAGTTCATATGGCTCACGCGCATAGGCTTTCACCAGCCCGATCCCAGTCATACTCTCCTGCATCACCCCAGACAGTGCGCCCATCTGTTCCTGAATCCGCTTGAACATCGGGCGCATAGTGTTGCCAAAGTAGAGCGCGGTCCCCACCAGCGTCGCCATCACGGGTAACACCAGCAGGGTCAGCCAGACATGCTCCAACAGCATGGCTACGACCACCCCAATCAGCAGCAGCAACACCGCCAGCAGATCCATCAACCCGATGCCGGCGAAGCGCTCGGACTCGGTGATGTCGCTGGTGGCGCGGCTCATCAGATCGCCAGTCTTGGCACGGTCATGAAAGGCAAAGGGTAATTGTTGTAAGCGCCGGTAAAATTGATTGCGCAGATCATAGGCGACGCGGTGGCTCAGCCACTCGCCATAAAAACGCTGGCCAAAAGAGACCAATCCCCGCGCGACGGCAATCGCCATAATCACGCCACCAGCATAAAAGAGCATCTGTGCATTCTGTTGCGTCAGTCCACTGTCAATCGCCTCGGCGATAATCTGTGGCACAAACAAATTGACCAGGGTCGCCAACCCCATCGACAGATAGGCTACCAATGTTTGCTGCCAATAAGGGCGCAGATAGCCCAGCAGTCGCCGGTTGGCATGTGCTTTTGCCGCCATTGTTCTTCTCCATTCTTTCACTGCGTTGCAGCGTGTACGATGCATCAGGGGACCGCGTCGAGTACACGCGTCGGGAGTACCCTTCCGTGGCCTTGCGGGGGATGCGCAGTACACGCCGGCAAGCCAAAATCAGCCCAATAAAAAAAGACCGTGGTCGCGCATACCCACGGCCCTCACTATTGCCTATTCAACTTCTCGTTGCGTCGCGCTGCGGCGCAATGCCAACTGGGCGCTCTGCGCCTTCCTAACTTTCGTAAGTGTAGCGCGAGCCGCAGCCACTGTCAAACCGTTTTTACAAGCTAGCACAGCATTGGCGAAATGATGATGGCATACAAACATTCATATCAGTCACGGAGTGACGGCTGATGGTAGCCGAGGGTTTTAACCCTCGGCTTAGCGCCGCACCACCTCGGTCACCGCCCCGCCTAACGTACAAAGCGCACCAGCCAGCAAGCTGACTTGCCACGCGCCCGGCAGGATCGCCAGCGCCAGGATCGGTATGCTGATCATCCCGCCGAGAAAGGCATGGATGCCTCCCCTTTGACCCACATAGAGCGTCGTGATCACCCCGGCCAGGAAGGGCAGCAACAGGCGCAGGGCCACACTGCCATTTACCCCCAACCCGAGCCGAGTTGCGACCAGATCAGCGACCGTCACCAGCAATAAATTCGCCGCCAACGCAAAGATCACGCCAGTGGGGCGGATCGGTGGCCGCGCGATGGCCTTTTTGTTTTGTTTCATCGGTGGCTGTGTGGCGACCTTTTTGTTCTTTTTCATCGAGTTGCGCCCTATTCCATTTGTTTCCCACTTCGTTGTTGTTTTGGTAACTGTGCCCAATCCGGCTCCGCATAACTTTCACGCCGCCACCGATAACCTGGTTCCCGTATAATACCCGGCTGCTCTGCCTCTACCAACAACTGTAGCGCAGCAAAGATCAACGTCCGCTGCTGCGCCTCATTCCCTGGCTCACCCAGAGGATGCCCCAACGGCCACTTGACGAAAACCGCGCGGGGCACTCCCACCGCCTCGGTCAGATCCTTGGCAATCGAAAGGCTGACGGTGGCAATCCCTGCCCGCTCTAATGCTCTGGCGATCAGTCCCACGGACCGATTACAGAGCCCTCAAGCGGGGGTGAGCAACGCCACATCAACGCCATCGGCCCGTAATAATTTTGCCACCGCTGGCGCGGTCTGCGTGTTGAGAATCGGCACCTGTGCTCCTTCAATGTGGCCCATAAAGCCAACGTGGTTACTAGCCAGCGACCCAAGTACCCCTTGCGTCACCAGATCGCGGAGGTGGGCCAAGGGAAAGATCACATTGGGATCGCGATCGGCGTCGCTGTGATCATAATATTTATGGGTAATCGTCAGCGTCTCTAGGGCAACATCAGCTGGAATCAGGCGATAGCTGGCATCACCGTCGGGGTCGTCCATGTTAAAGGGCGGCTGGGTTGGCAGGTGAATCCCGCCGGTGGTGAGCAAAGCGACGCGACATTGCCCAAGGGCTTTGCGTAATGGTGTGAAGGGAATACCCTGCTCGTCTTGTAGCAGTGCTTGTGTGCGTTCGGCGGCACCTTTGGCCCACCATTGGGCGACCGTCGGGATCGCAAAAAAACGGTTAGCTAACCGTTCAAAGATGGTACGTTTTTCATGCATAATGATTGCCTCTACTTTTTGCCGTTGTGCGGTTACGAATCCATCGTTTGGCGCAGTTGGGCATTAAATTTTTATGTTATAATTTATAGTACGACAGGGCTGTGGCCCTGACTGTAGCGCTGTTCACAGTAACAGCCAATCCGAAAATTTGGCGGTAATCCGGGCGGAATGGTGACCTTTCAGCTCGAACTATAGCCGCGGTGGTCACAAATTAACATTTTCTACACGAGTAAAAATGTTAAGGTTCTCCTGGATCTGATGGGGTTACCCTTCCTGGAAGAGGCAGCAATTTGTCGGTCTGCGCAGCATTGTTGCGCCTCTTCCAGGAAGGATCCATCTCAACCCCCTGAATTCCTGAAGAGCCAATGTTAATTTGTGGTAGAGCAAGTATAAAAAGGGGGAGACAATGTTTAATGACGCCATTTATGCAAATTCGCGGCCCGATGGGATCGGTGTCCTCGAAATCGTCGATTCGGCAGTGGAACGGGCTGCGCGCTTTGTCCCCCTACAACGGACCGCAGTGCAGGGCACCATCATTGGCCCACTCGCCGATCTGCGCGTAATCCAGACTTTCTGTTATCCCCGTACCGCCTGCGACCAGGTAATCGAAGCACGCTACCGTTTTCCACTGCCCGGTGATGCCGCGGTGACGGGGGTGACCGTGCGCTTTGGTGATGTCGAGATCGTGGCTACGCTGCAAGAACGCAGTCAGGCCGAAAGTGACTATGCCGCGGCCAAAGCCCAAGGCCACCAAGCCACCCTGAGCACGCGTGAAAGTCCGGATGTCTTTACCCTGCAAGTCGCCGGCCTCCAACCTGATCAGCCTGTAACGGTAGAGACCCATTATGTCCAGTTAGCCCGGTTAGAGAGTACGGGGAACCAAACGGAATGGCGCTTGCGCATTCCCTTAACGACGGCCCCGCGCTATACGCGCAGCGATGAACAAAACAGTCGCCACGCGGCTGGTCAACCACTCGCCCTGCTGCGTGACCCTGGCCACCGCTTTGCCCTGGATCTGCAACTACAGGGCGCGGCCACCGTCCATAGCCTCACGCATGAACTGTTGACTACCGCGCTGGTTGCAGAACAGTTGCCGCCTGGGCTGCGGGTTCAACTGGCGGCCGGCGAAGTGCTGCCCGACCGCGACTGTGTGCTGGCCTGGTCGCCGCCGCAAGCTGAAGGTCAACCAACGCTCACGGTCTATCCCTATCTGGATCAAGCGGCACAACAGCTCTATTTTCTGGCCTTAGTGGCTCCGCCGGCGTTGCGACCCACCACCAAGCCCCATGCCCGCGAGGTGATCCTACTGGTCGATCACTCCGGCTCCATGTCCGGCCCCAAGTGGGAGGCCGCCGATTGGGCCGTTGAGCGTTTCCTCGGCGATCTCCAGCCAGGTGACCATTTCGCCCTGGCGACCTTTCACAATACGACGCGCTGGTTTAAACAAAAGGTGACCCCGGCGGCGGAGAAGACCGTTACCAGTGCTATCGAATGGTTCAAAGCGCAGCGCGACAGTGGCGGCACCGAGCTGGGCGTTGCGCTGGAACAGGCGCTCCAATTGCCACGTACGCCCGCAACGGCTCACCAGATGGCACGGCACCTGCTGATCATTACGGATGCTGCGGTCAGTGATGCTGCCCGCATTCTGCGTCTGGCTGATTATGAAGCGGCGCTGGCCGACCGGCGGCGCATTAGCGTGCTCTGTATTGATGCCGCGCCCAACGATTTTCTGGTCCAAGAATTAGCCGAGCGCGGCGGTGGGTTGGCCCGTTTTCTGACCAGCGATCCGCAGCAAGAAGATATCACCACTGCGCTTGATGAGGTGCTGCTCGCGTGGAGTGAGCCGTTGCTGGTCAATCTGCAATTGACGGTTAATCGCCCGCAGGTTAGCGTGAGCGGTCGCCAACCTTGCCGTGTGGACCGCGATCAGCGTAGCTTTATCGACCTTGGTGATCTGCCGGCTGGCCAGGCGCAGTGGGTTGTTGGTCGCCTGCCTTGGTTGGTGGATGCACGTGCCAACGGGTTAATCTTTGACCTGTTCGCTGGCGTTGATGCGCATTTAGCCAGTGTTAGCACCGATTTAGCGCTGCCCGTCGATGTGCCGGCCCTCAAGGCGCTCTTTGGGGCGCGCAGCGTCAATGGTTTGGAGCACCTGATCAATGGTAATTACGACTGGGCACAACTAACCGATCAGTTGACACGGTTGGGCTATGATGCGGCAAAAGTGCTCGGTGGGCACAATGTGCAGACGGCCACGCTCTATGTCGAGAATCAGCGCAAGGCAATCACCGCCGCCCTCCACGACCTGCTGGTGCAAGAAGCGCTCACTTATGGGCTTGCTTCGGCGGAAACGGCCTTTGTGGCCACCCGCACCGAAGCCGGCGAGCCGGTTGCCGGGACAGTAGTCGTTGCCAATGCCCTGCCCGCTGGTTGGTCCGATGGCTTTGCCGTGCAAAGCTCGCCGTTGATGCATGGGCATATGGCACCGGCGGCCATGCCGATGGCTGCCCTCACCTCTCCCGCACCGATTGGCGTAGTTGCCCGTTCCGCTGCCATGCAGCTGGTCAGCAGGACCCTTGGTTTTCAGCAAGGCCGTGCGCAGGGGGGGGCTGTTACCGAACCCGCCGCAACACAAATGGTGCTCTTTCAAGGTGACTTAACGCTTGCGTATCGTCAAAAAATACTTTTCGATTCGGCCGCCAGTCATGACCAATTACCCGACGCCTTCACGTTGACTAGCCTGCGTTTCCAAACGTCTGCTAAAGCGCAGGTTAAAACGCTGGCAATCGACAGCCAACTGATCCTTGCCATCTATGTTGAGGATTTGGCTGCGCCGCGTGCCCGTGTTCGCCTGCGCGATCTGCTGCATCATGGCGCGCGGCCGCTCAATCTCCAACGGCGGGCAGGGCAGGTGGTACGGGTGGTGCTGGAAGGGGTGGCCCCGGCCACGACGCTAGCTGCGCTACAGGGGCTGACCGGCATGTTGACTTTGCACTATCAGCCCCTGTAGTGGGCCGGTGGCGGCGGGACACGAGCAGGGCACAAGCGATTGCTTCCCTATCTTATCCCGCCGCCACCGGCTTTATCACTGCAAACCCACACCGTCATGGCCTTTTGTGGACTCCTGAGGGCTGTGCTATACTCGCGATTGTGAACGAACTAGCACGCTTTCTCATCTCACCTATTGGTCCATCGCTGCTCCTCGTGGCGGGTGCCATTGCCCAAGCGATTGTCGGGCGCTGGGTCCGTCGCCCTGCTGTGTTGACCACGTTGGCCTTGCTTTTTGTTGGCTGCGCCGGTTGGCTGCTGCTGATTTTGCGCGCCCAGGTCGATGTGGTGCCAACCTTTAGCCATCCCTGGCGGCCGATCCTCCAAAGTGGGGCCAATCTCTACTGGATCGGTGATGGCTGGAATTGGTACATCGCCAGCCTCGTGCTGCTCCTGGGCGGGTTGGGCATTCTGCTTGATCTAAACAGCGATTATGTGCAGCAAGGGCGGCGCATTCACATGTCGTTGGCCGTCCAACTGGGGGTTTTGGCTGCGGCGTTACTCTTTGTTGGCAGTGGCAATCTGTTGACTGCGATCCTCACTTGGGTCTTGCTGGATGTCTGTATTCTCTTGCGGAGTACGACGCGCCCTGCAGTGCCCGGTGAAGAGTCAGCTGCTGGTGAAGGGCAGAGTCGTGGCCTGACCCTGATTGGTGCCATGTTGTTGCTGATCGCCCTGTTGCCGGCTGGCCCGACTGGTCCCGCCCAGGAATTTCAGAATGGTACGCTGCCGATTGAGTCAATCCTATTGCTGGCCTTGGCCGCGTTGATTCGTTCCGGCGTCTACCCCTTTCATATTTGGCTGCTGGGTGACAACCGCCAACAGATTACCGTCGCCGAGCGCCTGTTAGAGCAGATGGTGCCTACCCTTTGTGGCCTCTGGCTTTTGGGCTGGACCTATGGGCTGGGGCGTGAGTATATTCTCTTGCGGCTGGATGTGTTGGCGCTCTTTTTGTTAGCGCTTCTAGGGAGTGCGATTGCCGCGTGGACGGCAAAAACCGAAACCGATCATCATTCGTTTGTGCTGATCGCTTCGGCCGGCTTGGCGGCGCTAACCGGGGCTTTAACCTATGACGAAGGTCCGACGGCGATGATCTGGCCAACCACCGCCTTTGCCTTGGGTGGTGCGCTCTGGATGGTCGGTGAACAGGTTTGGCAGGGCTGGGGTTGGCCGATTCCGGTCAGCGTCGGTGCGCTGACCCTGGCGGGGGTGCCACTTACGCCGGGGTTTCTTGCCCAACCATCCTTAGCGCGGCTGTGGGTGCCTGGCTCGATTGTGCAATTGCTCTTTGTGGTTTTTGTGATCGCGCAGGCCTTTCAGGTGGCTGCCCTATTACGAAGCTGGGAAGATGTTGAGCGCCCAGAGACGACAACCTTGGGGGGCTGGGCCATGTTCCGTCTGCTGGCCGCAAGTATTGCCCTTGGGTTACCCTTAGCGGTGGCCGGCTTTTTGCCGCGTACGGTTGCGGCGATAGCGAGTATGCCCAATGCGATTGCGCCCACGCTGGGCGATCCCCCTAGCATTGTGGCCAAAGAGGCGGCGATCTGGATTACGGTCGCGCTACCCCTCTTTATGGGCTTTGGCCTGGTCTGGCTGCGCCCAAAAATTTGGGGGCGGATCGGCGGCGGTGCCGGTCAACTACACCGGTTAATCCGCTTGGATTGGCTCTTTAACCTGGGGTGGTGGGCCTTGCAACATATGACAGATGTTTGGGGTAACGCCACCCGTGTGCTCGAAGGTGCCGGCTATATGGGCTGGCTGTTGGTCTTTGTTTTAATCAGCTATTTATTGGCGCAGTAGATTTATACCCATCATGCTTGACTTGTTTACTGGGTGGCTGTTTACACAACTTGATTTTTTTGCCTCTGGTCTGGGGATTTTGCTGATTGGCGCGCTGGCCCTGCTTACCGTTTTGCTCTGGGAGTGGCGGTTAACATTGGTCAGTCTCTTTGTGATCCAGGTCGGTGTTGCGATTTTGGCCGGCAAAGTACATGGGCTTGCCTTACAGTGGGCCAGTGTCCAAATTATGGTAATGGCCCTTGCCCTGCTCATGTTGCTCTTGTCGGCCCAACAGGTGCGCCCTGCCTTGCAACAACAGCGTCCGGGCTCTTGGCCTGTCCGCCTGAGCGCGGCGGTCCTGTTGTTGATTAGCTGGCAATTTCTGGAGGTAGATCTGGCTTTGCCGATGATTGCCCCGCGCATTGCTCAGCTTTTCTTCTGGCTGGCGCTTTGTGGCCTGGTGTTGCTGGGTTTAAGTGATACACCTTTCTTCACCGGTATCGCACTCTTACTCTGGTTTATGCCTGTCCAAGCGTTTATTGAGATTTTGCTGCCACAACATCGCCTGTTTGTGTTCATTGGCATGATCGAATTGCTCGTTACCCTTGCCTGTAGCTACTTAATGTTGGCCCAACGGCTGCCGTCGATCCGGCTGCGTCCGATCATTACTGACAATCTGATGGGTGAAGGCACGCCGCCCTTGCTAATTGGGACCCAAACGAATGGTGGTTCGCGCCCAGCGCTGACGAATGGCAATGGCAAACGTGAACCAGTTGCCCAACCCACGACGCCACTACCCAAAGACTTAGCGCGAGGTTCATCCCGTGATGGCACCGGTGAACATAATGCAGTGGAGGCGCGGCGCGCGACATGAACGGTGCAACTGGCTTTGTCACTCCTGAAACTGTATTATGGACGCTGCCAACTTTGCTGATCGGCAGCCTGCTGCTCTTAGCCATCTTGACCTATCTATTGCGCACCTGGGAACGGGTGACGGTTGGCATTGCGGCCACTTTTACGGCCACTCTGGCGCTATGGTTGCTGCGCCTTGACCTTAGTGCCCCGCTCGCCATCGTACCCTTTGTGGGGCGCGAACTCGATGTGAGTTTGCCCTTTACCCGGCTCGGCTTTACCTTTGCTTTGCAGCCCGGCGCGTTGGCAATTTTAGTCACCAGCCTGCTGCTGGCCACTGCGGCTTTTCTCCTGGCGTTGGTCATTAGCCAAGGGCGTAGCTTTGTTCCGTTTACGCTGGCGCTGCTGGCCGGCTATTTTATGTTGACCTTGATGACGGCCGGTCCGCTGGCGCCGCCGCTGCTGGCACCCATGTTGCTGGTGGCGTTGAGCAGCATGAGTGTCTTCATGTTACAGGCCGGCCGTTTGACCAATCCTTCCGGTCCATTACGCACATTGGTGCCCCCCGTCCTGGCTTTCCCGCTCTTTCTGGTGGCGCAATGGTATATTGATCAACTGCCGCTTAACCCCCAAGATCCGAACCCACCGGCGATGGCCGCCCAACTGGTGACGTTGGGCCTGTTGATCTTACTGGCCCCGGCCCCGTTGCACAGCGCCCAACCGGCGACCGCCCAATCGGCACCACCCGTCGTCGCCGCGGTGGTTTCGCTTTTCTACCAGCTTGCCCTCTTACATCTGCTCTTTCGGCTAGTTAATCTCTTTCCCTTTATTACCAGCCAACCTGCCTATGAGCAGTGGTTTCTGTGGGCCGGGCTGGTCACGACCGCTTGGGGCGGGATTGCAGCTGCCGGTGCGACCCATCCTGGTCGGCTCTGGGGGTATGCTGCGCTGCATGACTGGGGACTGATTTTGGTGATTCTGGCCAATCCGGATGCGACAACGTGGCCACTTGCCCTCTTTCTCTTTGGCTTGCGGGCCGTGAGTATGCTGACGGCGGCGGCTGGGCTGGCCGTGTTAGAGCATCATGTGGGGGGCTTAAGTCTGGCGCGACTTCAAGGGGCAGGCAATCGCCTGCCGTGGAATAGTGCGGCCTTTTTATTGGGGGGACTTGGGCTGACCGGTTTCCCGCTCAGTGCCGGTTTTACAGGCCATTGGACGGCATTACAGGTCATTGCTGCCAATGATTGGCGCCCGGCCGCGGTCGTCTTGCTGGCTTCGGTGGGCGCGATCGGTGGATTTGTCCGGCTGACCCGCATTCTTTTTGGTCCACTGGAGAACCGCTACCTTGTGCGCGAGCAGGCGCCAAGTGTGGCTTTGGCACTATTAGTACTTTTCCTCTCGATCAGCCTCGCTGTCTCTCCACAACTTCTTGATGGCCCGATTCGCAGCGCGTGGGCGGCCTTTGGCGGTTGAGTTTGTGCTCGCTCAGCACCAATCCTGGTAGATCTTGACAGTTACCCTTTGGTATCCTACCCTTATATAAACAGGCCTTTAGTCCATTGCCGTGACAGCAGCAAGTGTGTGCCAGGTTGAGTGGCTGGCGCTATACCACGGCGATGAGCGTCAACACAACGGAGCTACTGCCACCGCGGTTGCCCATTGACACCAGTGCCCAGTCGATTGAAAGCAGCAGTATGACCAACAACGTTTCCGCGCGTTCCTCGCGTCTAAGTGGGTTTTACCAAAAATCGGTTGCCGAACGCGCTGCCATTGTCAGCGCTTGGGCGGACCTGAGTGATCAGGAACAGGCCTTACTTGTGGATGGGCTGACCGTGGGCCAGGCCGACAAAATGATTGAGAATGTAATTGGCCGCTATAGCCTGCCACTGGGGATTGGGGTCAACTTTCTGATCAATGGCCGCGATTATCTGATCCCAATGGTTGTGGAAGAACCGTCTGTGGTCGCTGCCGTTAGCTTTGCTGCTAAACTCGCCCGTAGCGGTGGCGGTTTTCAGACCGGCAGCACGTTGCCCATCATGGTCGCCCAGATTCAGTTGCTCGATGTGATTGACCATCAGGCTGCCACCGCGGCGATTCTTGCCGAGAAAGTGGCCTTGCTTGTGCTAGCGAATACCAGTCCATCCATTACGGCGCGCGGTGGTGGCCCGGTTGATATTGTGGTGCGGTCGTTGACGCAGACACCAACTGGCCCGATGTTGATCGTTCATCTGCATTTTGATTGTCGCGATGCCATGGGCGCTAATGCCGTCAACACGGCCGCCGAGGCCATTGCGCCCCGACTTGAAGCGCTGAGTGGCGGGCGTGCTCTCTTGCGCATTTTGAGTAATCTCACCGATCAACGCCGGGCCTGGGCAGCCGTGCAGATTCCGTCCGCTGCGTTTACTACACCCACGATTGATGGCGCGGTGGTGATCGAGAATATCGCCCACGCGAACGCCTTTGCCGTCGCCGATCCTTACCGTGCTGCTACCCATAACAAAGGTATCTTTAATGGTATTGATGCCGTTGCCCTGGCTACCGGCAACGATTGGCGCGCCATCGAAGCGGGGGCGCATGCCTACGCGGCGCGCGATGGCCAGTACCGCGCACTGACCGAGTGGCACGTGGCGACGGCAGACACGAGACACGAGACAGGAGACATGAGTCTCGTGTCTCCCTCCTCCTATCTCTCCGGTCGGCTGGAGTTACCGTTGGCGGTTGGCACGGTGGGCGGGGCGACCCGGTCACACCCAACGGCTGGCCTGGCGTTAAAGATTTTGGGAGTAACGGGGGCGCGTGAATTGAGCGAAGTAATGGCCGCGGTCGGCTTAGCGCAGAATCTGGCCGCGCTGCGTGCGCTGGCCACCGATGGTATCCAGCGTGGGCATATGGCGCTTCATGCTCGCCAGGTCGCCGTTGCCGCCGGCGCGACCGATGCGCAAGTTGAGCAGATCGCCGCCCAACTAATCCAGGAACAACAAATTCGTGTGGAACGTGCCCGGGCGTTACTCACCACTTGGCCAGACGCCAATCGCACGATCAACTGAAAGACAACGCGACGAAAGACAACGCGACGAAAAGACGACAGGATCAAAACCATGTTAAATCAACCAATTCGCCCGGTCGGGATTGTCGGCTATGGGGCATATGTGCCACGGTATCGGCTGCCCGGAAGTGAAATCAGCCGTGTGTGGACCGAAGGCAACAGCAAAAGCCCGGTGCGGGAAAAGTCGGTGCCGGGGCTGGATGAAGATACGGCCACGATGAGCATTGAGGCCGCGCGCAATGCCCTGGCCCGGGCGGGGCTGGACCCTACATTGATCCAGGCCGTTTGGGTCGGCAGCGAAAGTCATCCCTATGCCGTCAAGCCGACGGGCACCATCGTTGCAGAAGCCATTGGTGCCACCCCAGCCACCTTGGCCGCCGACTGGCAATTTGCCTGTAAGGCGGGGACCGAAGCGATGCAGGCGAGTATTGGCCTGGTCGGTAGCGGTATGGCGGATTATGTGCTGGCGATTGGCATGGATACCGCGCAGGGACGCCCGGGTGACGCCCTTGAATATACCGCGGGGGCGGGCGGTGCTGCGTTTATCTTTGGCCCGGCCGCCGATGCGCTGGTGCAGATCGACCGTACCCTGAGCTATGTCTCTGATACCACTGATTTCTGGCGCCGACCCAGTACCCATTTCCCCAGCCACGCGGAGCGCTTTAGTGGCGATCCTGGTTACTTTGGCCATGTGATGCCGGCCGCGCAACAGATGATGGATGCCATGGGGACAACGCCGGCAAGCTACGACTATGTGGTTTTCCACCAACCCAACCCGAAATTCCCCACCCGCGCCATGGCGGATCTGGGCTTCAAGCCGGCCCAGTGGAAAACGGGGCTGCTGGTGCCGGAGATTGGCAACACCTACGCGGGAGCCGCGATTATTGGTCTTGCGGCTGTGCTTGACGAGGCCAAACCAGGAGAGCGCATTCTCATGGTAAGCTATGGCAGTGGTGCCGGCTCCGATGCCTTTGACCTACGCGTGACGGACAAGATCACGGCCGCGCAACGCTGCGCGCCCGCCACCCGCGATTATATTAACCGGCGCGTCCAAATTGACTATGCTCAATATGTGCGCTTGCGACGCAAATTGGCTAGCCATTAAACTGGTGACCTCGTTGCTGTGATGTGAAAATAGCCACCGCCAAGGGCGCGAAGAGCGCAAAGAAAAGCCCGAAGCGAACCTTTGCGCTCTCTGCGTGCTTCGCGGTAGGAAAATTTTCATTGTGATCAGTGCCGAAGACCTTTTGGGTGCGGTATGGGGCCTGTTTAAAAAAAATGCCGGTTAAGCGGTCTGGTAACTTTTTATGTATAGAGTAACGACCTGCTCTTGCTGCTCTGCGTCCGCCCTTGTTATCCCACCGCAGCACAAAATCTTTCCCACATTATCCCACAAATATCCCACATTTATCCCACAAAATTGTGTGGGATAAATGTGGGTATTGCAGAGCGAAGTGTGATCCTACACTTTCCCGAACCGAGCCAGCACCTGTACAATGGCCTCTAATAGTAACTGCTGCTGTTCGGCACGGCTGATGGTAGCGCGCTGATCCAGCAACTGGAAACCATAGTAGCCAAATTGACTGTGGTTACCCCCGGCCAGTGGGATGAAGGTCGTGGTCGGCGGCAATAGCTGGCGATTTGCCAAAATACTGGCTTGATCGGCAATGCCATCTTGCGTGGCGTAGATCTTGGTGACCGGCACGGAACTTGCTGCCAGGCTGAATTCGGGCGCTTTGGGGTGGATCGTCCCGATTAGAATGAGCGCGTCAACCAGGGTGGGATCGGCATGGACAAAGCGAGCTGCCAATGCCCCGCCGCGCGAATGGCCAGCCATCACCCAATGGGGGATGATGCTCTCCTCGATAGTGCTGCGTACATATGCCTGTAGCGTTGCTTCCTGGCTGGCCAAAGGTGCACTGCGCCACGGCAGCTTGACAATGCGCACGGGGTAACCTTGTTCTGCCAGCGCATACGCCAGTGGTAGATAAGCGCGCTGCTCGACCAGGCCGCCTGGCAAGAAGATCAACCCCACCGGCTGCGAGGTGCTGATGGGCATCACTTCCAGCGCTGGCCCTTCTTCATTCACCTGGATCACCGGATCTTTGGTCAGCGCGGCAAAGTCAAAGCCCTGTGCCCGAAACGAGTTAAATTGCCAGGCCAGAAAGAGCAACCCCGCGCTAATCCACACAATACGGACTACAGTAAGTACACGTTTCATTAGCGCTTGCAGACCACATCCATCGGCGAGCGTAGCGTATTGAGGACGGCACAAGTTTGTTCGACTGCAGCATGTAACTGCTGGATCACCTCTGGCGCTGCTTCCGATGTAACCACCGGTGTGTAGCTCAGCCCTTCCAACTTGATCGGCTCGGTCTGGGGTAGCCCGACCACCGGGGCCATATTGAGCGCACCCTCAATCGTCACTTCAACGTTATCTAAAGGGATTTCGAGCAACGTGGCCTGGAGCAGATAGGTGTGGATCAGACAACTGGCCAGCGCACCCAGCAACATCTCCGGGGAACTCGGGCCGAGCGAATTGCCCGCCAGCCCAGGGGCCGAATCGCTAATGATAATATACTCACCCATCTTGACTGGGCGCACGCCCGTATTGCCGGCCACGTGCGAGGTGGCTTTGAGGCGTACCAGGGCCGCGTCCGGATTGGCGGTAAATTGTTCACGTCGCTGCGCGAGCACACTGGCTTTGTGCTGCAGGTAGGGATCAAGCTTGGCCATGAGAAATCCTTTCTGTGCATTGGGATTAGCAGTATGCCTAATTCTATGTTGCTTGGACGCGATCAGCAAAGTCGCCCGCGCAACTGATCCACCAATGCGTCACCCCCTCACCCTGTCACCCCCTCACCCCCTCACCCCCTCACCCTGTCACCCCCTCACCCTGTCACCCTTCACCCCCTCCCCACGCTTGGACAGGTGGCTAGGTAACCTCCTCACCATTTGGCGGTTTTCCCCCCTGACCATTCATGCCATAGTAGAGCGAATCGATCCCCATGGGGACTTACACAGGGCTCTTTGGCTTCGACATGCTCAGCCGCCGAGCCCTGTGTAAGTCCTACCCATTTTGTACGCGCAGCTAGAAAATGAACCGGAGGCACTGGTCATGGAAGAGCAGTTGTTGGATTTACAAGATGCGATTATCAATGGTAGTAAAGCCGATGCCATCGAATTGACGCAAGAGTTGATCGCGCTGCACGCTGATCCCCAAACCATTCTCAATCAGGGCTTGATTGCCGGGATGACCGAAGTCGGCCGGATGTTCACCTGTGGTGAATACTTTGTGCCAGAGATGTTGATCGCGGCGCGCGCCATGCAATCCGCGATGGATCTGCTGCGTCCAGCGTTGGTTGATGCCGGGGCCAAGCCGATTGGCACGATTGTCCTCGGCACCGTACGCGGTGATCTGCACGATATCGGCAAAAATCTGGCTGGTATGCTGCTGGAAGGGGCCGGCTTCCGGGTGGTTGATATTGGGGTGGATGCCGGTGCTGACAAATTCGTCAACGCCGTAAAAACGCATAATGCCCAGTTGGTTGGCCTTTCTGCACTCTTGACCACCACGATGATGCACGCCAGTGAAGTGCTCACTGCGCTGGAAAGTGCCGGCTTGCGCCAACAGGTTAAGGTGGTGGTAGGTGGTGCCGCGGTGACGCCGGAATGGGCCGCCCAGATCGGGGCCGATGGCGCGGCGATCGATGCGGCCACTGGCGCACAACTCTGTAAAGAACTCCTCGCCCAACTGAACGGATGAGCACCCCATGAATCAGCTAAGTAACCGCGACCGTTTTCTGGCTACCATGCGCTATCAACCGCGCGACCGATCCCCCCTGGTCGATTTTGGCTTTTGGGAAGAGACAATTCCTCTGTGGCACCAACAGGGGCTACCCAAGCAGATTCTCTTCACCTATGCCAGTTCCAACCATGTTGATTATTTTGGTATGGACTTTGGCATTGATGAGATCTCGCGCACAACCGGTGTGCGCATAGGGCTAACGCCGGCTTTTCGCACTTCGGTACTGGAAGATTATGGCGATCACGAAATTGTCCAACAGGGCGATGGCGTACGGGTGTTGCGCCGCAAGTTTATGGGCTCGATCCCCCAGCACCAGGCCCATCTGCTCACCGATCGGGCAAGCTGGGAAAAACATTACAAACCCCGGCTCGATCCTAGCGCCAGGGGGCGCTTGCCCAAGGATTGGGCCAAGCGGGTCGAACGCTGGCGCGATCCCAACCGCGCAGAATTATTAGTTTTGCCTGGCGGCAGCCTCTATGGCTGGATCCGCAACTGGATGGGCGTGGAGAATGTCTCTTACCTGCTCTATGATGACCCGACCCTCTTTGACGAAATGGTGACCACTGTCGCCGATTGTATTCTCGGCACACTGGAGCGGGCGTTGCAAAGTGGTGTGCAGTTCGACGCCTGTGGCATGTGGGAGGACATGGCCTACCGTGCCGGTCCCCTGATCAGCCCGCGCCACTTCAAGAAATATCTGGTGCCCCACTACCGCCGCATTACCGATCTGCTGCACAAATATGGTGTCAATATTATCTGGCTTGACTGTGACGGCGACATCTCTCTGCTCGTGCCGCACTGGCTCGAGGCTGGGGTCAACTGTATGTTTCCCTTGGAGGTTGGCACCTGGGGCGGCGATCCGATCAAGTATCGCCAACAGTATGGCAAAGATCTGCTGTTGATGGGCGGCTTTGATAAACATATCCTGCAGGGCAGCCAGGCCGAGATCGAAAATGAGGTCAAGCGGCTGGCACCGCTGGTGGAGGAGGGTGGCTACATCAGCTTCTGTGACCACCGCGTGCCGCCCGATGTGCCGCTGGCAAGTTATCAGTTCTATCTAGAAAAGACGCGCGAAATTTGGGGTCACGGCGTCAACTTGCGCCCAATGGGGGTGATTACGAATCGGCGGTGAGCACAGCTGCTGCAACTGCCTGATCTGCGCGTTGGTCGCGCGCTGCCTTTGCAAGGGCACGATGGACAGGTACATTTTCTAAAAAGGCGTGGCGCAGATCACTATCCGCGATCTGTGCGGTATAGCAAAACAATTCCTGCGCCCCTCGCTGCAAGAGCGCCGCCGCGCGTGGATCGCAGTTGGCGGCTAATACCTGATAACAGGTCAGGTAGATCGCAAAGGGTTCATCCAATCCAACTGGGTGGTGCTTTGCCAGGATCAAGACAATCTTTTCGACCCAAGCCAGGGCGGCCGCGGTGTCGCCCTGTGCCAGTGCCGTACGCGCCAAGCCGGCTTGCGCTTCTGCGACCACTGGTTGGATGTCAAGTTGTTGATAAAGCTGCAATGCTGCTGTATAAGCGGCTTGGGCTTCGTCCCAACGCGCCAAGCCTTCCAATGCATAGCCCATATAGAGTAGCGCATAGCCTTCGTAGCGGCGTGCCCCACTGACCTGGGCTGCTTGGCGGCAACAGGTAGCGTGGTGCAGTGACTCGCCTTCGGCCCCGGTTAGATGGTAGAGCAGGCTGGCTGCCAGCCAGGCATCTAGCTGTGCATCCGGCATGGTGAAGTGTTCACTGCGGGTAAGCGCTTGTTGCATCAACTGCTGCGCTTGGGGATAGTTACCCATGTAGGCATAGAGCCGGCTGAGATCAATTAGCGCATAGTTTTCCACAAACGGCTCCCCAATCTCCTGTAAAACGGCCAACGCCTGCTCGAACTGGGCCAGCGCGCTGGTGTATTCGCCTAACCCGCGCAATACATCTGCTAATTCGTAGCGCGCCATACTTTCGGCCCGCCGGTAGCCAAGCTCGCCTGCAATCTGCACCACTTGTTCGTAATCCTGGCGGGCGGTGACATAATCTTGCTTGTAGCGCGCCAAGTTGGCGAGATTGGTGCGGGCATGCATTTCGCTGCGCAGCTTGCCCAGCGTTTGGCAAAGGGCCACGGCCTGGTTAATTTGAATGGCTGCCTGCGCATAGTCATCGAAATTTCTGGCAATAACGCCTAAATAGAGATAAGCCAGGATTTGTGCATCATAGCCGATTTCACTGGGCAAACTTTCTGCTGGGTCAGCCGCCACGGTGGCTTTCTGGACACACTCTAACCCCCGTTCGGCATAATTTTTTGCCGTTTGAAACTGGCCGGTGAAATAGTGAACCTGCGTCAAGCAGATCAGTCCCAGCACTTCCCCTGTGCTGCTGCTCCAGGCGATCCCTCTGGCAAGGGCCTCTTCTGCTGTACTCAGTGCTAGATCATATTGCCCTTGCATGCAGCGTAATAATGCTTCCAGCCCCCGCAATTTGCTCAAGAGTTGCTGCCAAGGGCGCTCACGAGTTGTGTGCGCGCCGGACTGCACCGCGTTTGCCTTTACGGGCACCGTTAAGGCGGCTTGTAAACCCTCTGCTGCCTGGTGAAAGGCGGCAACGCCCTCCCCATAGTGCGCAGCGATTAGATAGAATTGCCATAGTCCATAGGCCGCCGCATCCAGGCGAGCTGCACAGTCGCTTGACAGTTGCGGCTGGTCGGCCTGGGCCGCGTTGATCTGGTTGATGGTCCATCCCCAGGCTTGGCGTACATTGTCCAGTTCTCGTTGAATTTCGTTGATGGCCTGGCGTGGCGTACCCCGTGCTAGTGGCTCTTCACGCATCGTGACATAATTTAGATAGTAGCTGCTGTGACGGTCGGCGACTGCCGTGGCTGCCGCCTTGCTGGGCTGTAATTGGTCGGTCGCAAACTGGCGTAACAGATCGTGCAGCGCATAGATGCCCACGCCGGGCTGTTGGATCAACGATTTATCGACCAGGCCGGCTAGTTCGCTGATCGTCGCCCCGGTGATTGCTTGTACTGCCGCCCGGCTAAAGGGACCTGTAAAGATCGCACATTGCATCAGTACTTGTTGTTCACGGGGGGAAAGTAACTGCCATGAAGATTGCAACACAGCACTGAAATGGCGATGTCGTTCATCCAGGTCGCGCCGAGTAGATGAGAGCAGCGCCAGATTTTGGCGAATGGCTGCGACCAGTTCTTGCGGCGTAAAATGCGGTGCCAAGGCCGCGGCTAATTCGATGGCCAACGGCATGCCACTGAGCGCGCGACAAAGTGCAAGCACGGCGGATAAATGCGCATCACCGAGCGTGAAGCCGGGTAAAGTCCGTTGTGCATGATAGACAAAGAGGCGGATACTCTCATAATTAAGCAGATCACGCTGATCCATCCTGGTCGCCGACTCGGTGGGTACTGGCAACCCCTCCAACCGGAGCACCCGTTCTGCCAGCAATTGGAGGGATAGGCGTGAGGTAACGACCAGCGTGACCTGGGGCGCAGCATGCAACAGGGCATGGATAAAAGCGGTCGCGGCTGCGGCCACGTTTTCCTCGATCAATAGATGTTCAAAATTATCAAAGAGCAACAGCGTGTGGCGCGCGGCCAGGTAGTGAAAGAGGGTATCCTGTAAGGCATGCTGATTAAGCGTCGTGATGCCAACTGCCTTGAGGGTTGCGCCGGCTACGGTTTCCGGCAGGGTCGCTGCATTGGCTGTCACCCCGATGAGCGGCACAAACCAAACCCCATGGGCAAATGAGAGAGGTGCTTCCCCGACCAGTTGTTCCAGCAAGGCCAGCGCTAGTCGACTTTTGCCCATCCCGCCCATGCCCACGATTGTCAGTAAGCGCTGGGCCGGATCACACAGCTGCGTGCGCAATTGTGCTAGCTCTTGGCTGCGCCCAAGCAGCAGTGGCAGGGTTGTGGGGAGATTATGTAGCCGTTTGGGTGGCTCAATCACTACCGTTGCGGCGGGAATTGTCTGTGCCGGCGGCTGCATGGTGTTTTGTTGCCGCACCGGCGCGCTAGGCTGCCGTTGCCGCGCGCGAATCTGCTCGTAAAGCGCGGTGGTCTCTGCGGCCGGCGGTACGCCTAATTCCTGTTGGAGCAACCGTCGACAGCTTTCATATTGGCGCAGGGCCGCGCTCTGTTGCCCTTGCGCCGCCAACGCTTGCATGAGCTGGCGATGGCCGGCCTCGTGCCAGGGTTCAAGTGATACTTGCTGCGCGGCATAGTGTTGCACCTGGTCATAAGCCCCTATCGCGGCGTAGTACAGGGTTAGCGTATTCAGCATCGTCATGACCTGGCGATGGCTCTGCTCGCGGATCAACAGTGCCCATTCTTCAAACAGCGGATTTTCTTTCAGCAAAAGCCCCTGTAAAAACTCACCTTGATAGAGCATCACCGCCTCGACCAAGTAGGAAATACAGGTGTCACAGCCCTCTCCTTGCGGGTGATGATGGCTTTGGCTCAGTCGCCAGCGTTCTTGAAAGGCATGCAGATCGATCTTGCTCTCCTCGCGATGCCATTGCAGTGTGGTCGGGGTAACGTGGAGCAGGGCGTCAAGTGCTGGTACGACACGCAAAGTCCGCTTGAGAAAAAATAGGGCCTGACGCAGATTATGGCGTGCGTTTGCCTCGTTCTCCTCCGGCCAAAGCAGGGTCGCCAAGGTCGTACGCAGGTGAACGACATCGGCTTCTACGGCCAGATAGGCGAGCAGCGCGCGGCTATGTTCTGTTGCAAATTTGAGTGGGCGATCATTCCAAGTTACCTGTACAGATCCTAATAGTTGAATGGCAAGTGGCATCAGCAACCTATACGAATAAAATCAGCTTGACAGAACAGCGCGCGGATCGTTTAGATGGTGGCTCAGCAGTATAGCAAATGTACTGGCGTTTTTCAAGCTGCTTTTGACGATAATGGCTAATTTTTGACGCAAACTGTTTGAATCATTTGACGCTGATTTGACATTCGCCTGTTATGCTCGTTGCGACGGCCCAATCCAAGCGAGGCGAGGCGAGTATGTCATTCAATGCAAATTATCATTCTTACCTACTCCGTGTGTGGCGCGACAATCCTGATCACCCCTGGCGCGCCTCATTACAATCCACCATCACCGAGGAAAAAATCCTCTTTGCCGATCTGCAAAAACTGCTCGCCTTTCTCTTGGATGAGTTAATTGATGACGAGGATCTGATCAAACCGGCCGGCTTGGCCCGCTTGGCGACATCGCCGGAACAGCCCGCATTGCCTGAGAAGTTGGCACCCTAGTGTCGGTGCTGTCCTCCATGCCCTAAAATAACCATTTTCACCACAACCAAACTTTTGGCTGCCTGTTGCCAAGGATACCAAAGAAAAGGAAAAATGTTATGCGAATTCGTCGGCTTGAGTTGATCGCGCTGTTCGCGGTAGTGCTCGTGCTTAATCTCCTCTTCAGCACTTGGTGGCTTTCTGGCAATGCCTTTGCCACCGCCTGGGCAAGTCGGTTGAGCCAAAATGTCGATGTGGCTGCCGTCAGTGCCATCGCCAGAACCTTCAGCTATCAGGGTACCCTGCGCCAGGCTGATGGTAGCTTGGCGAATGGCAATTTTACGATCCGTCTGCGCCTGTATAATGTCCCAACCGGCGGCAGCGCGTTGCATGATGAGACCTTTACTGGCGTTGTTGTGCGCGATGGCATTTTTACCGTGGTCGTGGGCGATGGTGGCACACCGATTGGGGCAACCGTCTTTGACAATGCCCAGCTTTTCCTGGGGATTGCCGTCAACGGTACCGGCGAAATGACGCCGCGCCAGCGCATCCACCCCGTGCCCTGGGCGATGCAAGCGTCCACGGCCCAGACGGCTGTGACGGCGAATAACCTGGTGCCGGGCGGCGGTGTGCCCAACCTGGTGACGATCGGCGCGGGTGGGGTCAGCGAGATTGCTTTTACCCCCAACGGTGGCAAGATTACAAATAGCGGGGCGGGCTTGACGCTCACTGGCGGTACAAACACGGCTGTGACAACTGCCGGTGCCCTGGCCGTCGGTGGTGACCTGACCGTGAACGGCAACTGGAGTGCCGCAGCCATTCTCGACAAAGGTGATTCCAATGGTGGGTCGAATCAACGCTCGACCTATCCGGTGAGCATTAATCGCTATGTAATCGAAGCGCCGGACAACGGCGCGTCACCGGATACGGTGCCACTGGATGATGCCCTCCTGATGCAACTTTGTGGGGATGAAGATGGCTGTACCTTCACGCTTGGTATGCGCAATTGGGAGCCGTCAAGACCGGCCGATGCCAAAGCCATGTTAGCCTCGATTGGCCCGGCGCGCTTTTCGATTAGCCCCGCCGTGCAGGGAAAACGTTGGTGGAGCTCGCGCAACTGGACGGGTGGTGCCGGTGTGGCGAATCCAGCCGATAGCAGTGTTGCTTCAGACGCTCAAGATGGGAATGGTGGCATTAACCATATTGCCCGTGCCTGGGATTGTTACTTCACTGATGGCCAATATGTGAACGCTGTAGGCAACGACACCCAACTTGGGTTTGGACTGTTGAACTGGCATGCTCAATATCTTAGCACCGATATGACCTGTGTTCTGATCATCGAAGACTAACCTAGCCCAGCCAAAAGGAGGACTAATTTATGCGACAACTCTTGCGCCACCGCGCCATCGGTGTGCTGCTGCTGGGTCTGTTACTAACGGTGTTGCTGCTCTATCGCGTTGCCCAGGCGGCCTGTGGCGGCGGCAACTTGAGTGATTTCTGTTCGAACGACTTTGGCTTGACCGGCAACCTTAGTGCCGTCGGCAGCACTACCAGCAGCACCTTGCCCGCGGTGGATAATAGCCAACTCCCGGCAGCCGGTGCCCTCTTCTACGCCGATTACAAAGCGATTGAAACCGAAGCGCGCGGCCTGCTCGAACGCAACATGAAATTTCGCCAGGATATTTCCCCCTATCGGCAGAATAACAGTTTCAACAAGCTGGTGCGCCAATTTGATGTAAACAGCGGCTTTGCCGCCGTCTACGATGATCCCGACCAGAACATCCAACCAATGAGCTTGCAGCAGCGGATCGATCTGGCTGATGCTGATCTGCGCCAGGCGCGCGACCTCTATGCCTATCTGGCGGTTTATGCACCTGTCGCGCGCATGCGTGCGGATGACGGCACCGACTCGGTCCCTGGTGCCGACTACAAGGGTACACTCTGTGCCCAGGCCGAAAACCCCAACCCCCCCGACCCGGCCAAGAGTGGCCAAGTGCTGGAACCGATCATCGATTGGTGCGACTTCGCGGCGCGTCTGCGCCAGAGTGTGCGCGAAGCGGCCTATCTGCGCCTGATCTTTGGCCAGCAATTTATGGTTGATGCCCTGGGCTTGCATTTTAGTGCCGGTGCCCTGCTCGGTGGTGAAACCTTTGTGCGCCAGGAAGTGGCGAAGCTGGCGGCTGCCCAAAATCAATTTGCCCTCGCTGAGCAGGGGCTGCGCGAGGCGCTTGACCAAAGCCTCGGCAGTGGTTGCCTGGTCTCCGATTTTTATACGCAAGCCGAATGGGGCTTGCTCTCACGCGCCGCCCAGGAGCAGGAGGTGGCCCAGCACCATATCGCCACCCGCCTCAGCTATCTCGATATCAAGAGTGATAGTGACATTCCGCGTGCCCAGTCCGCTGCCCAGGATGCCTATCGCACGGCGGCGACCGCGGGCTATCTCAAAATGGTGAGCTTGGCCGGGACAGCGGCGATCGGCGCGTCGAGTGGCGGCTGCGCGGCGGCCGGCGACCGTCCCGATGGCGATCTGGTGGCCGAAATGGCGATCAATCTGCTCGATACACGCGAGAAGGCACGCGAAATGCTTGATGGGCGCAACATCTTCGGCCTTAATGTGCGTTTTACCCCGTCACGCCCCTATCGGACCGCCTTTGGCAGTACCGACAAAGGCTTGTGGGAACAGGCCAAAGATGCCGCCGATCTGGCCTTACAAATTCAGCAGCAGACCGAAAATGCCGAGCGCATCTTTGATCTCAATCAACAGGATCTTGTGAATGCCGTCTTAGCCATCAACAACAAGGTGGACAACGAGATCCAGATCGAAGTAGGCTGTGATCTGCAAGGCTTTCTCAACGAACCCGACCCCGACGCGGCCTGGTACGCCTGCATTGACGATATGATCAAACATACGCTGGAGTGTGATCCCACCGCTGACACCTTTGACGCTTGTATGGATCGCACCACCGATGGGCTACCACCCGATCCCAATGGCACCAACTGGCTGATCCTGGTCAGCGATATGCGCACGGCGCGCCAGGATTTGCGCGTCGCCTGGCTAGGCGTAGAAGCGGCGATCCAAAAGCGTGACAACATCTTTTCGCGCAAAGAGTTTGAAGAGAATCGTAACGAACAGGTAACCAATCAGATTATGTTTGGTGCACAAAGCCTTTCACTCCTCGATGCCGCCCTTGAACTCGCAAATTGTTGTCAAGTCTCTAGCGCCGGGGAATTTACCTTTAATCTCTTGTCGCCACTTGCGGCGACGACCGCGGCGCTCCGCACCTTAGCCGAAGCCACCAATGAAACAAAGGTGGAAAACATCAACTCTGCCAACGTCGTCAAGAACCTCCTGTTAGACCTTGCCGAAGCGCAGATCGAAGTCCAAAGCGCTGCACAACAATATCAAGCCACGTTAACGAATTTTAATGGTGTAGTTGGCCAGACCGGCCACGATGTCTTCGAGTCCAAGCGCCAACATGCCTACACGACCGCGCTGCCGGCCAATGATCCCAGCTATCGTATGGTGCGCGATTCGCGGCGATTGGAACTAGCCCAAGCGCTGGAAACCGCGGCGCGCCTGGCTTATCTGGCGGCCCGACGCGCTGAATATGAGTATACGGCGCGTCTCAGTGCCAACAACTTTCGCATCTCCGACATCTACAAGGCGCGCACGGCCAACGACATTTTGATCTTCCTGCAAAATCTCGACGCCACGGTTGCCAATCTGCCCGGCGCGGTCAAAGACGCCGACAGCAACCAGCGCGATCTAACCCTCTCGGTGGCCCAACATGTTGTGGGATTGACCGATGCGTATCTCAAGGGGCAGGGCGTCACTGATGCCAATCTTCAGCCGGAACGTACCAAACGCTTCCGCCAATGGGTGGCGCAGCATACTAAGGTGGGGAGTGACGGCAAACCAACGTTGGTCTTTGATTTCACGACTTCGGCGGCCAGCAATGGCATCATTGGCCAGGTGGTGCAGCAGGGCTACGACTTCTTCTGGCTGCATAAAGTCGCCGGCATTGGGCAACCCAAACCGACGAGTAACGGCTTTGGCTTGAATCTGGTCACCGCGCAAGCGGGCAACTTGGGGTACCGCCAAGTACGTGTCAGCCAAACTGGTCAGGTCGGCTTGACCTCCTATGCCGGTTGTCTCTTGGATTACCGGCTGATTCCACCGGCGGCACTGCTGGGGCTCGAATTTCCCAGCAATCAGCCGACCGATGTGGTCGCGGGTGCCTTTAACGGTGATATCAATGGCAAGAATGGCAACAGTGCACCCGGTTACAGCACGCCGGCTTTCTTGGGTCGTCCGTTGGCGGCGAACGGCTGGAATGTGCTCATCAACGCCGGTTCGCCCGATGGTATTTTGCCGGATCTCAACCTCCAGCAGTTGACCGACATTGAGTTGAAGATCAGTACGACCTATGGCACGCGGGCGTCCAACACCCCGCCCCAGCCCTCTCAATGTGTTCGGTTGGATTTCTAACGCGTTACGAATGACGCGTTACGAATGACGCGCTGCGTAACCCGTCATTCGTAACGCGTCATCCAAGTATAGGAGATTGTTATGCAGAAGCGATGGTTGATGACCACCCTGAGTATCCTACTGGTGAGTGGGCTTGTGGTGGTGGTGATGACACTTTTTAAGTGGGCCGAGTTCGTGCCGCCGGTCCAGACGTTAGCTGTCCACGCCGCGCCTGTACTAGCGCCCCTGGCGCAAGGCAACGGGGCGCAGGTGGCCGGTGACTACAGCGGGGTGGTGCAACTCCAAGTCGTGGTCGCCGGCCGCTACAGCGATACCCTCAATACGCAACCCGGTCCTGATGCACCCGATCTGGGTGACGTTGATCTGGCGCTTCAGCTTACCCAAAATGGTGCGGCGCTGAGTGGCTATGTCACGCTTGACAAGACCCTCATCTTCACCGTCGAACATACGATCCAAGCGGGTGGGGTAACGGTCAAGACGGGGCCTAATTTCAGCGGCAGCTTTGATGGGAGCACCTTTACCCTCATTTCTGAGCGTGTCGACGCCACGCTGCGTGGGGCGACCGTCCAGCGGCAGTTCCGGCTGACTGGTGCCATTGCCCAAGCTGACGGCAGTAAATTAAGTGGGGAGTACCGCGAAACAGTGTGGGAGGGCGCGCGCCAGCCGGTGACAGTGGTTGGCACCTTTACCCTGCAACGTCCGCTTTTTGCAACGGCGTCCCCAGATACATCCAACAAAGTACCTGAACTTGGTGTGGACACGGCAACCACGGTTGCTGGCGCAGCGGTAACGGTTGCTGTCCTGAGCAACGATACCGATGCGAATGGTGATGTGCTGACGATTACCGCGGTTAGCAAACCACAATTTGGTACCGCGACGACGGACGGTCAGCAAGTGACCTACACGCCGAATCCCACCTTTGGTGGTGAAGATCACTTTACCTACTTTGTCAGCGATGGCAAGGGTGGTACGTCGGCAGGGGTCGTTACGATTACCGTAACCGGCGGCGTGCCGAGCAATGGCAGCAAACTTCACCTGCCCTTGATTCAGCGTTAATCACCGGCAACTAACGCTATATTGCCCTCCGCAAAACGGGCTGGTGGTCAACCACCAGCCCGTTTTGCGGGCGTCCGCTACCCGCTGCGCCGCGCGTGTTTCGTGTGCGTAAGTCCGATGTTACTTACACCTCGTGTCGTCCCCGCATCTACCCCTTTCACCAAACCTAGTCACCTGGTCAGGCCAATGGCTCTTCCGTTGGCGGTTACTTTCGCGCCTGCTTCGTGATAAAAGTACTTCTAGACAAAATATTGTTGCCTGCCGCCAGATCAGTTGACAACGAGCAGATGGAGCATTGCGATCACCATGCACGAGACAATGACGCCCAAGGAACGCTGGTTGGCGGTTTTTAAACGGGAAACGCCCGACCGCTTACCGATGGATTACTGGGGGACAGCCGAGGCAACGCGCAAGGTGCGCCAGCACCTGGGCTGCGCGACCCAGTGGCAACTCTTTGAACAGTTGCACATTGACCGCGTCGTTACCGTGCGCCCCACCTATGTCGGCCCCAAGCCCAAGCGCAACTACGATATGTATGGCATGCGCTACCAGTGGATCGGGCATACCGGCGGGCGTTATCGCGAATGTGTCGCCCATCCCCTCGCCCAATACAATACGGTAGAAGAGATCGCACGCAACTACACCTGGCCCACGGTCGATTGGTTTGACTACAGCGAGGTGCGCAAGCAGATCAAAGGCAAAGAACAATACCCAATCCAAGCCGGCGGCTCGGAACCCTTTCTCCTCTACAAGAATCTACGCGGCATGGAACAGGCTTATATGGACCTGGCGCTTAACCCGGAAATGGTCCACTACTGTCTTGATAAACTCTTTGACTTCTGTTACCAAAATACCGAATGCCTTTACGCCCAGTTGCCAGGCCAAGTCACCCTTTCCTATGTGGCTGAGGATATGGGCGGCCAGGATCGGCTGCTCTTCTCGCCCAAGATGATTCGGACTTTCCTGTTGCCGCGCATGAAACGCATGGTTGATCTCGCCCACAGCGCCGGCGTCTATGCCTTTCACCACAATGACGGTGCGATTCGTGATGTCCTGCCTGATCTGATCAGGATTGGCATTGATCTGCTCAACCCGATCCAGTGGCGCTGTAAAGGCATGGGCCGCGCCGAACTCAAACGGGACTTTGGTGACCAGCTGATCTTCCACGGCGGTATGGACAACCAGCAGACCTTGCCTTTTGGCACGGTCGCCGATGTCGAGCGCGAAGTGCTCGAAAATATCGAACTGCTGGGCAAGGGCGGCGGTTATATTCTTGCCCCTTGTCACAACATTCAGGTGGTCAGCCCGGCGGAAAATATCGTCGCAATGTATAGGACAGGCTATCAACATGGCTGGAATTGAGTACACCCCCAAAGAACGCGCAATCTGGGCGCTAGAACGTAAACCACCGCTGCCTGGGCTGATCCCGACCTTTGAGTTGGAATTCCAATTGGGGCCGGAACTGCTGGGTAAGGATTTTTACCGCGGGGCCGCCGTCTGGGATGGTGCCACTGGCCTTGAACGCGAACGCATGATCCGCCACAACGCCGACCTCTACATCGAAGTCGCCGAGCGCCTTGACCATGCGATCATCATGATCGTCGGTCCCCACGACGCCCCGAGCATTGCCGCCACCGCCAACTACATCCGCGCTCGCGTTGGTGACCGCTATCTGCTCATCTGCCACGGTGACGGTACCTTTGCGATTCCCGATGGCAACGAGATGATGGAGATGGCGGTTGCCTTTTTTGAGCGGGCCGCTGAGATGCATGAGCTGGCCAAAACGCGGGTCCAACAGGCGTTAGAACGGGGCCACTATCTGCGCGCCGAATGTGGCTTGGACGGCTTTGCCCTTTGTGCTGATTACTGTTTTAACAGTGGCCCTTTCCTCTCGCCGCGCATGTTTCGCCAATTTATCACCCCCTATCTTACCGAATTGGTCGCTGGGTATAAGGCAATGGGCTACTACGTGATCAAACACACGGATGGCAACCTGATGCCGATCCTTGATCAACTGCTGGCCGCGCAACCGCACGGGCTCCATTCGATTGATTGCCAGGCCAAAAACATGGATCTGGCCGTGATCAAGGCCCAGGCTGGTGACAAAGTTTGCCTGCTTGGCGGTGTGCAGTGCAGCTTGTTGCAGACCGGCAGCGAAGAGCAGGTGATCGAACAGTGCAAATATGTGTTGCGTCACGGCATGCCCGGTGGTGGTTATATCTATGGCACCACCAATGTCGCCTTTGCCGGGTTACCGCTGGAACGTTATCTGCTCATGTTGGAGATGCGCAAGCGTTATGGCTGGTACGACGAAGCCGGTAATCCATGTCCGGCGTTGTATGTGGCTGAAGCGTAAGGATCTTTGTCGTCATTTCGACCCCACCCTACCCCTCCCCTGCTAAGGGAGGGAACAGTTCCTCCCCTTACCAGGGGGAGGTTCGGAGGGGGTGAATGGTTACGAATTTTTCAGGTGTACTATGACTGCAATGGAAATCCGCCTACGTCAAGGCTTTAAATATTTTAATCGCTTTATGCTTTTACTCTGGCGCTTGGGTTTTGGCGCGGCGGTTAATGGCTGGCCCGCGGTGGGGGGACGCATTATGGTGTTGACCCATACTGGCCGCAAAAGTGGTCTGCGCCGCCGCACACCGGTGAATTACGCCGAGATCAACGGCGATCTTTACTGTACCGCCGGCTTTGGGCAGATCTCCGATTGGTATCGCAATTTGTTGGCCAATCCCACGGTTGCGGTTTGGTTACCCACAGGTTGGTGGCTCAGCGTGGCCGAAGATGTCACTACGCACAGTAATTGTTTACCCATCTTGCGCCAAGTTTTGATTAACAGCGGCTTTGCTGCCTATTTAGCAGGTGTTAACCCTTTAATGATGAGTGATGAGAAATTGCGTGTAGTCACAGGAGGGTATCGCCTGATCCGTATTCGCAGGACCGCTGCCTGTACTGGCACCGATGGCCCTGGTGATCTCGCCTGGATCTGGCCGTGGACGACCCTCTTCCTGCTGCTCTTGCTGTTATTGCCTAAGAAACGAGCTTAAGTGATGAATCACCACGAGCGCATTCTGGCGACGATCCGCGGCGAACCAACTGACCAAATCCCCTGGGCACCGCGCATGGATCTTTGGTATATTGCCCAACGGGCACGTGGCACCTTGCCCGTCGCCTGGGCCAATCTCAACATGGTGCAGATGGCCGAAAAGCTCGACGTGGCCTGCCATGCGATTGGGGCCGATTTTTCCATGCCCGGCGGGCGCGATAACAGTCTGCGCGGCCTGGGGATCGATAACCACCAGGATTACCCTTATCGCGTCGAACTGCGTGGGCTGCCACTTGAATCAAGTGATGACGGTGAAAATCTGCGCACCCGCATCCAGACCCCTGCGGGTGAAATTTTCTTGCATCTCTATCGCTCGCAAGAGATGGCCGGCAACGGTATCTCCCTGCCCTTTGTCAAATCCTATGCGATTCACTCGGTCGCCGATTTTGAGGCAGTCGCCCAGATCTTTGAACACCTGGTCGTGATCCCAACCCCCGAGGCTTATCAAACCTTTCACACCCGCATTGGTGACCGGGGTGTCGCCGTCGCGCGGGGACCGGTTGCCGCTTCGCCGATGCATCTCATTTTGCATGAACTGGTGGCGATGGATCTGTTCTTCTATCTCTACCACGATGAACCAGCGGCCATGCACCGCCTGACCGCACGCATGGAACCCTATTTTGACGCCTGTCTGGATGCGTTGGCCGCGTCTGCTGCCGAGGTCGTCTTCTGGGGCGCTAACTATGATCAGGATTTGACCTGGCCGCCCTTCTTTCAAAAAGAGATTGCGCCCTGGCTCAAAAAAGCGAGTGATCGCCTGCATGCCGCGGGCAAACTGCTGCTGACCCACACCGACGGCGAAAACAAAAAGCTGCTGCCCCTCTTCCCCGCCTGCGGCTTTGATGTGGCCGAATCCTTCTGCCCGGCTCCCATGACCAAAACCACATTGGCCGAGATGTTAGCCGGGTTGCGCCCCAACGTGACGGTTTTTGGCGGCATCCCCTCCGTCGCGCTGCTTGACAACGCCATGAGCGACCAAGTTTTCGACCACTACCTGGACGATCTCTTTACCGCCATCGGTGCGGGCGATCATCTCATCCTGGGCGTCTCCGACAATGTCCCGCCAGATGCCAATCTTGACCGGCTGGAAATCATCAAACAACGTATCCGCGCCTTTGGCCCTATCCACCCGCCCCTGCCATAGGCTCCATCGTCCACTCACCTTGTCACCTTGTCATCTTGTCAATCCCGGAGGAAACCGATGCGCCTGAAGTGCCTGAGCTGTGAAGCGTTGACCCGTATGGTCTACCAATGTGCCGCTGAATCACCCCATCTGGTCGATGTGGAGCTGGTGCGCATTGGGCTGCACAACGAACCAGTCAACCTGCGCGTCTTGCTCCAGCAAAAGATCGATGCGCTCAGCCCCAAAGACTTTGACGCGGTGGTGCTGGCCTATGGTCTCTGTGGCCAGGCCACCTTTGGCCTGGTGGCGGGCGAAATCCCCATTGTGTTGCCGCGTGCCCATGATTGTATCACGCTCTTTTTGGGCAGCCGGGCGCGTTATCAGGCACAGTTTGAAGGCAACCCTGGCACCTATTGGTATTCGCTCGACTATATCGAACGAAAAGAGGCTTCCGGCACCTTTGTCACCCTGGGGGCCAGTGTCGATAGCACCGACATGCAGTCGAAATATGAGGAGTATGTCGCCAAATATGGCCAGGACAATGCCGACTATCTCATGGAGGTAATGGGGGCCTGGCAGAGTCATTACAACCGCGCTGTCTATATCGATCTGGCAATCGGCGATGGGACGCAGCTCGAAAGCCAGACCAAACAAGAGGCGACCAAGCGCGGCTGGACCTATGAGCGGTTGACTGGCGATCTCACTTTGATTCGCCGCCTGCTCAATGGCGAGTGGGATCAAGATTTTCTGGTGATTCAGCCTGGTCAACAGGTCGCGATGTCCTATGACGAGGATGTTGTCACTTGCCGCTCCCACCAACCGGCACCGCAACCGGCACAGTAGTTTAAAGAGTACGGCAACGAGCAATTGCTTGGGCCGCTGATGCTAAACCCTGGTTTAGCGTATTTGTGAGGAAAGGTTCGTTTTATGAAAGAAAGTCAATCGACACCAGCCATCCCTGCGGATTTTCCACGGGGGGTAAAGCTGCTCCACGATCCAGTGTGGAACAAGGGCACCGCTTTTACCCAGGCCGAGCGCGATGCCCTCGGTCTGCGTGGCCTGCTCCCCCCCACCGTCCAGAGCCAGGATGAACAAGTTATGCGCGTAATGGAAAATTTACGGGCCAAGACGACCGACCTGGAACGTTATATTTTTCTGGTTTCCTTGCAAGACCGCAACGAGACCCTCTTCTACCGCGTCGTGATGGATAACATTAACGAGATGATGCCGATTATCTACACGCCGGTGGTCGGTTTAGCCTGTCAACGCTTTGGCCACATCTTCCGCCGTCCGCGCGGGCTCTATCTTTCCGCCAATGATCGTGGCCACATGGCCGAGATTCTACAGAACTGGCCCCATCAAGATGTGCGCATGATTGTCGTCACCGATGGCGAACGGATTCTGGGCTTGGGCGATTTGGGGACCAACGGCATGGGGATTCCCGTGGGCAAACTGGCGCTTTATACCGCCTGTGCTGGGATTGCGCCCACTGCCTGCCTGCCGATTACGATTGATGTTGGCACCGAAAATGAGGAACTGCTGCACGATCCGTTATACCCTGGTCTGCGCCAACACCGCTTACGTGGTGCCGCCTATGATGAGCTGGTGGACGAATTTATGACCGCCGCGCAGACTGTTTTCCCCCACACCGTCATTCAACTGGAAGATTTCGCCAACCAGAACGCCTTCCGCCTCTTAACCAAGTACCGCGACACCGCCTGCCTTTTTGATGACGACATTCAAGGCACCGGCAGTGTGGCGATGGCCGGGATCTATTCCGCCCTGCGCCTCAGTAACCGTAAACTAACCGACCAACGCTTCCTCTTCCTCGGCGCAGGCGAAGCCGGCATCGGGATTGCCGATGTGATTGTCACCGGCCTGATGGATGAGGGCATGGCCGAAGCGGATGCGCGCAAGCTCTGTTGGTTTGTGGATTCAAAAGGGCTCGTCGTTGCCGACCGCACCGACCTGGTCGAACACAAGCGCCCCTATGCCCATCCCCATCCCTTTATCGCTGATTTCTTGACCGCCGTAGAGACCTTACGCCCCACCGCGATTATCGGCGTTTCGGGGATGCCGCGGACCTTCACCCGTCCGGTCGTCGAAGCAATGGCCGCGATCAATGAACGGCCCATCATCTTCGCCCTCTCCAATCCCACCTCCAAGTCCGAGTGTACCGCCGAACAGGCCTACACCTGGTCGGACGGGCGTGCGATCTTTGCCAGCGGCAGTCCCTTTGATGCCGTTGACTATCAGGGCAAAACCTTTGTCCCTGGCCAGGGCAACAATGCCTACATCTTCCCTGGCGTGGGACTTGGGGCGATTGCCGCGGCCACCCGCTCAGTGACCGACGAGATGTTCTTCGTCGCTGCCAAAGCGCTGGCCAACCAAGTGACCGATGCTGATTTGGCCTTGGGGCGGATCTATCCCTCGCTGACCCGCATTCGCGAGGTCTCTGCCTATATCGCCGCCGCGGTGGCGCAAGTTGCCTATGACCGGGATCTGGCCGCCGATGCACCGCCGGCTGATCTGTTGGCCCATGTGCGCACCTTCATGTATCAACCGGTTTATACTGATTACGTGTAAAGTGAGCTCTGTTTGAAAACAGTGGTTACGTTCACTACCAGTGAACGTAACCACTGTTTTCAAATCAACTGCACTCTAGAAGGAGCTTTTTTATGCAGAACTTTCCGCATCACTATGTCGTCAGGGCTGATGGCACGGACGCCGGCACGGTGCTGATCTCGTCAACTAATCTACCCGATTGGCCAACCGACGCCCCTGCCGAATTCGACGGCCCCGGCGATCGCTGGTCGCCGGAAACGATGCTGGTCGGTGCCGCGGCCAACTGCTTTATCTTGACCTTCCGTGCGATTGCGCGCGCGTCCAAGTTTGAATGGACAAAGCTGACCTGTAAGGTCAGCGGCGTGCTGGATCGGGTGGAACGGGTGACCCAATTTACGGAGATTGAACTGGGAGTGACATTGCAGGTGCCCGCCGGCACCGACGTTGAAAAGGCCCATCGCTTGCTGGAAAAATCAGAACAAAATTGTCTGATCACCAGTTCGCTTAAGGCCCAAGTTACGTTGAAGGCTGAAGTAGCGGTGGTTTAATTGCTGCTGATGGTGAAGGTCAGCAGCGCTGACCTTCACCATCAGCAGCAATTACCCTTCTACATGGCGCAACATCTCCTGCCCATTCATCCTGGCCAAGCCTAACTTCGCTGGCGTGCGCGTCAGTTGACGGAAATCCTGCCCAAGCGCAGCACTGGCCAAGGTCACCAGCGCCTCCATCAACGGGGTGGCAACCCCCAACTGCTGGCCGAGCGCACTCCACGCCCCCACGCCATAGGGGACATCCTCCGTCAGCCAACGCGTGTTGATTGAGCCCGGCGCGCGCAGCTGGGTCAACATGCGGCTGCCGTTGATCGTTGCCCACAGATCGCCCTTGGGCCCAAAGCCGGCGCTGTGAAAGGCCGCATCGACTGGTAGCAACTCGAAGCCCAACTTACGACCAATCGCCCGCCGTTCCCCATCCACCCCATAGATGACCTGCGCCACCGTGGGCGACACCCCTTCTTCGTAAAAGTAGAAATCGCCCCGGCTGAATTCGACCCGCCCCGCATTCATCAGCACGCCGGCGGGATGGACGACCGGATTCATCGCACAGAGACCACAGGCAAGCACATTCGGGTATTCGACAATCGCCGATTTGGCTCCGCTACGCCCAGTAGTAGTGAAGATGTCGGCCAGCGCATCGGCCACGGCATCGGTCTTGGCCACCGGGTAGACCCCCAGCCCCAGGCCCGCAACCACCCCCCAGATGATCGCGGTGTCGGGCGCAGTCTTACGGCAGACATAGGGCGCGGTGTCGGTCTCCGCAAAGGCGATGTCATGCTGGTTGCCACTGGCGCGCACAATCTGGGCAAATTCCAGCGCGCCCAGGGTGCCGGGGGTAATCACCACCATATGGCCGTCACGCAGATGCGGTGCGCAGACCTCAGCAAAAGGCTTGTGCGCATAGGCCGGCACGATCAGCAGCAGCAGATCATTTTCTAGCGCGACTTGGATATCGGTCGTCACCTGCTGCAACTGGGCGGCACCCGTCTCGGCCACACCCTGCAAGTTGATCGTGCGGCTGCTCTGGATCGGGGTCAACATGTGGGCAAAGGCCGGCAGTTCATAGATCGTCACGGCAAAGCCACGTAGGGCTAGGTTGGCGGCCACAGCAAAGGCCGTATTGCCACCGCCAAGAACGGTGACTGCTCGATTGGCGCTACTCATTAGGCTAACACCTCACGCAGCCGCTGTGCGACAATTTCGGTCTCGCCTTCATTTAAGGTGTTGACCATCACCGCGATCTGGCCCCCTTCAAAGGTCGGGCGTAGCCAAATGCTTGGCTCACCATCGCGCAGTTCCTGGCACAGCGCCTTCAACTTGTCATCATCGGCCCCGTCTACGGTAATCCGCAACTGGACCCACGCCTCGCGTTCTGGATTCCACGCCTGTTCGGTCTGGATGTTGGGCAGATCCGCAATCGCCTTCGTGATCGTCGCAATCCGATCAAACTGCTGCTGAATGCGCTCTTCATGATCCATGGTCAACCACTCGCGTACCGCCACCGTCACGCCGATCACTTCCTGGCGGTCGAGTTTGTAGCCGCGTCCCATGCCGCGCGACAGTTGCGCTTCGTAGCCGATAAAACTGTGTGACTTGGCGTTTTGGATGTACTGCTTGCTGCCACAGAGGATGCCAGCCGAGTTCTGCGCGCCCAGGTATTTTGCCCCAAAACAGACCAGATCGGCTCCACTTTGCGCCACATAGTGCATGCGCTCAATCGGATAAATCTCTGATGCGGCGTCTACGATCACGCGTGTTCCCTTGCGCTTGGCCACGGCAACCACATCGGCCAACTGGAGCACCCCCGGTACCACTTCCCCGCGTGCATAGTGCAGAATGCCGGCGGTATTCGGCCCAATCGCCGCCTCAAGTTGGGCAATCGTCGTACCATTTTCATCGCCCACTACGACCATTTTTCCACCCGGCACGGTGATACAACGGTCGTAGTGATAACGTTGGCGCTTTTGCAGCAGAATCTCGTTTGCCATCCCGCTGGTATCGGGCAGGCGGCTAATCTTGGCGCGATCATCGCCGGTGATAAAACTGGCGATCCCCTGCACCAGCGCCGCAAAACAGCCGGAGGTGACCATCGCACTCTCCGCCCCGATCATGTCGGCGATGGCACTGCCGGTTTTGTCAATCACCTCTTCCAGGGGTGCATACCCTGTATTCGCCGCTTCCATCGCGGCCTGCACGGCTGGCGATAGCATCGAGCCGCCCAGCAAAGTAACGTGGCCCATGGCATTGACCACCCGTTTGATCCCAAAATCGGCATAAATATCGGCCGGCGCAGCAGTGGACATGGATTCTCCTCAGTGGATGTGATGGTGGGTAGGTAGGTAAATCGGTAGGTAGGTAAATCGGTAAATCAGTAAATCGGTAAATCAGTAAATCAGTAAATCGGTAAATCAGTAAATCAGTAAATCAGTAAATCAGTAAATCAGTAAATCAGTAAATCAGTATACGTAGGTGATAGCTTTTGTACCGATATACCGATATACCGATATACCGATATACCGATATACCGATATACCGATATACCGATATACCGATTTACCGATTTACCGATTTACCGATTTACCGATTTACCGATTTACCGATTTACCGATTTACCGATTTACCAATCTACCGCTTCAAAATCCGCACGCCCTCATCAGTGCCGACGATGACTTCGCTGGCGATGTTGACGAAGAGGCCGTGTTCGACGATGCCGACGCGCCGTTTGAGCAGATCGGCGAGAGCAGGGGGATCGGTGATGACGCCAAAGTTGGCGTCGAGGATATAGTTACCCTGGTCGGTGACAAAGGGTTGTTCGCCCTTCTGGCGCAATTCAACCGTTGCGCCCAAACTTTCCAGGTATTCAAACTGGGTACGCCAGCCAAAGGTGACGACTTCGACCGGGACATGCCATTTACTCCCCAATTGTGGGGAGAGTTTGGCTTCGTCCACAATGATGATCTCGCGTTTGCTGGCTTGGGCGACAATCTTTTCGCGCAGCAATGCGCCGCCGCCGCCCTTGATTAGGTTGAGCTGTTTATCGACTTCATCGGCGCCATCCACGGTGAGATCAATGATGGGATGTTCTTCCAGCGTGCTGAGGGGGAAGCCGAGTTGCTTTGCTTCCTGGGCAATGCTCTGCGAAGTGGGAATCCCGACGAGGTCTTGCAACTCGCCGGCGGCTAACCGTTCCGCCAAGCGGTGGACAAAGAGGGTTGCGGTAGCACCTGTGCCCAACCCGATCACCATGCCGGAGGTGACATAGGTCGCCGCGTGATTTGCAGCGTTTTGTTTCTGCCTTTGTGTGTCTATTGCCATACATATCCTTTGTTTGTCTGTTGGATCACAAGCTGCTCGCTGTGGAACGACTGCCGGGCGAACCACGCGCTGGCTATTTGCGCAGTGCTTTCGGTGTGAGCAACAACTGTAATTGGCCGCACCCCCAGCGAATTTGTTTCCACCAAAAGATTTCGACCCCTAAGTGGGCGAGGGCGGCGGTAGGAAAATCGAGGTTCAATCGTGGCGTCGCACCAGAAGATAAGCCGGCGACCAGCTCGGCAATCCCCGGATTGTGACCAACCACCACTACATGTTCCATATCCGGTGGCACATGGCTCAGCAGTTCGAGCCACGTTTCGGCTTCGGCGAGATAGGCATTGTCCGCCCATTGCACGCGCCCTGTGTAGCCCAAGGTGTCGACGATGGCGGTTGTGGTCTCGCGTGTGCGTAGTGCTGGTGAACTGAGCAACCAATCAACCGGCGGTGCCGTGCGCGCCAACAATTTGCCCAACTGCTCGGCATCTTTGCGGCCCCGTTTGGTCAGCGGTCGGTCAAAGTCGGCGAGGCTAGTGGTCGCATCGACTGCTTTGGCATGCCGTATGATTGAAAGCTTTTTCATGGTCTATTGCTCCTCTGCCTGCTTGCTGACAGAAGCGTTTGCGGGCCGCGCTGTCGTGTTTAATCGCCATGTACATCTATTATAGGCATAAGCGTACTACTCCGTCAAAGCATTTGTAGCGCCAGTGAACACTATATTGCAAAATTGTCAGCACTTTGCAAATTTTCCGTGCAAATTCCTGGTTGTCTTCATGGGTAGAGTCTGTTATGATGCAGGCTATGTGTTGTTTAATCGTAACGACTAACCCCTACCTAACCCTCCCCAGTTTGGGGAGGGGATCGAGCTGGGAGACCCTGGTTCCCTCCCTTAGCAGGGGAGCGCGCCTGGTAGGCCACCGCTCCTAGGCGCGGGAGGGGTGGCTTAGTCGTCACGTTATCGTAATGGAGGTCTCTATTGTAACAATCTAAAATCTGGAAAAGAGAGCGCATGGCCCGTACCGGTGAACGATTTTTGTTTATGCTCGTGCGGGTGACGAGGAAGGGGTTCCCGGCTCGCCGGGTTAACTGTAGCCGATTGCGGTTACAGGAAAATCGATTCATCAGCGGATGCCCCCAGGCTATGACCACAGGCCTGACCCAAAGCCAACCGGCTTTCGGTAAATCTTTTCTCCATTTATCTCCTTAGGATTAGCGCGTGGATAAAACCAGCGGGTAACCGTTGGCACAGCACCACGTAGCTGTGGACCCCAAAAATGACACCACTGGTTGGTGTGGGTAATGGCGCGGTTTCGCACCGCGGCTCTGTTTTTGTCTGCGTTTGTCGCGGTAATCCTGCCTGTTTGGCATCAGTCATGATGACAAAGCTGGTACGCGCTGACGACGGTTGCTGCATCGGTTCTGGCCTAACGTCCTGACCTTGTGCTGCCCTGCGCCATTTCCATCTATCCTGCGGTTCTCATTCAGCGCAAGCAGATACTTGGCGCTGTCATCAATTTATATTTTTTTGCCGTAAAAAGTACAAATTGGTGACAACTGCCGGTGTCACAACGCGCTGTTATTGGGGCTGTCGGCAATTTGGTTTCCTTATTTGACGATTGCGCAAGGAGATAAATTATGTGTGGTATTGTTGGTTATATCGGCGCACGCGCCGCTGCCCCGATTGTTTTGCATGGTTTACGCCAATTGGAATATCGTGGTTATGACTCGGCCGGGATGGCGGTGCTGGGTGATGATGGCGTCATTCAGATCCGGCGCGAGGTTGGTAAGCTCGAAAACCTCGCGAAAATGTTAGAGGCCGCCCCGCCTGATGGTCATTTAGCTGTTGGCCATACGCGCTGGGCCACCCACGGTGCCCCCAGCCAGCGCAACGCCCATCCCCATAGCAGCCCCGATGGTCGCCTCGTCGTTGTCCAGAATGGCATTGTCGAAAATTTTGCCGAATTACGCCGCCGTTTGCAAGGTGAAGGTTACACCTTTCACAGTGACACCGACACCGAAGTGATCGTCCACTTGGTTCACCGTTACTATCACAACGGTTGCCGCGGCGATCTGATGGGCGCTGTGCGCAAAACCCTGGCCGATCTGCGTGGTCCCAGCGCGATTGTGGTGCTCTGCGAGGATTACCCCGATCAATTGATTGCGGCCCGCCTGGGCAATGCCGGTGGGGTGGCAATTGGGCTGGGCGAGGGTGAAATGTTTATTGCCAGTGACATTCCCGCCTTGTTACAACACACCCGCCAGGTGACCTTTCTGGAAAATCAGCAGATGGCGCTACTGACGCGTGAGGGGGTCACCTACTCGGATTTTGCCGGCGCCCCGTTGACCAAAAAGAGCGTCACGATCGAGTGGGATGCCCAAGCCGCCGAAAAGGGCGAATTTACCCATTACATGCAGAAGGAGATCTTCGAGCAAGGGCGTAGCCTCACTGACACCCTGCGCAGCCGGCTTAATTTTGCCGATGCACGGGTTGAATTGCCGACCCTGGGGCTTACCGCTGACCAGATCGGTGCCTTGCAGAAGATAACGATTGTTGCCTGTGGCACCAGCTACTATGCCGGCCTGGTGGGCAAAGTGATGATCGAGCGGCTGGCGCGCATCCCCGTTGAGGTCGATTATGCCAGTGAATTCCGTTATCGCGATCCGCTGGTCGGGCCGGGGCATCTGGTGCTGGCGATCACGCAGAGCGGGGAAACGGTTGACACCCTGGCCGCACTCGAAGAGGCTCGCCACAAGGGGGCCTTTACCGCGGCGATTGTCAACGCGATTGGTAGCCAGGCCGCGCGCGTCTGTGATGGGCACATCTATATGCAAGCCGGCCCAGAGATCGGGGTGGCCAGCACCAAAGCCTTTACTGCCTCGGTGACTGACCTGTTCCTGCTCGCCTTTTACCTAGGCCAGGAGCGTGGTCGGCTTGATCTCGCCGAACGCACGCAACTGCTGGCGGCGCTGACTGCACTCCCCGGCCAAGCCGGCGCGTTGTTGGAAGCGGCCTGGCATAACAATTTCTACCGAGCGCTAGCCGAACGTTTTCAGCCCTATCACAATTTCCTCTATCTGGGGCGCGGCATCAATTACGCGATTGCCCGCGAAGGCGCGCTCAAACTCAAAGAGATTAGCTACATTCACGCCGAAGGTTACCCTGCCGGCGAGATGAAACATGGCCCAATTGCCCTAATCGACGAGCGGATGCCCACCGTCGTCATTGCCGGTCGTGATCGCCTTTACGACAAGATGATCAGCCAGGTGGAACAAGTCAAGGCGCGTAACGGCCTTGTCCTCGCCGTTGGCCACGCTGACGATGACTATTTACGCACCAAGGCCGACGTGGTCATGCCCATCCCTCATACCCACGAACTGCTGCTGCCGATTCTGGCCGTCATCCCCTTGCAGATCCTGGCCTATGAAATCGCCGTCTGCCGCGGGGCCGATGTCGATCAGCCGCGCAATCTGGCGAAAAGTGTGACGGTCGAATAGGTAACTTTGAATAGGTGGGTGGTTGGTTGGTGACTCACCTAAAGTGATGTCAGTTTGAAACCAATACATTTATCCACGAAAGTACACGAAGGTACATGAAGTAAAGGCGAAATCTTCGTGTACTTTCGTGGATCATCTAAAACTACGATTTTCTATCTGATTTCACTTTAGGTTCTGTTGACATTTGCTAAAACGGCCAATCGAATTGGCCAGCTATACTGAAGTCAAGTTGAGAACCGGAGTTTTGCTGGCTAACGGGATCGCGTGCGTCGCACTGACCGCCAACTGTTTCCAGTCCGCTAGATTCTTTGGTCAGTGCGACGCACGCTGACCGAAACTAGGGGTTTCATTCTGATTTGAGTATAACACCGAAAAGCCGCGGGTTTCAACCCTGCAAAATTGAAATGTCAATAGAACCTAACTAACTATCCAACCACTCACCTATCCTTGCACCATACCCCGCTTTTTCTCTCCATTTTCACACATTGTTGCCCTTGCGCATTCTTATCGCCTGCTTTGCTTGTGGACATTATTGGTAGAATGTTGGTATACTTGCGCATAATCAATTTTCGGACATTGTTCAATCTGTGCATGGTTTGAAGATAATCCCTGCTTTACGCATCAATGAAGTAGGTCGGCTTGTTTTCAAAACAATAGCACTGTAGCGGGAGTTTTTGCCAACATGGGCGTTCACAAGCGACATCGGTTTCCCCAACCCCCACGCTTTTCTACTATATCATTATTGATGCTGGTCTTGGTACTGCTGCTCACTGGGGCTGGGTGCAGCTTTGGTGGAGACACACCAACGCGGACGCCCGTGCCAACCTGGACCCCGACACCCATCGGCCAATCGGGCACTGGGGGGGGCGCGGTTGTGCTATCGACACCACTGCCAACGGTTGCGGAGGTGGCACAGCCACCCGCCGACACCCCAACCCCGGTGCCGCCGACTCAGGCCCCCTTACCAACCGATCCCCCAACCGAAACGCCAACCCCCGAACCAACAGCCACCGAAACGCCGGTGGATACGCCAACCCCAGAACCAACCGCGACGGCCGCTTTTGCTTTTGTGCTCGAAGCTGCCGAAAAATTTCCCACCGATTCGCTGGCGGCCAATGTCGTGCGTCTCTATCTCTATGTCTACTCACCAACTGAATTTGGCCTGGATGGTTACACTTTGCAAGTCTTGCACAATGGTGAAGAGCTCGCCGTCGATGAAATCTCAGTCGCTGGTGTGCCCGAGCAAACACGGGCTGAGCCTAGCCCTTACACCCGTTTTACCAATATGAGTGTGATCTTTGTCGAGCCGCAGGCCGGACGTTGGGATATTCAGTTGATCGATGAAGCGCGTGCCCCGGCTGGACCACCGGTTACCTTCGAGTTGACGGCGGATGAGAATACGCGCGAATTTTATGTGCGTTATCGACTAGAATAAATTGCCGCCGCACCAGCCCAACGCCGTGATAAAACCAAAGAGCCCATCGGCACCCGAGGTGGCGCCGGTGGCAACAATGCGTGTCACGGCTGTGGCAATCGCCTGGCCATCCTGGCGATTGAGTGCAAAGATCAAATGATGCCAGCGTTCGCCGAAGTGTCCTTCCCCGCCGTGGCGTAACCAGGCTGCACTCAGGCGCGTTGTGCGGCTGGCGGCGAGCAGCGCGATGTCACGTGCAAGCTGCTGTCGTTCTGCCATCTGTCGCGCGTCCTGGTGCGCTGTGGCATGGATTGCTGCCAACAGCCCGACCAAAAAATCATCACCGGCTGGGGTTAAGCCAGGGCCAAGGCCGGCCAGCGCCACAACTCCACCCCTGATGTATTCTAGATCGCCGGTAATCACACCCTGGGCTAGCGCCCTAATGCCTTTTTGTACCCGTACAACCTGTGCCGTCGGCCCTGTCTGCAAGGCAGACTTTTTTAACACTTTTACTTCGTGTAGCCATAAAGAGGCGGCTATGGACGTTTGCTGTAGTAATGGTAATTGGGGTTGCCACGCGGTGGCCGTGGCCAGCGTTAACTGTAGGCCAGGCAGTGATAGGATTCCTGCGTGGTATTGTGCCGGTGTATTGATGGGAAATCGGGGCAATGCAGGTGAGGGGACCACAATGTGAAAGGGGCCATTGTCATAGGGCGGTGTAATCAGCGCCAGTAACATCCCGGCGGGGGTACATAAATTACAGGCGTGGCGATGGCTACTGAGGACCGTAAGGAGATAAGGTGGTTGCTGCGCGAGCAGGGGGCTTAATGCCGCGCTATAGGAACGCGCCTGCCGGCTGGTGGGGTACATCGCTTTGGCCTCTTGCAGAAGGTAAGTGCAATATGGCCGGCATGACAAAGATTGATCACGCCGGCCACACTGCGTCTACGCCAATGGCACTACTTTACTCGCCACCCGGTGTGACTTCTACAACTTGTTTCTCGAATTCTGCACCGGTTGTATCGATGTCGCTCATACTATCCAGCGCTTGTTGGGCCAGATCGGTGCGAGCCGCGCCTTCGTCCGGCGCACTGGCGATCACCCCAAATTCAACGGCGATACCGACCGTCTGCTGATAAAGCGCATCATCCAACATGCCAATGCCGGCCGCTGATGGCCAGATCAGTCCATTTACTTCGTTCAGCTGCCAGCGCATGTGCCCTTCGCCCAAGGTGGGGCCGTTATCGAGCACAATGTTGACACACTCATCAAGATTGTCGCGGCAGTAGATCCAGCCCTTGAAGGAAGCGCGCAGGAAACGGACGGCAATATCTTCGCTGCCTTCCTCCGCCAGCCAGGACTCACGCGCAAAGATATGATCTTGCAACATGGCGGTGCCGATGTCATTGTAGTTGAAAACGGTAAAATCTTCGGGCTGGTAAAGTTCGCCGGTGTCGGGATTGGTGGCTTCCAAGAGTTGGGCGTACTCGTTGTAGTTCATCGCCTGCGCCACATCGATCTCGCGGTTGAGCAATAAGGCCATGTCAAAGGGCTGTTGGACAACGGTCACCTGGCTGGCATCATCTGGTTCAATCCCCGCCTTGCGCAAGGCCGCAAAGACTTCCCATTCGTTGCCAAAGCCCCAAGTGCCAACGCGCTTGCCCCCCCAATCTTCGACACTGGCCAGGCCGGCATCTGCCCACGCCACCTGCAAAGTGCCGCTACGTTGGAAGACTTGACCAATGTTAACCAGATCAGCACCCTCGCCGCGCGAAGCTAGCACTTTTGGTACCCAGGCGATCCCAAATTCGGCCTCACCAGAGGCGACCACTTGCTGGGGGACAATCTCGACCGCCCCTTCCAGAATCGTGACATCAAGCCCTTCTTCGGCATAGTAGCCCTGTTCCAGCGCAGCATAGTAGCCGGCAAATTGTGACTGGGTCACCCATTGCAGCTGCAGGCGTACCGGGGTAAGTTCGGTTGTTGTGCTTGCTGCTTCACTGCTTTCTTCGGCTGCTGGCGCAGTCGCCGGTTGTACGGCACAAGCCGCGATGGTAGTCGTTAAGAGCAGGAGTGAGAGTAACCAACGTGCTTTGAACATGAATTTCTCCTTAAGGTTGGTTGAGATTAGCGCCAGTTGATGGCTAATCGTCACGATTACGGATCGAATTGTGCCACGGAATGGTCAACCGTTCCAATAATAAGACAACTAGATAAAAAGTAAGGCCGACAATACAGGCGATGATAATCGCGGCCCACGCATTTTGAAAGCGAAATTGGGCGGCCTCTTGCGTAATAAAGACGCCCAACGCTGAGCGGTTGCCGCCAAAGTATTCGCTTACCACTGCCCCGATCATGCTAAGGGTAGCGGCCACTTTAAAGGCGTTGAACATATAGGGCAGCGCGCTGGGGAGCCGCACCTTACGCAGAATCGCAAAGTCGCTGGCGGCGTAGGATCGCATTAACTCAATCGTGGTCGGATCAACGCTGGTCAGTCCGCGCACCGTGTTGATCATCATCGGAAAAAAGACAATCACCGCCACGATCATCATCTTGGAAAAAGGGTTGTCCACCCCAAACCAATTGTTGAGGATCGGCGCAAAGGCAATGATTGGCACCGAGTTGGCCGCAATTGCAAAGGGCATCAAGGTCTCATTGGCCAGCGTCCAGCGCGCGGTGGCCAATGCCACCAAAATGCCGGCGCTACAGCCAATCGCAAAGCCACCCAGCGCTTCCTTGGTCGTAAACCAGCCAATGTGGATTAGCCGGTCCAGATTTTCTACAAAGGCCACCCAAATCACTGACGGCGCCGGCAAGAGAAAGCGCTGAATTTCCAGCAGCCAAACTGCACCCTCCCAAATCGCTAACACGGCCACAAAGAGCACAATGGCCGGTAGATTATGCTGTAGCCATTTACCCATTGCCATACCCTTTCGCCTTGCGCAGCCACTCACGGACCTCTGTTTCCAGCCGAAAGAAAGCGGGATCCTCACGGGTATTGATATCGCGCTGCTTAGGCAAATCTACCTCCGTCACATGCAAAATTTCGCCTGGCCGTGCCGACATGACAACAATGCGGGTTGATAGGAAAACCGCCTCGGCAATGCTATGGGTGACAAAGAGCACCGTCGTCTCCGTCTGCTGCCAGATGCGGTGTAACTCCAGGTTCATCCGCTCGCGTGTCATCTCGTCGAGCGCACCAAAGGGCTCATCCATGAGCAGCAGGCGTGGGTGAATCGCCAGGGCACGCGCAATTGCCGCCCGCTGCTGCATGCCACCAGAGAGTTGCCAGGGATAGTGCTTCTCAAAGCCCTTGAGTTCCACCATTTCGATCAACTGTTGCGCCCGCTCCCGTTGCTCCTGGCGACTGGCCTGGCGCAACTCCATGGGCAGCATCACATTTTTTATGATCGTGCGCCACTCCAACAAGACCGGAACTTGGAAGACGATGCCATAGTCTTGATCCAGCCGCGCCTGGCGCGCCGATTTGCCGGCCACCTGAATGTCACCGGTGGTTGGAGTCAACAGATCACCCACTAGCCGCAGCAGCGTTGACTTGCCACAGCCAGATGGCCCAATCAACGAGACAAACTCACCGGGTGCAATGGTGAGATCGATGCCTTTGAGCGCGACTGTTGCATTCGCACTGCCGGCGTTAAAGGTCATGTTTACATTGGAAAAAGAGACGATGGTGTCATTCATGGGTTTTCGAGACCGTATGATTATGTTTGTGGGTAACGCGCTGTCAGCGGATTTTGGGAACGGATTTAACGGATTCTACAGTCAACAATCCGTTCTTAGTGTGACTTTATGGAACGGATTGTTAGCCCTTAATCCGTTAAATCCGTTCCCAAAATCCGTTGACAGCGTACTCACTTTGATTGTAACCATTCCGGCACAAAGAGCCACTGCCGGTTTAATTTATGATCTTGGACACGGGTCGGTGGCAAAATTCGCTTCCATTGCAAACTGCGTTCGCCAAAGTTAATCAGTAAGCCTACTTCGCAGCCGGATACGGCAAGATAGCCGATCACTTGGGCAATATGGCTGTTATCTAAACCATGTAGCGCTTTGATTTCTACGATTACACGCTGATCAACCATAAAATCAGAGATATAGTAGCCAATCAGTCGGCGACTGTCCACGCTATCAAACACATCAAGTAGCTTTTGGGCCGTGAATGGCAGATTACTCTGCGCAAAGTGTGTTTCCAAATCTCTCTGGTAGGTATCTTCCCGGTAACCAGATCCTTTTGCTTTGTGGAGGGCCATCGCACAGCCGATAATGGTATAGGTTAATTCATCGGTAGGGCGCACAACGCGTTGTGATTTGTTTGCCTGATTTTGTGCCAATGATGTAAGTTCGTGGGATACGTTACCAGCCAGCCGCTGAATTAGTTGCATTCTCTGGCCCAATGAAAGCGCCATCGACAACCGCATAATCCGTTCTACTTCCCCATCCACTTCGAGATCCACTTTGTCATCCATCCGTTCAATCCGTTCCCCGAATCTGGTGACAGCGCGTTGTTCACCCCACATCCGCCACCGGTCGCCGCCCACGCAGCACAATCGCTTCCAGCAACGTGACAATCAGATAAAAGACAATACCGACCACTGCACTAACCAGGATCACCGCCCAGAGGCGCTCCGGCCCGGAAATGTAATACTGGTTGAAATTGAGGATCGCCCCGCCCAAGCCGTCGCGAATACCCGAAGGTAGCTCGCCGATAATCGAGCCGACGACACTGGCTGTGGCCGAGATTTTCAAGGCGGTGAAGATATAGGGTAAGGCGGCCGGGAAACGGAGCTTCCACAAGATTGTCCATGGAGTGGCAGCGTAGGAGTGCATTAACTCCAGTGCTCTGGGATCCGGTGAGCGCAAACCACGTAGGGTGTTGATGGTAACCGGAAAGAAGGTGAGATAGGCGGCGATCACGGCGACCGAAAACCAACCGGCTTTTAGCCAGATGATCACCATCGGGGCAATCGCTAGAATCGGCACGGTTTGCGAGGCAACCACATAGGGCATACAGCCCCGTTCAAGCAGCCGAAAGTGGACAAAAAGTACACCCAGGAGTAGCCCAAGCAGACTACCAAAAAGAAAACCGACAATCGCTTCGCGAAACGTAAAGATCGCCGCATCGAAAAGCACTGCCCACAGCGGTGGCCCATTGCGGCGCGACGGGTTATCAAAGGCCCCACCAATCTCCCACAAGTGGGGCAGGTTGAGATCAGACGTAACTTTCCAACGCAACGGTGGTGTATGGGTAATGCCAAAGGGATTGTTTGCAGGTCGCCACGGATCGCCGGCCAGCCACTTGGCCCCTTCCCACACCAGGGCCAGGAACAGGAGCAGGACTAGGAATGATAGCGTCTGGCGGAACAATCTGCGCATGCTTAGCCGTCGGTCTCTCTCTGCTGTGGTTAAACCTCATTGTCCAGATTATACATCAGTAAATCGATAGAAGGGGAAATCGGTGAAGGGCAAAAGGGGTAAATTGTTTAAGGTCGAATGTCCACTAAAAAACAGCGTAAAGCTGCAAGGTGGCGGTGACTCACTGGCCCCTGCCACCTTGCAGCTTTACGCTGAATGGTGATCTATCACCCGTTGTTCGATATCACAATCAATCTGTTACTGGACCAACTCACAACTCGTCCACTGACTGACGAGATCAGCATTGTCCGTCAACCACGCTGCTGGATCTTGGGCTGGGATTTCGTCGCCTTCAAATTGCAGATTCTTCATAAAACGATAGGCACACTGTTCATCGCGTTCGAGCGCGGCGATCACACTGCCGTTACCCAGCAATTGGAAGCGTAAGTCGCTGCCACGCCAGTAAATCTCACCGATTGGTTTGATAAAACCAAAGTAATCACGCAAATACGGGCGATCCGCTGGGTCGGCAAAACAGACGGTGAGATCAACGGTGCGCACGTTCTGGCGATCGGCCAGTGCCGCGTAGAGGTCATCAGCATTAGCAAAATTCACAATCTCCACGCTGAGATCAAGGTCATTGCGCAAGCTTTGGGCCACGACTTCGGTAAAGAAGGTACAGGCTGCATATTGTTGATTGACACCAAGAATCAGGTCGGCGGTAGAGACCGGCGCACTGGTTGCAGTCGCTGGGGTATCAGCCACGGTCGGGGTTGGCACAAGGGCCGGTGCTGTGGTCGGCGCGGCACCCGCGGTTGTATCGGCTGGCGCCGGTGTGGGGGGAATCTCGACCGTACCTACATCCACTGTGCTTGCATCAAATTCACTGACGCCTTCGACTAGCCAATCCGTGTTATCGAGCAACTCAAGGCCACCGGCACGTCCAGCCGGGATCCGTTCGATGTTAGCATTGTCAATGATCGGCCCCTGGAAGATCTGCAATTGGCCGCGAATAATATCAGTACGGGCGGCAATCACGCGATCACGTGTGCCTTGCTCGACGACGGGGCCAAAGGGGGCAAGCTGAATCATATCGCTTTCGATGCCACCGCGCACATGGCCGGCGCGCCATTGGCCGGCACGAATCTGTTGGACAGATTGGGTATAGTAGTTACCCCAGGTATAAGCAACACCAGTGAGCCAACTGTTGGGGGCAAGCTCTTGTAGCGCATCCGAGTGGAAGCCGATCGTGTAGATGCCCAATGCCTCTGCCGTCTGGACCACGGTCACCGGCGAATCAACAATCATCGTGACAACATCAACCCCGACCGCCGCCAACGCCGTGGTTGCCGCCGCTTCTTTGGCTGGATCAACCCAGGTGCCGTTGATGACTAACCGTGTGGTCACCGTTGGGTTGACCGTACGTGCACCCAGGTGGAAGGCATTGACCGAGGCCAGAATGTTGGGAATCGGAAACGCGGTAATAAAGCCCAACTGATTTGTCTTTGTCGTCGCCCCGGCCACAATCCCAGCCAGATACATCGCTTCGTAGTTGTTCGCCCAGTAGGTGCCTAGATTGTCGCGCAATTCAAAGCCGCCAGGATGGAGGAAGGTGACATTCGGGTATTTCTCTGCGGCCTGGACAGCAAAGGGTAGATAACCAAAACTCTGGGCAAAGATGATCTGCGCGCCCTGCTGCACCATGCTATCAATGACATTGAGCACCTCTGCGGTTTCGGGCACATTTTCTGCCCCGATCAGCCGCACATCAGGGATGCGCTCGACCATCTGTTGCAGGCCGGCTTCATGCGCCTGATTATAGCCACGGTCGTTGATTGAGCCAACATGAATGGCCCCGATCACCAGCGATCCATAAACCGTGTAACCGCTGGTTGTTGCGGTCGGGGCTTCGACGGCCGCCGGCGCAGTGGTTGGGACCTCCGCCGCGACAGGGGTTGCTGGTGCTTCGGTTGGGGGTTGGGTGGGTAGCACCAGGACGGTTGGTTGCTGTTGCACGGCGGCCACCGCCGTGGTCGGTGTAGCTGGCGTTTGTTGGGTCGAGACAATCTGACTTTGCAGACGCAACATAAAGAAAGCCAGAATGACAGCGAAGATGCCCAGCAGCACAAAGGCGATGTTATCTCTGATTGTTCTCATGGTCTTGATGGGTTCCTTCTCACAAATTAAATAGTGATAATAATATAGTTACGCCAGTCCTAACCGGATTTGTGATAAATATCACTTGTACTGGCGATAAAGTTATACAATCGACGGGTACCCGTCAGCCAAGAGTAGACATATTTGTGCAGAAATCAGGTTTAGAACGTAAACTTGACCTGTGAGGTAAAAAGTACGCTGGATTGATTGACGCGCTAACCGACTGGCATGGGGCAACTTTGGCCCACAAGGTCGTGCAACAATGGTATCTGACTTACTATTGTACACGCGACGCGCGCAAGTTTCAAGCTGAAAAGCTTACAGAAGTACAACAAACTGGCTAGTTTTGTCTACTTTTGACGTAGCAATCGGTTTTGACGTAACAACCGGCGCGGTGAGTAGTCTTAGCGCTCATGCACTAGCGTAAAAAGTCGGTTGGGACTTAGCGGGATCTCGAGGATTTCGATGCCCAGCCCTTGGAGCGCATCTTCCACGGCCTGGGCAAAGAGCGGCCCGACGGGGATCGCCCCGGCTTCACCGGCGCCCTTTACCCCCAATGGGTTGAGCGGTGACGGCGTCTCGACATGGTCAGTCTCAATCATGGGTACTGTGTCCGCCGTGGGGACGAGGTAATCCATAAAGGAGGCGTTGAGTAACTGCCCATGCTCATCGAAATGGAGCTGTTCGTAAAAGGCATTGCCGATGCCCTGCGCCACGCCCCCCTGGATCTGTCCCTCAAGAATCATCGGGTTGATCACGCGGCCACAGTCGTGGACAACGACATATTTTTTGATCACAATCATCAGCGTTTCCAGATCAACCTCGACGATCATCGCATGCACCCCACTGGCCGTTGCGCCCCGCTCGGGGCCAAAATAGTCGGTGGCCTCTAACCCTGGCTCGGTACCTGGCTTGACTGCGCCCCGCATCGGGTTGGCGCGCGCCGCCAAGGCTCCAAGTTTGATCGCGCTTTCGGGTGAACCCTTAACGCGTACCGTACCATCAACTAGTTCCAAGTCGGCTTCGGCGACTTCTAGCTCTTCACTGGCTTTTTTAAGTACCTTTTCGCGCACCTTGACCGACGCGGCGTGAATCGCATTGCCCGCTACCACCGCCCCGCGGCTGGCAAAGGTGCCGGCCCCCCAGTAAAACTCAGCCGTGTCACCCGTTGTCAAGCGGATATTCTCTACGGCGACGCCCAACTGTTCGGCCACAATTTGGGCAAAGGAGGTATAGTGGCCCTGCCCTTGGGTGCCAACGCCGGTGGCAACACTGACCCGACCACTCGTTTCAATGGTAACCCGTGCCCCTTCATAAGGGCCAATCCCGGTGCCTTCGACATAGGTGACAAGGCCAATGCCCACATACTTGCCCTGGGCGCGCAACCGTGGTTGTTCTTCGGCCAGGAATTGGTGGTAGCCGATGAGTTCAACCGCTTTGTCCAATGCGGGTTCATAGTTGCCGCTATCATAGACCAAGGGGGCAAAATCCTGGTAGATCACCTGATTGTTATAGGGAAACTTTTCAGGCGGAATAAAATTGCGCCGCCGAATCTCGACGCGGTCGATGCCTAACGCTTTGGCGGCAATGTCGAGTAGCCGCTCCATGACAAAGACCCCATGTTGACGCCCCGCCCCGCGATAAGGGGTCACAATCGGCTTGTTGGTAAAGACCGATTGGAATTCGCTGTAATAGTGGGGGACATCATATTGGCCGAGCAGCGTACATTGGCTGTTGAGCGCTACCGTCAAGCCATAAGGGGCATAAGCGCCGGCGTCGTGGATGAACACATCCTTGATCCCCAGCACACGCCCCTCTTTGGTTAGCGCAATCTCGGCTTCGTGGACCTGCCCGCGTTCCTGCGTGGTGGCGTAAAAATTCTCCTGGCGATCTTCGATCCACTTGACCGGCTGTCCCAACTGCACCGTGATCCAGGCTAAGACCACCTCTTCGGGATAGAACATCATGATCTTTGGCCCAAAGCCACCGCCGATAAAAGGTGCAATCACCCGCACCTGTTTTTCCGAAAGGCCCAACATCGCAGCAATCCCGTTCCGAATGGCGATAGGCGCTTGGGTGGTGTCGTACATGGTGAGCTGTTCAGCCTTAGCGTCCCAACTGGCGACAATCCCGCGATTTTCCATCGCGGCTGCGGTGCCACGGTCATAGTGAAAGCGACGCTTGATAATCAGATCCGCTTGCTGCTCAGCGATCGCATAGTCCCCCTTGCGCTGGATGGCGTGGGCGTTGAGGTTTTGCGTTAAATCGTCGTGGACCAAGGCGGCATCGGGTGCCAGCGCTGTTTCGATGTTGACAATCGCCGGCAGTGGATCGATCATCACCACCACTTGCTCGGCCGCATCCTCGGCGATATAGCGACTCTCGGCAACAATCGCGACAAGCGGCTCACCGACATGGCGTACTTTGCCTTTGGCCAGGGGCACTTGCATGCGTGGGTTGAAGACCAAATCAGGAATTGGTGGGGGGGGCACTAATAGGGGTCCTGGTTGCCAATAGTCACCCAGATCCGCGGCAGTGTAGATCGCGATCACCCCTGGCACTTCACGCGCTGCTGCTGTGTCAATGCTGCGGATGTAGCCATGCGCATAGTCACTGCGTACAAAGGTGATGTGCAGCAGACCGGGCATGTGGACATCATCGGTAAAGAGCGCCTGGCCGGTCAACAGCCGCGGATCTTCGTTGCGTTTGATTGGCTGGCCGAAGTAGCGTGTGCTCATAGTGGATTGGGTGATTCGTGATTCGTGATTGACGGATTTATAGGATGCCAAAAAAGCGTAACACGGCCCACAGAATAATCAGCGCAGTGATGATGCGCCACAGGTTGCCGAGGACCCAAGCGAGGGGCGAAACCTGGTAGCCCAGCGCTTCCAATTTCTGCTTCAATTCGCCGACCGAGGGTTCGGTCAAGGTGCTGCCGTCGGGAAAGACCAGGGTTGGTACGCTTTCATTGCCGTTGTTGATGGCGCGTACCTGCGCGGCGGCGGCAGCATCTTGACGGATGTTGATATAGGTGTGATCTACTTTGCTTTGGGCCAACAGCGCGCGAATTGGGCCAACATCGGGGCAGGTCGGATGACCGTAGACGGTGAGTGATGTGGTCATACTTGTGCTGCTTCTATGGCAGCCAATTTCACTGCCTCAACAATATTTTGGTACCCGGTACACCGACAAATGTTGCCCGAAATGGCATCGCGAATCTCTTCATCTGTGGGGTTTGGATTCTCCTGCAAAAAGGGAATCAGGGTCATCAGAAAACCGGGGGTGCAGTAGCCACATTGCAAGCCATGTTTTTCACGAAACGCAGTTTGCAGGGGATGCAAGTGGTTGAGATTGCCGTCTGGTGTCAACCCTTCAACCGTGGTGAGTGTCTGGCCATTGGCTTGCACGGCAAACATAATACACGAACGCACAGCTTCCCCATCTAACAAAATGGTGCACGCGCCACATGAACCGTGTTCACAGCCGACATGGGTGCCGGTCAAGTTGAGTTCGTGACGCAAAAAGTCACTGAGCAAGAGGCGCGGCTCGATTTCACGGTGATAGGTGGTGCCGTTGACGGTGACTGTAATGGGAAAGAGCTTATTCATGATTGGTAATTGCATTTTGGACTTCAGTGATTGAGGTCGCTTCCAAAATTACGTCAAGCAAATTTTCTAAAGCAAGGGGTGTGAGTTGTCCGATCTGCAGCGTTAGCTCCTGGGGCAATGAGCCAAAACGATGCGCTGCAACATGCTGCACCATCTCTACACGTGCGCGCTGCGCACCTTGTTCAATGCCTTGTTCAATGCCGAGGTTGATACCTTCTTTTAAGATTTCAGAATACCAGGGTGATTCCCGCAAAACGGCCATATCCCACCTCATAATTCTACTAACCACATCCGTTGCCAGAACGAAGCTCGCGAAAAATGCTAACAATGACTCGAGATCTGCAATCTGTTTATTGTCTCTTAATTGTACCACAGCTTTGGTGATCGTTGCTTCATTATCACCACCCTTTAACACTGGTACCAGTGGCAGTAATGTGATCAAATTTTCCGTAAAAACCAGATTAACATCAACTTCCCACAGATTGATCACGCGATAGTCTTGATGGGCGCGCATACCAAGTAATTCAGAGGCGTAACAAGCTGCAATCTTGGTTCCTGGCGGCGGTGGTAGAATATTGATGACTACTGGGTAGACTGGTAGATCGAATTTCTCTTCTGCCAGGGCTGCGTAGGCCCGCAGTCGCCTGGGCATCCGCCCGTCGGGCCGTAGCTGCAAATCAGAGGCAACCAAAAATTCACCAACGGTTGGTGAGTGCACTTTTACCAATGCATCGTTCATGCGCGCCACCCACTGAAACTCATTGGCCAGGATTTCAAGCGCGGAGACTGTGCTGTCATTTGTGACCCAACGGACCCATTCGGTGGGTGATAAACTGATCAGGCGTTTGCCGCCACTGTCGCTTGCTTTTGCCATGAAATAGTACCTTTGCAGGATGAAGAATGGTCAAAATCGTAACGACAAACAGGTCAACCCGCCATCCATCTTGCGTAATTCGCTCGTTTCCAACTCGATGATCGGGTAACCGAGCGCGGTCAATTTTTGCTTTGTCTTGGGAAAACCAGCCGGCATCAGCAGATGATCGTTGATGAAAAGTGTATTGGCGGCATATACCTCATCCCTATCAATGACAATCTTGTCGTAACCGGCAAAGGCCGGGTGATCGACAAACGCCGCGTCAATCAACAGGGTGTTGTTGCCGACATAGTTGACACTGCTCTTAAAATGGAGCCCCGCGCCAACCGGAATTGCATCCCAGCGAAACCCATAGGGGGCAAGTGTTTCACCCAACTGGCGTGCGCCCCATTCATTCGTCCGTTCCGAGAGACCGATCAGACAATGGTTGTTGACGATCAGGACATCGCCGCCGTCAAAGGTGCCGGGCAGGTCGATGTACGCCAGTTTGCGATACTGGGCCAAGACCGGAGCCATTGCCTGTTCTTCGCCCTGGCGTGGGGCTGCGCCCATGTTGGCCATGACCGCCACTTCGGTGGTGACCACAGCGGTATCCTCGACAAAATAGGCGTCGGGATGATTGGGTAAGGCCGGCAAGGCAATCACCGTCAAGCCGAGCTGTTGTAGCGTCGCCACATATGCCGTATGTTGGGCGAGTACCAATTCGTATTGAGGCAGCCCCAGATCGACGGTCGTGATCCCGGTGGCAAAGTTGGGGCCCGGCGCACGGACGATGGCATGGGTAAAGCCGGCTGGTGAAAACATTAGATCAGCTCCCGTTCGACAATGCCGGTCAAGCAGCCAATCGCGCCCGCCGCTTTATAAAGTTCATCAACTCTAACAGTGACACATTCGATGTCCAGGCTTTCGTAAAAACGCTGCGTTATCGGGTTGCCGGCTGCCATCAAGATTTTGCGCGGTCCCAGGGTGACAAAGTTAAAGGCGGCGTTGTGGATCGCTTCGTTGACATCGGGCAAGAATTCAACCTGATAGCCCTCGGCGCGCAGCGCTTCCACGGCGTGATAAGCCAACCGTACCGGCCAGGCCAGCGCTAAATTGTGTGCGGCAAAACGCAACATCCCTTGCAGGTGCATCGTGCCGACGGGCATGTCAAAGGCCAACACTTCGACTCCCGTCTCGCCCAGTACACTGCGCAACTGCTCAATCGCCGCCTGGTTGGTGCGAATCCCCCGCCCAACCACGACTTTTTCCGTGTTGATCCAAGCCGCGTCAGCCCCTTCAAAAACAGCACGGCCACTGATGCTGCGGAGGATCGGCACGCCTTCACGCGCCAGGGCCGCGGCCAACTGCCGTTCTTCGCCGGCGCGTACATCGGACGCCGGCCGCGCCAGGATACACCCTTGTGGGGTCATAAACATGAGGTCGGCGCAGAACATCTGGTTGGGTGTGGGCATTGTCGGTGGCGTGACATATTGGACCGTGACACCATTATCCCGATACGCCTGGGTAATCGCGTCATGTTGATCTTGCGCTTTGGCCATGTCAAGGGATTCGACCATCTGCACCGCATTGGGGTCGGCGGAAGCGGTGAGTTCGTCACCCGGACGGTGGAGTAGCACTTGTTTGAGCGGTGCCCACTCGCTGTTGACGCCAAAGTGGCCCCAAATCGAACCCATTTCTTGGGCAAGCGAACGGCTGCGCGGTTGCCACCCTTCACCGCCATAGGCGGCCATCAGATGGGGTTGATTGCGATCTGGCTGTGAACTCATAGATTCCCCTGTGTGGCGCGACCAAAGGCGTCGGTCAACGCCCGTTTGGTTAAGACTTTGGCAAGTTGTCGCCGATAGGCAACCGAGGCGTGAATATCGGCGGTGGGATCAATGTCCTGCGTGGCGCAGGTTTCGGCCGCGGCGGTGATCAATTGGGGCGTTGGGAACTCACCTTGCAGTAAGTTCATGGCACCCTGCGCCTGCACCGGTCCATCGCCCACACTGAGCAAGACGAGGCGCGCCTTGTCACAGCGCCCTTGGGCATCCAGCGTTACATGCGCCGCGACCCCCACCATGGCATAGTCACCGTGACGGCGAGAGATCTCTTGGATCGACCAACCACTGCGCGGCGCGCTGGGCGGCAGGACAATCTCTACCAGAATCTCATCGGGCGCAAGATCGGTCGTAAAGAGCGCCATATAAAAATCTTGGGCCGCCACCCAGCGTTCGCCCGATTGACTACGCACCTTTAGCTGGGCATCAAGCGCCACGGCGATCACCGGCAACTCGGCGGCCGGGTCGGCATGGGCCAAGCTGCCGCCGATGGTGCCGCGGTTGCGAATCTGGGTATGGGCGATGTAGGGCATAGTGGCGTGCAGTAGCGGTGCCCGTTCGGCGACCAGCGGACTCTTTTCCAACGCGCGCTGTCTGGTCATCGCACCAATGCGCAATCCCCCATCCGCCGCCGGTTGGATATAGGCCAACTCACCAATCGGGTTCAGGTCGATCAGCAGTGCCGGCTGCGCTAGGCGAAAATTCATCGTCGGGATCAAACTCTGGCCACCGGCAAGCAACTTGGCGTCATAGCCGTGATCGGTCAGGAGCGCCAGCGCTTCGTCGGTGGTGGTGGGTGCGTAGTAGTCAAAGGGTGCTGGTTTCAAACGTTACTCCAGTAACTTTACTGGTGCTTATCAACTAAGCATCATTAGAGATGAATGATTAAGTGCGTAGCACCTAACTCAATATAAGAATTGACGGCTAGCGCTGCGATGATGCGTTCCCAATTCTGTTCAAACAGCTGCAGCAGATCGTTATTGTTGATGTTTCCGGTTGCAACCAGCAAAAGCTTCTCTGGCTTGCCTCGCAACAAAAGTGAATCTCTAAAGTCAGCGTCTTTGGTAATGACGATCCGTTGCTCTGCCATGGCCACTTGAATGACGATCAAGTCCGGTGTGCTATTGCCAAAGGGTAAATCTAGCGTATGTACAGCATCGTGGCCTAACGTTCTCAAATAGCTTGCCAGCCGTTTAGGAAGTTGTGCATCAACCAAAAACTTCATGCCAGCACTGCCTCGAAGCTTTTTATCTGGGTTAGGCGTGTTGCAAACGCTAATACAGCAAGGATATCCTCAGTCTCTAGATCTTCATAATCATCCAGAATTTCTTGATTGGTCATCCCGGAACTAAGCAACGCCAGGACAAATTCCACTGGATAGCGTAAATTACGAATGCATGGCTTCCCATGACAAATCTCGGGATTGATCGTGATGCGCTTAAATAGTTCTTCTTGTTTCATTATCCGCCCTATCTTCCCTGCCACACCGGTAACCGTTTCTGGATAAACGCGTCGATCCCCTCCGCCGCGTCACTTGCCATCATATCACAGGCCATCACTTCCGCCGCATAGTTATAGGCGTCCGCCATCTCCATTTCAAGCTGCTTATAAAACATCTGCTTGCCGGAGGTGACGGCGTAGGGTGACTTGGCGACAATCGCATCGGTCAGCTTGGCAATCGTGGCGTCGAGTTCCGCGGCGGGAACGGCGTAGTTGATCAGCCCTTCGCGCTCGGCGGTCTTGGCATCAATAAAATCGCCGGTGAGCAGGATTTCCATCGCCTTCTTGCGCCCCAAGTTGCGACTGACGGCCACCGACGGGGTCGAACAAAAGAGGCCAACCCGAATGCCCGATGTGGCAAAGGTGGCGTTATCAGCGGCAACCGCTAAATCACAGGCGGCAACGAGTTGACAGCCGGCCGCGGTGGCCAAGCCATGCACCCGCGCGATCACCGGCTGCGGCATGCGGTTGATGGTCAACATCATCCGGCTGCATTGGTCAAAGAGCGCTTGGTGAAAGGGCTGATCGGTGTGGCTGCGCATCTCTTTGAGATCGTGGCCGGCACAAAAGGCTTTGCCGGTGGAGGCAAGCACTACCACGCGCACGCTGGTGTCGGCGGCGATAGCGTCGAGCGCCTCTTGTAGGGCGGTCAACATTTCCTGCGAGAGCGCGTTAAACTGTTTGGGGCGATTGAGGGTCAGGGTCGTGACCCCATCGTTGTCGGCACGGAGGAGAATTGGCTCTTCCCCTGCTTGGTGGATTGCCCCATTGGGTTGGGCGGTCATCGGTGCTGCACTGGTGCTCATTTGTTTTGTTCTCCATCTATATCATGCTTGCACACAAGCTCGCGCTTCTCGGTTGCGCCAAGTTGACTTTGTCGACCGTTGGGATCAGCTTGTCGGCCAGAATTCTTCGTCCATGATCTGTGCCGCAGACCATGGACATTCCGCCGGGAAACTACTGTGCTTCAGGCCCGTTTCAATGACGGCCAGTTTGACCGCATCAGGGTAAATATCAACAATGATCTCCGGCAGGCGCGCTCGCAATGTCGGATTTTTGCGCAGCACACGCTGTAGAGTGCTACGCTGCTCAACAATGGTTAACTGCCAACTGCGACCGGTTGCCCGCTTGGTGGGCTGGTATTGCCACTTGAGCAAGTGTTGAAGCAACCGGATCAAGTGGCTTTCTACTTTGTGTAACTGTTCAACACCCAAGCTCTCAATCTCCTCGATTAAGTTGTTCCAGTCTACTTGCTCAAATTCTTCCGCGCGCAACAGCGCAGCCTGGTGTTGAGACCATGCGTACACATCGGTTTCGTACAAGGTAGTAGTCATCTCTAGCTCACCAACTCCGCTATATGATCTGCGCTGATACTCTCCGCGATTGTCCTGTCAGCGCGTCATTTTTTGTCTGGTTCTCCGTTGCCCGTTAACCACCCGTAATTAATTTGCATGCCGCCTCATACATAAGCCGGTTCTCCTGCACCCACCGTTGTGACTGCGCCGCTACCGGCGTAAAAAATGCACGATCACTGGCTTCTGTTGTCGGCGCAAAGGGCAAGATCGTTGTGACCTGCCCAATGTAAAAAACCTGATAGCTCGCTGGCGCAGGATAGCGGTAACCCGCCGGCACCTCACCAAGTAATCGAATCCGCTGATAGCCAAACAAACGCATCGGTCCCAACTCGACCGCCGCTTCCTCCATCACTTCGCGCCGCATTGTCTCTTCCGGCGTCTCACCGGGGTCAATGTGCCCGCCGGGGATGTCCCACCCCCGCTGGTGAAGGTTCGTCATCAAGAAGGTGCCCTCGTGAAAGGCAAGGGCGACGGCACTGGTAATCAAGTGGCGTGGCGGCAAGTTTTCATCGAGGATCAGGCTGATTTCGTTTGGCTGGGGCAGCCAGTGAATGTTGTAGCCGGTGCCAAGCAGTTGCATAGAATAAAGACGCCTCAGGTCGCCATAACCGTCTGTAAGGTAGCCGGCGTAAAAATTTCACGTAGACGGCTCGTTGGCGGGGTACTGCCGTGTGAGTCTACGATTTGCAGGAATGCACTCAATGGTGCACGCCCTAAAATTGTTTTAACAAGGCGCTGAATTTTTGCAGGTGCTTCCGCTAAACCATCTAGCAATAATGGCTGTTGTGCGCTCGCACGCACCATCGCTTGATAACTGACTAAGATCAGCTCCAGCGGCTCTGCTGTCTCCGGGTTGTAATAGAGCACAATATTATCAGAAAGTTCAATCCCTGACTGTGTTTGTGTTTTAGCTTCTGAAAAGGTGATAGAAAGGATATCGCCTTCTGCATCGTAGTGGATGGCTTTCATGGATTTACTATGCAACTGCTATGCTCTTGCGCTCTGCCAACCACTTGCCAAGCGATTGTTGACTTTCACCCGACTTTCTGCCAAGTAACATACCACGCACACTTATTTCTTCATCTAATGTGGGCCACAAGATGACATTTCGTCGGATTTCAAATTGTTGACGTTCTGCTTGTGTCGCGTACGCCAGTCGCGGGTACCACAGAATAGGGGCCACAATGGTGCGCCCGTCACGCAACTCGACGGCTAAGCTGTCATCATCAATGGCAACTTCATCAATTTCCGTTTGATTTAGCTCAGTATCAAGTAACTGAGCCAGCGCAGTGTTCATCCCATTTGCTCCTTAATAATTCTACATTCTCCCGAACCATGCGTTCAATTTGGCGAATTTCCTTTCTGCGGAAGCCATTATTGTATGTCAATACAACTGGATCAAGCCAGAATTTTGCTTCGCATGCTTCGCGCCAAACATGCGTATGTCGTGGCTCAGTGCAATCGCCAGAAAAGAACGAAAACCGATAGGGTCCAAGGATCAAAGTTGTTGGCATTATTGTCGCATCCTACAACGTCTTCGCCTGCTCGCGCAACACAAACTTCTGCACCTTGCCCGTGGACGTTTTGGGTAATGGGCTAAAGACCACCAGCTTTGGCGCTTTGTAATGGGCCATGTTTTGGCGGCAATAGGCGATGATCTCTTCGGCGGTCACGGTGGCCCCATCGCGCAACACGACAAACGCGCAGGGGGTCTCGCCCCATTTTTCATCGGGGCGGGCGACGACGGCGGCTTCCAGGATCGCCGGGTGACGATAGAGCACATTTTCGACTTCGATCGTCGAGATGTTTTCGCCGCCGGAGATAATGATATCCTTCGAGCGGTCCTTTAGCTCAATATAACCGTCTGGATGCATTACCCCCAGGTCACCGCTGTGGAACCAGCCATCGGCGAAGGCTTTCGCAGTCGCTTCGGGATTTTTCAGATAGCCCATCATCACAATATTGCCACGGAACATCACTTCGCCCAACGTCTCGCCATCGGCAGGCACCGGCTCCATCGAGATCGGATCGAGCACGGTTAGGGCTTCGAGCATGAGATAACGTACCCCTTGCCGCGCCTTGAGCCGTGCCTGTTCTTCCATCGGTAAACTGTTCCACTCATCATGCCAGGCACAGAGGGTCGCAGGGCCATAGGTTTCGGTCAGGCCGTAAACATGGGTGATCTCAAAATCATTCTCGGCCATCTTTTGCAGCACCGCGGCCGGTGGCGGCGCGGCCGCGATCAGGCCGTGGATGCGCTGCTGCTTTTTGGCGCGCAGCTCATCCGGCGCATTGACCAGCATATAGTGAACGGTGGGCGCACCACAGTAATGGGTTACCCCTTCTTGCGCAATCAGATCATAGATCAAGTCGGGCCGCACCTTGCGTAGGCAGATACTAGTGCCCGCCACCGCTGCCAAGGTCCAGGGAAAACACCAGCCGTTGCAATGGAACATCGGCAGCGTCCACAGGTAGACCGGATGGCGTCCCAAGTTGCCGTCGACAATGTTGCTGACCGCGTTCAAATAAGCCCCCCGGTGGTGATAGACCACCCCCTTCGGGTTGCCCGTGGTGCCGGAAGTGTAGTTGAGCGTGATCGCCTGCCACTCGTCAGCGGGTAATTGCCAGGCAAAATTGGGATCACCTTCGGCTAACAGTGCTTCATAGTCAAATTCGCCAAGCAGATCACCGCCATCGCTAAAGGGATCAATAATGTCGATCACCAATGGTGGGTTTTCCAACTGCGCCAACGCTTCACGGATCGTCGCCGCTGCCTCGGTATCGGTGAGCAGAATCTTCGCTTCGCTGTGTTGCAACTGGAAAGCAATCGTCGCAGCGTCAAGCCGCGTATTAAGCGAATGCAAGACCGCGCCAGTCATCGGCACGCCAAAGTGGGCCTCGTACATCTGCGGCGTGTTAAAGCCCATAATCGAGACTGTGTCACCCAAGCCAATACCCCGCTTGCTGAGCGCCGCAGCCAGCCGCCGACAACGGTCGTAGGTCTCGGCCCAGGTGTAGCGCTGATCGCCGTGGACAATCGACGGCTGCTGCGGATAGACATAGGCGGCCCGCTCCAAAAAGGTTAGCGGTGAGAGGGGCGTGTAATTGGCTTTATTTTTATCAAGCCCCACGCTATAAATGCTTGGCTTGGACATACGTTACTCCGTCAAGATGGTTGGACGACCGCGTAGGGGCACGATAGTTCGGGCCCTACGCGGTCGTCCGTTGTCAATCGCTAGTAAATCTAATCCTCTACAAACGCCACAGCGCGACAAAAAGCTGCTTCGCCACCCTTAAATAACCACGGAAAGATGCCGATTGTCAACCGGCGATTTTGCAACTCGGGTGCACCAATCTGCCCACCCATATTCTCAACGTGCACGCAATCATGCGGGAAGAGCGCGTTGTGGGTCAACTGGTAGGCGCTCTCTGGGAACATCTCATCCACCTTGTCGGAACCACCAAATTTCGCCTCGCAGATTTTGCGCACCTTTTGCCAGTGGTTGAGACCACCCGCACCCAGAAAGCGCCCAATCGGCAGATTCATTGGATGGTCAGTCGAGATCATATCGACGCCCCAGACGTGGATCTTTTTGTCCAGCAACCATTGGCAAATGCTGTGGTGTGGACCGGGATGACGCTGGATGTAGCGTTCTTCGTCGCCATCGGGGGCGAGGAAGGTGTATTTGTGCCAGCCAGTGTTGATGATCAAGATGTCGCCGTCGCGCACCTCGACCCGTTTTTCAATATCTTCCGGTCCAAATACATCCAGGTCATCGAGCATATCGCTCAGGTCGACGATTACGCCATCACCATAGAGCCATTCGAGCGGCAGTTGGTCAATCGTCTTGCCATTGGTAACAAAGTGGCGCGGCGCATCCAGATGGGTACCCATGTGGTTGGAGGTCTGAATATATTGGGCGTTGACCCCATGTTCAGACTTGCGCTTAAAATATTTTACTTCAAAGGGCGGGTAAAAGGGCCAGAAAGAGCAGTCAGCGTTGAGCGGTTGGGACAGATCGTAGAGTTTCGTCATGAAAAGCTCCTGGTCATTTGGGATCAACGGTTGATTGGGTTAAACAGCAATGGTTACTGTTCAACCTGGGGTTACTCATCGGTAAACCGCAACGTGTAGTTCGCATCCCTAGATGCGAACCGGTGTCTGTATCCTCAGATGCAGACTACACTGCGGCCTACTGATCATACTTACGAAGTGAGCCTAAGTATGCCGGAATCCACGCTGTTCGGCAAGTGTACCGCGCGGTTGATCAACCAATGCCATCTTGATCTTATCTTGATCCAGCCGGTCGCTTTCTTGATCCACGGCTGATCACTGCGGTGCTATGCTTGGCTCGTCGGAGCGAAAGGCGCTTTGTGCATGTAATCTGAAGGGAATTTCGATGACAACTGAACTTTGGCTGGCCGCCACGGTGGCGCTGCTACTTTTATGTTATTTGACCTATGCCCTACTTTTCCCGGAGAAGTTTTAACTATGACTACTTTTGATTGGATCCAGATCCTGCTCTATTTCGGGTTGCTAATCATCTGTACCCCCTTTTTAGGTCGCTACATGGCCAATGTGTTTGCCGGCAAACGTACCGTGCTCTCGCCACTGTTACAGGGGCTAGAACGGGGTATTTATCGCCTGGCCGGTGTCGATGCCGCACATGAAATGCGCTGGACCCACTATCTATTTGCCATGTTGGCATTCAACCTGGTCGGCTTTTGTTTCCTCCTGTTGTTGCAACTGTTGCAAGGGGTGCTGCCGCTGAATCCGGCTGGGTTGCCGGGGGTGGCGCCTTGGCTAGCCTTTAATACGGCGACTAGTTTTATGACCAACACCAACTGGCAATCATACAGTGGTGAGATCACGATGAGTTATCTGACACAGATGATTGGGCTGAGTGTGCAGAACTTTGTCAGCGCGGCGACCGGGATTGCTGTTGTGATTGCGCTGACACGCGGCCTGGCGCGCCGCAATGGCCAGACCTTAGGCAACTTCTGGGCCGATCTCGTGCGTAGTACGCTCTATATTTTGCTCCCATTATCGCTGCTGTTGGCCGTGGTGTTGGTGAGCCAGGGTGTTGTGCAAAACTGGAATCCCTATGTTGAGGTGCGCACGTTAACCGGCGAAAGCCAACTGTTGCCGCAAGGACCGGCTGCTTCACAAATTGCGATCAAACAACTGGGCACGAATGGTGGTGGCTTTTTTAACACCAACAGCACCCATCCCTATGAGAACCCTACGCCGCTGACCAACTTCCTGGAGATGCTGGCTATCTTGCTCATCCCCGTCGCGCTCACCTATACCTATGGCATATTGGTCGGTTCGACCAGGCAAGGTTGGGTGATCTTTACGGCGATGTTGTTGATCTTTGTCGCTGGGTTCGCCGTGATGTTAGCGGCTGAACAGCAGTCAAATCCAGCCCTGGGGCTTGGCGCTAACTGGGAAGGCAAGGAATATCGGCTTGGCATCACCACTAGTGTGCTTTGGGGTGCCGCTACGACCGCGGCTTCGAATGGCTCGGTCAACGCTATGCACAGCAGCTTTAGTCCGTTGGCCGGCGGCATCGCCCTCTTGAACATCATGCTCGGTGAAGTGATTTTTGGCGGCGTTGGCGCGGGACTGTATGGCATGTTGATCTTTGTGATCCTCACCGTCTTTATCGCTGGGCTGATGGTGGGGCGCACCCCCGAATATCTGGGCAAAAAGATTGAAGCCTTTGAGATCAAAATGGCGATGCTCGCCGTGCTGCTGCCCAGCGCCTGTATCCTGCTCTTTGCCGCGGTGGCGGCTGTGACCGAAGTGGGGCTAAGCAGCCGCACTAATGGCGGGCCGCATGGGCTGACGGAATTGCTCTATGCCTTTGCCTCGGCTGCGGGCAACAACGGCAGTGCTTTTGCTGGGCTTAACGCCAATACATCTTTTTACAATGGTTTGCTTGGCATCGCCATGTGGATTGGCCGCTTCGGTGTCATTATCCCCGCCTTGGCGATTGGCGGCAGCATGGTTGGCAAAAAAGTGGCACCGCCCTCGCCCGGCACCTTTCCCACCGATGGCCCGCTCTTTGTTGGCTTACTCATCGCCATCATCCTGATCCTCGGCGCACTGACCTTTTTCCCCGCGCTTAGTCTGGGGCCGATTGTCGAGCACTTGCTGGCGCAGGCGGGGCGGAGCTTTTAATGGTTAATTGAGAATTGAGAATTGACAATTGTTAATGACGGGTAGCCCTTCCTGTGCTCTTTTGTCGGTCCATGACGGAGGTGGGTTGCCCACGTATCTTGCAATCCGCGTTTCCTAAATCCGCGTCTATACCCCACCGGATCAGCGAACGCAACCTTATCGTATGCCGATCAATGATCGAGGTAAATCTGATGGAAACACAAACGAAAGCGCGTCCGCTCTTTGCGGGGCCGATTGTCCGGCGGGCACTGGTGGATGCTGTCCGCAAATTAGATCCACGTCAACAACTCAAAAACCCGGTGATGTTGGTGGTGGCGGTCGGTGCCCTTTTTACCACCGGTATCCTCGTGCGTGATCTGGTGACCGGCTACGGCGCGTTTGCCTTTAACCTGCAAATCGCGCTCTGGCTCTGGTTTACGGTGCTCTTTGCCAACTTTGCCGAAGCAATGGCCGAAGGTCGCGGCAAGGCCCAAGCAGATAGCCTCCGCCGCACGCGTACCCAGATGATGGCCCGGCGCTTGGTGGGGACGCGCGAAGAAAAGGTTGCCGCCACCGAACTGAAACGGGGTGACCTGATTGTCTGCGAAGCCGGTGACCAGATTCCCGGCGATGGGGAAGTCGTCGAAGGGATTGCCAGCGTCGATGAGTCGGCGATCACCGGCGAGTCCGCCCCGGTGATCCGCGAAAGTGGTGGTGACCGCAGCGCGGTGACCGGCGGCACCCGTGTCCTGAGCGATCGGATTGTTATTCGCATCACGGCGGAGGCGGGCAGTACCTTTTTGGATCGGATGATCGCCCTCGTTGAAGGGGCCAAGCGGCAGAAGACACCGAACGAGATCGCCCTCACCATTTTGTTGGCCGGCCTCACGATTATCTTTTTGCTGGCGGTCGTTTCGCTAAAGGCTTTTGCAGCCTATAGCGAACGCGAATCGGGGCTGGTGGGCGTAACCGCGGCCACGGTGCCCGTGTTGATCGCCCTGCTCGTCTGCCTGATCCCGACAACCATTGGTGGGCTGCTGAGCGCGATTGGCATCAGCGGCATGGACCGGATGATCCAGCGCAATGTGTTAGCGACGAGTGGCCGTGCGATTGAAGCGGCCGGTGATATTGATGTATTGCTGCTCGATAAAACCGGCACGATCACGCTCGGTAACCGCATGGCGACCAACTTTATCAACAGCGCGGGGGTCGAGTTGGAACGGCTGGCCGATGCTGCCCAACTCTCTTCGCTGGCCGATGAAACGCCGGAAGGGCGCTCGATTGTGGTGCTGGCCAAGGAAAAGTTTAATCTGCGCGGCCGTGATCTCGCACAGCATCCGCTCACCTTTGTGCCCTTTACCGCACAAACGCGTATGAGCGGCATCGACTTTCCGCGGCTCAACGGTACCCCCGCCCGTGCTATTCGCAAAGGCGCGGCGGACGCGATTAAAAACTATGTGCAGGCGCAGGGGGGAACCTTCCCGGACGATGTGCAGCGGGCAGTGGATCATGTGGCACGCGGCGGGGGCACGCCCCTTGTTGTCGCTGAAAACAATCGTGTGTTAGGGGTCATTGAGCTGAAGGATATTGTCAAAGGTGGCATGAAGGAGCGCTTTGGTCAACTACGTCGTATGGGGATTCGCACCGTGATGATCACCGGTGACAACCCCTTGACCGCCGCGGCGATTGCCGCCGAAGCTGGGGTCGATGACTTTATGGCCGAGGCGACGCCGGAGGATAAACTCAAACGGATCCGCGCCGAACAAAGTGCCGGCCATCTGGTCGCCATGACCGGTGACGGTACTAACGATGCCCCCGCTTTGGCCCAATCCGATGTCGGGGTGGCGATGAATACGGGCACGCAGGCCGCGCGCGAAGCCGGCAACATGGTTGACCTCGACAGCGACCCGACCAAGTTGATCGAAGTGGTGGCCATCGGCAAGCAGCTATTGATGACCCGTGGTGCGTTGACCACCTTTAGCATTGCCAACGATGTTGCCAAGTATTTCGCGATTCTGCCGGCGCTCTTTGGGGCACTTTATGCCATTGATGGTACGGTGGGACCACTGGCCGCACTCAATATCATGGCGTTAGCGACCCCACAGAGTGCGATTCTCAGCGCGACGATCTTCAACGCCCTGATCATCATCGCCCTGATTCCCCTGGCCCTGCGCGGCGTTAGCTATCGCGCGATGAGCGCGGCCGCGGCGCTGCAACGTAATCTGTTGATCTTTGGCCTAGGTGGTTTAATCGCCCCCTTTATTGGGATCAAATTGATCGACCTGCTGCTAGTAGCGGTCGGGCTGGCCTAATTCCCTCCGCGCGCTTCAGCAGGGATCGCCCGATCCTGCTTGTTTAGTACCTGTCATTCCGAACCGGCTTTTTGGTGAGGAATCTCGATCTGGGCGAGCGGAGATTCCTCACCAAAAAGCCGGAGGCCCTGGGGCGCAGAATGACAGGTACTAAATTTCTTTGGCGCAGAGGGAATGCAGGGGGTCGACAAGATTGCCCTGGGCTAAAGCCGCAGGGCTACCGAACAACGCCGGGTAAACCCGGCTAAGGGAGGGGGTACTCGGCGTTGTTCGGTAGCTCAAGTGCCCACTGGGCGCGTTGACGGCGGGGCGGGCTGTCAACCCCCTAATAGACACATGATTTAAACTTGGCACACTCTACCGCAGAACGCAACAGGGTGAGAGTGTGCCAAGTTTAAGTGTCATCTCTATAAGATCCCATTGAACCATTTCTTTTACACTGTACTGAAAGGTATTTCGTATGTTGACACAAACAATCTTCCCCGCCGTCCGCATGTTGCTCGTCCTCACCGTGCTTACCGGCCTGCTCTACCCCGGCCTTGTCACCCTGGCCGCGGTGCCCTTTTTCCCTGTCCAAGCGGAAGGCAGCCTGATCGATGTTGACGGCGTGATTGTCGGCTCGGCTTTGGTGGGGCAGGCCAATCAAGATCCGCGTTACTTCTGGCCGCGGCCCTCGGCGGTTAGCTATATGGCTGGTAGCAATGCGGGGCAACTTGGTTCATCGGGTGCAACCAACTATGGCGTCACCAATGGGGCATTGATTGAGACCGCGCAAAGCCGCGCTGTCGATTTCCGCGCCGCGCACGGTTTGGCGGCGGACGCCGCTGTGCCGCCCGAAATGCTCTTTGCCTCCGGCAGTGGCCTCGATCCCCACATTAGCCCAGCCGCGGCTTTGTTGCAAGCCGAACGCGTTGCCACCGCCCGTAACCTGAATCCAACCCAGATCACCGCCCTCGTTGATCGTTATACCGAAGCGCGCCAATGGGGCTTTCTCGGCGAACCTCGTGTCAACGTCCTATTACTCAATCTCGCCCTGGATCGCTTACAATGAGCGTAAAACGTAAAACGTAAAGTGTAACCCTACTCGTAGAGTCACGTTTCACGTTTCACGTTTCACGTTTCACGTTTCACGTTTCACGTTTCACGTTTCACGTTTCACGTTTCACGTTTCACGCATCACAAACCTATGACCATCAACCGTCCTAACCCAGATGCCCTGCTTGCCGCGGTTTACCAGGAGGAGCAGCGCGCACAGCGGGGCAAATTGAAGATCTTTTTTGGCATGGCCGCCGGGGTCGGCAAGACCTATGCCATGCTGACGGCTGCGCGCGAGCGCCGTGACGAAGGGGTGGATGTGGTTGTGGGCTACATCGAAACCCATGGCCGGGTGGAGACCGAAGCGCTGCTGGTTGACTTGCCGGTGATTGCGCGCCAGCTGCTGGACTACCGGGGCGTTACCCTGGCCGAGATGGATTTGGATGCGATCCTTGCGCGGCGGCCACAACTGGTGCTGGTCGATGAGTTTGCCCATACCAATGCCCCCGGCAGCCGCCACCGCAAACGTTATCAGGATGTGATCGAACTGCTCGACGCTGGGATCGATGTCTATACGACCGTGAATGTCCAGCACTTTGCCAGCCGCGCCGATGCGGTGCGCCAGATCACCGGGATCACCATTCACGAGACGATCCCCGATTCGCTGCTCGAGCTGGCGGCTGAGATCGAGCTGATCGACCTTTCGCCGGCGGATCTCCAGAAGCGCTTGAGCGACGGCAAGGTCTATACCCCAGAGCGGGTGGAGGTGGCGGCCAATAACTTTTTCCGTACCGGCAATCTCACCGCGTTACGCGAAATGGCCTTGCGGCTGACCGCCGAACATGTCGATCACCAGTTGCAGAATTATATGCAACGCAAGCACATCGCCGGTCCCTGGAAGTCGCGCGAACGGCTGCTGGTGGCGGTGGGACCTAGCCCTTATTCGGAGCAGTTGATTCGTTGGACCAGACGCATGGCCTATGCACTGGAAGCGCCTTGGCTGGCTGTCACCGTGGAGACTTCGCGTCCATTGTCCGCGGAAGCGCAGCGGTTGTTGGCGCGTAATCTGGCCCTGGCCCGTGAACTGGGGGCCGAAGTGACCAACGCAACCGGTGATGATGTGGCCACCTCACTTTTGCAACTCGCCCAACAACAAAATGTCACCCAGATTGTGCTGGGCAAACCGCTGCATACCTCATGGCAGGCGTTACTACGCGGCGGTTCGTTGGTCGATCAATTGATTCGCAACAGTGGCGCGATTGATATCTATGTTGTTACAGGTGAAGATGCCAATGCGGCACAAAATAAACGCCAACCGCTTTGGCGGTTTAGCCCTGTATCAACCTGGCAACAATATCTGCTTGCCCTGATTGTGATTGCGCTGGCAACCGCGCTCAATTGGCTTGCCCTGCAGTTGCTGCCTTGGGTTGAGTATCAAGTGGTTGGCTTGACTGAGTTACTGGCGGTGCTGTTGATCGCTGTCTATATTGGACGTGGACCTGCCATCTTGGCTGCAGCCGTAAGCGCCGTCTCTTTCAATTTCTTCTTTATTGAGCCGCGTTATACCTTTATTATTACGCAATTACGGGATATCGTCCTGATCGTCCTCTATTTTCTGATCGGCATCTTTGCCGGCAACCTGACGGCACAGATTCGGCAACAGGAGCAGTTGGCGCGGCGTAACGTGCAGCGGATCATGGCGCTCTACCGGCTGGCGCGCGAGACGGCCACTGCCGCCGATCTGGATGCGGTCCTCGCCACCGCGGTCACCCAACTGCGCCAATCGTTTGAAGCCGAGGTGGCGATTCTGCTTGCTCCTACCGGTCAATTGATGCGCGAACCCCATGGGGCCAGCACCTTGACCATTGATGAAAAGGAATTTAGCGTTGCCACTTGGACCTTTGATCACGGTCGTCCCGCCGGCCGTTTTACCGACACCTTGCCGGCGGCGGCGAACCATTATGTGCCCTTGCGGACGCCTAATCGGGTTGCCGGTGTGGTGGGGCTGCAGCTGCCCGCCCAACGCCATCTCACCTTTGAACAAGAGCTGCAACTGGAAACCTTTGTCAACCAGATTGCCCTGGTCGTTGAACGGCAATTGCTTGATGTGGCCGCCCGTCAATCCGCCCTCTTGCAGGAATCCGAACGGCTGCATACGACCCTGCTCAACTCGATCTCCCACGAACTGCGCACACCAATTGCGACGATCACCGGGGCCATCAGCATTCTGCGCAACCATTTTGATACCACGGCGGAGCACACCCGCCAGGCCCTTTTTGATGATGTCAGTGACGCCGCCAGCCGCTTGAATCATCTGGTGGCCAATCTGCTCGACATGTCGCGCCTGGATGCGGGTCGTTTACAGCTCAAACTCGATTGGTGTATGGTCAGTGATGTCGTCGGGGTCGCGGTGCAACGGTTGCAACCAAGGTTGGCGCAGCACCCTGTGTCGATTGCCATTCCCGTGGATTTGCCGCTGGTGCAAATGGATTTTGTCCTCATGGAGCAGGTGGTGATCAATCTGTTGCACAACGCCGCCGCGTATACGCCACCCGGCACCCCCATTGAGATTACGGCCAAACTTGCGCGCGGCTGGCTCAACCTCACGATTGCTGATCAGGGGCCAGGTATTCCCCCTGACCAATTAGACAAAATCTTCGACAAGTTTTATCGTGTACCAGGGACCGCCGCGGGCGGCACCGGCTTGGGGCTATCGATCTGCCGCGGCTTGGTCGCCGCGCATGGCGGCGAACTACAGGCTGAAAATCGACCCGGCGGGGGCGTTGCGTTTACCATCAAACTGCCGGCAGCGCTGGTTCCACCACCGGTAAAGGAGGCACAATTTGGCTGAGGGAATGAAGGTTGTCGTCGTGGATGATGAGCCACAGATCCGGCGCTTACTGAAGATCACGCTGGAAGGACAGCACTACGTGGTCCATGAAGCCGCGCGTGGCGAGGAGGGGCTCTTGCTGGCTGCCAAAGTCCGGCCCGACCTGATCATCCTCGATCTTGGTCTACCTGATCTGGATGGCATCGAAGTGGTGCGCCGGCTGCGCGAGTGGACCCAAACGCCCATTCTCATCCTTTCCGTCCGCGATGGCGACCAGGACAAAGTGGGCGCGCTCGATGCCGGGGCGGATGACTATCTGACCAAGCCCTTCAGCACCGATGAACTGCTGGCGCGCCTACGCGTCGCCCTGCGCCATGCCCAGCCCTCCCCCGATCTGCCCATTTTTACCAGCGGCAATCTGCAAGTGGATCTCACCCGCCGCCTGGTGACCGTCCATGGCGAAGCGGTCAAATTAACCCCCACCGAATACGCCCTGCTCCGGCTGATGATCCAACATGCTGGGCGTGTGCTCACCCACCGCCAAATTCTCAAAGAAGTATGGGGGCCGGCTTATATCGAGGAGACGCACTATCTACGCGTCTACTTTGCCCAGTTGCGCCAGAAGCTGGAAGAGAATCCTGCCCTGCCACAACTGCTGATTACCGAGCCGGGGGTAGGGTATCGGCTGGTCGTGCAGGGATGAGGGGTTGGTCGGCCCTGCTTGGTCAATCCCGGGCAATACCACCATGTCATATCGGGTGGGGATAGGAGCGCAGCGGAATGGTTAAGGGTGTATCCATTCCGTGTTCGTATAGGACGAAAGCGTCTGAAAATGGATTTGGGCGCGGAACGCTTGATTAGTGCGGAGAAAGGCACGCGCAAGATCGTTGTCGAAATCAAGAGCTTTGTCGGTCGCTCAGATATCAAAGATTTGCAACAAGCCTTGGGTCAGTACATGATGTACTACCAAGTTCTGATAGCCAAGAATATCGATCGCGAACTTTATCTGGCGATACCATATCGCACCTACAAGAATACGTTTCAAAATGAAATAGGACAGCTTCTGTTACAGAACGAGTTGTTGCGTTTGATCGTGTTTGATGAAGAACAGGAGGTAATTCATCATACGCCGATTCACATTGATATTGTCAACGCCAAGATTTGGATTCAGTATGATGATACCGAAGAAGGGGTTGCGACTGACTTGCTAGAGGCTGGTGTTCCTCATCACGATATTGTGTTGGGTTTCCGTCCTGCTGAATTACGGCAGCATACAGAGTTTGCAGTTGCATAGCAACTTGATGCGTGATGTGGGACTGTTCGGGTGCTTGGCGTAAGCCGCCGTGTACTAGTTTCTTGGTTGGGTGGCTAGAATCTCCGCCGCCAACATCTTGTCAACTTGACCAGGGGGAAGCGCGCGCCGAAGTTGCCATTTGGTGAGCCAGGTTGGTTCCTCGCTTGGTAGTGGCTGAGTACGCGCCCCTGGCAAGTTACACCAGCGTTCGGCGGCTCCCTCCCTCAACTGAAGGCTTAGTCGCACAAGATCTAGGACTTGCAATCTGTGCTTTAGAATTCAAGTAAATCCTAATGAAGTCAGAGAAGATAAGCATTATGCGCCCAACAGTTTACTACTTTGAGATTCCGGTCAATGACTTAGAGCGTGCAATCTCGTTCTACAGCGCGGTTTTTGGTTGCGAGTTTGATCGCGTTGATGTTGATGGCAACCAGATGGCTAACTTTCCATCATTAGAGGGAGGATCTGGTGCGTCTGGAGCTTTAGCGAAAGGGGATAGTTACATCCCAGGCACACAAGGCGTTCGAGTTTACTTTGACACTACCAGCATTGACGAAACGCTTGCTAATGCGGTCGCTGCGGGCGGAAAGGTGCTGTATCCTAAAACATCTATTGGCGAACTTGGCTGGGTGGCTGAGTTTGAAGATAGTGAAGGCAATTGCATTGCTCTAAGCCAACCATTAGCAGGCTGAAGAAAGACGAATCAGCCTTTGCTGTAACTGTGGCGGGTTCTCAATATAGTTAACCGCCGCCCAACAATCCCAATGCACACCGACCGTTGAGAGATTATTGGTTGGAGTTCAAGGCTATCTGCGGCGGGTGATTGGGAACGTTCGGCAAAATCGCGATTCGCGTTCGGCAGTACCGTAGAAAGCGAGCAAATCGTTGGCAGCAAAGGATGTGTACCACGAAGCGGTCAAAGCAGCGTTAAAGAAAGATCGGTGGCATGTGACCCGCGATCCGCTCTATTTGGCTGTGGGTGGCATCGAAATGTACATTGATTTGGGTGCAGAGCCACTGATTGCCGCCATTCATCCAAGAAGGGGTGGCAGAATATCAACTGTACTTGTTGCACTACAAGCGGCAGACGTGATTGTTGCCCTTTGACCACTGTGATAAAATAGCTGCCTTAGAGAAGAGATGAAGTGCAAAAGTATGTGATAAACTATGAGTGGTGATATTCTACGTCGAATCAAACGTGCCGTACTCTCAGGTAACTACGCATTCAGTGAAAAAGCCCTAATCGAGATGGAGGCAGATAGCCTTGCTGAGTTGGATATAGCTGAATCAATTCTCAACGCTGTCGCGATTTATAAAACGCTGCGCTCCCGCAGTCTCTTTCGACAACAGCGCATCGAGTATTTACATATCATTCAGAGCACGAACCTGGATGGGTTGATGATTTACAGTAAAGGGAAATTAGTGGATGAAGCCGGAATCGAAACATATTATTTTCTGGTTTCGTCCAAGAAAGCTTTATAGTCAACATGAAGATGCAACTGACGATCAAAACTTGTCCCAATTGTGGGAGCGACCAAATCGCCAAAGTCTGCCGTGATTGGCATGGAAACTATCGGGGCGAGCCGTACACGGTTCCTGACTTAGAATTCTATGAATGTCCCGTGTGTAGTGAGCGCGTATTCGAGCCAGCAGCTTTGCGCCAGATTCGCGAATATTCTCCGGCTTATGCCAAACGACAAAAAGCGACCCGCAAAGTTTCACTGGTTGAAGCAGTTCTCGCATAATCAGGATAACCAGATGCGGATTTACGCAGTCACCCGTTCCCATTGCCCACTTTCCCACGAGCGCATCATGGCGCTCTGCACCCTGGCCAACTGGAGCGCGCTGGCGAAACTTGGCTCGTATTGGTGCCCCTCGACAATCGAGCGCAGGAAGTGATAAGCCTCAATACACTTTAGATCCTCATAGCCAATGCCAATCCCATCTCCTGGGTTGAAGCGGCCATGGAAGGGGAAGCCCGGTCCGCCCAGCAATGTCGTGTAGCCATCGTGAGCTAAGTCGCCGGTGGGTAGATAAAGCTGTAACTCATTCAGCCGCTCGAAGTTCCATTTGAGCGCGCCCTTGGTGCCGTTAACCTCAAAGGACATCTCACACTTTGGGCCAAAGATCGCGCGGCAGGTTTCAAAGCTGCCCTGCGCCCTATTTTCAAATTGAACGAGTGCACTGACATAATCTTCATTTTCCACCGGGCCAGTGGGATCATCCGGAGTGCCCAGGCCAAAGTGGGTGCCTTGGCCGCTGGGCAGCGGGCGCGCGGTGATAAAGGTGTGGCGATGGCTGACGACCTGTGCAATCGGCCCGATCAACATGTGGGCCATGTCCGTGACGTGGGACATAATATCGCCCAACACGCCGCTGCCGGCATATTCCTGTTTAAAGCGCCAGGTGAGGTGGCCCAGGGGATTACTGCCATACATGGCGAAAAAGCGGCCGCGGTAGTGGGTGATCTTGCCCAGCCGTCCCTCATCGATCAGCTGTTTGGCATATTGCACCATCGGTGCCCAGCGGTAGTTAAAACCGACAAAACTCATCACTCCCGCTTGACGCGCTAATGCCTCAATCTCCGCGGTCTCCGCCGGGCTGCGTCCCACCGGCTTTTCACAGAAGACATGTTTGCCCGCCGCGGTGGCGGCGCGTACCATCTCCAGGTGTAGATAGTTGGGCGAAGCAATATTAACGACTTGCACCGCGGGGTGGTTGATCACCGCGTGCCAATCGGTGGTTGATTCAGCAAAGCCCAACGCCGCTTGGGCCGCCTGCGCCCGCGCCGCCACATCATCCGCACAGATCACCAAGTTGGGCCGAATACCGCTGTCCGCAAAACGGTCGGCGATGTTGCGATAGGCGCGGCTATGCGCTTGCCCCATCCAGCCCATCCCGATGACGCCGATGCCAATTGTTTGTGTCATAAAACCTCGTGATAATAATTAATTGAGAATGGAAAACGGTTAATTGTTAATGCTGAAACGCGCTCCTAAGCGTGCCTACCGCACCGCCATTAACCATTTTCAATTCTCAATTTTCAATTAACCATTAGAATTTCCGACTCCACTCGCGCGGCCAACGCTCGACCACCACCTTGGTCTGCGTATAAAACTCAACCCCGTGCCGCGACTGGGCATGGAGATCGCCGAAGAAGCTGGCATTCCAGCCGCTAAAGGGGAAGTAAGCCATGGGCGCGGCGACACCAATGTTGATGCCGATATTGCCGGCGTCAACTTCGTGGCGGAATTTGCGGGCGACCGAGCCACTGCTGGTAAAGATGCTGGCCTGGTTGCCATAGGCGCGGTCGTTGACCAGGGCAATCGCCTGGTCAACATCATCGGCGTGCATCAAGCTGAGCACTGGCCCAAAGATTTCGGTTTTGGCGATCTCGCCCGCGGGGTTGACGCCATCCAAAATGGTGGGGTAGACAAAGTAGCCATCCTCGTAGCCGGCGACCTTTTTGGCGCGGCCATCGACCAAGACATTGGCCCCTTCTTGCGCGCCCTTGGCAATCAGACTCTCAATGCGATCTTTGCTCTCTTTGGTGATGACGGGCCCCATCTCAATGCCATCAGCCAAGCCATAGCCAACTTTGCGGCTACTGGCGGCGTCAGCGATGTGCTCAGTGAAGATCGGTTTCGCTTCACCCACGGTGACGGCCACCGAAACGGCCAGACAGCGCTGCCCGGCACAGCCAAAGGCCGAATCGGCGAGAATGCGCGTGGTCGTCTCCATGTCGGCATCGGGCATGATCACCACAGGATTCTTGGCCCCACCCTGGCATTGGGCACGTTTGCCATTGGCCGTAGCGCGGGTGTAAACATATTTCGCCACTGGTGTCGAACCGACAAAACTGATCGCCTTCACGCCGGGGTGGTCAAGCAGGGCATCGACCGTCTCTTTGCCGCCATTCACCAACTGGACGACCCCCGCCGGAAAGCCGGCCTGTTCCAACAGTTCAAAGAGCTTCTGCGAGGTCATCGAGACCTTTTCGCTTGGCTTGAGGATGAAACAGTTGCCGGTCATCAACGCATAGGGTAGAAACCAGAGCGGGATCATGCCGGGGAAATTAAAGGGGGTAATCGCCGCAACCACGCCCAGCGGTTGACGAAACATGTGCTCATCGATGCCGCGCGCGATGTCTTCGTTGTTGTAGCCCTGCATCAAAATCGGCGTACCACAGGCGACCTCGACATTCTCGATGCCGCGGCGCAATTCACCCACACTTTCGGCATAGGTTTTGCCACACTCGTTGGTAATCGTGCGCGCAATGTCGTCTAGATTCGTATCCAGCAACGTTTTGAGCTTGAACATGTGCTGGATACGGTCGCCAACCGGCGTCTCTTTCCAGTCGGCAAAGGCTTGTTGGCCGGCCTGCACTGCGGCGGCAACTTCAGCACCGGGAGAGAGCGGCACCTGGGTTAACAGCTCTGCCGTGGCTGGGTTGATGATGTTCATAAATGAGCTAGTGCTGGAACGGGTCCACTGCCCGTTGATAAAGTTGAGGAGCTGTCCGTTGGTTTGCATGTTCACTTTCCTTGTAATATGCCAATCATAATGCGGATTAACAGTTCGATATTCATCGGGATACCGTAATGTTCGGTATCCTGAATGATCGTTTTGTTTTGTCGATCTAACAGACCAAATTGCCAGCCGTCGCCCATCGAAACAATGCCGTAGAGCTGATTTGCTGTCATCATTTTGTTTAGATCAAGCGCGGCAAGTTCGGCCATTAGCTGATGAAAGCCGCGCTGTAGATCACCCTGTTTCGCTTCAATTACTAACAGTTGATGCTCTGTTTTGAGCAAATAATCTAATGAGCCTTGCAGTGTATCGCTTGCTTTGATGCTGTGTTCCACGTAGACGCGAGCATGCGTATAGTGAATCACCTCTAATAGCATGGGCGCAATCAGAAATTCACGGCGCGCCATTTCGCTGTACATCCCGACATGTTGTAACCCTTCCATAATCCGTTCGCTGAGGTTTGTGATCCGACCTGGATCGACAATTGGGGGGAGCGAATCAATTAGGCTGAAGTCGAGTGTCTGGCGTTTGTAGGTGTAGCCCAACAGTGCTCCAATCTCTTCTGTAGGCAGGCTAAGTTTGAAGTAGTCCTGAAATGTGCGCGGCTTGGTTACTTCATAGTCAACCCGCTCTTCCGCAAGGGCGATCGTCGCCTGCCCATTATTACCGGTGGCGAAGGTTGTTTCCTCTGCTGGCAGTAGTTTATCGACCAGGTGGCGTAATAGCTGGATCTGTTCGTTGCGCTTAAGCCGATCAATGGTTGCATAAGCATTCATGCTGCTTGCTCCTTTTTATTCATCCCTACAGCCACTTCATCTTAAAGAAAAGCCAGATCTCGGCCAGGGTGACGCCCACTAACATTAGGCAGACGACCAGAAAAGCGGTGGGACTTTCAGCACTTGGAATGCCCGCGACGTTGATCCCTAACAAGCCGGTCACAAAGGTCAGCGGCAGAAAGATCGTGGTCACCAAGGCCAAGCGATACATCCCTTGATTTAGCTGATCGGCCTGGCGCGCCGTGAGTTCGCCATCAACGATGACCATATGATCGCGCAGACTATCCAGGTTTTCTAACTGGCGGACAAAATCATCCGCGACCTCCGCAAAGTGGGCATGATGCGCTGCTGTGAGCCAGGGTAAACGCAAAGTGCTCAGGCGATGTAACACGTCACGCTGCGGTGCCATGTGGCGGCGTAATCGAATTGCCTGTCGGCGTAAGTGGCTCAGTTGCGTGCGTAAATCGCGGTGATTATGGCGTAAGAGCGCCTCTTCGATCTCATCAACCTGCTCGCCTAAATCAAACACGACTGGCTCCAATTGTTTAACGAGTTCGTGCGTTAATGCAACCAATAATGTACCGGCGCTTGCGGTCAATTCCCCGTTGCGCAGTTGTTCTTCCACCAGTTGCGCCGCAATCACCCGCGCGTAGCGCAGACTGATCACGCGGTGCTCTTCACACCAGAGATGGAGCGCAATCGTATCACCGGGATCGCTGTGCGTATCCAGATTTACACCATGCAAAATCACTAGCAATCCATTGTCCCGCACGATTAAACGGGGCCGGGTGGTGCGATCCAGTAACGCGGCGGGAATCATCGCCGGCAGCGCAGCGATGTTTTCCAACCAATCCCGCACCACATTGTCATTCAAGGCGAGATGCGCCCACAGAAAACCGTGGTTCGGCTGCCACTGTTCAATTTTCGGCCAGGTGACCCGTTGCAACGGGTCACCTGGCCGAAACAGATGCGCAAAGAGAATGCCGCGCGATTCAATCATTGGCTAGTGAGCATCCTTTGCTGCAATCTTTACAGGAAATACCGCTCTTTCGCGCGCATCTCTTCCCATTCTTCGCGGGCTGCCTTGACACTATCGCGCTCGCTGACTTCGGCAATGGGCACATCCCACCAACTGTTGTAGCCGGGGACCCCCATGTAACGGTCGTTGCGGACATGGATTACCACGGTATGCGCAATGGTTTTGGCCTGCCCTAGCGCAGCGATAAATTCGGCATAGGTTTTGCACTCAATGACATGAGCGCCCAAACTGCGCGCATTCATTGCGAGGTCCACCGGCAACTCTTCGACGGCATAACCAACCGCGTCGGTTTGGTGTTGATCGTTCTTCGTGTAGACATAGCGAGTACCAAAGCCCTCATCGCCGACGGCACGGCTTAAAGAACCAATACTTTTGTAGCCGCTGTTGTCCATCAACACAATGGTCAACTTATAGCCCTCTTGAATCGAGGTAACAATCTCATTGGATAGCATTAAATAACTGCCGTCGCCGACCATCACATAGACTTCGCGTTCGGGCGCGGCCATTTTGATGCCTAGACCACCAGCTACCTCATAGCCCATCGTGCTAAAGCCATATTCCAGGTGATATTGTTTAGGATGACGCGTGCGCCAGAGTTTGTGTAGATCACCGGGCAGGCTGCCGGCGGCGCAAACCATGATCGCATCGGGATCACCATCTTCATTGACGGCACCGATGAGCCCCCCTTGGAAGGGCAGCCCATTCTCGGCATGTTCGATTGAGTAAAGGCGATCAACTTCACTCTCCCAAGCATCATGTAATTGCTGCGCCTCAACCCGATTGGCATCGTTGTTCGTGTAGCCATCAAGGGCGTCCATTAGCTCTTCCAAGGTTACTTTGGCATCACCGACCAACGGCAGGGCGTTATGTTTGAAGGCATCAAACGCCGCCACGTTGAGGTTGATAAAGCGCACATCCGGATGTTGGAATTGTGTTTTGCTGGCCGTCGTGAAATCGCTGTAGCGGGTGCCAATGCCAATGATTAGATCCGCCTCTTTGGCGAGGGTGTTGGCCGCTGAGGTGCCGGTGGCACCCACAGCCCCCAGACAAAGCGGATGCTCGAAATGGAGACTGCCCTTCCCCGCCATTGTCTCCCCAACGGGGATCCAGGTGGCCTCGACAAAGGTGCGCAACACATCGGTGGCCTCGCTGTAGAGGACCCCGCCGCCGGCAATAATCATTGGTTTCTTGGCGCTACGAATCCACTCGGCCGCGCGCTGAATTGCATCCCAGTCGGCACGATTACGCGGAATTTGCCAGATCCGCTTGTGAAAGAGCGCGGTCGGATAGTCATAGGCTTCGGTCTGCACATCCTGGGGCAGGGCCAACGTCACGGCCCCGGTTTCGGACGGGCTGGTCAACACGCGCATGGCTTCGGGTAGGCTGGTGATGATCTGATCAGGCCGGTTGATGCGATCCCAATAGCGGCTGACCGGTTTGAAACAGTCATTGACTGAGATATCCTGGCTATGCTCCGATTCTAACTGTTGCAGGACCGGGGCAACATTACGCCGCGCAAAAATATCACCAGGCAGGAGCAACACCGGCAGGCGGTTGACGGTCGCCGCGGCCGCACCAGTAATCATGTTGGTCGCACCAGGGCCGATCGAGGTGGTACAGGCCAGGGTGCGCAGACGGTTGCTTTGTTTGGCGAAGGCCGCAGCAGTGTGTACCATCGCCTGTTCGTTGCGCGTCTGATAGTAGCGAAACTCAGGATATTGATGTAGGGCTTGGCCCATGCCCGCGATATTACCATGCCCAAAGATGCCAAAACAGCCGGCAAAAAAGCGCTGTTCAACCCCATCGCGGGCACTGTATTGGTTCTGTAAAAAACGGATAATTGCCTGCGCCATCGTCAGGCGTACGGTTGACCTGTCGTTCATTGCGCTTCTCCTCGTGATTGTGCTGATCGGTGATGCGTAAAGCGTGAAACGTGATGCCAAGCTTTGTCAGCGCCTGCTGTTATTCGGTGAGCATCCAGGATGCCATATTGTTGATTAAGGTAGTGCTGTCGCGCTGGGGTAGCCAGCCCATGGAGAGTGCGGCGACCATCAATCGCGCATCACCAGTGGTCTCCGCCGAGTCGGCGAGGACGACCAGCAGCGGCGCGTCAGCGTTGTCGCTTGTTGGCCCGCGCCGGAGGACGATCGAGCTCGCTTCGTCATCTTCCGGCACGGCGCTAAGGACGGCGGCGGTGGTATCGTCGCCACTCACGGCGATTGGCTCAGTGGCGAGGCCAGCTACCAAAGCCGGTATATCGGTGGCCGTGACCACATCCAGCAGGGGGGCGCGTGCCTCTAGCCCCGGCAACGGCGTGCGACTGCTAATGGTCAAGCGGCCACCAGCCCCCACAAAAGCGAAGATTGTATCAAGATCGTCACCGTCAATCTCGCCGTTGGCATAGCCGGCATTGCTCCAGATGACCCAGCCATAGCGCAACAGCTCTGCGGACGGCGGCGCACCTTGATCGGTGACACTCCAAAGATCAACTTCGTAGCCACCAGCGATCAGCGGCTGCAAGTAGATATCAGCTTCGCTTAACTCGCCCTCGGCGGCGGCGGCATTATCGTCGATTAACAGAATGGGGGCATCGGCTCCGCGTGGGGGCGCAACAGGGGTTGCCGTACCCCCGGGGGCTGGATCACCCGATTCATCATCCCCATCATCACTTGGAGTGGGCGTTGGGGTTGACCCTGGCTCTTCTGGCGCGCGGCCACTACCACCCTGATTCGGCGGTAGCGAACAGAAGGTCAACGTATCGCCAATGACACAGCCTTCAAAGTCATTGCTGAGCAGGCGCTTCACACCAGCATCAATGCCCCGGTTAGAGGCCGCGAGGACGGCCAACACCAGCCGTTGGTCATCTTTTGTTGTGCGGACGACCAGCACCGTCTCCTCTGCCAGAAAGGTGAGGCCGCTCTGCGTGCGTAGATAGGTGGTGATGACCACGCGCTCTTCAAATTGGGCCGTAGTCGTCAGCGTTGCCGTGGTGGTGAGCGGCACCGTCGGCGGTAACTCACTGTCAACTGTCGCGGTTACCGTTGCGGTTACTGGCGACATGGGGCGCGGGGTTGGTGTTGCCGCTTGGGCTAATTGTTCGGTCGCGGTAAAGGGGCGCGTTGTGGTTAACGTTGCCGGCGGGGTCAAGGTTGCCCCTGCGGTCACGGTTGGCTCTGGGCGCAAGGTGGAAGCCGGTACCACATCCTCTTGCTGATCCGGCTCCTCTTCATCGCTACCGGCATCGTCCTCTGTATTTGTCTCTGGCGTCGCGGCTGCCGGTGGTTGCGCACTGGTCGCTGTGGGGGGCGGGGCGGGGCTCTCTGCTGCTGCAATCGGCACTGTTTCGGTTACCACTTCGGTAAAGAGTTCAATGCCCAAGTCCGTTAGTAATAATGTCTTGCTCATGGCGGTTGTGTAATCGGCCAGGTAGATAAGATCCGTTGCGGTGCTCGTGCTGCTGGCATCCAGGCTAACCGTTCCCGTCAACAGGCTGCTATCGGTGAGGGCAAGAGTGCGCCCACTGCGTTCCAGGGCTTGTTGGATCTGCGCACCTTGCAGGATTAGGTCGGCATTGATCGCTGAACTGGCACCAAAGGCAAGGCGCACATCGCGGCCCAAATAGTTGGGAAAATCAGCGACACGATTGACTCGCTGGTCGGCACTCAGAAAATCGGCAACAAAGGCGACCAGCCGTTGGTTATCATGGCGCGTGCGATAAGGTTCAGTTAGCACATCGAAATCACTCAGGGCGAGGACACGGCCTGCGGTATTGCGCGCGGCCAAACCGCCAATCGCCGCCGTTGTAAAACCGCGGCTGCCGGTACGCAAACTGCTCAGGGTACTTTCAGTGCTGCGTAACTGCGCTTGGACATCGCCGCCAAGACTGCGCCCACCATAAAAAACAATCGTGCTGTCGGCGAGGGCGGTGCTGATTTCTCTGGTTGCTTGCGCAGCCGTGGGGGCGGTATCGGCCGCTGCTTCCTGGAAGAAAAAGGTGTAGTTGCCATCATTGGTGGTGGTGTCGTAGAGATAATCGTCGTTGAAAACCACACCAAACGGTTCGCCGATCATATTGGTCGCCGCGGCAAAATCGCCCATAATATCCGGGTCGCTAATGAGCAGCAAACGTCCACCGTCGGCGACGAATTGTTCAACCAGTTGGATTTCTTGCGCCGACCAGAGAAAATAAGGGCTGATGACCACCAAGGCGCTGGCATCTGCCAACTGCTCGGCCAGTGCGTCCGACTGATCGGGATAGTCCAGATAGTTGAGCACGGTTAAAGGATCGATGGTTGACAACCAAAGGCGCAACCCGATCCCACGATCAGCCAGGGCATCGGCCAGCGGTTGAAAGCTGCTGGGATTCAGAAAATTAAAATGAGCCAGATCAACAACGACCGGGCCGGCGCGCAGTTCGGTCGCCACGGCGGCAAACGCGTCATCGATCCCAGCCGCGGTTGGCGTGGGAATCGGGGTGGCGGCAAAGGAGAGATCAGCGACCTCGGGCGCGAGATACGGGCGCGTGTTATATTGCCAGAACTGGTCACGCCATAGGGTAGGCGCAACCAGCAGGGCAATGCCAACTAGTAGCATCAGCAGGCGGCGGAAAAATGTGCGCATCGTTTATTTCTCCCCTGCGGTAGTCGTGGTTGCAGGTGTTTCTACCACGGGTATAGTCAGGCGTGTATAAGGTGCGCGCATCGCCCCAGCGGCGGCGGCGCGTAACTTCAACAAGTGGGCTTCTACCACCGCGGTCGGGGCCACATTGGGCAAGGGAATGCGACTATCTAAAAAGAAAACCGCACTGCGCGGGGCGTTGGCAAAGACTGTGCCCACGGCTTGTTCAAAGGCGAAGACCGGCTCCTGATACTCAAGCGTAAAGTCATAACCAAAGTAGCCGAGCAGATCAACCACGCTGTAAGCGCTGACTCCAGCCAGTTCGATCGCGGCGTTGATGGCATCGCTACGGCTACCTTCGGCGTCGATATAGCCAATCCCCAGCGCTTCACTGCCTTGGTAGAGGCGCGCTTCGGCCACGGTGGCGGCATCCACGTTGAGCGGATTCACCACGGCGTTGGCGCGTTGATGAACGACATTGCCCACAAAAGCGCTCTTGAGCAATTCCAGTTGGTGGATCTGTTCAAAGCGACTAGAGCCGGCGAGCTTATAGGGGCCTGTGCTGAGCTCCAATGGGTCAATATAGGGATCAAAGGGGCGTGGTCCACGCACCCCCACATTGCCGATATAGCTGCTGGGGGCCGCATAGATCCGGTTGGCGGCCACTGCCATGTAATAGCCACCGCTGGCGGCAATACTGTCAATGTTCACGATTAGCGGTTTTGCTTTGCGTAACTCCAGCAGCGCATAGAAAAGATTTTCGCTGCTGGTCGCCAAGCCGCCAGGGCTGTCGATCTCTAAAACCACGGCCGCAACGGCTGGATCGTTGCGGGCCGCTTCAAGCACCTGCAGCAGTCGATTTGCCGAATCTTGATAGATGATATCCGCAAAACGGACAACGCCGATCACTGGTTGGGGGGTGGTGTAATTGCCCAGCCACAAGCCCCCGACCAGACAGAGAATGAGAAAGCCAATTGTTACCGGCATTTCCCATGAAGGTTGTTTCATGTCAGCGACTCCTGACTCAATTTGGTAATCACGTTGCATGAGCTAATCCAAGCCGCCGCGCGCGTCAACAAAAGCCATCACTTCGTCATATGTGGGCATAAAGTTGGCACAGCCATGTTTGGTCACCACAATCGCGCCACAGGCATTACCGAGGCGGGCAGCGCGGCGTAGGTCCCACTCTTTCGTGTAGCCATAAATAAAGCCCGCCCCGAAGGCATCACCTGCGCCCAGAATGTTGTAAATATCGACCGGATAACCAGGCGCATCGATCTTCTCGCCGCTCTTTAAATGAATGCGCGCCCCTTTTGAGCCAATCTTTTCGACGACCACTTTAGGGCCAAGGGTTAGAATGCGTTCAATCGCAGCCTCCACATTGCCGCTCACTTTAGTGTCGGAGATCTGCGAGTGGGTGAGGCTCATCTGGCTGGGGTCGCTCAGGACGGCGGCGTTGATCTCATCTTCAGTACCGATCACAATATCGACGTTGGGCATAACCGATCGTACCACCACCCCAAAGGCACGCGGGTCATGCCATTGATCGGGGCGGAAGTCAACATCAAAGATCACCTCGGTGCCCACCCCTTTGGCCAGCTCTGCCCCAAACATGGTGGCGCTGCGGCTCGGCTCTTTGCAGAGGTTCGTCCCGGCAAATTGAAAGACCTTGCTGTCGGCAATTGGCGCGGCCAGCACATCGTCGATGGTCAACTCAATATCGGCACAGTTATCACGATAATAGACGAGGGGGAACTTGGCGGGCGGCTCGATGCCCAGCACGACCGCGCTGCTGCGGTGGCCTGGCTTGCGCACCGTAAACTGGGTGTCAACCCCTTCTTTGTTGAGAAAATTAAGGATAAAGTCCCCCACCGGGTCTACGCCAACACCGGTGACAATTGCGGTCTTTAAGCCCAACCGCCGGCCACCAACACTAATATTGGTTGGTGACCCGCCGACATAAGCGGCAAAGCTGGTGATGTCAACAAAGGGGGCACCGACATCATTGCTGTAGAGATCAATCGACGAGCGCCCCATGTGGAGCGAGTCATACGTTTTGTGCGCAGTGTGTGCAGACATCGTCTAGGCTCCCTAGAATTATTTCAAATTAAGCTTAGCTCTGTTTGAAAACGTGAAGTTTTTTTCGTTTTTGACAGATTTTGATTTGCGTGTTCAAAGCAACCGCAGTTTAGGCCGATTTGGTGTAGAGCGGCAGGCGTGGATCTACCCCTGTATAAGTGTGTTTTACCCAGGTCACCTTGGGATCATCCTGATTTGCTAGACTCTGGGCACTGCCAGCCAACACGTTGAGATAGTAAACTGTATAACCAGGGACACTCGTCACCGGATGATAGCCTTCCGGGACAAGGACGGCTTCACCGTCGCGCACCTTAACAATGGCATCAATGGGATAACCGGCCTGCTGCAGTGGTGAATCTTCGTCGGTATAGACGCGCTGATAGGCAAGCCCATGGGGATCACTGTTGTCGCTACCACGCTCCTGCGGTTTCGACGTGATCTTATAATAGTAGACCTCTTCCAGATCTGCTTCAATCAACTTGCCCTGAGCATCTTCAAGATGCACATCATGCTTATGACCGGGATAACTACTCCAGTTGCCACTTGGCGTGTAGACCTCAACCAGCACTAGGCGATGCACAGGTGAACCAGGGGGCAGCAAGTCGTTGATCTGACGGCTGACATTATCGCCGCCACGCACGGAGATCGGCACATCGCCGGACTTGATCAGCCAAGGCTCGTGATCTTCGTTGGTGGGGACCCAGGTCACAGCAAACTCGCCGGCCTGCTCGGCGGTGACGGTAAAGTCGGTGTGGCGCGGCAGGTAAAGGGCGTGTGCCGCATCGGCAAAAACATTGGCGCGGCCGCCAATGCCGGCCCACTTGCCCCGGTTAGAGGCCACTGTATAGCTGCCGGTCAAATTCACAATCGCCAGCTCATTGTCGCCGCTTTGAAAGGACCAGCTTTCACCCTGGGCCAGCCGGCGTACTTGAAAGCTGATATAATCCCACCCCGCGCTAGCCGGCGTGATAGTCAGGATCTGGTTTTGGTCGGTCGGGTTTGGGGTTGGGCGCACCACCAGATTATCGCTGGTATATTGTTGCGGTTCTGCCATAGTCTGCCTCCGGTCGAATTGAATCTGTCTGCCCTTTACGTTGTCTGGCGCACCACAAGTTCACCTTGGAGGGCGAGATGGTGTGGGGCAACGACTTGGTTGGGTGCATTAATAATGGTTAGGAGTGTCCGCATGGCCAACACCCCCAGCGCATGACGCGGTTGGCGCAGCGTAGTCAAGGGCGGTTCGACATAGGCCGCCATCTCCAGATCATCAAACCCAGTGACGGCAACATCGGCTGGCGTCCGCAGCCCTTGCCGACGCAACGCCGCCAGGACACCAATCGCCATCAGATCATTGTAACAGCAGATCGCTTCCGGAGGTGGCTGGGCCGTATATTGCGCCAAAAGGTCATCAACCGCAGCCATGCCCCCCTCCATGCGACTGTTGGGGCCGTTGGCCCAACGCTGTGCGCCTAGCCCATGCTCGGTCAACACGGCTTGCCATGCCAGTTTGCGCGCCTGATCAGCACCACCACCAAGCGCCGTCCCCACATAGGCAATGTGGCGATAACCACGTTCAACCAGGTGTTCGACCACTTGCCGCATGCCCTGGTAGTCATCATGAAAGACCGCATGAATATTATCACTGGCTACATGGGTATTGATCAAGACCAAGGGAATGCCTGTCTCTTGGAGTAGATCGACATAACGATTGCCCACCCGGCTGGCACTGACCAGAATCCCATCCACCTGCCGCCCTTGAAAGCTGCGCACCACCTCGACCTCCCGCTCTGGATCAATCGAGGTGCTGGCTAAGAAGAGGCTATATGCTTGCCGCTGGGCTTCTGCTTCAATACCCTGAACCACGGTGCTATGAAAGGGATCGGCGAAGTTGGTGACGACCACGCCGACACTGTTCGTCCGCCTGGTGACAAGTCCACGCGCCACCAAACTGGGCGTATAGCCCAGTTGCTCGGCCAGGCGTTGGATCTGTGCGCGGGTGGATGCACTCACCCGACCATTGCCGCTGAGCGCGCGGCTGACGGTTGGGACACTTACACCTGCCTGCTCAGCAATATCTTTGATCGAAACCCGTTGTTTGGTCATGGCCTGGGAAGGTGGGCCTGCGAATATATATAGTGCGCAAACGTTTGCGCACTGGCGATCATAACATGCGGTACAGCGGCTGTCAAGCACATTATATGCCAATCCCCTGATCTTGCCTAGCCTTAAGAGAGCTTGGGCGCGTCGCAACGCGAAGCGTTTCTTTAAACTTTTCTTTGCGCTCTTTGCAACCTGCGCGGTGAACCTATTTTCAGAAGATGTCTCATGCCTAGGCCGCACCAATAACAATAAAAATTTCTACCGCCAAGGTCACAAAGGTCAAAAAGCGCGCAAAGGTTCGCTTAAGGCTTTAGGGCGCACGTTGTTCGGCGCTGGCGCGTGCGGCTGCATAATTGGCGTAATCTTCGGTGACAAATTCGAGAAGCCGTTCCGCCAATGCCAAGGGGGCTTCGATCATTGGGGAATGACCAACGTCACGAATTACCTCCAGATTGTTAGCCCCAGGAATTGCGATCAGGCTGCGCGTCATCGCATCGCGCGAGACGAGATGATCGCGATCACCCCAGATCAAAAGGGTGGGCAGGGTTAGGGCACGCACCGCGCCAAAACGATTCCATTGGTTGAGGCTTTCGGCAATGGCCGTAAAGGCCGCCGGGGCCATCGCTTGGGCATCAGCGACCAATTGGTCAAAGAAGCGCTGTTTTTCTTCCTCATTGCTCGCGGGCGGCGTGGGCAGATAGGTAGGCATCAGCGAGGCAAGCGCCTGGCGTAGCAACCCCTCATCGGTACGCATTTCATCGAGCACCATCAGGGTCTCAATCGGGGTAAAGATTCCTTCGACCGGCGCTGGATCAACCAAGGTGAGTGTGCTCAGGCTTTCGGGGTGATTGAGGGCAAATTCGACTGCAATCGCCGCGCCGCTGGCATGGCCGACCAGATCAAAGTTTTGCCACCTCAGTGCTGTCACCAATTGCCACAGATCAGCCGCCTGCGCTTCAGTGGTGTAGCCGTCGTTTGGCTTGTCACTCAGGCCGCAGCCGCGCAGATCAGGGGCAAGCGCATAAATTTCATCCGGCAAGCGCGCAAAAAGTGGTTCCCACCAGCGGCTACTGGCAAAGCTGCCGTGGAGCAACAACATGGGCAAGCCATCCGGCTGCCCATGGACGCGATAGTGGAACTGCAGCTGTGGTGTAGAGATATAGGGCATAAGATCGTTTCTAGTTGGTTGAGATGAGATGAGCTGTGAAACGTAAAGCGTGAAACGTGATGTGTGACATGTTTCACGCTTTACGTTTCACGCTTTACGTTTCACGTTTTACGTTTCACGCATCCGCTTGTTGGCTTCGGCATCGTCGGGGAGGAAGAGGAGGAGTAGCGCGGCAGCGGCGGCGGCGGGGGCCGGCCCGGCCACGCGGCCGACTTCTTCCTCCCCAAGGATGAAGCCGCCTTGAACGACCACGCCATCCGGATCCACCCAGCCCAACGCCCCCCCTTCAAAGAGGCCGTTACTATGGACTTCGCCCGCCGGGGTGAAGCGGCCCAGTTCACGTTCGTCGTGTTGGGTCTTGCGAAAGATGTGGCCGGTGGCGTCGACCCGGCCCACGGCTTGCCCTTCGCCCCAGCGCACTTTGTAGATCAGTTGATCTTCACCGATATAGCCGAGCAATGCTTCGCCCTGTGTGGTTAACTTAAAAATGTCAGTTTTCATGTGTTCCTATCTTTTGCGCATCAGTAACCCGCAACGCCGTGCCCGGTGGCGTCTACTGACTATCAACCAAGGCACTGACCCGTAATGCCCAGACATACAAGCGTTGCCGAATGGCGGCAATCCGTTCCTGGTTCGGGGGTTGGATCGGTGTGTTCGTCTGCTGGTTGCCGACAAAGAGCCCGCGATTGACCTCGATCATAATGCCCGGTGGCGACGGCATAATCCCCGGCCGCGTTACACGATTTGGCTGGGCATAGCGGGCCAGAATATAGCCGCCATGAAACGGTTGATTGAGGGCGACCGTTGGTGGGGTAAGCGCGGTTGGTTCAAGTAAGGCCAGGTCACTGAATAGTTCGTTGGCAATCTGGCCGGCGGCGCGCAACAGCGTGGGGGCACAACTGGTCCAACCAACTTCTGCCCTGGCTTCGCCCTCGTCATCGCCAAAGTTGGCCAGGCAGAGCAGGGGCCGCGGTCGGCCAGGGTCGCCATAGGCCGTTGGCCCTAATTGCGCCATATTGTGGCCGTCGATAAAGAGCTTCGTTTGTTCCCCCTGTTCTTGCAAGCGCCGTGCTAATTCCTCATGATAGGGTTGCCAATAGCGTTCCCGTAATGCCACTTGTGTCGCGGGCGAAAGCGGCGTCTGATAGATCGGCTGCCCATAGCTGGTCTGCGTTTTGACTGGACCATCGGGGTTGGCCAAGTCGTCCGGTGCGCGGTTGGCATCAATCAACACACGCGCAATGGGCAATGTCACCTGGGCCAGCACGCCCCGACCCTGCCCGCCGTTAGCGGCGTCGCCGAGATCGGGATGGGCAAAGTCAAAGAGCTGCGTGACCCAGAGATCACATTCGTTGTAAATGGTGGTCTGATTGATCGCTAACTGTCCCGCTACTTCGCTCGGTACATCCAGCCCACCGTGGGGTAAACTCAAAATAATCGGTAGTGGTGCTGCTAGTTTGCTCATTGATCGCCTTCCGCTTTCGTCTTTTGGGCCGTTTCGTCTAGCCCATAATTACCGGCTCTTCTGGATAGGTAATCAGCGTCGGTTGTTCGCTTTGCGTCAGGGCAACCACAATAGTCAATGGCCCCAACCGGCCCCAGAACATTGTAAAGGCGATCAGGTAGCGCCCCAAACTATTCAAATCATCGGTGAAGTTGATGGAGTAGCCGGCATTGGCGAACGCGCTGACTGTTTCAAAGGCCACGGCAAAGAGTGCACCTTCGTGCTGTAAGGAAATGATCAAGGTGACGATCACAACCAGCAACGAACTGACCGTCATAATCGCAACTGCCTTGGCAATTGTTTCTAGTGGCAGGGTCCGCCCAAAGGCCACGGCAGATTGCTTGCCACGGGCTGTCGCAACCACTGCAACCAACAAGACGGCCACTGTGCTGGTCGTCACCCCGCCGGCCATACTGGCCGGTGCCCCACCCATAAACATCCAGAGTAAGATCATTAATTGCGATGCTTCACTGATCTGGTCGAGTGGGATGATACTAAAGCCTGCCGTGCGCGCTGAGACGACCGTAAAGAGCTGTACGGCAAGGCGTTCATCCCAACGTAATGTGCTAAACAGGAGGGTATCAGCCTTCTGATCCATGACCATAATCAACAGTCCAATGACGGTGAGCACGGCACTCAAAATCAAGGTCAGCCGGGTATGGAGGCTGAGGCTACGATCGCGGCGATAGCTCCATAGATCATACATGACGGTAATGCCCAGCCCGCCAAAGGTAATCAAACCACCAAGGACAGCCAGTGAATAGGGGTCCGCACCAAAGCCAAAGAGCATGCCCCGATCTGTGCCACTAAAGAGATCGAAGCCAGCATTACAATAAGTGCTCACGGCATGAAAGATCGCCAACCACAGGGCTTCCCCTTCGGGCATTGCCGTGCGCCAGCGCAACCAAAGTAATAAGGCCCCAGTTGCTTCTAGTAAAATGGTGATGCCTAAGACATAGAGGGCCAGGTTGAGTACGCCCCCGGCTTCGTTTGCCCCCAGACTTTGTTGTACGATAAAGCGCGTTTGTAGGGTAATCCGCCGTCCAATCAGCCGATAGAGTAAAACACTAAAGGCCACAAAGCCGATCCCACCGACTTGCAACAGCAAGAGGATCATCACCTGGCCAAAGAATGAAAAATCATTGGCTGTCACCCGCACCGCTAGCCCAGTGACGGTGACGGCGCTCGTTGCCGTAAAGAAGGCTTCTTCCCAAGTGATTAGCTGGCCGGGAGCTGCTGACCAGGGTAATTTGAGGAGCAAGGTGCCCACAAAAATGAGTAGCGCAAAGCCAATGATCATCACCCACGGTGCCCCGGAAATGCGCATCTTGCCTTTGTGGGTGCGCTCGCGTAGTTGCCGGACCAGTCCACTGTCATCGTGGTGGACTGGTTCAGCAATCGAAATTTTGGTCTGGTAGGGGGGGGGCAGTGGTCGCTTTTCTCGTTCTTTCATCCCCTGATTATGCTATGGAGCATACAGATGCGTCAAACAGCACAAGGGGGCAGCGGACAATTGACCGACGACAAGCTAGAAATGGTGTGTAAAGCGTAGGACAGATTGACCAAAGCACAAAAAATGTGGTACAAAATAGCAGTCAGATTGTTCGCGCTGTTTTTGCAATTTTACATGAAGCTTTTACATGAAGCTTTTACATTGTCGTAACCGCAATTCATCTTCCGTTAACACACATCCTATATTATTAATCGCAGTTTCTATGCGCGCTCTCCCGTCGGTTATTTGGCGATAGGTTACTTGGAAACAGGTTAACATTATCCTGATCTACTGCAGGAGATTTCGTGTAGAAAAACAAAGGAAGGAGGAGCTATGCTCTTCTGGCTCGGCCTTATCGCCGGTGCAATCATTGGCTGGGTCATTGAATGGGTCATTGACTGGCGTTATTGGCGACGTGATCTAACCGTTGTCTCTGACGAAGAGGGGCGCCTACGCCGGGAATTAGAGGTGGCGCGCCTGGAAATCGGTCGCTTACAGACCCAACTTACTGTGCAGAGCACTGACGCACCTATTGTAGACCGTTTGCAAGATATTAACGGGATTGGTCAGGTTTATGCCAAACGGCTCAATGAGGCAGGGATTCGTACCTTTGCGGACTTGGCTGCATCAACGCCCCAAAAACTGACCGAAATTCTGAAACCGCAGGAGTGGCAAACCCTAGATTTTGACGCTTGGATCCGCCAAGCCCGCTCCTTCACACAAAAAATTAATGCACAAAATGCTAATTAGGGGGCCTCTATGGCACGCATGCGTACGCCGCGGTCCGTTCAGCGTTTGGATACGTCCAAGTTTGTCGTTCTGATTGTACTCGTTGTTATCTTCTTGCTCCTTTTTGTCGTCCAAAGTTGTGATGGGATGACTTCACGACTTGCCAGTATCAGTACACCTGTCCCAACCTATACGTTTGATATCGCCGTCGTTCGCCCTGTAATTGCCGCCCCCGCTAATGGTGAACTGTTACACGCCGAGTACGCTACCATTGCCGGGGCCGGGGCTGCCAATAGCCAACTCAACCTGCTCATTAATGGCACTGTGGCTGATACCTTTCAGGCTGATCGCGACGGCCAGTGGCACTATACTGCGACCTTTCGTGCCAGTGGGCACTATGATATCGCCGTCCAAGCGCTGGATGCCAGTGGTGCCGTGTTGGCGGCATCGCGCCCGGTGCAGATCGAGGTCGCGGTCCCTACTCCCACCCGTTTGCTTGTCGTTGCCCCCACCCCAACCGTCGCCCTCATCCCGGCTGATTTCTTGCGCGTCAATTCTCTAGTCTTTCAAAGCGCACCCCAGGGCAGTACGGTGATGATGGAGGGTGCCGGTCGGCCAGGCGTTGCAGCCCAAATGTTGGCCAATGCCACGGTGGTCAATTCAACCACCGTGAGTGCTGATGGGCTTTGGACGATTAGCACCCAACTGGACGACCCCAATCAATATGAGATTGGGTTACAGGCGGTCCTCACTGATAGTACTATCCTGGCTATCGCAGTGCCGATGCAGGCATTAGTGGTTGCTGTGCCCACGCCAACCCTAACCCCAACCCCAGCCGCAACGGCGATTAGCCTGAACACCCCGCCGACGACCACGAACAGCGCCCTGGTGACAACCACGGTCCCGTCAGCGACCGTGGTCCCACCTACTGTTGAAGAATTTATTTTTGCACGGGGGATCAACACCCATACGGTTACGCTCGTCGGGGTTGGTGAGCCCAATATGGCATTACAAATTGCCATTGCCGGCAGCGGCATGATCACCCCAACTGTCATCACCCCAACTCTTATTACAACGACGGTGGCTGCAAGCGGTGCTTGGTCAATCGTCGCACCGCTTGCAGCCGCCGGTGAGTATCAGGTTGAACTGCAGCATGTGAATGAACAGGGCGAATTGCTGGCGGCGGCTCCTCCCTTTACGTTGGTTGTCGCGGCCGACCCCACCCCTGCGCCAACGCCGACCGCCGTGCCGCAACCGACCGCCACAGCAACCAGCATCCCGCCCAGTATTCGCGCCGAGCAGACCACACTCCAGGTTGGCGATAAACTGTTGCTACGTGGCACTGGCCGCGCCGCTGACCTTGCCGAGATTATTGTCGGCGGCAATGTGATTGGTACGGTTGAGATTGGGGCGAGTGGCCTCTTTACCTATGAACTCACCTTTGCCGGCCCTGGTGTCCAATATGTTGGTGTACGTACGGTCAACGCTGATGGCACCGCCGTGATGGGCCGCACGATTGTCTATGTGATTGTGAACCCTGTCCCGACTGCCACCACGACCGCGACCCTGGTCCCGACCGAACCAACACGCGCCCCTGCAACGGCAACTGTTGCGCCCACTGAAACCACCGTGCCGACTGCAACCGCGGCTGTCTCGCTCACTGTGACAAGTCCCAGTCGTAGCGTCCTCACCACGACCGCCCTTATCACCACAACAACAGCGGTGACACTGGTAACGACGTCCACGCAGACGGTGGTTGCAGCACAAGTGGCACCGTCTGCAACGGCACCGAGCACAGCAACAAACACCGCGACTGTTTCCGCGACCGCAACAGTCGCGCCAACAGCGACCACAACCCCCGTTCCAACTGATACCGTGACGGCCACTGAAACAACTGCTCCAACGGCGACCGTAACGCCTCTTGCTACCGCTACGGCTACCAATACGGCAACGGCAACAAATACCGTGGTTGCGCCCAGTTGTGTGGCCACACAACCAGAATTGGTGGTAGGCCAGGTTGTTGCGATCGTCGGGACCGGTGCGCCGGGCAGTAACGTCGAGATTGTCGTTGGCGGTCAAGCTATTGGCAATGTAATGGTTGATGGCGATGGCAAATTTACCTATGACCTCTCCTTTGCCACGGCAGGGGTTCAATATATCAGCTGCCGTAGCCGGGGCGTTGATGGCACCACGCGCTTAGGACAGCTTGTCTCTTATGTCGTTGTCCGTCCGCAGCCGACGCCGACGTCTGCCGCAACGTTGCCGCCCACACCTAGCGCAACCCCAACCGCCACGGCGATTCCAACTGCCACGGCAACGAATACGGCGCTGCCAACGGCCACTGCAACGGCGACGGCCACTGATACCGCAACCCCAGCACCTACCCCAACCGTAACTGACACCTTTACCCCCATGCCGACCCCAACGTTGACCCCAACATTGACGTTGACGGCCTCCCCGACCGCCATGTTGCCGACCTGTCAGGTTAGTGCAGGGCAGGCAAATGTGGGCGAACCGGTAGCCGTCAACGGGACCGCTGATCCAGCAACTGCCGTTGAAATTTTGGTTGGTGGTCTACCAGTGGGCACGGTGCGCGCCGATGTCAAGGGCAACTTTACCTTCCCGCTCTCTTTTGTCAGTGCCGGTGTGCAATATATTAGTTGCCGGCTAGCGACAGGTTCGGCGGTACAGATTATTGGCCTTAATAGTTACATTGTGATCTTTGCCCCCACCCCAACCCATACGGCCACCGCTACGCCTGTCCCCACGTTGACGCCTACTTTCACCGCAACCGCTACCGCAACCCATACGGCCACGGCCACGAATACGGCGACGGCGACGGCAACCTCCACCCCAATGCCGACCAATACGCCGATCCCCACGGCTACCATGACGCTGACCGCGACACCCAGTGCGACCCCTACGCTGACAAGTACACCAACGGCGACCGTGACCAATACGGCTACGGCCACGGCCACTAATACGCCCATGCCGCCTCAGTGTACGCTGGCTTCGGTACAGTTAGTCGTTGGTGATACCCTACAAGTGGCGGGCGTTGGTGAACCAGGGACACAGGTCCAGATCCTTATTGGCGGCACTGTCCTGGGGGTGGCGGCGGTTGACGAAACGGGCAACTTTACCTTTACCGTCGCATTCACTGGCTCGGGTCTGCAATATGTGAGCTGTCAAGGCATTGACCAGAACGGCCAGGTGATGCCGGCGCAGGTGGCTGGTTATGTTGTTGTGCTCGACCCGACCCCAACCGCGACCGTAACGGCAACAGCGACGCCGGTACCGACGGTCACTGCAACAGCGACGCCAACAGCAACTGCCACAGAGACAGCGACGCCAACGGCAACTGCAACAGCGACGCCAACGGCAACTGCCACAGCAACGCCAACGGCAACTGCCACAGCGACGGCTACCGAGACGGTAACAAATACGCCAACGGCAACCGCGACCCTGATCCCACCACAATGTATCTTAGCTACCCAGCAATTGTTAGTGGGCGACAGACTCCAGATTAGCGGTGTGGGGGAACCTGATCGCAAGGTGCAAATTCTGGCTGGTGGACAAGTTGTCGATCTCGTGGTGGTTGATCACACTGGCACCTTTACGGCTACCGTTCAATTTAGTGGCGCGGGCCTTCAATACATTGCATGCCAGGGGCTAAATGCCGCCGGCACGCCAGTCGCGGCACAGGTCGCCGGCTACGTCGTCGTATTGGATCCCACCCCAACCGCAACCAGTACCGCGACGGCGACGCCCGCCCCAACGGCGACTGATACGGCAACGCCCGCCCCAACGAACACCGCAACCAGCACCGCGACTGACACGCCAGTGCCCACCGCGACCAACACCGCAACAGCAACGAACACAGCAACCAGCACGGCGACCAACACGGCAACAGTAACTGAAACGGCGACCCCGGTGCCAACGGCGACTGACACTTCAACCAGCACGCCGACTGATACGCCTGCCCCAACCGCGACCGCGACAGAAACGACCCTGCCACCCCAGTGTACCTTGATGGCTACTCAGGTCGTGGTTGGTGATCAATTGTTAATCACTGGTACGGGTACACCAAATACGACCGTCCAGGTCATTGTCGGTGGGGTGGTGGTTGGCATAGCAGCCGTGGATGAAGGTGGTACCTTTACCTTTGCCCTTGCTTTTACTGGTCCAGGTGTCCAGTACGTTGCATGTCAGGGTAGTGATGCCAGTGGTGCATTGCTACCGGCCCAAGTCATCGGTGGTATTCTCGTGGTTGAGCCGACTCTTGCCCCGACCGCAACCAATACGCCGACTGAGACACCAGCGCCGACAGCAACGAACACTGAAACACCAGAACCAACCGCGACGAACACAGCGACGCCAATGCCGACGGCGACGAACACCGAAACACCAGAACCAACCGCGACGAACACAGCGACGCCAATGCCGACGGCGACGAACACCGAAACACCAGAACCAACCGCGACGAACACAGCGACGCCAATGCCGACCGCGACGAACACCGAAACACCAGAACCAACCGCGACGAACACAGCGACGCCAATGCCGACGGCAACGAACACTGAAACACCAGAACCAACCGCGACGAACACGGCGACGCCAATGCCGACCGCGACGAACACCGAAACACCAGCCCCAACCGCGACTGAAACGGCAACAGTCGTGCCGACTGCCACACAGACTGTCACAACGGCACCGACTGCCACAAAGACAGCGACGGTTGCGCCAACTGCGACGGCGACGACAGAACCAACGGCGACTGCTCTGCCAACCGTGGTCAATGTGTTGGTGCCAACCGCAACGGATACCGCCACCGCCTTGCCGCCGCCAGTGCTGGTGCCGACGGATGTAGCTCCCATGCCTGTCACTCCAGCGGCCTCGCCAGGCGCGCTACCTGCCACTGGCGGCGTGCTGGATGATTTGCAGCCAGGCACATTGATTGCCTTAGTGGTTGTATTTTTGGGCCTTGCGCTGGCGATAGCCTTTGATCGCCGCCGTATGCAAGCCTAGCCTGCATACCTAACCAGAATTTTTAGTTTGGATGGCCGAGATCTAACAGATCGGCGAGCAGCAAGAAAAAGGGCGGTGACCGCGTTACGGTCACCGCCCTTTTTCTTGCTGCTTCTCTTAAAATGGTGCAAGGTTGTTGATATTTCCGTAACCTCTAGATTGTAGGTAACGTCATCCTTATCAACAATTCGCGCTAGCCGTTATGACTAGTGCGAATTGTTGAAGCGCATTATATTCGTGTAGTCATAGTGAGCAATGAGGTTAACGTGACAAGTTACAATAGTCAATACCGCTGGGTACTGTTACTCGTCGGTGTGCTGGTTTTGTTGCGAATCACAATGGTGCCGGCTTACAGTCAAACACCTTTACCCGGCACATTTACGCTCTACGCGCCACTCGTATTGAACATTCATGGTGGAGAATCCCCTACCCCAAGTGATCCTTACCAAATTGTATTCATCGATGGGGCAGGGGCTTGGCTCTATGGCCCATCAAGCCAGACGGCAACATTGCTTCATGCTGACCTCCCGTTGACCACCACTGTGCGTGCTGCACCAAATGGTCGTCAGGTGGCCCTGGCGTTACCTGATGGTTGGTCACTCTTTGCGGAATCGGGTGTGCCGGTTGCTCACCAAATCGCGCCGGGCTATCAACTAGATTGGGATCAAAATGCCGATCAACTGCTCATTTCGCGGATTGGTGAAGGCATTACACGCCTAACCGTGGCCACTGGCCAGCGCCTGCCACTCGTGCGCACCACCGATGAGACCAATGATCATAGCCCTTTTTGGAGCCCCGATGGCACATCACTGATCTTTGCACACCAGGAATTTGGTGAACAGCTCTATGTCACTCAGATTAAACCGTTTGAACTGGCACAATTACCTTACGACGGCGAAAATCGGACGGCAGCCAAACTCAATCCTCGGTTGACTTTGTTAGCAGCAACCACTTCCTGGCATGATCAACCACTACATTTTCACTGGTCAACTGATGGGCAGACACTGATCTTTGCCGCACGCCAGCAGATTCATCTGCTTGATCTGGCTACAGCACAGACACGCACGATTGAACCGCCAGGTTTTGCCGATACACTGGCTAACGATGCGGTTGATATCAATGCCGATCGGATCCTCTATGCGGCAACAGGTGGACTTTATATTACGGGGTTACAGGGTGGCACTGGCGCATTGGTGATTAGTGGGGAAAATTTACATATGCCCCAATGGTCGCCGGATGGGAACCAGATTATCTACACAGATGCCAGCGGAGTGCTGTATATTGCGGGAAGTAATGGCGCTAACATCGTCACGGTTGCCAACGCAACACCAATTGGTAATTTTGACATTTTACCTCCTGCTCGTGCGGAATAGTCGGTAAATTGACCCGTCCTGATATATTAGCGTTTATTCCGATTTGCTCCCACCAGCACCCAGGGGGTTCCCGCAAATCCGCCGACCACCACCCGATTTGCGGGAACCCCCTGGGTGCCGCCGATAGAGCTCCCACACTGGTAAAATTAAATCGGAATAAACGCTATTGACACAGTGCAGGACAAAAGCGGTGGCGGGTGGCTTTGACAAGCTAAGCCACCCGCCACCTGCCACCCAACCTATTGCTCACTGCGCCAGTAGCGATTGTCACGTTCGAGTAATTCGTCGGCTGCGGCCGGACCCCAGGTGCCGGCGATGTATTGGGGCAAGCGTAAGGGCGCACCGGCCTGCCGTGCGGCGTCCTCCTGTGCGGTCCAGCCTTCCAAGATCGACGTGACCCGATCCCAAGCCACTTCGATTTCGTCACGGCGAATAAAAAGTGTGCTATCGCCGAGCAAGGCATCAAGAAGCAGCCGTTCATAGGCATCTGCCGGCTTCTGCCCAAAACTCTCGCTATAGGAAAAGTTCATATGCACAGGGTCGACCTCAACCACTGGCCCTGGGCGCTTGGCTTCAAAACTGAGGCGGATGCTCTCATCGGGCTGAATGCGCAACGTTAGCACATTGCTGGGCACGTGCATGTCATCAGAAAGTTTTTCAAAGAGCGATAGCGGGGGTTTACGGAAGACAATCTTGATTTCAGTCAGCTTTTTGGCCATCGCCTTGCCCGTGCGCAGATAGAAGGGGACGCCATTCCAGCGCCAGTTATCGATCTCCAACTTCCAGGCGACATAGGTGGCGGTGGTTGAATCGGCGGGAATGCCTTTGGCTTCTAGGTAACCGGGGATCGGTTTGTCTTTAATCTTGCCTGCGCTGTACTGGGCACGCACGACATGCTCCGCCACATCTTTAGGGGTAAGCCGGCGCACTGAGTGGAGCACATTGACCTTTTGGTCACGGACAGCTTTGGCATCAAAGGCGACTGGTGGCTCCATCGCAGTGAGGGCAACCAGTTGCATCACATGATTCTGCATCATATCGCGCAGCGCCCCGGACTGGTCATAATAGCCGCCGCGGTCACCAACGCCCAGGCTTTCGGCCACGGTAATCTGGACCTGCGCCACATAGTTGCGATTCCAGATCGGTTCAAAAATGCCATTGCCAAACCGGAAGACCATAATGTTTTGAACGGTCTCTTTCCCCAGATAGTGATCGATGCGGTAAATCTGCTCTTCACTAAAGCGTTGTAGCAAATGTTCATTCAGGGCGCGCGCACTCTGTAAATCGTGGCCAAAGGGCTTTTCGATAATCAACCGCGTCCAGCCGTCACCGTGTGGCTGCGCGAGATCGACCTTGGCCAGTAAGTCGGTTACCGGTTCGAAAACTTCTGGCGGGGTGGCCAGGTAAATCAACAGGTTGTCCCCGGTCTGGTTGGCAGCTTGCAGATCCTTGATCCGTTTGGACAGCGCTTCAAAGTCTTCTAGCCGGTCATATTTCCCACTCTGGTAGAAGATGCTTGTGGCAAATTCTGCCCAGAGTTTGTCATCAACCTGTGCTTGATCATGTTCTGATTCCATATGTTCGCGCAGCCCAGCCAGGGCCTGTTCGCGGAACTCATCATCGCTATAATCGGTGCGCGCATACCCCAATAAGGTAAAGCCGGCGGGCAGCAACTTTTGTGCCGCCAGGTGATAAATGGCCGGGATCAATTTGCGCTTAACCAAGTCACCTGATGCGCCAAAAACGACAATCAGGACCGGTTCACTCATTCGCTTCATGGTCTACCCCAACTTCCTTGTAATGATCTAATTAATCAGGCGCAATGCCATCTACTCAGGAGGGTACACCAATCATACACAAATTATCTGTAGCCCTTCTAACCGAGCGCGTTACGAATTCCATAGGCGCGCAAGGTTACTGGCCAGAAGAGCCAGAGCAAACCCAAAAGCGGTTGAAAAAGAGGAAAGTAGCCATAATCGGCCCCAAAATGGCGCCACACAGTGCTGCCCATCAACACCGGATCGATATAGCTCCACGTACCGACGACTAAGGTCAGCAGCGTCTCGATCCCCAGGACAGCCACGGACAGCCACCAGGACCAGCGGCGCCGATAGGCAAACCCGATGGTCGCAGTGAGGTAACACAGGGCGGCGAGGCCGCTCATGGCCGGCGGCAAGTAATCAGTGACACCCTCTTTAAAAAAAAGTTGGTAGAGGGCGCGGACCCCCGTAGATAGGGCGAGGACGGGGTAAGACGCTGCTAGAATATAACCAGCCGGGCTGGCCACATTATCCCACCAACTGCTTGCAGTTGCGACAGTGGTGGCGGCGCTGGCTGGCGGTTGATTTGGCCTAGCGGGTGAGTTAGTTGATGGTTCCATCAGGATGCCTGCTCTTTCAGGTCGAATTCGGTCAAAAGTTGTTGTACCCAAGTCGCCACACGCAATTCAGTCAACGCCGATTGGTTATCTTCATCCAGTACAAGCCCAACAAATGCCCCATCGACGACCGCCCATGAACTGGCAAAGTTGTAGCCAATAGTGGGCCAGCGCCCGACAAGTTGCGCGCCCCGTTCGCGAACCTGTGTGGCCAAGAAAAACAGCGCATCGACAAAGGTTGTGGGATAACCAACCTGATCGCCCAAGCCAAAGAGCGCAACCCGTTTGCCGTGGAGATCCAAGCTGCTGAACTCAGCCAAAATGGTCTCCCAATCTTTTTGTAGTTGACCAGTATCCCAGGTGGGGATGCCCAAGATCAACCGGTCAAAGTCGAGCATCTCTTCTAGGTAAAATTCGGCAATATCGAATAATTCAACATTGACCGGCGCGACCGCAGCAAATTCACGTTGGATCAGTTGTGCCACAGCCGCCGTATTGCCATTGGTACTGCCATAAAAGAGCGCAATATCGTGCATAAGTGATTGAATTATTCCCTGCTAACATTCGTCACATTCATCTTTCAAAACGGCCGCACGTTAAGCGCTAGTTTAATGTACATAGCTCATTTCATCAAAGTTGCGCGAGTCAAGTGGCAGGTGTATTCGCATTGGGTGGGGGGCGAGGCCTTGTTGGATGGCTGCGGGCGGTACAGCCGCCGAGATGAGAAAGCCTTGGATCTGCTCACAGTGTACAAACTCGCGCAGATAAGCCAGCACCGCCTGGGTTTCTACACCTTCGACGATCACATCCATGCCTAATTTATGCGCCATCGTGACAATTGACTCGACAATAGCACGACATTTTGTATCAGTGAGCATCTGCTGTACAAATGAACGATCAATTTTAAGCGTGTCCAGTGGGAAATGATGCAAGTAGCTCAGGGCCGAATATCCTGTACCGAAATCGTCCAGACTTAATTTAACCCCTAATGCCTTGAGATTTGCCAAACGTGCCTGCATGGCCGCATGTTCATTGACAAGGAGACTCTCCGTGATTTCCAGCTTAAGCGCTTGCGGTGGCAAACCCGTTTCCTGCAGGATCTGGTCTACTTGCGTAATCAGGTCGGGATGAAGTAATTGGCGTGTGGACAAGTTAACATTGACGACGCAGGGGCTGGTCAGGGGAAACTGTGTTTGCCAATCCTGTAGTTGCTGGCAGGCCGTACGTAATACAGCCCAACCGAGCGGAATAATTAGTCCCGTCTCTTCGGCGATCGGAATAAACTTTGCGGGTGGAATCATCCCAAGTTTCGGGTGCTGCCAACGCGCCAACGCTTCTACGCCCACGGTCGACAAGGTGTATGTGTCGACAATAGGTTGATAGTAGACAACCAGTTCCTGCCTTGCCAAGATGTGAGACAAGTCAGTTTCCAGTTGCAGCCGTTCGATTACTTCGATCCGCATCTCATCGTCAAAGATTTCGTAGGTGGCTTTGCCAGTGGCCTTCGCCCGGTAGAGCGCAATATCCGCATTGCGCACGATGCTATCGGCATCTGTGGCATAGGGGGAACTGAAGGCAATCCCAATACTCGTACTGATGATGGCCGTGGTGCCATTCAGCATAAATGGTTGGCAGATCATGTGACTGATTTGCTGCGCCATTGCCACGATCTCACTGGAATGGGTAAAAGCTTGGAGCAAGATAACAAACTCATCACCGCCAAAGCGCGCGACGTGCCCTCGATTGTGGATACAAGCCTGCAAACGCGCCGCGACCTCAATCAACACTTGATCACCAGCCAGGTGCCCTAAACTATCATTCAGTAATTTGAAACCATCTAAATCAAGAAAGAGCACGGCAAAAAGGGGCGGTTGGCCGGCATCAGCTTCTTGGCTCTGGCGCGCGATTGCTTCGACAAGTAAGTGACGAAAATTGCTGCGATTGGGTAATCCTGTCAAGGCATCATGTGCCGCCAAGTGCGTTAGCTGGGCAAACGAATCTTGCAGTTGATCGGCCATTCGATTAAACGAGTGCCCAACTTCGTCCAGTTCACGAATACCACTTGACTGTACCTGCTGATCGAGATGACCAGCGGCGATCTGTTGCGCCACTAATTTTAGCGCCGCAATTGGGCGTGTTGCGAGGCGCGCGGTAAAGAAACCCAAGCCGATTGCCACAACTAATGTGCCTAAACTAAGCCAGATGGTCTGGACAAAACTGGCATTAATTTGGCTCATAAAGTCTGATTCAGAGACCACAACGACAATCAACCAGTCTAAGCCCTGGGGATCATGCCAGGGCGTGACCTGCAGAAATTGACGTTCATGATTCCAGATGAATTGCTGGGAGACCTTCGTTTGAATTTGGTCGAAGCTCCCAACCTGTGTGGTTAAATAATTAGCCGCGGCCCGCATCAATGGGTCGCGGCTATTGGTAATCTGCAACCGCTCCAGTTGGGTTGCCGCCACTGTGAAAGGGAGTTCGGTGCCTGAGGTAGCAACGACTAACCCATCTGCTTCCACAATGAAAATCCGTGTCGATGGACTAATCTCTAAGGTGCGCAGGAAATTGCTAATATTTTCTAACGATAGATCGATCCCAATCACGCCAATCGGTTCTTTATTACCACGATAGATCGGCTGACTGATTCCCACTGACATGGTGCTCGAGACCAGATTGTAAGTACCTACCCACAGATAGATTTCACTCCAGGTTAGTTGTCTGGCCTGAAGCGTATCAATGTACCAGGCTTCCTTCTCAAAATGGTAGCTAGGATCAGCTTTGGGCGACATACGCTGACCTTGGTCATTGATTGGAAAATCGACATAACGCATCCCGGTGATCGGCGATAATTCGCCAATCACCATACTTTTTTGCTCCTTTTCATACCCTGCACCCACATATTCACCGCTGACTAACCCATAATTAATCCAGCTAAGATTGTAGAGCAGCGCTTGGTGCCAAAAAAAATCACCAATCGCAGTAAAGTTTTGCCAGTCTAGTACCCCAGCTTCCAGCGCGGCTGCATCGAGACGAACCAAGTTTTTAGGTACAGCGAGATAGCTTTCTAACTGTTGGACAACCAACTGATTTGTGCGTTCAATCAGTTGGTCGGCCAGATCATTGACGGCTTTTTGGCCATTATGCCAGGAAAGAAAACTAACCAGACCCACGCATAACGAAATGAGTAAGACAAACGGTGTGATCCAAAGCAATCCCAAAGAGATGCGGCGTGATGAGCGCGCAACTGTGGCTAAACTAGCTGTGGCTAAACTGAGTGACGACATAAGGTCCAAGGCATTTGAGCTAACATGACCATAGGATTTACACCGTTACCAGCGGCTGAGTGGTGCCTTTGGGGCGCGAAGCCTGAGGTAATTGTGTAAGTCCTAACAATATCAACGCTTACAGCTGACTGACAACAATGCCGCTGATTATACGCTGCTGCCCACCCAAGTCCCCTTACAAAAGAGTAACAAAACAAAAAGCAGTTGTTCAATTACTGGTGTAGGAATTTTTCAATTAGGCCACGTAATTGCGCATAGTCGTTGGCGACGGGAAAGTGGGGAAAATCGGCAATGACATTAGCGGGGGGGCAATAGAGCGCACCGATTTCCGCTTCGGCCAACATGGCCGTGTCGTTGTATGAATCCCCAAACGCCATCGTCCGAAAGCCCAGATCGCTAAAGGCACGGACGGCGCGCCGTTTGCCATGATCCGTGCGCAGTTGATAGCCGACAATCATCTGCGCATGATCCACCTGCAGCGAATGGGCAAAGATTGTTGGGTAGCCTAGTTTCCCCAGCAGGGGGGCGACAAATTCATAGAAGCTGTCGGTCAGGATAATCAAGCGCGTGCGTTCCTGAATCCAACGGATCATCGCCGCGGCGCCCGGCAAAGGCTCCAACGTGCCAATCACTTCGTGAATATGTTGTAAGGTAAGCCCATGTTCCGCCAGAAGCCGGATCCGCATTTGCATCAGCTCATCATAATTGGCCACATCGCGCGTCGTCAGCGAAAGTTGCTGAATCCCGGTTTTCTCGGCAACGGCGATCCAGATCTCGGGTAAAAAGACCCCTTCGAGATCGGAGGCGATCAGGGTCGGTCGGATTACAGTGGTGTGTGCTGCGCGCGATATTGCGCTCATGGGTAGCTTCTTTCTCTGCTAGACTGCGGTTGAAATGAGAACCGGCGTTTTACCGCTGTATAAAACGCCGGTTTTCATTCAGCACAAAGGATAGATTTTGCACTGAATGAGCAGATATGCGATTTAGCGATGCAAGCAAGTTATAACGCAAAAGCACTAGAATTGTAAAATTCGTGCCAAATTGAACAAAGACTACTTGACAGCAGCGGCAATGCCTCGTATACTCTCTTGCACCATCAATCAATTTTGATGAGTAATTTTGTTAAATCCAATAGAGGCTACCATGAAACCCATTGAACGTAAAGCGTCCAGGCAGACAGACCGTCAAGCGGCTGTTTGGCGCGCCCAACCAGCGGCGCGACTTGCCGGCTTCCGGTCTTCACCTTCTTCCACTTCCCGCTTTGCCAATACCTCCTGTTACACTTGCCTCTGTTGTCCCTGTTCCTGTTGCTCCTGTATCTAGTGCACATCGCAGTGCACCTTGTTTCCCAACTCTTTTTGTCTTATTACAGCTAAATAGCTAAAATATCACTCCCACCTTCCCGTTGATCGAGCACGGTTGCTTTTACACCCTGTTTTAACCAGTGGGGTTTATTGGAAACCGCCGCGTAGCACAACCCACTGGCGAACTAAGGTCTGTGGCTGTTATGGAATGATCAGGGTGTAACGAGCTGTCGATTGCGACAACGCCATCATTTTTCGCTTGACGGTCACGGGGAGTGGCGATGCGAAGGCTCATTTGCTGTTTTTGGTTTTGCCGTTTTTATCCATCTGCGCACCGGCCATGCGCAAGCGACGAAATTGTCCGTAACTATACTTTACTTAGGAGAGGGATCACATCATGTCTGTAGAAACATTAAAAGCCCAGAGCAATGGCCTCCGCGGTGGCCTGCCAGTGGAATTACACGAGCCGACCCCAGCCTTTACCGAAGATGTCTGGCAGCTCCTGAAATTTCACGGCATCTACCAGCAACATGATCGCGATGTGCGCGGCCGCAACAATCGCGTTTACAGCTTTATGGTACGTAGTAAGTTGCCCGGCGGTCGGCTCAGCGCGCAACAATACCTGATCCATGACGCCCTTGCCGACGAATTTGGCCAAGGCGACCTGCGCTTTACCACACGCCAGGGCATTCAACTGCACGGCGTGATCAAGGGCGATCTGCAAAGCACCTTACGTGCGCTGAATAATGCCTTGGTTTCAACGTTGGGTGCCTGTGGTGATGTCAACCGCAATGTAATGTCCTGCCCAGCGCCCTTTGGTGATCCAATTCGCACCCAATTACAGGCAACCGCCGAAGCAATTGCCGAACACCTGGCCCCGCGTAGCACCGCCTACCATGAGATCTGGCTGGAAGATGATGAGGGCAAAAAACGATTGCAAAGCTTTGATGGTTCTGAAACTGATGGGGCCTATGAACCGATCTATGGCAAGACCTATCTGCCACGCAAATTCAAAATTGCCTTGGCTTTTCCTGGTGACAATTGCACCGACATTTTTACCAATGATATCGGGCTAGTTGGTCTTGGGGAAGAGGGCAGCGATGTCGTACGCGGCTACAATGTTTTTGCCGGTGGTGGGATGGGCCAGACTCACAACAATCCCGAAACCTTCCCCCTGCTCGCCAAAGGCCTTGGCTACATCAGCCTCGACAAGGTGGTTGATGTGGTCGAAAAGATCGTCATGGTGCAGCGTGACTTTGGCGACCGCGAGAATCGCAAGCACGCCCGGATGAAATATTTGATCAACGAGTGGGGTGTTGAAAAATTCCGCGCTAAAGTGGAAGAGTACCTGGGCTACCCCCTCGAAGATCTGCACCCAATGCCACAGTTGGCGGCCGACGATCATCTTGGTTGGCACCAACAGGCCGATGGGAACTGGTTTTATGGCATCTACGTGGAGAATGGTCGTGTGGTTGACCGTAGTGATCTGCGGATGCGTAGTGGCCTGCGGGCATTGGTCCAACAGTTAGGTGGTGAGGTCATTATTACCCCGCAACAAAATGTACTACTGGCCGGCATTACGACTGCACAGAAAGCCGAAGTAGAGCAGACGCTACGCAATTTTGGCATCCCCACCGTGGAAGAGCTGACCCTGGTACGCCGCCATGCGCTTGCCTGCCCAGCGATGCCCACCTGTGGCTTGGCCTTGGCCGAAGCTGAACGCTTCCTACCCAGTGTGATTGATCAACTGGAGGTTGAGGTCGCACGGTTGGGGCTCAGCAATGAAGAATTTACGATTCGCATGACCGGCTGCCCCAATGGTTGTGCACGCCCCTATGTTTCGGATATTGGGCTTGTCGGTCGGTCGCTCGGCAAATATACGATCTTCCTTGGTGGTAATCCGGAAGGAACACGGCTCAACACGCAGTACCGCGATTTAGTGGCGGAAGAAGATCTCGCCGGCGCCTTGCGTGATGTCTTGCAGAGCTATCTCAATACCCGCCAACCAGGTGAACGGGTTGGCGACTGGGCCAATCGGGTCGGCGTTGAACAGATTCTAGAACTGACCACAACCGCCGTGCCCGCCTAATCCACTGTCAGCAGTGTACACTGGTGTAGCTAGTGATGAACGGTGGCACCAGTACACACACTGACTGTTATGAAAGCGATAAACTCTTATGTCATTGATCAACAGCACCGCAGCAATAATCGAAGCAGACGTGGTTCAGCAGCCCGCAACCGCGGTCGAGAATGGGGGCGGTAACACCGTTAGCACCATCGGCAAAAATAGCTTCAAAGCCAAAGCCGCGGCCACCGGCAACGAGCGTCCGGTCGAGCGCGATTGGACACATCTGGTCTTTACACGCTTGAGCCAGCGTTTCGACCAAGGCTCGGCCAGCGATGTCTTGCACTGGGCCGTACAAACCTTTGGCGTTGGGCTCAGCATTGGCACCGCCTTTGGGGCCAGTGGCGTTGTGCTTATGGATCTGGCGCTCCAAATTCAACCTGATGTCGATATCTTTTACGTTGACACCGGTTACTTCTTCCCCGAAACCGAGCAGTTGATTGACCGGCTGCAGAACCATTACCAGCGTTCCTTCCGTCGTGTCGCCACCCCAATGACGATTGCCGAACAGAGCAAACGCTATGGGCCGCAACTGCACCAGAATGATCCGGATCTCTGCTGCCACCTGCGCAAGGTGCAGCCAATGAACCAGGCGCTGCGGGATAGCACGGCGTGGGTGACGGCGGTCCGCCGCGATCAATCGTCAACCCGTGATGCCACCCCGATGGTAAAATGGAATGAGCGTTATGGGGTGCTCAAAATTGCCCCACTGATTCGCTGGGACGAAGGCGAGATCTGGCAATATGTCCATGAGCGCAAACTGCCCTACAACGAGTTACATGATCGCAACTATCCCAGCATCGGCTGTTGGCCCTGCACACGCGCCGTCATGCCGGGTGAAGAGCTGCGCGCCGGGCGTTGGCAAGGCCGTGACAAAACTGAATGTGGCCTCCATTGGGAAGTTGGCAGTAACAAATTAGGTGATGCGTGAAACGTGAAACGTGATGCGTAAATCCCTCTGCCACGTTTCACGTTTCACGCATCACCAAGGACCAACCATGACACAAAAAACAGCGACGATTCTGATTGGTCACGGTAGCCTGCTGAGTGACAGCGGGAAAGGTATGATCGAGGTTGCGGACGCGTTGCGGCGCGCCGGGGTAACACCAATTGTTGAGGCCGCCTTCCTTAACTATAGCCGCCCGACCCTGGCCGAGACGATGGCCCAGTGCCACGCGCAGGGGGCAACACAGGTGATTATACAACCCTACTTTTTGATCGAGGGCCATTATGTGCAAAACGATCTGCCGGCAGTGGTCAAAAGCGTGGCCAGCGATTACCAGGGGGTCCCCTTTACGATTGCCGAAGCACTCGGTGCCCATCCAGCGCTAATCGAATTGGCATTGAAACGACTCCGTGCGGTAGACGCAACCGCCGACCACCGCACGGGGTTGCTCTTTGTTGCCCATGGCACGCCACTGGCTGAAGCCAATGCACCGATCAAGCAGATTTTGCGCCAGGTACAAGCCAAAGCTGGTTATGGGCACGGGGCGATTGGTTATCTCGATTGTAATCAGCCCGATATTCCGACGGCGATTGATGAATTAGCGGCAACCCTGATTAACCGGCTCGTCATCCTGCCCTATTTTCTCCATTTGGGGCGCCATGTGCGCAAGGATCTGCCGGCACTGTTTGATGCGGCCCGGGCGCGCCATCCCCAACTGACGCTGCACATCGCCCATTATCTTGATAACGATCCGCTCCTGGTTACCGTTGCCGCCGAACGGGTTATGTCAGCTTTACAAGGAAAAAATTAAAATGCATTCTAATCCGATCCAGGGACCGGGTAAAGCTTATCTGGTTGGCGCTGGGCCTGGGCGTGCCGATTTGATTACAGTTCGTGGCTTGCGACTCTTGCAGCGGGCCGACGTTGTGATCTATGATCGCCTCGCTGCGGCTGAACTACTGGATGAGATCCGCGCTGATGCCACGTTAATTTTTGTGGGCAAGCAGCCGGGTCATCACGTCGCTAATCAGCTTGAGATTAACCAACTGTTGGTCGACCATGTGCGCCAGGGCAAACAGGTGGTGCGGCTCAAGGGTGGTGATCCCTTTGTCTTTGGCCGCGGGGGCGAAGAAGCCTTGGCGCTCCATGAAGCAGGACTGCCCTTTGAAATTGTTCCTGGCATCTCCTCGGCGCTGGCCGCGCCGGCGTATGCCGGAATTCCAGTTACGCAACGCAAAGTGGCGACTGCATTCGCCGTGGTCACCGGCCATGAATGCGCAACCTCCAGTGGCGTGGATTGGGAGGCCTTAGCGCGGATCCCCACGCTCGTTGTGCTGATGGGTGTAGCCCAGATCGGCACGATTGCCGCCTGCCTGATCGCGGCTGGGCGCGCGGCGACCTTGCCGGCGGCCGCCATCCAATGGGGTAGCACCGCGCAACAGCGCGTCTTGCGCACAACCTTGGGCGAGCTGGCCCAGGCGATGGTTGATGCCGCGATCGATTCACCAGCCGTTATTGTGATTGGTGAGGTTGCTGCGTTACATGATCAACTGGCCTGGTTTCAAGGGCTAGACGAAAGTGAGGAGCCCACCAGTAACAGCGCGAGCACCCAATATTACTGGCCGTTGACACAGGATCGCGCCCTCTATGGCTGATCATAGCGCGCCGGTACAACCCGCGACTGAACCTGCTGCCGCACAAAGTATCGCGGTCTATCCTATTTTCCTGACGGGCTTGGATCACTTGGTTGCGGTAGTTGTCGGCGGTGGCCCTGTGGGCGAACGCAAAGTTCGGGGTTTGCTGGCCGCTGGGGCGACCGTGCGCCTGATCAGCCCTGCGGCTACGCCTGCCCTACAACAGTTGGCAAACGAAGGTCAATTAACCTGGTTGGATCGCCCTTATCAGTGCGGCGATCTGGCCGAGGCGGCGCTCGTTTTTGCGGCGACGAACCAACGGCAGGTCAATGCGCAGGTTGCCGCCGATGCCCGCGCCGATAAACTTCTTTGCAATGTTGCCGACGCCCCAACGGAAGGTAACTTTCATGTGCCGGCCCTCCATCACCATCCACCCTTCACCATCGCCGTTGGCAGCGGCGGTCTGAGTCCCAAAGCAACCAAAGCCGTGCGTGATCAGATTGCCCAGGCCTTGATGCCATTATCTAGGCAACCTTAAAGTAGTTGTAAGTCGTGACTACATTTATCCGCCAATGTTGCGAAACTTGCACAAATCTCCTTCGCCGCAATGGGGTCACCGATGCCCCTGATCGCGCGGCAAATTTTGCGCTAAAATCGGCATTTTGCCCCATTGATTGGCCTCTTACTACCCACAAACGTTTCACAAACGCTCTAGAAACACTACCACGCAGATACTATAGATGTATAAAGGTTAAACCTTTATATTCATTTTGTTGAATTTGCCGATTAACTGTGTGAAAGATTACAATTAACCATCCTTAACTCCACCGATTTGACGTATTGCTAATTTTTCGCTAGAATTCCCCTTGTTGCCATAGATTTACATAGATTCCCGATGATTTGCTATTATTTCGAAGCCATTATTCAGACCAGGTAAAACGACAATCATGCATGCAAACCAACTGATCTGCTTGGGACTAAGCCATCAAACGGCGCCGGTTGCGCTGCGGGAACGTTTGAGCATCTGGCCTGCGGGCAAACTTGACCCCAGCCTCTTAACCGAAGAGGTTGTGCTGTCGACTTGCAATCGCATGGAATTGTATGGCTGGCTAGCCGATGATGTCACCGATCCGATCTCCCGGCTGATCGGTTTATTGGCTGAAATCCACGGGTTAGCACCTGCTGAATTCGTCCCCCACCTTTATTGGCATCAGGGCGAAGCCGTCGTTTCGCATCTCTGCCGGGTCGCCTCTGGCTTGGAATCATTGGTGCTTGGTGAAACCCAGATTCTGGGCCAAATTATTGGCGCACAGCAATGTGCGCAGGCTGGCAAACATGTCGGCCCCGTGCTCAATGCACTCTTTCGTACGGCCGTACGCACCGGCAAACGCACGCACACGGAAACCGCCATCAGCAACAATCCGGCGAGTATTAGCTCCGTGGCTTTAACATTAGCCCAACAAGTGATTGGTGACTTGAGCCAACGCCGGGTATTGGTGGTCGGGTTAGGCGAAATGGGCCATCTCGCGCTGAAAGGATTGCGTGACCGTGGCGTCAGCGAATTAATGGTGACCAGCCGCACCTTGAGCAAAGCGCGTGTCGTTGCCGACCATTGGGAAGCCGAACTTTATCCACTCGAAGCCTTACCTGCGGCCCTTGCCGCTGCGGATGTTGTCATTAGCGCCACCAGTACACCTGGCTTTGTGATTAACAAGGCGCTCATCGACGAGGCCAGCTTAGCCCATCGTGACCATCCGCTGGTTTTGATTGACCTTGCTGTACCGCGTGATATTGATCCGGAGGTGACTACATTGCCCAATGTTCACCTCTTTGATGTTGATCATCTACGCCGTGGCCTTGACAAAGCGCTCCAGGCCCGCCAACGTGAGGTGCCCCAAGTGGAAGCACTGATTGCAGCCGAATTGGAAAAGTGGCGGACTGAGTTTGGGGAATTACGCGTGCGCCCCGTTGTCGTTGAGCTACGCCAGAAGGCCGAAGCGATTCGCCAACGTGAACTGGAACGTACCTTGCGTCACTTGGGGGAAGTTGACCCGGCGGTGCTTGCGCATATGCAACATCTGTCACATGCGTTGGTTAACCAACTTTTGCATGAGCCAACCGCCCGCCTCAAAGATCGTGCCCATCAACCACAAGCCGGCCACTACGCCTCGATGGTCAGCGACCTCTTTGGACTTGCCGTTGCCGTTGAACATTACTAGGACTGATGTTATTACCTCTGGGCTTTGCGTCCAAAGGGCCCCCGCTCAGCCGTCAGTAATTGCGTAAGTCCTAATGACTAAACTTCGCGCTGATTGAGAACCGCAGTATAAAGGCCTAAACTGTACTGAAAGCTAGTGGAAGTCCTATGTCAACGTCGACGCTTATTCTTGGCACCCGTACTTCTGATCTCGCCCTATGGCAGACCAACCATATCATCAGCCGCCTGCAAGCGGCCTGGCCCACCCTCACTTGTCGCATTGAACCTTTTATCACCCAAGGTGACCGCACCCAGGCGCAAGGCAAACCGCTGCCGGCGATTGGTGGTAAGGGGTTATTTACCGCCGAATTGGAAGATGCCCTGTGCCATGGGCGCATCGATATTGCGGTCCATTCTCTGAAAGATCTCCCTGTTGAAGATAGTCCTGGCCTGACCTTGGGTGCCATTACCACCCGCGCCGACGTACGCGATGCGCTGGTTGCGCGCAACGGTTGGACGCTGGCAACTTTGCCGCAAGGGGCCGTGGTTGGCACCAGCAGCACGCGCCGCGCTGCCCAACTCCTGGCCCAACGCCCTGATCTCACCATCCGTACCATTCGCGGCAATGTGCCAACGCGCGTGCGCAAGGTTCAGGATGGCGACTATGATGCCACCCTGTTAGCCGCGGCTGGGCTAGAGCGGCTTGGTCTGTTGGAACATGTCACTGAACTGCTTGCCTTTGACCTCATGCTGCCGGCACCGGGGCAAGGCGCGCTCGCCGTCCAATGTCGTGTCGATGATGCCCAGACTCTGGCGATCCTGACGGCCGTGAATGACGAAGTGGCACGCGCCGCCGTGACAGCAGAGCGCGCCTTTTTACATGGGCTGGGCGGTGGTTGTTCGGCACCGGTGGCCGCGTATGCCACCAGTGTGGCTGGGCAAACGTTGCAATTGACCGCCCTGGTCGGCTCGACCGATGGTAAAGTCACGATCCGCGTGGCCGATAGCAGCCAAGCCGGAGAAGCTGCCAACGCGCTGGGCGAACGGTTGGCCCAACAGGCATTGGCAGATGGGGCGGCTACTCTGCTGACCCAAGCGCGCACCGGGGTAGGGAGCGGCATTGATGTTGGCGTTACCCATAATCCCTCGCCCTTGCAGGGTAAACGCATTGTCGTGACCCGCGCCCAAGAGCAGGCCGCCAACTTTAGTGAAGCTTTGACCGCCTTAGGTGCCACCCCGCTGCTCATCCCCACGATTCGGGTGGACGCGCTGCCTGATCTCAGTGCCCTTGATGCGGCGCTCCAACAGTTAGCGGAATTTGATTGGCTGATCCTGACGAGCGTCAACGGGGTAGCGATCTTAGCGGCGCGACTGGCGGCATTGGCCATTCCCAACAGCGCCTGGCAAGGCGTACAGGTCGCGGCCGTCGGCACGGCCACCGCAGAAGCATTGCGTGCCCATGGCATCCTCCCCACCTTTGTGCCCGAACAATATGTGGCGGAAGCTATCATTGCGGGCTTGGGTAATGTGGCCGGTCAACGCATTCTGTTGCCACAAGCTGCGATTGCGCGTGAAACACTGGCCGAGCGTTTGGCCGCCCGCGGCGCCCTGGTGGACGCGATTCCAATCTACCAAACCCATGCTGCCGATCTGGATGGTGATGCATTACAAGCATTGGACAAAGGCGTCGATGTTATTACCTTTACCAGCTCTTCAACCGTCCGCAACCTGGTGACAGCGTTGACCGCAGCCACCGGCACTACCCCCCACTTTGAACGCGAAACCATCGCCTGCATCGGCCCGGTAACCGCCGAAACAGCGCGTGAATTAGGGTTGCACGTTGATGTTGTCGCCACCGAGCATACCGTGCCCGGTCTGGTTACCGCCTTGACTGCCCATTTTGCAAAGGAATAGACCATGTTACGCGAACGCGACACTGCTAATTTATTGGCAGTGACCAACGGTGCTGCCCCGCACGCAGCGTTTAGCCCAACTGCCGCCTTGACTATTCGCCCTCGCCGCCTACGCCGTACGCCAGCCCTGCGCGCCATGGTGCGCGAAACCCAGCTGGCGCCCGACGACTTCATCTATCCGCTCTTTGTCACGCACGGGCGCAATGTGCGCTCACCGATTGGCTCGATGCCCGGCGTCTTTCAACTTTCGGTCGATCAGCTAGCCGCCGAAGCGAAAGAGTTGGCGATGTTGGGCGTGCCGGCGGTGGTGCTCTTTGGCATTCCGGCGACCAAGGATCCAGTTGGGCTGGAAAATTTTGCCGATGATGGGATTGTGCAGCAGGCGACTCGCGCGCTCAAAGCGGCGAAGCCCAACCTGGTCGTCGTGACCGATGTCTGCCTCTGCGAGTATACCGATCATGGGCACTGTGGGGTGCTTAACCAGCCGGCGCACCACCATGCGCATTTAGAAGATGGCTACGTACTCAATGATGAAACGCTGGAGATTCTCGGCCGCGTTGCCATCTCCCATGCCCAGGCTGGGGCAGATATTGTCGCGCCCAGTGGGATGCTCGACGGCATGGTTGGGGCAATTCGCACGGCACTGGATGGGGCAGCTTTTAACCATCTGCCGATTATGTCCTACGCCGTCAAATATGCATCGGCTTTTTACGGTCCCTTCCGCGAAGCTGCCGACGGTGCGCCCAAGTTTGGCGACCGCAAGACCCACCAGATGGATCCAGCCAATGCGCGGGAAGCCTTGCGCGAAGCAGCGATTGATGTGGCCGAGGGGGCTGATTTCCTGATGGTCAAGCCGGCCTTATCCTATCTCGATATTATTTACCGCTTGCGCACCCAATTCGCCGAGTTGCCGCTGGTCGCCTACAACGTCAGTGGTGAATATGCGATGGTCAAGGCCGCGGCGGCCAACGGCTGGATCGACGAACAGAAGGTCGTTTTGGAGAAGCTGATCAGTATCAAACGGGCCGGGGCGGATCTGATTATCACCTATCACGCCAAAGATGCCGCCCGCTGGTTGGGGGATGAGTAATTCGCCCCTGTCATTCCGCGCCCAACAGGCCCCCGGCTTTTTGCCGAGGAATGACAGGGAACCAGATCGGCATGACGAGGAACGCCGGCTGAGTAAAGCACAGTTGACACAGAAAGAATAGGCAATGACCACCACCACAAGACCGAATGCCCTTACCATTGGTGCCCGTCCCGCCGGCACCGCTCCCAGTGGCAATGGGAGCGCCAATCCCCTAGAAGATGTGGATGTCAGTGAAAAGGGGCGTAGTGCCGCCGGCGAAACGATCTCGTTGGATAGTCGCCTCTATATGCAATTTATGGCCTATGGCGATTGCACTGACACGCAGCAACTGGTCGATGCGCTCAACGCGGCCAAGGTACACGGCGCCCTTTACGCCGATATCAACGACCCGCACGGCGTTGGGCTGGTGACTTATAGTGAGTCGCCAGATTACTTTTTAGATGAGATGCGCACTTTTCTTAATCAGCCGCCCTTTAGTGGGTTGACCCCCAAACCTGAACATACCATGTTAGGCCGCACCTACGCCATCGGCTACGAAGCGGATCTACATGAGACGCTGATTGCCCGCCCGCGCAGCCGGGTGATCGACCCCAAAATGCCCTGGGTGATCTGGTACCCATTGCGCCGCGCCGGCTCGTTTGAGCAACTTTCGACCCAGGAACAGAATGTGATCCTCAGCGAACATGGCGGGATTGGTCGCGCCTTTGGTCGGGTTGGCTTGGGTTATGATATTCGCCTGGCCTGTCACGGGCTGGACAAAAATGATAATGACTTTGTCATCGCCTTGTTAGGGCCGGAACTGCATCCGCTCTCGACGATTGTTCAGCGCATGCGCAAAACCAAACAGACCTCATTGCACCTGGAACGGCTTGGACCCTTCTTTGTCGGCAAAGTGATCTGGCAGCATGGAGGGGAACATGACAGTTAAGGAAATGACGAGCGAGCACGGCCGACCGGCCCTGAATGGGCATGGTAATGGAACAAGCGCGGTCAGTGAGCCAACGGCCCCCTTTTTGCGGGCTTGTCGCGGGTTACCAACCAAGCATACGCCGGTCTGGCTGATGCGCCAAGCCGGGCGTTATATGGCAGAATACCGGGCGATCCGCGCCAAACATACGATGCTCGAAGTGATCGCCACGCCGGAACTCTCCGCCGAGGTGACGATGCAGCCACTCAATGCCTTTGCGCTGGATGCGGGCATCATCTTCTCCGACATTTTGCCGGTGTTGATGGGCATGGGTTTGCAGCTCGATTTCGTCAAAGGCGAGGGGCCGGCGATTTATAACCCAATCCAGCGCCCCTATGACATCGACATGTTGGCGACCCCCCCCGCGGAAGAGAGCATGGGGCCGACCCTGGAAGCAATCAAACTTGTCGTCCACGAGTTGGCCGGGCGCGACATTCCGCTGATCGGTTTTGCCGGTGCGCCCTTTACCCTCGCCAGTTATGCGATTGAAGGCGGCGGCAGCAAGGTCTTTGCCAAAACCAAGGCGCTCATGTACAGCGAGCCGGCGGCCTGGAAACGGCTAATGACCAAGCTGGTCACTGTCCAAAGTGACTATCTTTTGAAGCAGGCCAAAGCCGGTGCGGCGGCCCTGCAGCTCTTTGATTCATGGGCGGGACAGGCGCTGGGCAAGTTGGACTATATTCGTTACGTGCAGCCCTATAACCAGATGCTCTACGCGGCGGTCAGCAAAGCTGGGGTGCCAGTGATCAACTTTGGCACCGGTGCCAGCGCCTATATGGGTGAAGTGGTTGCCTGTGGTGGTGATGTCATCGGCGTCGACTGGCAGATGCCCCTCGACTGGTGCTGGGATCAGATCGGCCACGACAAACCAATTCAGGGCAACCTCGACCCCATCGCCCTCCTCGCCCCCTGGCCGGAACTCCAATACCGCATTGACGACGTGCTGACCCGCGCCGCCGGTCGCCCCGGCCATATCTTCAACCTGGGCCACGGTATCCTCCCCAATACACCGGTGGACAATGTGCGGCGGCTGGTCGAGTATGTGCATGAGAAGACGAGGGCGTGAAACGTGAAACGTAAAACGTGATTCGTAAATCAGGCATATTTCCCCGATCGGAAATTTACGTTTTACGTTTTACGTTTCACGTTTCACGTTTCACGCATCACTGATTCAAGGAACAGAACCATGACCCAGATCACCTACCCCATTGGCGTGCTGATTATGGCCTATGGCGGGCCTAATTCGCTGGACGAGATTCCCGGCTATCTGGCTGATATCCGGGCGGGCCGGCCAACGTCACCCGAAGTGCTCGAAGAGATTACCAACAACTATCGGCAGATCGGCGGCAAGTCACCGCTGATGGAATTTACCCAGCAACAGATCGCAGCGGTGGCCGCACAGCTCGACCCCGCCATTTTTAAGTGTTATTTGGGCATGCGCCACTGGGCACCCTGGATCGAAGAGGTAATCGGCCAGATGGTGGCGGATGGCATTACTCACGCCGTTAGTATGGTGCTGGCCCCACACTACAGTAAGATGAGCATCGCCAAGTATCAGGACAAAATTCGCGAAGGCTTGGAGATGTACCACGGCCAGATCGAATTCCTGCATGTTAACAGTTACCACGACGCGCCGCCCTATATCGAAGCATTAGCCAACCGCGTCCAGGATGGCTTGGGCCGTTGGCCAACTGCTGAACAGCACGATGTCCATGTGATCTTTAGCGCGCACAGTCTGCCGCAGCGCATTATCAAGATGGGCGATCCCTATGACAGCCAGTTGCGCGAGACCGCCGGCTTGGTGGCCAATCGGGCTGGGCTGCGGGCGGATCAATGGTCATGGAGCTATCAATCAGCCGGGCGTAGCCCCGAGCCGTGGTTGGGGCCACAGTTAGAAGAGTATATTCCCGAGTTGGCCGCACGGGGGATCAAGAACATTGTCAGCATCCCCATTGGTTTTGTCGCCGACCATGTGGAGATTCTCTTTGATATTGACATCGAAGCGCAACGGGCCGCACGTGAACATGGCATCCGCCTGGAACGGCCACCAGCGCTTAACACTGATCCGCTCTTTATTGAGACATTGGTGACCCAGATTAAAACAACGGCTGCCCCTTGGCTCGCCGCGGAACGGGTGGCCGCATGAGCAGCGTCGTCATTATCGGTGGGGGGATTACGGGGCTGGCGGCGGCCTATCGGTTGCGCAAGTTAGCCCCAACCGTAGCGATTACCTTGATCGAACGGGACGAACGGCCCGGTGGCAAGTTGATCACCGACCAGATTGACGGCTTGACGATTGAGGGGGCGCCCGACAGCTTTCTCGCTCGCAAGCCACGTGGCGTTGGGCTCTGTGAAGAGTTGGGACTGGGGGGACGCCTCTATGGCCGCCGCCCTGAACATGCGGATAAAACCGAAGTCAAATATGCGGGGCTGCTCTATCCCCTGCCCTCCGGCCTGAGTGGCATGATTCCTACCAACCTTGATGCCCTCGCCGACAATCCGCTGATTTCGCCGGCAGGGCGGCTGCGTTTAGCCGAAGAAATCGCGATTCCCCCGGCCGCGCCCAATGGCGATGAAAGTGTGGCCAATTTTGTCAGTCGTCGCCTGGGCCGTGAAGTCTACGAGAAGCTAGTCGAGCCGCTGATGAGTGGCATCTATGCCGGTGATGGTGAACAGCTCAGCCTGACCGCCACCTTCCCCCAGTTGCGTGAACTTGAATTGAAACACGGCAGCTTGCTCAAGGGGTTGCAGATCCCGTCTACCCAAGCGCCGCCCGCCACCCGCGAAGCACCAGCCTATCCTCCCTTTGTTTCGCTACGGGGGGGCATGGGCGAACTGATCGACGCGCTGGTCGCGCAAACCCCGGATCTGGATCTGCGTTTGGGCACAGCAGTGACCACGGTGACTAGAGCTGCTGGTGCGCCCGGTTATCAGGTCGAACTGAGCAGCGGTGAGACGTTAGACGCTGCGACCCTGATTATCACCACGCCGGCCTTTGTCACCGCCCAGTTGTTGGAAAAGGTTGCCCCCGAAGTGGCCGCGGCCCACGCCGCCATTCCCTATGCCTCTTCCGCCTTGGTTACGCTGGCCTATCACAAAGCTGATCTGGCTGCGGTGCCACAGGGCTATGGCTATGTCATTCCCAGCGTGTCGGGTAGCGATATTCTGGCCTGTACCTTTAGCTCGAACAAGTGGACCGACCGCGCGCCGGAGGAAATGTTGCTGCTGCGCGTCTACATTGGGCGTTTTGGCCACCGCGATGTCACTCAGTGTAGTGACGACGAACTGGTCGCACTGGCCCAGGCCGAAGTTGCTGAAACCCATGCGATCACGGCGCAACCTGCAGTGCAACGAATCTATCGCTGGCCCTTGAGTATGCCCCAATATAATCTCGGCCATCCCGAATTATTGGGCCGCATTGCTGTGCACTTGCCCCAGCACCCAGGCTTGCTACTGGCCGGCGCGGCCTATCATGGCGTGGGCATTCCCGATTGTATTCGCGAAGGCGAAGAGGCAGCCGCAAGTGCCGCGCGTTACATGACACAGCTGACAACCACAGTTTGAAGTTAATCAAGCGTTCCGGGGACGATTCAAAAATAGTTCGTTTACACAGTCGTCGGTGCATCATCCCCGGAACGCTTTACCTTGCCGCGCGGTGAGACAAAATAGATTTATCAATCACTGTCAATGAAGACTGTCAACGAGGACCGGGAGAAAAAGATGTTGAACATCGAAAAATCAAAGCAATTATTTGCGAAAGCACAACAACTGCTGCCTGGTGGGGTAAACTCGCCCGTCCGGGCCTTTAAAGCGGTGGGGGGCCAACCGCTCTTTATCGCGCGCGGCGACGGCGCGTACATGACCGATGTTGACGGCAACCGCTATGTCGATTATGTGATGTCCTGGGGGCCGCTCGTGCTGGGCCACGCGCATCCACGCGTGGTCAAGGCAGTGCAGGCAGCAGTCGTCAACGGCACCAGTTACGGCGCGCCCTGTCCGCAAGAAGTAGAGCTGGCCGAACTAGTCACTACGATCATGCCCAACATTGAGATGGTACGCTTTGTTAACTCCGGCACCGAGGCGACCATGAGCGTCCTGCGCCTGGCGCGCGCCTTTACCGGGCGCAATAAACTGATTAAATTCCAGGGCAATTACCACGGCCATGCCGACTTTTTACTCGTGCAGGCCGGCTCCGGCGTTGCGACCTTGGGGCTGCCCGATTCCCCTGGCGTGCCGCAGGCGACCACCGCGGATACGCTGGTTGCGCCCTATAACGACCTGGCCGCGGTCGAGCGCCTCTTTGAAGAATTCCCCGGCCAGATCGCCGCGGTGATTGTCGAGCCGGTCGCTGGCAATATTGGCTTGGTCCCACCGATTCCTGGTTTCCTCGATGGCTTGCGCCAGGTCACGGCGGCAGATGGTGCGCTGTTGATCTTCGACGAAGTGATGACCGGTTTCCGTGTTCACCCTGGTGGTGCGCAAGCACTCTACAACATCAAGCCTGACTTAACGGCGCTGGGCAAGGTGATTGGTGGGGGGCTGCCGGTGGGGGCCTATGGCGGTCGCCGTGAGATCATGCAGATGGTCGCGCCGGTTGGGCCAATGTATCAGGCCGGCACCCTCTCTGGCAATCCGCTGGCCATGACCGCGGGCATTGAGACCTTGCGCGCTTTACAGGAACCTGGGGTGTGGGACGGCCTGGAAGCTACCGGCGAACGGCTAATGAGTGGTTTGGCCGCGGCGGCAAAGGGGGCAGGTATCCCGATTTCGCATAGCAGAGTAGGCACCATGTTTGGTATGTTCTTTGTCGATGGGCCGGTGGTCGATTGGCCATCGGCGGCCAAGTCGGATACCAAACGCTTTGGCAAATATTTCCAGGGGATGCTTGAGCAGGGGGTCTATATCGCACCGTCACAATTCGAGGCGGGCTTTATCTCGACGGCGCATGGAGCGGCGGAGATTGACAAGACCGTACAGGCAGCAGAGCGAGTATTTGCGACGCTGTAGATATATTTTATGGAAGAAGGATAAACGCGGAAGGACGCGGATGTAAAAATCCGCGTCCTTCTGCGTTTATCCTAGCTACCTCCGGCTACTTATATTCGCTTCCGCTTAGTGAAATAGAAATAACAATCCACGAAAACACACAAAGGCACACGAAGAAAAGCATATCTTTCGTGTGCCTTTGTGTGTTTTCGTGGATTGTTTAAATCAGCCTAAACTGATTCTATTGCTTTGTTTGCAGCTTGTGTTTTATTTTTGGCCAGGAAAGCGGCAATCCCGGCTGCAACGGCTCCAAGCACCAGGCCATGCGTCGCCCCGGCAATCGGCGTTAACCCAAGTTGCACACTCCAGGCGGAGAGATCGAGCGGCACGTCCGTCAACCAGCTTTGTGCATCTTGCAATTGGGTGCTTTGCCCGTTCAGCAGCAGTTGGATCAAGGTGGCGATGCTGCCCCCAATGGTTCCAATGGTAAAGCCCGTAGCGAAACTGTGCTGTTGGCGTGTCCAGGCGATCAGCAGGGCGGAGAAACCTGTTACGCCAGCCCAAATGAGGGTTTCACTGTTGTTGGTTAAGCCGGCCGTGCCAAGGCGGCCGCCGACCATTGTGAACATGGTGATCTGATTGAGGATTGCATCCCATGTGATCGCTGGCGGGGTCCACACGGCCAACGCGCCACCGCTCGTGATCCACAGCACTAGCATCCCGATGATCGATTTATTCATCATAGCCATCCTTTTGCCTGTTGGCAGTTCGTCAGCCCCGGGCTGATTCCGACTGCGCCTGATTTTCACTTACAAAAACGTCAGTAAGCGCGAAACAGTTCCAACCGATGGCTAAATCCATAAAGGCACGGTTTGGTATTTATGCCGATCTCACCTTCAACCGGCTCCGCACCCGCAGCCAATGCACCCCAATCCCCACGGCCAACAAGCCCAACCCAGCAACATCAAACCATAAACTGGCATAGAGCAGGCAGAGCCCACCCGCGCCACAGATCACGCGTTCCAGCAGATTCGCTTGCCTGAAGATCCAGCCGCCAAAGGCAATCGCCAGCCCCCCCACGGCAATACAGGCGCTAACAAAGGTCGTGGCAATCGTAACCCCGTCGCCAAGAAAGAGCAGCCCAATTCCTTCCTCGCTGAGGGTAAACATAAAGGGCACCAGGAACGCGGGCAGACAATATTTCCAGGCCAGCATCATGGTGGGGTAGGGGCGACCGCCGGTGATCGCCGCGGCGGCAAAGGGTGAGAGCGCCGTCGGCGGCGAGACATCGGCAAGCACGGCGTAATAGAAGACAAACATGTGGGCCGCCACTTCGGGGACGCCCACTTCGGTGAGGGCGGGGATGACCATCACCGCGGCGATGATGTAGGAGGCCGTCACCGGCACGGCTAAGCCCAGCACCCAGATCGCCAGGGCGGCATAGAGCACCGTCAAAAAGAGGTTGCCCGCGCCCAAGTTGACAATCAAGCCGGAGATCTTCAGCCCCAGCCCGGTCAAGGTGACAATCGAGACGATCACCCCCGCACAGGCGGTGGTGGCGGCAATCGAGATCACGCTGCGCCCGCCGGATTCCAGGGCGTTGATCATCCGCCAGTTAGCCGGATCACTTGTGCGGTGGCGCTGTCGATCGGTGACCAGGGTGAGTGCGGCGACGGCCACGGCGGCCATCATCCCCCAGAACGCGGCGGTCGGTAGTCGCCAGCCCAATCCATAGAGCAGCGCACTCAACACCACTGCAACGCCTAAGGCCCATAACGAAGTCAGCCGCGTCTCTGGGCGCAGAAAGCTCAAAGCGAAAGCGATCACAATCGACCAGAAGACAGCCATAAAGGCGGTCATGCCGGTAGCCATTAAGACGGCTACGGCGATTAATGAAGTAAAATGATAACCATAATTGCGTGTCAGTTGCCAGAGCGGCGCGGTGGCCATTGCAATCGGCTGCGTCGCCATCCGTCGTGAGTCAGCTTCGATCATCAAGAGGCAAGAGAGGTAGTAGAGAATGGTGGGGATCGTTGCCATCACCAACACTTCGAGATAGGTGATGTTCAGATATTCGGCGATGAGAAAGGCGGCCGCGCCCAGTGTCGGCGGCGAGAGAATCGCGCCCAGGCCGGCTGCCGAAAGGATGCCACCTGCGGTCTCGCGCGAGTAGCCGGCCCGTTTGAGCATCGGCCACGCCAGGGCACCCAGGGTGACCGTTGTGGCAACCCCGCTGCCGGAGACGGTACCCAACAAAAAGCCGGCGGCAGTTACGGTACGGCCAGGCCCAGCGCCACTCTTCGAGCCCCCCAGCGCAGCAAAGGACCAATCGAGAAAAAACTTACCGGCCCCGCTATATTCAAGCACTGCGCCATAGATGGTGAAGAGCACAATAAAAGTGGCGGCGACATCGAGTGGGACGCCAAAGATCCCTTCCAGAGTCAGATAGTTCTGGCCGATAATACGATCCAGCCGGTAGCCACGGTGGTCAAAAGGTTCGGGAATATAAGGGCCAAAATAAGCATAGCCGATAAAGAGCAGGGCAATGATCGTTAAGGGCCACCCGGTGGTGCGCCGTGTCGCTTCGAGAATAAGAAGGATGAGCAACCCACCCATCATCACTTCGGTGGGCGTGGGGCGGGTGACCCGTTGCAAGGCCGATTGATAGATGATCAGCAGATAGACCACGGTGCCGATCGCCAGCGCGGCGAGCAACAGATCATAGAGGGGCACTCGTTCACGGTGACGGCGCACGGCTGGATAATAGACAAAGGTCAGCGCCAGCACGACCATCAAGAAGCTGGCGCGGTAGACATGGGTGGTGATCGTGTATTGCGTCCAGTAGAGCGCATAGATCGCCAAACCGGCGGCGACAATGCCGATCACCAGTCGTCCCAGCCCTTGGAATTTGCGGGTGGGCGATTCGCCTTCAAACTCCTCAATCAGCTCCTCAACCCGCGCCCGGCTGAGCGCCTCCTCTGCGGTGACGATGGTCGGCTCTTCCTTCGTAGTAGGCTCCATGCAGTTGCTCCGATTGGTTTGCGGGTTAAAGGACAACCTGGGCGCGCCGTCATCTCTGGCGGCGCGCCCAGTGAACTGCGGTCGTCCCTTTACTCAGTCCAGGTGCCCTGTTCCGCGTAGAACTGGATCGCGCCGGGGTGGAAGGGGATGGAAGAACCTTGGACGGCACTCGCCACATTCAGCTTCTCAGCTTCGGGGTGCGACTTCTGGACTTCATCCAGGTTGGTGAAAATGGTGCTGACCAGTTGATGGGCCAGCTCGACCGGCATGGACGCGCTCGCCAAGAGGATGTTGCCGATCCCAATGCCAGGGATGGCGCTATCGAAACCCGCATAGGTGCCGGCGGGAATATCAAACGCCGTGTAAACCGGGCCATACTCGGCGCGCAGTGCTTCGACATACTCGCTGGTATCCAAAAATTTGATCGCCAGGTTTGGGGTCGCAACTAGATCCGAGACGGCGGCCGTCGGCAAGCCACCGATCCAGAAAAAGGCATCGATCTTCTGATCTTTCATCGCCGCTACCGACTCGGCTACGCTCAGGTTGTCACGTGTAATGTCGGCTTGCGGGTCGAGCCCAGCCGCCACGAGAATGCGGTCCGCGGCCCCTTCGGTGCTGCTACCGGCGGAACCAACGGAGATGCGTTTGCCCGTCATCTCGGCAACGCTGGTAATCCCTGAATCTTCTAATGCCACCACATGGACAAAACTGGTGTAGAGCACCGCCAATGCACAGGCCTCGACGGCACCGGTATCTGCGTAGGCCCCTTCGCCAATCAGCGCATCATAGGCCGAATCGACCGTAGAGAGGCCCAAGTCCGCATCGCCGACCTGGATCAGCTTCAAGTTATCAACCGAGCCGCCGGTCACTTCGGCGGTCGCTTCGGCATTCTCCATTTTTTCGGTGAAGACACGGGCCAAACCACCGCCATAAGGGAAGAAGACGCCACCCGTGCCGCCCGTGCCGATCACCAGGCGCAGCTTGCCTTCGGGGATCTCGCCGGTCGCCTTTTCCGGGGTGCAGGGCTCGGTATAGGTGACATTGAGATCGGTTGTCGCCACATCAGCCGGTGTTTCGGCGGCAGGGGCTTCGGTCGGTGCCGCTTCCGCAGGGGCTTCGGCGGCAGCTTCTTCAACAGCAGGGGCTGGGGCGGCTTGTGGGCCACAGGCCATCAGCAAGAGCATGACCACAGCTAAGAGCAGCAGGGAACGTTGGTTTCTGGACATGATTCGCTCCGTTCTTTGATGAAATTGGTTGCGTAGAAAGTTTGGTTGCTGTGAAATCAAAACGAGGTGGTAAGGTGGCTGCATTATGACCGATTTGGCGCTAGGATGCAAACTTGGGTATTAAGTGGCCAGCAGTGCAAAGTAGTAAGGCTGTTCCGATAAGATGACAAGATGAAGGGATGACAAGATGAATAACCCTGGGTCATCTTGTCATCCCTTCATCTTGTCATCGGTGTACAAAACTAACCGCCAATCCCCTCCACCACATTGGCGCGCAGAAAGTCAATATTCATCTCAATGCCTAGTCCCGGCGCAGCAGTTAATTTCAATTCGCCGCCACGGTTATCAAGCGGGGTCTGGATAAACTTGTTGTAGCTGCTGAGATCATGGTGGCTGGTCTCGACGCGATAGAAGTTCGGCACGGTCATCATCACCTGCGCGCCGGCGACAACGTTGATCGGGCCGCTGGCATCATGGGGCGAAATGGGGATGTAGTAGGCCTCCGCCATCGTCGCAATCTTCTTGAGTTCCGTAATACCACCGGTCCACGTTACATCGGGCATGATATAGTCGGCCAGCTTATTTTCGAAGATGGGCACAAATTCCCAGCGCGTGTGCAGCCGTTCGCCCACGCAGATCGCCGCGTTGACCTTCTCGCGTACCTGGCTGAGGGCCTGGTAACTCTCCACTGGCACCGGCTCCTCAAACCAATCGATCTGGGCGACATCTTCTAGTGTGCGACAGAGGCGAATGGCGGTCGGCACGTTGAAGCGGCCATGCGCGTCAATCAGAATTTCGATGTTGGGTCCCGCTACTTCGCGGATGTGCGCGGTTAAGTCAGCGGCAATCTTTTCCCCTTCCTTGCTCATTTGGCCATCGAGATAGCCGGCATTGGCGGGGTCAGCCACCCCCAGGTGGGGGAAGGGGTCAAATTTCAGCGCCGTGTGGCCGGAGGCAACAATCGCGCTAATCTCCTCCTCCACGCCGGCCTTGCTGTTGAATTTGCTTTGGTCAGGGTGACAGTAGAGCGAAATGGTCTCCCGCACTGCCCCGCCCAACAGATTGTAGATCGGTTGACCAAGCACCTTGCCGCGGATGTCCCACAGTGCAATGTCGATGCCACTGATCACATGACAGGTCGCGCCCCGCGAGCCCATGTAGGTAAAGGCGCGGAAAATCTTGTGCCAGATGCGCTCAATCTGGGTGGGGTCTTCGCCGACTAGCAAGTCGTTCACTTGGCGGATCATGCCGGCGACGGCGCGATTGGCCAGTTTGGTGGTTGTGGTAATCTCGCCCCAGCCGGTGATGCCCTCATCGGTTGTGACTTCCACAAAAAAGTACTCTCCCCAAAAGGTGCCCTCGGCCTTGACCAGCCAGGGTTTGATTGCGCGGATTTTCATCGGTCCTCCATCGTGTAGTCGAATTGTGTCATGGGTAAGGTTGATAGTGTGTTGACACTATTCTGCCACAAAGGAGACAATTTTGTATATCGACGCAAAAGGGGGGTAAGCCGCGTGCGTCGCACTGGTCAGGCGTTGTTTCGTTGCCACGATCGCGTGTGACCAGTGCGACGCACACTACGCTTTGGTCATCCCCAAATTGGCAATGCGTGACCGTTCCACATAGCGCCGTGGCATCTCCAAGCTCGACCAGCCGCCGGCCTCCTGCAGGCGTAGCACATCAACCTTGGTCGCCCAGTAGGTGGCCCAATAATGGCGACAGTCATGGGGGGAGAGACCGAAAAGGCCGATCTGTTCGCCAAGCAAACGAACACGCACCTGGATGGCCTGCACGCTAATGCCGGCATGGGTCAACTCGCCACTCTTCAGCGAGCCACGCAAAAGGGCGCCTTCCTGTGGGCAATCACCGGCACGAATATAAGCCTGCAATGCTTGCAATGTAGCGCTCGTAAGTTGATGAATTTGTTCACCATCGACTTTGGGGCGCTCGAAGTAGAACAGGCCGGTGTCAAGTTCAAAATGTTTGGCCTGCAAGAGAACGACTTCGCCAACACGCAGGCCGTGTTCAAGGAGCAGACAAATGAGTAGGCGATCGCGCCGCCCTTGCGGTGTATCAGGTTGTGCTTGAAGTTGCGCGGCCTGTGATTGTGTGATGCGTACGGGGGAACTCTTCTTTTTGCCGACACGCTTGACGGCACGACGAGCATCAGCACGTTTTGCCTCACTTTTCGCATAGCCGTTTACTGTTTTGATTAACGCTAATTCCTTCGTATCAATCGCGCCAGCCTGTGTTGCCAATCGACTATAAACTTTTATGGTGCTAAGACGACGATTAAGTGAGCTAATTGCACAGCCTTGCGCTAATTGCCACTTGACGAAACCATCTACAAGCCCCCACGTTACGCCACGCCAACAATTTACGTTCATTTGTAACTCATCGGCAGTAGGAGCACTACGGACGCCGGCCTCGCTTAGGTAAATTGAAAAATGGTGCAGGTCGGCATGTTGTGCAGCGATTGTGTTGATAGACTTGCGACTGAGGTAATCATCAAAGCGACCGTGTGCAGCATATTGATTGGCAATTTGCCCAGCCGCAACAACACCGTTATCTTCATCGCCGCGGCTATCCACTAGTGACGAGTTCGGTACAGCCGAAACGATATTTGCTTTGTTGTTGCTCATGGCACCATACCTTATTTGATACATATATACATTGGCATAAAACTTAATTATGCCAATCAATTATAATCTAAGAAAAGGGGGGTGTCAAGTGGAGAAATCTCCTGTGAGCTCAGCGAAAAATAGTGCTACGCTGCCATACAAAATTGATTGTACCGGGATTATTATACAAACCAATCCGAAAGACTAAATAAGTGGCTGCAACAGCACCAACAAACTCATGAAGATAGCCATTGTTAGACCGAGTGAATTCCCTGGGACCACCGGTTACCGACGGACTCTCTTGCTATGCGAATCCGGCATGGTTGCACCATCGCCAAGCCTTCGCTATACTTTAGGACAACCCAAATGATAAAATCAACTACCAAAGGACATCCACCCTATGCCCACTCACACAGTCCTGATCACAGACTACGCCTGGCCAACGCTCGACCGCGAACAAATAATCCTCGCGCCACTTGGCATTGAACTCCTGGTCGCCCAACGGGGTGACGAAGCCGAACTAGTTGCCCTGGCCCCACAAGCCGACGCCATCCTCACCTGCTGGCAAAAGGTGACGCTGGCAGTGCTCGACGCAGCAACCAAGTGTGTGCACGTCAGCCGCTACGGGGTTGGCCTTGATAACATAGCTGTTGACTATGCGACAAAGCTAGGCATGGTGGTAACCAATGTGCCCGACTTCTGTGTCGAAGAGCTCTCCGACCACGCGATGATGTTGATCCTGGCCTGCGCCCGCCGTGTGGTCGGTTTTGACAACAGTGTTCGCCAGGGCACGTGGGATAATCGCAGCCAGGGCACGCTCCCCCGCCTGCGTGGCCAAACCTTGGGGTTGATCGGCTTTGGCAACAGCGCTCGCGCCTTGCTCCCCAAGGCCAAGGGCTTTGGTTTGCGCGTCATCGCCTATACCCCCCGCCTCGCCCCCACTGCCCTGGCCGCACCAGATATCGCCACGAATGATCTAGACCTCTTACTACGCGAATCCGACTATATTTCCCTGCACGCGCCGTTAACACCGGCGACCAAAGGTATGATCAATGCCGACACCCTGCGCCGCATGAAACCAAGCGCCTACCTGATCAACACCGCCCGCGGCGGGCTGATCGACGAAGCGGCCCTAGCCAGAACACTACACGAAAATTCCATTGCCGGGGCCGCGCTCGATGTCCTTAGCCAGGAACCACCCCCACCCGATCATCCCTTGTTGACGACACCCAACACGATCATCACTCCCCATGCTGCGTTCTATTCCAGTGCGTCGATTGGCGAACTCGCCGAAAAAGCCGCCCACCATGTCGCCCAGAGTCTACAAGGGCAGGTGCCAGACCATGTCGTCAACCCGCAAGTGTTGACCCAAGCGAACTGCCGGTTGGGGCAGGGAAAATAGAACGCGGATTTAGCGGATTTGGCAGATGGGTGCGGATTTTCATCTGTCATTCCGCACCCAATGTGCTATAGGGCCACAGTTCTGGCCGGGCAATCAAGCCATGTTTGACCGGGTTGGTATGGATGTATAGACAAAGGTCACGCAGATAAACAACGGTTGTCACCGAGATTGCTTTGTAGCGATTATCACAGTAGCGGAGGCTGAGCTTGTCGAAGCCAGAGCGGC
>JALHQH010000030.1 GCA_022842065.1 Caldilineaceae bacterium
TCCCGATTTCGTTGACCCGCTTTTAATTACTCAGCTGCTTGACGCCATGCCCCCGCTCGGTGCCATTCACTCTGAACCAGCTTTCAACACCATTCCCTGACTTGGCGAAGGGATTGATGAAACCAATCGTTTTGTTTGTCACGGAAATTAGTTTCTACCCACTTTATGGGGGAATGCAAATCCATCTTTATAACGTACTGGAAAGTCTATGCCAACACTTTACGGTTGTGGTCTTAGCACCGCCGGCGGCAGAGGAATGCCCGCTTAAGCAAGCAGTGCTTGCCTGGTATGTACTCCCCGAATATGAAATTAACCTGCGTGCGAAGGTTATAAATGGTCGTTATCTGTTGCAGCCGCGCCCAGCATGGCAAGTCTGTCTGCAACAAATTTTAGTGGAACAACAGCCGCAGGTGGTCTGGTTTAATTATGGACATTGGGGACAATACGCGCCACTCGTCCGGCGTTATGGTGCCAACGCCATTATGCACACCCATAATATTCAATCTGACATATCGCGCCAGCGCGCGACAAACTTGCCACTGAGCCACTTGCGGCTGTTGACACATTTGCGTGCCTGGATCGAGGCTTATCATGAACACCGGCTCTTTCGCCATTTTGATCGGATAGTTTCCGTCACCGAAATTGACCAGCGCTATCACGCGCGTTTTGTCGGCGACAAGCGGTCGCGCCTGATCCCCAATTACATCAATGAAACCTTTTATCAACAAGATGAATTGAGTCCACGTGCCGATCACTTACTGATCTTGACCGGCACTTTCAATACCTTTCAAAATGTACAAGGCGTCCGCTGGTTCACCCAAGCGGTTTGGCCCCAAGTCAAGGCAGCATATCCAGGGGTGCGCTTGCAATTGGTCGGCAAGGGAGCCAATAACCTGCCAGGTGACCACTTAGACGATCCGCAGATCGAAACCATTGGCTGTGTACCGGATATGGTTCCCTACCTGCGGCGTGCCACGATTGCCGTCGTGCCGATCCGCCACGGGAGTGGGATGCGCTTCAAAATCCTCGAAGCCTTGGCCTGTGAGGTGCCGGTGGTGAGCACCACGTTGGGGGCACAAGGAATCGCAACCAGCAATGGCACCAGCATCATGCTGGCCGACAGCGCCACTGATTTTGCCCAAGCCATCATCGCCCTGTTACAGGATTGCACCAAACGGGCACAGTTGGCGCAGCAGGGCTTAGCAGTTTTACGCCAACAGTACACGGCCCCCGTCAATACAGCACGCATTCAACAGCTCATCGCGGAGTTGGGCTAAGGCAGCAGAAAGACGCTGTTCGATAAAACGCTAATCGTAACGACTAACCCCCTCCTAACCTCCCCTTACCAGGGGGAGGTTAGGAGGGGGTTAGGGTGGGGTAGCTTGGTAGTTACTGCTGATCGATGAAATAGATGAAATAGAGGGATACCACGAAAAGTGTTACATGATTTACCGGCCCTAGTGCCAAGAACTTTGCCCGCACTACTGCAACGGCAAGCAGCCGTCCAGAAAACGGCCCCAGCGCTCCTGGCCCCAGCGCTCGTGGCCCCAGCGCAGTCAGCATTATCCTACGCCGCCTTACAACAGCAGGTGACGACCACCAGCGCGCGCCTCCAACAACTGGGCCTGACTGGGCAGGCACGCATTGCCATTGTATTGCCCAATGGGCCAGCCAATTGATTCAATTGGCGGCATTGCCCCTCGCCCCCAGCGGCAAAATTGATCGCCCCGCCTTAGTGGCATTCAATGACAACCCGCGCCAAACTAGCACAGTAGGGCTGGCAAAGCCGTATCAGCCTCCACGTACTCCACTGGAAAGGCAACTGGCGCTGATCTGGGCAGCGGTCTTAGGGGTAGCGCCAGTGGGGATCACCGACGAATTTCTTGGGCTGGGGGGCAATTCACTACACGCAATTCAGATCCAGGCCCGCTTGGTCAGCCAGTTGCAAATCGAGCTGCCGGTACGCAACATCTTGACCGCGGCAACCATTGGCGAACTGGCCGTGCAGATCACCCAGCAACAGGCGGCGCAGTTAGATGAGCACGAGCTAGCGCAAATGCTAATAGTGCTGGAAACATCAGCGTAAGCAGCCGGCCAAAGAGCCCGGCTTTGTGCCCCGGCCTCAGCGAGAACGCCCCTGTACCGGCGTCCGCGACCGGGCTGTTCCGACGGCGCATAAGCAGCGATCGTCGGTAGAAATGGAGCGAAAATGGTAGACTTTGCATCATCGGCAATGAATTCCACCGTGGCAGCCCGCTTTGCCACGATCGTCGCCGCCTATCCAACGCACTGGGCGCTGCGGACAGCCCAAGCCTGCTGGTCCTATGCCGAACTTGATACGCATGCACGGCACATTGCCCAGCAAATTGTGGCGCAGTGTGGCAGCACCAAAGGCCAGGTTGCGGTCTTCTGTGAAACCCTGCCTTGGCAAATGGCGGCGACATTGGCCGTGATCAAAAGCGGAAAGACCGTGATCGTCCTTGATCCCAGCCTGCCGGATGAACGCCTACGCTTCATTCTGGCCGATGCCCAAGTCAATGTATTACTCGTTGATCCAACGTTAGCGCCCCGTGCGGACAGTGCGTTCAGCGCTGCGGCTACCGCCATGCCCTTGGCGATCTTGCCGGTTGACATGCTGCCCAGTGCCGATGCGGGCGAGGATTTGGCGCTAAGCATCACTGGGGATGATCCGCTCGTCCTCATCTATACCTCTGGGTCTACGGGCCAGCCCAAGGGCGTTGTGATCACCCATCAGGCGGAACTGCACAGCGCGTGGAGCAAACAGCAAACATTGCCCCTGGGGCCGCATCCGCGTGGTGCAGTCATCTCTTCCCTGGCCTATGCCGCCACTTGGGGAATGGCGTTTCGTTTGTTGCTCTGTGGCGGCTGTCTCTGCGCCTATGATTTCAAAACAGCGGGGTTCAGTGGGCTAGCGGCTTGGCTGGCAGCGGAACAGATCACCCTGATGGTGCCGCCGATTGCGCTGATCCGGCAGTGGTGCAGTGTGTTGACAACCCCGCTTCACCTGGACAATTTGCGCGCGATGGAGTTCATCGGCGCGCTGGTCAATCAGCAGGATCTGATCCAACTGCGCGCCTGCTTGCTGGGTGACTATACCATCACCTTGTTGTATGGCTCAACCGAAGCCCTCAATTTGACCGCCTATCGCGTGACAGCGCTTGATACCCTCCCGGCGGGCACCTTGCCCGCCGGCTACCTCATTCCCGATACCCAAGCATTGATTATCGATGAGCAGGGACAGCCAGTCGCGCCAGGTGTCGTGGGCGAAATTGTCATCCGCAGCCGCTATCTCTCGCCTGGTTATTGGCAGCGGCCCACCCTCACCCAGCGCAAGTTTACCCGCGATCCGCAAGATCCAGCGGTGCGTTGCTTTTTTACAGGTGATCTGGGCCGCCAAGACGCCGATGGCTGTTTGCACATCACCGGGCGCAAAGACTTGATGGTCAAGATTCGAGGCTACCAGGTTGAGCTGAGCGAGGTCGAGCAAGCCATGTGCGCCGTGGCAGGGGTGCAACACGCCGCCGTTGTGGCGTGCGACCAATTACCCATACCCGCGGCTGGGCGCGGCGCAGAAAAAGCGTTGGTGGCATATGTCGTGCCGCAGCCATCAATGGCGCTAAGCGAGCGTCGGCTGCGGCACGCGCTCGCGCAGCATTTGCCCCTCTACATGCTGCCGGCGCGCATTGTGTATTTGGCACAGTTGCCGCTAACGCCCAGTGGCAAGATTGATCGCCAGGCCTTGCTGCGTCTGGCCGATCAGACGCAGCAGGAACGCCCGGCACTGGACACAGCCTATCAACCACCACGCACGCCATTAGAAGCGCAACTGGTGGCGATCTGGGCAGAGGTGTTGGGTACGCAACTCGTGGGGATCACCGATCCTTTTCTGGCATTGGGCGGCGATTCACTGCGCGCAATGCAGGTGCACGCCCGGTTACGCAACCAGCACGCCATCGAATTACCGGCAGAGCAGCTCTTTGCTTGTGACACCATTGCCCAATTGGCCTTACACATTACCGAATGGCAGGCGCACCAGCTTGATCCAGCCATCCTATCCGCGCTATTAACCGACTTAGAAGCACAGCCGGACGAGCGCGCCGCCGCTTTCGCTACACCAGCGGTCGGGTAGTCCGCCAGGAATAGTTACCAGCACCGGATAATCAGTCAAATAAATTAATCATAATGTAAGCAATTCTGCCATTTTGCTTAGATAGCACCACAAGATCTATGATACAATCGATTGAGATTTTCCCGACCTTGATCCATGAGGTAAGAATTTGACCAAAAGTGCCTGGACGATACACGGCTGCATTGCGTACAGCAAATGTCAACCGAACCTGGTTTCTCAACCGATCCAGCCTAGCGTAATGGTGCGCTAATCTGAAATATCTATACTCAAATCAGAATGAAACCCCTAGTTTCGGTCAGCGTGCGTCGCACTGACCAAAGAATCTAGCGGACTGGAAACAGTTGGCGGTCAGTGCGACGCACTCGATCCCGTTAGCCAGCAAAACGCCGGTTCTCAACTTGACTTCAGTATAGTGACGAGACTAGTGCAGTGTGACGGAAATTTTGATGGGTTTTTCGTCCCAGCGGGACGGCTGACCTTAGGACCAAAACATTTATGATATTTCCCACCTAATAGATAGCGCAAATCAACATGGCACAATCGTGTACTGCGCACCCCCTGATGCGCAGCCCGCTTGGGGACAACTCTATTTGTGGCACCTATAAGGTCAGCCGTCCCGCTGGGACGAACGCGGCTTTTAATCCAGCAAAACTTACCTGACACTGTACTAGTGTTTTGTAAAATAAGTAATGATCCGTTACGAACCCCACCCTAACCCTCCCCAGCTTGGGGAGGGAACCGTTGTCCTACCAGCGGCGCCAGGGCTCCTCCCCCAAACTGCACCCAAGGGGTACCCGGGCTGGGAGGGGGTAGAATTTACCTATCATGATTTAATTGACAGAACACTAGGACAGTGTCAGGTAAGTTCTGATAGTTTAGAATCGATCCCAGTCACGGAGTGACGGCAGATGGTAGCCGCAGGTTTCAACCTGCGGATCCAATGGCCCCCAGCTTAAAAGGCTGGGCTACCATCAGTCGCCACTCCGTGGCTAAACTCGCAAAATTTCCGTCACACTGTACTAGCGATCAAAAATTTCTTCGTTGCCGACTGGCCCCAACATCACACGACACCGACCATTGCTCTCCATCAAATATCGACAACTGCCATCTTTAATAACGCGGTCAACTAACTGGCGACACCTTAAAGTGTGCTCTGTTTGCAACCGCACTATCGTTGCAGTGAAATAAGGACGAATATGTACCCCAACAGATCAAGCGCAGCATGGCGACACCAACAAGCCATCCATGCCCGTTGTTTTCACCCCAGCGGCGAGTGGAATGAATTCCCCGCGGCGGCAGGATCGATAGTGGCGCGTTTTGAAATGATGGTAGTGCACGCCCCCGACTGGCCAGCAGTCAAGATGGGCGAGGAGCAATTAAGCTATCGCGCGTTAAACGCGGCGGCCAACCAGTTGGCGCACGCCCTCTTGGCCCACCTGGGTGCAGGGTCAGAACCGGTGGCATTTGTGCTCGAGCAGGGCATCCAGGCCATTGTCGCGCTGTTGGGTATTCTCAAAGCAGGCAAATTTTATGTGGCGTTGGAACCGACCTATCCGCTCATACATCTGCAGGCGATTGTCACCAACACCGAAGCCAGACTCATACTAGCGAACCAAAGCCAGTGGACACTGGCGACTTCCTTACGCCAAGCAGGGCAAACGCTGCTGCAAATCGAGCAGATCGACCCCGGCCTGCCAACGTCCAACCCAGCCATTGAGATTCCGGCGGAGGCCATCGCCTATCTGGTCTATACCTCTGGCACCACGGGTACACCCAAAGGGGTAATCGAGACCCACCGCAATGTCCTCCACTATACGCGCCTGTTTAGTAACCTTTATCATCTCTGTCGGCATGATCGTTTGGCAGCGAATGGTTCCAATAGTTTTAGTGGCACTCCCGCAAAAATCTTTCCCGCCTTGCTCAATGGGGCAACGCTTATGTTATTGGATGTCGCGGTTCATGGGGTCAATCACTTGCGCCAGTGGTTACAGGAGGAAGCGATTACCCACTTTATTGTGGTGCCTAGCCTGTTTCGACAACTGGTCGCGACCCTAGATGAGCATACCACGTTTCCACAGCTTCGCATTGTCGGGACAGGGGGTGACCGTTTGCTGCCGACGGATGTAGCACGCTATCAGCGCCATTTTGGCCCCCATTGTCTCTTTCGCACCGGGTTGGCGCTCTCCGAAATCAAACTTGTTACCCACTATTTTATGGATCAGGCGACAGTGCTGCCCACAACCGGCGTACCCGTCGGCTATTGCGTCGAAGGGGCGGAGGTTTTGCTGGTTGATGAAACAGGCGCGCCGGTCGCACCCGGCGCAATCGGGGAGATCGTGGTCAGGAGCCCTTACTTATCACCTGGCTACTGGCGCCAACCGGAACTGACCGCCGCACGCTTTCGGCCTGATCCGGACAACGCGGGGCAACGTCTTTATGATACCGGCGACCTGGGGCTGTTACACCCCGATGGCTGCCTGTTCCACCTGGGGCGCAAAGATCAACAGGTCAAAATTCGCGGGGTACGCATCGAAACCGCCGAGATCGAACGCGCACTTTGGGCTACCGGCAGCTTCAAGGATGTACTGGTGACAGCGCGTCCCGATGCACAGGGCGAAGCTTCTCTGGTCGCGTATCTGGTCCCCACGCGCACACCGGTGCCAACAGTGACGGCACTGCGTCAGCAGTTGGCGACAGCGCTGCCGCCAGCCTTAATCCCCGTCGCATTTGTCATGCTCGCGGCACTGCCGCTCAATGCCAACGGCAAAGTTGCCCAGCACGCCTTACCGGCCCCCGATCAACAACGCCCCTACCTGGCAACCGCCTATGTCGCGCCGCGTACCCCAACCGAAACAACGCTGGCGCTAATCTGGCAGGAGGTATTGGGCATCGCGCCAGTGGGAGTGCTGGATCACTTTCTCGACCTGGGTGGCAATTCCTTGCGTGCCATGCAGGTCCATAGCCGCCTGCACAACCATGGGCTGGGGGAAGTACCCGCTGCCCAGCTCTTTCGCGGTGCCACCATTGCCGAATTGGCGCTGTTGATCACCCAGCAACAAGCTACCCAGCTGGCACCAGGGGCGTTAACCGAAATCTTGGCCGCGTTGGAAGTGTAAGCAGGGCGCATCTGTCCTTTCCCGTTAGAACCAAGCCAATCGTCAAGGCCAGCGACGAGCCTTGGTCAACGGATGTGAAAATTCAACTGACTATGACAATTACTCTTGAACAACGGATTGCGAATCTATCGCCGGAAAAGCGGGCGCTGTTAGAATTACGGCTCCAACAACACCAACAAACGCACCCCCCAAGCCAGCCGATTCCTCCACAGGATCCAGCCGTGCCTTGCCCGCTTTCCTTCAGCCAACAGCGCCTTTGGTTTATCCAACAGGTAGAACCGGAGAACCGTACCTTTCACAATGGCATGGTGTGGCAGTTAACCGGCCCCTTGAATGTCGACGCGCTGACCCGTAGCCTGGCGGAAATCGTCCGTCGCCATACCCCGCTGCGCACACGGCTGCTGATGCAGGCGGGCGTGCCCGTGCAGTCGATTGATCGCGCAGGCGTATTTCACCTGCCAACTATCGATCTGCGCCCGCAAAACGGTGCGGAGCCGCAACCCACGGAACAGCTACAGCGCTTGAGCCGGGAACTGATCCAGCGCCCCTACGATTTTGCCACCGAACATGCCTGGCGCTTTCAGTTGGTACAACTGGCAGATGACAGCCATGGGCTGATCGTTGCCCATCACCATATTGCCACGGATGGCTGGTCCACGGGCATCTTTCAGCGCGAGTTGAGCCTGCTCTACGCCGCGTTTGCGGCGGGCGAACCATCGCCACTAGCCCCCTTGCCCATTACCTATGCCGATTTTGCGGTGTGGCAACGGGCGCAACTCCAAGGAACGCGGCTGGCCCAACAGCTTGCCTATTGGCAGCAACAGTTGCAGCAGCCGCCGGTGTTAGCGTTGCCCACCGATTACCCGCGCCCGGCAGCCCAGCATGATACCGCTGCCACCTATGAATTCACCTTATCCGTGGCCTTAACGGCCGCGCTCAAGACGTTGAGTAAAGCGCAAGGGGCGACCCTCTATATGACGCTGCTCACCGTCTTCAAGGTGCTGCTCTTTCGTTACACCGGCCAAACCGATCTGAGTGTGGGCGCACCGATTGCTGGCCGCAGCTGCGCCGAAGCCGAAACGCTGATCGGCTTCTTCCTCAACACCCTGATCCTGCGCGCCCAGCTCAACCCGGATGCCACCTTTCTCGAGTTGCTGGGACAGGTCCGCCAGACCGCGCTGGACGCTTACGCCCACCAAGACATTCCCATCGAGAAGCTGATCGAAGTGTTGCACCAGGAACGGTCAATGGAGGAGAGCCCGCTCTTTCAGGTTTTGTTTCTGCTCCAGAACATGCCGCGCCACCAGTTGGTGCTGCCTGATTTGACGGTGACGCCCATGGGGCAAGAAGTGACCGGCACCGCCGCCGACCTCGACTGTCGCCTGCACGAAAATGGGGATCAGTTGGTGGGGCGGCTCACCTATCGCCGCGAACGCTTTCGACCAACCACGATTGCGCGCCTGGCAGGCCACTATCAAACCTTGCTGGCCAGTGCAGTCGCCAACCCGACTGGCAAGCTTGGTACCCTGCCCATGTTAACAGCCACCGAGCGCCACCAGCTTGTGGTAACATGGAACCAAACCACGGTGCATCACCCGCTGGACAAGAGTTTACTCACGCTCTTTGCCGCGCAAGTGGCGCAACGGCCACACGCCACCGCCTTTTTGACGGACGAGGCCACGCTCACCTATGCGCAACTCAACCAGCGCGCCGATCAACTAGCCCACGTTCTTGGCGCAGCCGGGGTCGCGAAAGGTGCCATCGTCGGCGTCTGCCTGCCGCGCACCTTTGATGCCGTCGTGGCCTTACTCGCCATCTTCAAAGTCGGTGGGGTCTATCTGCCCTTGGACCCCGCCTACCCACACGCACGGCTGGCCTTTATGCTTACTGATAGCCAAGCGCCAGTGGTCATCACCACCACCCAGCTCCAATCCAGCCTCTCGACCAACAGAGCAACGATGGTCTGCCTGGATACCTTGCCTGCTCAGCCCTCGTCGCTCCCCGTCGCGGTGGTGCCAAGCCAGCCTGACGATCCGGCCTACATCATCTACACCTCCGGCTCGACCGGCCAACCCAAAGGGGCCGTGATCCCCCACCGCCAAATTCTCAATCGCCTCTGGTGGATGTGGCGCGCCTATCCATTCCAGGCCGATGATATGAGCTGCCAGAAGACGGCGCTCAACTTTGTCGATTCGCTGTGGGAACTGTTGGGGCCGTTGCTGCAAGGCTCGCCCACCGTGATCCTGGCGGATGAAGTGGTGCGTGATCCACAACGGTTGATCCAAAGCCTGGCCCAACACGCGGTTACACGGCTGTGGCTGGTGCCGACGCTCTTGCGCCTCTTGCTGCAAAACGCTCCGGATCTGGGAGCGCGCTTGCCCCACTTGCGCTTTCTCGTCGCCAGTGGGGAAGCCTTGCCCACAGCTCTATTTGAGCAGGTGCAGGCGCAAATGCCCCATGCCACCCTTTATAATCTCTATGGCACCTCTGAAGTGTGGGACGCCACCTGGTATGATCCCCAGGAAAGCCCTGGCACAGAGCGCACAAACAGCACGATGCCGATTGGCAAACCGCTTGACAATGTCCAGACCTATATCCTGGATGCCCAGCAACAGCCCGTGCCGATTGGCGTCACCGGAGAACTATATGTCGGTGGCGCTGGGTTGGCCACTGGTTATCACAATCGACCGGATTTGACGCAAGCACGGTTTGTGACAGTTGACCAGTTACAAATAACAGAACCGACAACCAGCCCTGGACCCCGGCTCTACAAAACCGGCGACCTCGCCCGTTATCAACCGGATGGCAATATTGAGTTTATGGGGCGTGCGGATTTTCAGGTCAAGCTGCGAGGACTACGGATTGAGCTGGAAGAAATTGAGGCCCAGCTGTTGCAACACCCAGCCGTGCGCGAAGCCGTGGTTGTGCTTCACCCACCAGCAGCCAGTGAACAAAGGCTGGTGGCCTATCTGACCGGCGCCGCGGCGTGTGAACCGGCAACCTTACACCAATGGCTGAGCACACGGGTACCGCTCTTTATGGTGCCCAGTGCGTTTCGGTTTGTGGCCAGCCTGCCCCTGACCCCTAGCGGTAAAGTGGACCGGCTGACCCTGGCCCGCCAACCCGTTGATCAGCTGCCGACCCACGCCTACATCGCCCCCACTGAGCCACTGGAGATTGCGCTGGCCGCCATTTGGGGACAACTGCTGGGGGTCGCGCAAGTGAGTGTCAACGCGCGCTTCTTTGAACTGGGCGGCCATTCGCTGTTGGCAATTGCGTTGATGGCCGAAATGCGCCGCGTCTTTGGCCTTGATGTGCCACTGTCAACGCTTTTTGCCGACCCAACGATTGCAGGGCTCGCGACCTATCTGCGCCCCGCGCTGGCCGCGCGTCACCAGCCGGCCAACAGGGCGACGACCCCAGGCATCCTCTTGCCGATCCGCCAGCAAGGGACGCGGCCGCCCTTCTTTCTTGTCCCCGGCGGCAGTGGCGGTGAAACTGAGTTTTTGCTCTATGCGCCGCTCATCTATCTGTTGGGGGATGAGCAGCCGGTCTATGGCTTGCAGGCGCGTGGGCTAGATGGGGTCACGCCACCTCATCATGACATTGCAAGCATGGTGGCAGACTATCTCCAGGCGATCCGCACCGTCCAACCCCGCGGGCCTTACTTTTTGGGTGGCGAGTGTATTGGCGGCAAGATCGCGTTTGCCCTGGCCAGTGAGTTGCAGGCGCAAGGGGAAGAGGTGGGGCTATTAGTTTTACTTGATACGGTACTCGCATTGACACCCGCGCCCAAAAGTCAGCGTCAATATCTTTTTCAGTGGGCGCGCCGCCGACTCGGCTATCACCTGCAGCAGTTGCGACAACTGCCGCCCCGAGCCCAACTGAACCATCTGCAAAAAGAAGCGGCTGTGGTTTGGAACGTTTTTGGCCCCAAACGCCATGCGACGCCATCAGAACGACACCGGCGGCAGGTGCAAGCGAACTATCGATATTTAGCGAGCAGCTACCGGCCACCGCAACGCTACCATGGGGCTCTCACCTTACTCTTCAGCCAGCAATTATATACAGGCGAAAGCGTGGCGGCCTGGCGGACGCTGGTCGCCGGCAGCGTTGATGTTTACCCCGTCGCCGGTGTACATCAAACCTATTTGGGGGAACATGTCCGGGGAACTGCAGCCCAGTTGCGGGCGTGCCTGTTACAAGCACAATGCTGAGCGCGCCCTCATCTTACAAGCAAATTACCAGACGTTCACGTTTTCGTTACGCTCTCACTCTTGCAGTTAGCTTTTCATTGTTTTATAGTAAGCCAAAAAGAAAGGTAAATTATTTTTTCTTAAGCAAACAACTAAACAAGTTAACTATTTGCGCAAATTGCTCGATTCGATCGCCGGCCAAAATTTTCAGGATTATGAGGTGATCGTCACCGATGATTCACCCGATGATCGAGTGGAACAACTAGTCAGCCATTATAGGTTGGGGGGCCGGTTACACTATTTCCGTAACCAGCCGGCCCTGGGTACACCGGAGAATTGGAATGAAGGGATGCACCGGGCGCGTGGCGAGTATCTCAAACCCATGTTCCACGACGACTGGTTTCTTGATGAAACGAGTTTGGGTAAATTTGTGGCGATGATGACCGCCCAACCGGCGGCAAATTTCGGCTTTGCCGTACAGAAAGTTTGGCATGCGCCGAGCGATCATTACGCGACCTATCCCCTCAACTGGCAGCAACAGCAAAAGCTGGCCCGTGCGCCAGAATGGCTATTTTTCCGCAATCGGGTAGGAGTGCCGAGCGCAACCATCTACCGGCGGCAGCTCAACCACTTTTATGATCCCCAGCTCATCTATGCAGTTGACTGGGAATTCTATCTGCGCGCAATCAAGACCAACCATTGTTTTGCCTATCATCCGGCACCGTTAGTTTGTGTCTCTACCGGTTTAGATTTTCAAGTCACCCAAAGCTGTTATGGCAACAAAAGTATTGAGTTGTTCGAATATGCGCACATCTTCAATCAGCTTTATCACAAAAAATTTGATCTTCGTTTTTTTTATTACTGGATCAAGCTTTTCCGCCAGTTTCAGATCGACGCGGGCGATCCTGACTATCAAAAAGTTTGTCGCCTCTATCCGACCATCGCACCCTATTTGGCCTTAGCTTTACAAGGTGCGACCCTGGTGAAGCTGGGTACCCGGATGCAACAGCGATGGCGTCGCCAAACAAACTAATGAGAAATGCAAGTAAATGAGATCGAAATTTTTATTAAAAACAGCCGAGGGCAGGCTACCACTGCTTTTACTACTACTAGCTGGCCTTAGCTTATTTCTTTTCCAAAATCAAAGCACTGGCTTTAATGCGTGGCATCATGGCTTTTTATCATCCCATGGCATCACTTTGGCGAAAAATCTCATCAGCGATGGTCCGCCCTTGCTGATGTATGAGTATCGGGAGGAACAGGCAGGTGAAATCCTCTATCATGCCTACAACCGTTTTCCAGTGGTGGCCTTTTGGCTGATCAGCCTGGTGATTCGCCCCTTTGAACCAGACTTGGCCGGGCAGGTCTATGCCGCGCGACAACTGATGAATCTCTTCCTCTTACTGACCATGATCGTCAGTTACAAACTTGTTGTGGCCGTCGTGGGGGATCGAGCGCACGCAGCGATCGTTACCCTGTTGGTCATGTCGACGACCTACATCCTACGTTACGGTGATATGATCTTCAATGACATTCCTGGGCTTTGCGCCTTTGTGTTAGCGCTCTATGCCGTCGTCAAAGCACAAAAATGCCGGTTATCCGGCCCACAGTTGCTCTTGTTTGCCCTACTCCCGATCAGCATTAGTTGGCAACCCTATGCGGTCTTCCTGAGCTGGGTGCTGGTCGAATTTGTACAGTTGGTGCTGGGCGGGCACGCAACGCCACGCCCCCAACGCGTTGCCAACTTTTTGCGCAGCCCAGCCTGTATCATTACCTGCGGGGCCGTTATGTGGGGCGGCATGATCCTTGGCCTACAACTGTTCAACGAATGGCGCGTCAGTGGTGGCAATCTGCAAGCGCTGTCGAGTGTCGATGCGCTCTTGCGGCGGCTGGGGGTAGCCGATGCAGGCGTTTCCGACCCAGCGCTGGCATTAGTCCAGTGGGATCACTTTACGCTGACCCAAGTGGGGCGGCTGCTGCTGGCACTGGTCCCCTTTGGCGGGGTGACCAACTTACTGCCGACCATCAGCAAGGCTTTGCTGATCGATCGACTGGTCGCCGCCTGCTGCCTGGGAACGGGCATGCTTGTCTATCTCCGGTATCGGCCCATTACCCCCAAAGTCACCTTGGTTTTGCTCGGCTCCGGCTTACTCTGGGCCATTGGCATGCGCCATTTTGTGGCCTTTCATGATTTCCAGGCGATCTATTATATCGGCTTTGCCCTTGCCCTCTTTATCAGCTTAGTTAGCCGAATACCGACACCGGGCAGGGCAACGGTGATGATCGGCGTTACGTTGCTCTTTATCATCAGTGTCTACCAGAGCAACACGGCGAAAACAGCTTCCGCTGCGCCACTCAATGCAGTTACCGCAGAATTTCAACCCATTTACACACAACTGCCGGCGGGCAGCCGCGTCTATATCGACGGTAACCGGCATACGCTCGTCAGTGGCTATCATGCCGTGAGCTTTTATTTAGCCGGCTCGATTGCAGTCCCCTTAGCCGAGGCTGAGTACGCCGTATCGGGAAATCCTAATTTTGAGGGCGTGCCATTGACCGCAAATCCCCAAATCAATCTATTCAAAGTAAACAGCCAATGAAGTTATTACTACACTTTATCCATCAGACGGTCGCCCGCCTCTTTTATATTGCCCTCATCACCAGCTTTGCCAGCGGCCTGAGCAACGCCGCCTTAGCCGGCTTGATTAGCCAGCGCATTGTCGCCGGGGAAGCCTTCAGCAATTGGTTTATTGGCGGCTTTGCCCTGCTCATCCTGCTGGCCGTACTTTTAGATTTTCTGGCCAAACAGGCACTGAACTTGCTGGTTAATAATGTCAGCTATGAATTACGCCTGAGTTTTGCCAGCCAGGTCTTGACAGCACCCTTTCCCCGGCTGGAGAGCCTTGGCGCAGCGCGACTGTCGACGCTCTTAATCGAGGACACGCGAGCGATTGGCCAAGTGATCGCCGAATTACCGACGGTGGCGATTGGCCTGGCAACAGTTGTCGGCTGTGTGATCTATCTGGTCTGGTTGGCCCCCCTCACCCTCCTGGGGATAGGGATGATTGCGTTGCCACTCTTTGCCAGTTACTGGTGGTTGCAAAAACGCACAGCGCACCTGTTGCGACACGCGCTCCAATTGCGTAACCAGATCTATAGCAGCTACCGCGATCTAACCGACGGCCTAAAAGAGCTCAAGCTGCACCAACAGCGCTTGTCAGCCTTTTATTATCTGCACTTACAACCGCTCCTGGCCCAGAGTAAAGAAACCTCTTTTCATTATTATCGCTACCATTTTTTTGCCCAAAGTGTCAATCAGTTCACCTACTTTATCATTATTTTAGGGCTGTTTGTCATCAGCCGTTGGTTGCAGACACCCTTGGAAGTGTTGGGGGCCTATGCCATTATGATCCTCTATTTGAAGACGGCCACGATGACACTGGTCTCGGCCTTGCCCCATTGGACAGAAGCAGTGACGACCATCAACCAGGTTGAAGTATTAGGCTTTACCTTGCTGGCCCCCACCCCAGTCGCAAAGGTCGAAGCTGGACCTGGCACGGCAACGACCACCGTACAGATCGAATTACAAGGACTCGCCTACGAATATCAACACGCCGCAGAAGAGAGCAGCTTTCAGCTCGGCCCGCTCGATTGCCACCTCCATTCTGGTGAGATCGTCTTTATCATCGGCGGCAATGGCAGCGGCAAGACCACGCTCCTGAAGTTGTTGATTGGGCTCTATACGCCGGAAAGCGGCCAGCTGATCTGGAATGGGGGGCCGGTTACACCAGCAAACCTGGAAAGATACCGCCAGAACTTTGCGGTCATTTTTGCGGAACCGCATCTCTTTCCGCACTTAATGGGTCTGGCTTGGGAGAATCTAGATGCACGTGCGCAAGTTTGGCTGCAACGGTTGCAATTGACCCACAAAGTACAGGTGGTAGATGGCCAGCTATCGACCCTCAACCTCTCCTTTGGCCAACGCAAACGGCTGGCGCTGCTCACGGCCTATTTGGAAGAACGCCCAGTCTATATCTTTGATGAATGGGCGGCCGGCCAAGACCCTGAGTTTCGTGAGCTTTTTTATCGGACCCTGCTGCCTGAATTGAAAGCGCGCGGCAAACTGGTGATTGTTATCAGCCATGATGACCATTACTTTGACGTCGCCGACCGCATTCTCAAACTCGATACCGGGCAGATCGAATATGTAATCGGCGGCAGCGCAGAGGAAAAGCCAACATTGGCCTTGCCTGCCAATCTCGTGAAGACATAGAACTGACGCAACTGTCAGCCCGATGTTGAAGCCCCTGTTTTTAGTTGTTCAAAAAGTAGCGGCTTCAGCGTAGCCGGACGAGCGTTCAAATGGTGGTAAACCGATGGTTCAGGTACGTTCAATTATACAAATCAATACGCGCGACCGGCGCGGTGGCGCAGAACGGGTGGCCTGGAATCTGTTGCAGGCTTACCGCGCCCGGGGCCGCGAAAGTTGGCTGGCGGTAGGCAAAAAATATAGCAATGACCCCCATGTCTGGGAAATTACCAACGCCCGTCACGCGGTGACCTCTTGGACGCGGAGCTGGTTACGTTTCAGCGAAGCACTTAGCCCATTACGCCGCCACGGCGTCAAAGGGGTGGCAGCCCTGCAGGAACGGCTGCATTTGGTGGCCCAACCGGCCGCCTGGCGGCAGCGCCACCGAGGTTATGAAGATTTTGCCTACCCTGGCACCAAGGGCGTGCTTACCCGCGCCGCCACCATGCCGGATCTGATCCATTGCCATAACCTACACGGCAACTACTTTGACCTGAATGCCCTGCCCTGGCTCAGCCGGCAACGACCGCTGCTGCTCCATCTACATGACGCCTGGCTACTGAGTGGCCACTGTGCCCATTCGCTTGATTGTACACGCTGGCAAAGTGGTTGTGGCGCTTGTCCCTATCTAGCGACCTATCCGGCCATCGCGCGCGACAACACGGCGGCAAACTGGCAACGCAAACAGGCAATTTATGCGAACAGCCGCCTCTATCTTGTCGCTGTTTCGCAGTGGCTGCTGGACAAGGTGCAACACTCTATGCTCCAAGGTGTCCAGGCCAGGGTAATTCATAACGGCATTGATTTGAGCATTTTCCAGCCCGGTGATCGCCTGGCCGCGCGACGTGCGTTGGGGTTATCGCCCACCGCGCCCATTATCTTGTTCTCTGGCCACAGCGCGTTCAAAGACATGATAACCACGCAACAAGCACTCAGTCGGCTGCAAGGGGAAGAATTACTCTTTATTGGGCTGGGACATAGCGCTACCGCTGCGCAATGGGGGCAAGGCCGGCTCGTGACACCAGCCTATGTGCAGACGCCGGCACAGATGGCGGACTACTATCGCGCCGCCGATCTCTATCTGCATGCCGCGCAGGCGGACTCCTTTCCAACGGCCATTTTGGAGGCGCTGGCCTGTGGCACCCCGGTCGTGGCAACCGCGGTGGGCGGCATTCCAGAACAAATTCGCGATGGCCAAACCGGCTTGCTGACGCCTCCCCACGATGATGCAGCCCTGTGCGCAGCCATGCAAAGCCTGTTACACGCGGGCGAACGGCGCACACAAATGGGCGCGGTGGGAGCAGCCGACAGTCAACAACGCTTTGGGCTAGCGCGCCAGGTCGATCAACTCCTGGCCTGGTATGAGGAGATCCATGCTGATTGGCAAGGCGCCGTGTATCCAATAAAAAAGTAAGTCAAATGTAATCATATAAGCTGTATAGCTTAAGATAAATCTTATTTTTCATGATACAATTTGTGTAGAGTAACTCCTCATCTGACATCATAACGCAAAACATGAGGACAAGATAAAGAAAAAGTAAAGTCAAGAAACGCCATAGGATGATGAATCAACAATTGATGATCTTCGAGCTTGATGTCAATGGTCATCACCCTGGTTATCTCCGTCACCTATTACAGGATTGGCCGGAAGCCCAGGGCCAGCTAACGCTGGTAGTCTCACCCCAATTTATGCAGTACCATATGGATGTCGTGCAAACAGAAACCCATGCCTCCGTCACCTGGTTGCCGATTACACAGGCTGAGTTACAGTGGTATGAAACCAGCAAACCGTCACCGCTACGCCGGACGTGGGTCGAATGGCGGCTCTTTTGCCGCTATGCCCGAAAAGTTCAGGCTGATCAGGGATTGATGATGTATCTGGATCGCTTTCAGTTACCTTTGGCCCTGCGACTTTTTTTACCATGCCAAATGTCAGGTATCTTTTTTCGACCTAAATTTCATTACAGTCAATTTTCGACCCATCGGCCGCGCCAAGGTGAGCTGCTGCGAGCCTGGCGTGAAACCTTGCTGTGGCATCAGGCTTTACGCCACCCGCAATTGCAGAGCGTCTTAGTACTCGACCCATTGGCGGTCGCGCCGTTGCAGGCGTTGGGTGGCGCAGCACAGGTGGTTGCCCTGCCCGACCCGGTGACAATCGAGCCACCAGCGGCGGCAGTGGTGGCCACCTTATGCCACGAGTTGGGGCTCGATCCGGAACGTAAAGTCTTGCTGCTTTTTGGCATGATCGACCGGCGCAAAGGGATCTACAAAGTGTTAGAAGCACTGCAACAGTTGTCAGCCGCGCAACAAGCACGGCTCACGCTGCTGCTAGTAGGAAAAGTAGCGGCAGCAGAACAGCCTACTGTGCGCGCAAAGCTGGCGGCCATTACACAAACTACAGCGCTACAAATTGTATTGCGCGATGAATTTGTGCCCGACAGCATAGTTGCTGCCTATTTTGCCTTGAGTGATCTAGTCTTGGCCCTCTATCAGCAACATGTGGGTAGCAGCGGCATTTTACTTTGGGCCGCGGCAGCAGGCAAACCGGTACTAGCCAGCGATTATGGGTTGATTGGCGAGTTGGTACAACGGCATCACTTGGGTGTGGCCGTCGATAGCACCGCGCCAGCCGACATTACCGCAGGGATCATCCAGTCGCTTGAACACAGTCCGGCGACACGATTTATTCAAGACGAAGCGCGCAACTTTGCGGCTAAGCATCAAGCAAGCGCATTTACCAAAGTCGTTGCCACTGCGCTGCGACAACCTGGTACAAGCACCAACTGATGATGATCATGCAGATTGACAAGTACATCACTGACGGAGCAGCGTCATGCGCCTAGCCATCTTCTGGCACGACCTGCTTCATTATCATACGGCGCGCATTCACGCCTTGATCGATTATGCCCAACAGCGCGGCCATACGGTGCAAGCATTCATCCTCTGTGCAGCACCGGCTGATTTGTCAAGCGATGACGAACACAACACCTTTGGTGCACAGGTAACCATTCTAGCGCATGATCCAGCGACAGCCGGTGAGTTTTCGCATCAATCCAAGCAGCAGCTGTTAGCCGGCTTAGATGCATTTCAGCCCGACGCGGTAGCGATTATCGGATATACCGGCCCGGTCGCGCGTGCCGCGGTGGGATGGTGCCGCTATCATCGGCGCGGCGCTATCCTGATGTTGTCGAGCCACGCCGCCGACTATGCCAGAGTTTGGTGGAAAGAATGGCCCAAACGCCAACTGGTCAGTCTGTATGATGCGGCCTTTGTCAGCGGCAAACCCCAAGCTGCTTATGCACAGCAACTTGGCTTACCGGCGGCCAGAATTGGCACCGGCTATGGCGTGGTGGCCAATGATTTCTGGCAGCAAGGGGCTGCGAGCGCACGCCAAAATGCATCACAGCTACGGGCCCACTATGGCTTGCCGGCGCGCTTTTTCCTGACCGCTTGCCGTTTTGTGGCGAAAAAAAACCTGGCCGGGCTGCTCAAGGCCTATGCCCAGTATCGGGACGACCTGGCTGGCCAACCCGATGCTGAGCCTTGGTCGCTGGTGATTGTTGGTGACGGCGAACTCGCCCCCGCCTTACGCCAACAAGTAGCCGCCGCCGCGTTGACAGCCCATGTCCACTTTCCGGGTTATCTGCCCGCGCCGCAGATGGCAACCTATTATGGGCTGGCTTCGGCGTTTGTGCTGGCCAGCAGCTATGCTGAACAGTGGGGGCTAGTCGTCAATGAAGCCATGACCGCCGGTCTACCAGTGCTCGTCAGCGAAATTTGCGGCTGTGTGCCTGATCTGGTGATAGCCGGACAAACCGGCTTTACCTTTGATCCAACTTGCACCGCAGAGATAGCACAATTGCTGGCCAGGGTCTCCTCCGGCCAGGTGAATCTTGCGCGAATGGGGTGTCAGGCCCAGGCCCAGATCCAGCACTATTCGCCGCAAACCTTTGCCGCACAGCTCTTTGTTACGGCTGAGATCGCCATTGAACATGCCCAGACGCGGCGTAGACAAGTCTGGCCGTCACCATCGCATTGGCGTTAAAACAAGAAAGCAGTCATGCGCATCTCACCAGAATCGACTATCCGGCAGGAGGTGGAAACCCAGCCAGAGGTGCCGGCCGCACCAGATACCGCCGCTGCGCGGCCGGTGCCACCTTGCCTACTAGTGGGTTTTACCAGTTTTCAGGATGTTACCGGTCTTGCATTGGCCTTTGACCTGTTATTGGCCGGCTTCGATCAACGGCAGCTGCCCTATCGCCTGGTTGACTTTGGCCGGCTGGGCCTGGCCGCGCGGCCAGGGGCGTTCAGTCTGTTACGGATCCTTAGCACCCTACAACTGCTCCTCAGTTTTTGCCTTAAATTAAGGGGGGTGCAATCGGTCTATATTGTAATTGCTTCCTCAAAGATGGGCTTTCTGCGCGATGCTTTGATGATTTGGCTGAGCCGCCTGGCCAGCCGCCGGCTGGTGTTACATCTGCATGGCGGTGGCTATCGCGCCTTTTATGCCAGCCAGTCGCCGTGGTGGCAACGGTTGATTGCGCGCACCTTGGCCAATGCACAGGCGATTGTCGTTTTGGGTGAACAATTGTACGACCAATTTACCTTTGTACCCAACTATGCCCAAAAGATGCGCATTGTGCCCAACGGTCTACCGCTTGATTTGCAGCCGATGACGGTTCAGCCCAAAGCGTTAGCGCCCAACACTTGTGTCCAGTTGCTCTATCTTTCTAATCTGATCGAGTCAAAAGGGTATCTGATTCTGCTAGAAGCCTGCCGTATGCTCTATCATGATCACGGTCTCCATATTCATTGTGACTTTTGTGGAAACTTTGTGGAAACGACAGCAGACCACACTGCGGCGGAGCAAACAGCGGCGGAACACGGCAAGGGCACCGGCTTGGCACGCGCGCACTTTTTCACCTTGATTCAGAACTGGGGGCTGGCTGATGTCGTCACCTATCACGGCCTGGTGAGAGGAGCGCAGAAAGCACAGTTATTACAACAGGCTCATGCGCTAATTCTGCCGACCACCTATCCATGGGAAGGGCAGCCCATTTGCATTATTGAAGCGCTGGCCTTTGGAACACCAGTGATCGCAACCCCCCACCGTGGGATTCCCGAACAAGTCATCGATCAGTATAACGGTTTTCTGGTGGAGGCCGATGCCCATCAAATCGCAGCGGCGGTGCTACGACTGTGGCGCGATCCAGCACAATATACCCAGTTCAGTGACCAGGCTCGCCGCCACTTCGAAGCGAATTTTACCCAACACGCCTATTGGGAGCGCTTGATTCCGATTATTGTGGGGCCGGCGCTGGCCCCAGATTCGGCCCCAGCGTCGGCAAAGGAATGGATTAACGAATGATCATGCGGCGCGTGGAAGCGCGATTGCCCCTATGGATTGCCGGCAGCGTGGCAGTGAGCGAACTTTTGCTCATTCTATACGGCTTGTGGCGCAGCTACCCAAATACAACCGAGATTACGCAGACCTTTGTCTTGAGTACCATTGGCACCATCGGGTTACTCATCTTTTTATATCTGCCAGAACTGGGGATTGGGCTCTATCTCTTTAACGGCATCTTCAAGACCGCGGCGGTCTTTGGGGCACCGGATTCAATTGTGCCCACGCTTTTTATTCTTGTGTTGACCATTGGCATTTTAGCCATCAAGTCGTCGCGGGCCAGTCGACCGCCGCTCCGCATTGACTTGATGCTTATGCTGCTGGTTGCCCTAAATTTGCTCATCATTGGCTCTGCGCTGGCCTCCGCAATTCCGGGGGCCATGGAAAAAGCGCTACGGCTGGCATTTTTTGTGACCATGTCCAATATTCTGGCCTACTTAATTACCATTTCCCCAGGGCAACTATTGCGGGCCTTCCGCTATACGGCCTTGTTGTCGGCCATTACGGCGGTAATGTCAATTATCACTTTTGTCCTGAGCACAGGCGGTGTGCGCAGTGTTACCCTCTTTGCGGCCAATGATGTGATCTTCGGTCGGACATTAGCCCTCGGCATTCTGATGAGCTTTGGCTTGTTTCTCTATGATCATACCCTGTCGGCCGGTTGGCGACGGGTGTTAGCGATCTCATTGCCAATTGCGCTGGTCAGCCTCATCCTCTCGACCTCGCGTGGGGCGACGGTAGGCCTATTGGGTGCGGGGCTATTCGCCGTGCTGATTCATCGCAGACGGCCACCACTGTGGATCTTCGGTGTGATTGGCGTCAGTGTCCTGGCTTATCTCTATGTAACGGCAACCTGGGGCAGCCGTGTCATCGATCTGACTAACTTTTCGATTTTTACGGGCCAAGGCCAGCTCGATCTAAGTACACGACAGCGTTTGGTGATGTATCAAAATGCGGTTAATGATTATCTGACGCATCCCTGGCTTGGCATTGGCACCCAATCTAACAGTGACTATCCCCACAATCTATTTTTGGAGGTAGCCGCCGAGTTAGGCACGGTTGGTCTGCTCCTCTTGCTGCTCTTTGCCAAGCAAATTTATGCCAAGCTGCGACGTTTACTGCAACAACCACGGGACGCCATCTCCTATATCGTGACCCAAATCACGGCGATCGGCCTGGTATACGCGTTGATTATTGCGCAATTTAGCGGCAATCTACAACACCAACGCCCACTTTGGCTTTTTGCGGCGCTGGTCTGGGCATTACAAACCGGACCAGTTACAACTCACCAACAACATGAATCACTTCTGTGATCACAACTGTGTTCACCACTGGGATTTCGCTTGAGGCACCACCATTGACTACCAAACGGCTTGCGTTAATTTGTCAACATTTTTATCCTGAAATGCTTTCGACCGGCCTCTTTATGACTGACACGGCGACCGGGCTGGTGCAAAAGGGCTGGCCGATCCGGGTCTACTGTGCGCAACCACTCTATATGCCCCCAGGCCTGAACAACGAAGATGTGCCTCGCCACATGACCTATCAAGGCGTTGAAGTGATCCACGTGCCCACCCTGAGCACGGCCCGTACGTCGTTGACGCGCCGCCTGCTCAATGCCGTGACCTTTCTCTGTGCCATTGCCTGGCACTTATGGCGCGACCGCCGCCAGCTGATTGGCGTGATCAACACGACAAATCCGCCCTTTCTCGGCCTGGTTGCCTGGCTGGCAAAGTGGTTGTTAGGGTTACCATTTTTGACTATTATTCATGATATCTATCCGGATGTGACGGTGCAGCTTGGCCTGCTCTCCTCTCACTCACCAGTAACCTGGCTCTGGGAACGGGTCACTCGCTTGATCTTTAATCAGTCGGCAGGGCTGGTGGTGATTGGACGTGACATGGCACAGTTGGTCCGCAAAAAGCTGAACCAACGCACACTGGTCCCCATGACCTTGATCCCCAACTGGGCGGATGAGACGTTGCTTTATCCAGTGGCACCCGCTGAAAATTACTTTATTCAACAGCAGGCGCTGGCCGGGCGCTTTGTCGTGCAATATTCAGGCCGGATGGGCCGGGTTCACAATCTGGAACCACTGATCGAAGCCGCCCAATATTTGCAGGATACGCCGGTACTCTTTCAGTTGATCGGTGAGGGGGCAAAGCGTGATGCGCTGGTAGCCCAGGCGGCGCAACTCGGCTTAACCAATGTCCACTTTCTGCCCTACCAACCCTACGAGAAGCTGGCGCAGGTTTTCTCGGCCGCCGATCTGGCCGTTGTCTGTTTGGACGAGCTCATCACGGGGGCCTCGGTCCCCAGCAAAAGCTATGGCGTGCTGGCCTGTGCGCGTCCATTATTGGCGTTGGTGGACCCCAGCAGTGAAATCGGCCGCCTGGTGACCGAGGCCGATTGTGGCATTGTGGTGCCCAATGCCACCGGTGAGCAGGTTGCCAACACGATTCGTGCGCTCATGGCGGCGCCGGCGCGGCGCCATGAAATGGGCCAAAATGGCTATCAAGCTTTTTGCCAGAATTACACCCGCTCGATTGCCCTCGAACGCTATGACATGCTGTTGCGCCAGCACTTTGGCGTGCCGGTGTTGCAACCAGTTGCTGGCGTCAATCGCCAACCCATTGTACCTGCCCCCATCAAACTTTCAAGTGACGGGATCTCAGTCTAATGATGCGTCGCGCATATTACTGGTGCAGAGCGATCTGCTTTAGCTTGCTCGTGGCTGGGTTACTCGGCCTCTTTGTGCTGCGGCTCCAAGGGGGGGCGGTTGGGACGCCTTTGGGTCGCCTGTATGCCCCATCGGCGGCAAACCAACTTGCACCACGGCTGCTGCGCGCGGGTAGCCAGGTGCAGCAGCCAACCCTTGCGCCCCCTACCCCAGCCGCCATACGCGACGGGCAAGCCAGTCCAACGCCGGCCCCCTTCTTGTTCGGCGTAGAAGCCGCCGACGAACTCGTCCTCACCCTCACACCGCAGGTCGTTTTTGCGACCGCCACCGCCGCCCAGCAAGCGACGCTGACCGCGCAGGCGGCGATAACGGTCACCGCAACGCCAACACCACTGCCACGAGTAGATAACACCGTGGTAGATGCGGCGGCGGCCACCGCCACCGCACACTATGCCGCAGCCGAGGCCACCGTCGTGGCCGTGCTGACCAGCGTCGATCAACCGGGCTTGCAGATTCTCACCTTTACGCCCACGCCAACACCAGTTGTGGTCACCGCCACCCCGACGCCGGGCAATCTCTTTCTGGCCGCAACCCTGGTCGCACAAAAGACGCTTGCCGCCACCACCACCGGGACGCCGACCCCCGTGCCGGACAACTGGCGCGTGATTACGCCGATTGTGGCCTTCCCCACCGCGACCCCAGCCAATGCGGCCACCGCCGAACAGCTCAATATCTTAGCGACAGTTTATGCCGCCACCACGGGCACGCCCGATCCGTACCGCGAGTTTATCTTGATTACCGTGGTCACCGCCACCCCAACCGCCGTGGGGATGGTCGCGGCGGCCCAAACCATTGTCGCCGCCACCCAGACCGCGGTTGTCGCGGGCACCGCCACCCCACTTCCGCGACACTGGCTGGTGGTAACCCCCGTTGTGGTCACCATTACCCCGACGCCGGCGAATGCCGCGACCGCGACGGTGCAGGCCGAAGTTGGCCGCGCCATGGCAATTCTCACCGGCAGCCCCCGCCCGGAAAGGATCGTAGTGGTGGCCACCCCAACCGCGGTGCTACGCCCGGTGACAGATATCACCTTACTCGGTGACGAGCCGCTACGGCGCGCGCCCAAAGATCCCTATCCTCAGGCCCTGCTGGGCAAGATCCTCTTTGTGGCGGCGTTCAATCGCCAAGAACGCATCTATGCCATCAATCCGGATGGGAGTGCGTTGGCCCAAGTGACCAACCGGTGGGCCTACGACATTGCCGCCGAACGCGATGCCTACAGCGCGGATGGCAAGCTTTATGCCGCAGTGATTCGCGATCCAACCAACCAACGCACCCAACTACGCTTTGGCGAGAATGATGAGCAGCCCCAGCAACAGTTGACGGCCTTTGGCACAGGGGTGGCTTGGCAACCGGCCTGGTCACCCACCGCCAACCAGATTGCCTTTGTCTCCAACGAGAGCAGCAACGATGAGATCTGGATGGTGACGCGCGGGGCTTGGCCGGCCCGCCAATATACCGACAACGACGGCGCCGTGGATCATCACCCCAGTTGGTCACCCGCTGGTGATACCATTGTCTTCTCCTCCAATCGGAGTGGGACGCAGCAACTTTGGCTGATGGATGCTGACGGTGGGAACCAGCGCCAGTTAACGGACTATGCATTCGAGGTCTGGAATCCGGTCTGGGTGAAATATGCCGACCCCTATGTGGTTGTGCGCTTTGCGGCGGCAGCGCCGGAAACGGTCGACTGTCTCGTTTGTCTCAGGTAAAATTCATGCCACTAAAAAGTAATCCTTTGCGGGGCGGTTTGCCCGCCCCGCCGTCAGACGCACCAAAACGTGCGCAAGCAGCGCAACGCCGGCCCAGCAAGATGCGTCGGCAGCCCACCTGGGGTGAGCAGCTGCTGCGCCTGGAACCTTTGTGGTTGCTGCTTTTGGCCCCATCGCTGCTCTTTACCGAATATTTTTGGGATCTGCGCTTACGGCCATTGTTAATCCTCGCCCTCTTTCTCTTTTGGCCGTTGCGGCTCCAAGTGGGCAAAAGCGTGTTGCCGGCTGGCGGTACCGGCTGGCTATTAGGCTTTTTGCTGCTGTGGCCACCACTCGCCCTGTGGCACGCGGGGGATCGGGTCGCGTCTTGGGAACAGCTTGGCTACTATTATCTCGCCTTGGTCCTTTTTGTCAGCATCATTCATAGCCGCCTCTTGCAAAGATGGCCCCAACTGATTGTGGTGGGGCTAGGGCTGGTTGGCTTGGGATTGGCAATTATCGGGCCGGAAAGTTTTTCAGTCAGCCCCGATAAACTGTTTGATCTCTATGCCACCGAAGAGATCGGGACGCAAGGTAATGGGTTATGGGCCGAGTCGATCAACCCCAATATTCTGGCTGGTGCCCTTACGCTGATCCTGCCACTGCTGCTAGCCCCGCTCTTGCGCTGGCCGCAAGGGCGTTATGGTTGGCTCGTCCTCGGCCTTTGGCTACCGGCGGGCGTCCTGCTCAATGCGATCCTCGTCAGCCAGAGTCGCGGGGCATTGTTGGCGACAGCAGTGGCGACGCTCTTACTCTGTACATTGCGCTGGCCGCGGCTGCGTTATGCGTTGATCCTGAGCAGCGCGGTTGGCTTGTTGTACTGGCTGCTCGGTGCAGAAAGCTGGCTCACCGACCAGCAATTAGCCTTGAGTGCCGGTGACAGCTTTAGTCGCCGCGTGGTGATCTGGCAATATTCGTTGGCATTGGTGAAGAGTGCCCCCCTGCTGGGGATCGGCATCGGCCTCTATGAAGAGGTTTTTGTCGCCACCTACCCGGCGCTGATCTTGCCGCACGGGCATTTTATCCCGCCACATGCACACAACCTGGCATTGCAAATTGCGCTGGATTTAGGGTTGCCAGGGCTATTGGCCCTGATTGGTTTCGCAATTTCCTTGCTGTTCGGCTTCAGCCCTTTACGGGCTAACAGGGGCACAGGATTATGGGCGAAGCTAGGGGTAAAACCAGTGACGAAGCTAAAGTGGGCAACAACAGACGAGTGGATCCTGACCGCCGGCCTCCTTGGCGCCTTGACCGCCGGCTTGATCTTCGGACTGTTTGATAATGGATTGTGGGGCACAAAATTATGGTTTATACCAATGACAATTGCAGCACTGGCTTATCTGCTAGGGACAGAGAAAAAGAGGGACCATATCACTCATGCGCATCAACGAGCAGCGAGGTTGTCTAACGATGAGTAGGACGAGACAACAAATCAAGTACATTTTTAGGCAGGCAACGCGCCAACGCAGCCGAGCCTATTTCCTGGCCTGTGCGCTGCTGCTGCTGGCGACCAGTTGTCGCTTTGGGCGCAATCTGCCGCCAACACCACAGCCGCTCTCCGCCAATGCGATCCAGGCGCAAAGTTATGAAATCTTTACGGTCCAGCGCGGCGATCTTGTGTTAGCAACCAGCTTTGAAGGGCAAATTAACCTCGGGCGGCAGACCGAACTCTTTTTTGAACGTGATGGGCGCATCAAAAATTTTCTGGCGCAGAATGGCGATTTTGTGCGCGCCGACGCGCTCATCGCCGAATTGGACAATGATGACCTACTGGTGGAGATGACCCAAGCCGAATGGGATCTGGAAATTGTGCGCCGCAAGCAAGCCGAGTTTGTCGAAGATCAGGCCGATCAACAAGAACTGGCCAATCAACAGGTGAAGATTGCCGAATTGGCGCTGGCCTCGCTGCTTGCCAAAGAGCTGGCCGAACCAGGCTCGATTCCCGCGGAACGGCTTGCTGAGTTCGAGCATAATCTCACCGAAGCGCGGATTGCGGTCAAACGGTTGGCACGCACCAATGATCTTGAGCTACAAAAAGAATTCGTTACGGCCCAGGTGCAGGTGCAACAACTGCAAGCCCAGATCGAAGAAGGGCGCTTAATTGCGCCCTTTGCCGGCAAAGTCTACTACACCGCAGTCGATGAAACCACCCTCCAGCGCCCGATTAACGCCTATGACCCCGTCGTCAATCTGGTTGATCTGGATTCGCTCCAAATTGAGGCCAGTCCGCTGGCAGCGACCCTTGATTTACTGGATGAAGGCATGGCAGTGACGATGACGCTTGATTACCGGCCGGGGGTCGTGCTCTCCGGCACCATTCGCTATTTACCCTTTCCGTTGGGCAGTGGGGTTGAGCCCTTTGTCCAAATTGTTACCACCCCCACCGCAGAGGGCAAATTGCGGATTGGGGGTAAAGTCCAGGTCCAGGTCGAAATCCAGCGGCGCGAGAATGTGCTCTGGTTGCCACCCACAGTGCTGGATCTGACCACGACACCACCCACGGTGACGGTGCTGGAAAATGAGCAACTGCGCGAAGTCGTGGTGCAGATCGGCCTACAAACTGCGGAACGCGTCGAGATTTTAGCTGGGTTAACAGCAGATCAACAAGTCATTCGGAAACAACTATGAGATCAGAAATGAACCCGGCAACCCCGGCAACCCTGACAACGACTGGAAACACCAATAAAGTCGCCCACCCGGCCAACTCGCTACCTGAAGCAATGAATGGCGTGGATCTGCGAACCATTTTGCGGATCTTGAACTACTGGCGCTGGTTGCTGCTCGTGGGGCTATTGGTCGGGGCCGGCTTGGGCTACGGCGTTAGCCTCCAATCGATTCCCGTCTATCGCGCCGAGATGCTGATGCTGATCGAAGAGACAAGACCGCTCTACAGCACCAATCTCAACGAGGTAAACCTGGCTGGGCGGACCAGTACTTATCTGGAGTTGATCAATCAGGGCTTAATGCTTGAAGATGTGGCCGAACAGTTACAGCTCGATTTCCCCCAACTGCGCGATAGTGTGACCGACATGCGGGTGGAACAGGTGCGCAATACCCAACTCTTTAACATCTATGTTGAAGGCTATTTTCCCGATTATGTGGCAGTCGTGGCCAATGCGATCCCACGCGTGCTGACTACACGGCTCAGCGATGCGCGCGGGGAACGATTTGCGGCTTCGCTGGCCAATCTCACCACCCAGTTGGAGACGATCAAAGCCCAAGTCGAGACCACCCAGGCCAATATTGATCGGATTGGGGTCGCCCGCACCCCGCAACAGGAAAATCAGCTAAACGACCTGCAAACGGTTTTAGCCCAGCAACAAAACAGCTATGCAAATCTGGTCCAAAGTTACGAAAATTTGCGCTTACTTGAATTGCAGAGCATGGATAACATAGCTGTGATCCGCCCGGCCGAAGTCCCAGATGGCCCCATGCGTGCGAACACCGTCTCTAATATTTTATTGGGTGCGCTGGTTGGCATCGCCTTGGTGTTGACGGTCATCGCGTTGATCGAATATCTCGACGATCGCATTCAGTCACCACAGGCCTTGCAACTCCTATTGGGCACCACCGTCTTGGGCGCGATTGATATCATTCCCGATCTTGGCAATCGCCAGGAGTTGAGCAACAGTTTGATCACGGCCATCAAGCCACGCCATCCGATTACGGAAGCATACCGCAGTATTCGCACCAACCTGCGCTTCTCGGCGATTGACACCAAGTTGCATGCCCTATTGGTAACCAGTTCCAATCCCGGTGAAGGCAAAAGTGTGACGGCCGCCAACCTGGCCATTGCCATGGCGCAGTTTGAGCTTTCGGTGATCCTCATTGACGCCGACCTCCGCAAGCCAATGGTTCACAAGCTTTTTCAACTTGCCAAGCAGCCTGGCCTGAGCGAGACCCTCCTGGATGAAACGAATCCGCAACGTTACTTACAAGAGGTGGGCATTCCCAATTTGCGCGTGATGACCAGTGGCCAAGAACCGCCCAATCCAGCTGAGTTGCTCGGTTCCCAGCGGATGGGTCGCTTAATCGAACAACTCTACGAAGCGGCGGATGTGCTGATCTTCGACACGCCGCCCGTGCTTGCGGTCACCGACGCAGCCGTGCTCGCGGCCCATGTGCCGGATGTCGTCTTGGTCGTTAACGCCAAGCGGACCCAACGCAGTGCAGCCATGCGCGCCACCGAAGCACTACACCGGATCGATGCCCGCCTGCTGGGGGTGGTAATTAACGAGTTGAGCCGCTCCTCGCGCAGCTATTCATACTATGGTGACTATCAATCCGCCGGCTATTATGGCGATAGCAATTGAACATTTCCACGATGAGTATACTTGGCTCTGTCACAAATTAACATTTTTACTCGTGTAGAAAATGTTAATTTATTATGCTGTTGAGTATATCTTTCAATTTTTACAAGTTGATCCAAGCTTTCAGCCTGATCTGACCCAACGGCACAATCTATCACGCGTGCCGCTCAGTCAACGGCTGCAACCGTCTTAGCCATCCTATACAAGTCGCCATCTACGTCCATTTTCTTACAAAATCGTTATTTCTATCATACTTTTGTACTTGACAGAGACCGCCTATTGTACTACAATAAGAAACATTTTGCTTTCAAAAAAGAAATCTAACTATCTCCCAGATTACGCAAAGAATGAGCTATTATCTTAACTATAGACCATTTGTTATGTTTGTAGTCAGCCACATCGCTGTTCCTTCGCACAAATCCACGAAATCAAGTATAGACACGGTTATTCTGTAGGGCTACACTAAGAGAGAAGCTACAGCTAGTTAGATGAAGATATGCAGCTACATCTAAGGATCAATTCTAAAGGTTTATCATATGAATGTCTTACACCCCTTTCGGATCAATACCCCGACTGTCGTTTCTGAAGTTTTTGATGATGAAATTGTTATTATTCATCTGGAGAGTGGCGCTTATTACAGCCTTGCGGAAAGTGGGGCGGCGATTTGGCAGATCTTACAACAAGGGGCCAGTCTCACCGAAATTCAGACAACGCTAGCCAAAACTTATGCCAACACACCAACAGAAATCGAACAAGCCGTACAACCTTTCATGCAAAAGTTAGCAGAGGAACAATTGATTGTTTCTGACTGCACCCTTACGCAGTTACAGCAACTGCCCACCGTTCAACCACTTGTTCTTTCTGCGCACTGTGATCAGCAGCCGTTTATGGTGCCCCAGCTTAACAAATATACAGACATGCAAGATCTCCTATTGCTTGATCCGATTCATGATGTTGCAGAACCGGGTTGGCCGCATGTCAAGTCACGGTAACACGTTTCAGCCAGAACAGCACACCGTAACAGCCCCGGCCATTGCCGTTGATTATACCCCGTTAACATTGAATGACTTATGGTTAGCCATTAACGATGCCTTTCAACAAGCTGCCCAGGCGACGCGCAGCCCTACCCTGGATTATTTTTACCGCATCAACGAAAGCGTCGTCCGCCTCCGCTTTGCCAGTCCACGGTTAGTGGAGTGGTTAACCCCCGCCTTGGCCCATTTGGCAACAACACCCCGCCCCAGCCCCGCGCTAACAGTCGGCCTGTGGGACAGCACAACAACGGGGGTGACCTTGCCACCCCTACCAGCAGCCATGCAACAGCCGCTACCAGCAGATGAACTGTGGGGAAGCTATCATCATTCAGACCGCTTTCACACCTTTTTTCAGCCTACATACCGCCTTTTCACCATGTTGGATACCCACGGGTGCGAAGCGTTCTACTGGGTACATGATGGGGGCCAGTTGCCTTTAAGTGAAGGTGGTGCGCCCTTGCTCACCTTACTTCACTGGTGGCTTGGCCAACAGGGGCGACAGATTGTCCATGGCGCGGCGGTCGGCACAGCAGCGGGTGGGGCGTTATTGGTGGGCAAGAGTGGCTCAGGAAAATCGACGACGGCGTTGGCTTGTTTACAGGCCGGCTTGCACTATCTGGGCGACGACTATTGTTTGGTGGGGGCAACACCCCAGCCAACGGTTTACAGTCTCTACAGTTCGGGCAAGGTACACTTTGCCGACTTGGAACGTTTTCCGCGCTTCCAACTGGCCCAAAGCAGCAGGCGGTACGTTGATGCTGAAAAGGCCCTCTACTTTTTTGCCGATTCCTTTGCCGCCCAAATTGTGCCCAGCCTACCACTTAAAGCCATTTTGCTACCACAGATTAGCCCAGACGGCAAGAGCGCGGTCACGCTTGTTTCACCAGCGACGGCGCTATTAGCGATGGGACCAAGTACAGTTTTTCAATTGATTGGGGAAAAAAGCCAGATCGTACACCATTTAGGGCAGTTAGTCCGGCAGTTGCCCTGCTACCGGTTGACACTTGGCCCGGACCTTGCCGCCATTCCCCCCTTAATCGCCGATCTGCTGGCTAAATTGCCATGAGCAGCGCAAGAGGTAAGAAGGTCATGGGTACAAATCATCAACCCTTAGTTAGTATTATTATTCCAACCTACAACAATGGGGCCTATTTGGGGACAGCGCTCACAAGTGTGCGCCAACAGCGCTACCGGCCGCTAGAAATCATTGTTGTCGATGATGGCTCCACCGACGACACGGCGATCGTCGTTGCCCAATGGCAGCAACAGAACGTGGCGCACGACTGCGTACAACTGCGCTATTTCTATCAAGCCAATGCTGGCCCGGCCACTGCGCGCAATCGCGGGGTGGCGCTGGCCAACGGTTCGTTACTGGCCTTTCTCGATGCCGACGACTGGTGGCACCCTGAGAAATTGCAACAGCAGGTTGACCGCTTGATCCAGGAAGCGACGCTTGGCTATGTGCTCAGTCACATGACAGTCCATCTGGAAACGGCAACAGCCTGGCCGGTTTCGTTGAACCAGGCGCATTACCAAAACGAGCCGCCTTGCATTTTGCCCAGTGCACTTGTGGTCCGTCAAACGATCTTCCAACAGGTGGGCGACTTTGATGAGCACTACCGCTATAGTGACGATGCGGACTGGTTTCTGCGGGCCAAGGATGCGGCCATTCCCTTTGCGGTGTTACCCGAACCATTAGTTTATAAGCGCATTCACGCTACCAATTTATCCCATTCACCAGCGATGGCCAAAGAGACCTTGCGCGCCTTCCATACGTCCATTCAGCGTCAACGCCGGCAGCCACCTACGGTAAAAGAGCAGCGACAATGAATCATGTCCTCGCCAAGCTCTTGGTAAACGGCACCATCAAGCTGCCTGATGGCACGTTGACGCCTTTACATTCGCATATCCCAGCCTTTGAATGCCAGATCATGCAACAGTGGCTTCAGGAACATGGCTGTTCACGGCTGATTGAAATTGGGCTGGCCTACGGCATTTCCGCCCTATACCTCTGCGACGCCATTGCCGAGCAGCCGCAGGTCAGCTATCACATTATCGATCCGCATCAGCACGATCACTGGCATGGGATGGGTCTGCACCACCTACAGGAAGCCGGTTATGGGGAACGCATTCACTTTCACGAAACCTATGCCGAATGTTATCTGCCCCAATTGTGGCAAAGCGGCTTTCGTTGTGACTTTGCCTTGATCGATGGTCGGCATACCTTTGATCAGACCTTAATTGATTTTTTTTGGATCAACCGCTTGTTAGCGGTTAATGGGTTGGTTGTTTTTGATGACATTCAGTTGCCGGCCATCCAGCGGGCCACAGCCTATGTCGCAACCTATCCCTGTTATCAACGGCTGGCGCTGCCGCCGGCAATGCACAGTTCGACAACAGCACGTGTGCGCCGGTTAAACGGCAGCGACGCCGCGCGCATTGTCGGTTTTCGCAAGGTTAACGAGGATGAACGCACCCATGATTGGTATATTGACTTCTAAGCAACCAGCGCTGCTCAGCGTGATTATTCCAGCCTATAACGCCGCGCTTTATTTGGGCGCGGCCATCGAAAGTGTCTTGGCGCAAGGGTGGCAAGCCATCGAGATCATTGTGGTCGATGATGGGTCGACCGACCATTGCGTACAGGTAGCGCAGCGTTATCAGCCCCTTGTCCAGTGCGTGCAACAAACCAATTGCGGGCCAGGGGCAGCACGCAACCGGGGCATTCGTATCGCCCAGGGTGAGTTCCTCGCCTTTTTAGATGCGGATGATCTGTGGCTGCCCAGTAAGCTCGAAAGTCAAATGGCCCATCTGTACGCTCACCCAGAGCTCGACATGGTTTTCGGCCAAGTTGAACAATTTATGAGCCCCGAGCTAACCCCTGAGCAGCAACCGGCATTACCAACACAACCGATCATGACGGGGCTACATGTTGGGGCCATGCTCATCCGTCGCCCAAGTTTTGCCAGGGTTGGCGAATTTGCGACGACCTGGGCGATTGGCGAATTTATTGATTGGTATGGGCGGGCGCAGATGTTGGGGTTACAGGCCGCAATCTTGCCGCAAGTGGTGATGCAGCGCCGGCTGCATACCACCAACTTGACGCGCCGTACCCAGGATCAACGGGGCGACTACTTGAAGATCCTCAAAGCACAGCTCGATGAAAAACGGATGCGATCAGTTGTTGGGAAGTAAACAGCATGGTCGAATGTGCATAGGTGAACAAATGGCTCTTTGTTTTCACATCATTTATATTCCAGGCACAGTAAAGCCGCTGCAACTACTCTTACACAGCCTGTTGAAATGGTCCGACTGTACTTTTCGTTTGGTAGCAAATGGCTGTAGTGCCGATGAAGTGTGCGCGCTGCAAAGGTTATGCGCCAATAATCCACGCCTCTCTTTCATGGCCTTGCCCACGAGCCAGTTGCTGATTCATGGCGACGCGCTGAACTATCTGCAAGCGCAATGTCAGGACGCCTACTTCTGTTTTATGGATTCAGACATCTATGCCGTTGCCCCCTTTATGCCGGATTTTTTGCCGCTGCTGACACAATACAGCGGCATCTTCTCCGGCATGCCGCTGCGTTATCCACAAAGCGGGTTAGCCGTACCAGCAGGGCAAACGTTTTGGGCTGGACCTTACACCCACGCGCCGACAGGAATCTGTTTAGGCAGCACCTTTTTCGCGATTTATAACAATCAAGTGATCACCGAAATCCGCCGCACCACAGGCATTGGTTTTACCAAATATTGCTGGGAAGCGATTCCCCCGGCCTATCAAGTGCGGATCAAAGCGTTGGGCCTCTGCCATGAGATATACGACACAGGCAAAGTGTTAAACCTGATCCTCTATCTCCACAATTATGCCCTTCGTCAGCAACCATGCCCCGCCTTATGTCATATTGAGGCAGTCAGCCGTTTGGCAGTTATCCAATCAACCCCCTGGTGGCGTCAGTGGCGCACCACAATTGGTCGATTACACCACCACTTGATGGGGAACAGTACCAAGTTAACTTATGACCAGGCGCTTCCCCATTTGACCCAGCTATTGTTGGCGCTGACCAATGGGGAACCAATGCCCACGCTGCCGCAAAAGATAGCACAAAGCAGCCCTTGGGTTGTCCAAGCGCAAAAGGAGCTGCTCGCGCTCCATGCTGAGTTTGCGCAGAACCAAGGAGATAGCTAGCGATGCCGTTGATCTTTAATATTATTTATACACCTGGCACCGTACATTATCTCACCTTCTTTGTCTACAGCTTGTTGCGCTGGTCGGATTGTTCGTTTCGGTTGGTGGCCAATGGTTGCAGTCCCGAAGAGGAGTATGCGCTTCGGGACTTCTGCCAGCAAGATGTTCGTTTGGAATTTTATCGCTTGCCAACCAAGCAAGTGCTCGAACATGGCTTGGCGCTTAACCATTTGCAAAGTCTAACCCAATCCGCCGAATTCTGTTTTATGGATTCGGATATCTACGCGACAGGTGAATTTATCAGCCAATTTTTACCCCTGCGCACGGACCATGCGGCGGTTTTTTCCTGTTCGCCGGTTTGGTGTAAAGCTGAGGATAGTGTGCAGCGGGCAGACAACCCGATCATAGCAGGCGAATTTAATTGCACCGATAATGGGCGCTGTTTAGGCAACACCTATTTTGCCATCTATGAGAATGCACTGCTGACCAGCTTTCGGCAAAAGCACGGGATTGGCTTTGATCGTTTGACTTGGCAACAACTGCCACGGCGGTTGCAGCAACCATTACGCGCCCACCATTTACAGAAAGAATATTACGACACCGGCAAAGTACTCAATCTGCTCTTACAAGACGAAGGCCACCAACTCATTGTCCGCGAAATTGAGACATTACAGCACCTGGGCGGGGTAAGTATTGTCCCGATCCAACGCAGAGACGCAGCCAAACAACAGCAGCAGCCGTGGCCGCAGACGCTTGGGCAAAAGCTACTGCGTGCAACGGCGATCCGTTTGCGACGCATCTGGCAACCTGGGTACTACCATTTCACTTTTTCTAAACGGCGGGCAGCCTACAAAATCTATTTTCATGATCTGCTCGTTGCCCTGCATGAGCACAAAACGCCGCCACCTTTACCCCAAATTGATGACCCGACAGTGGAAGCCAGGGTTGAGATAGTGCGCCAACAAATCATTCAGCTGCTTGAACAGCGTAAAAGTTATGGCGATGCGGTCGCAAAGCAATGGGAACAGGTTGCGTAGTCATGGCAAGTATACAAAATCCACCTTTCATTCTCACCGGCATGCACCGTTCGGGCACCTCCCTTGTTGCCTCGCTTTTGAGGCAAATGGGGGTCCACATGGGGGATCAGCTAATCACCGCGGATCGTCACAATCCGCATGGTTATTTTGAAGACACAGCGTTTCTCCGCCTGCAGCAGCAGATGCTCACTCATTGTGTAAATCGGCAAGCGGCGGGGTGGCATGACTGGGGCTGGACAGAAAATGAGGAGTGGCACGCAGAAGGGACAATGCGCTTTCGCCTACGGGCACAAAGGTTGCTTCAACAACGCGCCGGGCAAAAGTGTTTATGGGGCTGGAAAGAGCCGCGCACGACTTTATTCCTCGATTTTTGGGATGGTCTAGCGACGAATGCGCGTTATCTTTTGCTCTATCGTTTTCCGTGGGAAGTGGCGGACTCAATGCAACGTCTCGGTGCACCTGTTTTTCTCCAGCACCCAGAATATGCTTACCCGATTTGGTGTTATTACAATCGCCGCTTGCTCGATTTCTATCGGCGCCACGCTGACCGTTGTTTGCTCCTGAATGTTAATGCCCTTGTCCAGCAGCCAGAACAACTATCGGCATTGTTAGAGTCGAAATTTGGGTTAGCGCTCCACGCCAGCAAAGCTGTTTTTGAAAACATTTTCAATCCAAACGAGTTTACCGCAGCTTCAGCCGCGGAACCGTTGATCAACTTGCTGGAGATTGCTCATGCACCAGTTATTCAATTGCTACGAACACTAGACACAACCGCCGATCTGTCCGGTCATGGCTTATGGCGCGCCGTAGACGATCTACGTTTCCCCGCGTCGACCACCGCGCGCACTTCGTTACCAGCACTCTCGCTTGTCATTCCCTGTTACAATCACGGCGAGTTTTTGTTAGAAGCGGTTGCGAGCGTGGAACGCTGTGCCCCGCATGAATGCGAATTATTGATCGTCAATGATGGCTCTACACAACCCCAGACCGTGGCGATTCTCGCACAATTGAAACAGCAGGGATATTGTGTAATCGACCAACCTAACCGTGGCTTAGCCAGCGCGCGTAATCATGCAATTGCTGCGGCACAGGGCGATTATATTCTCCCACTAGATGCCGATAACCGACTGCGTCACGGCTATATTGAACAGGCTGTTCATATCTTGGAGACGCAACCGGCCATTGGCATTGTCTATAGTGACTGTCAGGAATTTGGTCTACGCACACGACGGCGCGTTGTACCGCCGTTTAATCTAAAAGCACAACTACAAGGGCCGTCGATCGACGCCTGCGCGGTCTTTCGCAAACAGGTTTGGGTCGATTGTGGGGGCTATGATCCCACTTTGCGAGCATGGGAAGATTGGGAGTTCTGGGTGCACGCGGCTAAACAGGGCTGGCAGTTTCATCATCTAGCAGAGGTACTGTTCGATTACCGCATGCGCCCCAATTCGATGGGCTGGACAATTTCTGGGGCAGAAGTCAAGCGCATTATGACAGTTTTTTGGCGAAAACATGCTGCGCTGTATCAACAATATCTCCCCCAAATACAAAGCGAACAACAGTTGATTGCCCAACACGTGCGCAATTGGCAACGTGTGCAGCAACAACGGCAGCGGTCGCTTTTATGGCGATTACGGCGGCTTAGCGCTGGCCTGAAGTGGCTGCGCCGTCTGTATTGGCCGGTTACCCCGTAAATGACATTACAAAGCACGAGGCGTTCATGGAAAATACGGTAGAAGAGAACTTCCGTCTCTGGAATCATCAATATCGCTGGTTGCACGATGGTGATGAATGGGATGGGCAAGCGCATGCCTGTGGCCAACCTTATCCGGCTTGGAAGCAAAGCGTGATCGAGCTGCTGATCCAGCCTAACCTTAACGCGACGGCTACCGTTGTCGAGATTGGCCCCGGTCATGGACGCTGGTCACAAGCAATTGCGCCGGCCTGCAGTACCTTGATCTTGGTCGATCTCAGCCCCAATTGTATTGCTTACTGCCAACAACGCCTGGCGGCCTATGCCAATGTTCTTTATCTGGTGAATGACGGCTGGCAGCTTAGCGGGATTGCTGATAATAGCGTGGATTTTGTCTGGTCGTATGATTGTTTTGTCCACCTCGAAGCAGCTGTTTTGCAAAGCTATCTGGACGAAATCAAACGGGTGCTACGCCCAAACGGCAAGGCCATGCTTCATCACCCTGGGCGGCATCATTGGTGGCGTCAGCTCGCAGGCCTAGAACGGCTTGGGCAATGGGGAAAGCGCGCCTATCACGGTTTATCAATCGGCTGCTGGAATGGAAAAGATGGTTACCGCTCGCAGCTTTCCAAAGAGGCCGTCACCAGGCTGGCCAAAGCGGCACACCTGCAGGTAGAAGCACAAATCCAGTGGTGGGGTGAGGCAAAAAGCTTTGGTATCCCGCGTTACAATGATTGGATCACCATTCTGCGAAAGGTGGACTGACTACGCTAACCTTACCCAATTTCTTGCTGATTGGCGCGCAGAAGTGTGGCACAACGGCGCTGTATATGGTTTTGCGTCAACATCCACAAATCTATATGAGCCCAGTCAAAGAGCCACGCTTTTTTGCGTTTGCCGGCAACGCCCCTAACTTCGTTGGACCAGGTAGTGAGCTTTTCAATCAGGCGGTGATCCATGAGCAGGCGGCGTATGAAACACTGTTTCGCCAAGCGGATGGCTATAAAGCCAGGGGGGAAGCATCGCCGATCTACCTAAGCAGTTATCAGCCAGTAGCGACAGCCCAGCGCATTCAAGCACTGGCACCTGACGTACGACTGCTTGCAATTCTACGCCAACCGGCGCAGCGGGCCTGGTCAGCCTACTTGCATCATCGCGGGCTAGGGTTGGAGCCAGTGGGTGATTTTTGTGAGGCATTGGCGCAAGAAGCAGTGCGAACAGATCAGCATTGGTACCCTGGTTGGCGCTACCAGCAAAATGGGATGTACGCAGCCAATTTACAACCCTATTTTGACCACTTTGATCGCCAGCAGATCCGTGTTTACCTGTATGAGGAGTGGAACAATCAACCCGGTGCGGTATTAGCCGATATCTTTCAATTCTTAGAGGTTGATCCAACCTTTAAACCAAATTTAGCACAGCGGCACAATGTATCACTGGTACCGCGCCACCAGTGGTTGCAACAGCTTCTCCAGAAACAGCCCCCAGCTTGGGGCCAGTGGTTGTTCAGGAGATGTATCAAAGCAAATCGCCGCCGCCCGGTGCTGCCGGCGGCGATTTATCAGCACTTGACCATGCAATATCAGACAAGCATACAAGCATTAGAACAATTATTAAAGCGCAACCTGCAGCATTGGTATGTATGAGCAGCCCAACGTAACATGGCTTTAAAATTATCCAGAACGTGCTGCGTGCATTTTGGCTTGGTGCTTTGCAGCCCTTTCATGAACGACGAACGCAGCCGTGTGCTGCGTATGCCCTATTGTCAAAGTGTTGCTAACGTGCTGTTGTTTTGAAACCAATCGTTTTTGCGCCAGCAAAACGATTGGTTTTAAACAGCGCTCACTATAGCCGCATAGGGGCAGTCAACCAACGTATACACAACGCGTTAAAGCTAACGGAATAATGAAGATTCTCTATCTAATTCACGAATTCTATCCAGCGCATCATGGTGGCAGCGAAAAGTTCATTCTGCAACTGGCCCAACGCGTCCAAGCCCAGGGTCATCAGGTGAAAATCGTCACCTATGACAAAGGCAATCATGATCCATTACCAACCGATCCGACAATAGACGGTTGGCGTAAGCAGGTTAAAAAGCGTGCAATTACGCTTCTGCGTTGGACAGGGTTGTTGTCTTTATGGACAAAACGCACTCCTACCAAGCACGAACCAATTCAAGTATACGAAGAGGTTTATGCCGGCGTACCAGTCTTAGGTTTTCGTGCCGCGCAGCTCGATCAAACGCAGTTTCATCTGGCAGATCCAAATTTAAGCGCTTTTGCCGAAGCCTTGCTACAACGCGAAGCGCCGGATTTGATTCATGCGGGCTATTTACTGCGCACAGCGGAATTTATCTATGCCGCGCAACGGTTGGACATTCCCTATCTCATCACCTTAACCTCGTTTTGGTTGATTTGCCCAAAACATATCCTGGTTAATGAAAAACAGCAAGTCTGTGCGGGACCACGCGGTGGCGCAGAATGTAAAATTGGTTGCCCCACCTATAGTAGCCAGCAGATAGCAACGCGCAACGCCGATATGCAATGCGTACTAGCCCAAGCCGGCGCAATCATTGCGCCCTCACACTATTTGGCGCAGATTTTCCAGCGCGAAATCCACCATTTACGCCTTACTTATCTGCCCTATGGCATTGATTGCCAAGGGTTGCCGTTCAACCAGCGGCGCTATCCAACGGGCCACCCCCTAGTCTTTTTCTTCGGGGGACGATTAGACCCAGAAAAAGGAATTGATCTGTTACTCACGGCCTTTAAGCGCTTAGCTTCGCCCCACGTTAGACTGCAGATTTATGGCGATGGCAAGGCACGCGAACGGGTACAGAAGGCGGCGCAGGCCGATGCGCGCATCGAGTATCGTGGCGTCTACACCCATGAACAAATCGGCGCGCTGTTGAATCAGATCGACGTTGTGGTCATCCCCTCAGTCTGGCACGAAAATATGCCCTTAATCATGCAAGAGGCGCAGGCTGCCGGCGTGCCAACACTCGTCTCCGACGTGGGCGGCATGACTGAGTGTGTGACCGATGGGGTGAATGGCTTTACTTTTCGCGTGGGCGATGTGGCCGATTTACAGCGCAAACTGCAAATGATTATCGATCAGCCGGAAATTCTAAACAAGCTTAAAGAGAATATGCGCACTCCCCAACCGGGGCAATATCGTGTGACTTCGTTGGCAGATGAGGCAAAGTTGTATTTAGAACAATACGAGCGAATTGTGAGGAAATCGCCATGAATTCCATTAATCAAGCTGACCTGGCGCTCTATGCTTGTGAACTGTTTGACGCACAACTTGCCCACTATCAAGCACGACCACGGCGGACGATCAGCCTTGCGCCGCGTCTGCGGCTGCCGATGCAGCAGGCCAGACAAGCCACTGGGCAGATCAAGCGCAAAGTGCTTGCTGGGCTGAAGTCAGCACTGGCAAGGGAAATGCCATGACACAGCCCAATTTTCTAATTATCGGTGCCCAGAAGTGTGGCACGACGGCACTCTACGATGCGCTCTGTCAACATCCTGAGATTTATATGAGTCCGATCAAGGAACCCTTTTACTTTGTCTTGAATGGCGGCCCGCCTCCCTACCCAACACCCAGCGAAGAGTATCGGGCGCGGTTATGCTACACCGACGAAAGCTACGCGGCACTCTTTCAGGGGGCAACCAATCAGCGCGCCATTGGCGAAGCATCCGCCCTCTATCTGAGCAGCTATCAACCGGAACGCACGGCAGCCAAGATTCAAGCCTTTAACCCGCAGATGCGGCTGATTTCCCTCCTCCGGCAACCGGCCGAGCGCGCTTGGTCGGCCTTTCAATACTACTACGCCCGCGGCTTTGAGCCGATCAAACGGTTTGAGTCTGCCCTAGCCGCCGAAGCGAAACGCCGGCAGGGAAATGACCTTCCTGACCTGCGTCATTTTGCCAACGGTTGCTATTTTGCCAATCTCAAACCCTATTTCGACCTTTTTCCACGGGAACAGCTTCGAGTCTATCTCTATGAAGAGTGGAATCAACAGCCACAGGCGGTCTTGCGTGATATTTTTGCCTTCTTAGGCGTTGATGAGAGTGTCGTACTCAAGCCGCCGCGCACCAATGTGACGATTGGCTATCGTTCACGCTCGCTGCAATGCTTTCTGGATGAACCTAATCAAGCGCGCGCGATGGTGGAGACGCTCTTGCGTGGCCGGCTACGCAAGAGCGTTTATCACAGATTACGCGTCTACAATCGGTGCCCGGCGCTGCCCCTTGCCCCGGCAATGCGGCAGGCGCTTACGCAACGTTATCGTCGTGACATTGAGCAATTACAAGGCTTGATCAACCGTGATCTATCCCAGTGGCTCACCGCTTGAGAAGAGGTTCATCATGAAAATTGCCCTTTCAGTCGCTGACATGAGCGTCGGTGGCATTGCCAACTTCGTCCTCAACCTCAGTCAATCTCTTACTGAGGCTGGTCATGAGGTTCTGGTGATTACCCAGCGGCCGGGTGCGTGGTGGCCGCGCCTGGCGGAAAGCGGCATACACGGCTACTGCCTACCTCGTCGGCATTGGGATAGCGTGGCGCAAGCAGCACGACGTTTTGTGTCATACGTGACGGCGCAGCAGGTTGACCTACTGCTGGTCAACATCGGCATCGACAACCGCATCCCCATGCTGGCGTTGCATCGGCTGCCGGATCGGCTGCCAGTGGCGCTGGTTTTACACAATGATCGCCCCGAAGTCTATGCGCTGGCGGCGGTCAATGCGGCAGCGTGGCATTGCGCGGTGGCGGTCAGTCCCAAAGTGCAACAGGTCGCTCAGACGCACTTCCCACAGAAAGCCATCTACTGGATTCTACATGGCATTGCGCTGCCAACGCCTGAACAGCTTCGGGCAAGGGTAGGCTGGCGCGCCCCGCTGCAATTGCTCTTTGTGGGGCGACTAGATGATACACAGAAAGGGGTCTTTCGTCTGCCACGGCTGCTGCAGCATTGTCGCGAACAAGGGTTGCCTGTTCACCTAACCGTCATTGGCGATGGCCCCGACCGCGCCGCAGTGGCAACGCTATGTCAAACGGTCGGCGTTACCGATCTGGTTGATTGGGTTGGCTTCCAAGCGCAGGAGATCGTCTTGGCGCAAATGCGCGCCCACCATCTCTTGCTGCTCCCTTCAAATTTTGAGGGCTTGGGCCTGGTGATTCAGGAAGCGCAGGCGAATGGCTGCGTGCCCGTCGCTTCACGCTTGCCTGGTGTGACGGATACGATTATTGCAGACGGGATCAACGGCAAACTGATTGAACCGACAGAGATTGTCAACTTTGTAGCAACGATTCGCAACTTTTTGAATGCAGCCGAGTGGCAGCAATGTAGCCAGGCCGGCATCGCACAGGCCCGACAACACTATGGAATTGGCCGGATGATGGAACAGTATGTGGCTTTGTTTGACGCACTTGGGCAAGGCGCTCATCCGCTGTTGGTTACACGATCCAGCTTGCGGAAACAGAGGGTAACACCTTTCACCTGGCGGGATTATCTTGTCCAACCGTTACGCAGACGGCTAGGGTCAGCATAATATGAGATTTTTACAACTCAGCGCACCGAAAAGTGGCACTCTGTGGCTCTACCGCATCTTGGGTAATATCCTAGATGCCAACCACATTGAACGCCGTAGCTATATTCGTCAGCATCCGGCCTATCCGGCCGGCGAATCGTGGCCCTACCATTTTGCCGGCCAGGCGGATGTTGATTTTCTCTTCATCAAACCAGAGGGATATTGGGCGCGCTTTGCCGGGCAGAACTACCCGGTGGCAGATATTGATGACTATGTGCGCCAGACGTGCCACATTCGCTCCCATTCGCCCTTTTGCCCTCGCTGCCTGGAGCTATTGCCTAAGTTGGATAAGATTATCTATCTCATCCGCGACCCGCGTGATCGGCTCATTTCTTACGCCAGTTACATCTTTTTGCCCGAACGGGCGATTGTTGATCCCAGTGCGCAACGGGGCTATCAAAGTGTTGAGGGCTATCTGGCCGGTATGTTTACGCACGAGATGAACAGGTGGGTGCAAGAGGTAGGTGGGTATTTACAAGTTCAAGCCCAGTTCAACATTCATGTTGTCTTTTATGAACGGTTGCTTTATGCCTTTGAGCAAGAAATTGCGGCGTTGCTTGCCTATCTAGGGCTGTCCCTCACGCCACAGGCATGGACAACGCTCAAAACGGAAGTCGCTTTTGCCACGATGAAACGCACCCATGAGGGGCATGTGCGGCAAGGGCAAGCTGGTGGATGGCGATCCACCCTCAATCAGAGGCAAAAATGCCAGGCATTACAAATGGCTGGGCCGTTGCTAACGTTGCTCCATTATCCTCTTGATGATGGGCAATCCTACGCCACCCATCTGCCCAACTTACCGGCTGATCTAAACCAGCAACAAGTGCAAGCGGTGCTGCGTGCTTTGCAACCTTCGCTTTGGCAAAGATTGAAACAACGTCTCCGGCACTGTGGCTATCCAAGGGTCTTAGGCAGGTGGATTTCATAGAATTGAATCAAAAGTTGAGAACAAACTTTCCAATGCGCGAAGCAACGAGGGATTGATGGACATTGCGTGTCAACAAGTTCAGAAGAGCTATCAGAGCCGGCAGGGCAGTACGCTGGCGCTGCACAATATCACCTTTCAGGTGGCGGCGCAGGAGTTTGTCTGCATTGTGGGGCCAAGTGGCTGTGGTAAGACGACCCTGCTCAAATTGATTGCCGGGTTGCAAAGCCCGGATCATGGTTCGCTCGCGTTTGGCGGGCAGACCACTGGCGTGCCTGCGGCGCGACCACCCTGTGCCATGGTCTTTCAAGACCAAGGGCTGTTCCCCTGGTTGACCGCCTTGGACAATGCCGCCTTTGGCCTGGAGATGCAAGGCGTTGACCGCCAGACGCGCCAGGCGCGCGCCACCCAATGGTTACGCAATGTGGGGTTAGCTGACTTTTTGCACAGTTATCCCCACCAGTTATCCGGCGGGATGCGCCAACGCGTGGCGATTGCCCGCGCCTTTCTATCCGACAGCCCGGTTTTGCTGATGGATGAACCCTTTGGCGCCTTGGATGCGCAAACCCGGCTGCTCATGCAGGCCGAGTTGCTGAGCCTCTGGCAAAACGAACGTAAGACGGTGATCTATGTCACCCATGACATTGAAGAAGCCCTTTGGCTGGGCGACCGGGTGCTGATCCTGAGTGGTCGTCCTGGACAGATTTTGGAAGAGCTTGTCGTTCCGTTGGCAAGGCCGCGTGCGCTGCTGCACCAACTGACCGCCGCCGAACAAACAATCATGATGGAGTACCGATGGCACATTTGGAAGAAGCTCGCGGCCCCAGTGCCGCAGAGCCAGTAACAGGCAAACAGGGCAACCATAAATTCCCACAATTTGCCCTTGAACAATGGTTGCCCCTGCTCATGAGTACAGCGATCATCATCGGCTGGGAGTTTTGTGTTGCCCAGCGCTGGCTCTCGGCTCTCTTTTTTCCTGCGCCAAGCACGATTGCCCAAACATTCATCGCGCAGATCCTGCGTGGCACTTTGCCGGCGGCTTGCCTGGCGACTTTGCTGCGCATGGGGAGCGGGCTACTGCTTGGCGGCGGCAGCGGGCTGGTGCTTGGGTTATTGTTGGGTTGGTCGAGTCTGTTGCGTCGGCTCTTTGATCCCTGGGTTGCCGCCCTTCATGCCGTCCCCAAAATTTCGATTTTGCCGCTCTTTATGATCATTTTTGGCATTGGCGAAACGTCTAAGCTGATGGTTATTGCGTTTAGCACCTTCTTTCCGATGCTCATCAACACGATGGCCGGTGTGCAACAGATTGCATCGGTCTATTGGGAAGTGGCGCACAACTATGGTGCAAGCCGTACCAAGCTTTTTCGCCGGGTGATTATACCGGGTAGCCTGCCCTTTATCTTAACCGGTCTGCGCCTGGCGCTGAACACTGCCCTGTTGCTGACCGTTGCGGTCGAGTTGGTTTCGGCCAAGGATGGGCTGGGGGCCATGATTTGGCTGGCGTGGCAAACCCTGCGGGTGGCAGAGTTATATGTCGCTTTGTTCGTGATTGCCTTATTGGGTCTAGGGTTTTTACGACTGGGGCAGAAAATCGAGCAATGGTTGCTGCCTTGGCAAAATCAATAATTTGTGACAAAAGGAACGTATCAACAAAAAAGGAATCTCTATGAAAAAGAATTGTAAATTGTTCTGTCTTTTGGGGCTGTTACTAGTGCTGGCGCTAACCGCCTGTACGGCTGCACCGCTTGCCAGCACGCAGCAGTCTGGGGTGGACAAAGGTAATAGCGCCACTACTACAACAGCGCAACTCACGACGGTTAAAGTCTTGCAACTGCCTTTTCTCTCGTTTGCGCCCTTTTTCATCGCCCAAGAAGAGGGTTACTTTGCGGAACAAGGACTGGCAGTCGAATTTGTCAAGATGGAAGACTCCAATGAGGCTGTCCCAGCGTTGATCCAAGGTGATCTGGACGTGCTGGGCGGGTATATCACCGTTGGCATGCTCAACGCCATGGCCAAAGGGGAGCCGATCCGCGTGGTTGCGGACAAAGCATATATCGGAAAAACCGATTGCGTGGCCGATGCCATTATGGTGCGCAACGGTCTGGTTGAGCCGGGACAACCGATTGCCGCTGACGTGCTGAAAACCTTGCGCTTTTCATACACCCCGGTCTCCATTGAGGCGTACTTTGTGGAAAAACTGCTCGCCGATAGTAATCTCACTCTGAATGACATCCAGTTTGAAAACATCCCCAATCCTGCCGCTGAACTGGAAGCCTTGCAACAAGGTGCTGTCGATTTGGCCCTTGTCTCTGAACCCTTTGTGACACGTATCACCGATGCCAAGGCCGGTGTAGTTTGGAAACGTGTTAGCGAGGTTACGCCCGATTTTCAATCGGCGGTGCTGATTTATGGCTCGCGGCTTTTGGCGGGTGATGGTGCGATTGGCAAGCGCTTTATGACAGCCTACCTCAAGGGTGTTGCCCAATATTCAGCAGGGCATACCGCGCGCAATCTTGCGATTGTCAGTCAAGCCACCAGCTTAGAAGAAGCCCTGTTGCAAAAAACTTGCTGGCCGCCCTTTCATACCGATGGCTATATCAACACTGCCAGTATTTCACAATTTGCCGATTGGGCGGTTACCCAGGAACTATTGGACAGCACGTTGAGCGAAGAACAGTTTTGGGATGCGCGATTTGTTGAACACGCAAACCAGCAACTGCAAAGCAAATAGGTAACGATATGGCCGAAATGACCACTGATTTTGATAAGTTTGCCGTTGAATACGATTTTTGGATGCAAACGGTACAGCAACCATCCAACTATCAACAGATCCGAGATCTCCTGCCACGCCCAGGTAGCCATGTGCTGGAGCTGGGCTGTGGCGCGGGGCGACTGGCGCTCTTCCTTGCGGATGCGTGTCAACAGGTGACCGGAATCGATAGCTCCGCCACCATGATTGCGCTTGCCGAGCAAACGCGCCGTCGTCAGGGTAAAGAAAATGTTACGTTCGTACTGGCTGACATTGAAAGTTGGCCGTTGCCGGACGCTGCCTACGATTTTATCGTCAGCACCTATACATTACATCATACCGATATGGCGCTGATCCTGCCGCGGCTCCGGCGGGCATTAAAGCCGGGTGGGCAGATCTTCGTGCGCGATCTCGTTTGTAACGATGGTGAACGTTGGCGGAACTCTAATCGCTATCACATCCAGCGCGTCTTAAAGGAGTTAGCCCCGTTGGTGCGTCGGCATGGGGTGCAAGCCGCCTGGCGGATTATGCAATTGCGCTTAAACCCGACCTGGATTCGTCATCTGCGTGCTGATCATGTCTTCAGTGTCCCCATCACGGAACAACTCTACAAAGATCAGTTACCCGGCTCGATCTTTATGGTCAACCAAGAGGAATACTCGGTGTTGTGGAATGCGCCGCCGTCTACAGAAGCCAAACCTACGGTGGCGATACCGGCCCATACACGTGAGCTGCTGCCCATTGCCGAGTTACCCTGGCATCAAGATCACTGGGAGAATGAACGGTTTGCCAAAGCAGATATCGAACGTTCGGTTGTCGAGATTTTTGAGCGGCAAGTCGCCCAATCCAGCCAAACGACGGCGATCAAAATGGGTGAGCGCAGCCTGACTTATGCCCAACTCAATGCTCAGGTCAACCAAGTGGCACGCACGCTCATTGCTGAACGTGGGGACCAAGCCGAACCGATTGCCTTGTTCTTTACAGACCCCGTTGATACCATCATCGCCTTGTTGGCGGTTCTCAAAGCTGGCAAGCTCTATCTGGTCTTAAACCCTGTACAACCAGCGGCTACGTTGGCGCGGATCTGTCGTGACGCTGGGGTCGCCTTGCTCATCGCCCCGACCGCACACTTGGCGACCATCAAGGAATGGACGACCGATTGGCTGCTACTCAATTTTGATGAAGTGGCCGCGACCCTCTCTACCGATAACCTGCAACTGCCACTGACCGCAGACCATTTGTCCGGCATCTATTACACCTCCGGCTCAACCGGTGCGCCGAAAGGCATTGTGCGTGACCATCGTCAACTGCTACACTCGACCTGGCACAACAGCAACGCCTATCAAATTACCAGTGTCGATCGCCACTCGCTGCTCTATTCACCGGCATTGACAGCGGCGGTCCCGGATATGCTTGACCCGCTGCTCAATGGCGCCACGCTCTATCCCTTTGACCCCAAAGCAAACCCCGTCAATGCTTTGATTGAATGGTTGCAGCGTGAAGAGATCACCCTCTTGCATCTGCCAGTTGTCCTCTTTCGGCGTTTATTGGATGCTTTACAAAACGGCGAGTCGCTGAATACTGAACCGCAACTCACCTTCCCTAAATTACGTTTGGTGATCCTGGCGGGACAATCGATTTACAAACCCGATGTAGAACGCTTTCGCCGTCTGTTTGCCCCAGCCGGTCAAATCCTTTTTCGGTTGGCGATGACTGAGGCTGGGTCAGTCACCCATCTTGTGCTAAACCATCAGAGTGAACTAGGGGATGTCATCCCTGTTGGTTATCCCACCGCTGACAAGACAATTTTATTGTTGGATGAAAACCATCAAGCGGTTCCCGCTGGCGAAACAGGGCAGGTCGCCATTCGCAGCCGCTATCTTTCGGTTGGCTACTGGCAGGACCCAACACTCACCGCCAGTAAGTTTTTGATCGACCCAACCGATGCCAGCCAACGTATATACCTGAGCGGCGATCAGGGGCGCTGGCAAGCCGACGGCACGCTGGAATACTTGGGGCGACAAGATAACATGGTCAAAATTCGTGGCTACCGCGTCGAGTTAGGCGCCATTGAGACCGCCTTGCTCAATCTTGAAGCCGTCAAAGAGTCTGTCGTGGTGACGCGCGAGGATGCAGATGGCAACAAACAATTGATTGGCTATATCGTGCCGCGCACAACCGGGTTGACAGCGAATCGGGTGCGCCATCTCCTCAGCCAGACATTGCCGGAGTATATGATTCCCAGTCACTTTGTGTTGCTCGCGGCACTTCCCCAAACCCTCAACGGCAAAGTGGATTATCAGGTATTACCGCCACCAGGTCACGAACGACCTGAACTGGATATTCCCTATGTTGCGCCCCGTAATCCTACAGAAGCGCAGTTGGCGGTACTCTGGGAAGAATTTTTTGAGATTCACCCCATTGGCGTGCAGGATGATTTTTTTGCGCTAGGTGGAAATTCCATAACCTTGTTGAAACTGGCTACGCGGTTGAAACAGCAATTTGGTCAAGAAGTTTCACTCAAACTCTTTTTACAAGATTCGACCATTGAAAAGCTGGCGCAACTTTTGAACCCAAGCAGTGCAAACAACGGGTCGCAGATGGGGGAGCAAGCGCATTCGGATATAGCGCAATTATCGGAAGCCGATGCGAAACAAATTGCACCATTTTTATTAGGCCAGCAAGGTGCTGTACAGCCGCCACTTGTGCAACCGCGCTTGCGTGATCACTGGATCCCTTATGGCGTATATGTTCGCTTTTTTCAACAGGTAGGTAGAATCCCCCTCATACAAACGCGTCTCTTTCCGCAAGAGAGCCAGTTACTGAGAAGATTTCTTCCGCTGATGGGGGTCAAACCCCAACAGATCAATGAAGAGATTGCTACATATCTTATGCGCTCCCTATGTAAACGCCACTGTAGAACACTCTTGGCCCATACCCTCTGGCGCAACATGCAACAAGTGGTAGTGCTTTCTGGGCAAAACTTTCTTGCGGAGGCACAACAAAACGGGCGCGGCATCCTTTTGCTTAATACGCATAGTTTCACCACGTCATACACCCTCTCTATTGTTCTCCAACAACTGGGGTATAACAATTTTATGGTTCATAAAGGGAAAGCGGGATTACCAAATCGCCCTGCATTACGCAAAGCCTTTCAACAGTATTTTGCCACCACGCAAGACGAACTCGTCATCACAAAACTCCTGAGCCTACAAATGGAGATGGCTCGGCAAAAGCTGAAAGCAGGGGGCATCGTGTGGATTGCGCCGGATGGTCGTAGCGGGCAACTCACGCTTTCACTGCCTGTCTTCGGTCGAGAACGGGCGTTCAGCACCGGTTTTGCGGACTTGAGTATCGAAACCGGAGCCGTCGCTATCCCCACGCGTTGTGTCACCCTGCCAACTGGCAAAATTCAAGTCACTTTCTTGCCACCCCTAGATAGTGGCGCGGGCGATGCGCCACGCCAAGAACGTATTGTCTCCTTAGTGCAGCAATATGTCGCTTTTCTAGAAGAGACATGGAAACTCGACCCCGCCAATATTACGTTTAGGCATATCAAATTTTATCTTGAAGATTAGGCTATAGTAAACCTTATTCCAACTTAATTTCTTTATCTGCTGAACAATAGCGTACCTTCAGTGGTAGAAATTAAGTCGGAATAACCACTATTTGTAAAAGCGGAATCATCATTCGGGGCTACCGCAAAACCTTTAACCAAAGTCAAGTCAACAGGATACCCTATGAATGCGATGCAAGATTTTTCCTTCAAACACGCTCCCGAACAAACAAGAGAATTAGAGAAACAGATTATCGCTGATCCTGATTGTTCAATGGCAGAACTATCTATGCTGCCCCATGATGAACGCAACCAACTGCTGGTGGAATGGAATGAGACCGCACGCGACTTTCCTGCGCTCCCCCTTCATCAACTTGTCGAAGCACAAGTGTTACGCACGCCAGACGCCATCGCCATCCAAGATGAGCAGGAGCACCTGACCTACAGTGAATTGAACCGCCGTGTCAATCGCCTGGCACATTATCTACGAACACAGGGGGTTACGACAGAAACCCTGGTTGCTTTGTTGGCGCGCCGTAGTGTCAACTTTGTGGTCGCCGTTCTGGGGATTTTCAAAGCCAATGCGGTTTATCTCCCGCTAGATCCGCGCCATCCAAACGCGCGCCACCAGCAAATTCTCGAACAAAGCCAGTGCCGCTACCTGCTCATCGCCGATGAGTGGCTTCCCACTTTCACTGGGAAATTTACTGGGAAATTTACTGGGAAATTTACTGGGCAAGCGGGGGTGAATGCACTGAGCATCTTACCGCTAGAGGGATGCTTATCGCAGAACATGCCGGAAACAAATCCTTTGCTACCGACCCAACCAGAGCAATTAGCCTATGTTATTTATACATCTGGTTCCACCGGCATTCCGAAAGGGGCAATGATCGAACAGCGCGGCATGGTCAATCACCTGTGGGCCAAGGTACACGATCTACAATTGAATGAACAGGATGTTATCGCCCAGAGTGCGATGCAATCCTTTGATATTTCGGTTTGGCAAATGTTGGTCGGCTTGATCATCGGGGCGCGCGTGCAGGTCGTGAGTGATGATGTGATGCTAAATCCACTCCGGCTTTTAGCCGCGATTGTACGTGACGGCATCACCATTTTAGAAGTAGTTCCCTCACTCTTGCGCGCCATGTTGCATGAGGTGGCGAACCAGCCCATTGCACCGGACCTACCCACCTTACGTTGGTTGATCCCAACCGGTGAAGCCTTGCCGCCCGATCTTTGCCGACAATGGTTTACGTATTACCCGGCTATTCCTTTGCTCAATGCCTATGGGCCGACGGAATGTTCTGATGATGTCACCCATTATCCAATCTATCAGCCTTTGCCGGAACAGACGATCCATACGCCGATTGGGCGACCGATAGCCAACCTCCGCACCTATGTGTTAGACCCGCTTATGCAACCAGTACCGATTGGCGTGGTGGGTGAACTGTGGGTAGGGGGCATCGGCGTAGGACGCGGCTATCTGCATGACGTGGTGCGTACCGCACAAGCCTTTCTGCCGATGCCGGCGCATTTGTTGCCAAATAGCAGCGCTGAAAGCGACACCATTGACGGCACAGTGGCGGCAAATTCCCGCCTTTATCGCACAGGCGACCTGGCGCGCTATCGTGAAGATGGCAATTTAGAATTCCTGGGCCGCATTGATCATCAGGTGAAAATTCGTGGCTTTCGCATTGAATTAGAAGAGATTGAATTTGTTCTGCGCCAGCATCCGTCCGTACAAGATTGCGTAGTCACCGCCCATCCCCATCCAGAACCCCCACATGACAGTCGTTTGGTGGCTTATGTTGTGTACAACCAAAGCGCGCCTGCTGCCACAGACGAGGTAAAACAGTTTATCCAAGAACGGCTACCTGCCTACATGGTTCCTGCCCTGATTGTTCTGTTAGCTGCGTTACCGCTAACGGCCAATGGTAAGCTTGACCGGGCTGCCTTACCGACGCCAGAAATAGATGCCGCCCGTGAAGCGACCTACCGCGCCCCACAAACCGTGGTAGAGAAGTGGTTAGCCGTACAGATGCGCAAAGTTCTGGGGGAAATAACGATAGGCGTGGATGATGATTTCTTTCGCTTAGGGGGTGATTCAATCCGTGCGGCGATCTTGATTAATCAACTGCAACAGGAATTGCAAGAGATTCTCTATGTCATCGCCCTTTTTGATGCCTCAACCATTGCCAAACTGTCGCTTTATCTGCAACAACACTATCCACAAGCATTGGCCCGTGTCTGCGACTATCAACTGCCAGCAGTACAAACAGCTTATGAACACATCAATGATGCCACCATTGCGCGTTTTCGTCAGTTGATTCCACCCTATACAGCAGCGGCAACATTGGTTCAACCACGTAATCAACGCGCAATTTTTGTGCTATCATCCCCACGTTCCGGTTCAACTTTATTGCGGGTGATGCTGGGGGGACATCCCCAACTTTTTGCCCCACCGGAACTAGATTTACTCAATTTTAGTACGTTAGGTGAACGCAAAACCGCATTGCAAGATCGTTTTGCCTTTCGTCTGGAAGGGTTACTGCGTGCCCTCATGGAGCTACACAGGTGCAACCCTGACCAAGCTCGCCAGATGATGGTCGACTATGAAGAGAAAAACCTCGATACCCACACCTTTTACGGCTTGTTGCAACAGTGGATTGGCGCAGACCGCATGTTGGTCGACAAAACGCCGGCCTATGCGCTGGATCCGGCTATATTACAGCGCGCCGAAAGCGAGTTTCAGGAACCACTCTATCTCCACCTTACACGCCATCCGATGGGCATGATTCAATCGTTTGAGGAAGCCCATACGGATCAGGTCTTTTTTCGGTATGAGCATGATTTTTCGCCGCGCCAATTGGCGGAACTGACCTGGCTCGTCAGCCATCAAAACATTCTAAATTTTTTGCAGTCGATTCCAAAGGAACGCCGCTTCCTGCTCCAGTATGAAGATCTAGTTAAAAAACCGGTCGCCACGATGCAGCAGGTAAGTGAATTTCTGCAAGTGCCGTTTGAACAGGTTATGGCGCAACCGTATCAAGACAAGGAAAAGCGCATGACCGATGGGCTTTATCCTGTTTCAAAGATGCTAGGCGATGCCAAATTTCACACCCATCAGCAGGTCGAGTCGGCCAATGCCGAACGCTGGCAAAGCGTCTATACCAGTGACTTTTTGAGTGAGGCCACCTGGCAGATGGCAAAAAGTTTGGGGTACCAACGGTTTGCCGAACGCTTAACTGCCTCTACGATACCGATTACGGGCGAGCCACAAACTGACGTACAACAAGTGGTGCCAAGTACGCCTGATTCTACGACTACAGACGAGGAGTTGTTACATAAGCTGTACAATGCGTTGGAGGATCAGTCACAAATTCTTCAACTCCGTCAAGCTTTACAACCCAAAAGATCACGCCCCCGCTCGTTACAAATGCTTTTACGCTTGCCCCAACCAATCGCCATGCGACTTTGGTCCTGGACAGTACAGCAGTCATGGGCGCAACAATTCTATCTGCCTAACCAAACTAAATTAGTGCAACAGTTTCTTGCTAGTCTAGAAGCACCGACACCGCAGCAGAACTGCCTTGCACAAGCTCTATTTTTCGGCTCTTTGACATACTTTAAGATCCGGGATGCTATTTTTCAGCGCATCCGAATAGAAGGGAGATCGATTCCTGTCGAAGGAGCATCAATGCTGGAAGCCGCGCGCGTTCGGCAACAAGGTGTCATTTTATTAAGTAATCACGGATACCAGACTGCCTATTTCCGTTCACTCAAGTTGACACAACGTGGGGTCGGTAACCTAGAAAGGCTGGTTGAACCGATCCAATCTGACAAAATAAAGGCTCAAACCATTCTTTATGCCCGCCAGATAGATCTAGCCCGCCAAGTGCTTCAAAACGGAGGAGCGATTACAATTGCACCGGATGTAAACCGAGGACGTGGGGCATCGATTACTGTTCCTTTTCATGGGCGAATGCATGAATTTCGCACTGGTTTTGCCGAATTGGCCCTCTTAACAGATGCGCAACTCTTTTTTGTCGCCAGTGACCTACAAGCGTATAACTGCTTCAGTTTTCGTTTGGTCGGACCGTTTGATCAAGGCAGCGCAACCATGAGCCATGCAGAACGAGTGCAATATTTGATGGATCAATATATTGCTCATCTACGGTTACAATGGGCGAAGAACCCGTGGGCACTTTCCTGGGAGGTGATGCGCGAACACTTAGCCTATCCGCCGGTGATGCGTGACAGCGTGAGTAGCTAACACATGACAAACAAGAAATAGGAATGACTATGTGGCTGTGGTCGGCGAAAATGGCGCAGGGAAGAGTACGCTGGTGCTGCTGATAGCCCAAGATGTGACACCTTCCATTTTGAGCAGAAAGAATATAGAGGAAAGTAGATGAAAGCAGTAGGCATTATCCCCGCGCGCGGCGGCTCAAAAGGGATTCCGCACAAGAATTTACAACCATTAGCCGGCAAACCGCTAGTCGCACATACGATTGAACAGGCACGGTCGTCACAATTCATTGGCCGGGTGATCGTTTCCACCGACGATGTGGAGATCGGCACCGTCGCCCAAGCCTATGGTGCCGAGGTTGTGTGGCGACCGGCGGCAATCAGCAGCGACACGGCTTCGTCAGAGGCGGCGCTCTTGCATGTCCTTGAAACGCTGCAACAAAACGAAGGAATGCTCCCGGAGGTATTGGTCTTTTTACAATGCACCTCACCGCTGACCCTGGTCGCCGACATTGATGGCGCGGTACAAGCGCTGGTCACAGAAAATGCCGACACCGCCTTAGCCGTTACTCCTTTCCATTACTTTCTCTGGCAACAGACGGAAGATGGCGACGCAGTCGGCATCAATCACGACAAGCAGGTCCGCCTGCTCCGTCAGCAACGTGCGCCGCAGTATTTGGAAACGGGCGCCATTTATGTCATGCGCACGGCTGGTTTTCTGGCAACCAAACACCGCTTTTTTGGTAAGACCGCGCTCTATGTCATGCCAGCGGAACGCTGCTTGGAAATTGATGAACCGCGCGATTTGCAGATGGCCGCCTGGTTGCTGCAAAGAGAAGGTAAAAGGGAATAATCATGCAAGAATTCTTCCGCGAAGCCACCTATTATGGCACCGGCAAAATTATGCGGCTCTACAGCGGCTTCCCCCGCCGGTTGCCGCTGCCGGTCTCCATTCAACATGGCTGGGCCATGAGTACCAGCCCGGTTCATGCTGTTGAAAAAGCGCCGGAAAATTGGTATTGGTCGGTGGCTACCGAGCAACGCTATGCCAACGCCTACCCCAAGATCAGCACAAGAACCAGCGGCGCACCTTTTTTGTACTTGTTACAGGTGCTGGGCTATACCCCCCTGCCAACGGCAGCACAGCGAGGGTCAATCATTTTCCCCTCCCATTCGACCTTTCAGATCGATATGGACTGTGACTTTGATCAATACGCGGCCGCCCTGGTGGCGCTGCCGGCCGAATATCACCCGCTGACGATTTGCCTCTATTACACTGACTATAACCGCGGCCTGGCGGAACCTTTTTTGCGCCAGGGCTTGCCGGTCATCACCAATGGGCCAACCCATCTTGATGACAACTTCCTCTGGAACTTTGTGCAGAATGTGCATGGCAAACGGTATATTTTTTCTAACCAGATGTCGTCGTCCCTGCTCTTTGGTGCGGCGATGAACTTGACCGCCCATTTCTGGGGGCCTGAATTTCAGGTTTTTAACCCCAACAAATTTTGGGAACAGCGCGATTTCAACCAGTACCATCGCAGCTGGGAGGCTACCTATCGCGAAGTCTTTCGCTTTCCCGATCCCGATTTGGCGCACCAGAAGCAGGTGGTCGCAGCAGAATTGGGCAAAGCGCAAATGCGCTCGCCCCGCCAAATGCGCCGGCTGCTCTGGCGCTTAACCTTGCATCCCAAGTATCGAAACCAACTTGCACAGCCGTGGGTGCAATTCAAAAAAACAAAAATGCAGGCGTTACGTCAAACGGGTGCGTGGCAAGCGGCGCGCCGGCTACGCCACCGCCTACGTAACACGTAAGTGATGGATGGATATGAACGATAAACCTTATTTGTTCTCCGTGATCATTGGCACGCATAATCGCGCCGCCTTATTAGCGGTGGCCTTAGAGACCATCTGTCACCAAAGCTTGGCACCCGCGGCATATGAAGTCATTGTGGTTGATAATGGCTCGACGGATGCCACGGCCAGCGTGGTGGCCGCCTTTCGCCAACGCTTGCCCAACCTGCGCTACTGTTTTGAAGCAGTGCCAGGCATTTCGGTGGCACGCAATCATGGCTGGCGCATGGCACAGGGGCAATATGTTGCCTTTACTGATGATGATAGTCGGTTGCCGGCAGCATGGTTGGCAACCGCGCAACAGATTATCCAAACCCACGCGCCCGCGGCCTTTGGCGGCCCCTATTTTGCTTGTTATGAAGGAGCGAAGCCGGCCTGGTTTAAGGATAGCTACGGCTCAACCAAGCTGGGCGATCAGCCACGCGCCCTGACCGGCAGCTATTTACCTGGTCCCAATCTCTTTTTCCGGCGCGATCTGCTCAGTCTCACCGGCGGCTTTGACCCGGCCCTTGGCATTATGGGCAAACGGCTTGGCTATGGCGAAGAGGGGGCGCTGTTGCAAGTACTGCGTGAACGGTCTCCGGGCGCACTGATCTATTATGATCCTGCACTCTATGTTTATCATCTTGTCCGCCCTGAAAAGATGCGCCTGCGCTGGCAACTACGCCGGCATTTTGTCAATGGGCGTTACATCTATTGCGGGCTGGGGCCAGAACGGGTGCTGGGGACGGGGGCTAGTCGGTTGGTTGGGCGCAGGCAGCAAGGGCGGCGATTGCTGAAAATGTTCGGACGGTTGTTCTTGCGCCACCCCTGGCAATTGTGGCAACGCGACCGTATCCAATATCCCTATTATCAACAGTACCTGGTCGAAGTCCTGGGATCGGATCTGTTTAAACTTGGCGGCATGGTGGAACAGTTTCAACAGACGCTTATGGTCGGGTACACAGGTAACGGACAACAATGACCAATCTAATCGAACCCGGGAACCATCCGCCGAAAGCAGCCAACTTGATGAATTTCCCACAGCTTCGCTATCAACCACCGCCGCTCTACTTTATGCATGTCCCGAAAACGGCTGGTTCTTCTTGGTGCAAGCTGCTGCAAGCGGTTTACACACCACGGGCCATGCGCTCGCTTTATCGCCAAAATCTGCCCCGCTATACCGCGGCGGATCTGAACAGGCTGCGCTGTGTCGCCTCGCACCTGGGACCGGCTTTATTACCCTGGTTGGCGGGCAGCGCGGGGGCGGTGATCACCATGCTGCGCGAGCCGGTTGAACAATTTGTCTCGCAGCTTTATTTTCACCAGGGGCAACTCCAGCGTGAACCACACCTCTTTGAGCCCGACTATCTGGCGACGGTGCAACCGTTGATCCATGCCGATCTACGCACTTTGCTGGAGACCCCGCTGCTTATGATCCCTGATAACCCACAAAGTTGCTGTTTAGGGATTTTTCAACCGATCACACCGTATTTGCAAGAGGGTGAAATCGGTCGCGACGGGCCGATCTTGCGCGCTATACCCTTTGGCTTTAGCCAGGCGATGGATATGCGCCGAATTGCGGCTGCGGCCCAAGAACAGTTACAAAAAGTGACCCTCATCGGCATCACAGAAGCCTTTGCCGAATCCACCGAACTGCTCTGTGACCTGTTGGGCGTTCCTGTACCAACAACGTTACCAACCGAGAATCTGGGTCTTAAGAAACAAGGTGTACAGCTTTATCACTATCGGCAGCACTTACCGCCCGACCTGCTTGAACGGGTGCTTGCCAAAACGCAGGATGATCAAGCCCTATATACGCAAGCCTGTGCGATCTTTGCCGAGCAACGCGCCCGCTATCAGGCGCAGCCCCGCCGCACCTATAGTCTTGCCCCGCGTCTGCGCGCGGTGGTGAAACCCTGGCGAAGTGCTACAGGGAAGCCAGTGCGTCAGCTTATAAATGCCTTGTTTATACGACCTTTAAAGAATTTATCTATCAAATGTACTTTGTCCCGGTGGATCGATTTATGAAGATCGCTTTTGCTACAGCCAACCTTGGCATTCATGGGGTGGCAACCTTTACCCTCAACCTAAGCCAGTGGTTGCAGGCGACTGGGCACGCGGTTACGGTGCTCAGCCTGACGCCTGGCGAATGGGATTCGCGCCTAGCAGAACTTGGCATTAAAGGTGAATGTATCACCCAACAGCCCTGGGAAAGCAGCATGAGCCAGGCCAAACGGTTGGCAACGTGGCTCACCGCGCAAGCTTTTGATCTCTTGGTAGTGAATATCGGCAGCATCCATAGCCGCCCCTTGTCATTATGTTTAGATCTTCTGCCGGATGCGTTGCCGGTTGTGCTTGTTTTACACAACGATGATCCAGCGGTCTATGATGTGGCGGCAATAAATGGCACCGCCTGGAATTGTGCGGTAGCCGTAAGCCCCAAAATCGCACAAACGGTGGCAGCGCGCTTGAAAACGAAGAGCATTCACCACATTCCAAATGGGATTATGCCCGCCACCGATGAAGAATTCGCTAGGCGGCTGACCCATGCCACACCGCTGCGCCTCCTCTTTGTGGGACGACTCGACGATCAGCAAAAAGGCATCTTTCGTTTACCGGCCATTTTACAGGAATGTCGCAAACGGCAGCTTGCTGTCCAGTTGACAGTGATTGGCGATGGCGCTGACCGCAGACCATTCACGCAGCTACTGCAAGCATTAGGAGTTAGCGAATGGGTGGATTTACAAGGCAGCCAGCCGCATGCAGCGGTCCTGGCGGCGATGCGTGATCATCATCTGTTGCTACTGCCTTCTAACTTCGAGGGGTTGCCGCTTGTCGTCTTAGAGGCGCAAGCACAGGGCTGTGTGCCCATTGTGGCGCACCTACCAGGCACGGCGGCGCAAGCCATCCAAGAGGGCATTACGGGTATCACTGTTGCGCCGGATGATGTGAGTGGCTTTGTCGCCGCCATTGCGACCATGACCGATCCGCAGCGCTGGGGTGCGTTTAGCACAGCCGGTCGCCACTTGATCCGGCAGCACTTTACGTTGCAAAGCATGGGACGAAGCTATCTACAGCTCTTTCAGGCCCTAGCCCAAGGTGAATACGCGCTGTCCCTACGGCGTGCTGACCTGCCGGCACCGTTCACCAAGCGTGATTATGTCCCGCTGCGCCTGCTGCGGCTGCTTACCGCTTTCCATCAATTCTCACGCGGGAACAAGGTTGTCCGCTACATGAAGGAGCAGCAGAAAAGCCTCCGTCAGTTGCTGCGCTATGGGCTGCGTAGAAAGCTCCAGGGTAGTTGGCTAGGGTTGCGCACCTACTGGCACTACAGAACTTTGCCGCAGCCAGCGAACCACGCCACAGGCAAAACGATCCTGGTGTTTGATTATCGGATTTTACGCCCGGAGGATAGCACTTTAGGGCGCTCCAACGATCTTTACGTTGCGCTTTTACAGGCGCAGGGCTGGCGTGTGCTCTTGATGCCCTATGCTGCGGAATGGGATGGCCATCGTGACGGCGCACATGGCCTGAAATGGGATGATCCTTATGCGGTACAGCTACGGCAGCAGGGCATTATGGTGCTATCAGGGTGGCCTTTTCGTTGGTTACGCGCAAGCTGGTTGCAGCGCAATGCGCCGCGCATTGATTATGTACTCTTTCGCCATGCCGAGCCGGCCGAAGCCTATCTTCCCCTTTTGCAGCGCACCGCACAGACCAAACTCATCTATCTCGCGCCTGATCTGAAGGCGGTCCGGTGCCAACGTGAGTATGAAGCAACCGGTAAGATAGCGGCCTGGCGCGAGGCACAAGCAGTTGCTGCCCAGGAAGCGGCCATCTTTCAAGCGGCAGATGCGCTCCTGACGCGCAGTTATGAAGAGCAGGAATGGCTAACAGCGCGCTACGGGAGTAAAGTTTTTCGGATGCCGCTTTTCTTTTACCCAACCTTGCCGGTTGCCCAGCCAGCGCTACCCGCAGGGCAAACCCTGTTTTTTGTTGGCAACTTCGCCCATCGCCCCAATCCCGATGGCGTTCATTGGTTTGTGCGCAATTGCCTGCCGCTGCTGATCAAGCAATGTCCACAGGTCAACCTTGTCTTGGCCGGTTCCTTTGCCCAGGCCGACATTTTCGCCCTGCAATCCGCGCGGATTGCGGTGTTGGGGCGAGTTTCTGATCAGCAATTGTTCGATCTGTATCGGCAAACGCGGGTCGTCATTGTGCCATTGCGCTTTGGCGCTGGGGTCAAAGGCAAGGTGATCGAGGCATTGGCGCACGGCGTGCCGGTGGTGACCACACGCTTCGGTGTAGAAGGTGTGCCGGGGTTGACCGAGATCACGCCACCCGCCGATACGCCCCAAGCGATGGCGGCGGCGATTACCCGTTTGTTGACGGATGATGCGGAGTGGCGACGCGTTGCCTTGGCTGGGCAGGCATTTGTGCAGGAAAATTTTACACTATCGGCCGCGCAGGCAAGTTTGATGCAGCTATTTGCCAGCCTGGAAAAGTAAAAAATGCGGCTTAACCCCCTGTTCCCGTTGAGCCACGAATGCGCGCACACACTTGGGAAGTAATCCATTCAGACCCCACCCTAGCCCTCCCCTGGTAAGGGAGGGAATCGTTCCTCCCCAGTGTGGGGGAGGCTAGGAGGGGGTGAATGATTACCTTGGAAAAGTGCTTGCGGAAGGAGAGCGAATGACGGTTGGACAAGTGAAAAACTATCGTCGTCAGTGGGAAGCTGACGCGCTCAAGGGATTGAGCAAAGGTAGAAACAAATTCTATCGCAGGCTGGTCAAGGCGCGCTGGGAACCTACCTTCTACTTTGTTGAAGCGCGCCTCATGGCCTGGCTTTGTGGTCAGCCCTGGGCGCAACGGCGCTACTGGGGCAAAAAAGTGGCGCTCGTACAGGAGTTCTTACGCGCCACCAATCTCGCCATGTACGACCCGGCCCTCCAACCGGCGCAGGTGATCCGACAGGCGCTTTTCTGTGATAGCTTTTTCTTTGATTGGCGTAGTCGCCTCTCTGCCTGGCCCCCGGCGCAGTGGATGCCACTCATTACCATCCGCGGCGAGGAAGTGTGGCACAGCGCCTATCAACAGGGCAAAGGGGTGATTCTGCTCCAATATCATACATTGGCGGCCCGTCTGGTCTTCCGGTGGTTGGCTTACATGGGTGTCCAACCAATGCTCAGTATTGAGACAGCGCGCGCGATAGCCGCAGCAGCAGGACAGACCTACTCAGCGGAAATGGCGCCTTTTCTGCAGGCGCGTCAACTCCACGCCACCAAAAGCTGTTTGGAAGCAGGCGGCGTCGTCCGCATCGTGCCCGATTTACAGCAAGGGAATGAGTGCATTCCTGTCCCCCTTTACCAACGCACGCGTCTGTTTCCTCCGGCCTTTGCGGAACTGGCGTTGCGCACCGGCGCGGTGATGCTGCCGGCTTCCGCCAGCGTTGACCTGCATGGCCGCGTGGCAATTACCTTTCACGCACCGCTGCATACAGGAGATGCAAGCCAAAGCCGCAGCGAACGGATCGCGGCAATCGTCAAGCAATATGTGGCCTTTCTACATACGGCCTGGCTCACGGCGCCGGGCAATCTTAAACTCGGACAGATGGCGAGTTTTGTGGCAAACGGTGCCCCAATGACAAAAGAAGGAAGCATGAATGATGTTGTCTGAAACACAAATTATCCAATCGCTGATAAACTACCTCCAGACGGAGTTGAGTCAAGACCGCCTGTTGATCACCCCGGAAACGGCCTTGATCGAAGCCGGTTTGATCGATTCCTTAACCATTTTCAAATTAATCGTCTTTCTGGAAGAACACTTTACGATCAAAATTCAAGCAGAGGACATTGTAGTGGAGAACTTTGCAACGGTGTGCGCCTTGCAAGCACTTGTGCAACGCAAATTACCGCTCTTGAATAAAGAGTAAGGAGTAACGACCATGAACATCCCACCAACGTGTGATATTGTTGTGATTGGGGGCGGGCCGGCCGGTAGCCTGGCCGCGACCTACCTGAGTCAGAAGGGCTATGCAGTTGTGCTGCTGGAAAAGCAGCAACACCCACGCTATGCCGTCGGCGAAAGCCTCTTGCCCGACTTCTGGAAATATTGTGATGAAGCCGGCGTAAGCGCCAAAATCGAGGCCGAAGGCTTTATTCGCAAGGCCGGTGGCAGCGTTGATTGGGAGGGCACCATGCACCGCCTTTCCTTTAAGGACTTTGGCTATACCCGACCGGCGCTCCATGTTGAACGCGACCGCTTTGACCAGATCCTGCTGACCCATGCCGGCGCGTGTGGCGTCCAGATTTTTGAACAAGTAGCGGTGATTGATGCCGATTTTAGCGACCCCGCCGCCGTGGTCGTGAACTATCGCGCCGTGGGTGAGGCGGCGGCCCAAGCACGCCCGGAACGCATCACCTGTCGCTATGTGGTTGACGCCAGCGGCCAGAATGCGGTCATTGGGCGGCAATTGGGCCTGCGCATCATTGATGAGGCCTTTCGCTTTATGAGTGTCTGGGGCTATTTTACCGATTCAAGCTATCTGGCGGCCGATGGGCAGATTTATCCAGCCAGTCAGGTACGCACCGTCCCGCCCACCACTTATGTCAGCGCCCTACCCCAAGGTGATGGCTGGGCCTGGCTCTGGCACATTATGCTGCGCGAGATGACAAGTATCGGCTTAGTCTTGCCGTTAGCCTGGGTCAAAAGCGTCAAAGCGCAAGAAGGGGGCTGGGAAAGCTGGTATTTGCGCCAATGTGAAGCGATCCCGCTCTTGCAACGTTTGCTCCAACCGGCCCGTTTTTGTCCTGGCTCGGTGCGGCTGGTGCGCGACTATGCCTATCGCAGCCGTCAAGTGGCGGGGCCGGGCTTTTTCCTGATTGGTGACGCGGCTGGTTTTATTGACCCGATCTTTTCGGTTGGGGTTGTATTAGGAATGTATGGGGCTTATATCGCCGCCTGGAGCATTGACCGATGTTTACAGACACCGGCACGGTGCGCCGAATATCAGGCAATCTTTAGCCGTCAATTGCAAAATCGTCTGGAACTGGGGCGCGCCTTGGCGCTGCCCTATTATCAAACAACCACGGAGGGGCAGCAACAAGCCAGACAAGCCATCGCCTTTGCCGGCGTCGAAGCGCAAGGGTTGATGTATGCCGCAGCGTTGTTGACGGCCCGTTCACCCAATTTCACCAGCCTGATCGATAGCCCGGCGATTCGTCAAGACGCGCAAGCGCGCCTCCAGCCGTTATCAGTGGCGGTATGAGAAGCTAGCGTGCGGTTGTTACATAAGCGGAAGGCGGAACAAATTACCCATCTTTGCAACCTTCTTCAAAAGAGTGAACAAAAAGTTGCAAGAAAACAAATCGATGAAAGTTAGCTGGAACTTACGTATGGATACAACATTTCAAAAACAACTGGCGATTCAAGCGAAGTGTTTCCACCCCAGTGGAGAATGGGAAGCGTTTCCGCCTGCTGGCGTAAGTAGCTCCCTTGTCACCCGCTTTGAGGCGATGGCCGCACGCTATCCAGAACGACCGGCTATAAAAATGGCTGATCTTTGTTTGACCTATGCGGTGTTGAACCAACAGGCGAATCAGGTCGCGCACGCTGTGTTAGCACAAATGACAGATCACAATTCCCCAGTGCTCTTACTCTTCGGCCATACGCCAACGGCCGGCGCTGCGATCTTCGGTGTTTTGAAAGCAGGTCACTTCTACACGCCCTTCGATCCAACCCAACCGGCAGCGCGCCTGATCGAGAGAGTGGTGGATAGCGGCGCGCGTCTGCTTCTGACCGATCAGCAACATCTGGCGTTAGCAAGAGAAATCAACGCGACGAACGTCATCATTCTTGTAATCGACGCGCTACCGGTAGTGGCCGCTCTGCACAATCCTGGTTTGTCCATCACTGCCGATGCACCGGCTTTGCTTTTGTATACCTCCGGCTCAACCGGACGTCCCAAAGGCATTCTGCTCAGTCATCGCGCTTTGCTCCATCGCATCAAGCGTCAAACCGAAATTATTCACCTGAGTTGTGAAGATCGCTGCGCTTGCGTCCATACCTATGACGCCATTGCCGGTCTGCGCGATCTCTTCTGTCCATTGCTCAACGGCGCTATGACCTGCTTATTTGATCTCAAGCGCCATCCGTTGGCTGAACTGCCGGCTTGGCTACAAGCGGAAGGGATTACGATCCTGGGTTTTGTCACGCCGATCTTCCGCCACCTGCTGAACTTGCTCCCGCCGGATGCGGTTTTCCCGCGGGTGCGCATGATCTGCATCGGCGGCGACACACTCTATCGCCAAGATGTGGAACGCTATCGACAAGCCTTCCCACCCACCGCCATCCTTTACAATTCGCTGGGGGCAACCGAGACGGCCGGCGGTTTCTGTTACTATCTCTTTGACCATCATTCCCCGTTGCCGCCTGACCCGTTGCCAGTCGGCTATCCGATGATCGATATGACAATTACGATTGTTGACCAGGCCGCGCAGCCGTTGGTCTCCAATGAACCGGGTGAAATTGTGTTATCAACACCCTACCTGGCCCAAGGGTATTGGCAACAGCCCGATCAAACCGCTGCCCGTTTCCGCACGACGGGAAGCAGCCCGAGCTACCTGACCGGCGACATCGGCTTTCTCCGCCCCGATGGTTGTCTGATCCACCAGGGGCGCCACGATCATCAAGTCAAGATTCGTGGGTATCGGGTAGAGATTGGGGAGGTGGAACGCACCTTGCTGCGCCACCCGGCGGTGCAGGAAGTGGCCGTTGTTTTGCTTGCCCGTGACCAAGCAGATGCGCAACTGGTTGCCTACTGGGTTGCGCAACCGACCCTGGTGGCAACACAAGCCGAACTCGCGGCCTGGCTGAATACAACTTTGCCGACCTATATGATCCCCAGCGCCTTTGTTATGCTGGAAAGCTTGCCGCTTAGCCCAAATGGCAAGGTGGATCGCCGTACACTCCCGATACCAGCTTTTAACTCCGGCCATGACCGCGCCGTTGCTGTCGCGCCGCGTACACCGACCGAGCAAGTGTTGGCCCAGCTCTGGTGTGAGTTATTGCAGGTGGCGCAGATTGGCATCCATGACAACTTCTTTCAAGCCGGCGGCCATTCTGTGCTAGTGGTGCGCATGTTGGCGCAGGTCGAACAACAATTCCGACGACCGCTTGTGTTGCGTGACTTTGTCTTCAATCCAACCATCGCCCATCTGGCAACCTTGCTCGACAACGCGCAAGCCGGGGCGTTAGCAGTAGCGCTAAGCGAAACACAACCCATTGGGTCAGAAAATGAACCTTTACGTTTGCTGTACGATGCCCTCGCCGATAAGGGTAAGTTCGCCCAGATGCAAAAAGCTTTGCAACCAAAACGTACAATTCCCCGCCTTTTGCAGGTACTTTTGCGCTTGCCCCAACCCATTGCCCTGCAACTTTTAGCGTGGGCCGTGCAGCAGCCGTGGGTGCAACGCCGTTATTTGCCAAGACAAACTGCTTTGGTACAACAATTTCTTGACGGAGTGGAAGGGTTGACACAACCGAAGCAGTCGCTGGCGCGATGTCTGTTTTTCGGTTTTTTGAACCACTTTGGGCTGCGGGGCGCACTTTTCCGACGTCTACGTACGGAAGGGCGCACCATCCCTGTTGCGGGATTGGCACTGTTGACGCACGCGCGCACACAGGGCCGACCAGTCATCTTGTTAAATAGTCATACCTATCAAGCCTCTTATTTCCGTTCCCTCGAGTTGGTGCAAGGCGGGGTTGGGAGTATGGAGGAGTTGATTCGAGAGACCAATCTTGCGCCAGTGACAGCCCGCCACATTTTGTATGCGCGCCAGCTAGAGCTTGCCTGCCAAACGCTCCAGCAAGGGGGAGCCATTTCGCTTGCACCGGATGTAAACCGGGGGTATGGCCCACACATTGCCGTTGGGTTTCATGGACGAATGCATACATTTCGTACGAGCTTTGCCGAATTGGCCTTGCTGACTGGTGCGCAGATATTTTTTGTCGCCAGTGATCTGAAAGCATACAACCGCTTCAGCTTTCGCCTAGTTGGCCCGTTCGACCAGGGAAGCGCAACCATGAGCCATACAGAGCAGGTGCAACATCTCATGAATCAATATATTAAGCAGCTTCGGCAGCAATGGGCAAAGAACCCGTGGGCGTTGCCCTGGTGGTTAATGAGCGAACATCTGGCCTGCCCCCCAGTTTTTGCTTGAGGTAAAACGATGCCAAATTTTGAAACTTCCGACTTCAATACAACAGTAACCGAACGCTTTGAACGGATGGCGGCCCTTCATGCCTTGCAATGCGTCCTACAAACGGCGCAGGCAACCTGGTCCTACACTGAACTCAATCAGGCCGCCAACCAGATTGCCCACCGGCTGCTGCAACAAGAGGGCGCGGCGGGCGGCCAAGTCATCGTCTTTTGTGCAGCATTGAGCTGGCAGATAGCGGCGCTGCTGGCGGTGATTAAGGCCGGGAAGACGGTAATCGTTGCGGATACCAGCCTGCCCGATGCACGGTTGGGCTTTATTTTTGCCGATAGTCAGGCGACGACCGTCCTGGTTGACGCCCCCTTGGCCGCACGGGCAACGGCGATCCTGGCGACGGTGGACGAGCCGTCCTGTCTGATCACACCGCTGACCGTTGACACCCCTGCCGCTGCTACCGCTGTTGCCAACCCGGCCCTGGTGATCGATCCCGACACGCCCTTGGCCATGATTTACACATCGGGGTCAACCGGCAACCCCAAGGGCGTGGTGCGCAGCCATCGCACCCAAATGCAAAATATCTGGCATTTTCACCAACGGAGCAACTTGCCGACCCCCTGTCGTGGCGGGGTGAGCAGTTCGTTGGCCTATGCCGCCACCTTTGGCCTGACCTTACGGCTGCTGCTACAGGGCAGTACGATCTATGCCTATGATCTCACGGCTGGTAGCCTGCCGGGCTTTACCCAATGGTTGACTCAGGAGCGCATTCACTTCATCATCCCGCCAATTGCTCTGGTGCGGCAATGGTGCAATTCACTCACTGCGCCGGTTGAACTACCCGATTTACAGTTGGTTGAATTTGTCGGCGCGCAGGTCAACAAACAGGACTTGCAGCAACTGCGTGCCAAAGTGCTGGGTGATTACACCATCGCGCTGGTCTATGGCGCGACGGAAACGCTTAATGTTACCAACTATCTGGTGGGCGATCTAGCCCAACTGCCAGAAGGCGCGCTGCCTGGCGGCTATTTTAGCGCTGACAAAGCCGTTCTGGTGCTGGATGAGCAGGGCGAAGCTGTAGCGCAGGGGCAAGTCGGGGAAATTGTGGTGGCCAGCCGCTATATTGGGACTGGCTACTGGCGGCGGGTAGCGCTCACCGCCGCCAAATTTAGAAGCGATCCACAGGAACCAACACGCCGTCTATTTTTTACCGGCGACCTGGGCTACCTGGCAGATGACGGCGGTCTATACATTACCGGTCGTAAAGATTTTATGGTGAAGGTGCGCGGCTATCTTGTCGAATTGACCGAGGTGGAGCAAGTGCTGGCGGCGGTCAATGGCGTCGCCCAGGCAGTGGTGGTTGCCCAGGAGGCGGCAACCGCCGAGCCGAACAGCGGTGCGGAAAAAGAATTAACGGCCTATTGGGTGCGTGAGCCACAAGCCAACCTGACCCAGCCGCAATTGCGCGCGCAACTGGCCGAACGGTTGCCAGCCTATATGTTGCCGACCCATTTTGTCGAGCTGGCCGCGCTGCCGTTGACCCCGAATGGCAAAATTGATCGGCGCGCCCTGCCCGTACCCACGATCGACCAGGGCGCCGCGGCTGGTGCCGTTGCGGCACCAAGCACGCCAACCGAACAAGCGCTGTTACAGATCTGGCGGCAATTGTTGCAACGCGAGGCAATTGGCTTCCACGACAATTTTTTCGCGCTGGGTGGTCATTCACTGCTGGCATTGCGTCTACTGGTAGCGGTGGAACAACATTTCCAGTGTGCGCTTGAACTGCGTTCATTTGTCTTTACCCCCACCATCGCCCACATGGCCGCCCTCCTTGATCGTCGGCAAGCGGCGATGGTGACTGGACAACCGGCGGCTGTGGCGGCAACAACGCCGTTGCCAAACCAGGAAGCGCTTGACATGCTCTATGCGGCGTTAACAGATCCGCCCAAAATGCAACAACTGCACCACGCCGCCCACCCGACGAAAGCCCGCCCCCGCTGGCTACAACTGCTGTTGCGCCTACCCCAACCGCTGGCCATGACAAGTCTGGCCTGGCTAGTGCAACAACGTTGGGTGCAACAACGCTATTTGTCCAGACAAATAAAGTTGGTTCAACAATTCCTGGCCGCTCTGGAACAGCCGCGCTTGCCAATGCACTCACCTGAAACCGTCCTTTCCCGCGCTTTGTTTTTTGGCTCTTTGCAGCACTTTCAACTGCGCCGTGCGATCTTTCAGCGTCTTCGTCAGCAGCCGCCCTTGCCCATAGCAGGGATGCCGTTGTTGGAAAAGGCGCGTGCGCAGCAACAAGGCGTAATTTTACTAATCAGCCATGATTATCAGGCGCCCTATTTTCGCACCCTGCGGCTAATGCAGCGCACCATTGCCAACATGGCGCCTCTTGTTCAGCCGCACGCCGTTGATCCGGTTATGGCGGAAACCATGTTATATGCCCACCAGTTGGAACTAGCGCGACAAATATTGCAACAAGGGGGCGTGATCGCCATTGCCCCAGATGTGAATCGCGGGCATGGGCCTCAAACCGCCGTTCCTTTCCATGGCCGCTTGCACCAATTTCGTACCACTTTTGCCGAACTGGCGCTGCTCACCGATGCCCAGCTCATCTTTGTCGCCAGTGATCTACAAGCGTACAACCGTTTCAGCTTTCAATTGGTCGGGCCGTTTGACAAGGGGACGCCGGCAATGAGCTACGCCGACCGGGTGCAACATCTGCTGAATCAATATGTGGCGCATCTGCGGCAGCAATGGGCTAAGAATCCGTGGGCGCTGCCCTGGTGGTTGATGAGTGAACATTTAGCCTGTCCCCCGGCGGAGACCGCGCCGGGCAGCATGCCCACTAATCAGATGTTAAAGGAAAGATAGTCGATGTTGATGAAGAACCTTGGCCGGCAACAGTGGCAGGCGCTCGCCAAAACACTCCGTTGGATTTGGCAAATGGCCTGGGCCACCGACTCACGCTTGTTAGTTGGCTTTCTCGCCATGTCTGTGCTGGAAAGCCTGTTGCCCGCTGCGATCGCCTTGACCGGGCGCGGGTTGATCAACGCCATTGTCGCCGGGGTGCAACAAGGCGGCGATGCGGTGCCTAACCTGCTGCCTTGGTTAGCATTGGGAGCCATATTGGCGACCAGCAGTGCCGTCATCACCAATCTGGGGGATTATTGGCAACAGTGCTTGCAGGATAAACTCCAACAGCGCGTGGGGCTGGATGTCTTAACGCAAGCGTCCCGCCTTGACCTCGCCCAGATGGAAAGCAAAGAAACGCAAGATCACATTGAGCGCGTCCGCCGTTACGGCGGCGGTGTGGTGGCCCAAGTGATCGTCAAAGTCGTGATGCTACTCAACCTTGTGCTGCGCTTTATCAGCCTGGTGGGTATCTTGCTCTGGATCGAACCGCTCGTGGTCGGCTGGCTGGGCGTGTTGGCCATGCCGATTTTGGTCCTGCGCTGGCGCTTGGCCAATCAAACCTATGCCATGCACCAACGCCGCGCCCTCAAGTATCGGTGGTCCGCCTATTACACCAATACGCTCACCAACTTGCGCTCGCTGCCGGAGGTGAAAGTATTTAATCTAGCGCCACTCTTCATCGCGCGCTTTCGGCAGCTCAGTGACGAATTTCTGGTGGAGGATCGCCGGCTCTACCGCTTTACCATGTGGTTAAATATCAGCTTTGCCTTTGCCGGCGCGATTGGGCTCTATACACTCTTTGGCCGCATCGCCGGGCGGATCTTTGCCGGGGCGTTAACGGTGGGCGATGTAGCGATCTACACGGGCAGTGCGATGCAACTGCAAAGTACGGTCCAAAGCTTGGTGCAAACGGTGGCCGGGCTACGCGAACAACTCTTGCATCTGGCGGATCTGCGTGCCTTTCTGGCGATTCAACCAGCGCCGCATGCGCTAGCCCGCCAGAGAAATACCCCCCAAGACGCACCCCAGTCGGTTCCCAATCCAGCCTTCATACCCACACCAATCATGGAGACGCGCAAATCACCTTGTCACCCTGTCACCCTGTCACCTTGTCCACCCCACAAGGGCACCATCGAATTCGACAACGTCTCCTTCACCTATCCTGAAAGCGACGAATCGACGCTGGTCAATCTTTCCTTCTCCCTGGCCCCCAACGAAACGGTGGCCGTGGTCGGCGAGAATGGGGCCGGCAAGAGTACGCTGGCGATGCTGCTGGCGGGCTTGTACACGCCAACCACCGGCATGATTCGGGTGGACGGGGTTGATCTACAGACGATTGATCCGGCGGTCTGGCAGGAACAGATCGGTTTTGTCTTCCAGCGCTTTATCCCTTATGAAGCAACCGTACAGGAGAATATTGCCTATGGCGATTGGCAACGGCTCCTGGCACACCCGCACGAGGTCGCACAACTTGCCCGTCAGGCCCGAGCTGAGGAGTTGATCGCGCACCTGCCCGCAGGCTATGAGACGATCCTGGGGCGCCAATTTGGGAAGCAGAATCTGTCCGGCGGCCAATGGCAGCGCCTAGCCCTTGCGCGCGGGATTGCCCGCACCAATGCGCGACTGCTCATTCTGGATGAACCCAGTGCCAGCCTGGATGCCCGTGCCGAGTATGAACTTTTCAGCCGCTTTCAACAGGCGGCTACGGGGCGCACCACCATGTTGATCTCGCACCGCTTCTCGACCATCAGCATGGCGGATCGCATTCTGGTGTTGGAAAAAGGCCAACTGATAGAGTGTGGTACGCATGACGACCTACTGGCGCAGGGCGGTCACTATACCATGTTATATCGGCTGCATCGGCAGCAGATTGGGGCACAAGCATAACAACACTTAACTATATGTAACCTTTCGCCGTGGTCGATACCACGCTATTAGCGGCATCGAAGCCGATTCGGCCATGACTGAACATATTTTATACAACCGCCAACTGGAATTGGCCCGCCAAACGCTGCAACAGGGGTAGGGTTCTCATTTCAACCGCAGTATAAATGTCCGTGTTGGGTAAACAATAGGCATAGAACAACGGCACATGAAAAGCGTAAGCAAAACGCAAGTTTTTATAACCAATCATAACTTGACGCTCACCCAAAATCATACTATTCTAAAAGTCCCCTGGCAAATAGCCTAAGCCGACAACTTTTAAATTAACCATACAGCAATCGCAAAATTTTTACCAGTGATAATTCGCAATGGCACAACATCCGCTACACGACCTCTTGTTGGCTTGTTTACGCGTCACACCCACGCCGACCCTGACCACCGATCTGGCGCAACTTTCGCCAAGTGATTGGCAACAGCTGTTGCAGTTGAGTCAACAGCAGCACATTTCTCCGTTGTTCTACCATCGTCTAAAAGAGCATCAGCTAAGCGAACTGGTTACACCGGCGGTACGCCAACAGTTGCAACAACTTCAACTGGCTAATAGTGTGCGTAACATGCGTATTAACCACGAACTGCGCAGATTGGCCGCTGCGTTTCAAGCCGTACAGATTCCGATCATTGTGCTCAAAGGGGCCTACCTGGCCGCAGCGGTCTATCCGAATCCGGCGTTGCGCTTTATGGCCGACCTGGATCTGCTGGTGCCACAAGCTGCGCTGCCGGCCGTTGTGGCCTTATTGCAGCAACAAGGCTATGAACCAGTGATACCAATTGTGCTGGAGGCACATACGCAAACAAGCCACCACCTGCCGCCCTTTCGGCACGCCGAGCGCGTTGTGGGTGTCGAGATTCACTGGACAATTACAACGCCTGACGATGCTGATACAGTTAATATTGGCCAGTTCTGGGCCCAGGCCCAACCAATCACAATTGCCGGCATGCTTGGGCAGACCTTCTGCCCTGAGGATTTGCTCTTACATATCTGTGTCCATGCCACCTATCATCATTATTTTGCCCAAGATATCCGTTATCTTTGTGATATTGATGCCATTGTCCGTCGCTACCCAACATTGGATTGGCAGCTGCTCATTGCACGGGCCAAACAGCGCCGTTGGACAAGAGGCGTGCATACTGCGCTTTACCTAACCCGCCAGTTACTAGGTACGGCCATTCCCGATCAGGTCATAGCAGCCCTTGGCCCAACGCACTTATCTAACACGATTGTTGAAACAATTATGGCCGAAATGTTTGCCGATAAGGTCGAGAATCGTCGCATTTCGCTGAATTTTATCGAGCTGTGGCAAGTGGGGCAAGCCTCAGCACGCAGCAAAATTATGTTGCAACGGCTCTTTGTCTCGCCAACCATGTTGGCGAGCATCTATTCGATCTCGCCACGGTCGCCCAAAGTGCTCTTTTACTATCTGGTTCGACTAAAAGATCTGGTGCTGCGCTATAGCGGTAAAAGCTGGCAACTCTGGCGTGGGCAGGCCGCCGCCGTGACCCAAGTCACACGTAACCACCAATTAACCCACTGGCTACATGCAACCACTGATCACGAATGATGAAAAATCTAACCATCGCCGCCGCAGTAAGCCGACCCCAGCCGCACGTACAACAGACCCTCCTCTTGCGCGCGGCCCTGCTCTCGCGCCAAGCCGCGGTGACGGCCTGGTACCAGTGGCGGGCCAACGCCGATCTCGATCAGTTACCCACCGGCGGTTTTCTCCTTTTACCGCTGCTCGCCTACAATCTCCAACGGCACGGGATCACTGATCCGCTACTGGACAAGTGCCAAGGCATCCACCGCCGCACCTGGACCCAGCAACAATTGCACTTACAGGGATTGACACCGCTGCTCCAGGCATTGCAGACTGCCGGCATCAGCCCGATCTTGCAGGGCGATCTGGCGCTGGCCCTTTTTCATTACCCGGAACAAGGGCTGCGCATGGTTGATACCGTCCACTTGTTGACCGCCACAGCCCAAGCCCATTTAGTGCCCGCGTTGTTAACCCAGACAGGCTGGCAGCCAAAGCCGGCCAAGCACCAGTGGCTACGGTCGCTGCTTGCCGGTACACCACCACCCCAACGCTTCACCCATGCGCAGCTGCGCGAAGTCAGTTTGCGCTGGCAATCGCTGCCCCCTACCCCGGTTGCCCCGCTGGTGGATCACCAAGATCCACAGGGACAACCCTGGTTGGTGCGTGAGCTGGCTGTGCAGTGCGTCAACCCAACCGACCTCTTTTTTGATCTCTGTGTGCAGGGGATTGTCAACCTGCAATGGTATGGCACCATCCAGTGGATCGCCGATGCGGCCATCTTACTCCAACCAAACGCGCCGGCCATCGATTGGGCGCGCGTAGTGGCCCGCAGCCGCCAACAGGCCATGACCCTGCGCATGGCTGCAGCGCTCGATTGTCTGGTCCAGAGCGTTGATGCACCCATCCCACCGACAATTTTAGAGACGTTGGCTACCCAGCCCAGCCGCCGGGTTGAACGCTGGGAAGCAAAACTTTTTGCACATCCACCCACCCCGGCGCGCAAACTCGCCGCGCTGTGGTTGGGTAGGCAGCGGTGGATACGGTAGCTGGCGCGATAATTTTGTATAGTGTCAGCGAAATTGTGCTAGTTTAACAGGGTGGCCCGCCGTGCGGATTGAGTCACGGAGTGACGACAGACGGTAGCCGCAGGTTTCAACCTACGGGTTTTTATCGGCCTGTTATCCTCGGCAAGTTGACGTGTTGCATAGCGCCTTTCTCCAGCAGGTGCGGCCCAATTTTGGGGGTAACGTCCCCGGCACAGGCGAGGAAATGGTCCGCAGACGAACTAATTTTTCGCCTGTGCCGGGGACGTAGTACAACTCGCCCCATTCCGGGGATGCGCCTTTCTCCAGCGACGTGCTTGCGAAAAATTCATGCTTGGATTACCCTATACCGCAGTAACCCGCACCCAACCACCCAACGGAGGCCCCTGTGAATCTAAGCGAGTGGCAAATCAAGGTCCGTGAACAATTGCAAAGTTCCACTACCTGGCTACGCAAGGCGACGCCGGGCATGGCCTATGGCGCGCTGGCGACCTGTACGCTCTTGCCGCTGGTGGCGGCCCATCAACAATTTGATGGGGCAGCGACCCAAGCGATTGCGCAGATCTTTGGCGGGATTGGCCTGAATCTCTTTTCGCAACAATTGGCCACCTGGTTTGGCAAAAACGATGAAGAATTGGCCACGTTGTTGGGCGAAAAGGCCGAGAAGGATCCCGCCTGGCGTGATGCTTTTGATGAACTGCTCAAGCGCGTCGAGACGCCTAAACTGGCACAAGCGGTACTCAGTGAAGCGGATTGGGATCGGCTGGTGCGGTTGTTGCAGCAGGATGTGGAGCGGTTGGGCAGCAAGATCAAGTTGCAGATTGGCGGTGATGTCGCGGGTGATGTCGTGGTGGCCGATGGGATCGGTGCAGAGATGGCGGCCATCGGCACAGGGATCACACAGATCAAAACCGATCGCTATGTGGCAAAAGAAGAACATCACCACCATGCGCCAGCGAATAGCAGCACGCCCCGTTCCAACCACTACTTTCACCGCTTACGCACCCACTGTCATGCCATCCCGCTGACGGCGATGGGGGGCGAGGCGACGGCAGGTGATGAGGTGACGCTGGACAAGGTCTACATTGCGCTGGATACGACCACGACCGTGCTATTGACAGACGCCGAGAAAGCAGCGCACAAAAAAGCACATCCACAGCGCAACATCAGTGACGAAGAAAAGCGGATCGTCACCGCGCTGGAAGCGACGCAGCAGACACGACGGCTGGTACTCTTGGGCCACCCCGGCGGCGGCAAGAGTACCTTTGTGCGCCAACTGTTGGCCGAGGCGGCAAGCGTTTGGTTGGCAGCAGAGACAAAGACGGCACAAGAACAGCCCGGCCCCTTCCCACTGCTCACCGTTTTGCGCGATCTAACCCCACGTTTACAGGCATTGCCGTTGGCCGATCTCACCCCCAGCCAACAGCAGAAAGCCCTGTGTGACGCGCTGATCGCCCAGTGGCATGTCGATTTGCATAATTTCGGCGGTGATGAGCACCAAGACACCTTAGCACAAGCACTGCTGACCGGCGAACTGCTAGTAGTCCTTGATGGGTTGGATGAGATGCCAGCTGCGGTACGCCCACTGGTACGCGCAGCACTGGTTGCTCTGGCAAGGGCATATCCGAAAATTGCGCAGCTGATTGTCACCTGCCGCATTCGTTCCTATCACGGCGAAGTGGTGCTGTCCGGCTTTCAAGTTTATACGCTGGCTAATTTTGACGAGGCGAAGATTCAAGCTTTTGTCAGCGGCTGGTACCAGGCCCAACTGCAACTGGGCCGCTTGCAACCCGAACAAGCCAAGACGCAGCGCGAGGATTTGCAGCGGGCAGCCCGCCAGCGCGATCTGCGCCGCATGGCCGTCAATCCCCTCTTGTTGACGACAATGGCGCTCATCCATCAAAAGCAGAAGCGGTTGCCCGATCAACGGGTCGAGCTTTATAACGAAGCCGTCGATGTGCTGCTGTATCGCTGGCAGCAGGAGCGCACAGGCCACAGTTCACCCCAATTGACAGCCTTTCTGCAGAACAAACAAAAAGTGCGTTCCCTTTTGGAGCGGTTGGCCTATGCCGCACATCAGCCGCCCAAACAAGTCACACCGCGCCGGGGCACCCCAACGCCGCCCGCCGACGAATCGACTGACCTGACACGCAGCGAACTCTTGGCCCTGCTTGATGAAGCATTGCAAGGGCAACTGGGCTTGGCCGCCGAATTTTTAGATTACGTCGATCTGCGCGCTGGGCTGTTGGTAGGACGCGGCGGGGATGAGGACGGCAGTCGCCCCGCCCTCTATGCCTTTGCCCATCGCACCTTTCAAGAGTATCTGGCCGGCTGTTGGTTGCTGGTCGGTCGCGAACGCAAACATAACTTCTGGGCGCACGCCGCTGAAGGTGATTATTGGCAGTTGGCCGCACAACTGGGTGCAGAAGAGTTGCTCTACAACCGCCGCGATGAACAAGGGCTGCTTGACCTGATGTATTACCTCTGTCCTGTGCGCGCCCCGCGTAATAAACAAGACCGACGCGCTGCGCTTTGGTCCGGACAGATGGCCGCCTTACTGGAGCGCCCAACGATCGAAGCAGATAACTTTGCCGACGGCGGCACTGCCTACCTGGACCGGCTGCGCAAACGCTTAGTCGCAATCCTCACCGGCAACCAACTCCCCGCCCTGGAACGGGCCGAGGCCGGCCGCGTCCTCGCCAAGCTGGGCGACCCGCGCCCCGCAGTGACCACCATCGACCAGATGGAGTTCTGCTTTGTGCCTGCCGGCCCCTTCATCATGGGCAGCAAAAAAGGTGATGGCCCCGGTGAAGATCCGCTGGCTTATGAAGATGAAGAACCACAACATACCTTTGACATTGCCCATGACTACTGGCTGGCTCGCTACCCGCTGACCAATGCCCAGTACGATCTGTTTGTGAAAGACGGCGGGTACGCCAACCCAACCTATTGGGTCGAAGCCGCGGCGCATGGTTACTGGCAGGATGGTGCCTTCAAAGGCCGCGCTGACGATGAACCGCGCACCAAACCTAATCAATATGGCGAACCCTTTGATCTACCCAACCACCCGGTCGTCGGCATCTCCTGGTATGAAGCCCTCGCCTATAGCCGTTGGTTGACCGAACGGTTGCCCGCGGGCTGGCAAGCGCGGCTGCCCAGTGAGGCAGAGTGGGAAAAGGGCGCGCGCGGTGGTTTGCAGATCCCCGCAAAGCCGCTAATTGCCTCGTTGACCAAGGTGACAGTCACTTTGCAAAGTGACTGTCACCTCATCGACAATCCCAACCCGACGCGGCGTTATGCCTGGGGTGATCAGATCGAGGCAGAAAAGCTTAACTACAACGAAACGAACATCGGCAGCACCAGCGCGGTGGGCGCGTTTCCCGGCGGCGTGAGTCCGTATGGAGCAGAGGAAATGAACGGCAGTGTGTGGGAGTGGTGTAGCACCATCGGCTATGCAGATTATGCAGAATATGCACAACAAGCCGACAATTCACTACACGAAAATTCGCGGCGGGTGGTGCGGGGCGGCTCGTTCGCTTACAACGTCCACGACGCGCGCGCTACCTCTCGTTACGGGTTCTATCCCGTCCACCGGTACTACGGCGTGGGGGTGCGGTTTCTGCTGTCCCCATCACTTCTGTCATCGGTCCCTCTGCCCTCTGGACTCTGAAATATCTGAACTCTGATTGTGGACGCAAAGCGTCCACGGGGGGTGTGGGGGGCGTGCCCCCCACGCGCGAAATTTTTTTTAGGGCCATGGCTGCAAGCTACCGCCGGCACATTCGAATAGCGAGCGGCAACGTCCCCGGCACAGGCCAGGACTGGTGCGCGATTTCCCAGTAGTTTGTGGCCTGTGCCGGGGACGTTATGGTGGGGAGCAGCTGCAACATGCCCCAACGCGTAAAGGTGCGTAATTCCGCCGATGCACTTTCCGCGCGCTTGCCCTATGCTAATGGTATGAGCCAATCCACCGAAATGATCATCTTTATTCGTACCTTTGACTTGCTGATCTGGCTAGTGCCGGTCACCAACCACTTTCCGCGCAGCCATCGCCACACCGTCACCCAACGGGTGCTGAACGCCGCGTTTGATCTGCGCGAGCATCTAGAAGTGGCGAATGTGCGCAAAGGAAAGGCGCGGCTGGAACAGTTGCAACTGGCGGATGAAGCGCTGGCCAAATTACGCATGTATCTGCGCCTCTTTCACCGTATGCACTGGTTCACCGATGGTCAATATCACCACAGCACCCAAATGGTGGTTGAGATCGGGCGGCTGCTCGGCGGTTGGCAGAAGCAGACGGATGGTGCACAAAGTGGTAAATATCGGGCATAGGCCCGCTTTGCGGGGGCAGACTCACAGGCAGCGGGTGGTGCGGGGCGGCTCGTTCGCTAACAACGACAACAACGCGCGCGCAACCTATCGTAACAGGAACAATCCCGACAACCGGAACAACAACGTGGGGGTGCGGTTTCTGCTGTCCACATTTTTCCAAAACATGTCCCACCAGGAATGCCGGTCGGCGGTGATACAGCTTACCGGACGCGGTGAAAAATGGCGGAGTCTGTTCCTGGCCGCGCCGCCTTGACCGTGGTCGGTTCGTGAGTAACTGATCATCGCCAAAGCGGCCGGGCGCATAACAACGGCCCCCCACCCTCGGCCCGCTGCCTGGCACATAGCTAGACAAGACCCTGGTGGGGGCCACTCTTTCCCCCATGATCTATCCACAACTCTACGCTTGGGACAATTTGCTGCTGGCCTATCGGCGCGCCGCCAAAGGCAAGCGCGGCCATACCAATGTCGCGGCCTTTGAATACCGGCTTGAAGAAAATCTGCTACTCCTTCAGGAAGAATTAGCCGCGCAAAGCTATCAACCCGGCCCCTATACCAGCTTTTATATCCACGAACCAAAGCGCCGCCTCATCTCCGCCGCGCCCTTTCGCGATCGCATTGTCCACCATGCGCTCTGCAATCTGCTTGAACCGCCCTTTGAACGTGCCTTTGTTGCTGATGCCTATGCCAACCGGGTCGGCAAAGGCACCCATCGGGCGCTGGACCGCGCGCAGCAGTTTGCCCGTCGACATCGCTACGTGCTGCAATGTGACCTCCGTCAATTTTTCCCCAGTATTGACCATGCGATCCTGCGTGCGATCCTAGCGCGCAAGGTGCATGACAAAGGGCTATTGGGGCTAATTGATCGCATCCTCGCCGGTGGCGGCGATCTCCTTGGCGAACAGTACACAATGGTCTACTTCCCCGATGACGATCTCTTTAGTATTAGCCGGCCACGCGGGTTACCCATCGGCAATTTGACCAGCCAATTCTGGGCCAACTGTTATCTCAACGGGGTTGATCACTTTGTCAAGCGGTCGTTAAGGTGTCCGGGCTATGTACGCTATGTCGATGATCTGCTACTTTTTGGTGATGACAAAGCGACTTTGTGGCAGTGGCAAAGCGCGCTGGTTGCGCAATTGGCAACATTGCGCCTCACCATCCATCCTGGTGCCCAGCCCCGGCCTGTGACGGAAGGCTTTCCCTTTCTCGGCTTTACCCTCTTCCCCAACCGGCGCCGCTTGAAACGGCGCAAAGGGCTCTACTTTCAACGGAAATTCGGTCGGCTGCTGGCACGGCGACGGACTGGGTTGGGGAGTTTTCAGCAGATCAATGCCTGTGTGTTGGGGTGGGTGAATCATGTCCGCTATGCGAATACAGTGGGGCTGCGTAAAGCGATCTTAACGGAAAAGCCAAACAGCCAGTTGGTAGGCGAGGGTTTTACAGCTCGTTCCTCTACGTCCTGAACGCAGCTTGGCATGACGCGAGGGCGCGTTGCGCCCAGGACGCAGAGCGTCTCGGCGGGATTCCCACGCTGAGCGTGGGAACCAGCAAATTTGGTCGTTGTGGGGGCACCCGCAAGGGGCCACCCCCACAACGACGAGACCAAATCCGTTCCCATCCCTAATCCGCTGTTTAGTCCGCTACTTCCCCCGATTCTTCGGCAGGAAATAGAGCGCCCATGGCGCGGGCATCTCGCCCACCGGCACGTCGATCAGCGTTGGGCGGTCGGCGTCGAAACCTTGCTGGATCGCACTCTTCAGTTCATCGGCATTGTGAGCACGCAGACCAAGAGCGCCGAAGGCGTCGGCGAGTTTGACGAAGTCGGGGTTTTCCAGGTCGGTGCCGATCACGCGGCCACCGTAATCTTTCTTCTGCATGCGCTGGACGTTGCCAAAGGCGCCGTCGCTAAAGATCACATGGACGAGGTTGATCTTGTGTTTGACCGCGGTCGATAGCTCTTGCACGTTGAACATAAAACCGCCATCGCCGGAGATCGAGATCACCGGTTTGTCGGGGTGCGCCACTTTGACGCCCAGGGCGGTGGCATAACTCCAGCCTAGGGTGCCTTGGTAGCCGGGCGAGATGTAGGTGCGCGGCTCGTAGACCTCGAACTCGGTGCGGCTGACATAGCCGACCTGCGTTAGGTCATCGACAAAGTAGCCATCATCGGGCAGGACGCTGCGCATGGCCTTGAGGAAAGCCACCTGCGGCGCGACCGATTCGGCGCGCGTCTCAATTTCGGCTTTGATATCTTCCATCTCCTGCGTGCGCGAGGGGCGACTGACGCCGGCAGCCTTGAGCGCGCTGACCAACTGCGGCACGACCTCTTCACAGCGGGCGACAAAACCGACCGTCGGCTTCTGCACGCGGTAATGCTCTTCAGGGTTAATATCGACGCGGATCACCTTGAGCTTCTCATCGGTACCCCAACCCATCAGCGGGCGGGCGATGCGGCTGCCCAGGGTCACGACCACATCCGCCTTTTCCCAGAGTTGATGGCCGGCGGTGGTACGGATCGACAAGGGATGGCGGCTGCTGACAATGCCGTGGCCGCTGCGCCCGGAGACGACCGGGGCCTGCAATAGTTCGGCCAATTCAAGCACCGCTTGGGCGCTGTCAATCGCGCCGGTGCCGACAAAGAGCAGCGGGTTTTCGGCCTTGCTGAGCAGTTCGACCGCTTCGGCCAACTTGTCACCGTCAACGGGCGGGTGGCGCTGGGCCAGTTCGACCCGACTCAGGTCTACTTCGGTCTTGGTCGAGAGCACATCGGGGGCGCATTCCAGCCCCACGGGTTGTGGCCGGCCGGTGTGCAGTTGGCGGAAAGCTTCGGCGACCAGATAGGGGGCGTCGGCTGGGCTTTCGATGCGCTCGGCCCATTTGGTCAAGGTCTTAAAGATGCCGATCTGGTCGGGGATCTCGTGGAGCAGCCCATAGCCTTTATTGATCGAGTCGGACTGGATCTGGCCGACCAGGGCTAACACGCGCGCATTCGTGCTATAAGCCGTGGCCAGCGCCGCTGTGGCATTGAGAAAGCCAGGACCGGGCACCACACTAAAGACCCCCACCTTGTCGCTGGAGAGGGCATAACCCAGGGCCATATAGGCCGCGCCCTGTTCATGGCGGGTGTGGATCACGCGCAGTTTGGCGCGGTTGTCATAAAAGGCGTTAAACAGGTGGTCGCTCTGCACACCAGGCAGCCCAAAGACCGTATCGACGCCATGTGCGATCAGGGACTGGACAATTGCCTCGCCCCCGGTTACCTTTGCCATAATTGCTCCTTTAATGCGTGATGGGTAAAACGTGATGGGTAAAACGTGATGCGTAAAACGTGATGCGTGAGACGTAATGCGTAAAACGTGAGACGTGAAAGACTTGTCTCATTATCGGACAACCTATGTCCATCACGCAAATTAGCGAGTATATCCCACTTGGCGTGAGAAAAGAGGTGCGGGGGTCAAACATTCCGGGAATGTGATCCACGCTAAGTGGGATATACGCAAATTAGGACCAATTGACAAGCCCACCTTTCCCACCGATAATACCCCAAACAGACTCATCACCCATCACGTTTCACGTTTCACGTTTCACGTTTCACGTTTCACGTTTCACGTTTCACGTTTCACGTTTTACGCATCATAGAAAAGGACCAATCGACCAATGAAAACTATCCGCTGGGGGATTATCGGCTGTGGCAATGTGACGGAAGTAAAGAGTGGGCCGGGGTTGCAGAAGGCGACGGGTTCGGTGTTGGTGGCGGTGATGCGCCGTGACGGGGCGTTGGCCAAGGATTATGCTGAACGGCATGGGGTGGCGCGCTGGTATGACGATGCTGACCGGTTGATCAACGATCCAGAAGTCGATGCGGTCTATATTGCGACACCGCCCAATGCCCATGCCGATTATACGAAAGCGGTGGCTGCGGCAGGGAAACCGGTTTATGTGGAAAAGCCGATGGCGCTGAATCACGCTGAATGTTTAGCGATGGTAGAAAGTTGTCAAGTGGCGGGGGTGCCACTCTGGGTCGCTTATTATCGCCGGCGCTTGCCGCGCTTTTTGAAGGTGAAGGAGCTGATCGACAGCGGCGCAATTGGCACCGTGCGCACGGCAACCGTCACCTTTTACCGCAATTGGACCCCACCAGCGGACGGCACCCTGCCTTGGCGTGTCGATCCGACAATTGCGGGCGGTGGCTTTTTTGTCGATCTGGCCTCACACACCTTTGACTATCTCGACTACTTTTTAGGACCGATTGTGCAGGTTGAAGGGCACGCCGCCAATGTGGCCGGTCACTATCGGGCGGAAGACACGGTGGTCTGTAGTTTTGCCTTTGCCGGCGGTGCGCATGGCATCGGGCTGTGGAACTTTGCCAGCTATGATCACCTCGACCAGACCGAGATTATCGGCGACAGGGGGAAACTCACCTTCTCTTCGTTTGGCACCGAGCCGGTGCGCTTGACCACCCGTGCCGGCGTCACCGACTTCCCCGAACCAACCCCACCCCATGTGCAACAGCCCTTAATCCAGACGATTGTCGATGAGCTTAATGGGGTTGGCCAATGTCCCAGCACCGGCGTCAGCGCGGCCCGTACCACTTGGGTGATGGATCAACTGTTGCAAGGTTATTACACAGGCAAGCCACCCAGAGGGTCCCTGGATGCCTGCTGAGATGCAAAACCCATTACAACGGGTTGTCAGATAACCCGTTGTAATGGGTTTTGCATCTCAGCAGGTGAATTCATTCATCTGGCCTATGCCGGGTTAAAACGACGCCAGATGGCCCGGAATACGACAAAAAAGAATCCAACAATCAGCCCCAGAATGAGTAAAATCGGCAACAGATAAAGGCCAACCCAGATGAGGATATCACCCAGCCCTTGCAGGGTATTGACCAGTTGGCGGAGCGTGTCGCGCACAACCCCCGTGGGCTGCCAGCCGGTTTCGATCACGGGCAGGGTGACAACATTCGGCAGCAGCGTGAGATCCAACGTCGACAGGGCAACCAGGTTATCCAACAGATTCTGCTGCCCTTGCAGTTGTTCAATCTGGCCGCGAATCCCATTCAGATGATTATAGACGGCCAAAACATCTTCCGGTTTGGCATTGGGCCTGGCACGCACCTCGGCTAACATGTCGCGCAATTCGACTTCGACGGCTTCCAGATTGCGCAGTTGCGCGGCCCGATCGCTGTATTGGTCGGTGACATCTTCACGGTTAATCGTCTGATTGGTAACATCAACCGCCAACGCTGCCAACTGTGTCATCACCGGCTCCAGTTGCTCAGAGGGAATACGCAAGGAGAGCGTTCCTTGCAGCCGAGTCTCGGCACCATCGTCACTTTTATAAAGATTGGCGTTGGCGACATAACCACCTAGCGTTCCCAGTAGTTGTTGGATCTGCGTAACCACCGCTTCCGCATCATCGACGACCAGATTCATTGTGGCGCGAGCAATCACCTTACGGGCAAAGGTGCCCCCATCCTGGGCGACCAGTGCATCGGCGACCTGCTCATCGGCCATAGCGGGGGCGGCCATTGACGCAGATTCATCTGCCGCGGCGGGGGCCTCGCTCGCAGCCGGTGCCGAACTGCAGCCACTCAGCCACAGGCTGATCACGATCCCAATTACCCAAATAACGTGCCATTGTTTGTGTTGCATTTTCCCCTCCCAAAGCGGTTTTTAATTCGTTGCGTGCTCAGGATAAGGCAAAAATTGGTGCAAGACCAGAGCCAGATCTGTACCATTGGTCATTTTATCTGGTAACATTGGCTGTTACAACCAGCATTTTCATGTAACCCGTCTGGACTAGCGTTGATGATGTCGCTATTATGCACAAACCCATGGTTGAAACTCAGCTGTGATTGGGATGAATATGATGAAGTTCAACTCATCAATCCAGTATAGCATCAAGTGAAAGAAGCCAATGAACAACCTGCTCAGCCGTTACCCTGTCATCCTGACCATTCCCGTCGCTTGGGGAGATATGGATGCCTTTCAACATGTCAATAACGTGGTCTATTTCCGCTATTTCGAGAGTGCGCGCATTGCCTACCTGGAGCGACTAGGCGTGGCCGATTTTATGACTAGCAGTGGGATTGGGCCGATCTTACACTCGGTCAATTGCCGCTTTCGGATTCCCGTCACCTATCCGGATACGGTACACGTGGGCGTGCGGGTAACGCGCATGGGCCGCGACCGCTTTGTAATGGATCAATGTTTGGTCAGCGCACAACACCAGCAAATCGCTGCGCAGGGCGATGCCATCACTGTCACCTATGACTATGCCAACGCGACGAAAGCGCCATTACCCGCCCTGATCCGTGAGCGGATTAGCCAGTTGGAAGCCGCGCAGGAGAATATCATCGAGCCGATGTAAATCCGCGGGATCTTGTTGCAGACGCGTTTGCAGTGGGTTCGTTTGCAGCGCTAGCGTGGTACCCTACCAGCGCACGGGCAGATGGTGCAGACCGCGCAGAATGGGAATGGTGCGCCAACGCAGCTGCTCCACTGGCACGGCAAGTTGGATCTGGGGATAACGTTGCAGCAGTGTACTGATGGCAATCTGCCCTTCCAGCCGGGCGAGGGGCGCGCCCAGGCAATAGTGGATCCCCTGGCCAAAGCCAAGATGGCGGTTGGGTTCACGCGTAATGTCGAAGCGATCCGGCTGCGCGAATTGGGCTGGATCGCGATCCGCCGCGGCAAGGATCAGGCTGATCGCGTCACCGCGCTCGATCAGCAGATCGCCGACAACCGGGATTGCTTCCGCGGCAAAGCGCATGGTGGCCCGTTCCACAGGGCCGTCATAGCGCACCATCTCTTCGATCGCGGTGGGCAACAAGGATGGCTGGTTTTGCAGTAACGCCATCTGCTCCGGATGTTGCAAGAGGGCGAGGACACCATTGCCGACCAGGTTGACCGCGGTCTCATGGCCGGCCACGATCAGCAGGATCACCATGCTAAAGAGCTCTTCTTCGCGCAGCTTGTCTCCATCTTCTTCGGCCTGGAGCAGTAGCGAGATGAGATCCGCACGTGGTTCCAGCCGCCGTTCCGCAAAAACCCTGCGCATATAGCCGGTAAAATCTTCCATTACCCGTCCCGCCTTGGCCATTTTTTTGACACTGCGCTGTAGATTGGCCGAGGGGGTGACAAAGGCATTTGACCAGTTACGAAAGCGCAACCGATCACGTGGCGGAATGCCCAGCAATTCGGCGATCACAATCATGGGCAGGGGGAAGGCAAACTCTTCGATCAGATCCATCTCGCCTTTGGCATGGGCCTTGTTGAGCAGTTCGTCGGCGACCCGTTGCACCCGTTGTTGTAACCCGGCGACCACCTGGTTGGTAAAGACCTTGCTGACCAACCCACGCAGCCGCGTATGATCAGGTGGATCGAGGTTGAGCATATGGTTGCCGAGCAGTTGGAGTAAAGGCGGGATGGCGGGGAGAGCGGCCCGCTCCTGGGCGGTCATGCTGTTGGCGACACTTTTGACCAGCCGTTTGTGATCGCGCAGCAGCGTGCTGACATCTTCATAGCGGGTGATAAACCAGATCGCGGTCTGCCCATCCATCGCCGTGCGCCGGTGAAAGGGCGAATCCTCACGCATGGCCGCATAGATGGGATAGGGGTTGGCTTTGAAGGTGGGACCGAAGAGATCGAAGGGGCGTGCGATCATTCAAAAACGGTACTGGCGATAATGTTAATCCCTTCGAGTACGGCTGATTGCACGGTTTCGCCATTTGTGTACTCACCGAGCAGCGCATATTCGCCATGCGAAAGGGTATGAACTTCAATGGTGTGTGTATGCGGGTTAACAATCCAATATTCAGGCACACCCGCTGCTTCATAGGCGGTAAACTTGACGACGCGGTCTATGCGCACACTGCTCGGCGAAATAACTTCAATAATCAGATCTGGGGCTCCTTCAAAATAAGGCAGTCGCCCTTCCGGCCACCGTTCAGCGCTCACAAATAGTAGATCAGGTTGAACAGGTCTGCTGCGCACAGAAAGGTGAACCTCAAATGGTGCGACGAGCAAACGACCTCGTTTTTGCCCAACAATAAAATTGCCCAATTGTCTACTTAGCTCAGTAACAATGGTTTGATGATCAGAATTGGGCGCATTTGCCACGTAGAGCACTCCTTCAATGATTTCATAGCGCTTGCCGTCGTCGGGCAGAGCAAGATAATCCGCATAGGTCCACTGCCCTTGCACCGGCGTACTTTGTGATTGTTCGATGATGACATCAGTCATGTAAGTATCTCCTTAAACAAGCACGCCAAGCCGTGCTTCGCCCACAAGGAGCGTATCATATCTCTAAGTCCTAAGCAATTTTCAAGCCAGGAAGTTCATCTCTGGCCGTAGATCCCACCGGTGCTGATCGGGGGGATTCGTATTGCGTGCCCAGGCGCGTAAGACGGCATTATCTTTCCGTTTATCAGCCATCGTGACGGCGATCAGTTCTGGATTCCATTCGGCCAAGACCAGATCTGTTAATTCATGACGAATTGCCTGACAGCTTGGATCCTGCGCCCGATCGACTACCTCACCCGGATCCTCGGCCAGGTTAAAAAGTTGGGGTTCCAGGCCGTGATAATAGATCAGCTTCCACGCGTCTTTGCGGACCATGCGCTGATAGGTTTTCCCCTCATCAATCTTGCGGGGGACATATTCATCGGCACAATATTCGGAAAAGGCGAGATCGTCCCAATTTGGGGTGGCGCGCTCAGGCGAAATCAACCCCAGGAAACTGCGCCCTGGCGAATTAGGCAAGGCCGGCGCACCGAGCGCATCGAGCATGGTCGCGTTGACATCAAGTGCGCTGATCACCCGGTTGCTGCGCTGGCCGGGCGCAATCACTCCTGGCCATGATACAATCAACGGCACCTTGACCGATTCCTCGTAAAAGACATGTTTCCACCAAAGGCCATGTTCCCCCTGCATATCGCCATGATCCGAAGTATAGACAATCAGGGTATTGTCGGCGAAACCATTGGCCGCCAGCGCGTCTAGGATTTGGCCGACCATAATGTCAACCCGATGGACCAACCCCCAATACGCAGCGCGTGAACGCAAAATCTCTTCATCGCTCACATCTACAATGCCGGTGTGTTCGCGCCAGGCGCGGAGAAAAGGATGGGTCACCTGCTCATGCGCTTGGGGCCGCTGCGGCATCGTCATCTGATCGGCATAGACAGCATAATCTTCGCTGCGGGCCACATAGGGTGGATGCGGCAACATCAGCCCAACAGAGATGCTAAAAGGGTCGACCTGCCCGGCCGCGCGCTGTTTTACCCCCAACTGATTGAGATAGGCAACGGTCGTGGCGGTCACCTCTTCGTCATGCACCTGATAGGCCGACTGTCCAGCCCCGGATTTGGTCAGACTGATCCGGTCCGGTCCCGCGGTGCCGTCGAGCACGCCACGGTCGGGGCCACGCCCGCCGATGTAATTGCCGCTATGGTCGCCGACCAGCCGCTCGGCATAACCGTGCAACTGATCCGGGCCGACAGAATGCATCCGCCCAACCAACACGGGCTGATAGCCCGCTGCGCCCATCGCGTGCGCCATGGTCGGGATACTTGAATCGAGACCGTGGCTATTGGTCCACACCTGGTTTTGATAGGGATGCCGCCCCGTCAACATCGCCATGCGGGAGGGCACACAGATCGGCGAGTTGCAATAGGTGTTGGTAAAAAGTGCGCCACCCGCCGCCAAGCGGTCCAAATTGGGCGTCTGCACCAACCGATCACCATAACAGCCGGTGACATAGGGATTGTGTTGATCAGTGTGGATATACAGCAGATTGGGACGGCGTTGCTCGTTCATGATTTGGCTCCAGCAGTGGTTGGTCGTCAGTCGTCGGTTATCGGTACTTTAGCCAGTAATAGGCCAGCTTGGTATACTCGTCAAAGATCATCTTTGGGTGGTTCTCATCCAGCCACCAGTCGTCGAGGTTAAAGCGATAGGGCTCGGGATAATAGCTTTGGGGCGTGGGGGCCATGCGAAAGGTAGGTGCTTTACCCTGCAAAATATGGCGCGCACTAAAGGCAACCCGGCGCGCATAACTGCTACTGGTGACGATGATCATCGACTGTTGGCCGTTCGCCTGCGCGGCCCGCACCAGGCTGTCAACGCGCGCATAGGTGCTGTTGTCAAAGGCGTCGGAGAAAAGCAGCGCATCGGCTGGCACGCCAGCCTGCACCGCCATATGGCCCGCAATCTCATCCCAGGGCTTCTCCATCACCTCGAAGGGCTCTTTGCTGATCACCGCCAACTCAACCGGAAAGTGACCAAGGAAGAGCATTTTTTTGCCATAGCCCTGGTGATAGAGATCAAGCCCATAGTGGATCTCCGGCAGGGTGCCGGAGATGACCACAATCAGATCGACCGGCTGCAATTCATCCGCAACGGTGAGAAAGGCCCCGATCTGGTAGAGCAGGGGGCGACGCACGCTATAAAGCAGGAGTGCAATCAACAATAAAGTGCCAAGCAGGATCACCGCCCGGCGCTGACGGGTCAACATAGGCAAAAGGCTGATCTTCCAGTAATGATGATGGTCGGGAATTGGTAGAGCTACAAGCGCACGTAAGCGTGGCTTTGGATGAACCTTATCATAACGGGGCAAGCTTTGTCAACGGCGATTGTTGTTGCCCCCTGGTTGTGCCCCCTGGTTGTGCCCCCTGGTTGTGCCCCCTGGTTGTGCCCCCTGGTTGTGCTTAGTGCTTGAAGGCAGCCAAGAACTATTGTAGAATGTCCCTATAAATGTATGTGCAGTTATGCCCCGAAAGGTAAGCTGATGCCAGAAACAATCACAGAAACGATCACAGAAACGATCATCGCGACGGAACAGCCAGCGGTTGCGCAACAACAAAGCAAGCTGGTCGCCAATCACGCGGCAACAAAAACAAATGGTGCAGTCACCCCGCAAGCTTGGTTCCCACCCCTCGAAAGTGGCGACCGACTGGCGCGCGCCGAATTTGAACGCCGCTACAACGCGCGCCCTGACCTCAAAAAAGCTGAACTCATCGAAGGGCAGCAACACCAACCATTCAATCCGACCCTAATCCGCTGACCACGCTACCCCACAAAGACCGGCTGCACTTGGCCCCAAGCCGGTGGCTTTACCTGCTCTTCCAACTCGCCTTGCACCTGGTTGAGCCGCCAGTAGAGGCCACGTTGGGCCATCAACTGGGGGTGGCTGCCACTTTCGGCGATCTGCTTATCATCGAGGACAACGATCTGATCGGCCTTGCGGATGGTGGAGAGGCGGTGTGCGATCATAATCGTGGTGCGCCCCACCATCAGCCGTTCCAGTGCTTCCTGGATCAACTGTTCGGTTTCCGTGTCGACGGCGGAGGTGGCTTCGTCGAGGATCAGGATCGGCGCGTTTTTGAGCACAGCACGCGCAATCGAAAGGCGTTGTTTCTGGCCGCCAGAGAGCTTAACCCCGCGCTCACCGATCATCGTGTCGTAGCCCTTGGGCAGCGCCATGATAAAGTCGTGGGCATTGGCGACCTTGGCGGCTTCAATAATCTCCTCCGCCGTGGCATCTTCGCGACCAAAGAGAATATTTTCCCTGGCGGTGCCGTGGAAGAGAAAGACATCCTGTAAGACGATGCTGATCTGGCGGCGTAGACTTTCGAGCGTTAGGTCGCGCAGATCATGGCCGTCCAGGGTGATGCTGCCCTGGGTGACATCATAGAAGCGCGGGACCAGGCTGGCCAGGGTTGTCTTGCCCACACCGGTGGGGCCAACGAGGGCCACGGTCGAGTGCGGGGGGACAGTCAGGCTAATGTCGCGCAAGACCGGCTCATGCTCCCCGTAACCAAAGCTGACATTGTTAAAGGCCAGCGCACCTTGCGCCAACCCCGGCAAAGTCAGCCCACCCATTTGCTGCTGGCCCTCCTGCTCTTCATCCAACAATTCGGTGACCCGCTCGGCACTGGCCGCGGCTTCCTGGATCTTCTCCCAGGCGTCACTCAGGTGGTGCAGCGGCTGGTAGAAGAGTTCAAGGTAGAGGAAGAAGGCGACCAGATCTTCAATCGCCAGGGTCTGGTTGAGGATGAGCCGGCCGCCAAAGTAGATGACTACAATTGTGCCCAGCGCCGAGGTGAATTGGATAAAGGGCTGGAAGATCGCCATCATCTTGAGCGCATAGAGCAGCGAATCGCGGTAACGGTCGATCCGCCGCCAGATCCGATCCAACTCGCTCTCTTCGCGCGTAAAGGTCTTGATCTCACGGATGCCAGAGAGGTTGTCGGCGAGAATCGCGTTGAGTTCGCCCAACTCATGTTGGCGCTCGACAAAGGCCGGGCGTACAAAGTGCGCATAAAGGCGCAGCGAAACATAGATCAACGGCATCGGCGCCATGCTCAGCAGGGTGAGCTGCCAGTTAAGCCCCAGCAATACCGCCATCACGCCAAAGAGGGTGAGCACGTTGACAATGATATCGGGCAGCGCGTGGGCGATCAGCAACTCGAACTTGTCGGTGTCGTTGACCACGCGCGACATCAGTTGGCCGGTCTGTTTATCTTCGTAGAAACGCAGGGAAAGCTTTTGCAGATGTTCATAAACCAGCTTGCGCGCCTCTGCCACGACGCCCCAGCCGGCGACATGGGCCATATAGCTGCGCAGAAATTGGAGCGCGGCGCGGGCGGTGTAGACCCCAAGGGCGAGGAGTGCCAGGCGTGTCACCAATGCCTGGTTAAATTGGCCGTCGGCGCTGGTGACGGCCCCGACCATTGTCTTGATAATCCAGGGGATGAGCAACTGCACCGCCACCAGCGCCAACATACTGATAATGGTGATGATCAGGGTGCCCGTATATTTTTTAGCATAAAGCCAGAGAAAGTTGAACGGTTTCATGAGTCTCGTTTGGAATCGGTGATAAGAGTTGACAGTTAAACGGCAATCGTTCTATTGTAACGGTGCCTTGCTCGCCTGGCAAGTAGTATTACCCCATCGCCTTTTCGTAGTGGCTTGGGTTCAACCGGATCGCAGGGAATTGACAACTGGGAGCACCTGTTGAAACAGGTGCCTGAGATGCGAAACCCGTTTAAACGGGTTTCTGCATATCAGCCCCAGGTTTCAACCTGGGTGGGAATTCGCGGGCAATATTTTCGTAGTCATCCCTACTGATTGTGATTGTTGACGAAGTTACACTATTCGCGTATAATGCACTATAGAAAATATAGTGAAAATCGAACTCATCGCTGACTTTAAAAACTGCTGGTACAATGGCTGGTAAAGAGCCGGCTATAGAGCCGGCTATAGAGACGCAAGTGGCCGGTGCAATTAGTTGATGAGTTGAAAAATGAGGAGCAAATCGATGACAAACGGTCAAGTTTACACAAATGGCGCAGCGGCCCAGAATGGACATTCCGCGGATCGCCATGTGGAAAATGTAATTGTGATTGGCAGTGGTCCCGCCGGTTTCACCGCGGGCCTTTATACGGCGCGTGCCAACTTGTCGCCGCTGTTGATTACCGGCAATGAGTACGGCGGTCAGGTCAGCATTACCTATGATGTGGAGAATTACCCTGGTTTTCCCGAAAGCGTGACCGGGCCAGGCTTAGTCGAGAAGATGAAAGAGCAAGCCGAAAAATTCGGCACGCGCATCGAATTTGACTACGTCACCGAGATTGTCACCGACCAACATCCCTTCTTGGTGCGCACGACCAACGGTAAAGAGTATGCCACCAAGGCGATCATCCTGGCCACTGGCGCGCGGCCCCGCTTCCTGGGCGTGCCCGGCGAAAAGGATTATACCGGCAAGGGCGTCAGCTATTGTGGCACTTGTGATGGTTTCTTCTTCCGCGGCAAGGACATCGTCGTGGTCGGTGGTGGTGATAGCGCTGTTGAAGAAGGGCTCTTCCTGACCAAATTTGCGACCAAGGTACGGGTTCTCCACCGCCGCGATACCCTGCGCGCCAGCAAGATCTTGCAGGATCGTGCCTTTGCCAATGAGAAGATGGAATTCGTCTGGAACAAAGTGGTGACAGAAGTGCTCGGCGACGCCACCGGCAAGGTAACCGGCGTCAAGGTCGAGGATACGGTCACGGGTGAAGAAAGCACGTTGACGACTGATGGCGTCTTCATCTTTGTCGGCCACATTCCGAATAACCAGATCTTACAGGGCAAGTTCCAACTCGACGAAGATGGCCATCTGATCACCGATCGCTACAGCCGGACCAATATTCCTGGGATCTTTGCCGGCGGCGAGATCATGGACAAGGTCTTTAAGCAGGTGGCGACCAGCGTCGGCCAGGGTTGTGCCGCGGCGATGCAGACTACCCGTTGGCTCGAAGAGTTCGAGTCCGACCATCACATCGACTTGACCCAGGATCCACGCGATTTTGGCATTCAGGGCATCAAAGCCCAGGTACCACTGGGCACTTGGTAATCGTAAAAAGCTGATAGACGTACCCAGTGCCTCTTCGTAGCGGCATGATATTTCGTAGCGGCATGATATTTCGTAGCGGCATGATATTTCGTAGCGGCATGATATTTCGTAGCGGCATGATATTTCGTAGCGGCACGATATATCGTGCCGCTACGAAGATGGGTGATAAGTCTTGTGAATAACACAACAGCGGGGCGCAAAGTACTTTGCGCCCCGCTGTTGTGTTAAAATGCATCCCATGCCGCACACTGAACCACCGACCACGCAACCAATTGCTACTGCGCAACCTGGCGCGGAGCAAGTTCCCACCGATCCGCCAGCTACCCCCCCAAGCGCGCTTGCTGCGACCACCCCACCCAGCAGCTTGGGCCGCAGTGCCTTGCTCCTTTCTATCGGTAATATTGCCAGCCGCGTGCTCGGCCTGGCCCGCGAGATGGTGATCGCACGCACTTTTGACGATGCATTGGTGAGTGCTTTTACGATTGCCAGCCAAGTGCCAACGTTACTCTATGATTTTTTGATCGGCGGCATGTTGAGCGCCGCGCTGGTGCCGGTCTTGAGTGACTATGCCCACCGTGATCGCGACGAATTTGCACGGTTAGTTGGCTTGTTGCTCACCCTCTTCGGTACGTTACTCCTGATTTTGACCGGCCTGCTCTATCTAGCCGCGCCGCAGGTGGCCTGGCTGCTGGCCGGTGGCTTTACCCGCACTGACCCCACCCTCTTGCCTTTGACCACTGATCTAATCCGCGCGATTACGCCGGCGGTCTGGCTTTTTAGCATGGCTGGATTGCTCACAGCTGTGCTCTATGCCTTGCAACGCTTTACCTGGCCGGCGCTGGCAACGGCATTCTATAATCTGGGCATTGTCCTGGCCGCGCCCTTGCTGGCCGGGCGCATAGGGGTGCAAAGCTTGGTGGTGGGTATTCTAGCCGGTGCCGTGGCCCAATTTTTGCTCATGGCACTGGATCTCTACCAGGTAGGCTTCAAGTTGCGGCCGGGGTTCAACTGGCGGCATCCCGCCCTTGCCCGTGTGTTGCGCCTCTATCTGCCGATTGCGCTAGGATTGGTTGTTATGCTTTTTCAGGTGGGGTTAGATCGGCGGTTGGCCAGCGGGGCCGAGGCGGCCAGCCTGGCATGGATGCGCTATGCCACGACGCTACAGCAACTACCGTTGGGGCTGATCAGTGTGGCGATTTCGTTGGCGGCGTTACCGCGCCTTAGCCAATATTTTGCCACTGGGCAAGAACTTGCTTATCGCCAGACCTTGGGGCGCGGTTTACGCATGGTCATGCTCTTGATCATCCCAGCCACGGTTGGCCTCTGGTTTCTGGGCGAACCGTTGACCGAGTTACTCTTTGGCAGCGACCGCGTTAATGCCACCAACACGACCCAGATTGTACTGGCCTTGCAGATATATCTGGTTGGCATGGTTTTTGCTGCGATCGATTTCCCACTCAACTATGCCTTTTATGCGCGCAACAATACCCTCTTGCCGGCACTGGTCGGCCTCGTCAGCGTGCTAGTCTATGTGATCGTCGCCTTTACGCTTTTACCCCGTTTTGGCTATTTGGGATTAGTCTGGGCCGATAGTGCCAAACAGGCCAGCCATGCACTGGTAATGTTGCTGCTTGCCCATCGGCGGATCGGTGGGTTGCAGGCACAAGTGGTGCGTGGCGCGGTACAAATGGCCCTGGCGGCGATCCCAATGGCCGTGCTGATTGGCAGCGTTCACTACCTGCTACAGGGGCAATGGCCTACATACTGGCTATACAACGGGCTGAGTGTGACTGCGTTGGGTGCGCTTGGCCTAACCCTCTATTTGTTTATGCTACAGCGCCTGGGCTTGGCTGAAGTGGCACAATTGCAATTACTCATACGCACACGCCTGGGTTTATAAATGGGTTTAGACTAGCGCTTGTCATGATTTAGCAGTTTCCATACGAGTAAAAATGCTAAATCATGACAGCGCCAACTATCATTAGACTCATCGATCTGTGCAATCAGCTAGGATCAAACTGTGCCATTACGACAACTGTGCGTATAATAAAGAAAAATTAGTCGTCATCTTGATTGATAAGGAAGCAAAGACCAATGGCAACCAAAAGTGCAGCCCAGCGCAAAAAGAATGCTGCTCCGCAACGGCCTAGCATTAGTAGTGGTAATCCACGCAGCTACGGTGAGATGTATAAAGGGGATAAGACACGCAGTTCAGCCCCCATAACGGCAACAACGGCAACAACGGCAACAACGACAACAACGACAACCGCAACGCTACGCCGGCCTTCCGTGTCAGAGACACCCCATTACACAGATACGGCAAGCTGGCACCAAGAATATGACTATGTGCTTCGTGATCTGCGGACATTGGGCATCGTCACCGCAGCACTTTTTGCGGTGATTATTCTGGCTAGCTTTTTCATTTAGTCCATTACAAGGGATAAATGGTAAGTATCGCTTTTTATTTCAGGGCAAGTACTGGTCGCTGCAGGCGCAGGCGCGTCGGATTTAATAAACTCCAGGCGAGCGTGTGTAAAAACCAGCAGAGCCAGAAGTTATGTGTATAGAAGAAGAGCACCGTCGTCAGTAAGAGCATCGCCGCTTTAAATAGCCTGAGCAGCGCGGTTGGTTGATGACGAAGAATAGATGGCAACGCAAGCAGTGCGGCCAGCCAGATTGCCCAATAACTTGCCGGTGTGCTGGCAAGGCCATAGGCGATCAAGGTTTCCCACAGGGCACCGCGCAGAAATGACCAATAAAATTCTTCGGCACCGATATGGAGGGCAGGCAATAAACTCCAGCCTGGCGTAACGAGTACCTTGGAGGACTCTTTGTGGGCAAAAAGCGGAGAGCTGGCCTGGAATGGCTGATCAGCGGTCGTCTTATCGCTGGTTGGTTCATCGTGGGTCAGGTTAATTAGGGTGCGGACAAAGATCAGCAAGAGTAAGAGGATGCCGATTAGTCCTAACCCGAGGCCAAAGCTGGCTAACCAGTTAATGCCGGTCAATCCAAGTAACCGTGGCGAGAGACCACCGGTAATGAGGCCCACGTAAGGGAGCAGCACCCAGTGTATTAACAAAAGTGGTTGACGAAAACGCGGTGCGAGTAAGGGATAGATAAGTAACAGCAATAGCCCCATACTCAAACTTATCGCCAGCCAGACGAGCCCAGCATTTAATTCAACATTGTTCATAAAAGATAACATGTACCCATGACCATTCGACGATTAGTGATCTTTATCGTCATTATACTACTGCTCGCTATCTTTCGCCCATCCGGCTTTTGGAATGAACTTAAGCGCATGTGGGAACAACGCGAAACGATCACGCGGATCCTCTTCTTTTTCGTAATGGCCTATCTACTTTATGGGATCTATAGACTCTATACTGAAGGGTGGTTGGATCAATGGTGGCCAATTGAGGCGCGGTGAACTGAATGGTGGTCTTAAAAACCAGCATTCAAACATTTCGTAGAATTTTCAAAACTGTAGAATTTTCAAAACTCCGGTTTTCAAAACAACTTTGTTTTTATAACCATTGCGGTAATACGTTTGGTGCTTAGCTGTAGACGCTTAGCGCACGCGCATTTGGTACCGTCAGATGCTTGGGGGCAAAAGCGCTAGTATCACTCCCCTCTTTACTCTTTTCCAATACTGGCTGTGTACAAAATTGATAACCGAGTCCATGCACTGTCTTCAAATATTGAGGCTGTGCCGGATCTGCTTCCACTTTGCTGCGTAAGCGGCGCATGGTCACTCGCACAAAGCTAGTATCATCATGCGGATGATAATGCCACACCGAGCAGAGAAACTCCTTTTTGCTGACCGGTTTATCAGGATGATGCATGAGATAACTCAACATGCGAAATTCATTTGGGGTCAGGCTGATCGCTGCGCCACGCACCTTAACCTGCTGTAGCTCTTCATTGAGGGTAATCTCACCATAAGTGATGAAGTTGCTTGGCTTGCGGCCGGCCTGATAGCGCACGCGCCGCAACGTTGCACGAATTCGCGCACGCAATTCATGCAAGACAAATGGCTTAGTCAAATAATGATCCGCCCCCAACTCAATGCCTGCGATCACATCATCTGTCCGCGAATTTGCAGTGATAATGATGATCGGCACATCTGTCCGCTTGCGTAATTCGCTACAGACCTCCAGGCCATCCATCAATGGCATATTAATGTCCAGCAGCACGAAATCAATAGCATTATTATCAAATGCCGTAAGGGCTTCTTGGCCATTGCGCGCAGTAATCACTTGATAGCCATCTAACTTCAACGTTAGAATGAGCAGTTTACGCAAGGAATCATCGTCTTCTGCGACTAAAATGCGAATGATAACGGGGTCAGCGGCTGGCAGTGTGTCAGTTTCAACTGAGGTCGATAAACTACTCATGATACGCGGTTTGCCTCCTCAACAAGTGTTGAGATGATTGAAGCTGTAGAGAATGGTTAATCCGGTGGCCAGTACAGACCACACCTAAAGTGCAGTTGTGTTGAAGCCGGTTGCATCGATGGCCTTTACCAGTGAAAAGAGCTAGCGCTTGCAAGCAGAGCTCACTTTAGCAGTGGATGTGCCTTATCCTACTGCGAATCAGCAATACCGTCAATTATGAAATATTGACGAATAGAGGAAAGTTCCATAGAAAATTGGAAGGAGAGTCGCACAGAATATTTGGGGAAATTGCATAGTCGTAAGCAATACGATACCAGGCAGTTAACTGACTGTCACTCTGATCCAGTTGTTATCTGGTGTAAAACGATTAAGCCGCAATTGGTGTAAAAACCCCGACGCGCTCCAGCCATTTGGCTATTTATCTGCTTAACGGCATAATGATTAACGCATTCAAAGATAAAGATTGCAGTATAAAATAGAAAGGTGAGAAAATGGATTTCCCATCACTCGAAACAATTCGCGACGCCCATCGTGCATTGGCCGGCTTGGTTGTAGAGACACCCGTTTGGCGTTGGCAAAATCGTGATGTGAAAGATCAACTTGGCGAAGAAACCGCGCTCTTCTTAAAACTAGAGCTATTTCAGCATACGGGTTCTTTCAAACCGCGCGGTGCGCTGACTGTTATGCGCCAGCTTGATCAAACGGCGCTGGCCAAAGGCGTAACTGCGGTCAGCGCCGGCAATCATGCCATCGCCGTTGCCTTTGCGGCGCGCTTGCTCGGCACCACCGCCAAAGTCGTAATGCCTAAAACGGCGAATCCCTTTCGTGTCCAAAGTTGCCGCGCCTATGGGGCCGAGGTCGAGTTGGTAGAAAATGTAGCGGCAGCTTTTGCCCGTGTGCAGGTCATCCAGGAAGAAGAATCACGCTTTTTCGTCCATCCCTACGAAGGTCTACACACGATTCTGGGCACGGCCACTGTCGGGTTGGAATTTGCCACGCAGGTGCCGGATTTAGACGCAGTGATCATCCCGATCGGGGGCGGGGGGCTTTGCGCGGGCATGGCCACTGCGATCAAGCAGCTACAACCCCATTGTCAGATCTTTGGCGTCGAGCCGACTGGGGCAGATTCAATGCACCGCAGCTTTGCCGCCGGGACCCCCCAAGCGATTGAGAAGGTACAGACGATTGCCGACAGCCTGGGTGCGCCCTATGCGCTGCCCTATAGCTTCAGCCTCTGTCAACACTTTGTGGATGAGTTGGTGCTGGTGGATGATGGCGAACTTACTCGAGCAATGGCACTTCTCTTTCGCTCGATGAAATTGGCGGTGGAGCCAGCAGGAGCCGCGGCCACCGCAGCCCTATGGGGTCCATTGTGCGAGCGATTGCGCGGCCGCCGGGTGGGCGTCATTGTCTGTGGTGCCAATCTTGATATTGAGACCTTTGCCAATCAAGTCAGGGCCGGCGTATAAGCAAAAAAGCGCCTCCGCAGTTGCGGAGGCGCTTTGAGCCGTTGAAGGGAGTCGAACCCTTGACCTGCGCATTACGAGTGCGCCGCTCTGCCGACTGAGCTACAACGGCATGCCACAGGCGATTGACATGATAACGCGCTGAAAAATTGCCGCGTGTCAATCACTAGGATGGAGACAAAGTATACCTAATCAGGGTTAAAAAGGCAAGTTTATCAGTAGTTGTTGCGTAAAGTGCTCGCTTTACACGCCCCCGACCGCGTCCCATCCCCCACCTAGCCGGCACCTACTGCTTAACACGCGTAACATAGCTACCGTCGCGCGTATCGATCCGAATTAGATCACCATCATTGACAAACATGGGGACCTGTAACTTAAAGCCCGTCTCGACTTCCACCTGCTTGGTGGCGGCCCCTGCGGTATCCCCAGCAATGGCCGCCTCGGCCCACACGATCCGCAGATCAACAGTGGTTGGCAACGAAACATTGATCGGTTCGCCTTCGTAAGATTCGAGGACGACGACCTGATTGTCAACCAGGAAATCGAGCACTCCCTCCAAACTTTCGGCACTTAGCGGCACTTGCTCAAAGGTTTCCACATTCATAAAGTAGTAGAGTTCGCCATCGGTGTATTGATATTGGACCTGATCCTTGTCCAAGCGGGCATCGTCAACGCGTGTCCCATTACTATAGGTCTTTTCCACCGTAGAGCCGGTGCGCACATTGCGCACACGCAAGCGGATCGTGGCACCACCGCGCGCCACTTTGATATGTTGGTAATCAAGGACACGCCACAGTTGTTTCTCTTCTTCGTAAATCGCGCCCTTGCGTAACGTTTGTACTTCAGCCATGCTCTGCTTCCTATACTTTTAAATGAATAAGAGTGACACCCTCTGTGTTTCGCGCGCCAGGCACTTATCGTTTTCAAAGCGCGTGATGTTTACCGTTGGCACACAAACCTTTGGATTATATGCAGGGGTGCAGCTACTGTCAAAGATGAGACAGGGCTGAAGTTAATTGCCGAATTGGCTAAGCGCAACCCGCAAGCGCTCTTCGATCCCTATCACATCTTTGGGGATCTGTTGCACGGCCCGTTGCGCCTCGACAACGCTATAGCCCAAACTCGTCAGCGCATCAATCACTTCGCTGTCGACATCATTAATCTGCACCATCCCGGCGAAGCTGGTTGAGGGCAATTTCAACTTGTCCTTCAGCTCGAGGACAATCTTTTGGGCAGTGCGTTTACCGATGCCCGGCACACGCCCGATCAGCCCTGGTTCATCATTGGCAATCGCCATTTGTAGGGCCGTGGGCGTGAGGGTGCTTAAGGTGGCCAAAGCCACCCGGGGTCCCACACCGTTAACGGTTAAGAGCATCTCAAACATACTCAGCTCTTCTTCGCTAGTAAAGCCGTAAAGCGACAAGGCATCTTCGCGCACCTGCAGATAAGTGTGGAGGGCAATCGGCTCCCCGGCGCGAAATTGATAAGCGGTCGGTTCTGGTGTAGAGATCTTCAGCCCAATCCCGCCGGCCAGCCCCCCAACTTCGACGACGAGATAATCTTTGCCTTGGGTCAGGATTATACCGCGCACTGCTCGAATCATAGTGGAATCCCCTTTAGGGTCGGATACCCACAGGCTTTAGCCGTGGGAGGAAGACCCAATGCTTTAATGGCTTTAGCCCAAAACTAGCGCGCACGAATAGCCGTCCGACTTGTGCAAAGTGCGGCAATGCTTATAGTTGATGCCTTGCGCCTTGTCGACATTAAAACTGCCGCTGGCACGCACCGCCACGCGTCCGATGTGCGTACCTGCTTTGGCCCCACTTGGCACGACCGCCTTGACCATATCGCCGGTTTGAAAACCGTTTACCGTGCGGCTTTTCTTAGCGCCGGTGCGCGGGAAACCGTACTTGTCTAGGTGGCACATTTGGCGGGACTGACGCCCGACCGCTTTAATCTGTAGCGGCTGAGTCGCCGCGTCAAGCTTAACCGCTGCGCCACTTGCGCCGACACAAGCCGCATCAATCCAGTGGGCCTTGGGGTACATCAGCATGGGATGAAACGACTGTCGTTACCATACACTATTGGCGGCAGAAATGACAAACCAAACCCAGATCAAATAGGACTTGCGCAGTGCTCTCTGGCTTCGACACGCCCTTCGCGCCCAGAAGGCCCCGCTCAGGACAAAGCTCAGCCGCCGAGCACTGCGCAAGTCCGGTCAAAATCAGCTCGCGCCGGCGCGGTAAAAAAAGAGCACATACCTGCATCACTGTGCTGCCATAGAGGTTGACAGTGATGCAGGTATGTGCTCTTTTTTCAGGCGGTTGATTAGAACAATGCGCCTATCCTTACGGCACAAGCGCAAAGCTTGCACCGTAAAGCAACTACACAATATTGCAGAAGTACATTAGATAGCTTAGGACATCACCATTTCGCGCACGGGCTGTTGGGTGCTGAACTTGTAGCCGGCACCACGTACTGTGACCAGATAGACGGGCTCAGATGGATTGTGCTCAATCTTCTCACGCAAGCGCCGGACGGCCACCTCGACGAGATTGGTCCCGCCAGCCAGATCATAGCCCCACACGGTCTGGAAAAGATCATTCTTGCTGACCGGGCGATCCGGCATACTCATCAGATGGCGTAGCAACTGATATTCGGTGGGGGTCAGGTGAACGACTTTGTCGCGCACCTTTACCTGGTGCAATTCGTCGTTCAACATAATTTCGTTATAGGACATCACGCGTGATTCGGTGCGTTCGCTGGCCCAGTTCACGCGGCGCAGAATTGCCTGTAAGCGCACTTCAATTTCGCGGAAGGTAAATGGTTTGCAAATGTAATCATCGGCCCCGACACTAAAGCCATAGACAATGTCATCGGGCCGGTTGAGCGCCGAAAGCATTACCACCGGCACACTGCTTTGCTGGCGCAGTTCGGCGCACAGGGTAAAGCCGTCAATTTCTGGAATCATCACGTCGACGAGGACAAGGTCAATCGTGCTCGGATCAAAGATCTGGAGCGCTTCCCGCCCATTGCTCGCGGTAATCACTTTGTAACCGCTGCGTTGTAGCGACGCCTGTAATAGATCGCGTAAGGGTGCTTCATCTTCGACTACCATAATTCGAATCTCACGTTGATTCGCCGTCTTCGTCCGATTGGTTGGGAAGATCGGCGGTATCATACCCATACGGGTCTGGTAGCTGTACTGGTTGAGGTGTGTGTATTCGCGCATTGGTCTCAATTCCCCGCTAGGTAGAACGTTAGGTACAAACGTTAGATAGTCAGTTTAAATAACAAGCAATGTAAACTGTAGTTACGAAAGCTGGTAGAAACGTCAGGATGATTGACTAACTCTCTCTTGGTGATTTCTACTATATTAATCGAAATTTCTCGGCAGATCCTTCGCGCCAATTTGAGGAAAATCAACGAATTTTTGAATTTCGTTGAAAAAAGTGCTGAATTATGCTGATCTTTGTGGTGATTTATGTAGACAAAAGTGGAAATTGCGCTTTACGTCGTCGGCTAGAGGATGACTACGTCAAAAGTAGCGCTTTGGACGCAGGGTATCGGCGGAATGTTGTAGCAGGAAAACGCGTACTCTGTTGGGTTAACTTAGAAATTGATAGCGAGTGCGTTGTAGATGACAGATGGCAATCGCCACCCCGTCGGCGGCATCATCAGGCTGCGGCGGGTGCGGCAAATCAAGCACACGTTGGACCATCTCTTGGATCTGCCGTTTTTCCGCGTTGCCATAGCCGGTGATGGCCTGCTTGACTTCGGCGGGCGTGTATTCAGCCACCCCCAGCCCCCGTTCGGCGGCAGCCAGCAGAATCGCGCCGCGCGCTTGCCCAACGGTGATCGCCGTGGTCACATTGCGTCCAAAGAAGAGTTTCTCAATCGCCATCTCATCGGGGCGGAATTCGGTGATGAGGGCCAATATATCGTGGAAAATTTCGTGCAACCGCAGGTGCATCTCGCGCTCAGCACTGGTGCGGATCACACCACAAGCCAACAACTCAAAGCTGCCGGTGGTATTCTGCCCAACAACCCCATAGCCGGTGATCGCAGTGCCTGGATCAACGCCAAGGATAATGCGTTCTAGTGGTAGAAGTGGGGAAGACACAGTTTGCTCGCGCTGGTAGTGACAACAACGCCGGGTCACAAACCCGGCGTTGCGTACCTTATCGACGGTAAACAGGAGAAACGACTAACCCCACCCTCACCCTCACTGCCATTTAAGTTCAGCGAGTAGTGCGCATCCCCAGATGCGCAGCCCGTCAAGATGTACTCAGCGTCTGGGGACGCTGAGTACACTTTCCGCCCCTTTTAATGGCAGTGAGGGTTAGGGTGGGATCTAGGCAAATTGGGCAACGAGATCGTCGGTTAGCTCCAGGTTGTGATAGACCTTATTAACGTCATCCAACTCTTCCAGCGCGTCGATCATGCTCATGACCGCCCCGGCCTCTTCGGCACCGAGTGCCATTGGCGTATTCGGCTTCATCATCAACTCGGATTCATCGGGCTTATAGCCGTTGTCCTGCAATACCTGCGTCACCTGCGCCAGATCGGTGCGATCGGTGTAGACTTCGACCGCATCGTCGCTGACTTCTACATCCTGCGCCCCACCTTCGAGCGCGATCATAAAGAGGGTTTCAGGATCGAGTTCCTTGCTGTCGCCATCTTCATCATTGCGCGCAAAGTAGATATAGCCTTGCTCGGTAAATTGCCAGGCAACCGAACCAGGCTCGCCTAAGCTGCCATTGGCACGGGTAAAGACGCGACGCAATTCCGAAATCGTCCGATTGCGATTGTCGGTCAGGCAGTCAACCAGGACGGCAATGCCATGTGGGCCATACCCTTCATAGACAATCTGTTCAATTTCGGCGGCATCTTTTTCCAAGCCGGCGCCACGCCGGATCGCGCGATCGATGTTATCCTTGGGCATGTTTTCGGCGCGAGCTTTATCTACGGCCAGCCGCAAGGAGAAGTTGGTGGCCTGATCGGCCCCGCCCCGCGCGGCGATTTGAATTTCGCGCGCTAATTTGGTAAAGACCTTGCCACGCGCGGCGTCAATCGCGCCCTTTTTGCGTTTGATGGTTGACCACTTAGAATGTCCGGACATACTTGATTGCTCCACTTGCTACAAACATTGGGCCTCGGCTGCATGGCGATTTCTGCGTAGCGATTTCTACCTAACGACAACAACGCAGCCACCTGCCCTACCGGCAGCTGTTGCCCAATGCCTCTGATCCTAAATATCATGCTTGTTCTATTATATTTCACCCGGCGTGTGTCGCCAATTCTTCAAGCAAGGTGACGGCTGTCTCGCGCACCACGGTTTGGTTGGGCTTTGGCGCGGGCGCGGCGGGATAATTGGTGACGGCCGCGGTACTATTGCCCAGCCGTTTGGCCTCGGCTGCTTGCATAAAGGCCAGAAAGAGCGGATGGGGGCGATTCGGGCGGCTCTTGAATTCGGGATGAAACTGGCTGCCCAACATGAAGGGATGATCGCGCAGTTCGGAAATTTCGACCAGCCGTTCGTCGGGCGAGAGGCCACTAAAGATGACGCCATGCTCTTCTAACAGCGTGCGATAGGCGTTGTTAAATTCAAAACGATGGCGATGGCGCTCTTGCACCACGCTGTCGTGTCCCTGGCTCCGATAGGCCTGTTCGGCTTTGGTGCCGGCCTGCAGTTGACAGGGATAGATGCCCAGGCGCATGGTGCCACCCATATCTGCAATGTCACGCTGTTCGGACATCAGATCGATTATCGGATACTCGGTGCTGATATCAAACTCGGTGCTGTTTGGTTCGTCAGAGCCAAAGATCTGGCGTGCCTTTTCAATGCACATGACCTGCATGCCCAGGCAGAGGCCCAGATAGGGCACGTTATGTTCACGGGCAAAACGGGCCGCGACGATCTTGCCCTCGATCCCGCGGTAGCCAAAGCCCCCTGGTACGACAATCCCATCAACCGCAGCCAGTTTCTCCAGATCACGGCCGCGTTCCAACTCTTCCGAACTGATCCAGTGGATCTCGATGCCGCGACTGAGGGCCAACCCGGCGTGAATCAGCGATTCTTTGACACTTAGATAGGCATCTTCCAGCTCGACATATTTGCCCACAATCCCAATCCGAATCGATGCTTTCTCCTGCCGCGCCTTGCGCACAAGTTCTGTCCACTCGGCCAAGCCCTCCTGGGCATCGCAGGTTGCCGTCAGATTGAGCTGGCCGACCAACCAATCACCCAGCCCGGCCTCCTCCAATTCAATCGGCACCGCGTAGATGGTGTCCGCCGTGACAATTGACATGACAGCTTCCTGTTCAACATCACAGAAGAGGGCCGTTTTGGCCAACACATCTTCCTCTACCGGGTGATCACTGCGCAAGACAATCACATCGGGGTGCAGGCCAATACCGCGCAACTCGCGTACACTGTGCTGGGTTGGTTTGGTTTTCAGTTCCTTACTGGCATTGAGATAAGGCAACCAGGTGACATGCACATAAATGGTGTTGCGCCGCCCCACATCTTTGCGCATCTGGCGGATGGCCTCTAGAAAGGGTAAACCCTCAATGTCACCGACCGTGCCGCCCACTTCGACGATCATCACGTCGGCCTGGGTATCGCGTGCGGCCAGCCCAATCCGCCGCTTGATCTCATTCGTCACATGAGGGATCACCTGGATCGTGCCGCCCAGATAGTCGCCGCGCCGTTCCTGGCTGATCACATAGTTATAGATCTGGCCGCTGGTAATGTTACAGAGTTTGTTGAGATTTTCATCGACAAAACGCTCGTAGTGTCCCAGATCAAGATCGGTCTCCGCCCCATCCTCGGTGACAAAGACTTCGCCATGTTGGTAGGGGGACATGGTGCCCGGATCGACATTCAAATAAGGATCAAGCTTCATGGTGGCAACCCGTAAGCCGCGCGCCTTCAAAATCCGCCCAATCGACGCCGTGGTGACCCCTTTACCCAGTCCGGAAAGGACGCCCCCCGTGACAAAAATATATTTGCTCATGCTCGCCTCCGTGAGAATAGAGTTCATCTCGATTTGAATTGTGCAATGACCGGATGACAGGGTGAGTGCATCTTGTCATCTTGTCTTCTTGTCATCCGGCTATACCAATGGAACTAAATCGGAATAAACTTCAACTTGTACGCTGTCACCTTTGATCACCTAGCCCCATAAAAAAGGGGGCGGACATGCGCAGGCATGTCCGCCCCCTTACCAATCAGGCTTTGGTTTAGGCCCCACCTGGGCCATTTCGGTCTACAGCTTTTTCGCCAATACACCTTTCAGCTCCATCCTATGATGGTTAAACGCTATCCCGATAGTATAACACAGGCAGAGATCATTGGCGAACGCGCCGCACAAAAATATAAACTAATTTTTAAAGAAATAGCCGGTAGCGGCACTTCTGCCGATCGCCTTGTTTGTACATCTCACTGTCGGACGGCACATCGACAATCTCGACAAATTCTAGCCCGGCCAGTTCACAGCTACGGCGTGAGGCATAGTTGTCGGGGTTGCAGGTGATCCAGAGTGTCCCCAATCCGTGATGGCGCGCTAGATCAAAGAGCAGGCGAACCCCACGCGCGGCATAGTGGTGGCCGCGATAGGCGCTATGCACGCGATACCCAATATGACCAGCATAGAGGCGCAGATGATCCGTATTGCCAATGCGCAATTCAATACGCCCCAGTTCTTGTTTATCACCAGGGTGGGTCATCTGAAAACGATAGGAAGGGGCCCAATTCAGCTTGGCGTTGCCCGCATAGGCTTCTTCCAGCGTCAACACAAGGTCGCCATCGCGCAGGGGGCCGGGATCGATGAAAGCGACGGGGGCAAAAGCTCGGTGTTCAATGGTCTGGTTCATGATTGCTTCGCTGCTTTGAACATAGCTGGTTGGTAACGAGGCACCGTGGCTTATTGATCACTATAATATATAGTGCATTATCAACGCTTACTATAACAGCCCTCTTGCGTCCGTAATGTTGGGCGCACAACAATGTGGGTTCGAGGAATTCATTAACAATTGTCAATTGATAATTATTAATTGACAATTGTTAACGGGCGTTACCCCTCTACTGCTTGGCCGATGGCCGATTCGACGGCGTGCGATCCAGCACCCCCGCCAGATCAACCCCAAAGGTCCACTCGGCGCTGGCGGTCATTTCCGCTAGTTTTGGTTCATCAATCGTGACGCCCATGCCCGGCCCTTCGGGCACTAACAAGTGACTGCGTTCGTAGACTAAGGGGGCTTTTACCACATCGTTGGTATACAGGTGCGGTCCCGTATTATCGCCGGGGTAATCGAGAATGCGCGCCGCCGCGGCCAGATGGGCCACCGCCGCAGTGCCGAGATTCAGCTCCTGGGTGGTGCCGATCAGCACGCTTGCCCGCGCCGCTTCGGCTAACGCAATCAACCGCAAACTGGCACGTAAACCACCGAGCAGATAGGGCGAGACATTGAGAATATCGACACAGCCATTGGAAAGCAGTTGCCAGCCGTGGTGGATGTGCAACACATGCTCAGAAACCGGGCGATGAGAGCGGCGACGGAATTCGGCCAGCCCATCAATGTCATTGCGCGGGGCCGGGCTTTCGACCAGCATAAAGTCGACTAACTCCTTGTAGCGCTCAATCGCCATGATCGCGCGCCGCCAGTCGAGCAGGTTGGAGAAGTCGAGTGATTTGATCTCAACTTTGCCACCAAAGCGGTCAGCAAACTTGCCCAAAAATTGGGTGTCCGCGTCCAGATTGGTCCCCACATAGACGCGAATCAGGTCAAAGCCATCTTCAAGCTTCTCGGCCACCCGCTGTAAATTAGGCTCGACTTCCTCAACCGAGCGCATACGAAAGATCGGGTAACAGACGCGCATGCGGTCGCGCAATTTGCCGCCCAACAGGTCATAAACCGGCACCCCTTCGGCGCGCGCCACCAGGTCGTGCAAGGCCAGATCAATGCCTTGGCGCACCAACCCGGAACGACTATACATATGGCCCTCATCGGGGAAGAAGCGGATCAGGTCATCTTCAATTTTGGCAATGTTGCGCGCGTCCTTGCCGCGCAGCAGTTCGTTGAGCATCCGTTCCAATTCGCCCAGATCGAATTGGTACATGGGCACATGGGAGAGATCGCTCATCTCGCCCCAACCGACATGGCTCTCGTCTGCCTCTAGCTTGACGATGACATGTTGATTGGCGATGCCGGTCTGGCGGGGTGTCGCAATTGGAAAGAGTTGCACACGTTTGATTTGCATGGTAGTTCCTTATGCTTTGGTTGCTTTGGTCATTCCAATCTTGGGTTTCAATCCGTCCATTTTACCATAAGTTCGTTCGCTAACCACTTCAGTTGTGGCCTTTGCCCATTGCTGTGACCGCTCAATTATGGTATAGTGTTGCGACGAGTTTGCAAAAGGTAAGCACTTACTCGAAAGGCGTAGTCTACAGAATGACTTACGATATTCTCGTTACAAAACATCTCGGCAATGGTTATTCCGCACGACCATTGTTATGGCCCGAACTCGTCTTATCTGGTACGAATGAAGCTGAGGTTGTCGCGCGTACGCGTGCTGCGTTGGCAGACTTTCTTGCGCATAGCTATATTGTAAGCGTTGAAGTTGAGCCGACGGACAACCAAAGCGATCCCTGGTTGCAGTATGCCGGCATTTGGCAAGATCTGCCTGAAGATGAGTGGAACGAATATCTGACGGCAATCAATGATTTTCGGGCCGTCATGGATCAACAAACGCAAGACTCAACTCTACCCGATGCGTAACGGCAATGTTATACATCCTCAACACTTTACCTTTTACCAATCTCTCCAGGTTTTACGCTACGAACCTGATGCCATCCTCAGGTTTGAGCAACTCCGGCAAGCCAAAATTCGCATCGGTTCACAAGATCTACGGATTGCAGCCATTGCGCTAGGCAAAAACGCTACGGTTGTCACTCGCAATTTGCGTGATTTCCGACAAATTCCCGCTCTTCGGCTTGCCGACTGGTCAATTCCGTCTGAATAAACCAACAGTGGACAGTAAGACAGTATGTCAGTGGGTCAGTTACTGTCTTACGTTTGCCGCTGTATACTGGTCGTTACCCTCACCGCGCAATACTTGGCATCAACCCCAGTTGGGCGAGAATTTGCGTAACTTCACCTTGTTCACTTTCGGGTAGCTCGGAGATGGGCGGGCGCACAGTGCGTTCGCAGAGACCGAGTTGGGCCATTGCTTCTTTGACGGCAGAGACATTGTTGGCATTGTTGCGGCGGGCGCGCAGATCTTCAAAGGGCTTAATCTGTTGCCAGATGCGCATGGCGTTGTTGTAGTCGCCCCTGGTCAGTGAACTCTGCATCTCCAACGACAGGTCGGTCGTCACATTGACCAGGCCGGATGTAAAACCGACCGCACCGGCCACAAAGAAGAAGGGTGCCCACGATTCGGCAATCCCACAGATCCAGGCCAGCCTGTCCTTGCCCACGCTCTGGACAATATGGGCAAAGAGCGGCGGGTTGCCGACTGCATATTTAATCCCGACAAAGTTCGGACAGCGGGCGGCCAACAGATTGATCGCACTTGCCCCAATCGTCGCATCGCGCACATAGGGGACGATGCCAAGTTCGGGCACTGCCTCGGCGATGGTTTGATGATAGGCCACCCAGCCTTCATCCGAGCGGTAGGGGTGGACGGGCTGGTGGACCATGACGGCCTGTGCCCCTTGCGCACGGGCAAATTGCGCCATTTCCGCCGCCGTGACCGCGTCAAAGCCCACGCCGGCCAGGATCAGGGCGCGTCCTGCTGCCCCCGCCACCGTCGCCTCCAGCGCTTGGCGCATCTCCAGCGCGGTCAACGAGTAGAACTCGCCGGTATTACCATTGGGCGTTACCACCGTAATGCCACCGCTCACCATCCGGTCAACCAGATAGGCATAGGCTTGAAAATCGGCGTAGAGATTGTTGCCGCGCCCCACAAACGGAGTGACGGGGATGGCGACAACGGTGCTCAACGCCGCTTGCATTGTTTGAAAATCCATGAAGAAAGCTCCCTACAATTTAATATTGCGCCGGGACAAGATGACAAGATGACAAGGTGACAAGGTGACCTCGCCAATTTCATCCTGTCATCTTGTCATCCGGTCATACAGGCAAAAAATAAATCGGCATAAACTTCAATTCTCATATCGATCATCTTCCCCGCTGTGCCCGCCATTCCTCATACATCGCCGGTGACGGCGGATAGTACTTGCCGGGGGCGACCCCTTCGGCCAGGATCTTTTGTTTGACATACGCCTCGACTGCTTCGTGATCCTCGACCATTTGCACACACTCCTCGGCAAACCACGAGGGCACGACGACTACGCCATCATCATCACCGACGAGCACATCGCCGGGGCGGACCAATGCGCCGCCACACTGGATATCGACATTCTCTTCGCTGGGATCGGCCCACGGCCCGGAGGCATAAGGGGTACGGTCCTTGGCATAGACAATCAGCCCATACTTTTCAGCTTCCAACACACCCAAGTCGCGAATCGCGCCATCGGTGACCAACCCATCGGCTTTTTGGATCACCAGATGGAGCGCCTTGACATCACCAAAGATGCAAGAGCGGGGGTTGCCCATGATATCGGCGACCAGCACATCACCGGGACCGCAGCGGGCCATGGCGCGATATTCGGGCGAATTTTCGCCTTGGCGGGTTTCGGCGATTAGGTCCGGCCGCAAGGGTAAAAAGCGCAGGGTGCGTGCCCGCGCCGCCAAGCGTTGGCCGGGGGTAAAGGTGCGTACCCCTTCCATAAAGGGCAGTGGTACGCCCGCATCCTTTACCACATGGTGCCAGATGGTGGCCACCGGCAATTTTTTAAAGCGGTCCAAGATCGCTTGGGAGACATGGACAGGGGCATAGGATCGTTCGGTCATTGCGCGCTCCTCGGTTGTGGGTGGTTGGGATGGTACAACTTGGCACTGATGATAAGCGGGAGTGGCAATGCTGTCAACTGTGTTTTTTACCGTCTTTGCATTAGCGCCCCCCACCACGCTAAGGTTGAGCATGCTATCGGTGTGAATCGAAAAGGTCTTGATAAATCGATGACGACATGTAATAATTGATCGTACTTATTTAGGGTATCGAGAGCAGTCGATGTTTACCAGTATGGTACGAGGCGGTGCAGGGAGGAAATGGCGAGATGGTGCTGAGGGAAAATATGTATAGTCCAATCCGCGATGGCATAGAAAAAACAGTACAATCAGTCCAATATGTAGAGGCAAAGCCGCCGAGTGATTTGTTTGGATTGGTACACTGTTTTTGGGAACTCAAAACAGATACTGTACTGCCAGCGGATTTTCATCTGCATGCGTTGCCCGATGCTTGCGTCAATATTTTATTCAACCAGGCCGACACGCAAATCGCGGGGATTACAGCACTGCGCACCACGTACGAGGTGTTGAATCTGGGCAAGACGTTTCACTACGCGGGGATTCAGCTCTTGCCCGGCGTGTGGCAAGGCAATCGGGACGAGATCGCTGATCGGTTTGTCGGTACACCATACCGCGGTGATTTGCCGCTGCTTCAAACAAACCACCAACTTACCCACCTCGACTTCGACGCCAAACAGGCCGTTATGGCGGAGCTGGTACGGCGGTTGATGGGCGAGAAGGTCGTGGTGGCGAACGAAGTAACAGCAAAAATATTATTGCATATCGATGAGATCCATACCGTAACGGATATGGCAACCATGACTGATATGTCGCCGCGCCAACTACAGCGAACGCTCAAACGCACAACCGGCTTCTCTCCCCACGACTTGCTCAAAGTGCTGCGCCTGCAACATTCATTTAAGCAGGATTATCTGGTATCCTACACCGACCAGTCCCACTATATCCACTCGTTCCGCAAAATCACCGGGTACACGCCGGCACGCTATGCGGAAAAATTTGATGTCTGATTTATACAATACATCGTGCCTATTGCCGGCTATACTGGTGAAGAGACCCGTTAGTAAGTGAGAATTTATATAAAAAGGGAGCATTCACATGTCAAAGCCAGCAAACAAGGTCGCCTATTTTGAACTGCCAGCCGATGACGTTGCACGCGCAAGCGCGTTTTATAACACAGTCTTTGGCTGGCATACGCCACCGATGGGTAACGGTGGCGTATTTGCGCTCACAACCGCAGCCAATGCGCGCGGAAACCCCACCGAGGCCGGTGGGATCAATGGCGACATTTCACCACGCAGCAAAGGGCTTGACCGTCCGCTGATCATGATTTTGGTTGACAGCGTAGACGCGCAATTACAGGCCGTAAAAGACGCTGGTGGCAAAGTGATACACCCCCCGCAAACGGAAACCGAGTTCGGTCTTGTTTGGGCTGTCTTTAGCGACACCGAAAGCAACCATATCGGTCTCTATTCATTCGGCGCTAAGTAGTTGTGGCGATCCGAATCGTTCGGCTCGGCACCGCCCGGCTCCCGTCGGAAGGGCTCCGCATTGGTATCGTCCGGCGGGTGCCGCGCGGGGTGCCGAAAGCCCAATACGCCCAGCGCAACTTTTTCGATGTATGGCTCCCGGAGCTGGCACCGAGCGGACCACTTGTGTCATGGGCCTTGGCAGAGCCATTCACGCCCAAACGGTGGGCCGCGTATGCACGAAAATATCGCCGCGAGATGCGGTCGCCTGCCGCACAGCGACTGATGGGCTTGCTGGCTGCGTTGTCGGCAACCACAGATTTCTCGGTGGGGTGCTACTGTCAGGATGCGGCGCGCTGTCACCGTGCGCTCTTGCGCGACCTCCTCATCGAGCATGGCGCCTTCTTCGCAGACCTGCCGTTTGGTGCAGGCGACGCTGGCACCGAGAGACGACCGAACTAACGCGTGCACCGAAGCCAGCACACTGGCATCTTGGCAACAGCGTGCGGTTCGGTGGTGCGGGTCTGGCGTGCTGGTTATTCAGCCTGCGTAGACAACCTGAAAGGAAGGCTTGGTTGGATGGTTAGACAATCTCCCCCGGGTAAGCGTTGATACAGCTTGCTTGTCCCCATGTGGTATACTGAAACAGCCATTGTGACATAGCTATGCAGTCGCCACGTCCGTAGGAGAGCTCTATGACCATTACTTCCCAAGCGTTACACCCCAGCGATTCAGCCAAAAAGTATGATGTCGCGATTATCGGGTCGGGGATTGGTGGCTCCACCCTGGCCGCCGTGCTGGCGCGGCAGGGGCTCTCGGTGATTGTCTTTGAGGGCGGCACCCATCCACGCTTTACGATTGGTGAGTCGATGATTCTGGAAACGTCGGAAGCAATGCGCGCCCTGGCCGAATTTTATGATGTGCCAGAGTTGGCCTACTTCAGCTCAGAGAACTTTTACAGCTACATCGGCACCGGCCACGGCGTCAAACGCCACTTTAGTTTTGTCCACCACACCGCCGGGCAAGCGGTCGATACCAACAAGTGCCTGCAAGCGGTGATTCCCAAATTGCCCTATGGCCACGAGATTCACATCCATCGCCAGGATTCGGACTATCTGCTCACTTCGGTCGCCATCTCCTATGGGGCGACGGTTTTGCAGGGTACCCTCATTCAGGATATCGAGTTAAACGCGGACGGCGTCGTGATCGTCACCAACAAGGGGGCGCGCCACCATGCTGATTATGTGGTCGATGCTGGGGGAATGCGTTCGCTGCTGGCCAACAAGTTTGCGTGGCGCCACCGCGATCTGTTGGCCCACTCGCGCACCATTTACACCCACATGATCGATGTTCCCTGCTTTAATCAGGTGGGGCCGACCCAAGCGGACCTCGGCTTTCCCTATCCCTTCTCACAGGGGACGTTGCACCATATCTTTAAGGGTGGCTGGCTCTGGGTGATCCCTTTTAACAACCATCCCGATGCAACCAACCCCTTGTGCAGCGTCGGCCTACAACTTGACCCGCGCCTCTATCCGCAGCGCAATGAGCTGACCCCGGAGGCTGAATTTTACGAATTTATCGCCCAGTTCCCAGCGTTGGCTGCCCAATTAAAACATGCCCACCCGGTGCGCGATTGGCAGCGAGTGGATCGCCTGCAATATAGCGCCAACCACATGGTCGGTGACCGCTGTGCCCTGCTCGCCCACGCCGCCGGCTTTATCGACCCGCTTTACTCCAAAGGGCTTTATCTCACCCACATGAGCATCTTTTGGTTGGCCGATCTGCTCTTGAAGGCCAAACAGAGCGGTGATTACTCCGCGGCGGCCTTTGCACCCCTGGAGACGATGACCCTTGGTTACATCGGCATGCATGACCGCTTGGTCGCCAGCTCTTACAAAGCTTGGAGTCATCACAAGCTGTGGCAGGTTTATGCAGTGGTCTGGCTGCTGGGTGCCTATCTAGAATATGTGCGGCTGGTGATCAACCGGCTGCGCGCCAAGGATCGCGCCCAATATCTCGCATTGATGCGCCCTCATCGCCTGGCCGGTGGCGGCTTCGATCAATTTTTTGCGATCCAGGAGCAGATCGACGTGCTGATCGACGCAGTCAACCCAGATGATGAGGCCGATGTGGCGCGCACCGCCGCCCAGATCAAAGCGCTGTTGCGCTCTTTCCCCTGGTTATCGACCGCCTTTCAGGATCTGCTCAATGGCAAAACTCATCTGCCCAACAACAAGCTGCGCCTGAACCTGCTCAACCGCAACCGCGGTTTTATGGGCAACGGCGCTTACCGTGAACATTTTTTTGGCAACAGCTCCCTGCTCGCCCTGTTAACCAAAGCGGCCGCCGATCAAGTCCGCTATTCAAAACTAGGCGTTCAACGCCAGCGCCACACCCGTGCCCGCCTGGCTGATCAAGCTGCCCCTGCGTAGAATGCGTTCCGGGGACGGTCCAGAGAGATTTTGGTTTAACCTACTTGTTGTGGACCGTCCCCGGAACGCATTCTACGCAGCAACTAACCTTCAACTAGAAACTGAGAAATGTTATGACTACCGCGCGTATTGCCATCATTGGGGCTGGTTGGTGGGCGACGACAGCCCACATGCCTGCCATCCAAGAAAACCCTGACGCCACCCTGGTTGCCATCTGTGATCGCGATGAGGAAAAGCTGGCCGCCGCCGCGACCGCCTATGAGGTGGCAAAAACGTACACCGATCTGGATACCATGCTCTCTACTGAAACCCTGGACGGCGCGATTGTTGTCACCAACCATGCCAGCCATTATGCGGTCGCGCGCCGTTGTCTCGAACAAGGGTTGCATGTGCTGGTGGAAAAACCCTTCACCCTCTATGCCGCCGATGCCCGTGCCTTGGTTGAATTAGCCGCGCAAAAAGGCCGCGAACTGCTGGTTGGTTATCCCTACAATTATACCCCGTATGCGCGGCGCAGCCGGGCAGTATTGCAAAGTGGTGAGTTGGGGCAGGTGCAATATGTGAGTGCGGTCTTTAGCAGCCATATCTTTGATCTGCTGCGTGGGGAGCATAATGTCACCGGCGCGGTACATGGCCCCGGCAAGGTCTACAGCGATCCGGCCCTTTCCGGCGGCGGCATGGGCCACCTGCAGATGACTCACCCGCTGGGTTTACTCTTTTTTATTACCGGGCTGCCGATCCGCCGTGTGCATGGGTTGATGGCCAGCCACGGCCTGGCGGTCGATCTGGTCAATGCCTTTGCCGTGGAATTTGCCAATGGCGCCCTCGGTTCGATCGGTGGCGTGGGCAACCTGGGTGGTGGCAATGGGCGCAAACAGGATCTCCAGATCTACTGTGAAAATGGCTCAATCGACATTGATGTGACCACCGGCGCCTGCACGATCTACCGCCGCGATCAAGCCCCGGAAGTGGTTGAGCCGGTTGTCGGTGAAAATGGGTACCTGCGTTCAGCCCCTGCCGATAACCTGGTCGAGATTAGCTTGGGACGGGGCAAGAATGAGGTGCCGGCCAGCCTGGGGCTGTTAGCCGTTGAATTGCTCGACGCCGCCTACCGCTCGGCGCAACAGGATGGGCTGGTAGTAACACGTGAGGAGCTTTATACAGGGGGAAAGCAGCATGTATAACGTAAAACGGCTCCTCTTAAAGCCTTATCGCATCATCAATCAGCGGCTAAAACTGCGCCAGATGCAGCAACTGGGTATCCAGTTCCTGCCACCGAATTATATATACTTCGGTAATTTCAATGAGTCGAGTGTTATTATTGACGTTGGGTGCGGCCACGAGGCTGAGTTTTCCAAATTTATGGTTAAAAAGTACCAGCTGACCGCGTTTGGGGTTGATCCGACCAGGAAACATCAGCCATTTTTGCAGTTGTTTGCCGCCAGCAGCGCTGGTAAGTTTCACCATTTGGCGGTCGCCGTGGCCGACAAAGATGGCTTGATCACCTTTAACGAGAGTAACAAAAATGAAAGTGGCTCAATTCTTTTAGATCATACCAACGTGCGTAATGATGAAATCACGACCTATGAGGTCGAAACGGTTAGTTTGCGTGGATTAGTCCACAGAACGGGAACAACAGCGGTTGATTTTCTGAAATTAGATCTCGAAGGCGCTGAATATGATTTGTTAGCGAAAATTACGGACGAAGACATGCTGCCATTTAAACAAATATTCATCGAATTTCACCATCATTGCACGAACCATTCAATGCAAGAAACAAAAATGATGGTCCAACAGATGCGCCGCAAAGGGTTTAATGTGTTTACGCTTGATCAGCATAATTATCTGTTTTATAGAAAAAGCCTATAAACCCCATCGTCAAGCGTCCCGACGCAACAAGTTGGTCGACTTTTGGAAGCTCTTTCCTAGCGCAGCGTCAATTGCGCTTGATGCTGCCAGATCTGCAACGCATCCCCGCGAAAGGGCCGATCCGCCGCGCCGCGTTGACCGTGGCGAATGGCCCACTGCGTCGGCCACACTAGCCGTTCCAAGCCCCAAGCCGATGCCCCGGTGAGTGAAGTCCACGGTTGCCCTTCATCCCAGCGCCAGAGCAAACCACCCGGTCCCATGCCAAAGTGAAAGGCGAGCTGGATCGCAAAGGGGCAGTTGGATGGCAAGGCAGGGCCAGTCCAGAGGTGAGGGCTACGCCCTGGCTGCGGAGCAAGCAGCACGGCCAAATGTTGATCAACCCCCTGTAAGCCGACCCAGATGGGCGCCAGTGCGTCGTCGGTGTTCCAACCACTTAGGAGGGTTTGTGGGCTGCCGTTGCTGGCCGCGGCGATGTGTCCAGCAAATTGCCAGACAATGAGCGGTGTTGATAAAGTCTGCACTGGACTGCTGAGCAGCAACTTCAGCGGCGCTTGGTCTGCCGTAAGCGGTTGCCACTGTTCCACGGTTGGCAATGGGAGCGGCCACTGCAACCACTCGCGTACCTGGCCTTCTACATCCAACACTTGATACCGTAGCCCATCCTCATCCAATGCAGCTTGGACTGCGTGCAAATACTCAATCCCTTCGGGCATACGGTGCGCCGTGCCGGCCCCCGCGGTTAAAATTTGTAAGACACCCGCATGCACCTGCACATCAAATGCCAAAATGTGGCTACACCAATAAGCAAGCACGCCATGTTCGACCAGTAATTGCCAGAAAGCCTGGCCCGAAACAGCTTCGATTTCGCGTTGATAGGCGGCGGCAAAGCCGTTGACGGGGAAGACGGGGTGATGACCAAAGACCAGCTTGTAACGGGCGTCGGCATGTTGCGCGAGGATTGCGGCCAGCCACTCGGTCTCGACATAGCCTTCGCCGCCCAGTTCAAGTGGTAGGGTATGGACAAAGATCAGCAGCAAGTCACCGCAGCGCACCCAGTAACTCAGCCCCTCCTGGCCGGGCGCACCGTTGCGCGGTAAGTGCGGCAGCATTTCGCGAAAGATCGCGGTGCTGGCTTCATCATAGGTGGTATGGTTGCCGGTCGTGTGGTAGATCGCGATGTTGGCCCGATCCAGCCAGGCCATCTCCACATCGAGCCAGTAGCGCCACTGGCGGCGTAATTCATTGTCGCCGGCGTTGAGGCCGATAATCTCATCGCCGGGGAAGCAGATGAATGCGGGTGGCGGATCGAGGCGCGCTACCACCTGGTTAACCGCGGCAAAAGTTTGGGCATGCAGAGCACCCGCCACGCCGGAACAAGCATCGGCATAACAGACGAATTGATGGCCCGGCCCACGCGGCGTTAATGCTGGTAGTAATGCTGACGTCATGCTCGTTACGGACCGGTTTCCGGCGAACTTGGCGTCGGTGTGACCGCGAGGTTGGGATCTAGGAGCCCGGCGGCCGGCACCGGTGTAGCCGTCGCTGGAATCTCGGTGAGGCTGGCTACTTCATAGATCGCCTGCCACGGTTCGTAGACACTGGTGAGGGTATCGGTGCGCGTGGTGCCATTTTCGACAATCGTGCGCTCGACACTGACGGTCATGCCCTTCTGTTCCCATTCGACCTGCTTGCGTTCGCCAGGGGCCAATGCCTCGTTGAGCACGTAGGTGGGCGGTTCCGGCTCAATCACATTGGTGCGCTGAGGCAGGCCAACGGTCACCACTCGATCCGGCTTGGTGCCATAAAAGTTAAAGACGATCACGCCGCGGGCGCTATCCACGACTGGCTCAATGAGCAGGTAGGCCGAGGTGTCATTGCGGAAACGAAAGTCAACAGTCGGCGTGTAAATAGTCGCATCCAGCCCTGGCTCGCCATACCAGCTCACCACATACCCGTGGTTGTAGCGCTCGATAATCGGAAAGCCACCTTCGTAGGCCGCCCGAAAAACGGTCGTACTCACCTGGCAGACCCCACCACCAACCCCCACCGCGGTCTGATCGCCCCAGATGATCAGCGAATCCTCAAAGCCATTGGCCGAGGAGACATCTTCGACGCCGGCGTTAAAGCTAAAGATCTCACCGGGAGGGATGACTAACCCATCAAATTTTTCGGCGGCGACTTCAATGTTACGAATACGAGCTGCGCTGCTGCCGGCAAAGTAGCTGACCCCGCTGGAGACCAGTTCGCGAATCCCCATTTCGGCCACGCGATTCATGTCAACCGCCGGGGGCGCTTCGACCATGACCAACTCGGCGCGACTGCTGTCGGTGCGCAGCGCACTGCGCACCGATGTTACGGTCGCCTCAATGTCAAGCTGCCGCCCGACCTGGCTCTCCTGCAAAATCGTGACGCCGCCGGTGGCTGCGTTAAAGCGTAAGCGGGCATCGCGGGGGGGAATGTTAAATTGGGTCGCCCACTCTTCCAGATAGCCGCGCAACGCGGCCTCATTGAGTTGACCGCTGGCCGGCTGATATAGTTCCTGGCTGGCAATCGGATCAAACGCCAAGGCCAGCCCATAGCGACTGTCAACAAGGCGCAAAGGGGCGGGCAAATTGGCCAGTGCGGTCGGTGTGGTTGCATCACTGCTAGTTGTCGCTGCGGTTGGTGGTGCAATTTCCATAACGGCTAGCGATGCACGCAGGGCGGTCCCTGGTCTGCTCGCCGCCAGTTGCTGCAGCAAGGTCTGAAAGGTCGTCTCGACATCCACCGCAACCCCGGGCTTGGCCGGTAGGGTAAGATCACCCAACTGGCGCGCGGCTTCGCCTGGGTGCTGCACTTGGGCGGCGATGGTTTGCAATGCCTGGCGCAAGGCACCCTGATCGTAGGTGGTTTGCGGGGTAATATCAGTACGGCCCAGGGTCGCAGCGAACTGTGCCCCTAAGCGTTCGCGCAGTGAACCTTGGCGTCCAACCAAATAGGCCGCATTGATCGCACCGAGTAGATCGGGCTGGACCAGGAGCGAAGCGGTTGGTAATGGCCAGTCCTGGGTACCATCACTCAGGCGGATGGCAGGGACGCCAACTTGTTGCCATTGGGCCGTCAGCAAATTGAGCGCTTCGGCCCGTGTCTGTCCGCCAATGGGCACGCCCCCCACCGTAATCCCCGTGTAAATACGGCTCACATGCCAAAAGTGCCAGACGGTCATCAACACGACCAACGCAAGTACCAGCAAAACGCCAAAGATCGCGGCAAAATCAAATGGCCCCCGCCGCAGTTCATTATCCCCATCGGGTAAACCAGCGGGGTAATAACGACGGTTAACAGGTATGGTTGATTGCATGATCGATCTGCTCTTTCTGGAACATACGACGACGGTGGTCGCTCACCGCTACGGCCCCAACTGCGGCACAATATAGAGCTGGGGGATCAACCAGCCCAGCAGGGCTAACAGCGCAAAGGGCAAGGCCCAGGCGCAGAAGCGCAGGATACGTAAAGTGCTAGCCAGCCAGTTGCTCGCTAAGATCCGCCGTAACCATTGCGGTGCCCAGCGCAGTGTATCGCCATTGGCACCGAGTAACAGTAAGGGCTGTAACAATAGCAACATGGCGATTAAACCAATCGTGAAGATCGTCCACTTGTTCAGCCCGCCCCCCACATAATCACTCACCAGCAGGGAAAGGGCGAGAATGGCGGCCAGCAACCCGGTGATCGCGCCCTGTAAGGGGCGCATCACCTCGCGCCAACCCAGCGCCACAAAGGTGCTGATGGGGAGCAACCCCCAAAAGAAGTAGCGCCCCTGGTGTTGCACAAATTTGGTATTATACCAGATGTAGCTCGCCGTGACCGCGGCAATGAGAATCGCAAAAAAGATCAGCACCCAGCGCTCATAATTATCGAGATCCGTATCGGGTTTGCCGGAGATCAGGCGCATCAGCGTCCAGAGTAACCCAAGGAAGAGCACCCCGCTAAAGATCAGCATGGCGGTATAAACCCGGTTATCCATAAAGATGCCCATCCAGCCAAAGACCCCCCAGAAGCTCTGAAAGGTGAAGCTGAAGGCACGCTCACTGTAGCTGACAAAGCCATGTTCGGCGATCCAGGCCCCCGTTTGCGGCTGGCCCACGACCACCTGATCGTGGCGGGCTAAACCCAGCAGATCAAAGCCACCATAGATCCAGAGATTGCGTAGCCACAGTGGTAGCCCCAACAACAGCGCAGGCAAGAGCACATAAAAGGCATTGGCTACCCCACGCCCGAGGCTCCGCCAAGTGCGGCCTCGCAGCCAGATCACCCCAATCACCGCCAAGAGCGCCAGGGGCAGGAAAGCATAGGCATAGATCTTGGTTAACAAGCCAAGGCCAATCAAAACGCCAACGAGCAGTAAAGTGCGTGAGGCCGCCCCACCCCCATTGCTGCGCCCAAATTGTTCCCCCATCCAGCGCAGGAGCAGGGCGATCGCGCCAAAGAGTAGCAACTCGGCCAAGGTGTCATTTGTCACCGCCGCGGTGACGGCGACATGCATGGGCAGAAAGGCGGTAAAGGCCGTTGCGCCCAGGGTCACCAGGGGCTTGTCAGGAAAGACTAACGCAACCCCATAGTAGATCAGCAGAATGACGCCAATCCCAAGGAGAACCCCAAATAGCCGCAGCGCTAGCAGGCTGCCACCGGTCGGGCCATAGAGGAGCGCGCCAAGCAGATAATATAGTGGCGGTTGGTAAAATTCGTAGCGCAGCGAGTCAAGGCTGGCATCCGGTGGAAAATTGTTCGCCAGGAGGAAATCACGAAATTCCTGATCATAATCGCCCACCTGTAAGATCGGCAGTTGACCATGCGTAGCAATGTAAGCGATGTAGTTGTAGTGCGCGGGTTCATCCGGGGCCTGCCAAGCGGGGGTGTTGATCGCAAAGTTGACGGCCAATAGCGTGTAGATGACCACGATCAGCGCCAGCCACCACCGGGGCCGGCGCACATAGTAGAAATCGAGGGCAGGTGCGGCAATTGATGTCATGCGAATAGGAAGATCCAAACGCTGGCTGAATTGATTATTGATGTACCATAGTAAGTGCTCGCCCCCGATCTGACGATCGGGGGCGAGCACTTACTGCGTCATGACGTTAAACTTTCTCGGCCATCGCTGCATCATCAAGTTTGATGAAGAGCGCGGTGGGTGCTTGTAGCGACTGCCCAGTTGGCAGGGTATTTGCAACCCAACGTCCGGTAGCGCTGCTGTGATCATAGCGCAAAACCAGGTGACGGCCGCGCGCATCTTCGATCACTTCGGTATATTGGCGGCCAAAGAAGGGGGCGGTGTAACCCAGCATGGCATGTAACTGCTCACTGCTGTGTGGCAGAATTGGTGACCACATCACCTTGAGCCAGTCAATCGCCTGTAACGAGACATAAACCGCGGTAGCGGCGGCGTCACGGTCCGTGTTGATGCTCTTCCACGGGGCCTTGTCGTTGAGATATTGGTTGACGCGCTGGCTCAAGCGGCGCACTTCGGTCAAGGCGGCCTTGAGTTTCACGCCATTGTAGAGTTCGCCGACACTGTCGAAACCGGCGCGAATTTCGTCAAGCAGGGCCTGATCGGCGTCATCCAATGGGCCGGGCGTGGGGATAATACCGTCGAAGCGCTTGTAGGCAAAACCCAACATGCGGTTGACTAAGTTACCCCAGTTGGCGACCAACTCGTTGTTGATGCGGTCCATAAAATCCTGCCAGGTGAACTCAACATCGGCAGTCTCTGGGGCCTGGGCGGTAAGTACATAACGGATGGCATCCGGTTGGAACTCGTTCATGATCGAGTTGAAGCCGATCACATTGCCGCGGCTGGTGCTAAACTTGCCGCCCCCCAAATTGAGATATTCGTTAGCCGGCACATCATAGGGCAGGTTGAGCCGTTCACCGTTATCACCTAACTCTTCGGCATTGTAGCCAATCAACATGCCGGGCCAGATGATCGTGTGGAAGGGGATGTTATCCTTGCCGATAAAATTATAGATCAGCGATGCGGGATTGACCTTGGCATCCCACCACTGCCGCCAGGCCTCGGTCTCGCCGGTTAGCGCCGCCCACTCAACCGCCGCGCTCACGTAGCCGATCACCGCGTCGTACCAGACGTAGATGCGCTTGTCCGCATAACCTTCCAGCGGAATCGTCACGCCCCAGTCGATATCGCGCGTAATCGGGCGGCCGCGTAACTCTTCGAGCTTGAGCTGGCCGCGCGTAAAGTTAAGCACGTTGGGTCGCCAATGTGCCTTACCCTCGTTGATCCAGGCAAGCAATGGTGCATTGAGTTTGCCCATATCCAGAAAGAAGTGCTCGGTTTCGCGCGCTTCCAGGTTGGTGTTGCCGGTGATCTTCGACCGGGGATTTTTCAACTCCAGCGCGTCATAAATGCGCCCACAGTTGTCACATTGGTCGCCGCGTGCATCAGTGTAGCCACAATAGGGACAGGTTCCCTCGACATAGCGGTCGGCGAGGAATTGTTTGGCCTGGGCATCATAAAGCTGCTGCTGGGTGTCCTTGTAGACATAACCCGCGGCCATGTGGCGCAGAAACATTTTCTGGGTGACATCCCAATGATTCTGCGTGTCGGTGTGGGTGTAGAGGTCAAAGGTCAGGCCCAGGCCCACACAACCTTCGACAAAGAGCTGGTGGTACTTCTCGACGACACCCGCGGGGGTCAACCCTTCGGCATCCGCCTTGAGCATGATCGGCGTGCCGTGGGTATCCGAGCCACTGACCATCAGCACATCGTTACCGACCATGCGCTGATAACGGGCGAAGATATCCGGCGGCAAATATGCGCCGGCAATCTGGCCGATATGTTTTTCACCATTAACGTAGGGCCAGGCGACCCCTACCAAAATCTGTTTGCCGTTTATCGTCATATACCAACTCTTTCAATCAGAACCCCACCCGCGCCTAGAAGGCAACCACTCCCCAGTTTGGGGAGGGGATCTTGCTGGGATGGCCAGGTTCCCTCCCTTAGCAGGGGAGGGTTAGGGTGGGGTGGGTTTACTTGATCATTCTTCGCCGGCCAACCGGCCGATCAGCAGCATAATGCCATAGAGCAATAAGAAAAAGAGCAGGCCGCCGGTGATACAACTGATCCCCAGCAAGGCTGCACCCTGCCCATAAAAGAACCAGATCAGCCCACCGCCCACGCCATACAGCAGCAGAAAAAAGGCAACGACCAACTGTCCCTCTGTGCTGCGGGCAAAGCGGCGTGGGTCAAACGCTGATCGACGGCGTACTCTCTGACGGCGCATAACCCAAATTATAGTCGGTTTAGTGTGGAATAGCAAGGATTTTGGGGAAGCGGGGGAGAAGTCAGGAAAAATTGTCAATTGTCAGTAGACCGCAACTGCTCTACCAGGATCGTCAGATCCTGGCGGGGATTTGCCAATCCCCTTAGCGCAATGGTTGCGGTCTACTGATTGTGAATGGTCAATTGCCACTTGTTAATGCATGGTGGCTAGGCGGATTTACTCGTCGCGCAACGCTTCAAGCACCGCAGGCGTAAAGGGATCTTCGCCGGCTTCGAGGGCCGCGATCCACGCTTCGCGCTTTTCCACTAGGTCGCGATCTGCTTCGCTATCACTGAACTCATCAACATAAACTTGGAAGTCGTCAATGGCGGCGGCGGTGTTGCCGAGCAGGGCGTTGGCCAACCCGCGGCTGTCATAGTAGTAAGGCAGTGGATCAAGGGCAATGGCGCTGTCACAGTAGGGTAGTGCTTCCTGGGGCTGGTTTAGCAAGGCATAGCTCCAACAGGCGCTGTTAAAGGGATCGGCATATTCAGGATCAAGCTCGGTCGCCCGCACGAAACTTTCGAGTGCGGCTTCCAGATCACCTTCTGCATAGTCGATCTGGCCGATGCCATATTGGGCGTAGACATCATCTGGGCTTAGTTCAAGCACCCGTTCATAGTCGCGGCGCGCCTTATCCAAATTACCCAGGTCGTGGTGTGAGGCACCGCGGTAGTAGACCGTATCCACATCTTCCGGACCAAGGGCAATCGCCTGGGTGTAGTCTTCGACAGCGGCTTCATAATCGCCAAGTGCCCGTTGGACACCGGCGCGGTTGCGGTAGTAGATTGCTTCTTCGGGATCGAGCAGAATGGCTTCGCTGTAGTCGGCCAAGGCCTCTTCATAGCGATCAAGCTCATCATAGACGATGCCACGTTCATTGTAGATGCTGCTGTCGCTGTTATCCAGCGCGAGGGCTTGGTCGTAATCGGCCAGTGCTTTCTCATACTGTTCCAGGCGGCGATAGAGATCGGCGCGGTTGGTATAGGCGAGCACGTAGCTGTCATCGCGGCGAATGGCAGCCGTATAGTTGGCGATGGCATATTCATACTCTTCCAGATACTCGTAGGCAACCCCGCGGTCATTGTAGCCGGCCAGATTGTCAGGATCCAGGTTGAGCGCGGCGTCATAATCAGCGATGGCTGCTTCATAGTCATCTGTAATCAAGTAGACATAGCCGCGGCTGATGTAGGCATCAACATATTCGTCATCCAGTTCAAGGGTAGTGTCATAGGCGGTTAAAGCAGCGTCATAGTCCGCTTGTTCGACATAGAGCAGCCCTTGTTGATAGTACGCTGGGGCGAAGGTTTCATCGACATTGGTCGCTTCTTCAAAATCGAGCAGGGCCAGATCACTTTTGCCCAGCGCCCAATAGGCCATGCCACGCTGGTAATAAGCCCCAGCATAATCAGGTGCGCGCACAATCGCCTGGTTAAACTCATCAATCGCCGCTTCGTAATCGCCGTTATCATAGGCGGCCACGCCAGCGTCATAGCGCGCCGTCGCCTCCGCCGAAAGATCAGCGGGCAAAGGAATCACCTTGCCGCCGAAGGTGGCCTCGCTGCCCTCACCTTCATCCACGCCAGCGGTCTGGTCATCGGTCGCTTGGTCGTCGGTCGTCGTCTCGTCAGTCGCCTCATCCGGGTTCATAATTGCCGTGCGGTCGAAATCTTCCCCCAGCGTTTCGAGGGGCAGAATTTCGGCATCTTGGGGCGCTATCACCGCAATCGGCTCATCAAAGGCACTATTTGCGGTTTCCGTGGCAAAGTCGATGTAGATCTCATCAGCCAGATCCTGGCTCTCCATCGCGTCAAATTGGGCCAGAATCTGAATCAAACTGGTCAGATCCCAGTGGACCAGCGCACTGCTTGCCACCTGGTAATTGCTCGCCAGATCGACCGTGCTGCTGTTGGTGATCGCCAGATCGCGGAAGATTGCTGGTGCGACCAGCCAGAAGACATCGGCGATCTGCTTAGCCTCGGCGGGATCCATGTTGGCATCCTCGGTGCTGCTGGCAACCTCGAAGACCAGCTGGAGCAGCGAGCGAAACTCTTTGCTGTAGATAAAGTCGAGCACATCAAATTCAGTGGTAAAGTATGCGCCTTCGCCGTCGGCCAGGGTGACATCATCCTGGCGCTCAATCTCCATAAACTGTTCGAGCAGTTCCGGGTTGCCAAAGACGCTTTGCATGCTCGTGACCAAATTGGCCATCGCCGGGTCCAGGCCTTGGACTGAGCGACCGGTGGTGCTGTCGGCTACTTCCGCCGCCAGTTGGTCAAAGGCCCCACTGACAGCCATCTCATCGAGCGTCTTGACGACTTCAAACGCAATCCAGTCGCCCCTATCGGCCAGCTCGGGGCTAAAGGCTTTTAATTCGGCGATATTGACGTAGACCACCCCATCGACGGTGCGGACCATGACCGTTGTGGTGGCGGGCCAATTAACGTCGCTATCTGCGGCAATGAGATCCGCCCATTCCTGGGCAATGTCAAGGGTAATCGTCAGATCGGCGGTCATGCCCCCGTAGAGATCACTGAGCAGTTCGGGTGTTTGGGCAATCGCTTGCACCGCCGCCAACGGCTCTTTGCGGTTGATCACGGCCAGTGCGGCGATGGCTTCCCGCGCAGCGCCGTCAAAGGCATAATCACCGGCTACGCGCAACTTGGTCTCGGAGGTCGGCACCGGCATTTCCGGCAAACCGACCAGCGCGAGGCGGTAGGTGATATCGGTGTGATAACTTTCAATCCCCAGCATGTTCACGCTGGCGGCCTGTAAAATTTCACAATCCGCGGTGTCGAGGTCACCACAAAAGGGTTCGGGGGCTTGGGCCAGGGCTGGCATGACACTGGCTAACAAGAGCATTATCGGTAAAAATAACTGTATAAGCCGCTTATGCATCTACGATCTTTCCTTTCTCTACAATCATGATCCAACTTAATCGGTGAGACAGGGCGGGTGGGCGGCGTGGTGGCAATGGGGCAACGTCGTTTAGTGCGTCGCACCTATATCTCTTATACTAATGACGCTGGTGCCGTAAAAAAGCTGCGCCGCGTCTAAACTGATTCCCCATGCTTTTAAGCCGAACCGCAGTATATCTGCAAAAAGTGACCTTGAGTAGGTGCAAATGTCTCAACTTTACGATCAATTTTATGCTACCAGAGCCGGTCCGCCTGTCGCTACGCTTTTCATGCTGAACCCTGGGAGTTTGCCGGTTGCTTTCTGAACGGGTACAATCAGAAAATTGTTATTGCTTCTGCAAAAATCTGTTTGTCGATTTACCTAAAACTGCGGTTGCTTTGAAAACGAAACGATGACTTGGCGCAACTATACTCAAATCAGTTTCAAAATCGGCGTTTTGCGGGCCAACGGGATCGCGTGCGTCGCACTGACCAACAATTGTTTCCAGTCCGTTAGATGCCGTGGTCAGTGCGACGTACGCTGACCGAAACTAGGGGGCACTTTCTGATTTGAGTATAAGTACCAGTTCCGTTTTCAGACAGCGCAAAGTTTCAAACATAGTGAGCGAACAAAATGAAAGCTTTTGTAGTAATGGGTCGTGTGCTCAAAGCGGCCTACGAAGATCTCTTCCTCTGTGTTTTTATGAGTATTGCCTGGTGGATCGGCGTACTGCCGGTGGTAACCATTCCCCTGGTGATTATGGGCATGCAAAATGTCGGCAACCGGATCGCGAATTACAAACGGGTTGACAACGGTTTCTTTTGGGAAGGGGCGCGCACCCACATCGGCAAGGGCTGGCTGCTCTTTCTGATCAGCCTGGTGGTGCCGCTCTTGATTATTTTTAACATCTATTTCTATGTAAACAGCGGCAGTTGGCTGCCGGTGATCGGCTTTGCCTGGCTCTGGCTCTTGCTGCTGAGCCTGATGATCGGCCAATATGTCTTCCCGCTCTTCTGGCAGCAGGACGAACCGAACATCTGGCTGACGCTGCGCAACGCCACGATCCTGACCTTGCGCCACCCGCTCTACTCTTTTCTGATGTTGCTCTTTCAATTACTCTTGTTGGCGCTCTGTATTGCACTAACCCTGCCGCTGGTCTTACTGGCCCCAGCGATCTTGGCCCTGGCAAACAACTTTTCGCTGGTTGGCCTTTTGCAGGAGATGGATCTAGCCCCGCAACCGCCGGAAGTGCCGTCGCGGTAGGTGGCGACTGACCGACTGCCGACTGACCACCTATGGCTTCGCGCCCAGCGGGCACCCGCGCAGCCGCCAGTGATCAGTCGGCAGTCGGTTGTCAATGGATGATAAACAATGAACGATTTAGCCAACAACCTTGATGTGCAGCGGGCCAAGCTGGTCAGTGTCGCGGAGATGGCGGCATTGGAGCAGCGGGCGGACGCCGGCGGCCACGCTTATGCGCAGATGATGGAGCTTGCTGGTGCCGGTGTGGCAGAACAGATCAACCGACAGTTGCCGGTCCCCACCAATGTGCTGGTGCTGGTCGGCCCTGGTAATAATGGGGGCGATGGGCTGGTTTGTGCCCGTTATCTGCACCAAGCTGGGATTACGGTACATGTGTATCTCTGGAAACGACGCACCACCGCCGACCATGATTACGAACAACACTATGCCAAGCTGGTTGACCTGGGCGTAACCACTGATCATGCCGACAACGATGAGGGTTTTACCACCCTGCGCCACTGGTTGGCGCAGGCCGATTGTGTGGTTGATGCGCTCTTAGGGACAGGCAGCAATCGCCCAATCGCAGGGCAACTGGCCGAGCTGCTTGATTTGGTGAAAGCGGCGCAGGACACGGCGGCCTTTACGCTGATCGCGGTCGATTGTGCCAGCGGCCTTAACTGTGATACGGGGACCGTCGATCCGCACACCCTTGCAGCGGATCGCACGATCACCTTCGGCTATGCCAAACACGGCCACTATCACTTTCCTGGGGTCGAGGTCACCGGCCGGTTAGACGTCATTGATATCGGCATCGATCCGGTCTTAGCGGCTAACATTCGCACCTTTGTGCTCAATGAAGCCATTGTGCGGGCCTGGCAGCCACGCCGTTCGGCCAACAGCCACAAGGGCTCTTTTGGCAAATTGATGGCCGCGGTGGGCTCGGTTAACTATCCCGGCGCGGCCTATCTCAGTTGTGCTGCCGCGGGCCGGGTGGGCGCAGGGTTGATCACCGGCGCGGTGGTGCGTGAGGTCTGGTCGGTGGTCGCCGGTAAGTTGCCGGAGCCGACTTGGGAACTGTTGCCAACGGGTGCAGGGGACGAGTCGGGCGTGATTGGGGAAGCGGCTGCTCCCCTGCTGCTAAAGGCGCTTACAGGCTACAGCGCATTGCTGCTTGGCTGCGGCCTCAACCAGAAGCCGACTACCGTGGAATTTGTGCGTGGGCTTCTGGCCCAAGCAGCAGCCTTGCCGCCAACCCTAATCGACGCCGATGGGCTTAACTGTCTGGCAAAACTGGCCGATTGGCCGCAGCAATTGCCCGCAGCAACCGTGCTTACCCCCCATGGGGCCGAATTGGGACGACTCTGTGGGATCGAGACAAAGGCCGCGGTTGCGCAGCGCTGGCAACTGGCTAGGGAAAAGGCCGCGACGTGGCAAGCCGTCGTGCTCGCCAAGGGGCCTTACACCGTCATCGGCGAGCCGGGGGGCTGGCTGGCGGTTCTGCCCGTTGCCACGGCGGGTCTCGCCACCGCTGGCACCGGCGATGTGTTATCGGGCACCATTGCTGGCTTGCTGGCCCAAGGGGTTGCGCCCTTCCAGGCCGCGTGTTTGGGGGCTTGGTTGCATGGCCAAGCAGGGCTGCGCTGTGCCGCCAGCATGAGCCAGGGTGGCGTCGTGGCGTCAGATCTCTTGCCGCATTTGCCTGCCATTCTGGCCGGATTGTAGCGCGTATAGTTCGCTTGCGGGCGATGCGCAGTACACTTACGCGAGCTTTGGGACGTACCGTCAACGACCCACGGCTGAAGACCGTGCGCTTGTCACTGGATGGCGCAGCGCCCTCTCCGCGATGTATGTGAGAATTGCCGGATTGTAACGCGCCAACTTCGCGCAGTGCTGATCTTGTAGTAAGATAGGTGACTGACCACACAACTACTAGCACACAACGACTAGGACTTATCATCGAAGAAACAGGGAGCGACTGAAGCAGTCTATGAATATTGCGCTTGATGTGATGGGTGGTGACCATGCCCCGGTGGAGATTGTGGCGGGGGCCGTCGAGGCGGCGCGGCGGTATGGGGTTACCGTGTCGCTGGTGGGCAAACCAGAGCTGATCCAGGCCGAGCTGGCCAAACATAACACCAGCGGACTCCAGTTGCCGATTGTGCCGGCCAGCCAGGTAATCGAGATGGGCGATAAGCCCGCCAAGGCAGTGCGTAGTAAAAGTGATAGTTCGATGGTGGTGGCCTGTGAACTGGTCCGACGCGGGGAAGCACAGGCCTTTGTGACGGCGGGCAATACCGGCGGTGCGTTGGCAGCAGGCATTTTACAGATCGGGCGTGTGAAAGGCATCCTACGCCCGGCGCTGGTCGCCCCTTTTCCCACCAAGAAGGGGTTTTGTGTGGTGCTCGATGTGGGGGCGAATGCCGATGTCCGCCCTGAACATCTGCCCCAATTTGCCATTATGGGTAGTGTCTATGCCAGGCAGGTGCTGGGTATCGCCAACCCAACGGTGCGCATCCTTAGCAACGGCGAGGAAGAGGGCAAGGGCAACCAGCTGGTGATCAACGCCACTAGCCTATTAACCCAGACGGCTGGGATCAACTTCCAAGGCAATGTCGAGAGTAAAGAGATTGTCGAAGGGCTGGTCGATGTGGTGGTGACGGATGGTTTTAGCGGCAACATCTTTCTCAAAACCGCGGAAGCAACGGCCCAGTTACTGCAACGGGTGATGGCCGAAGAATTGCGCCGTGATCTGATCAGCACCCTGGGGGCTTTGCTGGCCAAAGCTGCCTTACGCCGTGTCCGTCAGCGCATGGATGATAGCGAATTGGGCGGGGCCGTCTTGTTGGGGCTGAAGGGGCTGGTCGTCGTTGGGCATGGCCGCAGCAAAGCCTACGCCGTGCAACATGCCATACGCGTCGCCAAACAGGGCATCGAACAGGATATTCTCGGCAATATCCAGCGTGCAGTAGACCGCGCGTTGCCCGCCACAGACGATGTCGGTGATGCATGAAACGTGATGCGTGATGCGTAAAACGTGATGCGTGAAACGTGATGCGTAAAAGATAGGCGAGAACTCATTACCGATATACCGATATACCGATTTTCCTTCCAATCCAAATCAGAGCAAAAGTTAGCATAATCTGTCATGAAAATTTACCGCAATCTCAGTGAAATTAAACGTAAAGAAAAAATGGGCCGCCGGTTTAGCCTCACCGGGCTAGGCATCCTCTTTGTTGGCATGTTAGCCAGCTTTATCCCCACCTGGTATCCGCCGGGGACAACGGCACCCAACGCCGTGGCCACCTTTTTGCAGGAATATTGGGCATTGGCCAGCTTTATTGCCCTGCCCGCCGGCTTTATCTTCGCCAGCATTGGCAGCTACTTTGTCAACCGCTTTGCGGCACGCCGTTGGCCCAACAACAAAGGGGTGGCGCGCCCGGATGAGGTTTTCGAACGCAGTATGAAGGGCTTTGATGACAAGTATGCCTACTTTGCCTATAGCCTGGACCCCAGCAACTATCTGGTCAGCGGCCCCTGTGGCGTGTTGATCTTTGCCGTCCGCAGCGACCGGGGCCGGGTGACCGTCCAAGGGGACCGCTGGCGCGAACCCTTTAGCTTTGGCCGGTTTTTCACTGTCTTTGCACGCGAAGGCATCGGCAATCCCCCCCGTGATCTGGAAGAGCAACAGAAAAAACTGCGGGCGTTGCTTGCCAACGCACCGGCGGCTGCCTCCGCTACCGAAGAGGGCTTGACCACGGTACCGATGGAAGGCGCCGTCGTTTTTCTCAGCAGCGAGATGAAGATCGAGTTGGACAATCCCACCGTGCCCGTCCTGCGCACCGACCAGGTGAAAGAATACATCCGCCGCAAGACCAAAGAAGTGCGGTTGCCTGGCTCCACCGTACGTGTACTTAACGAATTTTTGCGTGATCAGGGGAAATTTCAGGAAGTAACTAGCGATATATAACGCTTGACAACAAATTTGGTATCACATAGCATAACTAAATATGACAACATTAAGTTTGCGTTTGCCAGAATCAATCCATAAAGGTGCAAAAAAACTTGCTAAACAGGATGGAGTTTCGATCAATCAGTTCATTGCCGTAGCTGTTGCAGAGAAGATCGCTGCCCTGGAGACTGTCGAGTATATTCAAAATCGTGCACGCAAAGGCAGCCGTGAGAAATTTGAAGCAGCACTTGCCTTGATACCCCATGCTGAACCAGATGAACAAGATCGGATCATTAGTGAGTTGTAATGAAATTCTTTGAATCGATCCGCATCGCAATGCGGGCGTTAGCCGCGAATAAATTACGCAGTGTCCTGACCATGTTGGGCATTATTATTGGCGTGGGCGCGGTGATCGCGCTCATGTCGATTGGCCGCGGCGTGCAGAAATATGTCACCGACCAATTCGCCGGGTTGGGGAGCAATCTGCTCTTTATTGCCCCTGGCCAACTGGCCGATGGCCCCCCCCAAGAGCGGGCGAATATCAAACTACTCACGCTGGCGGATGCGAATGCGCTGAGCGACCGCTCCCTGGTGCCCGATGTGGTAGGGGTCACGACTGAGTTTGTCAACAATGGCACCGTGGCGCGCGGCAAGCAGGATATGCAGGTCCAGATCAGTGGTACGACCGTCAGCTATCCGGAGATTCGCAACTGGGAGCCGGTGCTTGGCTCCTTCTTTACCCAGGCTGATTTTGATGAACGCGGCCGCGTCGCCGTCCTCGGTTGGGCCGTTTATCAGGAACTGTTTGCCGCCAATGAATATCCCATTGACCAGACGGTACAGGTCAACAGCCTGCTCTTCCGCGTGATTGGCGTGATGGAAGAAAAGGGGGGCGGCCCCGGTGGGAATCAAGACGAAACCGTCATGTTACCCCTGAGCACAGCGCAGGATCGCCTCTTTCGCCAGAAGACGGTCAGCGGCGACTACCAAGTTAGTGTGATCTACGCCTCAATCGACAGCGAAGAGAACACCAACAGTGCCATTGAGCAGATTGCCGGCGTCCTGCGCGAGCGGCGTAACATTGCTTATCTGGATGGCGACGATTTTAACATTATCAGCCAGAGCGACATTATCTCCGTTTTTGGCGAGATCCTCGGCGCGTTGACCATTTTTCTCGGCGCGATTGCCGGCATTAGCCTGCTGGTCGGTGGCATTGGCATTATGAACATCATGCTGGTCAGCGTCACCGAGCGCACACGTGAAATCGGGCTGCGGAAAGCCGTCGGGGCCAAACGCAGCGATGTGTTGCTCCAGTTTCTCATCGAAGCGGTCACCCTGGCGGTGATTGGCGGTGCATTGGGGATTACCCTTGGTGTCTCTGGGGCCTGGGGCATTGGTTATGCCTTTGATAGCTTTGAAGCGGTGGTTGGCCTCGACGCGGTGTTGATTGCGCTGCTCTTTTCGATGGCTGTTGGCCTCTTCTTTGGCATCTATCCCGCCTTTCGGGCCAGCCGCCTCAATCCGATTGACGCCCTGCGCTATGAATAGGAAGTGGATCATGCGGCATGGTTTGCGTACGCGACTCGGGGGTCTGCTCAGCGTTGGGGCACTGCTGGTTGCCTGTGGTGGGCCACCGGAGACCCCAACCCCTTTGCCACCCGATGTGGCGCGTCCGGAACAGCCGACGCCCATCTATGCCAGCAGCGCGACCTTTAACGAAGTGGCCGTCACCCCCATTTTTGCCACGCCGATCTTAACGCCCAGCACCCTTATTTCTGATACGTTCGCAGGGGTCACGATTGGGTTTGATCGGGCCTTACTGGCCCAGGTCCCACCCACTGGGTTGGCGATTGCGCTCGGCAGCGCGGCCTTGCTAGATCGCCCTGGTGGCACCTTGCTTGAGAATTTACCCGGCGGCACCCCTCTTACCCTCACCGGCAAGAGCGCGGATGGCCTTTGGCTGGCGGTTTACACCAATGGCGGGGTGGCCGGTTGGGTCAACGCGACGGCCCTGGCGCGCTACGGGGAAACAAATCTGCTCGTTGTCGAGCAAGCCTTTGGCCCCGGTCCCGTTGCCACCCTGATTGCCGATGCCATGATTCCCATCACAATGCCGCCAATTGATCTGACCCCGCCGATTACGCGTTAAATCCAGCAACCCATTGCCGGCCTCATCCTCGACAACCCATTCATGGTCAATGAAGTTCTCTTGATCAATGGTTAGGTACGCCTATGACGCGTTATATCTCTCTTTTATGGCAACACCCAGCGTGACCACAACAGCGAACAGTGTTCCCCGGCGGCGAACTTTTGGTAGTAGACGCTGAAGAGCGTGCCATCCCCCAACTCGACCGTTGAGGGGTAACCCAAATCCCAGTCGGGCGCGTCGTTGCGGATGATCCAATCCCATGCCCAACTTTGGCCGTCGTCATAGCTGATCCCCATGCGTTGGCCGACATCTTCCTTGCGATAGCCATAGGTTAGAATCAGCGCACCGGAAGAGTGGCGCAGCAGATGAGGCGGCGACCCATAGCCCAACGAACGCCCCACTGACCAGGTACGCCCGCCATCGTCGGATTCGCTGAGCAGCGTGCTAAAGTGGATCAGTCCGGCCTGGGTGACATCGCCTTGTGGCTCGTTACAATTTTCCAGGCGGATCGCGCCGATCAACTTGCCAGAGGGCAGTTCTACCACATGGGCCTCGTGATAGCTGCTCGCCACGGTGCCCGGACAGCGCGGCACCTTCCCCATGTTCTCCCAACTTTGCCCGCCATCGGTGCTGCGGACTGCGGTGATCGTGGCGTGGAACATATCATCCGCTGTGCCAAAAGGTTTACCCAAGTAGAGCAGATCGCCATTGTGCAGCCGGATCGGCCCGTGGGGCGCGGAGACCGGCACACGAATCGGTGCACCCCAGCTTTCCCCGCGATCTTCACTCAGACGGATCCACGAGCCTTGCTCCTGTTCGGCAAGTTCATCGGTCAGCGCGTCCAGCGTCGGGCGCCAACTCTCCGCCTCTTCGTCACCAAAGAGTTCACGCAGATGGGCATCGTTAAGCATGGGGCGGTTATCCGTGGTGAACCAGCTAACCAGCACCCGGTTGCCACCCAGGTTGACAATCCCCGCGTCGCGGTCATCAAGCGGCGAATCATTGATCACACGAGGGGCTGACCAGGTGCGCCCCTCATCGTGGCTGACATTGAGCACCGTCTTACCCCACGGGCAGACATGGGTACTGCGCAGCCCGGAGCTGGCCACAAGCAGCGTGCCATCATCCAGCCGCGCCACGGTTGGCCAGCCAAAGTACCCCCGCTTTTCCCCCGCCAGGCGACAGACAATCCCATGTTCGGCCATCAATTGTTTCGACATCATCAGCCCCTTTTTATCTGTTTGACAACTTGTCGGGAAGCTTCTATTATCTTAGAAAAGGGTAAATCGGTACATCAGTACATCGGTATACAAGTCATCCTGATTTACTGATTTACTGATTTACTGATTTACCGATTTACCGATTTACCGATTTACCGATTTACTGATTTACCTATCTACCCTACCCTCCCCAACCAACCAAGGAAGCTTCACCATGACCCTACCAGTTTACGACTTTCGTACCGATGTTCGCAATATTTTTGTCACGTCGCAAATTCGTTCGCGCTTTCTCAAGTTTGAGGTCGGCACCGTCGCGCAACGGCACAGCCATGATCTGGGCCACGAGATTTTTCTGATCCTGTCCGGCCGTGCCGAATTTGAGATTGATGGCGAAAAGGCAGAGTTAGGGCCAGGCCAGCTCTGCATTGCGCGCACCGATCAACATCACCAGGTGCGCGTGCTGGGCGATGAGCCGATGACCATGTACCTCTCGGTGACGCCACACATCCAGCCGACCCATACCATGTGGACCAACGATGGCTGGGGCACGGACGCGGAAAAACTGCCACCGCGCTTTATCAGCAACAGCGCTTACGATGTGCCGGTGGACACGACGACGCCGACGGACGAGTTGATCGCCCGCCATATCGCGGCGTCGGATGGGGTGGCCGCGGCCGTCCAGGCGAATACACAGCAGCAACATGAGCTGGCGGCGGCCTATCAAGCAGCCATTGTCGCCGGTGATCATGCGGCTGCAGACCAAGCCCGCACGGCGATGTGGGATGCCCTTTACCAGGTCTTCAAAAGCATTGGCGACTGGGGCGAAGTCTGGAATGACTTTGCGGCGCGCACGGTGGATGAGATTAAGTAAAGGGATGAGGGGTGACTGCGCCTGTCAAAGTCACCCCTCATCCCCTCACCCTATTTCCCCAAATACGTGTTAATCACATCGATAATCAACTTGATATCATCTCGCGCAGACGCAACCGGGGTGCGGCAGGTAGCACCGTTGCGGATACAGTCGTAGAAGTGGCGGATTTCGCGGCTGAAGGCGCTCTCCCAGTCGATCTTGGGCTCCTTCTTGTAGTGGACGCCCTGCTCGTCAATGCCTTGCACCGTCACCGTGGCCAACATGCCGCGCGGGGCAAAGCCGGTGGGATAGGTGACGATCACGCGCTTGTCATCCCCATAAACTTCCAGCGTTTCGTGGAAATCCCAGAGGTCGGGCAGGTCGATCCAACTGGCGACACAGCGGGAGCCGTTGGCGTATTCCAGGTTCATCGTCACGGCGCGGCCGTTAAACCAGATGTCGCTACTGTGGATCTTGGTGGGGACGCCGAGGGCCGTGCGCATGGTGTAGAGATCGTGGATCATGCTGCCGGAGAGCAGGAAAAAGGCCCCTTCCACCGCGGGTGGCACATCGCCAACGGCCTGGCGGCGGGCGGCGGTGCGGGCATCCCGCGTCGCTTCCATCACCCCGGCGGGAATGTCGTCAAAGCGGCGGATGTCGAACTGGCGCATGTGCAGGTCGTTATTTGGGTGCAGATGATTAACCTGAACAAAGCGAATGTTCTGCATTGTCGCAATCTCAGCGCGCGCATACTCATAGGCTGGGTCGTAGACCTTCATATAGCCGGCCTGGGCAACCACGCCGGCACGCTGGGCCGCGGCGGAGATGGCATCGATCTCTTCCAGCGAAAAGCAGAGCGGCTTTTCAATAAAGAGGTGCTTGCCGGCTTCCAGCACTGCCAGTGCGGCTTCGGTCTTCGGGTCGGTCTGACAGAGCAAGACCGCTTCAACATCACTAGCGATCAGCTCACGATAATCAGTGAAGTGGTTGGGAATATTAAATTTCTGGGCCACATAGGCCGAGGCCCCCGCCGAGACATCACAGACGGCGGTGATGGCAAAGTGTTCCGGCAGGTCATGCAAATTAGGCACATGGTGGACTTGGGCAATCGCCCCACAGCCAACCACGCCAATCCGAATCGGATTCATAATTTTCTCCCGTTAAGTAAAGGACAAGAAGGTTATACATTTAATCCACGAAGGCACACGAAGAAAAAGCCGAATGCTTCGTGTGTCTTCGTGGACCGAATCTTTTGCTCGTTCCGCCGGTCTCCGGCGGAATGCCGCGCCCAGTGGGCTCCCGACGCGCCGCGTCCTGGGGA
>JALHQH010000031.1:0-5234 GCA_022842065.1 Caldilineaceae bacterium
CTTGCTAACACTGAGAAGCCGCCTCAGCGGCTGGTCAATATTTTGCTAGCCGCTGAGGCGGCTTCTCGCTGTCAGGGCGGGATTTGAATCCCGTTGTAAGTTAGTGCAACAGTATCACAAGGTGACAAGGTGACAAGGAGACGGGGACCTTTCTCGTATCTCCTATCTCGCGGGTGCCCCCTGGGCGCGTATCTCGTATCTCGGTCCGCAAGTGTAAGTCTATCTAGCAAAAAGGGCATTGGCCATATGGCCAACGCCCTTTTTGCCATTATATTACAACAATCTGGAAGTCCAACAACGGCGTGTTATTGCACTTCTGCCATCAACTCTGCTTGCATCTCGTTGGCCGAGGCGGTCAGCGCATCGAGGGTGCTCTGGATTTCGGCACCTTGCATGATCTCGTTGAAGGCCTGGGAGGCGGCATCGCGCACGCCCTGGTAGGAGATCAACTGGGGCTCGTAATCACTGTAGGGCAACAGGGCCGCGGCGGCACCCCATTGTGGATTCTGGCTGACGTAGTCACCCAGGAATTCATCGGTGGCGGCGCGGGTGGGGAAGTAGTTGCTGGCTTCAACCCATTGTGCTTGTACTTCCGGCGTGGTGAACCACTTGACGAAGATCCAGGCGGCCAACTCTTGCTCCGGGGTGGTGCGGGTGATCATCACATCGGCACCGTAGATATTCTGGACTGGATCGGCGGTCGTGTACGGTACGGCAAGCACGCCCAGCGTGTCAACATCGGTGCCATTCTCGGTGGCCGCGGTTTCCAAATCGGTCAGGTAGAAGGGAATACCGGAGCTGGAGCCTTGGGCAAAGAGCGCGCGGCGGTTGGCCAATTCAGGATTGGGGAAACCTTCGGTGAAGAAGAAGGCGCAGCCCTCATCCAACATGCCCTTGAGGAAGGCCATTGATTCGGCGACGGCCGCGTTGCTGTAATCATAACCGGTGCCATCTTCAGTCAACACATTGCCACCAAAGGCAAAGGCCCAGGAGGCCACGGCCGAGGCGTCATCACGCAGAATGTAACCACCAGTGCCATCGCCATTGGCTTCGGCGGCGGCGCAGGCTTGTGCCTTGAATTCTTCTGGGGTCACCGGCGCGGCTTCAAAGCCTAGTTCGGTTGCCCAGGTCTGGTTGTAGAACATCACTTCCATGGAGCGATTCGGTGGAAAACCCAAGCGCTGGCCATCAAAGACAGAGTGGACACCCTGTTCCAGGAAAGTGGGATAGAAGTCGGCCTTGTCTTCGGCGGTCAGGCCCCAAGTGGCATCGTCGATCAGCGTGTTCAGGTCAACCAGTGTGTCGTTGAGCTGGTAGAAGGCCTGATCGTTCTGGTAACCAACGATCAGCGCGGCTGGCTGTTCACCCGCTGCGGTGCTGGCATTGACTTTGTCGCGGATTTCATCATAACCACCCTGGTTCAGCCCTTCGATCGTAATGCCACAGGGATTGGTGCTGTTGAAGTCCTCGAGCATGGGCAGCAGCTTCTCTTCGCGGCCGCCACTGTGCTGGTGCCACCAAACAATGGCCTGGCCACTCGGATCGATGCCAGCATACGCGCCGTCAGTGGCGACAGCACAGTCACCTGTGGCGGCTTCTTCGGCGGGGGCTTCTTCGGCGGGGGCTTCCGTGGCCTCAGCCGCAGCTTCCTCGGCGGGGGCTGCGGTGGCTTCGGCTGCTTCTGCCGGTGCTTCTTCTGCCGGGGCCGGGGCCGAACTTGGGCAGGCTGCCAAGGTCAGCATGGCGACTACCAGCAAAAGTGGTAGCCATAGTCGCTTCAGCATAATGTTCTCCTTATTGTTGATAGAACTTAGTTCACTAACGTTCTGATAAAATTGAACACACGTACTGTCCGTAACAGCACAGTGAGTTACACAAGATAACCATTAATAATTAATTGTTTTCCATTAATTATTAACTAGCCTTTCAGCCCCGACGTGGCAATCCCCTCGATAAAGGTGCGCTGCGTGAAGAAGTAAACAAGCACAATCGGCGCAATCGTAATCATCGAGCCGGCCATCTGCAGGTGAAAGAAGGAACCGGATTCATCCAGAAAGGCGAGCAGCCCATACGAAATTGGTCGCCAATCGGGCGTTGTCGTCACCAAAATCGGCCAGGCCAATGAATTCCACGCCCCGATAAAGCCAAAGAGCACCAGCGTCATCAGGGGCGCACGCGACAGGGGCACGATCACGCGCAAGAGATAGGTCAGATGGCCTGCGCCATCGATCTGCGCCGAATCCCACAACTCGTTCGGGATCTGTTGGAAGAATTGCCGCAACAGAAAGATGCCAAAAGCCCCGGCCATAAAGGGAATTGTCAATGCCGGCCAATTGTTGATCCAAGGGATCGGCCCAACCCGCCCCAACCACGAAACCGTGATAAAGTTGGGTACCCAGGTCACTGCTTCGGGCAACATGAGCGTCGCCAAGAGCAGGGCAAAGAGAAAGCCTTTGCCGGGAAACTCCATCCGCGCAAAGGCATAGGCCGCCAACGAACAGAAGATCAGCTCGCCGGTGACGGTGATCAAGGTGATCTTCACACTGTTCATAAAGTAGCGCGAAAACTGGGCATCATTCCACGCCTGTAGATAGTTGCCCCATTGGGGCGTGCTGGGCAAGAACTCGCCCCCCGTGGCCTCGGTCAGATTCATCAGGGAGACACTGACGGTATAGAGAAAGGGCAAGATCGCGCCAATCGCCCCGATGATCAACACCAGGTAGATCCAGAGATGGGCCAGGTTAAAGCCCCCGCGCCTGGGGGTTGCCCGCCGCGTTTGCATGTTGCCCGTGGTCGGTTTGACGGTAATTCTAGCCATAGAAGACTCGCTTATTGGCAATGCGGTTATTCACAAAGGTCAAGAGCAAAATGATCAGCAGTAACAAAATTGCCAACGCCGAGGCGTAGCCATAGCGGGTATCGCGCTTGAACGCTTGAAAGATCACCACGCTGGCGGTATCGGTGGTACCCAACGCCGCGGCCGTCCGCAACACATAGATATGATTGAAGGCTTTGAAGGTGCCAATCACCGAGTAGAGCGTGAGGAAATAGATGGTGGGCGAAAGCAGGGGCAGGGTAATATTGCGGAACTGTGACCAACGGCCGGCACCATCCATTGACGCAGCTTCATAAAGCGGACGGGGAATCGCGCCCAAGCCGGCCAGGAAAACGACCGTGTTAAAGCCAATAAAGGTCCAGACGCCGTAGATCATAATCACGACGAGCGCCAGACTTGGCCCGGCAGCCCAAACCGGCAGTTGTACACTGCTGCCAACCAGCAATTGAAAGATGCCCGCCGGTTCATTGAGCCAACTGAGTGGATCGGCCCCCAGTGCCCCGATAGCACTGTTAAAGAGGGCGTTGGGCCGGCTGGAAAAGATAATCCGAAAGACCGCCGCCGTGCCGACAAAGGGCGCAATATAGGGGATAAAGTAGACCATGCGGAAGAAACCCTTGCCCCGAATATCCTGAAAGAGCAGCACCGCCAGAAAGAGCGAGATGGCCAACTGCGCCGGTACCGTCCCCACCGAATACCAGACGGTGGCAAGCAGCCCGATCCACCAATCTTTGTCACCATTGGCAATCACGCGCGGCAACTCGCCGATCAACACCCAGCCGCCAACCAGCAGCATCGCCGCCCCGCCCAGGCGTAGGATCATGCTCACATTCGAGTCACGTTCGCCGGCGCTGTCCCACAAGCCCCAGGCGACCAGCAGCAGGAGGAAGCCGGCACTGATCGTCACAATCTGGGCCCAAAGCGTAAGCCCTTCTCCGGCTTCGAGGGCAGCGGCATAGACCTTTTGAATCTCGGTCCAGGTGAGCCAACTCAAGGCGATGGCTGCTAAAAATAACACGGTGCTGCTAACGAAGGGGCCAAGATAGGAGCCGATGCGACGGCGTAGCCCTTGGTTGCGCTCATAGAGGGCCACAATGAGCAGCCCAATGGCAACCAGGCCCAGCCCACGCCAAAAGAGCTGCTGCAAGGGCCCTTGCAGCCACGTTTCGATGATCAACGCGCGAAAGGCCGCTGTCGTCGCCCCCTGACCACGCAATTGGTTGGGGATATCGAGCATCGCGGGCAGCAGTCGAAAGGTGTGGAGGAGAAAGACACCCAAGCCGGCCCCGACCAATAAGCCGGGTAGGGCCCACGGCCACGGCACTTGGCCTTTTTCGGCCGCGCTTTTCCCCGTGTTGACTAAGGTACGCACGGCGAGAAAGAGACAGCTCGCCGCCACCCAAAAGGCCAAGACGTAAGTTAGGCTGTCGATGGCACGCACATAATTGTTTAAGCCATCGTAAGTGCCGACGATCTTGTTCAGGCCGCGCAGGCTACTCTGATAGGCGGCAAAGATGAGAGGAAAGAGCCCAAAGACCCCAATGATCAAGAAAGCAGGAAAGAGAAACGCATACGCCAATAGGGTTTCACGCAATCGGCGACCGCGTCGCCCGGCAAAAAGACGGGCAAGCCGTGTTGGCCGGTCCTGCACAGTGGTCGAACCGACCGATTTCGTGGCGATTGTGCGACTCATGTAACCTTTGTCCCAATGATGTAGACTGGACAGTCATCGGTTTTGACCCTAGCCAGGGTGGAAGTGGCAAACGTGCCAAACTGATGATTTCGGTGAGCGCTGCCGGCAAAGGGGGTAGCCGCCAGATCCTGATAGCCTAAGTATACCCAAGCGGGCACAGGGCGTCAATGCGCGCGCCGCCTCGTGATAAATCGCCTGAAGCTTTTGCGAAACCTGCTCACGCCGCTGTTACCAGTGTAACCGCGCTAGTTTAACACCCTATGCCGTTTTTGTTAACAAAAATTTAACATAGATCTTTGTATACTCTTTACAATCCCCTGCGAAATTGGTCGTGCTGTGTCTTTCGGGTTTATTCCGATTTAGTTTTGTAACTTGACAGGATGACAGGATGATCCTGTTGCACTATCTTACAACGGGATTCAAATCCCGGCCTGACAACGAGAAGCCGCCTCAGCGGCTGAGAAAACGATCCTAGCCGCTGAGGCGGCTTCTCGCTGTTAGCAAGGGGTTTTAACCCCATTTTGTAAGATAGTGCAACAGTATCGCAAGGTGACAGAATGAAAGGTGACCACACGTATGGTCACCTTGTCATCCTGTCACCTTGTCATCCTGTCACCTTGTCATCCTGTCACCTTGTCATCCTGTCACCTTGTCATCCTGTCACCTTGTCATCCTGTCACCTTGTCATCCTGTCACCTTGTCATC
>JALHQH010000031.1:5244-131423 GCA_022842065.1 Caldilineaceae bacterium
TGTCATCCTGTCACCTTGTCATCCTGTCACCTTGTCATCCTGTCACCTTGTCATCCTGTCACCTTGTCATCCTGTCACCTTGTCATCCTGTCACCTTGTCATCCTGTCACCTTGTCATCCTGTCACCTTGTCATCTTTACCCTTCGACCCGTTTAATCTGCGCCCCTAAAAGCCGGAGTTTGTCGTCGATCTGTTCATAGCCGCGATCAATTTGGCGGACATTGCCGATGGTGGTTACGCCATCGGCCGCCAGCGCGGCCAGGACCAGCGCCATCCCCGCGCGAATGTCGGGGCTGCTGACCTGCTGACCCACCAGCCGCCGTGGCCCAACGACGACGGCACGATGCGGGTCACAAAGGATGATCTGCGCGCCCATCGCGCTTAGTTTGTCGACAAAGTAGAGGCGACTTTCGAACATCTTTTCGTGGATGAGGACGGTCCCGCGCGCTTGGGTGGCAGTCACCACGGCAATACTCATCACATCGGGGGGGAAGTGGGGCCAGGGGCCATCGTCGATCTTGGGCACTGCCCCGCCGAAGTCGGCCTTGATGCAGAGATCCTGCTCATCTTCAATGACCAGGCTGTAGCGATCCTGGATGGGCGCGGTTGGATCTTCCTCCAGATGCATGCGTACGCCTAGGCGCTGTTCAAAGACCATACGCAACATGCGCAGATGTTCGGGAATCACCCCGACAATGCGCAGTTCGCCCGGGGTAATCGCGCCCAAACCAATGTAACTGCCAATCTCAACAAAGTCGGGGCTAACCACAAACTCTGCCCCTTGCAGCCGTTCTTGGCCGTGGATCGTCAACGTGTTGGTGCCGATGCCCTCAATCGGGCAGCCCATCGCCACCAACAGCCGACAGACATCTTGAACGTGTGGTTCGCTGGCGGCATTGCGCAGAATCGTCGTGCCTTTGGCCAGGGCGGCCGCCATAATCCCATTTTCGGTTGCGGTGACCGAGGCCTCGTCAAGCAGAATATCTTGTCCTTGCAGCCGTCCGGCGGCGCGTAGTTCAAATTTACCATTGTGAAAGAGCTGCGCGCCGAGCGCTTCAAAGACTTGAATATGGGTATCAATGCGGCGGCGGCCAATGTCGTCGCCCCCGGCATTCGAGAGCACACCAAAGTGTTGAAAGCGGGCCAGCAATGGCCCCATCATTGTCAGGGAGCCGCGGATCTGGCTGAAGAGCGCCGCGTCTGGGGTGGTGCTATCAACCTCGCTGGCATCAAGAGTAACACTGTCATTACGCCGCGTGACAGCCACCCCCAAACCAGAGAGTAGTTGCAACATGGTGCGGACATCGCCAATATCAGGAATATTATGTAACGTTACCGGCGCATCGGTGAGCAGACAAGCCGAGAGGAGCGGCAGCGTGGCGTTTTTGTTGCCAATGGGCCTGATCGAGCCTGCGATCCGGTGGCCACCTTCAATCACAAAAGAAGTCATAGGAAGCATCCTTTAAGGGTTGCAGAGTTGCAGAGTTGCAAAGTTGCAAAGAGCAGGGGGACCATTGCATTGTAAACCATATCCCTTATAGTCCGATAACTCTGCACTTTGCCCCCTTGCCGCCCTGCAACTTTGCCCGATTGTAACGATGGGATCTCAATTCGTCAATCTTGAACAACTTTCTACGGCGAACACGTGTTCTGATCTGCGCCACTAGAAAATTCACTTTTTGCTGCGTTTGTGCTATAATTTACGAAATAATTCATGCAGTATTCGTTTGGATTGATCAAGCGTTATCTATTTAGAACTTGATCACGGAAGATGAGCGGCGGCTGAGCTTCGTCCTGAGCTTCGTCCTGAGCCGGTCGAAGGGCTTGTCGAAGTCAGCGGTCATCTTCCCTGCTTGTCAAGTGATTGTCAATTGCGTTTGTCTGGAGGAAATGTGACCAACGAAACAAAGCCTGAAGTTGTGTACGGGGCTGATCAGATCCAAGTGCTGGAAGGGCTGGAAGCTGTACGCCGTCGCCCTGGGATGTATATCGGCGGCACCGATGGGAAAGCCCTGCACCACATGGTGATCGAAGTGGTGGATAACTCGATCGATGAAGCCATGCAAGGGCGCTGTGATACCATTCGCGTAACGATCCACAAAGATGAAAGCATCTCGGTCGAGGATAATGGGGCCGGGATTCCAGTGGGTATCCACAAATTGACGGGGATCTCCGCCTTAACGCTGGTCATGACCAAGTTGCACGCCGGTGGTAAGTTCGGCGGTGGTGGCTATAAGGTCTCCGGTGGGTTGCATGGCGTTGGTGTCAGTGCGGTCAATGCCCTCAGCGAGTGGATGGAGACCAAAGTCAAGCGCGATGGCAAGCTCTATCGCCAGCGCTTTGAGCGCGGCGTCCCGATGAGTGAAGTCGAGGTGATCGGCGAATCCGACCCTAACGCCACGGGCACGATCCAGACCTTCCTGCGCGATGATACCATCTTCCAAGTGACCGACTATAGTTGGGAGACACTGGCCACCCGCTTCCGCGAGATGGCTTTTCTCACGCGCGGGGTGACGATTACCCTGGTCGATGAGCGCCCCGAATTGCCGCGCGAGATTAACTTTTACTTTGAGGGGGGCGTCAAGTCGTTTGTGCGCTACCTCAACCACAATCGCACCGTGTTGCACGAGCCGATCTATGTCGATGCCGATGTGGAATCGACCCATGTGGAAGCCGCCATTCAATATACCGATGGCTTTTCCGATGCGATCTTTGCCTTTGCCAACACGATTATCACCCCGGATGGCGGCACCCACCTGACCGGTTTGCGTGCCGCAGTCACCCGCCTGATCAACGAATATGCCCGCAAACAGGGTTTTATCAAGGACAACGACGACAACTTCACCGGCGACGATACGCGCCAGGGCATGACCGCCGTGGTCAGTGTCAAGGTTATCGAGCCGCAGTTTGAAGGGCAGAACAAACTCAAGCTGCTCAACAACGAAGTGCGCTACCACGTCGAAACGGCGCTGGCCGACGCCATGAGCAAGTGGCTGGAAGAGAACCCCCGCGATGCCCGCCAGATCATCGAAAAGTGTCGCATGTCCTTCCGGGCCCGTGAAGCGGCCCGCAAAGCGCGCGACCTGGTGATCCGCAAGAGCGCGTTGGAAAGCCTGACCCTCCCCGGTAAACTGGCCGACTGTTCCAGCCGCAACCCCGCCGAATGTGAGATCTACATCGTCGAAGGTGACAGCGCCGGTGGCACCGCCAAACAGGGCCGCGACCGCCGCTTCCAGGCGATTCTGCCCTTGCGCGGCAAGATTCTCAACATTGAGAAGACCAGCCTCGACAAAGCACTGGCCAACAAAGAGATCCAGGCGCTGATCACCGCGCTAGGCACCAACATTGGTGAAAACTTCGATGTTAAGGGGCTGCGTTACAACCGCGTGGTCTTGATGAGCGTCGATGCCGAAGAGACTTGTTTTGTGCGCAACCCTGCCGGACAGATCCAACAGGTCAAGATTGGTCCGTTTATTGACCGCTGTTTTGACGAGCAGGTTGATCCGGCCACCTATGGGGTGCTCTGTTTTGATCAGACCACCCATCAGGCGGAATTCAAGCCGATCAAGCAGGTGATTCGCCACCCGGTTGACGAAACACTCTATGAAGTGCGCACGCTCTACGGACGCACTGTCCGCGTCACGGCTTCGCATAGCGTTTTTGTCTATGAGAATGGTGAAGTCATCCTCAAGCGTGGTGATGAGATCCGCGCCGGTGATCTGATCGTGGCACCAGCCAACCTGCCCTTACACCAACCGCAGCCGGTTACGCGCATCGATCTGCTGACCGAATTACTGCAGCAAAAGGCGCGCTTAGGCAGCGATCTAATGATCTGGGGCGATGATGTCGTTGCCTTGCAGCAGGCCAAAATTCATGCCCGGCATAGTGAGAATGCCCAGCTAACCGAAGCGCGCGTGACCATTCCCGCCGCAGTGGGGGCACAGTTGGCAACGCAACGCCGGACATTGGGGCTGAGCCAAGCGGCGGTCTGCGCAGCGGTTGGGATCAAACAGCCGATTACCTTTTATGGCTGGGAAAAAGGCAAAAATCGCCCAACCCTAAGCCATTTCCAACGGTATGCAGAACTGTTGCAACTGGATGAAGCTGCTTTAATGGCGCAGGTAGAAGTCGCGCCCTCCCAGTTGGAACGCGTTTGGGCGACCCAATATAATGGCTCCGGCCACAATCAAGTCCGCCCTTGGCTGCGCATCTCGCAGATGGAATTGGCCGATGCCGGTCGCGTCAATGGGGTCAAACTGGCACCAGAGCACTATGCCGATCAGGCGATCTATCGTTATCTGCCGGTCAATGAGCAGTTGATGACCCTGCTCGGCTTCTTCCTGGCCGAGGGCAGTTGCACTCAACGGGGCGGTGTGCGGTTGGCCTTTGGCCGCCGTAATCGCGGGTTGTTGCCTGAGATCCGCCAAGCATTGGTTGACCTCTTTGGGGTTGAGCCAAGCTTCTACGCCGGCCGCGATGGGCGCGCTGATGAATTGCGCGTGGTCCATGCCGTCGTCTCCGCGGTCTTCCGCCTGGTCTTTGGGTTCGATGGCGTACGGGCTCATACCAAACGCATTCCCGACCTGGTCTACAATGTCAATCCGGCACTACAGTTGGCTTTCTTACGTGGTTACCTGCTTGGTGATGGCACGGTTGGCAAGGGGCGCATCTCCTGGACTACCGCTTCGCCCGAATTGGCCAGTGGCTTGATGTATCTGCTTTTGGCGCACGGCGTCCTTTCTACCGTCAATGTGCGTGAGCCAAATGGTGAAAGCAGTGGTGAAGTGCGCGGCAAGCCGGTGATTACCCGCCATCCAGTGCATACCGTAACCGTGCTCGACTATCCGGCGCTGGCAAAGTTGGCACCGGTCTGGCGTGATCATCCCAACGGCGCGGCCTTGCAGGAGGATCTCGCGACCGGCAAGCGTGCGCAAAGTCCACGGGCGTTTACTGCCGTCGGGGCGGATCTGATTGCCTTGCCGGTGCGTACCGTCAAAGAAGTGACGGCCAGTAACGGCATGGTCTACGACTTCTCGGTGACTGAGCATGAAAACTTTATCTGTGGCATGGGTGGCCTCTGCGCTCATAATACTGACGCTGACGTTGACGGAGCGCACATCCGTACGCTGTTGCTGACCTTCTTCTTCCGCTACATGGAAGCATTGGTCTCTGGTGGTCATCTCTATATCGCGCAGCCGCCGCTCTACCGGGTGGGCGTCACCCGCCAGGAAAACGGCAAAAATCGCCGTTCCAGCGACTATGTCTATGATGACACCTCGCTGACCAAACTGCGCCAGGAGCTAGGCGATGAGAATGTGCGCATCGAGCAGCGCTACAAAGGGCTGGGCGAAATGAACAACGAGCAGCTCTGGGAAACCACCATGAACCCAGAGAATCGCACCATCCTCCAGGTGAGCATTGATGATGCCGCCGAAGCGGATCGCACCTTCGACATGCTGATGGGCAGTGAAGTGGCCCCCCGCCGCCGCTTTATCACCACGCACGCCAACCAGGCGAAGCTGGATATTTAATAATTAATGGAGAACAATTAATCATTAATGGTTAATTGTTCTCCATTAATTATTTTTGTGGATGGCGTACCGCCCACACCACGATCATTTGCTAATCAACTAGAGTGCGCATTGTCTTCTTCTTCTGGGGCCCTCAAACCTCAATCGACTGGGCGGCGGCAACCGAGTTTTGCTTCTGCGCTCACGCTTTTGCTGGCGTTACCCCTGCTCTGTTTTTTGCTATTGCCGCTATTAGCGCTCGTCTTACGCATTAACCTCTCCACCCTGCTGGCGAATCTGACCTTGCCCCAAGTCCTCCAAGCGATTGAATTAAGTTTAGTGACTAGTGTCTATAGCACCGTACTGGTCTTACTCTTTGGCACCGCGCCGGCCTATTGGTTGGCGCGCCGGCAGTTTCGCGGCCATGCCCTGATCGACACGTTGCTGGATCTGCCTATGGTGTTGCCACCGGCTGTCGCTGGCTTGGCCCTGCTTTTAGCTTTTGGGCGGCGTGGCTTGGTGGGCACTTATTTAACCGCACTGGGCATTGAGATTGCCTTTACCGCGACCGCCGTCGTGATGGCGCAAGTTTTTGTCGCTGCCCCCTTTTACGTCAAGGCCGCAATAGCCGGTTTTCGTGGCGTTGACCAGGATTTAGAGCAGGCCGCCGCGCTCGATGGCGCCAACCGCTGGCAGGTCTTTCAACATGTGACCATTCCCCTCGCCTGGCAGAGTCTCTTTGGCGGCGCGGTGATGACCTGGGCCCGTGCCCTGGGCGAATTTGGCGCCACGATCATCTTTGCCGGTAACTTCCCCGGTCGCACGCAAACCATGCCCTTGGCGATCTACCTGGGCTTCGAACTCGATCTCAACATCGCGCTGACCTTGTCGGTGATCCTGTTGCTGGTGTCGTTTGGCGTGCTCTTTGTGGTGAAGGGGCTGTTGCGGCAGCGGGTGGGGGTGGTGTGAGGGGTCATGTGAATTTTGTCTTAAGCAAACTTCAGGTATAATCAACTCGGTGTTGTCTGTGAATGATTAATTTGAAGATTGTGTCCGACTAAACCCGTGACGTTGGCTTCTTTTCAATTTCCCTCTACACTTGACTCTTCATCAGCAGATCTGATTGCTGACTTCTTCATCCCTGCCCTCTCATCTGCTGTACGCTATGATCGCGGTGTTGGCTATTTTAGCTCTGGTTGGCTGCGAATTACAGCGCAGGGCATGATCGACTTTGCCGCCCACGGTGGTCGTGCCCGTTGGGTCACTAGCCCTATTTTGCAAGAGGCGGATTGGCAGGCCCTTCAGCGCGGTGAACAAGCGCGCACAGATGCTGTGCTGCGCGCCGCCATTGCCGAGAATATCGCTGATCTGGCGGAGTCGCTGGCGCAAGATACCTTATCCGCCCTGGCTTGGATGGTGGCGGATGGGGTGCTCGATTTTCGGCTGGCCTTGCCCACAAACAAGCTGACCGGCGGTGACTTTCACGACAAATTCGGCATCTTTACTGATGCACAGGGCCATCAGCTTTCGTTCAATGGTTCCTATAACGAAAGTGTTCAAGGGACGCGCAATTACGAGTCGATCAAGATCTTCCGGGGCTCGGAACCGGCTTTTGCCCCATTGGTCCAAGCTGATGTGCAACGTTTTGAACGGCTATGGCATAATCAAGATCCGAATGTTGCCGTCTTTGCCTTGCCCGATGCCGCCCTGGCCCAGATTCTCCAGTTGCATAAAGCTGAACGGCCTTATGGGTTGCCCCCTTGGCTAGCCCCAGCACAGGTAAAAGAGCCGCCGACCGGCTATCGTCCCATCCAACCGCTGATCTCCCAAACACTGCGCTTGCGCGCCTATCAAACCACGGCGATTGATGCCTGGTTTGCCCACCAGTGCCGCGGGCTCTTTGAAATGGCGACGGGAACCGGCAAAACGATCACTGCACTGACCGCCTCGGCGCGTTTGTATCAGCGCGAGGGACGCTTGGCGGTGATTATCACCGTACCTTATCAACATTTGGTTGATCAGTGGCAGGAGAAAGCTGGCGTCTTTTAATAAAGCTGACCACAAATGGAAATTTTAAACAGCAATGGATAAAGGGGCTTAAATGCTTCAGAAGTATATAGAATTATTTAGTAGATTGCGCGCTGACCGAAATGCTGACTGGCCAGAATCATCATTAGGCCGTTCGCCTTATAAACCGCTATTACTGCTTGCGGTATTTGATTTAATTGAGAGTGGTGAAATCGATAGTAATCTGATCCGGTTGACAGGTGACTTAGGCGATATATTTAGGATTTATTGTTCGATAGTACTTCCCAATGACTGGAAATGCAATATCGCGATGCCATTCTACCATCTTAGAAGAGATGGCTTTTGGCATTTACTTCCTAAATCCGGCAAGGAATTTGTGCTCGAGTCTGAACGGCGACTTCAATCAATTACCCTACTCGAAGAAAATGTTCTTGGTGTACGTTTGGATGAAGACTTATATGAGCTAACCTGCGTAAAAGAGAATAGAGATATTTTACGCGCAGTTTTAATCCAAACTTATTTTGATCCCATAACTCAAACTAAACTTCTCGAACGCACTTTGATCAACCTAGAGTCGTTTAAATACAGCCATAATTTAATCGAGCAAGCACTTCGCCCCGGCATTTTGAAAGAAAGAATATTGCCTGAAGTAACTTATTCTGCTGTTGCTCGAGACCAAGGATTCCGGCGAACAATAGTTTTAGTGTATGAACAACGTTGCGCATTTTGTGAGATCCGCATGATTACTGCAGATGGGCATACAGTAGTTGATGCTGCGCATATTATTCCTAGGCATGTCTCTTATGATGATAACCCCGCTAATGGAATAGCACTTTGTAAACTTTGTCATTGGACGTTTGATAAAGGTCTATTTTCTGTTTCGGGACAATATAAAATACTTGTATCTCCACAGATTAATCATGATCAAAACTTACCCAGATACCTAGTAGAGCTAGACAAAAAAGCAATTGCTATTCCTACTGAGGAAGCTTTCTGGCCTAGTAAACACTCATTCCAGTGGCATCGCGACAATAAATTCCGTAAGGTTTGAGTGGATAGCTCGACTATTTGATAGAGCCTAACAATAATGGCTGCTTAACTATTTCACCAGATCCAGTAACACTCAGCGCATCAATTAGTATGTCACCGGTAATTTCGCTACCATCCCACTTTCTTGGCCATGTATTAGCAGACCAAAGTTCTTGAATTCTGTTTTTTTCATCTGTATTAATAAGATCTGCACTAGCGCGTTGTTGGATATCTAGTACCTTCTCTAAACCATATGCTCGTGCCTCCATTGTAAGTGGCCCGAGTCGCTGAATATTTCTACTTATTTTTCCATCTTTTCTAACCTCTGGTCCTGCTTTGCGTAAGCGGTTTCGTGCTAACTTTAGTTTTCTATAGAGCGGTTTTAGCTCTAGTAGTGGTGTCAAATATTGCCATTTTGGCCGTTTCACTAGGCGTTCTAGCGCTGTGTCATGGCTGATTAAGGGACACCCCATACAACCTGTTCTGATATCTTCTTCACCATAAAGCTCAGCGATGGCCGATACATCATAACCATGTCTATCGTCAAAGTAAAGCCAATCGTAGATATGGCATAGACGCCAATGCAGAAGTGGTGCTAAGGTGTCAGTCACTGATTCAGGAGCCTCAATATGCATCCAACCTTGGCCACACTCGCCTGAATCTTTCGAGCATGAAGCGGCTATGCGCGCATCACGGGCAGCACTCTCACCTAATCTTACGCCTGTTATCGTAAGGATTTTGTCCTTCTCAAAACTCATATATTTATATCTGCTAGTGCATTCATTTCGAGCCATTACGCCAAAGCCGAGGTCACATGCAATTTGGTATAATTCTGATACCATTGCATTTATTTTTAGTTGTGGTGTACACCATCTAAATACATTTGAAGAAGGTGGTACACCACAGCCAAGCATGTAAACGAAAAACCGGTCATCTAGGGTTGGTGTCACGACCTTTGTGTGAATTCCTTCTTTGCTTAAAATCGATAACAACTGCAGCGCTGCTTGTTGCAGAGGGATCAACTCAAGCCTAGTATCAGCGTAAAGTATATGTAGCGATTCTGGAATCGGTATAAGTTTGTTTTTGATTGCCCATGCAATAAAAGTTACTGTGGCCGTTGAATCTTTTCCACCACTGTAGGATATACACCAGTGACGATATTTATGACCGTAAGCTGTTAGGCTTTGTATACTCAACTCGATAGAGTCATCAAGCGTGGTTTTTAGCTCATCGAAAAAACTTAGTTGATTTTTCATGATTTATTTGTAATGAGAATTGTCGAAAACAGAGTAAGATATCATGCCTTCAGGCGCGCCGAAATATGCCCGTAGATAGACAAAAAAGCTTGCTAAATTTGGTTGATGCACTTAAGATGAAAAGTCTAGGTCTCGGAGAAGCTAGTGCTGATTTCGGGACTGTGTTAGGCGCGCTTTTTTACGTGCTTTTGATGTGCCCTAACGGATATTGTAGGAGCTTCTATCTGTAGATCTGATTTAGCAAGTGCTACATTGACAGAATGTAGGATCTCTTGTTGTTTGACTAAATTCTGGATCAAATGACCAATTGCCATTTCCACTGATAGTTGCTCTAATTTCCATTGTTTAAGCAGATCTTCAGGTGTGATAGTGCTCATGGACTCTCCTAATATTTATCTTCAAAAGAATATAGTAACAAAATATTGTTCGCTTATAACGAACAAAATTGTAGCACTAAAATATATTTACAGTCAAATTTTGTTCGCCTAAAACGAACAAAAAAACTATGTGTATTGAGATATTAGGACAATAGAATGAAGCGGTTTGGTGAGAAGTTGAGAAGATTACGTCAGAAAAGTGGGCTGACGACGCGGAAATTAGCTACAATATTAGAGATGAAGTCTCACAGCCATGTTGCTGATATGGAAAGCGGAAGAAGCTATCCATCAGTAGAACTCTTACTTAAATTAGCAGATTTATTTCACGTTACTACTGATCAGTTATTGCGAGATGAATTAGAGGTTGAGTAAAGTGGAATAGTGAAAATTACCATGCGGATTTGCATTACAACCTGCTGCAGAATCATGGCGTAACCTCATCATTGCTGGCCTGGCGGCGCGCCATTTCGGCGTGAACTTCCTCACGGCTGCGCCAATCTTCATTAAAAATCTTTTCGACGCTCTTATGGATCGTTGACCGCCGACGCATCCCATAATGTTGCCACTCGGCATCGAGCAACTTTTGCACTAGTTTGGCGGGTACCCCATGCGCCTCGCCCAACTCAGCTAAGAGATTCGCTTCAAGCTGCCCTGGGGCATAGACATCGTTCTGTTCCCAGGCGATGCTTTGTCCAGTGACTTGCTGGTAAATCGCCGGCAGTGAATCCCCCCAATCCTGGCGTTCCATGCGCCAGATGCGGCGGATCTCACGCAACTCATCGCTGCTGATCAACCGGAATTCCGGATCATGGCCTTGGATTTCTTTTTGCGCTTTTAACAAGCGCCGTAACATCTCTTTCGAAAATTCCAGGGTATAAGTGCGATAGCGCAGCCGCCCATCGTCGGTAATCTTGATGCGCCCATCACGCCCACGGAATTCGCGCTGTTGCGGCTTTACTTCGGGATCTTGGGTTGACGAAAGCCAATCGCGATAATCAAGGAGCGGTGCCATCCATTCCTCACCGGAATCGATCATCGCCTCCATTGATTTATCCTTGGTCACAACCGTACAGACCCAACAACCAAAGCGACTGCCACCACAGGACGCCGTTTTGCTATCCACCATAAGGGGACATTCGCCATCCTGGGCAGAACGATAAAGGGCTGCCAGTTGGCGGTTATCCCCATGCCACGGGTTGGGCACTTGCAGCAGATAGGTCCAAATATCATCGGTCGTAAAATCTTCAATCGGCATATAAACCCAGGCCCCTGGCAATTGGCCGTGGCGCGCCAATTGATTGCCGGTAAATCGGTGCATCTCCAGTACTTGATCGCGTGTGGCACTTTCACCGCGACGGCTACCCAGGAGCAAAATAACTTCGCCATGTTCCGCCACCTTACTAAGAATGAAGCGGTTAGATGGATTTATCTTTAATCTTTCGGTACACCACCGAAACCCACTGTTCGGGGCCGGATAACCACGGCCCAGCAAGTTGACCCAAAAAGTGTCATCCAGGATGGGGGATAGATTATGGGCTTGGAAGGGCAGCTGTTGTTTTTTTGCTTCGCGATTGATTAAATCAAGATTTTCGCGGTTGCGGTCGACAATAATGGGTGTCTCCACCAGTGTATCGGTTGAGATGATAAAAATCGGCTTGGTACGCTGCTCAACCGGCAAATCTGCTAAGGCATACCAAACCAACTGTAGTGCCGTTGTTGAATCTTTGCCGCCGCTATAACCGATGACCCAAGGAAAGTGATCGCGCAGATAGGTCTGGCGAATACTTTCATAAAGGTCAGGTAATTGGCCAAGGATAGATTTACTTTGAGTCGTATGAGTGTTGGTATTCATCGCTAATATATATCGTGAAAAGTGGTTACTACTTGTAATGTTTGCTACGAAGGGGAAATAAAGTTGCAAAGCTGAAATCAATAGATAGCCTGTACCAGGTAAACTATGGTATTATATGTCAAATTTAGTAAATGCAAAACAAACGTTCTGACAGAACAATGATAGCAAAAGTAAATCTAATGGAGAGATTATAGATAGACTATGTTTGTCTATTGCGGAGATTTGTATGACACTTAATATAACCATTGAATTGCCATCGTTTGTCCAACAGCAAATGGAACGCAGGGCGCAGGCTGAAGCGCGTTCCGTCGCCGATTTGATTCGCGAACTTGTGTTGCAAAACTGGCAGACAAGCCCACGTTTACCTGACGATGTTGAAACAGAATTAGCAGCCTTACCTAACCTCTCGGATGAGGCGCTGTGGGTGTTAGCACGTACGACCTTGACTGCCGGTGAGCAAAGTACCTTAGCCACCCTTAATCACAAGGCGAAGACAACAAAACTCACGTTTGCAGAAGAAGCACGGTTGACGACGTTGCTTGAGCTGTATGATCGCGCTTTAGTAAGACGTGCTCAGGCCGCAGTCATCTTACAGCAGCGCGGCCATAATCTGCAGAATCCAACTGTGTTGCAATAAAATGAGTGGTTCATATATCTCTGCAGTACTCAGAAAAAGCATTGAAGATCGAGCGCTGCTCCGTTGTGAATATTGCCAAACACAGCAACTCATTATCGGTATGCCGCTCGAAATTGAGCACATTATCCCGACGGCCAATGGCGGTATTACGGAAGAAACGAATCTATGTCTTGCTTGTCCTCGTTGTAATCGATATAAATCTGTACAAACCGCGGCTATCGATCCTGAGACTGGCCACAAAGTAGCGCTCTTTCATCCGCGTCAGCAAAACTGGCATGAACACTTTATCTGGCAGGATAATGGAATTCGCCTTGTTGGGTTAACTTCAACCGGACGGGCAACGATCAATGCCCTACAAATGAACAATGATTTTGTGGTGCGTGCTCGCAAACTCTGGATCGAGCAAAACTGGCATCCACCCGAATAGTTAAAATTTATCATCAAAAAAGCAAGCGAAGCGAGGAATCCCATGCCCAAAAACAAATACCCACCCATTCTCGACGGCCACAATGATACGATTCTGGATATCCTGCGCGGTCGCGATTTTTTTGATGAGAGCGAACAAGGGCACATCGACTTTGGCCGCGCACAGGAAGGTGGACTGGGCGGCGGCTTTTTTGCCGTCTTTACCCCGTCGCCGAAGCCGATGGGGGGCTTCCCCGGCATGCAACAGGATGCGAGTGGGGGCTATTACATGCCCTTGCCCGACCCGCTGGAACATCGCTATGCGCTCAACTTTGTCATGCGCGCCCTACGTGGCCTCTATGACATCGAACGGCAGGGCAAAGGTAAAATCAAGATCGTGCGCAACGCCGAGGAGTTGACCACCTGTCTCGATGACGGCACCTTTGCCATGATCCTGCACTTTGAAGGGGTCGAAGCGATTGACACCGACCTCAACGCCCTGCATCTCTTTTACCAGGCCGGTCTGCGCTCGGTGGGGATCACCTGGAGCCGGCCGACCGCCTTTGGCCACGGCGTGCCCTTCGCCTTCCCTGCCGGCCCCGATATTGGCCCTGGGCTGACGGAGGCGGGCAAGCGGTTGGTCAAGGAGTGCAATCAACTGGGCATTATGATCGACCTCTCGCATCTCAACGAAAAGGGCTTTTGGGATGTGGCGCAGATCAGCGAAAAACCGCTAGTCGCCACCCACTCGAACGCCCATGTGCTCGCCGCGACCCCGCGCAACCTCACCGACAAGCAGCTTGACGCGGTCCAAGAGTCGGATGGGCTGGTGGGGATCAACTTTCATATCGGCTTCTTGCGTGAAGATGGCCGCTCTGACCTGGAAACGTCGCTCACCGAGATTGTGCGCCACGCCGCCTACATCGCTGACCGGATTGGCATCAACCATGTCGCGCTTGGCTCGGACTTTGACGGTGCCACCATGCCCCATGATCTCAAAGACGCCGCCGGTTTACCCAAACTGATGAAGGCCCTCAAGGATCATGGTTTTGACAAGAAGGCGCTGAAGAAGATTGCCAACGAAAATTGGCTGCGTGTGTTGCGCAAGACTTGGCAGTGAAAACCGAACACGAATTGAGCTGATGAAAATCTCCTTCAATTCGCTCCCATTGCCTCAGGCTTTCATACACGACAGACAATACAACAGATTCGGAAAACAGCAGATAAGACAGTCTACAAATATCTGCTGTTTTCCGAATCTGTTGTAGTATTCCCACGTCCTTGCCAAGGCTACGCGCTGTGATCTTGCGCACACCCTCCTTATTGCCCACACAATAGCGTCGTCGCTAATTTCCGCTTATCTTTGCCTTAGCACAACGTGAAGAAGCGCGCAACAAGGAGCGACCACCATGAACCCAGTCCGAAGATTTCTACTGCTGCTAAGTATCTTTTCAATCCTATTCACCATGCTGCCGACGGTGGCCACTGCTGCCCCCCAAGCCCAGGCCGCCGTTGACCGTATCTTCCCCGCCGCCGATGTTGCCACCGCCGATCTTTCCGATGGCGCGACCGGTGAACTGGTCACTGCTGCCGGCGTCTTACCCTCTAGCCTCTATGACCCCGATGAAATTGAGTGGTCCTCGATTCGGGGCCTTTCCAGTAGCGCCTTTAGCGATCACTTCAATGCCATGAAGGGCGAGTACTTGATGATGGACATTGAAGTGGATGAGATCGACGGCGAACAGCGGGTCTCTGCCGTTTGGCAGCGCAACACCGACAACCGTGGCTGGGCCGAACATCGTAACCTGAACACCGACGCCTTCCACGCGAAGTGGACTGAACTAAAAGACGCTGGCTATCGCTTGGTCGATCAAGAAGCCTATACGCTGGGTGGGCAGTGGTACTATGCCGGCATCTGGGTCGAAAACAAAGAGAACCTGGCCTGGGCATCCTACCGCAACTTGACTACCGAAGAATTTTCGCAGCGGTTCGCCGAATTTCGCGACGCCGGCTATTTGATAGTCGATGTCGAGGGCTATTCCACCAGCACTGGTCTACGTTATGCGATGATCTGGGTCAAGAACACGGAAAATCTGGCTTGGGCCGAATATCGCGACCTGAGCAGTGACGGCTTTGCCCAGAAATTTGAAGAACTGCGGGCGACCCATCGCATGTGGGATGTGGAATCCTACCGCCATAATGGGGTGCAGTACTATGCCGGCATCTGGGTCGAAAATAAGAATGGCCGCGGCTGGGCTGAATATCGCGATATGACCGAGACCGGCTATCGCAATCGCTGGTATCGCATGCGCGATCTGGGCTATCGCTTGATCGACTTTAATATCTATCCCACTGCCGACGGCGAACGCTACGCCGGCATCTGGCGGCAGAACAGTGACCGGCCCGATTGGTCGCTGCGTGAGGGGGTTGATAATCTGGCTCAAGCGCATTTGGACAGCTTCACTGTGCCCGGCCTGAGTGTGGCAATTGCCAAGGACGGCGTTATTCAATATATGCGCGGCTTTGGTTTTCAGGAAGCCGATGAAGGCGTCTGGTACTCGGCGCGCACGCTCAATCGCTTGGCCTCGGTGGCCAAGACCGTGGGCGCGGTGCTGGCCTTGCGTCTCTGGCAGGATGGGGTGATCAACGATTTGGATGCCGCCAGCGATACCATCCTCGCCACCTTGCCGGCCCACCATACACATACCGTGCGCCAGTTGCTTTCGAACCGTGCGGGTATCGGTCACTATCCTGAATACAACGTGCCGATCCAGCAGTACAACACCGCCTTGGCCGCATCGCAAGCCTTTTGGAATACGGACAGCAACCCAAATGTCGCCGGCACCCAACTCTTCTATGCGCCGGGGACGGACTGTGTTTACAGCACCCATGCCCATACAATTCTCGGCGCGGTGCTCGAAGCCGCCACCGGCGAAAACATCACCGACTTGGTGGAAGAGGAACTGAGCGTGCCCTTTAACCTGCCGACCTTGCAGACGGAAAATCGCACTGATGGCGATGACAACCGCAGCGCGATCTACAACAGCGCCAACGCCGATGTCCCCGCTGACAATATCAGTTGGAAGATCCTGGGCGGTGGGCTGGAGTCATCCGCCTATGACTTGCTGCGCTTTGGCATGAAAACCCTCGACGGCACGATCATCAACGCCGACACGCTGACCGAAATGCAACTGGCGCCCAACCCGACCAATTGTAACGATCCCAACTGGGGCAACATGGGCAACTATGCCTTGGGTCTGCAAGTTGGCACGCAGAAAGGGACCACCGTGCTCTGGAAGGGGGGCAATCAACTGGGGTCCAATACGCACATTCGTCTCTATCCGGATGAGAACATGGTCATCGTCGTTCTCGCCAATCGAAACGAGAATCACAGCACCGCGACCCTGGCCACCCAGATCGGCGACCTGATTTTGGACGCAGAAGCCGCCGCGGGTGACGATGGCGCACGTGGCTATGACTTTGGCGGGCTGCGTCACCAGGTGGCCGGTAGCCTGCAAGCGTATTTCAACCAGGCACGCCAACTGGTGCTGACCAACATCGGAGGGCGCGGGGCTGAACGATTGACGACCAAACTTGCCAATGTTGCCTTCTGGCAGAACGCGTTGGAAATGAGCTTCGACATGCAGGCGACCCAGCCTATGCAGACGCTCTTTACGGCAAAAAGCAGCGATGGCCAAGAACGCGCCACCCTACGTTTGCTCGCCACCCCGACCGGGCTGCAAGTGGGCGCAACCTTTGGGACAACTCCCTATCAGGTACAATATCTGCTTGACAACCTGATTCTGCACCAACCGGAAGCTGGCCCCGGCACGCCCACCGCTGCCGTCAACTGGGATGAGATCTGGTGTCTCATGGATCTGCCGCACGGCCTGCCCAGCGAGATCTGCCGGTTGACCATCGAATATGCGCAGCACCAGGACGGCACCTTGGCGTGGAATCTGCGCTTCGCCCAGCCACTCAGCACGACCGACGCCAGTGGCAAAACAATCCGCTTCAACCGCGTGCGGCTGGTAAGCGACGGGGCGGGGTTGCAAGCCGCCGGCGTCGCCGATGCCCTGACCTTGGCCGAAATGACGATCACCCCGACCAACATGGAAAGCTTAACCCTGGTTGCTGCTCAAGCCGGCGGGTCGGAACTGGTAGGGGCGGTGCCCGTGGTGGGGATAGCGGGGCGGGTCTTCTTGCCGCTGGTGTTGCGGTAACACTGTAGCCCTTAAAAAATGAGCAGCCGGCGACGCAGTCGCCGGCTGCTCATTTTTTAGGCAAGCGTGAGTTGATCAGCTTGCGCCTTCGATTCGAACCAGTTGCTGCCATTTGGCGCGCTTATCGACTTTCTGATCGGCGACATCTGGAGTGACCGTTTGTGTGGATTTCGCCACCTTTGTAGTAGGATTGACCTATTACCGTAGTTGCCCGACGGTGGTCTCAATGTGAGCTGATCCAAGCGCGAATCCAGACCGCGATCCATCTTGAACCTGATTACTGTGGCTGGGGTAGCATGAGCAGTGTAAAAGAGATCGCTGCGACGCGGTTGATGATGTCGTACTCTCTAATCTCATGACAGTGAAACCACAAAGAGGAAAATAATGAATCACCACGAGCAGCCCACATCGCAGCCTTACGCGCTGGTACAGGAAAAAGTTGAGCAGGCAACCCAAATTTTGCAAGAAATGGGGGTCGATCTCTGGCTGACCTTTGTGCGCGAATCGGCGGCGGCGGGGGATCCAATGCTCCCTTTTATCTACGGCCATGATGTGACCTGGCAAAGCGCATTTTTGATCACGCGCCAGGGGGCGCGCATTGCCATTCTGGGCCACTACGATGCTGAGAATGCGCGGCGCACCGGTGCCTATGATGAAGTGATCACTTACCACCAGGCCTTTAGCACTGCACTCGTGCCTGTGCTGCAGCGGCTTGATCCCCAACAGATTGCGCTCAACTACTCCACTACCGATGTCCATGCCGATGGGCTCAGCGTTGGGCTCTATCGGTTGCTTCAGGAGTATTTGCAAGGCACCCCCTATGCCAACCGCTTTGTGTCCGCCGAAGCGATCTGCGGGGCCTTGCGCGGGCGCAAAACGGCAAGCGAGATCAACCGGATTGCCACCGCGGTAGAGACCACGCTCGCGATTTATGAGCGGACTCTAGCTTATGCCCAAGTCGGGATGACCGAGCGCCAGATCGGTGACTTTATGCTGACTCAGGTTGATCAACAGCGTTTGGAGACGGCCTGGGAACGCGCCGGCTGCCCAGCGGTCAATAGTGGCCCGGACAAGTTTATCGGCCACGCCGGCCCGACGGAGAATCTGGTCCAACCGGGTCATCTGCTCCATTTTGACTTTGGGGTGCGTCAGGGGGGCTACTGTTCGGACATGATGCGGCTTGTCTACTTTTTGCGGGAAGGGGAAACATCCGCGCCCGCGGCGGTGCAGCAAGGGTTTGCTGTGCTACGGCGCGCCATCGACGCCACGAAAGCCGCGTTGCAGCCGGGGGCCTTGGGTAAGGATGTGGATGCCATTGCGCGCCAGATCATCACCGCTGCCGGCTATCCGGCCTATGGGTGGGCGACGGGCCATCAACTGGGCCGGGCGTGCCATGATGGCGGGGCACTCTTGGGTCCCGTTTGGGAACGCTATGGCGATAGCCCCAATCAACCAGTGGAAGTGGGCCACGTTTATACGATTGAGCCAGGATTCGACATTCCCGGCTATGGCCGCATGCAGTTGGAAGAGGATGTCGTGGTAACTGAAAATGGGGCCGTCTATCTTGGCCCACCCCAAACCGAATTGATCTTAAAATGAGTTGCTGCTCGTCACGCTGCAGCGGAATGCAGCGTGACGAGCAGGTACCTAAAGGCTCAAGGGCAATCCGGCGTAAAAGTCACCGGCACAAAGGTTTGATCAATCGGCGTACCATCGCGGGCGCTCACTTCATATGCGCCCACCAACAGTGGCTCAGCGCTTTCCGCGTCATACTCAATGCTGGCCGCGAAGTCGGCGTAGATGCCCAAATTGCCACCGGTGGTGTTGGTTTGTGTGATCACGTCGCCGGCCCGACTGCGCAGTTCGACAATCACATTGGCTTCAAAGGTATTCGAATAACCGCTGACGACGATGGGACTACAGACGGTTGCGCCGGCCGTCGGGCTGTTCAGATCGACAAAGCGTTGGCCAGGCAAGAGTTGGAGCGGCACCGTTACCTTGTTGATCTCATTCCCATCGGCCGCACTCGTTTCAAAAACCTCGAGTGTCGCGCTGATCTCTTCTATGACCGTAAAACGCAGATAGCTCTCGAAGAAGGCAAACCCATCGACCGATCCGCCCAGTGTATAGCGCTCGGCCAGCACATTGCCATCGGCTGCGGTTAAACGCAAGTTGACATTGCCCTCAAACGTTTGTGAATAGCCTATCACTGCCAGCGGGCTGTGATAGGCGCTCGCTGCCAGCGGGGCGAAGAGCTCAATCGCATTTTCCGGCGCAGTCCAGGGGGAAATTGTGGTGGCCGTGGGTGTTATCGTGGCGGCGACTGTGACCGTAGCGGCAACCGTCGCCGTCGCCGTGGCTGCGGCTGTCGGTGTTGCGGTTGGCACCGTCGGGGTGAGGGTGGCGGTGGCGGCTGGGGTCGGCGGTGGCACGGTGCCGCCTTCCGTGGGGGTTGCGGTGGGCGTTACTGGAATCGTTCCGCCGGCGGTGGGGATCAACAGCGGCTGACCCACGTAGAGATAACCAGGATCAGCCAGATTATTCAACTGCACCAGCACTGCGACCGTCGTCTCAAAGCGGCGCGCAATGGCCGACAGATTATCCCCCCGTTGCACAACATAGGTGGTGGTAGCCCCATCATCCTGTTGAAATTGAACACCGGTGGCGGCCATGACGGCGGCAGTGTTGCCCCTACCCCAAAAGCTTGCTGATACCACCAGGCAAAAGAGTACAAGAAAGAGCCGACCGCGGTTGCTGCTGACCATAATGAACCTCCTTGAAAATTACACAAGCAAGCTATACTGCGGTTGAAATGGGAACCGAATTTTCTGCCTCAACCGAAACAGGGGTTCCCCTTCCGCGCGCACTATAAGAGACCGAAAGTATAGCGCAAAATGTCAGTTTTGCGTAAATAACTGATTTGTGTCACCATAACTTTATCGAAATTTTATCGAAAGATTGATTTGTTGCTGAATAAATGAGAAGGCAGGATACGGTGAGTTCACCTATTTATGATATTGCAATTATTGGTGGTGGCATTGTCGGGCTCGCGACGGCGCTGGCGTTAACCGAACGGCATGGGATCGGCCTGATTGTCATCGAAGCCGAAGCGAAATTGGCTAGCCATCAGACTGGCAACAACAGCGGCGTTATCCACTCCGGGCTCTACTACAAGCCTGGTTCGCTAAAGGCACGCAACTGTGTGGAGGGGCGCGAAGCGCTTTACGCCTTCTGTGCCGAACATAACATTGCCCATGATCGCTGTGGCAAATTGGTAGTCGCCACGCTACCAGAGGAGGTCGCGCGCCTGAACATGCTAGAAGAGCGGGGCCGCGCCAATGGGCTGGATGGGATTCGCCGCCTTCGACCCGAGGAATTGAAGGAGTATGAACCCCATGTGGCCGGCATCGACGGCATGTTTGTGCCCCAGACCGGCATCGTGGACTATGTGCAGGTCTCGAATAAGTATGCGGAATTGGCGCGCAAAAAGGGGGCGGCGATCCAAACGCAGACGCGCCTGCTGGGCTGCGTACGCGAACCAAATGAATTGCGCCTCACGACGAACAATGGCGAAATCCGCGCCCGCCATCTGATCAACTGTGGCGGTCTCCACTCGGATCGGGTGGCGCGCCTGTGTGGGGTAGATCCAAAACTCAAGATCGTCCCCTTCCGCGGCGAATATTACGAACTGGTGCCCGAAAAGCATCACCTGGTCAAGAACCTGATCTACCCCGTTCCCGATCCGGCTTTTCCGTTCCTGGGGGTGCACTTTACACGCATGATCCACGGCGGGATTGAGGCCGGTCCCAACGCGGTGTTAGCTTTCAAGCGTGAAGGCTATAAACGCACCAGCTTTCACCTCGGCGACGCGTTGGAAATTGGCACCTATCCTGGCTTCTGGCAACTGGCGCGCAAACATTGGCGCATGAGTGTCGGCGAGTTTCATCGCTCTTTCAGCAAGCCGGCTTTTGTGAAAGCGCTGCAACGACTCCTGCCGGAATTACAGGAAGCGGATGTCCACGCCGCTGGGGCCGGCGTCCGCGCCCAAGCGCTCGAACCCAACGGCTCCCTGGTTGACGATTTCCGCATCATCGACAGCGCGCGCATGATCCACGTCCTCAACGCCCCTTCCCCTGCGGCCACCGCCTCGCTCAGCATTGGCCGCACGATTGCGAAGATGGCGGAGAAGGATTTCCATTTGGTGAAGGGGTAGAGGATGACAAGGTGAAGGGGTGACAAGATGACAAGGTGAAGGGGTGACAAGGCGCGCAAGTGTACTCACGCCGCGTGGTGAAGGGGTGACAAGGTGATCGGTGAGACGATAATATCCAGTCACCCAGTCACCCAGTCACCCAGTCACCCAGTCACCCAGTCACCCAGTCACCCCTTACTTCACCTTCCCCCGCCCGGCCACCGGCCAGATCACTTCCACCTGCTCGCCGCGGTAGCCGACCAGTTCGTCGTGTAAGTTGAGCGCCATCTCTTGGTGTAGCGGGATCCAGGTGAGCCGTTCGCCAACCTGGAAGTGGTGGCTGGATTGGCTGACATCAACATGGCCATGTTCGACGGACATGCCATAGATTTTAATTTCTGGGTGTTCGATACAGTGACCATACGGCGTGGGCGGATAGCTGCAAAAGGTCTTCATGCCGCCGTCGATGATAATGCGGCCAGGTGCCGGCGTACTCACCACCGTGCAGATCACACGCAGGGGGCAGCGTTCATCACTCAGATCATCGCTGGTGCGAATGCGCGTCAAGCCCTCCCACAGATAGGAGCCGGCACGATGTTCGGTGCAGCCCAAGGCCTTGGTAATGGCTTCGGCCCCGGTGCCGCCCCCACTCACTTCGTTGATCGGCAAACCAGCACGCCGAAATAAATCGACCGTCTCCTCCAGAAACGGTTGTATTTCGGGCTTGCTGGGATAGGTCATAATTCCTTGCAAGTCGATGCCCGGCAGCTCGACAATCTGTTGTCCCAGTTCTAAAGCTGCTTGGGGCGATTGCACCCCACAGCGCTTGGCCCCTGTGTCCAACTCCAGCAGCACACGCACACTGCCTCCGGTGGTGCGGGCGACATCGGCAATGCCTTGCGCCGTGATCAGCGAATCGAGCGCCACCGTCATCTTTGCCCGCCGCGCCAGCCGCAACAGCCGATCGGCCTTGCTTGCGCCGACAATATTATAGGGCAGGAGAATATCGGTCACCCCGCCGGCAACCATCACCTCCGCCTCGCCGACCTTCTGGCTACAGATGCCGATGGAGCCAGCGCGCAGTTGCATATGGGCGATTTCGGGAATCTTGTTGGATTTGGTGTGGCTGCGCAGGGGGATGCCAACGGCGCGACAGCTGGCGTGCGTTTCATTAATATTACGTTCGAGCTTATCCAGGTCACAGACTACCGCTGGGGTATCGAGATCGTGTAGGTACATGACGCTCTCCTCTAATTGGATGATGAGTGATTGGGAATAATAATTGGGATAATGAGCAAGTTAATCGTCTGGCGGAAGGGGTAGAGACGCCGCCATTGGCAAGGTCGCCGGTCAAGTCGCGTGACGAGCCAGGTTGAAGAACGCGCTGGCTTTATTGTATCATGCCGGAGATGAACCACCAATCAGACAAAAATCACACATCACCCACTGGATAACCGATGCGCATACCGACCGACGATCCCTTTGCCCAACCAGCCTTGCTGACTACCTTTGCACTTCCTATCGCCGGCCGTCTCTGGCACATAACGGCGGTGCGCAATGCCGAGGCGCTGCAAAGTTTGGATCATACCCTGGACCGGCGGCCTCATGGTTACTTGCTGTGGGAATCGGCGATTGTCATGGCCGAACAGTTGGCACAGGAGACCACACTGGTACAGGGGAAACGCGTGCTGGAATTAGGTGCCGGGGTAGGATTGCCGGGGCTGGTGGCCAGCAGTTTAAGCGCACAGGTTTGGCAGACTGATCTATTGCCCGGCGCGTTAGCGCTCGCCGCGCACAATGCCCAGCAGAATGGGATTACCCATGTCGAATACTTTCAGGCCGACTGGCTGCAATGGAGCCACACGGGGCGTTATGACCTGATCCTTGGCGCGGAGATCACCTATGAAGAAGCGCTCCACTACTATGTGGAACGCATCCTCCATCGCAACCTCGCCCCCGGCGGCACCGTGCTGTTGAGTGATCCAGGACGACCCCAGGCATTAAACTTTGTCACGCACCTGGAAGAGCATGGCTGGCAAGTGGCCCTTGACACCCAATCGATTACGGCGTTGTCAGAGCCGACCCGCCAGCTTGAAGTTGCGATCTGGCGCTGTCGGCGATCACGGTAATGGGCAAACCCAGCGATGGGAGATGCTTCATTAACAATTGATAATTGTCAATTGACAATTATCAATTGTTAATAGGGGCTGCGTCATGAGCAGCTACAGAGGCAAATTTCTAAGCCAGTATGGCGTTGACTGCCGTAAACTCTTCAGCCGTCAACAGCCAATCGCCGGCCTTGGCATTCGCCTGGATCTGTTCGATTTTGGTCGCGCCGGAGATCACCGAGCTGACCTGGGGCTGGCCGAGCAGCCAGGCATGGGCTAATTCGCCCATGGTATGGCCGCGTTCCTCGGCCCAGGCGGTCATCTTTTCCACCTTATCATAGTTGGCGTCGGTCATATACTTTTGCACATAGGGACTATTCTCGCCGCGTGAGCCGGCGGGGGCCGCTTCGCCGCGCTTGTACTTGCCCGTGAGAAAACCGCCGGCTAGCGGGAAGAAGGGTAGAATCCCCACCTTGTGCGCGTTACAAAAGGGGACAATCTCCCGTTCCTGCTCGCGCTCAAACATGTGATAGTGATTCTGCACGCTGACGAAAGGGGACCAGCCGCGAAACTCAGCCAGCGTGTTGGCGCGGGCCAGTTGCCACGCCGCAAAGTTGGACGCCCCGATATAGCGGACCTTGCCGCTGCGCACCAGATCATCCAGGGCACGCAGGGTCTCTTCAATTGGGGTGACATCATCCCAGCGGTGAATCTGGTAGAGGTCGATGTAGTCACTTTGTAACCGGCGCAGACTGGCCTCGACATTGTGCATAATGTGATAGCGAGAGGCCCCTTTGTCGTTGGTCCCGTCGCCGGTTTGCATACAAACTTTTGTTGCCAGCACAAATTTGTCCCACCGGCCAGCCAGCGCCACACCCAGGGTCTGCTCGGAGCGTCCCTGTTGATAGACATCGGCGGTGTCGATCAGATTAATCCCCAGGTCAAGTGCCGCGTCGATGATGTCGTTGACACCAGCTTGATCCACCTTGCCGCCAAATTGATTGGTCCCCAGCCCAATCGCGGAGACGCGTACCCCGGCACTGCCTAACTGTCGATACTGCATGAATTTGCTCCTTGCTCTAAACTGCTGTTTGAATTTATACGCTGATGTGGCCGGCCGGTAAATGAATTCAACTGCTGACACGCAAAACCCGTTGATGGGAGTTAAGCAAATAATGGGGTAAAACGCTGACCTCCTCCTATGTTAAGGGGAGGAATGGTTACCCCGGCAACCGCCCCTCCCCAAACTGGGGAGGGTTAGGGACACTGCGATTAAGGTAAGCGACCTCACCCCTGGGGTCCCATTGGGAACCTCTCCAAGTTGGAGCGGGGAGCAATTCTCCCCCGCTCCGGCGCGGAGAGGGGGTCAGGGGGTGAGGTCGATCGGCCCCTTCTTACCTTAATCGCAGTGAGGGCTGGGGTGGGGTTCTTTTGCCGAACTTATTTCTTAATGTCCATCAACGGGTTGTAGCCACCTACTTTCGATTATTCAGCCCGCAACTCATTAATATTTTCGCGTACCTTGAAGATCGCACGCGCGATGTCATCCATCTCGTCGGGTTCGGCGAGCAGCACGGCGTGATGCATCCACGTTCCTTCGGTGGCACAGGCACGTTCAGTGGCGGGACAATCTAGGTAACGGCTGTAAGGCGGTGACAGCGGCGGCTGCTGGTAGAGCGGTAAGGTATAACCACTACCCAGCGGCACCCCTTCGGCCTGCAAGGCTTTGACAAAACGTTCACGCGACACCCCTTGCCAGGCTTCCGCATCATAGCGCATGATGAAGAGGTGATGGGCGTGCACTTCACAGCGGTCATCCCACCGTTGTGGCTCCAACCCATCCACTTCGGCGAGAATATTGTGCAGGCGGCGCGCATTTTCCTGCCGGCGCTGTAACTGCGCATCGAACCGTTCCAACTGTGCCAACAAAATGCCCGCCTGCCAGCCGGTCATACGCAGGTTACTGCCGGGGCTATTATGTTCATACCAGGCCCCACCAGGACTGCGCCCCTGGTTGATGTAACTCCACAATTTGCCGGCCAGTGCCTCATCATTGGTCAGCAGAATCCCGCCTTCGCCCGCGGTCAGATTTTTGCTTGCCTGCAAGCTAAAGGAACCAATGTGGCCCAGCGTGCCGACCGGTCGCCCGTGCCAGGTGCTGCCGTGGGCATGGGCAGCGTCTTCGATTACGGCAATGCCATGTTTAGCCGCCAGCGGCAATAGCGCATCCATGTCCGCGGGGAGTCCCCCAAAGTGGACGGGAATGATCGCCTTGGTCCGCTCGGTAATCGCCGTCTCGACCAGGTTGATATCCAAGTTATAGGTTTCGGGATCAATATCGACAAAGACCGGGGTTGCGCCGGCCAGGCGGGCGGCGTTCGCAGTGGCAATAAAGGTATAGGGCGGCACAATCACCTCGTCGCCCACACCCACCCCGACCACGCGCAGGGCTGCTTCCAGGGTTAAGGTGCCATTGACCGCGGCAAAACAATGTTTGGCTCCGTGGAGCGCGGCAAACGCACGCTCAAATTCGCGCACCGCAGGGTTAAAGCCCCCCCACTCGCCTGATTCAAGAACCTGCTGCAAATGGACACGTTCGCTGTCGCCCCACTGTGGCCAGCGCGGCCACGGGGTGCTGCGCACCGGGGCATTGCCATGAATAGCTAGTTTACTCATCTGTGCTCCTTTAGGTGTGACCGGCTGGTTGACTGCGGGATCGATTTACGTATAAACGCAAACGCCTGCGCCTGTACCCTAGCATTATGTCGTTTATTTGGCAAGCGCCGTGTACAGCAACGCTCGGCTACTTCTCAATCAACGCACCTGCGCTGGGTCCACCGTGTGCTGGCTCGTAGCAGAAAATGGTTTGAGTTTTGCTGCTAATCCCTCTGATTGATCAAATCCCAGAAATGTTGTATCGTATCGGTATAAGCTAAAGGAAGATATCTGCTGTGCAAAAGTGGTGTACCAACCCATGACCCTCGCCTACCTGGATTTTGACCTGGAAATCGGCCCACCAACCGGCCAAAGTTACCCCGTCACGGTGCTCTACTCCCCGGCGGGCGAAGCACGCGCGACCATGCAATGGACCTTGGGCGAATTAGCGCTGGAGAACCGGCTCAAGGATTTGCAGATCGCGCTGCTCAGTTCGGGCGGGGTGCGGCGGACAGTCCTAACCCCATCTGAAACGGCGGTGCAACGTTTTGGGGTGGAACTCTTCGATCTGCTCTTTACCGGCGAGGTGCGCAACCGCTATGATGTGAGCCGGGAGCGCGCCCACCACGCGGGCAAAGGATTGCGTATCCGGCTACGCAGTCAATCCGCGGCCTTGGCCAACTTGCCGTGGGAATATCTGCATGACCCGCGTTTGGGGCAATACCTCTGCCTTTCCCAGCAGACACCCCTCGTGCGTTATCTTGAATTACCCCAGCCGATCCAACCCTTGCTCGTGACGCCTCCCTTGCGCATCCTCGCCCTGATTGCTGCGCCAAGTGATCTGCCGCCCCTTGATGTGATGGTGGAACGGCAGCGGCTGGCACGGGCGATTGCGCCGCTCCAAGCGGCCAACTTGGTCGAATTGCATTGGCTGGAGGGCGCGACGGGTCGTGACCTCCAGCGCGCCCTGCGCCGCGGCCAGTGGCAGATCTTCCACTTTATCGGCCACGGCGATTTTGACCAACGGCGCGAGGAAGGGCTGATCGCGCTCTGCGACGATGTGGGCAAGGCGCAACTCTTCACCGCCGGTGACTTGGGCGACCTTCTCGCCGACCATCGCACCTTGCGGCTGGCCGTGCTCAACGCCTGTGCCAGCGCGCAGGGCAGCAGCCAGGACCGTTTTGCCAGCACCGCGGCCACCCTGGTGCGCAGTGGGATTCCCGCCGTCATCGCCATGCAACACGCGATTACCGACCGCGCCGCCATCGAATTTAGCCAAACCTTCTACGAGAGCCTGGCAGACGGCCTGCCCGTTGACGGGGCCGTGAGCGAAGCGCGCAAAGCGATCCGGCTGGGCGTGACCAACACGCTGGAATGGGGCACGCCGGTGCTCTATTCCAGCGCGATGGATGGGCGGTTGTTTAACGTGGAGACACGAGACACGAGAACCGAGACACGAGCGGGGGGGACACGCGCCCAAGGGGCACCCGCGAGACCGGGAGACAAGGATACACGAGAGACGCACCCAGGCAGCACCATTGGGGCAGACACAGCGCAACCATCACGCAGCACGCAGCACGAATCACGCTACCCCGCCACCACCATCCCCTTTGACTGGGTGACGATCCCGGCCGGCGAGTTTATCATGGGCAGTGACAAGGCCAAGGACGAAATGGCCTATGACGATGAACTACCCCAATTCCGCCTTTATCTGCCTGAATATCGGATTATGCGGGGGCCGCTGACGGTGGCGCAATTCGCCCAGTTTGTGAAGGCGACGAAGTATCAGACGACGGCAGAAGAAAAAGGATCAGCGCGGAATTTGCAGCAGATAACGGGGAAATGGGAATATGTGGAGATTAAGGGCGCGGATTGGGCGCATCCCCGTGGTCCACAAAGCGATGTGAAACAGAAGGCTGATCATCCGGTCACTTGTATCTCGTGGTTCGACGCCCTGGCTTTCTGTGAATGGGCCAAGGTGCGGCTGCCCACCGAAGCCCAGTGGGAGAAAGCGGCGCGTGGCACTGATGGGCGCATCTATCCGTGGGGTAATAACGCACCGGACAAAACTCTCTGTAATTTCAACATGAATGAGGGTGACACGACACCGGTCGGGAAGTATCCTAAAGGTGCTAGTCCGTATGGTTGCCTGGACATGGCTGGCAACGTGTGGGAGTGGACAAGTACCTTGTGGGGCAAAGATATTTCGACGCCAACATTTGTTTACCCCTATCAACCTGATGATGGGCGAGAAGATTTGAGTGCAGACAACAACAGGCAGCGGGTGGTGCGGGGCGGCTCGTTCGCTTACGCCGACAACGACGCGCGCGCGTCCTGTCGTAACAGGGGCAATCCCGACTACCGGAACGACTTCGTGGGGGTGCGGTTTCTGCTGTCCCCATCACTTCTGTAATCGGTCCCTCTGCCCGCTGCGCTCTGATCTATCTGCTCTCTGATCAGAGGTGCCGACACGCTGGGGGTTGCCTGCCGTGGCGTCACCAACATCAATTTCGCCGGGAGGCGGCGCGAATTTTTTTTGCTGGTGGGCAGTGCTGAATGCGGTCTGTGATATAATGAAGGTCAACTTGCCGGTGCATCGTTGTGGAAGTTTCCCTAACGATGCACCAGTAACAACCCCGTCAAAATGGTAATCGGCGATGCGCCAATGGCTTGTTCATGATCGTGATGGTCGTGAGATCTATTTAACCGAGGAGCAATGGGCACATATCATTACTGGTCATCGCGAATTGCGCCATCATTTGGATGAGGTGCTGAATACGATTCGCCGTGGCCGGCGTCGGCAACAGCCGACTGATCCTCAGGCATATCTCTATCGATTGCCTTGTGATCTATTGCCGCGCCCCTATAATGGGATTGCGGTGGTCGTTGTCTTTCGCTATACACAGGATGAAAACGGCCAGCCTATCCCCAATAATTTCGCCGTTACAGCTTGGGGCATTATGATGCGTTGAAGGTGAGCAGTCATGAAGATTGAAAAATATGAGGTGCCATTAAGTAGTGGGCAAACCGTTCCGTGCGAGTATGATGTAGAGGGCGATCTACTCGAAATTTACTTTGCGCGTGAGGAAGCAACGGCTGCCATTGAACTGACCGATAACATGGTCCTGCGTTTTGATTGGGAGAGTAATACACCCTTAAGCTTGAGCATTATTAGCTTTTCGACCTTGTTACAGCCCTCTGCCTATGGTGCCATGCACTTTGAATTGTTAGTCGACGAATGGCCAGATGAAGCCCAGGCTAAGATTCTTGCGATGTTACGGCGGACACCCTTAACCGAATTTTTAACGTTAAGCAGTTACACGCCGGCCCATGCCAGCCGATCGATTCCGACTACAACAGTAAAACAAATTCCGCAGTTGCTGGCTGCTTGATCGGTACGCAGAGAATGAGCATACCCTTCGACCAAACCAACAACGGCGGGGAGCCACTTGGCAGATACGCTGCTGGTTCCCCACACCGAAGCTGACTATCAGCGGCTGGTAGCGATGTTGGATGAACTGATCGATACGGTCGGCGAAGCTGAGGATCACCCTCATGCCGGGTTGATGGAGGTTTTGGGTGCGTTGCTTGAAAGTTATGAAGATCGCCATGTCTCTGAAAGCGAAGGTGCTCCGTTGACAACGTTACGCCTGCTGATGGCTGATCATGGTCTGACTGCTGCGGATTTGCCTGAATTGGGCGATGCTGCGCAGGTGGCCGCAACGCTGTCCGGTACAGTTGCCCTAACGCCTACACAAATTCGATGGTTGGCCCAGCGTTTCCAGGTCGCGCCCGCGACTTTTCGTAAGTGAGTAGATCAATTACAAATGCCAACAGCAGTCGCTTATAAGCAGCGACTGTTGCTTCCATCCCAGTAGATCACGCTGCTTTTGCCCCCGACCCCGCGTCGATTTTCCAGCTCAACCGGTGCCGCATCACAACCATCCTCCCAAGTAATCCCTTTATTGTTGTCACTATCCCTTAACCCCTTGCGAGCAAAGCCCACCGACATAGATTAGAATACAGCCTGCGTAGGCAGGCTTTGTTTGTGTTGCACGTGGTTTCCAAGCACCGTGTGTTATCCTAAAACTCCCCTGTTTTGCCCCTGCGGAAAAGGATGTTATGATTTCTCGCTAGGACAAATCAAGCACTAGAAAGATAAACCAGATGATCGTAATCAAAGTAGGCGGCGGCAAGGATCTTAACATCGACGCGGTTGTCGCCGATCTCGCCTTGCTACGCAGCCAGGGCCAAGAATTGCTCCTCGTCCACGGTGGCGCGGAGACGACCAACGAGGTCGCCGAGGCCTTGGGCCATCCGCCCGAATTTGTGACCAGCGAGAGCGGCTATGTCAGCCGGCGCACCGACCGGCGTACGTTGGAAATTTTCGAGATGGTCTACTGTGGCCAACTCAACAAGATGTGGGTGGAGAAGCTGCAAATCGCCGGCATCAACGCGGTGGGGCTGAGCGGGCTTGATGGGAGGGTCTTTGAGGGTAAACGAAAGGATACGCTGCGCGTGCGCGTCAACGGTAAACGCATGGTGCTGCGCGACGATTGGACCGGCACCGTCGAACGGGTCAATACCGACCTGCTGCAACTGCTGATCACCAATGGCTACTTCCCCGTGCTCACCCCGCCCGGCGCGTCCGATGCAGGCGAGGCGATCAACGTCGATGGCGACCGTGCCGCGGCGATGGTGGCGGCCGCTTTTAACGCCGACGCACTGATCATTCTGAGCAACGTGCCCGGCCTGTTGCGCGCCTTCCCCGACGAGGCGTCGCTGATCCGCGAGATCCCCAAGGCCAAAGCCGATGACTTTATGCAATATGCCGAAGGGCGCATGAAAAAGAAGGTGATGGGCGCCGTCGAGGCGATCAGCGAAGGGGTGCGCAAGGTGATCTTTGCCGACGGCCGCGTCGACGCGCCGATCTCGCAAGCATTGGCCGGCAGTGGCACGCATATTGCTTAGCGTGCAATGCCTGTGTAACCGCTTAACCGGTTGATGAATCGTTAGCACATTACATTTTCCGGCAAACCGTGGACCGCCGTGGGCTGAAGCCTACGGCTAAGTGCGACGCCTGCTGAAGTGGGCTTTTGCTGCTCTGTAGCCCGCGGATGAAGGTTAAACAATTGATTCGGTAAATCGCCCTGGGCTAAAGCCTGCCCAGGGGGCACCCAGCTATAGAACAACGCCCCCTAAAGCGGGCTTTAGCCTGCGTTGTTCTGTAGCCCCGCTCATTGATGGCGGGGCGGCTAGCATTTACCGGATTAAATTCCTAACATCCATCAGCGGGCGCTGTTCGCTAACCTGGCAATGAATCGCTGGGCGGTTTACGCCTTCAATGCCGAACCGACGAATGTTTCATGGATCTACCTTTTGGTGGGCGACTCGCCCAGCGGCGCGGGCTTATTATCCTGACGCGGCTCTTTACATGGTTGGGCACTGGGCTGGTTGTGGCTTTCCTCTGGCTGGTGATTGCGCGCGCGGCACCAGTCAACGCGCAAACGCCGTGGCTCAACATCTGGCTGCAACTGCTGCTGGTCGGGTTGACTGGCACGCTCCTGTTGCTCTTTACCCGGCCCTTTTCCCCGCAACACCGTACTCATCTGTTGCTGCTTGTGCTGGGCCTCTTCTTTTTTGTCGGCCTGGCGCTGCGCCTCAAGAACACGCCGTTTACCGTGGGCGGCATTAACGGTGATGCCCGCTTTTATACCACCTATGTTACCAAAATGGCGGCCTATGGCGGCTATGGCGACATGTTCTACCGCGATTTGCCCGCCTACTATCCGCCACTCTACTACTTTATCCTGGGGCGTGTCGCCGATTGGTTCAACCTTGAACCCTTTCGGGTGATGAAATTTGGCTTGTTCGCTGTTGTATTAGGCTTGCCCTTTGCAACGGCGTGGCTCTGGCGGCGGCTGGTTGATGTGCGCCTGGTTGGGGTGGGGGCGCTCGTGATGCTCGTCTATCCCGACTGGTTTAAGCCCAATGAGTGGATCGCCCTCGCCTGTATCATCCCCTGGTGGCTGCATTGGGTGGACAATCTGACCGGCTATCAACCCACCACACGTCGTGGTTGGTTACGCTGGTGGCTGGTCGGTGGCCTGATTGGTAGTATTATTTTCCAGATGTATTTCTTCTGGTTCTTTGTCGGCGGGGTGACGCTGCTGGTCAAGATTGGTTGGTGGCTCGGCTGGCGGCGGCAGGATCAGGTTTTGCGCCGGCGCGTGGTCAACGGCTTGCTGATGTTGGGGGTAACCGCCCTACTGAGCAGCATTTTCTGGGGCCCTTACCTCTACAGCATGTATACTACCGGCGGCTGGCAACCTCTACAGAATCGCTTCTTTGGCGAAAGTAAGACGCCCTTACCCTTGCCCTTTCTCGAACAGAGTTGGCCGGCGGTGGTCTATGGGGGCGGTCTGCTCTACCTGATCCTCAACGCAGGGCAAGATCGGCTGGCGCGTGGTCTGCTCTGGTTGGTGGGTGGCTTTTATGCGTGGGTAGTGATCGGCTATGGGGCGCTGTTGGTCGAAATGCCACTGCTGACCTTTCGTTCTTACCCCTTTATCGAATATTTGCTGGGGCTGGCGGCTTTGCTGGCGCTCTTGCGCTTCTGGTATGGCGACTATGGGCTAGCCCAGCTTTTCCCCCCAACTTTTCCGCGGCGGACGCTGGCGACGGTGCTCTTGATCTTTGTCGTGCTGATCTTTGCCAACGGGGTGATCAACGAATTGCTCACCCAGGAAAATGTGCAGGATAGTGTGGACGCCGTCTATCCGGCGGCCGAGTTGGCGGTGTTTGATACCCTTACCGGCGGTGATTATCAGGATCGCGTGGGGCTGGTGACCGACGGTTATCGTTCGGTACTCTTCTTTCGCCCGCTTTTTTCGTTTATGGCCTGGTCCGCCCATTTTAGCCACCCCGCCGGCCGCTTTCATGATCGCACCGCGTTTTTAGAAAAGCTGGCCCAAACCCATGACGGCTCGCTCTTTGCCGCGGCGCTGCGCCATAACGTCTATTCGCCCATCGACTACATCCTGTTGCGCCGTGAAGGGGCGTATTGGTATCTAAACTATGTCGATGATAATTTCCCCGACCGCACCCTTGATCGCGCGATCTACTTTCCACAGGAACTTTTTGCCACTGCGTTTTTTACGACGAGCACCGTTGCCGACTATACTATGCTCAAGCCGGTGGCGGCGGTCGAACCATTGGCCGCCGTCGCCCAGGATGAGACAAATCTGGCGGACACAGCCAAAGCGGCGCGTACCTATCTATTAGCAACCCGTTTTGGTGACGATCTTGATCTGCCGGCGGTCGTCGCGTTGCAGACCCCAGCGGCTACCCAACTCGCCACAGCGGACTTGACCGTGCTGCCGGTTGAACTTTTACTGGATCTCTATGGCAGCGCTGACGCCACTTTGCGGACCAAGGTCGAAAGTGCGCTGGCAACTGCCTTAACCTTGCCCCAGCCGGTGACGTTGGTTGATGGGGCGGGGACGGCACAGTTGCGGCTACTTGGCTACCGGTTACAACCAGTACCAACCGGCGGTGCCGATCTCGATCTCTATTTTGACGTGTTGGCCCCCCTCCCCCAAGCCTACACGATCTGGTTTCATGCATACCGCGGCGAGGCGCAATTCAACTTTGACCATACCCCCACCTTGCCGACGACGGCGTGGCAACCCGGCTCGATCTATCGCGACCGTTATCACTTGGATCTAGCCTCCGGTGAATACCGTTTTGCTGTCGGCCTCTGGCAAAGTGAGCAGGACATCCGCTTGACGCAAGCGAACGGCGAATGGGGGATTGAACTGGGAACACAACCGGTGCCGTGAGGATTAGAACGATAAGTGGCGGACTTACTATGCCAGAGCGGGCACGGAGAGCACAGCGCACACAGCGCCTACAACATTGCCCTTTACCGCTCTGTGCTCTGCCTGCTCTGCGGTAATCACAATCCATAAGTCCTACAAATCAGTGGAAGCGAAGGAACAACCATGCAGCAAACAATGGAACTCGATTATGCCGCCATCGAGGAGCAGATTTTGGGCGGCACCACCCAACGGCGCGGCGACACCGTGATCGCCGGTGGTGAGGGCTGCTGGCTTTATGACACAACCGGACGGCGCTATCTCGATCTGACCGCGGCGCAGGGGGTCGCCATGATCGGCCACTGCCACCCGCGCCTGAGCGCGATGTTGGCGGAACAGGCCCATCGGCTCATTGCCTGCCCCAGTTTTCTCTACAATAGCACGCGCGCTGAATTTGCGGCGCGGCTGGTCGAAGTGCTGCCTGCCCACCTTCATCATGTCTTCCTGGCCAACAGTGGGGCGGAGGCAATTGATGGCGCAATCAAGTTTGCGCGGTTGACCACGGGGCGCACCGGCTTGGTCGCCACCATGCGTGGTTTTCATGGGCGCACCGTTGGCGCGGTCTCGTTGACCTGGGAACCAAAGTATCGCAAGCCCTTTGAGCCGTTGTTGGAGGTCAGCCATGTGCCCTACAATAATCTGGAAAAGCTTGACGCGGTGGTTACCGATCAGACGGCGATGGTGATGTTGGAAGTGGTGCAGGGCGAAGGGGGCGTCAACCTGGGGGATGGCGATTACTTGCGCGGGGCGCAGCAACTTTGCCGCGACCGCGGCGCGTTGCTCGTGCTTGACGAGATCCAGACCGGCTTTGGTCGCACGGGGCGCTGGTTTGGTCACCAACATTTTGATCTGCAACCCGATATCATCTGCATGGCGAAAGGGATTGGTGGCGGTTTCCCTATGGGCGCGATTGCCTATACCGAGCAGGTTAACAACGCGTTGTCGGCGGGGGCACATGGTAGCACCTTTGGTGGCAATCCATTGGCTTGTGCCGCCGGTTTGGCCGCGTTGGAAGTCTACCATGAAGAAAATCTAATCGAACGCAGCGAGCAGATGGGGACGTTGCTCGTTGAACAGTTGCGCGCAGCGATTGGTGACCGCACCATTGTGCGCGAGATTCGCGGCGTCGGTTTGATGATTGCGATTGAGCTACGCGAAAAGGTCGGTCCCTACCTGAAAAGCCTGATGGAAGCGCATAGCGTAATCGCCTTACCGGCTGGGGCTAATGTGTTGCGCCTGCTGCCGCCCTTGACCATCACCGAGGCTGAAATCGCGATTGGCGTCAAAGCCATCGCAGCAGTTTTACCTGCATAATCAACCATAGGCGCTAAGGGCGTAGGTGTCGACAAAAGCTTGTCGATACCTACGTTGCGGACGCCTCAAATAATTAATGGAAAACAATTAATAATTAATTATTAATTGTTTTCCATTAATTATTAATTAGATCCTAAAGGCAACCATGAGTTTGGTAACCAAAGAACGGGCTGTTGACCTGTTGCAAGGATTAGTGGCAATCCCTTCACTATCACGAAATGAGCAGGCGGCCAGCCAATGGTTGGTGGCGCAGATGACTGCGTTAGGCTATACGCGTGCCTATGTCGATGACGCTGGGAATGCGGTGGGTGAACTTGGCCAGCCCGATGCTGCGCAGACGGTGGTCCTGCTCGGCCATATTGACACCGTACCCGGCAACATCCCCGTGCGGATTGAAGGCACCGGTGACGAAGCCTTGCTCTATGGCCGCGGCACGGTTGACGCCAAAGGTCCACTGGCAACCTTTGTGATGGCTGCTGCAAAAGTGGGCGCAGCTTGGGCTGAAAAGAACGATTTGCGCGTAGTCGTTGTGGGCGCGGTGGAGGAAGAAGCTGCCACCAGCAAAGGGGCACGGGCCATTCGTGACCGTTTTAATGGGCAACAGGAGGGAGTGCCGGTTGCCTGTGTGATCGGTGAGCCAAGCAGTTGGCAACGGGTAACGCTGGGTTACAAGGGGCGTATTCTGGTCGAGTTAGAAGCTAGCCAACCAATGGCACACACCGCTGGCCCAGATGCTGGCGTGGCCACCGTCGCTGTTGATCTGTGGAACTGGATCAGCGCCTATGCCGAGCGTTTTAACGAAGGCCGCGAGAAGACCTTCGACCAACTGTTACCCAGTTTGCGCGTAGTCAAAACGTCGGTTGATGATGGCATGCAAGAGCGCGTGACCGCCCAGATCGGCATTCGCCTGCCCTTGGATTTTGACGCCGACGCTTTTACCCAGCAAGTAATCGCTTGGGGAACCGAACGCGTTGGTGCCGAATCACGAATCACGCATCACGCATCACCAATGACCGATCTGCAACTTAATGGTCCCTTGACAACACTCAAGCTCTATTTCCATGCCCATGAGCCGGCCTGGCGCAGTGACCGTAACAATCTACTCGTACGTGCCTTTCTGGCGGCCATCCGCGAAGTGGCACCCACCAGCCGGCCTAGTTTTGTGGTCAAGAGCGGCACCAGTGACATGAATGTAGTCGGGCCGGCATGGCATTGCCCGATCCTCGCCTATGGGCCGGGGGACAGCAGCTTGGATCATACCCCCAACGAGCATGTTAATCTGCACGAATATTGGCAAGCTGTCCTTGTTCTAACCCAAGCACTGCATAATTTACCAGCGTTGGTAACTACCAAGCCACCCTACCCTAACCCTCCCCAGCTTGGGGAGGGAACAGTTGGCCCCGAGACCGTTCCTCCCCTTACCAGGGGGAGGTTAGGAGGGGGTTAGTAGTTACCTGTATTGTTATAAATAGTGATTTCGTATAATCATTCTTGGTGGTAGATCGCTCACCTGAGATAAATCGTATAGTCATCGTTTTGCAAGTTTGAAATGCGAAAACTGACTCTTGCGCATTGAAAAATGCCATGTTATAATCGCCAGCAATAGACCAATCCGCGCCGAGCCACGCACGGCATTGATCAGCAACCGTCGCTCTTTTGTCAGCTCTTTATATTTTACTGGTGCCGAGTGGATCAAGCCTCCCATATCGGTGCCTAAACGTACTCTATACTCTTCTGGCAGCATAGCCCTTCACGCTGCAACCATTTTGCCTCAATCATCTTGGTTAGCAGATCTGAACGGCACCACGATCAAAGGAGAATGCATTCATGTCAGCGCTAACGAAGGAAACACTTCGTTTGCTGTGGACGGGGCGAGCAGCGCAGTGGTTAAGCGCACGTTCCCCACGCACACGCCGAACAAAGGGTCTTGCAATTGTTCTGCTGCTTATCACCGGTGTGATGGCTTTTGCTGTTTGGCCGCGCACCACGGTCGCCTCCGATGTCAATGTCTTGCACAATGGTGGCTTTGAAAATGGTTTTGGCACACAACCGGGCTGTGGCGCGGTGGGCACTGGTTGGAGCTGTTTTACCAATGGTGGCGCGGCCAACTATGGTTTCTATGACGACCAATGGGGGCCGGTGATTGCCGATGGTGGCCATAGTCAGCTCATCGAGATCAACACCAAAGGCATTGCGGCGCCAGATCATGACCGCTATGCCGGCTTCTATCAGACCGTCAAGGTGATTGACTGGGCTGAGTATAATCTGAGTCTGAAAGGGATGATTCGCACCACGCTGATGGATGGCGATCCCTGGCGTTATCGTGTACAGGTGGGGTGGACCAATGGCAACTATGCCGATTGGAGTCGCGTTTCTAATTGGGTGGATCTCGGTTGGGACACCTACTATGAGCGTGAGTCCCCCGGCGGCTTTAGCAGCTATGCCACCAAGATTATGGCTGAGGATGATTACCTCACGATTTATGTGCGGGTCTGGAAGAAGTGGGGCGTGCCTGGTGAAGAGATCGATGTCAACTTCGACACGATCGCGTTAACCGGCCCGGCCCCTTATCGACATGATGGCGGTCATAAGCCTGGTTGGGGTAAGGGCGGTCCTGTTGGTCCAGCCCCGGATCAGCCGGCAGTGCAACCCGTTCCTGGTCAACCAACCGCCGTTCAGCCTGCACCCGCTGTTCCAAGCGGGGGCGCTTGCACCAGCAAGGAATTGATCTATAATGGCGGCTTCGAGCAAGGCTTCAACCCAACGGCCATCGGCCATGTGGGTAAGAGTTGGGGCAACTTTACCAATGGCGGTGCGGCCAACTATGGCTTCTATGATGACCAATGGGCTCCTGTGATCGCTGAGGGTGGCCATGCCCAACTGATTGAGATCAACAGCAAGGGCGTCTACCCGGCTGATAACGACCGCTATGCCGGTATCTATCAACGGGTTGGCTGGCTAAAGGCAGGGCAGAGTTATGAGTTGACGATCAAGGGCATTCTGCGCGGGGCCGGCAATGAAGATGATCCCTACCGTTTTGAGGCGCAATGGGGTTACAATAATGGCAACGACACCGACTGGAATCACGTCACCAACTGGACCACGGTTGACTTTGGCGAAATCCAGAGTCGGACCGAACCAAGTGGTGTACGCAGCTACACTGTGCGCTTCACTGCACCCTCTTCGGACCTTGTGCTCTTTATCCGCGGTTGGAAGAAGTGGGGCATCACCGAAGTGGAAATGGATCTGAACCTGGATGCGATTAGCCTGCGGGGCTGCGCGGAGGGTGGTTCGCCTCACCAACCACCGCCACCGGCTGGGCATGACTGTGTCTATAAGGTTAAGCCAGGTGACGTGCTGAGTGTGATTGCGCAGCGCTATAACATCAGTGTCCACGATCTGATGTATGCGAATAACATCGGCAACCCGAATCTGATCTACGTGGGTCAAGTACTGAAGTTGCCTGGCTGCGCGGCGCAACCGGCACCGGCCCCAGCACCAGCCCCCGCATGGTCAGAGCCAGCGACCAAACCCGCGCCAGGGCCGGATGCAGATAAGCCGGCGACTGAGCCAGCTCCTGGGCCAGATGCCGATCAGCCAGCCACTGAGCCCGTCCCTGGGGCCGGTACCCAGCGCATTCACACCGTCAGTCCCGGCCAGACCCTTAGCTATATCAGTGGGCTCTACGGCGTCGACATGAACACGCTGGCGCAGGTGAACAACATTGCCAATGTGAACCATATCTACGTGGGGCAGCAGTTGGTGATTCCGTAGCGATTGCTGATGGCATCGTCGCCATGCGCGAACTGTAAAATCCTGATTAAAAACAAAACCCGTTCCCATGGGAACGGGTTTTGTTTTGCCCTCCGCTTGTCTCGAACTGCTCGTTAGGGATCGTCAGCGCCCTGAACCATAGGTGACTGTCACTGGCCGAAAATAGTCTGTTCAACGACGATTTGTGTGGCCAGTGACAGTCACCTTGTGATTATCCCAACCCCGCCCGCGCTAATAAACCCCGCGCTGCCCGGTTATGGCGCTCCACCAAGGGTATCAATTCCATCGTGGTTAAATGCCCTTCCTGCACCAGGATCTTGCCGTTGACAATCGCCAGATCCACCGTTTGTGGCGCGCAGAAGATGATCGCCGCCACGGGATCGTGGACTGCGCCGCCTGCATAGCCAATCGCGTTGAGATCAAAGGCGATCAGGTCGGCGGCCATGCCGGGGGCCAGCGCGCCAATGTCATCACGGCCCAGCACGGCGGCCCCGCCCAGGGTGGCAACTTCCAGGGCTTCGCGTGCTGTGAGGGCCCGTGGATTGCCGAGCACCCGTTGCAACAGCAGGGCTTGGCGCGCTTCCGCCGCCATGTGGCTGCTGTCGTTGCTGGCACTGCCATCAACGCCCAGCCCAACCGGCACGCCGACATCCAACATGTGGCGTAGGGGGGCGATGCCACTGGCTAAGCGCATATTGCTACTGGGACAATGGGCAATACCGGTGCGGCTGCGCGCAAAATCCTCGACTTCCGCCTCATCAAGATGGACACAGTGGGCATGCCAGACATCATCACCGGTCCAGCCCAGCGCTTCGGCGTAGGCCCCTGGGCGCTGCCCAAAACGCGCCAGGCAGAATGCTTCCTCATCTTTTGTCTCTGCCAAGTGCGTGTGCAGATGGACATTCATCGCGGCCCCAAAGCTGCGCGCGAGCAGGGCACTTTCGCGCATCAGGTCAGGGGAGACGCTAAAGGGGCTACAGGGGGCGAGCACCACGCGCTGCATGGCAAAGCGACCCTGATCATGGAAAGTTTCCACGACGCGCCGCGAATCAAGTAAGATCGCCGCTTCACTTTCGGTGACACGGTCGGGGGGTAGACCACCCTGGCTTTCGCCCAGGCTCATGCTGCCACGGGCACCATGGAAGCGCACGCCCACCGTCGCCGCGGCGGCAAATTGATCATCCAGCCGGGAGCCATTCGGCCAGAGATAGTGGTGATCGCTACTCGTCGTGCAGCCACTGAGCAATAGTTCGGTGAGCGCTAACTGCGTACTCACTTCAACATCTGCCGGTGTTAACTCGGCCCAGATCGGGTAGAGGGTTTTGAGCCAGTCAAAGAGCACCGCATCCTGCGCCGCCGGAATGACCCGGGTGAGGGTCTGATAGAAGTGGTGGTGGGTGTTGATCATGCCGGGCATCACGAGTTTACCGCGCGCGTTGATCACCTTATCCATCTGCGCCAGCGCGGCGGCGGGCACTTCGCTGGTGGGGCCAACCCAAGTGATCTGCTGATCTTCGATCAAGAGGGCCCCGTCACGCAATTCACGGCGGCTGGCATCCATGGTCACCAGCATCTCTGCGTGTTGAATTAATAATGTTGTCATAAAACTCCTTGGATATAAGATTTTAGCTACAAGCAGCGCTGCACTTCGTGTCCAACGATAACGCACACAATATCACCACTTTTATGTTGGCTATGTTTGTTGCCATTGATGGCAACAAACATAGTTGACGCAACTCCTAAACTTTAATGGTCTGTCTGTGGTGTTAATAAATGTTAATAGAATCCCGTTGGCGTTAACAAAGGCAATGCAATGACCCGCGTAATGCGCGTAATGCCTGCGTACCGATTTTGCAACCACCTTGGCAAAGTCTATACTCAATGGCGTCTGCCGTCTATTTTGCAGGCCTGCCTGTATGATTTGCAGGGCAGGAAACTGTTGGAGCATGAGGTAAGATCAGATGAATATGGGTCAGCAACGCGAGCAGCAGAAACAGGTGCGGTTATGAGTGCAATGGCAAGTCCCAAAGTCTTAGTCGTAGAAGATGAACCGGCGCTCTTAGATACGCTCGAATATAATCTCGCCAAGCAGGGCTATGCCGTTAGCCTGGCCAAAGATGGCCTCACCGCCCTAACGTTGGCGCGCCAGATCAAGCCGGATCTGATTCTGCTGGATGTCATGTTGCCGGGCATGGATGGCTTTGAAGTCTGTCGCATCCTCCGCCAAGAGATGAGCGTGCCGATTCTGATCCTCACCGCCAAAGCGGAGGAAGTGGACAAGGTGGTTGGGCTGGAAGTGGGGGCCGATGATTATCTGAGCAAGCCGTTCAGCATGCGCGAATTGATGGCGCGCGTCAAAGCGATGTTACGCCGCGTGCGCTTGGTCCGTGAAGAGATGACGACAGCACAAGCCGAGCAGATGCAGAGCGAATTCCCCATCGAACGGCTGCTCTTTGGTGAATTGGTGATCGACCTCAGCCGCCGCGAAGTGACTTTTCAAGGCGAGACCTTTCACTTGAAGCCAAAGGAATTTGACCTACTGGTCTTTATGGCGCGTAACCGGGGCATCGTCCTCAGCCGCGATCTGATCCTGGAGCGGGTCTGGGGTTGGGACTATGATGGGGGCAGCCGCACGGTGGATGTCCATGTGCGCTGGCTGCGTGAGAAGGTGGAAAAAGATCCGGCCAATCCATTGCGTTTGGTGACGGTGCGTGGGATTGGCTATCGCTTTGATGGGTAGCCATAATCGACACCTTCTCTTCGTCCAAACCTAACCTTTACCTAACGGCCGGCTCCCTAAGGGTGACGGCTGTCGTTTTAATTAAACATTAACAAACTGTTAAACAAATTCATTATGCAACCTTAACGCATCGGGCATAACCTTTGCGTTTACTGCCTTGATTGCTGCACTAAGTTACGCAAAGCAGTTGTTACCTGTTGTGTCTCTTGCTCGCGTTGACGGATTGGTCAGACCGGAGGATTGAAATGGCCCAGAATTTCGGTGTTACTTGGCCAAAGCGTGCCGATTGGCAACAGCTAGGGGCTAAAGTACGCCATGTGCTGGCCGTGCCGCAGCTACATTGGCGTACTGCCTTCACCGCTGCGCTGATCATTTTAGTGTTGATGGTCGGCTTGGCCTTCTTTCAAGCCTTCCGGGTCCAACAATGGTATTTGGCGCGTACCGCCACGGAATGGCAGGTGCAGACGGCGCGGCTGGCCAGGCAATCGTCTTTACTGGCGCCCTGGGCTGAACATCTGCGCGTGGCGACACCGGCGACACAAGTACACTTAACCCTGCTGTTACAAGAGTGGGCCGCGCTCTTTAATGCCGAACTGACACTGGTTGACCCCCGTGGTGTGGTGCAAACAACCACCCTTGCTGAGTCACCAACGCGCGCACTGCTGCATTTGCCGGAGATTGCCCAGGCATTGGCTGGTAATCTCCAGACACAGGTCCGTGATGAGGAAAGCTCCGGGCGGGAGTTTTTGTGGATCGCAACCCCCTTAACCAATGCCGGCGTAGTCACGGGCGCGCTCCAACTGCGGGTGCCGCTACGTGAGCAGGTGCAGATCGGGGCCTTGGGGCGTGGTCTTTTGCTGCCACCGGTGCTGCTGGTTGCCCTGGCCATCATTGCCATGATGATCGTGCAAGCAGAACAAGCTGCCTATACCTTACGCCGCTTAGCCACGGTGGCCGAACGGATTGCCGCCGGCGATCTGGGCGCCCGTACGCTTTCCCTCAGTGGTGGTGAAGTTGGTCAATTTGTGCGCGCCTTTAACCGCATGGCGGATAAGTTGCAAAAACAGATGGCCAAACGCGCCCGTGAGAAGGATCGGCTCAACACGGTGCTGCAGGTGATGACTGATGGCGTCCTGATCCTCAACCGCCATGGTAGTGTACGCCTGCTCAACCCTGCTGCTGCCCAAATCTTGAAGACGACGCCGGAACGTGCGCTCAAACGTTCCTTTGTGCAGGCGGTGCGCGACCACCGCTTTGTTGAGGTCTTCCAACGTTGTCAACAGACCGGCCAAGGGGAGAGCGCGATTTTGGAGCTGGACGGCGAGCGCTTTATGCGCATGATTGTCACCCCACTTTTGAAGGGTAACAATCGCGGGCACTTGGTCGTTGTACAGGATCTGACGCGCTTGCATCAATTACAAACCATGCGCCGGGATTTTGTTAGCAACATCTCCCACGAATTGCGGACCCCGCTGGCTTCGTTGCGCGCCCTGGTTGACACGCTCAATGACGGTGCCCTGGATGATCCGGTGGCAGCGCAGCGCTTCCTCAAACATATGGAGGTCGAAGTCGATGCCCTGACCCAAATGGTGCAGGAATTGCTGGATCTATCACGCATCGAGTCTGGTAACGCTGTGTTACAACTGGCGGCCGTGCCGGCCGCGGCGGTCATTACCCACGGCGCTGAACGACTACGCACCCAGGCCGAACGGGCTGAAATTGACTTGCAGATCAACGTTGATGCAGCGTTCCCTGATCTGCGGGTGGATGTGGGGCGCGTTGAACAGGTGCTCACGAATCTGATTCATAATGCAATCAAATTTACCCCACCTGGCGGTACTATCACTATTTCGGCCCTTGTGCGCGAGGGTGACAGCATTGTCATCAAAGTCGCTGACACTGGGGTCGGCATTGCGTATGAGGATCAGCCACGCATCTTTGAGCGCTTCTTCAAGGCTGATCGCGCCCGTTCGGGGGGCGGCACCGGTTTGGGCTTGGCGATTGCCAAACATATTGTCCAAGCACATGGTGGTCGCATCTGGGTCGATAGCAAACCCAACAAAGGCAGCACCTTCTACTTTACGCTACCCATTGCGAATAACACATTAACAGTTGACAATTAACAACTGTCAATTGTTAACGCGTCACGCCACTGCGCGCTGATTTAGCGCGTCCTCACTCTTTGCCCGCTCCAATTACTAGGCAAAATCCCAGATTAACAACCCTTTACACAAGATTAACAATCTGTTAATACTAGCGTATGCCCTGTTAACCAAGCGCCCTTATAGTAAAGCCGTCAGATTTTTGAGAAATCTGGCGGTTACAGTCGTAGTCTGCGGTATCAGCTAGTATAAAACGGCTGATGCCGTTAAATGAAAACCAGAAAACTTAAGGGAGAATACTCAAATGCGTCGATTAACAATGGTCTTGTTGCCGATGGTGTTGCTGGCACTGTTGCTGGCCGCCTGCCCAGCTGCTACGCCAGCCGAACCGGCTGCCGCCCCCACGGAAGCCCCTGCTGCCGAAGCCCCTGCTGCCAGCGAAGCGATGACCGATACGGAAACGATGACAGACACCGCTGCGATGACAGACACTGGTGCCATGACTGACACCGCCCCAATGGCCGACGTCACGTTGCCGGAAGTGAATCCGCTCGAAGTGACCGGCGATATCATTACGGCTGGTTCCTCCACCGTATTCCCGTTGACCGAGGCGATGGCCAATCGCTTCATTGACGAAGGTTACGCCGGCAATATCACGATTGACAGCGTCGGCACCGGTGCCGGCTTTGAGCGCTTCTGTGTCTCCGGCGAGACGGATATCTCCAACGCCAGCCGCGCTATCGAAGAAGATGAAGTTGCCAGTTGCGCCGCCATCGGTCGCGAACCAATCGAATTCCGCGTCGGTACGGATGCCCTGGCCGTGGTGGTCAATCCTGAGAATACCTGGGTCACTGATCTGACCGTGGAACAAGTCGCCCAACTCTTCTCGACTGATGTCGTCAACTGGTCGGATGTTGATCCGAGCTGGCCGGCGGAACCGGTGTTGCGCTTTAGCCCCGGCACCGACAGCGGCACCTTTGATTACTTTGTCGAAGCCGTGATGGAAGAGACCTTTGGTGACGAAGGCGCGGCCAAGCTGTTGGATGCTGGTAACCTGCAACTGAGTGAAGATGACAATGTGTTGTCACAGGGTGTTGCCGGTGAAAAGAATGGCATTGGCTACTTTGGTTACGCCTTTTACGAAGAAAATGCCGGTAACCTCAAGTTGGCGACGATCAATGGCGTTGAAGGCAATGCTGAAGATGTCGAAAACGGTACCTATCCGTTGGCTCGCCCGCTCTTCATCTACTCCGATGCTACGGTAATGACCGAGAAGCCGCAGGTTGCTGCCTTCATCAACTTCTACCTGACCTATGTGAATGAAGAGGTCATTGAAGTCGGTTATTTCCCGGCCTCAGCCGAGACCTTGACTGAGGCTAAGAGCCACTGGCTTACCGTAGTGGGCGAATAACGACAGACAGTCATTGTAGTTATACTTGGCTCTGTCACAAATTAACACTTTGTCCAGTGTAAAAAATGTTAGTTTGTGACAACCGCCAGTATAGACCTGGCAATGTTGACTGATTTAGGGAGGGGGCAACCCCTCCCTTTTGGCATAATTTTAAGGTATTGTACAGCGTATGGAGAGTAAAAAGGTGGAAAGTAATTTATCCGTATCAGGAACGATCGTCGGCGAATTAGCCACTACACCCACCCGTGTAAATTTGCATAGACGGTTGCGGATTGGTGAGCGGGTCATTCAACTATTGCTCTTTCTGTGTGGCGCCATCTCTGTGCTGACGACGGTCGGGATTTTATTTGTGTTAGGCCGTGAGTCATTTCTTTTCTTTCAACTGCCGGAAGTGACGCTGCTGGACACGATCACCAAAGTAAAATGGCAGCCCGCGATTGGGGAATTTGGCATCTGGCCATTGGTTATTGCTACCTTAACCACCAGCTTTGTTGCCATGCTGATTGCATTGCCGTTGGGGTTGATGATCGCTATCTATCTTAGCGAATATGCTTCGGCGCGGGTGCGCGGCATCTTAAAGCCAATCCTCGAAGTGCTCGCTGGGATTCCGACCATCGTTTATGGCTATTTTGCCTTAACCTTTATGACGCCGATTCTGCGCAATCTCTTTGGCACTGATCTGGTTGAGATCTACAACACCGCTTCGGCCGGGATTGTCATTGGCATTTTAATTCTCCCACTGGTGACCTCCATGAGTGAAGATGCCCTCTCTGCCGTGCCGCGTGCCTTGCGCGAAGCGGCCTATGGGTTGGGGGCCACCAAACTCGAATCTTCGGTGCAGATTGTGTTGCCCGCTGCGCTATCGGGGATTGCGGCGGCGATCATTGTGGCCATCTCCCGCGCGATCGGTGAAACCATGGTCGTTGCGGTGGCGGCTGGGGCTGGCCCGCGTAATTTTAACAGTTGGGGCGAAGCGCTGGATGGGTTGGCAATCGCCAATCCGTTTAAGGCCGCCGAAACCATGACCGGTCACATTGTGCGGATTAGTGGCGGTGATTTGAGCTACGATTCAATCGACTATGCCAGCCTCTTTGCGATTGGTCTGTTGCTCTTCTTTATGACCTTAAGCTTAAACATTATCAGCCGCATCATCGTTGCCCGATTCCGCGAGGAGTATGATTGATGGCAAACCAATTACCCGTAACCCCACCCACTGCCACCGACTATCCAGTTGGGGAGCAGATGCAGCAACAGGTGACCACCCGTCGGCGCCGTGGCTTTATGTGGCAGAATGGCTTTATGTTGGCGACAATGGTCGGCATTATTGCCCTGATCGCCCTGCTCTATAACATTATCAATAGCGCGTTCGGTTATGTCGCCATTCAAAATGAAATTGATCCGGAAGCCATTGTCCTGACGGCCGAAGAGGAACGCTTATTGGCGGCACCGAATCTGGTTTCCAGCGAGCAAGATGAAGATCTCGTGGCCGGCATTATTGACAATCCTTATGCGATTGGCTTTTTTGGTTATGCCTACTATCAAAATCAGGGTGATGGTCTGCAGGCCTTGACGGTCGAGGGTGTTGCACCGAGTGCCGCCACCGTCAACAGTGAAGAATATCAGCTTGCGCGACCGCTTTACCTCTATGCGGATGCCACCAGCATGGCCGACAAGCCGGCCGTCGCCGCCTTTTTGGACTATTATGTGGCGAATGTGGACAATGTGATCGAGGATGTGGGTTATTTTGCGGCCCCGGCGGCAACGCTTCAGGAAAATCTGGCTGTTGTACCAGGTGACGGCACTGCGCCGACGGCAGTAACCGGTGACATTGCTATCGCCGGCAGTTCGACTGTCTATCCTTTGACGGCGCGCCTGGCCGAACAATTTACGGCTGAGGGCTTTACCGGTGCGCTGACGATTGATAATATCGGCACTTCGGCCGGCCTTGCCCGTTTCTGTGACGGCCAGGGGGTCGATATTGCCAATGCCAGTCGCGCCATTTCGCGCGGTGAAAGCGAACTGTGTGCGAAGAATCGGCGTACGCCTGTTGAATTGCGCGTCGGCACGGATGCCCTAGCCGTCGTGGTCAGTGCCCAGAATGAATTCCTTTCGGCGGTCACCCTGGAGCAACTGCGCCAGATCTTCACCACGGCCGAAACCTGGGCGGATGTTGATCCATCGTGGCCCGCCGAACCAATTGTCCGTTATGTGCCTGGGCTCGACAGTGGCACCCTCGACTTTTTTGTGGAAACTGTGTTTGACCGTACCTTGGCCGATTTGCCCAAGGCGACCTTGGTTGAGATTCTGGAAGACAATGTATCTGCCGGTCTACTCCGCCGTTTTGAGAGCGACCAACCCTTCGCCGAGCGCACCCAGGAAAATGTCTATGATCTGGTGCTGGAACGGGTGGTCAATCCCGTGGTTGTCAGATCTTGGACCTTGCGCGAATCGTTGCTGATGAAGCCCGATATTGAAGCGGAAGCGGCCACGATTCAAAATGGTGAACTCTCCTTTCGGAGTTGGTTGACGTTGGATTTCCTGACCGATACGCAATCGTCCTTGCCGCAACAATCTGGCGTGCGTACCGCTATTTTTGGTTCGCTGTGGGTGATTCTGATCACGATTTTGTTTTCGCTGCCGATTGGGGTGGGAGCGGCTGTTTATCTGGAAGAATACGCCGATGATAATTGGCTCAACCGGCTGATCGAGACCAACATTAACAACCTGGCCGGCGTGCCTTCGATCATCTACGGTCTGTTGGGATTGGCCGTCTTTGTGCGTTTGCTGGAACCATTTACCAGCGGCAATCTCTTTGGTGTCGTTGATGCCACCACGGCTAATGGCCGCACGGTCATCTCGGCCGGCTTAACGCTTGGCCTCCTGATCTTGCCCTTGATCATCATCAATGCCCGCGAGGCCATCCGCGCTGTGCCTTCCTCCCTGCGTCAGGCCAGCTTGGGGTTGGGTGCAACCCAGTGGCAGACGATTTGGAATCATGTTTTACCCAACGCGTTGCCCGGCATTCTAACCGGTGCCATTCTTTCGGTCTCGCGTGCGCTGGGTGAAACTGCCCCCCTGGTTGTGATTGGGGCCTCGACCTTTATTGTGGTCGATCCGGATGGCCCTTTTTCAAAATTCACCACCTTGCCGATTCAGATCTATCAATGGACTTCGCGCCCGCAAGATGAGTTCCGTAATATTGCCGCGGCGGCGATTATTGTCTTACTTGTCTTGCTACTCACCCTCAATGCCAGTGCGGTGATCTTGCGCAACCGCTATACCAGGAGAGTTTAATCATGAGTGAATATGTCAAGGAATTCAAACCGGCGAGTGCTTCAACGTCAACCGAGCAGGAACGTTATGCTATTGAGGCACACAAGCTCAACATCTTTTACGGCAAGTTTCATGCTGTACGTGATGTCGATCTCAAGATCGAGACCCGCAAGATTACGGCCATGATTGGGCCATCGGGCTGTGGCAAAAGCACCGTGTTGCGCTGTTTCAACCGCATGAACGATCTGATCAGCAGCGCGCGCATCGAAGGCGAAGTGCTCTACAACCATCAAAATATCTATGCGTCGAATGTCGATCCAGTCGAAGTGCGGCGCCGAGTGGGCATGGTCTTTCAAAAACCAAACCCATTCCCCAAGAGCATCTATGAGAACATTGCCTGGGGCGCACGCGTTAATGGCTTCAAAGGCAACATGGATGACTTGGTCGAGCAATCCCTGCGTAATGCGGCGCTGTGGGACGAAGTCAAAGAGAAGCTGCAACAGAGCGCCCTTGGCCTCTCCGGTGGTCAACAGCAGCGGCTCTGTATTGCGCGCACGATTGCCGTCAAGCCGGATATTATCCTCATGGATGAACCGTGTTCGGCTTTGGACCCCATTGCGACGCTGAAGATCGAAGACCTCATGCGCGAATTAACTGCGCAATATACGATCATTATCGTTACGCACAATATGCAACAGGCCGCCCGCGTCTCGGACTATACGGCCTTTTATATGGTTGATGATAGCCGCACTGGGCACCTGGCCGAGTTTGGCGTCACCAAAGAGATCTTTACCAATCCCAAAGATAAGCGCACGGAAGATTACATTACCGGCCGCTTCGGGTAATTGTTGTGCTATAAGGCACCCCATTTATCGCTCGCGCCGGACGTAAAATATGGAGACAAGCCATGACAAGATTACACTATGCAAAAGAACTGCAACGGCTACAGGATGAGTTGCTGTTAATGGGCAGCATGGTCAGCCAGGCGCTGAGCGAAGCGCTGAGTGCGATGAAGCGCCAAGATATCGCCGCGGCGCAACGGCTGATTGAATATGATCGGTTAGTCAATCAAAAGCGCTATGCCTTGGAAGATGGGGTGCTGACGCTGATTGCAACGCAGCAACCGATGGCGCGCGATATGCGCTTTTTGGCCGCAGTCCTCGATCTGGCCTCGGAGCTGGAGCGGATTGGCGACTATGCCAAGGGCATTGGCCGCATTACGATTTTCCTGGGCAAAGAGTCGGCCGTGAAACCGCTGATCCATCTGCCGCAGATGTGTACCATTGTGGTCGAAATGTTGCGCGACGCCCTTGACGCCTTTATCAACCAAGATATCACCGCCGCCCGCCAGATCCCGCTGCGCGATGATCAGGTGGATGAGTTATATAACACAGTTAATGGCGAGTTGATGCAATTAGTGATCGCCAATCCCTCGATCATGGATCGGGCCAATTACTATTCCTGGGCTGCCCACAATTTAGAGCGCGCGGCCGACCGGGTTGTCAACATTTGTGAGCGCATTATCTATACCGTAACTGGTGAATTTGTCGAGATGGATAGCGAAGAGTCCACCGCCAGTATTATGTAACGCCTGTTGACGTGCATGGTAAAGACTAACCCCGCCAATCAAAAGGTCGGCAATGGATACCCATTGCCGACCTTTTGATTGGCCCATCATTACGATGTGCGTACAGCTTTATTAAAAAGCGGCTAGCTCTACGAAAAGATAGCCTGAATGGTTCGCGCCCTGATAAAGCATTAACCTTAAGCGAACGGTAGCATTTTTTCGCCTGCCACGTCCGCATAATCGCCAAGCGGACAGAGATCCACTGTAAAGATCGCGCCACCGTTTGGGTTATCGCGCACACTAAGTCGACCTTCATGCGCTTCGGCCACCAGACGACAGAAGGCTAGGCCAATGCTTGTATTGGGCCGGCTGGGGTAATGTAAGTCATTATTTTCCAGTTGGGCAAAGAGCTGCTCAATCATCAAGGCTGGTACGGCCGGACCTTGGTCTGCTACTTCCAATTGTAAAGAACTGGCTGCAGCCTGTCCGTACTGCGTGAGCTTGACTGTCACTGTGCTGCCTGCTGGGGTAAATTTCACCGCATTGCCAATCAAGGTGTCAAACAACCGTTGGACGAGTGCGCTATCTACCAACAGGGTGCAATGCGCATCCAATTTTTCTAGTACTAATTGAATATTTTGTGAGGAGGCTGCGCGTTGGTGCTTTTGGATCGTCTCAGTTAAGATCATACTCAGATCGGTCAACTGCTGCCGTAACACCAAGCGTCCCCGCTGCATACGCGACAGAATCAGCATATCATCAAAGAGCTTGCCCAAGCGCAATGCCTCATTTTGGATCATCTCCACCTGATTCATCTGTTCCGGCGGTAGCTGCAATTTGCGCTGCATTACCTGTGAATAGAGCAAGATCGAGCTCAGTGGATTACGCATGTCGTGGACAATCATGCGCGAGAAGAGTTCGCGCATTTGCAGCGCCTGGTCGAGTTCATCATACTGGTGTTTAATTCGTAACATGGAGCGGACCCGGGCACGCAATTCGGCACCGTTGACTGGCTTGGAAATAAACTCATCCGCCCCCGTATCCAACCCGGTGACCAGATAGTCAACATCATCGAGCGCCGTTACCATGATAATCGGCACATGACGATAGTGGTCGGAATGTCTGATCCGGCTACAGACATCGAAGCCATTCATCCCTGGCATCATTAGATCGAGCAGGATCACATCTGGGTTCAATTCGTCCATATGTTTGAGTGCATCAACACCGCTGCTTTTAAAAAGCAGATCATAGCCCTCAGGATAGAGCTGTGCTGCAATCGTGTCCTGCACACGCGGATCATCGTCGACCACTAAAATGCGGGGTGGTTTAGTGGTGGTCTGTTGAGAAGTGACAGTAGACGAATTCAAAATGAACTCCTATTAAATGGTCGATTCGCCTGATGGGTTGCTTACACTAATTGGCCTTTGGAGCGCCGCGACTGATACTGCGGCAAATCGTACCGTTTCGTTAATTTATGTTATGGAAAGGCCCAAAGTTTGCACATTGACGATAGATTATTCAGTAGACCGCAAGGTAGTCTGCATCCTCATAGAGATGACACTTAAACTTGGCACAATCTCACCCTATTGCCTTCTGCGGTAGATTGTGCCAAGTTTAAATAATGTGTCTATCAGATGCAGACTACTGTTCGCATCTGAGGATGCGAACTACACGTTGCGCTCTACTGATTATGTAATCCTTATTAATCGTGCAATACTTGTGTTCTAGTGTAGCATAGAAAAAAGTGACTGTTTAGCGTGTTAATGCGTATTATCACTAGTCCTTTAGGGCTATATGCTCAGCGCTGGGGCAACCCATTGACATGATTAAAGTATAAAGCGTAAAATAAGAAACGTAAAGTTTTCGTAAGGTTAGAATTGTCATCGCCTATCGGCAGAGAGGTGGTTTGCGTGCAATTGACTCGCCGTGCCTGGATCTTACTGGCTTTGAGCGCACTACCTCTGGCCCTAATCGGGTGGAGCGAATGGTTGCGCTGGGGTGTTGTACTCTGGCTCTTGTTGATCTGCGCCCTATTACTTGCCGATTGGCGCTTGGGTGTACAACCCGACGAGTGGCGTATTAATCGTCAGCATGAGCAACGGCTCTCACTGGCAGTGCCCAATGCCATCGTCTTGGTGGTGCTGCTCCGCCGCAACAGCCGTTCATTGCGCTTTTGGGTGCGCGACACTCCGCCCCCCACTTTCCACCTGGCGGAACATCTACGCATTTTATCAGCAACCATTACCGGACGAGAACCGATCCAACTCGCCTATGTCATTTACCCGCCACGGCGCGGTGACTATCACTTTGGTGACATTTACCTGCGTTGGGAGAGTGGGTTGCGGCTCTGGCACCGGCAAACCCGTCTGCCCGCGGCTGCCAGTGTCAAGGTCTACCCCAATCTAGTCGATGTGAAGAAGTATGATCTACTCTTACGCCGCAACCGCCTCTGGGAATTGGGGGTCCGTAATCTGCACATCTTGGGCGCCGGTGCCGAATTTGAGCGGCTGCGTGATTACCAGCCGGATGATGAGTACCGACGCATTAATTGGAAGGCAACGGCACGGCTTGGTAAACCCATCAGCATTGAGTATGAGACGGAGCGCAGCCAGCAGATCATGGTGCTGTTGGATGTGGGGCGGATGATGCGTAGCCCCGTGGGTGAGGTGGCCAAGTTGGATTATGCGATCAACGCGGTCTTGTTATTGGCGTATGTCGCTGCGCAGAAAGGGGATAAAGTCGGGCTGCTGGCCTTTGCCGATGATGTCCAACTCTGGGTCGCGGGGCGCAGCGGCAAGGGCCAATTTCACCGGCTATTAGAGCAGCTCTATGCGCTGGAAAGTACAGCGGTTGAGTCAGATTACAACCGTGCCTTCACCTACTTCGCCGCCAAGCAGCACAAACGTAGCCTTGTGCTCGTTTTCACTGATTTGACGGGCAGCATCAGCACGGAAACATTGGTTGCCCAAATGGGCCGGCTACGCCGTGGTCATTTGCCCTTGTTGGTGACCATGCGCGATCCCACCGTGCAACAGTTGGCGCAACAAGCGGTGATCGACAGTGGTACCCTCTATGAGCGCACAGTGGCCGAAGGCTTGTTGGCGGAGCGGCAGCTTGCCCTCGAACAGTTACAACAACGCGGCGTCCTCACCCTCGACGCCCCCGCCGACCAGCTCAGCATTGCTGTGATCAACCGTTATCTGGCCTTAAAGGCGCGCAGTCGGATTTAGGGAGTAGGTAGATCAGTAGATCAGTAAATCGGTATAATTGCGATTTACTGATCTACTGATCTACTGATCTACTGATCTACTGATCTACTGATCTACTGATCTACTGATCTACTGATCTACTGATCTACTATCCCCACTTCACGCCTGCCGCTCTAACAACCCCTCGGTCAACGCCCAAAGCATGGTCTCCGGGGTGCGGTCGCCAAAGACTTCCTGCAGGGCCGCCACTGCGACTTCATGTTGCTGGCGCATGGCCTGGTCGGCATGGGCGCGCGCGGCAGCCTGATCGAGTAGGGTATAGGCTAAGGGGAGCTGCTCTGCGTTAAAGTTGGGACCGAGGAGGGTTTCAAACTGTTCGCCCACATAAGGGTGGTTAAGGGTGTGGAGAATGGGCAGGCTCTTCTTGCGGCGCAGGAGATCGTTACCCGCCGCCTTGCCCGTGACCTGGGGATCACCCCAAATGCCCAAAATATCATCCTGAATTTGAAAAGCAAGTCCACTGGCTATTCCAAAGCGTTGTAATGCCTCGATCTGGGTCGCGTCGGCCCCGCCAATAATTGCCCCAATCGCCACACTGGCTCCTACTAATGCCGCAGTTTTGCCTTGAATCATCCGCATATACTCGGCGACGGTGACATTCGTGCGCGTTTCAAAGCCCATATCCAAATGCTGCCCTTCGGTGAGGGCCAGGCAGGTCTGCGTAAAACGTGCCAACGCGTCCAGCGTGGTCGGCGCGCTGACTCCGCGCCGGGCGAGCCGCTGCATGGCGGCAAAGGCCAGGGTAAACATGGCATCGCCGGCGTTGATCGCTTGGGGGGCACCCCAGACTTTCCACAGGGTGGGGCGGTGACGACGGGTTTCATCACCATCCTCAATATCATCATGAATCAGCGAAAAGTTGTGTAACAGCTCAATTGCGGCCGCAGCGGGCAAAGCCTGAATCGGCTCACCGCCGGTCTCGGTCGCGGCCATGAGACAGAGCATCGGGCGTAACCGTTTTCCGGCCGGGTAGTTCTGGGGGCGCAGCAGTTCATCGGCCCAGCCCAGATGGTAGTGCAACATGCCGTAATGGACGGCAACCGCAGCTTCGTCGTTAAAAAGTAATTCGCGCATCTCCCCTTCGACCCGCGGTAACCAGTGGCCGAGAAAGTGGCTGAGTTCGGTGCTAGACATGATGAATTCTCCGTGCTTGCTTATGTTCGTTCGACCAGTACCCCTGGCTGGCGTAAGGCCTCGACGGTGGCGGCACCGCTGCAAAACATGGCCACGCGTAGTTCAGTGCTTAGTAGCTCCATCTCTGCACAGACTGCCTCCGCTGACTCAACGGCACACTTGAGAAAAGGCGAAGCCAACCCAACCAGATCGGCACCCAGGGCGACACATTTTGCCACATCCTGGCCGGTACGGATGCCACCGCTGGCAAAGATCGATACCTGGGGTTTTTCCAATTCGGCGCGCACCTGGCGCACGGCCAGCAGGCTCTCGGCGGTCGGAATGCCCCAATCAGCGAAGGCCCCCGCCAACCGCCGTAAATGTTCGGTCGGTGCGCGATGCATTTCCACCTGGCTCCATGAGGTGCCGCCCGCACCGGCCACATCAATTGCACTGACGCCAGCTTCGATCAGGCGGCGTGCCACCGCGGCGCTAATGCCCCAGCCCACTTCTTTAATGATCACCGGCTGTGTCAGTTGCGTACAGACCTGCTCGATCTGTTTGAGCAGCCCCCGCCAATTTAGATCGCCGCCCGCTTGGACCACCTCTTGGAGGGGGTTAAGATGAAGGATCAGGGCATCGGCCTCGATCATCTCCATGGCGCGCCGGCAGTGTTCAACGCCATAACCATAGTTTAGTTGGACGGCCCCTAAATTGGCAAAGAGCAGAATCGACGGGGCGAGATCACGCACGCGGAAGGTGCCGGCGCTGTCCGAACGTTCCAAGCCGGCGCGCTGACTGCCAACCCCCATCGCTAGCCCTTGTGCTTCGGCCGCAATGGCCAGATTCCGGTTGATCGCCTGGGCTTCCGCCGTGCCGCCGGTCATGGAGCTGACCAGAATCGGGGCCGTGACCCGCTTGCCAAAGAGCCACACACTTGGATCGATTTCGGGTAACGCCAATTCCGGTAGAGCCTGGTGCATAAAGCGAAAGCGCTCCAACCCTGTGGTCGTGCTGGGAAAGCTCACATTTTCTTCGAGGTTGATACGGATGTGATCCGCCTTGCGTTGATCAATAGACAAAGAAACACCTCTTGTTGTCAATTTTTGCCAATTTATGATGTCGGACTTAACCAGCGTACACGAGCGGGTTCCTTGGTCGCTGCGGTTGCACAAGCGCTGCACACGATTGATGCTCCGTAGACCACAGCCGTGCGCTACGGGGTACCCAGCGCGTTGTGGTGTACTAATTATGGAGTTCTGATGAACAAAAAATTTCGGCGTAATTATTTCGTACGTTTTGCGTCATGTAGATTAGATGGCTGTCCACATGGATTTGCACTCCAGCTTATGCCTTTTGAGCCAATCATTCAGTATTGACTCTCCCTTGTGCGCGTTGTTTGTACTGCATTGTATCGAAAGTGTCCTTGCTTTGAAAACACCAAGGCGCGTGGACAGTTAGTGCCGTGCCGGAGCATGACGCATGGGGAAACTGTGTAAACCGTTGTGTGTTGCAACTGTTTTGAATCATCAAGATTTGTGCGTATCTGTTTGCTCGCGCATTGTTCTCCTATACTGGGCCAGCCTGGTCGGTGTCAAACATCTGCTGGGTGCTGCCCGTATAACTTGCATCCAAATCGGCGATCCTGCTCCTTGCATAAATCGACACAAGCGATGGGCGCGACTCAACCATTACCTAACGCCGGCAACGTATGGTTGGGCACGTCTTTTGCGCTGTGTCACACACAACGGCTCAGCTATGCAGCGTGTAAATGCGAAACACACGGTGCATTCAATGACGCGATTCATGCCTGCGGCTGATATGCGTCACCAATTTAATACATCAACTCAGTTTGTTTGATAAAGGAGTCACTTATGTCTTTCCGAATGTCAGCGAGATGGCATTCCCTGCCTGTGCGCTTGACGACTGCGCTCATCTTGGCAGTGCTGTTACTCTTACCGGTGGCTACGGCCTACGCCGGTGATGGGGGCGATAGTCCTGTCACCCCCACCAATAGTGACATCTGTGTCGAGGGGACCGCAATCAATCATGAGGAAGAGCCACTGGAAGATGGCCGCATTGTCACCGCGACCATGGGCGGCACATCGATTGCCGCGGTTGTGGATGAAGATGGCGAATTTGAGTTTGAAGATGGTCTCACCCCAGGCCGTTGGACCTTCACCATCGACGTTGTCAAGGAAGGCGAAGAGTGGGAGGCCGTTACCCCCGCTTCTTTCGATATCAATTTGGAATATGGTCAGGATGACTGCTACCAGATCCGTTTCAAATTGCGCCGTCTGATCACCATCATCGCCATCAAGATCGATGAGGATCACAACCGTTTAGCCGAATGGCGCATTACGGCCAAGCCCGGTGCCGGCAATTCCTTTGCGATCAACTATGAAGAGACCACTGACAGCAATGGCGAAGCCATCTTCCGCCTGACCGAAGGCAACTGGATCTTTAGCGAAGCGCCGCCGGAAGATGACAAAGATCTGGCCTACACGCCCGTCGTGCCTTTGACCGGCGCCCAGGCATTGAAAGTCGAAGCACCCGGCCCCTATGAAATTCGCTTTAAGAATCGCCTGAATGTGGCCGGTTGTATTAATGTGTTAAAACAGGATGTACCGCCTGCTAGCTCCAATGATACGCCCTTCCCGTTGCAAGGGTGGCGCGTTTTCCTCTACCGTGCCGATGGGTCACTGGTGACCAGCGGCTTGACGGGCGCTGATGGTGAAATCAGCTTTGAAGATCTACCCTACGGCCCCTACACCGTGGTCGAAGAGGAACGGGTCGGTTGGGCCGCCGCAACGGCCAACAGCTATGATGTCGAACTTTCGCCGGCCAACAGCAGCTGTGTCCAGGTGACCTTCGACAATGCACAAGCTGATCCTGAGTATTGTATCGAAGGGCGCAAGATCGATGCCAATGGCTCGATCGGCCTGCCCGGCTGGACGATTTCGGCCTCGCCTCTGGACAAGGGTGACGAAGAACCCGCTGATGTGGTGACCGATGGCTTGGGGATGTATAAGTTTACCTTCTCTGGCAATGACTACCGGGTCCCTGGTTCCAGCTATCGCATTTGCGAAGATTATGAAGATGTGGATGGCTGGGTGCCCGTCTCGGCGACCTGTTACACGGTGAAGATCCCCACCGCGGCCGGTTCCTGCGCCGTTGTGCCGGACTTTGTCAACAAGCAGGTGGGCCACAGTGGCTCGACCAGCAGTTCCAGCAGTAGTAGCTGCCGGCTGACCCATGTGGTGACAAAGGGTGATAGCGTCTACGGCGTCGCCGCCAAATATGGTGTCTCTGCCAGTACCATGCTCAATGCAAACTCGTGGGTGCGTAACAACAAGAATCTTTACATCTATGTGGGGCAAAAGCTCTGCGTGCCGTGAAGCGTGAAACGTAAAGTGTAAAACGTGAAGCGTGAAGCGGTAGTGTGTGTTGTTTGACCAAAGGGGGGCAGTCTAACCACTGTCTCCCTTTGTTATTGGGCGACCTCATGCCGCTATGACCCCGCGACCACACAACCCCGCGACCTCACGACCCCGCGACTCTGCCTCCTCCCGACTTTCCTCCCCTGCTTCTTTGCGTTACAATCTGCTCATGCACATCGGCGTATTGACTCACAACTATCCGCGGTTCCAGGGCGACTTTAGTGGCACCTTTATTGAGGCTCTCTGCCAGGAATTAGCCCGTCAGGGCGAGACCGTGACAGTCTGGGCACCCTATGATCCGGCTTTTGCTCTGCCTGGCCCAGCCCCCGCTCACAGCAGCACAGGGGTTACGCTGCGGCTCTATCGTTATGCCCCAACTGACAACTTACACACGCTTGGCTATATGCGCTCGATGCAGTCCGACCTAGTGTTGCGTAGCAGTGGCTATCTGTTGGGGCCGGCGATGTTGGCGGCGGGGGCAGCCAAGATTGTGCGGGATGCACGCCGGCACCCCCCCGATATTTTGCATGCCCACTGGTTACTGCCCAATGGCTTTAGCGGTGCCCTTGCCAGCCGGCTACTGGGGATTCCTCTGGTCATCTCGGTCCCTGGCTCCGACGCCCAAGTGGCCAACGCCAACCCCATCTTTCGGACCATGGCCCGTTTTGCCATGCGGCAGGCCGGCTTGATGACTGCCAACAGCGCTGATCTGCGCGATGGGGTGGGGGCACTCGATCCCGCGATCCTGGCTAAATTTGACCTGATTATTTATGGCACTGATCCCAATGCCCTGAGGCCGGATGCGACCGGTGTTGATGCACTGCGCACCGAACTGGGGCTAACAACGGACACCTTTGCTGTGCTCTGTGTGGGCCGCATGGTCTACAAAAAAGGCTTCGATACTTTGATCCATGCCTTGGCCACCCCTACGCTACAGGCGCGGAATGTGGTTGGCCTCATGATCGGAACCGGGGATCAACAGGCCGCCTGGCAGCAGTTGGCTCAGGAGATGGGTGTCGCTGATCGACTGCGCTGGATCGGCAACGTGCCCAAAGACAAAATCAGTCGCTACTATAATGCGTGTAATGTGCTGGTCAACCCTGCGGTACGTAAGCCGATTGATGGGCTCAATGTCTGCGTCCTTGATGCGATGAGTTGCGGGAAACCGGTGGTTGGCTCTATGGTGGCGGGCAACCCCCTCGCCATTGTTGATGGCGAATGCGGCTATCTGGTGCCGGAAGCCGATCCGCCGGCGTTGGCCACCGCGCTGGCGCGCCTAGCCGATCGGCGCGATCTACAGCAGCAAATGGGCCAAGCCGCGCGGCGGCGCATTGAGCAGGAATTGGGCTGGCCACCATTGGCACGCCGCTATATTGATCACTTCACCCGCTTGATTGCGCAGCGGTAAATCAGATTAGGACGTACGCAGTCCTCGCCGGCTGAGCTTGACGCAGCCAGAGAGGGCTGCGTACGTCCTACAGCGTAAGGAATATGATGACCCATCTCGCCTATTACACCGACCGCAGTGTGCTTATTACCGGCGGTCTCGGTTTTATTGGCTCCAACCTGGCGCGGCGGCTGGTTGATCTGGGGGCACAGGTCACTGTGGTTGATTCGCTGATCAGCGATTATGGGGGCAACCGTTTTAACCTGGCCGGCTATGAGGATCGCCTCCACATCAACATTGCCGATGTGCGCGACCCCTATTCCATGCGCGCACTGGTCCAAGGGCATGAATTACTCTTCAATCTTGCGGGGCAGGTCAGCCATATCGATTCGATGACCGATCCCCTCGCCGACCTGGAGATCAATGCCCGCGCCCAACTTTCGATCCTAGAAGCCTGTCGCCATGAAAATCCCCAGATCAAAGTTGTCTATGCCGGCACGCGCCAGCAATACGGTAAGCCCCACTATCTGCCGCTTGATGAAAACCATCTGCAACATCCCACTGATGTTAATGGGGTCAACAAGTTGGCCGGCGAGTGGTATCATATTGTCTATTACACCGCGTATGGGCTGCGCACCAGTTCGCTGCGTTTGACCAACACCTATGGTCCTCGGCAATTGCTCAAACATAACCGGCAGGGTTTTATCGGCTGGTTTATCCGCCTGGCGGTGCAAGGGCAGCCGATCCCACTCTATGGCGATGGTCAACAGCGCCGTGATCTGACCTACATTGATGATGTGGTTGACGCCTTTTTGCGGGTCGGGGCGCATGAAGAGACCAACGGGCAGGTCTACAACCTGGGTGGCCAGCATCCGGTTTCCCTGTACGAGTTGGCCAATTTGATCGTAGAGATTGCCGGCCAGGGCCAGGTCACCTTGGTCCCTTGGCCGGCTGATCGCAAGCAGATCGACATCGGTGATGTTTACTCCAGTTATGCTAAAATAGAACAAGCCCTTGGTTGGCAACCTACTACCGATTTGCAGACCGGGCTAGCGCAGATGATTGATTATTATCGGCGTTATGGACAACACTATTGGTAAATATGTGTTTGCGCGAATGGAATGAGGTGATACCATGATCCTGTTACCCGAAGCAGCCGTTCCCGCACAGCAAACAGAACGGTTCGGGATGACGGATACATCGTTAGTCGTGCAATTTGATCCGGTCATTCAGATGGATGATGAGCAATTTTTTGAATTTTGCCAGATTAATCGCCATTTACGCATTGAGCGCACCGCACATGGAGAAGTAATCATGATGCCCCCGGCAGGTGGAGAAACTGGTAGTCGAAATGCAAATTTAACCATACAAGTTGGGCTATGGGCTAAGCATGATGGCAACGGCATTGCTTTTGATTCTTCGACGGGCTTTACACTACCAAATGGTGCTACCCGCTCGCCAGACGCTTCATGGGTATTACGGTCGCGGCTCTCTACCCTCTTGCCCGAACAAAAAACAAAGTTTCTGCCCCTTTGCCCGGATTTTGTTGTGGAATTAGCGTCGCCAACGGATCGTGTACGTACATTGCGCGACAAAATGACCGAATATATCGCCAATGGTGCGCAACTGGCTTGGTTACTTTTGCCGGAAACGCACGCGGTTCACATCTATCGTCCGCATGTACCGGTTGAAGTATTACAAGCAGTCGGTCTGATTAAAGGTGATCCCATCCTACCCGGCTTTTCACTCGATCTTACTGATATCTGGGAGCCTGGTTTTTAACATGTCATCAATACCTGTCATTGATCTGCACGCCCAATATATTGCCCTCAAAACCGCAATCGACACGGCCACCCAACGCGTGCTTGCCAGTGGTTGGTATATTTTGGGCAAAGAAGTGGCTGCCTTTGAAGCCGAGTTTGCCGCCTATTTGACGGACGATGACCCTCGTCCGTCATCCGCCGTCAGTTGTGTTGGCGTCAATTCGGGCACAGATGCCTTGCAACTGGCGCTGCGTGCTTGCGCTGTTGGGGTCGGTGATGAGGTGATCACCGTTTCACACACGGCCGTGGCAACGGTGGCGGCGATCCGGTTGACGGGGGCGACGCCGGTCTTGGTCGATATTGATCCGGCCACCTATACAATGTCACCGACGGCACTGGCTGCAGCCATGACTGAACGGACCAAGGCGATCATCCCGGTGCACCTCTACGGTCATCCTGCTGCATTAGGGGAGATTCTGGCCCTGGCCGCGCAGGCCGGCGTGCCGGTGATTGAAGATTGTGCCCAGGCCCACGGTGCGCGCTATCAAGGGCAGCGGGTGGGTACGCTGGGTGATCTCGGCTGCTTTTCTTTTTACCCCACCAAAAATCTAGGGGCACTCGGTGATGGCGGTGCCGTGGTTAGCCGCAACCCGGCTTTGATTGCCAAAGTGCGCAGCCTACGCGAATACGGCTGGACGGCCCAAGCCCGTTATATCTCGCAGACCGAAGGGTTAAATAGCCGGTTGGATGAAATGCAGGCCGCCATTTTACGTGCTAAATTACCCTATCTGGACGAATGGAATGCGCAGCGCCGGCAACTTGCGGCCTGCTATACTGCCTCCTTGCCGGTCACAGTTGTGCGTCCCATCGAGCAACCGGATTGTCATCATGTCTACCATCTCTATGTAGTGCGCCTGCCCCATCGTGACACCGTACGCCAAAAATTGGCCGCAGCCGGCGTGAGTAGTGCTATCCACTATCCAGCCGCAGTCCACCAGCAGCCGGCCTATCAGTCGGCGCCCATTGTTTGCCACCCGCTGCCCCATACCGAGCAAGCCGTGGGTGAGATTCTTTCCCTGCCACTCTATCCACAGTTAGCCATGGCGCAGGCGCACCAAGTGGTGACTGCCCTCTGTGCTGCCCTCGCCTAGTTGCGTCCACTGCCTATGTCACGCCATTCATTAGCAACCCTGCGCCCTGCCTTGGACCTTTATCGCCTGCTGCTGCTATTGGCGATGCTGCTCTATGTGCTTGTCTTTACGCGTCTGGCCTTTGCCCTGCACACTGGCATGCGGACCCACCGTTCCGACTTGGGCCAAATTGCCCAAGCTGTCTGGAATAGCAGCCGCGGGCGCTTTGTGGAAATGACCGACAATGGCTTTGTCGCCACCCGCCTGACCGACCATGTTGAGCCGATCTTAGCGTTGATTAGTCCACTGTTTTGGTTTTGGACCGATGTCCGTGCGCTTTTACTGTTACAGGTCATCGCGGTCGCGCTGGGTGCTGTGCCCCTCTATGCACTGGCACTCTCGCGGTTGGAAGCCGTGCTTTCCGCAAAAGAACGTACCCAGATCTGGATCGTTGAACCGCTACGCCAATTAACACGGCCCGTGGCCCTGGCGTTGGCGCTGGCCTATCTGTGCGCCCCGCAACTGCAGTCGGCCTTACTCACCGAATTTCATGCGGCCCCACTGGCTGTGCCGCTGATCCTCTGGGCTTTTTGGGCGATCGAGCGCGCCCGCTATGGCCAATTTACGCTGGCCGCCTTGCTGCTGGCCGGCGTCAAAGAAGAGATGGCCCTGTTGGCCGCTGCGCTTGGCGTTTGGTTGCTCTGGCGTTTATGGCTGACGCGCGCACAATCGCGCGTTGACGAGTCACCACGCCCCGCGCCGAGTGGCCCAAGTTGGGCGGTGGCCATGCGTCTTGCTACCCCCTATCTCGTCGCGCTGGGGGTGATCGGCCTGAGTCTCGGCTGGTTCTATGTCGCGACCTTCGTGATTGTGCCGACCCATGCAGTGCAAGTTTACGATACCGCCGCCAGTGTCTACTTTAACCGCTATGGTGCGCTTGGCGATTCGCCGGTTGATATTGGCTTGAGCTTTTTCCGCCGTCCACAACTGGTCTGGCAAATTGCTACGGAAGGGGTGCGGCTGCACTATCTGTGGGGGTTGCTGGCTCCGTTTGGTTTGCTGAGCCTGCTGGCCCCGGAGCTGATTTTGCTGGCACTGCCCTTGTTGTTGGCAAACCTGCTCAGTGCCTATCCGGCCCAGTATTATGGCGACTTTCATTATAGCGCGCCCCTTGTGCCTTACCTGGCCGTGGCGGCCGCCTATGGGCTAGGCCGGCTCTGGCAGTGGGTTGATCGCCAGACCGCGCATAGTTCGGCCAGTTACCAACATTTGCCCGCAGCGCATACGTTGACCATGGCGCTGGCGGCGCTCTGGACCAACGCCCGGACCGCGTTGCGCCCCCTGGCCACGCTCTTGTTAATCCTCTGGCTGCTGGGCTGGGCCTTATTGTTTTATCGGGAGCAAGGGCGGGGGCCGCTGGGTGGACGGTACGATCCGCCACCGATTACGACCCATCATCGGCTGCTGCCATTTTTTGTCGCCCAAGTACCGGCCGACGCTGCGGTAACGGCGACGGCCGCCGTTCATCCTCATGTTAGCCTGCGCCGCTATGTCTATCAGTTCCCCCTTGGGTTACCCGAATTGGGGACCCAAGGCGAGGCTGACTGGGCGCTGCTTGATGTTACCACCAACACTGACATGGCCCCTGGTGATCTGAAGCAGGCCGTGGATCAGCTTTTGGCGGGGGCATGGGGGGTCGTTGATGGTGCTGATGGTTTCTTGCTGCTGCGCCGTGGGGCCGCGGCGAAGACGATTCCTGATGGCTTTTATGATTTTGCGCGCACAGCGACCCCTGCCATTGCTACCACAAACGTGCTTACTGCCCCCATGCCCAGTGCCGCCCCGCAACTGCTACGCGTTACAGTGGCGGATTGGCCGCGTTGGCGGCAGACAAAAGTGGTGAGTGAGTGGCAGGTGGGCGCAGGGGTGGCTGGGCAATGGACGCCACCACTTGATTTTGTCACACCGGGTGGCGAACGGTTTGCCACCCTGGCAGATGGCGCACCACCGGCCCTGGTCTGGTATGGCCCTGCCCAATGGCAACCAGGCGAAGTGGTGCAGATTACGACGCTGCCCTTGACCCTGCCACGCGTCTGGGGCGCCGTGACCACCCCATCCACGGCCGCACCCACGTTGGCGACTGGCATGGTGAGTGGTGATGGGCTACAGCAAGCCGTGGCATTCTTTGCCCGCACGGCCCAGGGCATCGTCCAAACCGCGGGCATACCAGGGCTGCATGGGCTGGATCTGCCCACCGCCACCGCCCCGCGCACGACGACCATCCGCCTGGAAACGGGCGAGACATTTACCCTGAGCCTTTGGCTGGCTGATGGCAGGGCGCTTCCTGGTCAACCCCTGTTGGTGCGGATGCAATGGCTTGACTTGCACAACTGGCCAGCCGGCTACAGTGTCTTTGTCCATCTGCGCCAGAGGGAAACGCTGGTGGCGCAGCAAGATGGTCCGCCGCGCTTTTTCGTCGCCTATGATCCGGCCACCCAACTGGCACAACAGGGGTTACTTGACGATGCCCGCACCTTGCTGATTCCAACCGATCTGGCCGTGGGCACAGCGTTGACGCTGGTGGTTGGCCTTTATGACACAGCCAGTGGGGAACGTGCCGAGATCCTGGATCGCAGCGGCACCCTTATCGGCAACGAATGGCCGGCCACCACCCTCACCGTGACCACACCACCCTTGCCCGATCAAGCTTGCGCGTTGATTCCAGCGACCTGCGCTGCACAAATAACCCCTTGAACAGCGTCCCTGTCATTTCGACGAGCGCCCCTTGGCGAGGAGAAATCTCTAGATCGCCACGCGGGAGATTTCTCCCGCTGGTCGAAATGACAGGGATGCCACCAATCAAAAAACCGGAATCGCTAGCGATTCCGGTTTTTTGATTGCCTAACAGCAGCAGACTTACAGGGCGTCGATCTACGCGGGGCGGATACCCAGGTAGTTTTGCTCACCGCGCAGAACCTTGAGAATTGTGTCAGCCGACTTCCAGGGGAGAAGCTGATGCAATTCGCCAGGCGAGAGCGGCGTGTTGTTGTTGGCCAGGAAGACACGAAAACAAGCAGCCACCAATGGCAACCGCTCATTGATATATTCCGGATCATTGGCACAGCGGGTGCGCAGACATTCACGCAGTGCATCCGTCTGGCGCACTTCGCCGGTATCCGGATCGACCCAATCCACATTTTCCGTGTTCAAGTGGTTGCTAAAGCGACCACGACACTCGTCGCAGAGCTGATCGCGCAAATAGAGCCGGAAGTTGCGGTTGTTGGTATCCCACCACTCGTAGTCGATGTAAAACTTAGTATCCACCGTCGGCCGAAATTTGGCCAGCTTGTGACGTAGGAGCGTTTGTGTCATTCTTACTATCTCCCCATTGAGCAATTGTTAAGTGTATTCCCAAAAACAGCTCAACCTAATGCAAAAAAGCCGTTGCCGACATCGCGGAATTTGCGATTGCTGATCAGCGCATAGAAGATTGGGCCAGGCGGACAGCGGCGTAACATGTTAACGGCACTGTAGACGCTCTTGGCATGCACCGTCCCTTGCGGGTTTAGCTTGATCAACTCTAACACAACTTGCTCGACAATCGGTGCCAGATCGATATTGTTTTCGGTGACCTGTTCGCGCAGGCCATCGATTGGCTCACGCTGCTCTTCGGCGACAATCAGGTACTCATCATATTCACAAGCAACCTGGATCTTGTTCATCTCAAAGCGCAACATCTGCTGATCGGGGTCAGCGGTCGCCATGCGTGCCCACTCGCGCTTGGCGCGGCGGGTGCGATAATCCACGATCACTTCATTGGCGTTGTTGGTGCGTTCCAGGGTAATGTACGCACCCACTGGCAGGGCGTGATCTTCGATCCACTTGGCCAGGCCGTAGACATAGCGCCCTTCGTGTACCACCCAGCCCGTGTAGCGGGTGCCCCAGCGTCCATCGACCAGGGTGATCACCGATTTGCCCCGTTGGCCACCAGGGAAGAAGTTCACCGTGCGCCCATTGAGCGGCAAGGTGCCATAGCGCCAATGGGGGTAGGTGAGCGTAATCGTTATCGTCGGCACAATGCGCGGAATTTCACTGCTCAGGCCACTCTCGCCCCACTCGTCGTCCAACTCCCACTCGATCTGTAGCAACTCGACACTGAGTAGGGCGCGATTGTAAGGGATCGGGGCATAGCGCAAGAGTGCAGGGGTGTTGAGCACCGATTGGGGTTCCAGGCGGCGCAAGAACCAGAGATTTTCGCCATTACCCACGACCCGATCAAAACGTGGATCATTGTTCAGCGCATGATCGAGGCTGATGGTGCGCATGATCGGATTGATGCTGCTGTCCAATTCCATTTCCGTGAGCAATTGGCTCGTCTTGAGTGGCTTGGTCTGCACCTCGATCATCGCCTCGGCAATGTTGAGATAGCCGATGTGAATTTCGGCCAACATATCGGCTAGCAACCAGCTATTATCAACCTCGACAAAGGCACTGCTGCGCTCCCCCTCTTCCAGCGCAAAGAGAATGCTGTCATTGATCTCTTCCTGGTAGAGCGAATAGATTTCAACGGCAGAGAGTAGTGCCTCCTGATCCAACGGATTATTGCCATTGCCCTGATTTAAGCGATGCCTGGGCAGGTTGGCCGCAAACTCACGTTGGCCAATTTCAAACTGGACTTTGATCACCTCGAAGTTGCCGAACTCTGGATTTTGGCCATTGCGGACAGCGATCACTTCACCGACCGTAAAATCTAGGGCCGGAAAGACGACCTGTTGCCCAACCGTAAACCGTTCCTTGGGCAAATAGACCGCGCCCTTGGCTAGCTCGGAACGAATTTTGGTTTCTTCACGACGCAGGTATTCTTCGATGAGAGCAGTCGCTAACTGGGGAAGAGTCTGGGGCGTTTGGGTGTCTTGTAGTAAATTATACAAAAATTCAATGTCTTCCGACGTGATATCAAATTGATCGCGCCAGAATGTTGCCGTTTGGGTTTGGCGTTGTAGCACGCTTCCCTCCTGTAGTCGCTAAAAATCGTCAATAGTTCGCCAAATAAAGTTTTTAACTGGCACCCCACCTAGCCTGATGCTGTCGTAAATGCTGCCATCATCAATGATGACAGCAAATTAAGCAAGCCATAAAATGGGTCAAAATCCACATCAAGATCTAGGGTAAAGCCAGTAACGGATTCAATTGGATTTATATTCGTTTCCGCAAACCGAAATTATAGCAAAATTAGGGCAATTCTCAAAAAAGCTTAACGCCTATCCGAAAATTGATTGTGGCACCAACGTCACCCTTTCCTGTGCATTCTTGAATATTTTTAAACTTTCGGTTACTATAGATCGCATACATTCCCTGATTGTGCCTTTATCCGTCAAGTCAATAGCCAAAGCAATAGCCCAAACTGATGGTGCCTCATGTCCACTCCAAAAACGATTGCCATGATTCTGGCCGGTGGTGCCGGTACGCGTTTGACTGTATTGTCCGAAGAACGCGCTAAGCCGGCGGTCCCCTTTGCCGGCAAGTTTCGGATTATCGACTTTACTCTGAGCAATTGTGTCAACAGCGGCATCTATACCGTCGGTGTCTTGACCCAATATCTGCCCCATAGCCTGAATGATCATATCGGTATTGGTAAGCCGTGGGATCTTGACCGGGGACGTGGTGGGGTGCGCATGCTCCATCCCTACCAAGGGCGTACCGGTAAACAATGGTATGAAGGCACGGCGGATGCGATTGCCCAGAACATGAATTTTATTGAGGAGAGTCGCGCCGACACGGTTGTAATCCTTTCTGGCGATCACATTTACAAGATGGATTATCGCCCGATGATCGACTTTCACCGCAGCACGGGGGCCGATCTGACGATTGCGGTGATGCCGGTGCCGCTGGAAGAGACGAATCGCTTTGGCATTATGCAGGTGGACGAAGAGCAGCGCATCGTCCAATTTTACGAGAAGCCCAAGGATCGCGATAAGGGCAATCTGGCGTCGATGGGGATTTATGTCTTTAACACCCACATGCTGGCGCGACGGCTAGCAGAAAGTGATAATGGCACCCCACGCGCCGATTTTGGCCAACATGTGATCCCCGCCATGATCAACGCCGGTGACAAGGTAATGGCGTACAAATATGAGGGCTATTGGGTTGACGTCGGGACGATCGATTCCTACTGGGCGACCAACCTGGCCCTGCTCCAACCTGATCCCGCCTTTGATCTCTACTCCGACCACTGGCCCATGCACACTAAATCAGAGGAGCGGCCCGCGGCCAAAGTCGGACCGCAAGCCAAGATTGTCAACAGCATGGTCTCCAATGGCTGTATTGTGCGTGGTCTGGTCACCAACAGTATTCTTAGCCCTGGCGTCTATGTTAGCCCCGGTGCGGTGGTCAAGGATAGTGTGGTGATGAATGACACCTGGATTGGGCCGGGCGCGCTGCTTGACAAAGTGGTGGTCGATAAGCAGGTGGTGATCGGTGCCGGTGCCATGGTGGGGATGGGCGAAGAAAGCGTTGCCAATGAACAGATGCCGGATAAACTTTTCGCCGGCATCACGGTTATCGGCAAAAATGCCTATATTCCCGACCGTGCGCAGATCGGGCGCAATGTGCTCATCAACAGCGGTCGCGACGAAAGCAACTTCCCCGCCGACCGCATCGTCGCCGACGGCAAAACGGTTTAATCCTAATCATCAGGTTGCCAGTCGTAGAGGCGTGGCATGCCATGCCCCTACGGCTGGCAACCTGTATAATTCTGTATCAACGAGCGAGCAGGCAAAGCGGCGAGGTAAGCAATGGCATCAGCATTTGCAATGATCATGGGCGGTGGGTCGAGTGAAAGTCTGAGTATTCTGACCGAAGCACGGGCCGAGCCGGCTGTCCCCTTTGGCGGCAAGTTCCGCCTGATTGATTTTCCGTTGAGTAATTGTGTCAACAGCGAAATTTATAATGTGGCGATTCTCACCCAATATCGCCCGTTTAGTCTGAACAATCACATCGGCATTGGCAAAGCCTGGGATCTGGATCGCGCCAGCGGCGGCGTGCGCCTTTTACAGCCCTACCAGGGTGGTCCCTATGGCGACTGGCAACAGGGTAATGCTGACGCCGTGCGCCGTAATCTCGACTTTGTCGAAGCACAGAGTGAAGAGCATGTGCTGATCCTGGCCGGCGATCATATCTATCTGATGGATTACCGCCCCATGCTCCAACAACATCTGCGCAGCGAGGCGGATATTACTGTCGGCGTGCGGCGGGTTAATCTGCATGAGACCCATCGCTATGGGATTGTCTCGGTCGGTGCGGATGATCGCATTCTCGCCTTCCAAGAAAAACCCAAGCGCACGCGCGAAACCCTCGCCTCGATGGGCATCTATGTCTTCCGCAAACAGGCGTTGATTGACATTCTCACCAATGACAAATCGGTTGATTTTGGGCGCGATATCCTGCCCAAATTGGTGGAGAGTGAATATAAGTTACAAGCCTACACCTTCCCCGGCTATTGGGCGGATGTCGGTACGGTCCAGGCCTATTGGGAAGCCAACATGGGGCTGCTGGCCGAAGAACCGGCGCTTGATCTCTACAATCCGGAATGGGTGGTCCACACGCGCAGCGAAGAGCGTGCGCCTTCCAAGTTTGGGGCCAATCCGCAGGTGGCGGGTAACCTTTTCTCCAATGGCTGCCAGATTCATGGCTCGGTGGAACGCAGCGTGCTTTCCTCCGGTGTCTACATCGCCGAGGGTGCCGTTGTCCGCGACAGTGTGATCTTTAACGATGCCCGGATCGAAGCGGGTGCTGTGGTCGATCGCTGTATCATTGACAAACATGTGGTGATCGGCAAAGACGCGCATGTCGGCACCGGCGATGATAACACGCCCAATAAAGAGATGCCCGAACAGATCAACACGGGGCTGACCCTGGTCGGTAAAAATGCGGTTGTGCCGGAAGGGGTCAATGTTGGGCGTAATGTGGTGATTCATCCCTTTGCGGATGCCAAAGCCTTTGGTCGCCGCAAGAATATCGCCAGTGGCAGTGACATTGGCAAAAATATGCGGTAGGCACTTGCATGGGCATGCGTGAAGAGATTATCGTTACGACGATTGCGCCGGTTTACTTTGCGCAACTCGAAAAGCTACAGCGCCTCTGCTACCCGACCTTGGGCGCACATGAGCTAATGCAGGTGCAGCACTTTACCAGCCAGCACGCGATCTTTCCCCAAGGGCAGATCGTCGTTTTGGCTGGTGATCAAGTGGTTGGTCAGGGCTCCGGCTTTTTTGTGGACTTTGACTTTGCCAATCCGCAGCATACCTTTAGCGGCATCTGTGCCGGCTTCTATTTTACCAGCCACAACCCTGACGGTGCCTACTATTATGGGGCCGATATCAGCGTCCATCCCGCTTATCGTGGCCGTGGGATTGGCCGGCTCATCTACCAGGCGCGCCAGGATCTTGTGCGCCACTATAACCGCCAGGGCATTGTCGCCGGCGGTCTGATCCCTGGTTATGCCCACTACAAAACGAAATTGAGTGTACAGGCCTATGTGGATCAGGTCGTGGCAGGTGAACTGACCGATCCTACCCTCTCTTTCCAGTTGCGTAACGGCTTCCGCGTGCGCGGCTTGATCGAAAATTATATCGAGGATAGCGCCTCGGATAATTGGTCGACGTTGATTGAGTGGGTGAATCCGGATTACGCAAAACGTGATGCGTGAAGCGTGATGCGTGATGATGTGATTGGGAAATGTATTGCTCATCTGGCTGCGGTTAATCTGGTTGATCTTATCAAGTGTGCAGATATGCCTGGCTACTTGTGTACTGCGCATCCTTATAGAGATGACACTAAAACTTGGCACAATCTCACCCTGTTGCGTTCTGCGGTAGATTGTGCCAAGTTTAAATAATGTGTCTATTAGTAGATGCGCAGTACACAAGTCGCCGGATTTAAGTTTTGGAAGTGACCTTGTCTACCTCTCCAACTGTTGTGGCGGGTAATGTCCGGTCCGTTTGGACACGCCCACTCTTATTACTACTCATCCTGCTTGGCTTTTCCCTGCAACTGCATGAGCTGACTCGCCAGGATATTTGGTGGGACGAAGCGCGCAACATTGATGTGGCACTGCGCCCCTTCACCCAGATCGCCACGGCCCCCGAACTGGACATTCATCCCCCACTCTATTTCTGGTTGTTGCATCTCTGGCTGCGCCTGGGCGGGGTGACCGTGGCTGATGGCCCGCTGATCATTGCCTTCACCGCACGTTTTCTCGGTGTTGCCTGTGGTCTGTTGGCTGCAACGTTACTCTTCCCCCTGGGCCGGCGGCTCTTCACCACACAGGCTGCCCTCTTTGCCCTGCTGATGGGACTTGCCTCACCCTTCTGGCTCGCCGAAAGCCAGGAGACCCGCATGTACACCCTTGGCTTTGCTCTGCTCACCGCCGCCGCCTGGTTCCTCCTCCCCCTGCTCAACCCGCCCCCAGTGACCTTTTCTCCCGTCAACCAACCCCCCCGCCCATTAACCATTCTCAATTCTCAATTCTCAATTAACTATTTATTATTTATTCTCTTCTCCACCGCCGCCCTCCTCACCCACTACAACACCCTGTTTATCCTTGTCGCCTGGTATGGTTACTTGGGCATCGTGGCGCTCTTGTCCCCTAACCGCTGGCAGCGACTAAGGGCACCTTTCTTCTGCGGCCTGACCACCGTGCTGCTCTTTCTGCCCATCCTCCCCATTGCCCTGCGCCAGATTCCCACCTATGCCAATCCCAATCTCACCATCCCCACCCTTGGTGACTATCTCTGGCAAAACTGGCAGGCCTACCTGGGCGGCTACGCCTTCGACGGTGCCGCGCTCGCCGGCTACAACAACCAATGGCTCTGGACAATCCTCGCGATTGCCCTCATCGGCCTCCTCCTCTTCTTCATCCAGCCCCTCACGAATCACGAATTACGTTTCACGTTTCACGTTTCACGTTTCACGCCTCACATCCTGATCCTCGTTTGGCTCTTTGGCGGACTCGGTTTATATTATATCGCCGTGTTGGATCGCGGCGCGTTCAATGTGCGTTATAGCAGCCTGGTGACGCCGCCGCTCTATCTGCTGTTGGGTGTGGCGTTGGCGGGGTGGTGGCGCTGGTGGCGACCCTTGGGTGTAGTTAGCCTATTGTTCCTCGGCCTGGGGCTAGGACCGGCGCTTTATGCCGATATCTATGATAGCCGCTTTGCGCGTGAAGATGTGGGCGACCTGGCCGATTGGTTGCGCCTGGAAGCCGGGCCAAATGACCTGATTCTGGTTGACCAGAAATATCCTTTTGGTTTTTACTATGAACGCTATGCGATTAATCCTAGCGTGACACCGCAAGGCCCAGAAGCGGCCCCTGCCCGTTATCTTTTTGTCGATGTCAATGAGCTAGATGTGCGGTTGAACGAGTGGGCCGGTGCGGCAGACCAAATCTTCTGGGTGCAATGGTTTGAAAGCGATACCGACCCGCGCCACGGGGTGCGTTTTCTGCTTGACAAGACTGGTGTGCGCGCTGGTGAACGGGATTTTCAGGGTTATGCTGTGGATTGGTGGCAATTGCAGCCGCCCACTACCTTCGTTCTGGCCGAAAATTGGCAGCCGCTCACTCTGCGTTTTGGTGCCGCCGTGGAGACGGTTGCTGTCTCACTGCCGCCGCAGCCAACGCTGGTTGGCCAGAAAGTGAGCGTGGTCATTCGTTGGCAACGGGTAGCCGGCGGCACAGCGTCCGGTCCACTTAAAGCACGGGTCGCACTCTACGACGCAGCCGATAACCGACTCGCCCAAGCCGATGATCGGCTGCTTAATGACCGCCATCGTTTGCCGCCCGAGTGGCAAGCAACCGATCAGCCGTTGAATTTTTATACGCTTGATGTGCCGACTGATCTGGTCCCCGGCAACTATACGGTGCGGCTGTTGGTTTATGATGGCGAAACCCAAGAAGCCTTGCCGATTCGTGATGCCACCGGGAACGAAGCCGGCATTGAGATACGCCTAGGTGAAGTGGAGATTGTGCGTTGAGGGATATCGCCACTCCTAAACCCGTCGTGGCAGGACCGTCAGCTTTGTCTGCGGCACAAAGCGGGCCGCCAGCGTAGTAACCAAGCTAGCGAACAACTGCCCCATGGCCCGCAGTCCTTCTGTTGTCCAGCGCAGCTGTGCCGGTTGTGCCGGCATAGGCGACGTGGCTGCAGCGGGCGTTGTTGCATCCCAACAGGTGACTGCCGCCTCAATCTCCAGTTGACCTTGTGCCTTGGCCACCGAAATCCGATGATGGCCGTCACGGACAAAATAGCGGTCACCGATCTGGATTAACTCCACGAGGGACAGGACTACATCGTCCTGTCGGGCCAGGACAATATTCACCTAGTGCTCCCGGCTATGCGGCTTGCGCGGACAAAAGTTCGCATCAAAGTCCTGGCTGTGCCCTTCACTCCCACAATCTGACCCTAAATGCGTTGGGCCAATTGACCCAGCAAGGGCTCGACAACGGTGACTATGCCGGAGCCGTCACCTATACCCGCCGTCAATTAGCGTTGGAACTGTGGCGCGAGGAAGCGCATCGCCAGTTGATGATGGCACTAGCACTCAACGGCGACCGCAGCGCTGCACTTGTCCAATACGATACCTGCCGACGCGTGCTGAGGGAAGAACGGGGGGTCGAACCAGCCGGCGAGACGAAGATGCTCTATGAGCAGATTCGGGCTGGACAGGTGCGTGAGCAGCGGGCAGACCCCCTCCCACGTTCAGTGATTGGCATGGCGCCGGTGGTTCATCCGCCAAACGTGCGGCACAATCTGCTCCCTCAGCCGACAGCCTTTGTCGGGCGGCAAACTGATTTGGCGTAGCTCGTTGCCCGCCTGGGCGACCCAGCTTGCCGGCTGCTCACGATTGTCGGTCCCGGTGGCATGAGCAAGACGCGCCTTGCAATTCAAGTCGCACAAACGATTTTAGATTTTGAGAAGCTGCTGCAGGACAATCCAAAATCGCGCCCAGTGGGCACCCGCCAAAATCCAAAATTTGAAGATAGCGTCTTCTTTGTCGCTTTGGCTGGCGTCGGTTCGCCCGACCTGCTGGTCTCGACGATTGCGGCGGCCTTGAATTTCACCTTCTACGGCGAAACGAGTCCGCCACCCAGACGGTGCGGTCCATGACGCCATGTGCGGCTAAAACGCCACGCATGAAAATACTCATGTCACCCCGCCAGACACCGCATTCAATAAAGTCGCCGGGGACCCCTTGCGCCAGGCACTCCTCGATACAAAACTGGGTGTTTGCCAGATGTTTGGGACTGCACATGGTAAGGGCGTCGCCAGACCAAAAATGGTCAAACCAGCCGGGCTGGAGCAGCACCTCCAGCGACGGCGGGTCGATTACGTTGTCTGGTACGTCGCGGTTGAGCATGTTCAATAGACCTTTCTGTAATTGGTCCAGGTCGCGTTGTTGGATGGTTTGCACTGTTGCTGCTCCACTTTTAACACGTGCATGTGGCCGGTTGCCAGCGTCATCAGTTGGTCGGGATGGTTGAACATGGTAAATCTCCTTGTCTATTGGTTATTGGGAAATAAGTAAGTCGTTGTAACGCACTGGGAGCGCCGGCATCCTTGCCGGCTGCCGGCAAGGATGCCGGCGCTCCCAAGAGTAATTTGTTGTAACGTCTGCCTATGGACAAGGATAGTCGGTCTGCGTCACGCGCACGTCACGCAGACCAGGCTATGTCGTCACGACATCGTCAGGAATGCGTCAACGATAAAAACCAGTTGATCAAGCTATGCGGTGGGCAATGGTCATATCAACAGCTGCAGCCCGCAGCGTCAGGGCAGCGTCAGGAGAATGTTTTGAAGTAGGTCCCACTGGATCGTCGAGCCAAAAACCAAATGTCATCAGCCCCAATGATTTGGGCGCTTCACCCCAAGTGGGGTACACTATGCCGATAAATAAGCCTGTTTTTGACCATGCGCGCCGTTGAATGTTGAGGTTTTCTTTGCAGATACCATCACCGCTTTTAGCCGATTTTCTAGAACACGAAACCTCGCCCCGCCCAGCGAGTTTCATTCCAATTTATGAGCCAATCCTTGGCCCAACCGAAGAACAATATGTCTGTCAGGCTGTGCAGAGCGGCTGGATCAGCAGCAACGGCAAGTATATCAAAGAGTTTGAAACCCTCTTTGCCGACTTTTGTGGTACCGCCAATGCCATCAGCGTGAGCAATGGCACCACTGCGCTTCACTTGATCTTACACGCGCTGGGCATCGGCCCCGGCGATGAGGTGATTGTGCCGGCCCTTTCCTTTGTCGCCTCGGCCAATGCGGTTCACTATACTGGGGCGCGTCCAATTTTTGCTGATGTTGATCCGCTGACCTGGACCATTGATCCCGAATCAGTCGAAGAATTGATTACGGGGCGCACCAAGGCGATTATGCCGGTTCACCTCTATGGTCATCCGGCCCCGATGGCGGCGCTGCGTGCTTTGGCCCAAGAACATGACCTGTTGATCGTGGAAGATGCGGCGGAAGCGCATGGGGCGCAAGTGGGGACGCAGCGCACCGGTGCGCTTGGCCATGCCGCCGCCTTTAGCTTCTTTGCTAACAAGGTGATCACTACGGGCGAAGGGGGCATGGTCACAACCGATGATGGCGCACTGGCCGCCCGCTGTCGCATGTTGCGCGACCACGCCATGCCACCGGAACGGCGCTATTGGCACGACGAAGTAGGCTTTAACTACCGGATGACCAACTTGCAGGCTGCGGTGGGCGTGGCGCAGATGGCACGCATTGATGAGTTCTTGGCGCGTAAACGGGCAATTGCCGCGCAATATAGTGCCGCACTGGCTGAGCTGCCCGGTCTTACGCTGCCAGTGGAACGTCCCGGCTATACCAACATCTACTGGATGTATTCAGTCCTGGTTGATCACCCCTACGCGTTGACCCGTGATGATCTGATCCTGGCGCTGCGTGAACACAACATTGACAGCCGCCCGTTCTTTCATCCCCTCGACACCCTGCCCCCCTATTACAGCAGCACGCCTTGTCCCACGGCGTTGACCTTGAGCCGCCAAGGGTTAAATCTGCCCAGTGCTCCTTCCCTGACCGACGAACAGGTGGCCTATATTTGTGCTACGTTGCGTAAGCTGGGGTGATCTGACGACGGACGACCATGCGACTACGCGACCACATGACAAAGTGAAATTTACTTGAAGTATGCTAGAAAGCGGTTAAGCTTTGATGAGTAATGCTGATGACGGGCAGGCGTTTGATGTCTCGATTGTGCTGCCCACCTACAACGAGCGCGACAATATTTGTGATCTGATCGATGTCATCAACCAGGAACTGGGCACCACCGCGCTGCGTTTTGAAGTGTTGGTGATGGATGACAACAGCCCCGATGGCACAGCCGCAGCCGTGATGACGCGCTATGCGCTGCGCGGGGAGCCAAAGGTTGAAGGTGCCAGCGCAACACTGCCTAGCCCCGGTGCCCAGATCCGCCTCCATGTGCGCACGCGCGACAAGGGGTTGGCGAACTCGATTCGCGATGGGTTGGCGCGGGCGCAAGGGCGGACGCTGGTCGTAATGGATACTGACTTCAACCATGATCCAGCCATGATCGGCCAAATGGTCGATCTGTTGCGTTATTATGATCTGGTCATCGGTAGCCGCTTTGTCATGCGCGGCGGCATGGAGGACAAGTGGCGCTACCGCGCAAGCCTGCTCTATAACATATTCATCCGTTTTCTCTTCCACACCCAGATCCAAGATAACCTGAGCGGCTTTTTTGCCGTGCGTCGAGATCGCTTCTCTGCCCTCGCCCCAATGTTTGACCGGATCTTCTATGGCTATGGCGACTATTTTATTCGCTTGCTGCTGGTTGCCTGGCGCGCCAACTGGAAGATTTTAGAGGTGCCGGTCTTTTACATCCTGCGTCGGCATGGTGACAGCAAGACCGGTTTCTGGTCAATTTTTAGCGATTATACGCGTGCCGTTTTGCGGCTGCGCTTTCGAGGTCTGTAAACCATTTTATGGCAAATCGTGCATTTGGGATCGTGCTTTTGGTGGCGCTGCTCTTTGTAGTTTATACACTGACCAGTGCCGGGAAATTTCATATTGTTGATGAGGTAAGCCTTTTTAGCCTTACCGAATCGCTGGCCCAACGGGGCGCGGTCGATACGAATGCGATTGCCTGGACGCAATGGGTGAATAGCCCCGGCGAAGTGCTTGGTGCTTTTGGTCCAGATGGGCAAGTCTACAGTAAAAAAGGGCCGGCTCCCGCCTTCTTGGCCGTGCCCTGGTATCTTTTTTTGCGTACAATTGCCCAGTTGGAGATCGGCATTGGCCTGGTGCAGGGCACTTTACTTTGGAACGGCGTGATTACCGCCTTAACCGCTGCCCTGCTCTGGTTGACGGCGCTGGGCCTTGGTTACAGCGACCGCGTCGGCGTGCTTCTTGCGCTGCTCTTTGGTTTCTGCACGATTGCCTGGCCCTATGCCAATCACTTTTTTGGGGAACCGCTGAGCGCACTGAGTTTGCTGCTCTGCTTTTACGCGATCCGCACCTTTCGCACGACGGAAAAAGTACGTTGGCTCTGGTTGGCTGGGGTGGCGGCTGGGTTGGCGATTGCCACCGTGGTCGCCCATAGCCTGCTGATCGCTGTGCTGGGGCTCTACTGGTTGACCTTCTTCTACTATGGTGCAACCAGCCCTGAGCAGCGTTCACCTCGTTTACTGCGCGCCTTGGGGGCCGGGGTCGCCTTTGGGGTGCCGATTATCATCACCAGCGTGCTGCTGCTCTGGTATAACCAGGTGCGCTTTGGTAACCCATTTGAGACCGGTTACCATTTTACCAGCGGCGAAGGGTTCACCAATCCGCTAAGTACAGGGCTCTGGGGGCTTTTGCTCAGCCCTTACCGCGGCCTTTTCTGGCACACGCCACTTTTAATCGCTACCTTTTTCTGCTTCTGGTCCTTTCTCCGCCGCCATGCCGTGGAAGCGGTGGTGATCTTTGGGCTGAGTTTTGTGTTGATCAGCCTCTACAGCCGCTGGTGGATGTGGTGGGGGGGCTTTGCCTGGGGCCCGCGCTTTCTGGTGCCGTTGACTCCCCTCTGGGTACTCCTGCTGGCCGAAGGGATCGCCCAGATCGAAGCCCGGCTTGGTACACTAACCCAAGGGTCACCCTGGGCTATATGGCGCGCGTTTGGCGGGATGGGCGTGCTACTCGCGGTAACCGCGTTACTCTCGCTGGGGGTGCAACTTTTGGCGGTGACCATCAACTATGTGAACTATGAAATTCAGTTGCGCAACATCTTTGACACCGACTGGTTGGATCCCCTGCGTTATGGCCCACCGGCACAAAGTTTGGCCGACTGGTTTTACAGCCCCGTGCTGGGACAGTGGCAGCTCTTAACTGCGAACTTTGTGGGTAATGAGGATTTAAGCTGGATCTTCCCCACCGGCGCAGTCAATTGGTTGACATTGTTGATTGGCCTGGCGGCGATCGTAACGCTGGGGCTCCTGCTTTTTAATACCATGCGTGATGAAGATGATACACGCCCCAGCGTACTCATGTTTGGCGTGGCCGGGCTGATTGTGTTGACAGTAATGGGCGTAACCTTGGGCCAAAGCGCGAGTGATCCGCACTATGGCAGTGCCGCTGAAGGTTATCGCGCCGTGTTAACCGAAATTTGTCAGGAGGCCAAACCGACCGACGCAATTGTGACCGTGGCCCCATTTGCCTACCAGATCCCGATGAACTGGCTGGGCAGTTCCTGTCGTGTTGAACCGCCGATCTATGGCTATGGTGTCGAAAGCGCCACACAACCGCAGACAGCCGCCGTCCTCACTACGCTATTGGAGACGCGCGAGCGGATCTGGCTCGTCACTGGTGGTCTGCCTGCCAACGATCCGGAGAACACGATTGAGCAGTGGTTGGTCGGCGCGGCCTATGAGGCAGATGACCGTTGGTTTGGTGACTATCGGCTGGTGCGTTATGCCACACCAGTGCGTCTACGCAGCGCCACGACGAATCAGTTGGGCGTTCCCTTAAGTCGCACCCAGTTCCCCGAAGTGACAATGCTCACCGCCCGCGCGCCCGAAGTGGCGACCAGCACCGCGATTGTGCCCGTGGCGATTGAATATCAACTGGATCAGCCGGTTGATGCCGATCTGCACTGGTTTGTCCAGTTGCTCTCGACCGACGGCTATGCGGTGGCCCTGGTCGATACAACGCCGGCGAATGGTTATGCTTCTTTCCGCAATTTGCCGATTGGGGAGACCCAGGTCGAACATGTCGCCTTGCAACTGCCGGCTAATCTCATTCCTGGGCGCTATCGGCTGATTGCCGGCCTCTATGATCCATCCAGCAGCGCTGGGCAACGGCTGCGCCTACCCAATGGACGCGACTTCGTTGACCTGGGTGTGATTACGATTCTGGATCAGTAGCTGATCCACGAAACGGGTACCACCTGGGTGCGAAGGCACTAGTACACAGCGGCGTAAATAAACTCACAGTTCTTATGCTCTAGGCGGGTCCGTGACCCGCCGGGGTGGACCATTGGTCTATTTAGGCCGTCATGTACTAGTGCAGTGTTACCTAAGTTATGCTGGATTAAAAGCCGCGTTCGTCCCAGCGGGACGGTTGACCTTAGCCGGGAAATATCATGATATTCTTGGTCCTAAGGTCAACCGTCCCGCTGGGACGAAAAACCCAGCAAAATTTCCGTCACAGTGTACTAGTGCAGTGTTGCGGAAATTATGCAGGTTGAGCCGCCTGGATCTGAGGGTTTTAACCCTCGGCTACCAGCTGTCGTCACTCTGTGACTGGGTTTGCTTGTAATCTAGCAAAACTTACTTCACCCTATACCACGACAATAGACTTTGTCCTATGGGCTGTTTGCGGAAATTCAGTGCCTCTACTAAACTGACCAGTTATGGGAACTACGCTGACTCGCCTGCTTATTCGCCTGCCCGTTGTGCTGCTCTATCTGCTGCTGGCTGCGCTTTTTTATGCACCGCTGCTGCTTGGGGCGCGTACTTTTCCCGATGGCGATTTTACTCATCATTTTCTACCTTTTAGCCTGTTTCAACAGGCTGCCCTGCGCGCCGGCCAACTGCCGCTCTGGAATCCCTATACCTACAGTGGCCACCCCTTTTTGGCCGACACCCAAGCCGCGGTCTTCTACCCGGTTAGCAATCTACTGTTGCTATTGACGCTGCCGTGGCCCGGTCCGGGCGCGCGCCTCTATTGGCTACAGGTGGAGGCGCTGGTGCATCTTGCCCTTGCCGGCTGGTTTACGTACCTGCTGGTGCGCACGTTGACCCAAAGCCGTTGGGGCGGGCTGATCGCCGGTTGCTGTTTTGCTTTTTCCGGCTATATTACTGGTTACCCGCCGCTGCAATTGGCGGTCTTGCGCACCGCAATCTGGCTGCCGCTGTTGCTCTGGCTGCTCTATCGCGCCAGGCAAGACGCGACGCGCTGGCGTTGGTGGGGCGGCGCGGCCTGCGTCTATGCCACCATGTTTTTTGCCGGCCATCCACAGACCTTTTTGCACAGCAGCTATGTGATGGGCGCGTGGTTGATCTGGCTCTTTTTTGTGGCGCGTCACAACCAACCCCTCTCTAGTCCTCCCCTGTTAAGGGAGGGAACAGTTGGCCGCGAGACAGTCCGTCCCCGGAACGCTCTGCTAGGGATCTCCCTCTTTTTCCTCCTTGCCATTGGCCTGAGCGCGGCCCAACTGCTGCCCAGCTTGGAGTTCACCCATTTTAGTGTGCGTGCCAATGTGGACTACGCCTTTGTCAGCGGCGGCTTCCCCCTGCAGGACAGTTGGCAACTGCTCCTGCCCGGCGTTCTCACCCAATTCTCCCCCCTCTACATCGGCATCATCGGCCTGGGCTTGGCCCTCATCGCCATCCTTGCCCTACGATCCCCCCATTCCCCGCAAGTACTCGCCGCGGCACCATTAAAAATTAATTATTTTCTATTAATTATTGCTCTTCTCTTCCTCTTTCTCTCCTACGGCAACAATAGCTTTCTCTATCCCCTTTTCTACCGCTTTGCCCCCGGCTGGGATCTTTTCCGCGGCCAGGAACGGGCCGCCTTTGTGGTCGCCTTCGGGTTGAGCGTGCTGGCCGGCATGGGGGCGGCTGCGATCCCGCAGTTACCCTATGGGTTACGCCGCCGGCTGGCGATTTTACTCGCCATGCTTGTCTCTGCTAGCGTCTATCTTTTTGGCATCCTTTGGCAACTGCTAGGTCAAACCGCGGTCAGTCAAGTCCACTATCTGATCATTGCCTTGCTGACCATCCTCTTTGCCCTGGTGCTGGTCGTCTGTCTGGTTATTCCCGGTTGGGATCGGCGGCGCGCCTGGCTGTTGACCGGCACGCTGTTGGTTAACCTGTTTGTTGTCAACATGGGCACAAATCTTAGCTCTTTTGATCCCGTGCGTAAAACGATCCTTGCCCCAGAAATGGCCGCGCTCCAAGGGGCGGTAATCAATCCAACTGCCACCGGTTTGCCAGGTCGGGTCTACAACGAATTCCGCGTCTATGAGGATTACGGCATGCGGCTGGGCGTGGAAGATGTGTGGGGCAGCAGTCCGCTGCGGCTGGCGCGCTATGCGGCCCTCTTTGAGAACTTCCCGCTCGACCGTATGTGGCAGTTGACTGGGGTCGAGCATCTGCTGACCTGGCGGCGCGAACTTTTTGGTCCGAGCACCTTGCTTGCCGAATTCCCCCAGGCAACTGATACCACCTATCTGCATCGCCTGCCGGATGCGCATCCCCGCGCCTGGCTGGTAAATCGTGTGCAAGTTGCCGATGATGCTGGGGCCCTGCAGCAGTTGGCTGATCATACCGTTGACTTGCGCCAGGTGGCGCTGTTGCCGCCTGACCTGTTAGCCCAGCCCATCACGCTGCCACCCGGTACCAATACAGTGCAATTGACCCGCTTCCAACCCAATGCCCTGCAAGTCGAGGTGACCAGTGAAAATGGTGGCCTGCTGGTGATCAGCGAAAACTGGTTGCCCGGCTGGCAGATCGAAGCGGTCGCATGTCCTGCTGCCCAGCCGGCTTGCGCACAGGGCACCAGCACGGAAGGTTTACCCCTTTTACAACCGCTGCGCACCAATTTAACCCTGATTGGGGTGGCGGTGCCACCAGGGACAACACGTTTTACCCTGCGTTACTGGCCCGTTAGCGTGCAACTGGGTTTGGGGATTAGTGGCGGCACCGTGCTGTTGCTGCTACTGGCCGCGAGTTGGCACTGGCGACGACGGAGCAAAGGGCAATGAGTCGATCCTGGCAACGCCTCTTCCTCCTTTTGCTCCTTCTGGTTGCCTTTGCCCTGCGCGTCTGGCGGCTCGACTACCAGGAATTGCGCGGCGATGAAGTCTTTGGCTACTTTTTCAGCCTGCGCACCTTGCCCGACATTGTCGCGGCGACGGTCGAACTGCACGAGCCCCATCCGGTTGCTTCCTACTATCTGCAACATTTCTGGTTAGAGTGGGCCGGTCACAGTGAATTTGCCCTGCGCTTTACCAGCCTCTGGTTTGGCGTACTGGCCGTGGCGTTGCTATATGCGCTGGGCCGTCGCTTGTTGACCCCATCTGCCGCGCTGTTCGGGACGCTGCTCTTAGGCGTTAGTCCCTATGCGCTCTGGCACAGCCAGGATGCGCGTATGTATAGCATGAGCCTGGCGCTGACGATTGCTTCCACGCTGTTGATGACGCGCTGGTTACAGCGGCAACGGCGGCGACTGGCACTGGCGTACGTGGCAGTGACCTTGCTGGCCCTACATACCCATTACTTTGCTGTCTTTGTCCTGGTGGCGCAGAATCTTTTTATGGCCGGGCGGGCGCTCTGGTTGCCCCGGCTGCGCCTGACGTGGGTAAATTGGCTGATCCTGCAACTGACCGTCCTCTTTTTTTATGGACCGTGGCTGCTGCGAGTCCAGACGATTCTGCGCGACTACGGTGGCAATGGTGATTCACCCGGCTTTGGGGCAATGCTCTGGCGGTCGCTTAGCGTCCTGGCGGTGGGCGAGAGTACACCGCTGCCGCAGCGTGTTTGGTGGGCTTGGTTGGCCGCATGTTTGCTGTTGGCGGGCGCATTGGCCTTGTGGCGACGGGGTGCGGATGGCCGGCGAACCCTTGGGCTGCTGGGGCTTTATCTGGGCGTGCCGCTGCTGGCGACCTGGTGGAGCGCTACCCAACGACCGATCTTCAACGAACGTTATCTGGTGGGTGCCTTGCCGGGTTTTTGTCTGCTGGTGGGGGCGCTGGTGGATGGGTGGGGGCGTTTCGGGGCGGCGCACCGGTTGAAACCGGTGGCTGATAGGCAAAATGGGTTAAAACGCATTGGTGCATGGGTAATGGCGGCCCCGGGGCAATGGGCTGGCCTGCTCTTGGTTGTGTTGTTTGGGATCTTAGTGGGGGGTGAACTGCTTTCTTTGCAGCGCCACTATGTTGATCAAGCCTATAGCAAGACGCGCGGTTGGCGTGAGTTAGCCATCACATTGGAGCGGTGGGCTGTGGGCTTACCAGCTGATCAAGTGCGCATTGCCCAGAATTTTCCTGATCCGACCCTCTGGTATTACTACCAAGGGGCGGTCGAACACATTGTATTGCCGCCGGGGCCACAGGATGAAGTGGGGGCACAGGCTGCTGTCAACAAGCTAGCGGCGGCGGGCGTCGAACGTGTGCTGCTGCCGCGCCAGCCGGCCCCCAACTGGGATGATCGGGCGATCGCTGCACAAGCATTGGCCACTGCCTATGATCTGGCCGTGGAAACGCAGGTGGGGGTCTGGCCGGTTGCGCTTTACAGCCGTCCGCCCCAGTCACTAACGCCGCTGGCGGTCAATTTTCAGAATGGGCCGGCATTGGCTGGCTTTGCGATCCAGGGCGAGCGATTAGTCGCCGGTGGTGTGTTAGTCGTCTATCTGGCCTGGCAACCTGCCGGGGCAACGTTGACCGGCAGCGAAAAAGTCTTTGTCCAACTGCTTGATGGCCAGGGGCAGTTGGTGGCACAACAAGATCAGCCGCTGACGCTTAGCACGCCGCCCAAAACCGCACCAACAACCGCCGTTTATGGTATACTACTGCCGGAAACCTTGGCGACCGGACCGTATCATCTAATTGTTGGGCTCTACGATCAAGCCATCACCGGCGCACCGCGACTCCTGACTGATGCCGGCACCGATTTTATCGTGCTCACTGAATTTGAGTAACTACCGATGTACCGATGTACCGATTTACTGCTTTACCAATTACCAAAGGACACTAACAATGGCCCTTGAAACGTGGGCAGCTTTTACCCTGGCTGCATTCGTTGTATTGATTATTCCTGGCCCGACGATTGTAGTGGTGATCGGGCGCGCGATGACCTACGGCAAGCGGGCGGTTTTGCCGCTGGCGGTCGGGGTCACGCTGGGTGATTTCACCGCGATGACCCTCTCATTACTGGGGTTGGGGACTGTGTTGGCCGCGTCGGCGACCCTCTTCACCATTTTTAAGTGGGCGGGGGCGCTTTATTTGATCTATCTCGGGGTGAAGACCTGGCGCGCCGATCCCAGCGCCAAATTGACCGCCAGCGCGGAGATGGCCGGCACCAGCAAGCGGCTCTTCCGCAGCGCCTATGTGGTGACGGCACTCAACCCCAAAAGCATCGCCTTTTTTGTCGCCTTTTTGCCCCAATTTGTTAACCGTCAGACGGCGACCTTGCCCCAGTTTGCCGTAATGAGCGCCACCTTCTTGGTGCTGGCCGCGCTGAATGCCGGGCTCTATGGCCTCTTTGCCGGCTACATGTACGAAACGTTGCAAAGTGTGCGCGCCCGTCGCTGGATCAACCGCACCGGCGGCACTGTTTTGATTGGTGCCGGTGTGTTGACCGCCGCAATGAAGCGCGCTTAGGAGAAGATCGTTTACGCAAATGATGAAACTTGATCTGATGGATCGGGCGCAGCAACTGCTGTTCCCGCAACAACCGTGGCTGCGCCACCTGGCGTTGGCCCTAGTGTTGGTGACCGGCGTGCTCTTGATCGCGCTCTTTATCGGCATTGTCGGCCCCCTGCTGGCGCTGGTCATGGCCGTGGCGATTATCGCCGGCACGTTGATCCTGCTCGACACCCATTGGGGCTTTGTGGCGTTGGCCGCGGTGGTCTATGGCCTGCCCTTTGCCAGCCTGCCGGTGAGTATTGGCTTCAAGCCCACCTTTCTTGATGCCGCGCTGGGCGCGCTCTTTTTTGTCTGGATCCTCAAGTTGGTGCTGGGCTTGGAACGGGATTTTATTCTCTCCGGCTTAGGGTTGCTGGTCGGGCTTTTTATGCTCATGGCCGTCTTTAGCTTTGCTTATGGCTTGAGCCACAGCAGCGCCAACAGCTTCTTCATCCGCCGCTTTGCCGAGATCCTGCTGGGCATCGCGCTCTTTTTTGTGGCGATTAACACCGTGCGCACCGCCGCCGAGTTACAGTGGGTGGTACGCTGGTTGACCCTGGCGGGGTGGGGCTGTGCTGCGGTCGCCGTCGCCTTTTATGTCGTTCCCGAATGGGCAACCGTCTGGGTGCTGGATCGCCTGGCCCGCTTTGATTACCCTGGCGGTTATGGGGCTTTGCGCTATATTGAAGATGACCCCGCCGGCACCATGCGCGCCATCGGTACCGCCGTTGACCCTAACGTGCTCGGCGGCATGATGATCCTGGTCGCCGGCCTGCTCGCTCCGCAACTCTTTGCGCGCGAACGGCTCTGGCCACGCTGGTTAACGGCGATCATGCTGTTGACTGCGACGCTGGCGCTTTACCTCACCTACAGTCGCTCGGCGCTTTTGGGGCTAGCGACCTCGGTGGGGGTGCTAGCGCTGCTCAAATACCGTAAGTTGATCCCACTGGGGCTGGTTGGCCTCTTGTTGCTGCTCTTTCTGCCCCAGACGCAGGAATATATGGCCCGCTTCTATGCCGGGATCATGGGGCAGGATCTCGCCACCCAGATGCGTTTCGGCGAGTACAAGGACGCGTTGATCCTGATCAACCGCTACCCCCTCTTCGGCGTCGGCTTTACCGGCGTGCCCGACATCGATATTTACTTGGGCGTCAGCATGCTCTACCTGACGATTGCCCAGAATATGGGCGTGATCGGCCTGCTGATCTTCCTGGCGATCATGGTTGGTTTCTTTGCTATGTTGTTGCGTTCGTGGCGGGCAGGCTATGATCCCGGGCTGGAAGCGATCCTCCTGGGCTTGACTGGCGCGGTGGCCGGCGCGTTGGTCAGCGGCATCTTTGACCATTACTGGTTTAACATGACCTATCCCCATATGACCGTCTTGCTCTGGCTCTATGTGGGGCTGGGCGTGGCGACGATGTTGATTCACCGCAATACGGTGAACGGGAATCCTGGCGTAAACGATTGAAAGACTGATGAATTACACTGGTTCAACTTGGCAGTTCTAGATCTGTTTATGCCGTCGTAGACGAAAATAGCATGACAAGGTATACTAAACCTGTAATTTATGCCAGTCTATTCCTACCCACAATTTGCAAAGTAAGCATGCAAAGCGAGTGGTGACTTGAGCAAAATTAAACAGATTCAGGCGTTGGTACGTTATGGACTCTATTATCTAACGCAACATGCTGATGATGAAGCGCTGGAAGATCGTCTATCGATCTATGATGTAGAATATGGATTGTTGAGCGGCAAAATTCGACGAGTTTGGCCACACGATGAAAAATTTGAAGTTATTGGGCAGGCATTGGATGGGCGAATAGTTGGTGTAGTCTGTCGAATTACTAAAGGCAATAAGGTCTGTGTAATTACTGTCTATGAGGACAAAACGCTAATATGAAGGATGAAACAACAACGGGTTTCTGGGATGGCGAAGTCTGCGAATATTGTGGTGGTCCCATTGTGGAAAAATTGGTAACTGTCTACCGCGAAATCAGTGGTAATTATTTTCTCTTCGAGGATGTTCCCGCTGGTGTGTGCAAAGAATGTGGGACCCGCTACTATGCTGCCAATGTGTTAAAACGCATCGAAGAAAGTATGCGCGGTGAACAGAAAGCCAAGCGTGAAGTGGTTGTACCTGTCTATGCAATGTAACCAAGAAATTGCAGCAATGATCGCAGAAATCAGCGCAGATAAGGCGTAAGCTATTCTATTATGAGCGAACAGATCACCAGAACTGCCAACCAATTCGGCACCATTACCTTGGAGCCGGCCCCCATTATCCTGCCTGAACCGGGCATCCCCGGTCAGTTAACCCGTGGTCGCCGCCCCGAGTGGCTGCGCGTCAAAGCGGCGGACAGCCCCAAATATCGGGAACTGCGCGGCCTTTTCCGTGGTAAACATTTGCATACCGTCTGCGAAGAGGCGATGTGTCCCAACCTGGGCGAATGTTGGGGGCGAGGCACGGCCACCTTTCTCCTGATGGGCGATACCTGCACGCGCAGCTGCGGTTTCTGTAAGATCAAGACGGGGCGCCCCGGTCTGCTCGACCCCGATGAGCCGCGCCGCGTGGGCGAGAGCGTGCAGGCGATGGCGCTCAAACATGCCGTGCTCACCAGCGTCAACCGCGATGAACAGGCCGACGGCGGTGCCTGGGTCTTTGCTGAAAGCATTGAGTGGATTCGCCGCTTGGTGCCCGGCTGTACAATTGAGGTGTTGATTCCTGATTTCAAAGGGGATGGAGCGGCCTTGCAAACGGTGATGGAGGCCAAGCCGGAGATCCTCAACCACAACACCGAAACCGTGCCGCGCCTTTACAAGACGGTGCGCCCCCAAGCCAAATATTTGCGCACGCTCGAATTATTGCAGCGCGCCAAAACAATGGACGCGTTGGCGCTGACCAAGTCCGGGATTATGTTGGGGCTGGGTGAAACGTGGGACGAGGTGCTCCAGGTGATGGACGACATGCGCGCCCACGACGTTGACATTATTACGATGGGCCAATATCTGCAACCCAGCCGCTTCCACCTGCCGATTGCCCGTTACTGGACGCCCGACGAATTTGCCCGCCTAAAGGTGGAAGGCGAAAATCGCGGCTTCAAATGGGTAGAAAGCGGCCCCCTCGTCCGCAGCAGCTACCACGCCGACGGCCAAGCCCACCTGAGTGCCAGGAAAGACCTTGCTAATAATTAATTGAAAACGAAGAATGGTTAATTGTTAATTGTTAATCGTCGCGTTGATCACCCAACCATTAACAATTAACCATTTTCAATTTTCAATTAACCATTACTCAGCCCGTGCCAAATTGGCGGTCGCCGGCATCGCCGAGGCCGGGCCAGATGAAGCCGCTGGGGAAGATGTCATCTTTGTTGGTCAGGCGTTCGTCGATGGCCGCCACATGGATGGCGACATCCGGATGCGCCGTATGCAGTGCTGCGATCCCTTCGGGCGCGGCGATTAGCCCGACAAACTTAATCCGCGCAACGCCCCAGCGTTTTAACACTTCGACGGCGGCAATCGCCGAACCACCCGTTGCTAACATGGGATCGAGGATCAGACAAAGCTGCACCGTTGGATCGGTGGGCAGTTTGTTGTAATATTCCACCGGTTTCAGGGTGCGCTCATCGCGGTAAAGCCCCAGATGCCAAACCTCTGCTTGGGGCAGTAAACGCCACGCGCCATCTACCATGCCCAGGCCGGCCCGCAAAATCGGCACTAGCCCAATTTTCTCGCCCATGCTCGCCCCCATGGTCGTCGTCAGCGGCGTTTCCACCGCGACCGGCAACATCGGTAGATCCTGGGTTGCCTCGTAGGCCATCATCATCGAAAGTTCGCCGACTAATTCACGAAACTTCTTGGGTTCCGTCGTCTGGCGGCGCAACAGGGTCAACTTGTGCCTGGTGAGCGGATGCGTAGAAGGATAGACATTAGCGACCAAGGCTAACTCCTTTGGTGTGTGCGCTGATGGCAGACAATCAGTGGCCGGCGCGCATCGAGTGCGCTAGCACTGCGTGTTGCCATCAATGGCAGGTTGGTTAGCAAGTGAGATGGGAAGGTTACATTACCACTGAATTTGACGGGTATTACGCCCGCGCCGGCTGAGGCGCTCGACTTCACCCTGGCAAGTCACACACAGGGTGGCATCAGGCTTGACCTCTAACCGCCCCGGCTCAATCGGCTTGTTACAGCGCGCACAGGTGCCATAACTGCCCTTTTCGATCGAACGCAGGGCGGTCTGAATATCCTGTAACTTGTTTTCCAGTACGGCAATCAGCGCCGAATTCTTTTCCCGCTCGGTGATTTCTGCATCCCCTTCTTCCGGCTCAATATCGACTTCCGCCAACATCAAGTCACGGAGATGTTGCAGCTCTTCCACAACCTGGGTTTCTTCTGCGACCAGGCGCGCTTTTTCATGGGCCAGTTTACTCTCATCGGCCATAATCTATTCCCCTTCAACGGCTGGCATCATTGGCAAGCCGCTTCGTTACGCAAAGATAAATTTAAAGTAGTGCCAAAAGTTAGACACAGGTTATAGCAGCTTTTTGCGCAAAGGTCAAACTGCGTAACACATCTGTGCAACTCTGCCTGATCAGCGCTCGTTCGTCTACAGCCTACGCCCTGTGTAACCGCTCCGCACACTATACGCACTACGTTTACAAACGTTTCTTTTTTTCTGGCTGAGATTCTGGTATAATACAGGGGATTAGAACAAACGTGCAAATTTTCTGCAAGGGTTAAGATTATGGCCGATGAACGTAGTATTGATGGGCGCAAGGCGGGGGAACGGCGTAAAGTTGAGCCCGGGGCCGAGCCTGAGCGCGCAATCGATCCCGAAGCGAAGGGCGGCGAGCAGCGCATCGACCACGCATTGCGTCCGCATTCCCTCAATGAGATGATCGGCCAGGAGCGGCTGCGCGAGAAGATCGGCATCTTGGTGCAGGCCGCGCGCCAGCGCGGCGAGCCGCTTGATCATGTGCTGCTTTATGGGCCACCTGGTTTGGGCAAGTGTATTACCGCTGATAGTTGGGTGTTAACGGAAAAGGGGCTCACCCAATTTGCCGAACTGTTGCCGCCAGGCGGCGCGCCTGATCATTATCAGCCGACGCAAACGCAGGTCTACGGGATTAAAGGCATGGAAATGGCTTCCCATTTCTATACCAATGGCGTAAGTCCCACGCTACGGCTACAGACGCGTTCCGGCTTTGTCTTAGAAGGTACCCCTAATCATCCGGTGCTGGTGGCTACCGCGCAAGGACCCCAATGGAAACCGTTGTCAGCGTTAGCGCCGGCGGATTATGTTGCGATTGCCAAGGGTACGAACTGCTGGGGTACGCCACGCACCGTGCCCTGGCAACGTTGGCAGCCTGCCGACCGCCGCCGTTTTACCAATGATTTGGTTACGCATTACCATGCCCAGTTGACGGTTGCCTTGCAACGACCGCCGTCGATTACAGAATTGCGCCAAGCTTATGCGCAACAGGTTAGTGGCAATCCAACCCCGGAAATTGCCGCTAAGCGGTTGGGTTTGCCGCTTTCAAATGGCCGCATCATTGCGCCGGTTGCTGCACCCTGGTCATTAACAACACCACCGACCACTGTGCAGACCATTACCCTTGATGCCGACCTCGCCTATTTACTGGGCGCGCTCGTCGGGGATGGTCATTTTGAACGGGGACAGCTGCGGCCTGCCTTTGTGATTACCTGTGGTGATCAGGAAATGTTAGCCGAGTTGCAGCGCATTGCCCAGCAGCACTTTGGGTACACTCCTAAAATTCACCAATATGGCACGGCTGCCCCTCATCTTCGGTTCAGCCAGCGCTGTGGTGAGGTCATGTTGGGCATGGGCGCAGTGGCAGAAACCGCGGCAAAAAAGCTTGTGCCTTCCGCCATTTTGCAGGGGCCGCGTGCGTGTGCCATTGGCTTTTTGCAGGGGCTCTTTGATGCTGATGGCAGTGCGTGGCCGGATGGGTATGTCGAGTTCGGCTCACGCTCCGAGCAACTGGTCTGGCAAGTACAGCTGTTGTTGGCAAATCTGGGCATCATTGCCCATCGCACCGAAAAAACGCGGGTTGGTAAACCTTACTGGTCGCTCTTTATTGGGGGGCAAGATGCGCAGCTCTTCTATGAACTTGTTGGCTTTCGCCTGACCCGTAAGCAGGTACGCGGACAGGCATTGCAAGATCGGGAAACCGGTTGGAATCGGAGTGATTTAGTTCCTGCTGTGAATGCGGCCCTTGCGACGCTCCTTGACAAAACGCGCCCCCATGCGCGGCAGATCCATAAAATCTTTGATCATGTCAAGCGTGACGATCGCATTCCCACCCGCCGCCAGGTGGAGAAATATCTGTCGCTGTTGCCGGCGATGATCTATGATGAACCCGAATTTGTCACCATTGCCAGCCTGATCAACCCCCAGATTTACTGGGATCGCGTCGCCGCCATTGCGCCGTCTGTAAATGCGACCTACGATTTTGTCGTGCCGGGTACCCATTCCTTTGTTGCGAATGGTTTCTACAACCATAACACGACGCTCAGCCACATCTTGGCCAACGAGATGGGGGGCAACCTCAAAGTCACCGCCGGCCCCGCCATTGAAAAAGCCGGTGATCTGGCCGCCATTCTCACCAATCTGCGCAAGGGTGATATCCTCTTTATCGACGAAATCCACCGCTTGGGGCGGGTAGTCGAAGAGATTCTTTATCCAGCGATGGAAGATTTTGCGCTGGATATTGTGGTCGGCAGTGGCCCTGGCGCGCGTAACATTCGCCTGTCGCTGCCCAAATTTACGGTTGTCGGCGCGACCACGCGCTTAGCGCTGCTCACCTCACCGCTGCGTGCCCGCTTTGGCGTAGTGGAGCGCTTTGACTTTTACACCGTACCCGCTTTGCAGGAGATCGTTCTGCGCGGCGCCAATCTATTAAAGGTCACGATTGCCACTTCCGGTGCCGAAGAGATTGCGCGCCGTTCGCGCGGGACCCCGCGCGTGGCACTGCGCTTGCTACGCCGGGTGCGCGATTATGCCGAAGTGCGCGCCGATGGCCGCATCAGTCAAGAAGTCGCCGAACAGGCGTTGAGTATGTTAGAAATCGACTGGTTGGGGTTGGATGATCTCGACCACCGCGTCTTGCGGGCGATTATTGAGAAATTTAACGGCGGTCCGGTAGGGCTGGAGACATTGGCGGCGAGTATTAGCGAAGAGGGGGATACGATCATGGATGTGGTCGAGCCTTATCTTTTGCAACTGGGCTTTTTGGACCGTACCCCGCGTGGCCGGGTGGCGACGCGCAGCGCCTATGGGCATCTAAATTTGGTCTACCCCGAGCGTACCGAGCAGGGGTCACTCTTTGGCAGCCGTTGAGTCACTGCCGGCGTGATGGCGCATGGCATCGTAGAGATGCTGGAGATTGGTTAAGTGCAGTTGCTCACCACTTGCGCGCCAGCGGCTGGGTAAAAGAGTCGGGGCAATCGTCTCGATCACTTCCGCCGATTCGCCTCGCGCGACCAAGGGATTGATCACCCGGCGAATTTCGTGTATGTAAGCGACATCCGCGGCGAGGCGACCCATTGTTTCCACGACGTCCCGACACAGTTCCCCCACTGCGGGAATATAGAGCTGTAGCCGCCGCCCCTTGATCAGGCCGGCCAGTAATCGTAATGTCACTAGTTCGTCAGTGCCGTCAGAGGCCAGCGCAATGGTCGGCGGCACTACCTCACTGCCAAAAGAACCGCCACAAAGTACACCTAACGCCGGCAGGTGAATCACCGTGCTCTGGCGCTGGCTGTAGAGATCCAGATAGTGCGCCCCAATCCGAATATGGGCGACGCCGCCGGTTTCCGTTTGTAACAACGGAAACCCAGTTTCGATGACCGGCCCGGTAAAGAGCGTCGCCACATTGCCTTCGACCCGAAAACGAGTGCTGACATTGGCGGGCGGGTCGATAATGAGCAGTTGGTCCTGGGGCGCCTGCAAGGGGTTGCGCTCGGCCAAGGTGGGGCGGCCCAACACAAAAAGGGTGTGGCGCGGTGGCTCACCCTCGCTAAAGAGCTCCAGATGTTCATAGAGTTGGGTAATCTTGACCCCAGGAGTGGGCGGCAGGCTAAAGAGCGGAATATTCGTCATGCATCTGCTCCCGCAATGGTTGGTCGTTCAAGCTCGACCTGGCCCAACTGTGCCAACATCGTCGCCAACTCAGCCGGCAGGTCGGCAATCACCACGCGGCCATCGGGCAAAATATAGATCTCGGTCTCCGTTGGCATTAGCGGCCATGCCGACTGTGCCCCATCATGCTGCGTCCTGTCGCCCGTCACGCTGGATGACATCTCACTGGCTGACATGGATGTGCGCGTCCGAACCATATTCGTAAAATTCACCAGTGTGCAACGTCTCTTCGACCTTGCCCAATTTCTCCAGCAGCGCGCTGATCGCTTCGCAGTTGCTGCCCTTCACCCCTTTGATCGTATACTCCACCTTGCCATTGGGCAGGATTGTGATTTCAATCTCTTGTTGTTGCATCGTTCACTTTTCTCTCTTCGCCGGTTGAGCGCTTAGGCCCAACGGCGCACGGTTAAGCGGATCACCTGATCGTTGCCGACTTGTTCTTCGACCAGATCAAAACCAGCCTTGGCCGTCTCTTCGATCACTTTGTGATAGGCATAGCGCTGTTGCACTTGCGCCATCGTCTGCTGGATCTGCGCCATCTGCATATCATCGCCGATCACTTCATAGCTTTGGTCGCTCGTTTGGCGCAGACCGAACTCGACATATTGCTGTTTGATCAAAAACGGTACCTGGCCCTTAAAGCCACTCCAACGGTGATTGTAGCGCGCATTTTCTGTATAACTAATTTTTAGATCATCAAGCGCCCGTTTGACCATGTTCAGATCAGTCAGCGCCGTTTGGACACGTACAAATTTAGACATTTTTATCCTCGATTTTTATCAAACACATCGCGCCTGAAGTGATCCTATCACACGCTGTATGTCCGGTCAATGCACGAAACATTAACAATTCTCAATTGACAATTTTCAATTAACCATTTCATACGCCCGATCCAATATCTCCATCGTGTGCCAGACCGGCAATCCATGACCCTGTGCCTGCAAGTGATTCCCGATTTGGGTCATACAGCCAATGTTGCCGGTGACGACTGCCTGCGCGCCCGTCGCTAGAATGTTGCTGGCCTTGCGCTCGCCGAGTTCACGCGCAATTGCGGGCTGTTCCAGGTTATAGGTCCCCGCCGAACCGCAGCAGATCTCGCCGTCGGCAATCTCTTTGAGTGTAAGGTTGGGAATGGCGCGCAACAGGTGGCGTGGCTGTGCAGTGACCCGCTGCGCATGGGCGAGATGACAGGCATCGTGGTAGGCGACTGTCAACGGTTCAGGTAGCGCTTGCGGAGTAAGCAGTCCCAGTTCGTGTAGGAATACGGCGACATCTTTAACCTTGGCGGCAAAGGCATGGGCCGCTGCTTCTTGCGCGGTGCCGGCAAAGAGTAAGCCATATTCATGCATGCCAGAGCCACAGCCCGCGGCGTTGGTGACAATCACATCTACATCCTGGGGAAAGATGCCCAGATTGTGGCCGGCCAGTTGACGTGCTTGTTTGGCTTCCCCAGTGTGCATGGAAAGGGAGCCGCAGCAACCTTGGCCTTTCGGTATGATCACTTCGACGCCATTGCGGGCCAGGACACGGAGAGTGGCGGCATTAATCTGCGGTGCGAGGACAGTCTGCACACAGCCGCGCAAAAAGGCCACCCGGGCGCGCCGAGGACCAATCGCTGGGACAAAATCTGGCGTTGGCTGCGCTGGTGGCAGCGAGGCCGGTAACAGATCAAGCATTGCGCGTAGCGAGTGAGGCAACAGCGACTGGATCGGCTTGGCAAACTTGCCCATGGTCGCCGCCAACCGGAAGCGCGCGGGATAGGGCAAAGTCTCGCGCACCATCAGCCGGGTGAAACGTTCCTCAAATGTGCGGCTGCGCGTCGCTTCGGCGCGGGCGCGGAAGGGTGCGAGCAACTCGCCATATTCCACGCCCGACGGGCAGGCAGTGACACAGGCCATGCAACCCAGGCAACGGTCTACATAGGAGGTCATCGCATCCAAGGGTAGATCGCCTTGGAGCTGTTCTTTCATCAAATAGATGCGACCGCGGGGCGAGTCCATCTCCTCGCCTAGCACCTTATAGGTAGGGCAGGTGGCGAGACAAAAGCCACAGTGGACACATTTATTAACAGCTTCGCCCATGGCATGCCCTTGGGGGCCAAGCGTTTCCAGCGGAATGGTATGTTGCATGAAGATCTCGATTACAGATGATGGTAAAGTTGCAGAGTTGCAAGGTTGCAAGGTTGCAAGGTTGCAAGGTTGCAGAGTCACGTTAACTTGGACGCAATGAATTATTGGCTGCTCTGCGGTAAAAGCGTTGATTTCATCATGCGCTTGACCACTACAGAATTATTTGCTACTTTGGCTAAAATTTTATTGGTCCGTATAGGATGAGTTTGTTTTTACAAAAATTTGGTCACAAGTTGCAAAAGCGGTTGGCTGGATCAAGTGCTTGTTTAATGCGCGCAATAAAGGCGTGGCCGGTGCGGTCGCCGAGTAAAGGTTGCTCGGCCTGGCCCAAAACGGTTAACCCAGCCAGCCCTTGCTGGGTTAGCAAGGCATCGAGCGGCCCTAGCGCGCCGGACCAGGCCAGCCATGCCAAGTTGCACCCAACGGCATAGCGGCGCGGCAATGCATAAGGAGCCAGTACATCCTCTAGGGGACCGACTTTTTGCGGCGAGATCGCCACTTTGACCAAGTTCAGGCCAGCGGGCAACCAGCTAAAGTCGCGCGTCGTCTGCCAGATGGCGGCTTCGGCATCGCCATTCAACACGTCGCCAGTACCCACAACTTGGCGCAGTTGATCGATGCGCTGCCCCAAGACATTCGGCAAGCCACCCAAGCGCGCTGACAACAGGTAACTCGGTTGCGCGCCCGTTGTAGCTTCGACGGCCAAATCAAGGGCATAGAGATCAAAGCGACTTTCGGCGAGCCGTTGCATGGCCGTCAACGCGGCAGATAATTCGTTATAGCGCGCCGTGAGGCTGCAATAGTGGGGTGGTTCGGGGAAGACCTTGAAGCTCACTTCCACCAGCACGCCCAACCCGCCCAGGCTGCCGACCATCAATTTGGGTAGATCAAAGCCAGCGGCATTCTTGACCACTTTGCCCCCACCGCGCACCAGCCGCCCTTGGCCATCGACAAAACGGACCCCAATCAAAAAATCGCGCACGCCGCCAAACCGATAGCGTCCTGAGCCACTCAACCCAGCCGCAACGGTGCCACCCAGGGTTGCGCCCTGTTGGACGAAGGGCGGATCAAAAGGGAGATATTGGTTATGTGCTGCCAGCGCGGCTTCGACTTCATGCAGGGGAGTGCCGGCCAGCGCGGTAAAGGTATATTCCCCTGGTTCATATTCAAGCAGGCCGGAAAGTTGGCGCAGATCGAGCATGGTGGTCGCCGACGGGGCCTTGTGCAACGCCGATTTGCTCCCCCCACCGCGGATGGCGATGCGCGGCGCGTTGCGCACCGCCTGCTGGACAGCGTCAATGGTGGCTGGTTCAATCGTATCTAGGACAAGCGTTTCGCTCATAATTCAGTTACTCGCGTGAGATGATGCCCGCTGCTTCCAGCGGATGGGGGCCATGTAGCGTTAGTGCGGGCGCTTGGTCGCTTGGTAACATTTTGCCCCGATTGGCCAATTCCAGGGGGTCAATCGCCCGGCGGATCTCATTCATCACCGCCAGATCAATTTCAGTGAACATATCATTCATATATGCGCGCTTTTCCACGCCCACGCCATGTTCACCGGTGATCGAGCCGCCCAAGTCGATGCACATGTGGAGAATTTCGCCAGCGAGCGCTTCGGCCCGTTCCAGTGCGCCGTGCTCTCTGCCATTATAGAGAATCAGCGGATGCAGGTTGCCGTCACCGGCATGGAAGACATTCGCCACCCGCAAGTCATACTGTTTGCTCAACGCTTCAATTTTGGCCAGGGCCTTGCCCAAATGGCTGCGCGGCACGACCCCATCCTGGACAATATAATCGGGGCTTAGCCGCCCGACCGCGGAAAAGGCGCTCTTGCGTCCCTTCCAAATGCGGGCGCGGTCGGCATCATCCTGGGCGACGCGCACTTCGTCGGCATTCGATTCCTCGATCACTTGGAGCAGATGGGCAAACTCGGCCTCGACTTGCACCGCTTCACCCTCCAACTCGACAATGAGCAGCGCAGCGGCGTTGGGATAGCCGGCGTTGACCGCGGCTTCGGCGGCCTGGATCGCCAGGTTGTCCATGATCTCTATCGCCCCCGGCAGCAGCCCCGATTCGACCACCATCCCCACCGCGTCACCGGCGCGTTGCAGGCTGGCGTAGGAAGCCAGCACGGTGCGGTAACTCTCCGGTTTGGGCAGGAGGCGCAGGGTAATCTCCAGCGCCACGCCAAAGAGCCCTTCCGAGCCGACAAAAAAACCAGCCAGATCTGGGCCTATCCCTTCCAAACTCTCACTGCCCAGGTGGACGACTTCACCATCGGGCAACACAGCCTTGATGCCCAGCACATGGTTGGCGGTCATGCCATATTTCAGACAATGCGCGCCGCCCGAGTTAAAGGCGACATTACCGCCAATCGTGCAGATCAGTTGGCTGGAAGGATCCGGCGCATAGTAAAGACCGTGGGGCGCGGCGGCTTTGGAAACTTCGAGGTTGACGACGCCCGGCTCGACCACGGCAATGCGCGCCAATGGGTCAAGCCGCAGAATACGGTTAAGCCGGTTGAGCGCGATGACAACGCCATCCTGAATCGGCAAGGAGCCGCCGGAGAGGCTCGTGCCACTGCCGCGCGCCACAAAAGGCACACCATAGCGGTGACAAAGGCGCACCGTCTCGATCACCTCTTGTTGGCTCTCGGCCAGGACCACCGCCGCCGGATCGGAGCGAAAGGCCGTGAGTGCGTCGGAGACATAGGGGCGCAGTTGTGCCGGTTGCTGCAACACCCGTTTGGTGCCAAAGCGTTGGGTTAAGTCGTCGAGTAAAGTTGATTTTGTCATGCTGTTATTATACTGACGCGGGCTGATTTAAGCAATTAGCCCGCTTTCAGGCAAATCGTGATCCACGAAGCGCGCCTAACAGGCAACCGCCATTTGGCGCGGAGGTATTTGTGGCCTCTCCACTGAAATGAACCCCTGATGATTAGCAATGCCAATTTGGGACGTGTAGTGCGCATCCCCAGACGCACACAGGCGTTATGGGGGAGTGGGACCAGCATCTGGGGATGCTGAGTACACTGACGTAAAATTCAAATAATTGGTGCCTGATGACTGCGGCTGATTGACGTTTAACCGATCCCGCCTTATACTGGATGCCATTGGACTTAGACCTCGTCAATCTTTGAAAACGATAAGCGCGATAACAAATATGTCTACAGAAAATATCAACGTCAGTATGGTGCGCGCCACTTTAGAGGATTTACCCGACTTTGCCCTCCCGACTCCCTACTCGTTGCGTTGGTACCAGCCCGGTGATGAACAGGCTTGGGTGGACATTCATATCGCCGCCGACCGCTACCATACCTTCACGGCTGAAACCTTTCGCCAGGAATTTGGGGCTGACCAGGCCTTATTGCCAACTCGTCAGGCTTATCTATGTGATGGGGCGGGCACACCAGTTGGGACGACAACGGCCTGGTTTTATACCGATGAGGAAAATGAGGCTTATGGCCTGATCCACTGGGTTGCGCTCCAGCCGGCGCTGCAGGGGCAAGGGCTGGCCAAGCCATTGCTGGCTCTCGTATGTCAACGGCTAGACGCGCTAGGTCATACGCGGGCTTACCTTAATACCTCAACAGCCCGGCTGCCGGCGATTGGGCTCTACCTCAAATTTGGCTTTGTCCCTAAAATGCGGGGAGATCGCGAGCCCACGTTGCGCGCATGGCGTCAAGTGCGCGAACAATTGCACCATCCGACGGTGGACGCATTTTTACAAGAGCATGAATGAGTGATTTACGCAAGCGCTATTTTAGGCAAGCGCACTTGCGTAGGTCCGGTAGGGGATGATGCATCATCTGCCTATGATTACCGATTTATTTACCGGATCTTAACCCACAAAAATTCTTCATCTACCTCCACAATCGCCGCGCTTCCTCTGCTACGCTGGTATGTAGTGCTGCTTCGCCTACAAGACAATCGAGGAAGTGGCTACACTACTCGGCCTAATAAAGTAAAGTAATCTTGCCAAGAACGCATGGACCTTGCTGGAAAAGATCATGCGCACGATGTAGATGCGGTCATGCAATCGTAAGATTTATGTAGCCAAAGAGCTGATATAATTAAGGTAATAATGTGCAACGTTCATCTGATACGATTGTGTATCAAAACAGAAAATGATGGTTAGGATGTTGATCGCATGACTACAACGAAGCTGCCGTCCCCCCTCCTTCTTGTGTTCATTCTACTGAATATAATGATGATTGCTGCCACACTGACGCTTTCGCCGTGGGTGTGGCGGCCAAGCACAGCCACTGCCACGGGGGCGAACACCACCGTCTCGGCAGGTACGCTCCTTGCGCCTGCGCAGACCTTGCAGGCTTTGCTCGCCCCTTTACTCCAGCCGGCCACGGCTGTGATCTATGGCCAGATCGTTGACCGTGAGACGACCTGGAATTTGACCCATACTGAGATCGAAACGCGCTTTACTGTGGCCGTCGCGCATACGCTGGTGGGGCAAGTCGCGGAACGCATTCAGGTCCTGGTGTCCGGCGGTTATTTGGCTGACGAAGGGCTGGGGCTGTGGAGCTCTCATTCTGCGACCTTTGCCAATGGCGAAATCGTATTGCTTTTTCTGGTCGAGGATGAGGCCGGCTACCGCGTTGTCCAAGGGGAAAAAGGCAAATTTACATTGGGCGAAAGCTATCTGTCGAATCCTGCTTTAGCACTGACCCTGTTGCCCGCAACGGTCGAACAGGCAATCGCCGTGCAGGCGACTAAATTAGGGCGTCGTGTCACCTTGCCGCCAACTCATACCACCTTGCAGGCATTGCTTGCCCGCCGCGCTGCTGTCGTCCCCGTTGCACAGCGCAGCCAAGGACCCTTATTGACTGACCCAACCTGGCCGGATACGACAATTCCAATCAAGATCAATATCAACTCGGATGGGGTGGGCGACCAGGTTGATGCCTTTCGTGCCGCAATTTTTCGCGCGTTTCGCACCTGGAGCGTGGTGAATGATGCCAATTTTACGCTGCTTTATGCGGGGGAAACAACCTCGACCAGCACAGGCTATAATGGGACGAATGAATTGCTCTTTATGCATAAAGGCGCGAGCAGCCAATTAGGCCAAGCACAGATCTGGTTTACACAGAGCGGCACCATTCTGGAGGCAGATATCTGGATCAATGACGATTACAACTTTGCCGTCAGTGAAACGCCCGCCGTGGGCGAGACCGATCTAGAAAGTGTCGTGCTGCATGAGTTAGGCCATTGGATCCCGCTTGACCATTCCCCTGATGCGCAGGCTGTCATGTACGCAATCCTCAATGCAAGCACCAAGCGCGTCCTGCAGAATGACGATCTGAATCGCTTGATCGCCATCTATCCCTGCGATGCCCCGCCTTGTATCAACGAGCTTTACTTAAACCCGACCGAGACGCCTGTCCCAACTGTAACGCCAACCATCGTCCCGACTACGGTGGCTACTCCGACCCTTGTCGTCACGGCTCCCTCACCTACTGGTGACAAGAGTATCATCTACTTGCCCTTTGTCACGCGCTGATCAGGCACCTTGGTTATTTGGCGACTGCCATTCGCAATGACCATTTAAGGCGCTAGTGCTTCATTGCCCACTGCTTCGGCGGTGGGCAAGACACTTTCGGCCAAAATAAACCCTCCAAACGTGCGGCGTAAGTCGTTATTAATGGTTGCGACCAATGGTTGTAGTGGGGCTGGGAACTGCCATTCGTAGGCATGGGCGAGGCCGACGGCAAACGGGGCCAACTGTGGATCCTGTGCCAACCACTGTGGTTGTAACGAGAGCCGCGCCGGTAGCGCACGATTTAACCCTAACCAACTTTCCAGTTGTTCGGCCGCGGTGAGGTATGCGATCAGCTTGATGGCCTCATCCTGGGTTTGACTGGCCGCCGCCACTGCATAGCAGGTTGTAAAGGAGACCGTTGCCCGGCCCGCTGGACCGCTCGGCAACAAGGTGACGCCATAAGCAAGGTCAGGTGCTTGTTGGGCCAGATAGGGCACAATCCAATTGCCCTCGATTGTCATGGCGGCCCGGCCGGCGGCAAAGGCTTCCCCTGGCCAGCGACTGTCGAGCATAGCCGGTGGCGCGGCAAACCCTTCTAGCACCAGATCCACATAGAAATCCAGCGCTGCTTGGGCTGCAGGGCTGTTGATCGCCATTGCTGTCCCTTCGGCATCAGTAATGGCACCACCGCCTTGGTAAAGAAAAGGTAGCCAGCGCGAAAAGTCGGGGGGCAGCACCATGCCGTAGCGGCCTGCGGTCAGCTCCGTGAGCTGCTCGGCGTTGGCGCGCAATGTTTCCCACGTCCAGCTTTCATCGGGATAAGGCAGCCCAACGGCATCAAAGAGCGCTTGGTTGTAGAGCAGGGCCAGCGTATCGACTTCTTTGGGGACGCAGTAGGGGCTGCCGTTAACTTGCATGGCGGCGCGCAAATGTGGATCTAGATCAGGATCAGCCAGCAGTGCCGCCGGGAGCGCTGCCAACGCCCCCTCGGCGACCAGATTGGGCAGATAGAAGCTGTTCAGATAGAGCAGATCGGGCGCATTATCGCTGCCGAGCGCGGTGCGCAGGCGGGCGGCATAGTCAGGGGTGAAAGTGAGGTTGATGGCAAGGCCGGGCTGTTGCTGTTGGTAGTTGGCGACCAAGGCCTGCAACTGTTCATCTTCCGCGTCTGAGGTGGGCCAGGCCCACATGGTCAATTCGGTCTCAATCGGGATCGGGGTTGGTGTGGGCGCTGTTGCCGTCCCCCCCAGCCAGGCCGGCAACGCTGGTTGTTGGCAGGCAACCAGCAGCAGCGTCAGGTTGACCAATAAACAGGTGGTAAGGCATAATCTGCCCCTTACCAACGCGTGCAAGGTTTGTCCTAACGCTGCCTTGATCAGCACCAGCTTAATGAGCGTTGGCATCCACAAACGCAGCATAGGCGCTTGGTTCCATCAGCGCCGCCAGTTCGCTGTCCAGCGCAGCCGTGGGGGTAATCTTGAAAAACCAGGCCTGATACGGCTGCCGGTTGACCAACTCGGGCGTATCAATCAGCGCCTCGTTGATCGCCGCAATCGTGCCGCTGACCGGGGCCAAAATATCCTCGGCAGCCTTGACCGACTCAACGACCGCAATGGCCTCGCCCGCCTTGACTTCCCGCCCCACATCCGGCAGGTCAACATAGACAACATCACTCAACTGATCCTGGGCGGCATCCGAAACCCCAACGACCGCAACGCCATCTTCAACGCGCACCCATTCATGGCTCTCGGCATATTTGGCGCTCTGGTCCAGTTTATAATCAGCCATCACTTACTCCTTCTGCACAATTTTAGCGGTTGGCATACGCATCACGTTTTACGCATCACGTATCACGTTTTATTTGTATTTTGGTTGATAAAGCGGGCGCTTGACCACTTTGGCTGCTTTGGCCTGGCCACGCACCATAATTTCAATCGCTGTGCCCAGTTTGGTAAATTGGCGCGGCAGATAACCCATACCCACAAATTGGTCCAATGTTGGGCTTTTCATGCCGGTTGTCACATGGCCGACGATCTGGCCTGCAACTCCAATCTCATAATGTTCACGCGGCACGGCGCGTTCGACCATCTCAAACGCAATCAGCAAGCGTGCCGGCCCTTCTAACTTGGTCTTCAGCAGGGCCGAGCGGCCAATAAACTCAGTCTCCCAGCTAATTGCCCAGCCCAAGCGTGCTTCGAGGGGATTGGTGTGGGCGTCGATCTCGTGACCATAGAGGGGCATACAAGCTTCAAAACGTAAACTGTCGCGGGCGGCCAGTCCACAGGGTAAGAGTCCTTCGGCAGCACCCGCTTGCAGTAAATGATCCCAAAGGGCAACGCCAGCCCCATTGGGCAGGTAGAGCTCAAAGCCATCTTCGCCGGTATAACCAGTGCGACCAATCAAGGTGGGTACACCGGCCAACGCGGTTTCAACTGCCGTGCGCGTCGCCATCTGCGCCAGATCGACCGTCGTCAGCCGCTGTAAAATCGCCTCGGCTTTCGGGCCTTGCAACGCCAGCATACAGGTCTGGTCGGAAATATCGGTCAACTCGATTTCAAAGCCCAGCGCATTGGCCTGCAGCCAGGCTAGATCCTTGGCGCGGTTCGAGGCATTGACCACGATCAGCCAGCGCGCGGGCAGGCGGTAGATAAAAATGTCGTCGACAATGGTGCCATCGGTGTAGAGCAACAGGCTGTAGTGGGCTTCGTAATCGGTCATCTGCGCGATATCCCAGACCTGCACATATTGGAGAAAGAGCTCGGCATCTGCGCCCTTGAGTTCAAATTGACCCATGTGGGAAATATCAAAGATGCCGGCAGCGTTGCGCACCGCTTGGTGCTCGGTGGTGGGACCGGTGGGATATTGAACAGGCAAGGCCCAACCGGCAAAGTCGACAATACGACCGCCAAGGGCCAGGTGCGTTTCATAGAGGGGTGTTTTTTGCATGCATCTTTCTCCGTGCTGATCGGTTGCTAACACCAAAGAGTATACCGCTCTGATCGTCACCTTGGCAAATAGCTTGACTTTCCCATGACTTTTGGCTTATAATTTGTTGGTCTGCCTGCCCCCTTAGCTCAGATGGATAGAGCAACGGACTTCAGCAGTCGGTGGTGTGCTAGACTTGGCAACCATCAAAATAGGAGCCTGTACAGAAAAACTGAATCTGTACAGTGGAGAATGCTGTATCGGTGAACCCTTCTCAATGGCAACACCGAGGAAACCTATGGTCGCTACGTTCACATAAAATGCGAACTCATCATACAAAGAACAAAGGCGATCTTGGCGTACTAAAGGCTCAATTAACTTGAGGGTAGGTATACCAAAGAATAATCAGCAGAATGATTTGACTTTGCTGCTGATTATCGTAGGGTTCCGTAGAGGCCATACGCATTCCACCTGTGATGGTGAAGATATGGTCCGGACCACAAACAGCCTTGCCAACAGCAAGGCCGGCAGCGAAAGCTGTAGTGGTGAGCTAATCCGTAGGTCGTAGGTTCGAATCCTACAGGGGGCGCAAAACAAAAGGCCAGACAATTTCTGTCTGGCCTTTTGTTTTGCCCATCACGCATCACGTTTCACGCATCACGTTTCACGCATCACGTTTCACGCATCACGTTTCACGCATCACGTTTCACGTTTCACGCATCACGTTTTACGTATCATCCTGCCGCCACCGCCGCAACAAACTCCCCCTGCGCCATTACCATAATCTCTTGCCCATTGGCACACTGGCCGTAGACATTCATTGTTGGCGTGCCGATCATGAAGTCAACATGGGTGTCGGCGGCGTTGACGCCGTGCGCCGCCAGGGTTGCTTCGTCCATTGCCCCGCTGCCGATCATCCCTTCGGGGTAAGCTTCGCCAAAGGCGATGTGACAGGTGGCGTTCTCATCGAAGAGAATGTCAAAGAAGGTGATCCCTGCTTGGTTGACCGGTGAGCGCACATCAACCAGGGCAATTTCACCCAGCCGCTTGGCCCCGCGAATCGCAAAAAATTGTTCCAGTACTTCCTGGCCGACGCCGGCACAATATTCAACGACTTCGCCCCCTTCAAAGCGGAAGTAGGCATCCTCAACGCGCCGTTGTAACGGAAAAGTGGGCTTGGAGGTGCGGACCCAGCCGTTGGTACGGCCATTATGCGGCGTGGAGAAGACCTCTTCGGTGGGCATGTTAGGGAAGAAGGTGACACCGCCGGTGGACTGCGCACTCGCGCCCATCCAATGGGGGGCATCGGTCATGCCAATGGTGAGATCGGTGCGCGGCTTACCATCGGGGCCAGTTGCGGTGTCGAGCAGGCGCAAGCTGCGCACGTCGTGGTGGTGGAGGAAATCGACGACCGCCTTGAGCAGGCGGTCCTGGCTTTGCCACGCCGCCACTGGGTCAGGTTGGTCGATCCGGCAAGTGCGTAGGATGGTTTGCCAGAGTGTGGCCGTCGCTTCGGCACCCGTTAGATCGGGATAAACTTTTTGCGCCCAGGCTACCGTTGGTACGCCGGCCACACACCATTGTAACTGATTGCTCATCTGGGCCTGACTGTAGGCTTTAAGTCGTTGCGCACGCGTGCGCGCCACCGTCATCATCCGCCCTGGATCAACATCGTCATAGAGATCCGGGTGAGCCTCGCCGACTAAGGCCAGGCGCGCCCAGCAATCGTCGATCATCTCCTGATGGCGCGCGACTTCATAGGCGGGGAAAAATTCGAGCTGTTCGGGTGTGCTGTGCAGCAAGCGTTGTTTGAGCGTCGGCCCATCCCCCCAGTCGACATGCACATAGCGCGCACCGGCCCGGTAGGCGGCGGCGGCAACAACGCGGACAAACGGGGCATGCTCCAGTTCCGCCCCAATCCGCAGTGGCTGGCCTGGTTGCAGATTGACACCCGTGCGAATCAGCAACTCGGCGTAGCGTTCGATCTGAGCTTCGAGCTTCGATGTCATTAGTTTCATTTCCTTTTTTGTAACTACCACCCCTCCCGCGCCTAGGAGGCAACCGCTCCCCAGTTTGGGGAGGGAACCTTATCGGCTCCTCCCCAAACTGCACCCAGCGGGTACCCTGCCTGGGTGCAGTGGCTTGGTAGTTATGCGATTTTGTTTTTTAATTATGGCTGTTGCTGCGCGATTTGTCTGTAAAGTGCCACTGTTTCGGCCGCGCAGCGTTGCCAGCGGAAGTGACTTGCCTGCTGTACGCCTTTTTCACATAACTGTTGGGCCAGCGCTGGTGTGCTGATCACCTGTTGGATGGCGGTAGCCAGGGCCTCATCATCCAGTGGCGGGATGAGGAGCGCGCCGTCACCGGCCGCTTCGGGCAGGCTGCTGACATTACTACAGACGACGGGTACGCCACATGCCATCGCCTCCAAGACCGGAAAGCCAAAACCTTCATAGAGACTGGGTTGGAGCACACAAGCCGCGCCGCCATAAAGGGCCGGCAGATCAGTGGCCGGTACATAGCCGGTAAAATGGACATCAGCTTCTAACCCCAAGGCGGCGACCTGCTCGCGTATGGGGGCAAAGAGCCAGCCTTCGCCTCCGGCAATCAAGAGACAATGGGGTAATCCCGCCTGCTTGAGTCGCAATAGCGCTCGCATTGCGGTGAGATGGTTCTTACGCGGTTCCAAGGTGCCGACCATGAGTAGGTAAGGGCGCTGCGAGCCATCAGCGGCATGTAAGCTATAGCGCGCCTGTACCTGGGCAATCTGTGCCGGCGCGGCGGGGGCAAAGCTGGGGTCGATGCCTTGGTAGATCACCTGGATCTTCGCGGCGGGCGTCCTATATAGTTCGATCAGATCGCGTTTGGTCTGTTGGCTGACCGCAATAATGGCGTCGGCGGCGCTGACAAAGAGGCGCATGCCCACCGTGAGAAAAAGGCGGTTGGTCACCTTGTGGTGGTGGGGGTAGCGCTCGAAGATCAGATCATGCACCGTGAGCACTGTTCGCCGCTGCAGGTAGGGCAAGAGATGTTCGGTGGCGTGATAGAGCTGTCCAGGCGGCAAGCGCCGTTCGTAAGCAGGGCGGCGCAGCAGTTGGCTCGCCAGTACACTCAGCCGCCAGGCATATTGACCCATTGACCAGCTTTGGTATGGTACATTTTGCAGTGTTGGCGGCAAGATATGCCCACTATGGGCATTGTAAACCAGGGTGAGCGCCACCGCCTGCTGCTGTTCGGTAAAAAGATGGCTTGCCAATTGTTCCGCGTAACGGCGCAAACCGGCGCGCTGGTGAACCGCGGGGCCAGCGTCAAGAGTGACGGGTAGTCGCATAATGCTCTTTCAACTCATCTGGGTCAGAATCGCCTGAATCCGGCTGACAATCATCTCCATCGCGACCCGATTTTCACCCCCTTCGGGCATAATGATATCGGCGTGGCGCTTACTTGCTTCGACAAATTCCAGGTGCATCGGCCGCACGGTGGCCAGATATTGCTCGATCACCGCTTCGGCGGTGCGCCCGCGTTCTTGGACATCGCGGCGCAAGCGCCGAATAAAGCGGATGTCGGCATCGGTATCTACATAGATGCGCATGTCGAAGAGTTGGCGCAGATTCTGCTCGGCAAAGATCAGGATGCCCTCGACCAGGATGATCGGCGCCGGGTGGACCAGTTGGGTTTGGGGTTGGCGACTATGGATGGCAAAATCGTAGCGCGGCATAGCAATCGGTTCTCCGCACTGCAATTGTCTGATATGCGCGATGAGCAACTCAGTTTCCAGGCTACTGGGGTGATCATAGTTGGCCTGCGCGCGTACGGCCAGTGGATGATGGCTCTGATCCCGATAATAATTATCATGGGTTAAATAGGCGAACCGATCAAGACCAACGCTTGTTTGGAGCTGATGACTGACGGTTGTCTTGCCGCTACCAGTGCCACCAGCAACCCCAATCACAAAAGATGACTGCCTCATTATACTTATCTCATGTCGTTTCAGGATTGATTACGCGCTGCTGTGCCAGCCAATCGCGCAGTGCATCCATTTCCAGCGCCAGATCACTTTGGATCACGAGGACCGTGCGATCCCCCGGCCAGGGCGCAACCTGGGCCATGACAAAGGCTGGCCGTTGCCAATAGCCCACGCCGCCAATTAGCACCAACAAGAGTGCTGGTCCCAATAGCCATACCCCCGGTTGATAGCGCACATCGAGCCTGACACTGGGCAAGGGGACAAACTGGAGCGTATAACTTTTCTCATTGACGGTCAGCACTTCCGTGCTACGGTCGGCAATCTCCAGGCGGAGCACGGGTTCATCGGCCCCAACTTGGTAGACCTCAACCCAAAAGGCGGTGATGCCTGGCTGTTCGCTGGTGCCGAGCAGCCGAACAAGGCGCAAGCCCAGGGCCTGATCGACCACAACCGACTCTTCGCTGCCAACGCTAGGGAAAATGAGCCCGATCTGGGGCAGTGCTTGGGTCTGCCCGAGCTGTGATAAAAGCGGGGCGGCATCCTCGGTTTGAATCAGCAGTGCTGGGGGACCGCTCTGATTGGTAATGGCCAGTTGCCACCAGTTGGCGCGCAAGGTGCTGTTCAGCGCCAATGGGTGGTGCGTGCCGGCAATCTGGACTTGTAATGGTGGACCATTGGCTTCATCTAGGGTGGTGATATCATAGTTGATCGTTAGCTCCTGTGCCGTGCTATGATATTGATCACCCGGTGCCAGCAACGGCGGCGTAACTTCCCAACCGGCATTAAGGTTCAGCCAGACGACAATGAGCGCCACGCCGAGACCAATGAGCAAAATTGGTCGCAGCAGCGCATAGCGCACGTAACGAAAAGCAAGCAACCGGATCTCTGGGATTGGCGCAGCGTTAGGGGCCGGTGGTAGCGGGCCAGCAAGATCAGGTGGCTGGGCTTCCACTGGGGGTGTCGTCACAATAGATGTCATCACGGGGGGCGCGGTGACCAAGGTAACGTCGGCGCGTAGACTTACCGGGAAGCGCTCGGCCAACCCTTGCTGCATTGCGGTGGCGACCTGTTCGATTTCCCCTGGCAGGGCCTCGCGCAGACGATAGAGGGGTTGGGTCGCCGCCACCGGCACAGGATCGCCAGGGTGGAGGACCGGGCTTTGCAGCCAGCGTTTAATCTGATACAAACGCCAGGTCGCGGCGATCACATTGCCCAACTGAATCAAGAGAACCAGCGCAATCATCATTAGTAAGAGTTGGAGGAGCGGATTGTGCAGCACCTGAAAAAGGCCGAGCGTACGCAAGCCATTGCCGAGTAGGCCGTATTGTTCACTGGCCATACGCTGCCAGCGCTCTGCTTCGACTGGATCATCGCGCAATTGGCTGGGCATCTGTTGCACAAAGCGCGCGCAAAAAAAGAGGAGGAGAACTGCTCCACCCGCGGTGCCTAATACCCATGTGCCACTCAAACCGAGCCAGACCCTGCGCACCAACGCTGTCCGTCGATCAATTGTTTCAGAATTTACCATAAATCCTTATCGCATTTAGCGCAGCCAAGTGGCGATCTCTTGGCGCAGATTGGAGAGCGGCGCCCGCGAGATCGTACAAGGTGGCAGTGATTCCAGGAAAGCCTGTCCATATTCCTTGCGCCAGAGCCGGCTGTCGAGCAGGACCACGACGCCGCGGTCGCTGGCGCGGCGGATCAGGCGCCCAAAACCCTGGCGGAAACGCAAGATCGCATCAGGCAACATATATTCGCCAAAGGCATTTTCCAGGTCGGCACAGCGCGCCGCAACCACCGGATCACTGGGCACGGCAAAGGGCAGGCGTACAATCAGCAAGGCGCGCAACTCATCGCCTGGCAGATCGACCCCTTCCCAAAAGCTGCGTGTGCCCAGGAGCACTGCCTTCTCCAGCCGTCGATATTCGCGCAACAGTCGATTGCGACTGCTGGCACCATGTTCTAACACAGTGATGCCTGCCCGGTCAAGCTCGGCACGGATGGCGTCGGCGGTTGTGCGTAGTTGGGCATAACTGGTAAAGAGCGCCAACGTCCGTCCTTCCGTTGCCAGCGCGGTATCAATGATGGCGCGTTCGACCGCATTTTGGTAGTAGGTATGGTCTGGTGTCGGCAGATCATCGGGCATGTAGAGCAAGGTATTGGCTTCGTAATCAAACGGACTATCGACCGTCATGGCCGTGGCATGCCAAAGGCCCAAGCGGTCGCGGATATAAGTGAAGCCTGTCCCGGTGCGTAAGGTCGCGCCGGTGAAGATTGCCGTGCGTTTTTGCAGCACTAGATCCTGCTCTAAAATTTCGTTGACATAAAGCGGCGCGGCCAGCAGCGTAACCTCGGTACCCCGTTCGTTGAGCTCCATCCACGTAATCGCGGCGGCGGCATCCGGGCTCTTTTCTTGTAAGATGATCGCATCGAGTTGGGTGGCCAATTCGCGCAGGCGATCATAGCTGCCACGTACCTCGTTAAAGAGGGAGGCGCTGTGTGCTTCCTGCCACCACTGTTGCTCATCCAGCTGGACGATCAGCCGGTTGAGCGCATTAAGCAGACCGGCTAACCAACTGCTGACCTGTTCCCATTCGGCCTCGATTTGGCTCCACTGCGCTTGCCCCCGTTTGGCCTGATCAAGGTGGATCTGCTGGGAATAGCCGGTATCACGGCGGACATCGCGCTGATGTTGGGCAAAATGCAGCAGGCGTTCGCTAAAGTCGGTGAGTTGTTGGAGAAATTGTTTGCCTTCTTCGCCGGCACGGCTGGCTAACCGCGCAATCGGGGACGATTCGCGCTGGGCTGCTACGCGCCGGATCTGCGCCAGCAGATCGTCATCTGCACTGAAGCGCCGCATGAGCGCACGCACCCACTGCCAATCGGCGTGATAGGTGAGCTGATCAGTCGCAGCTTCGTCCAGCCGATGAGCTTCATCGACAATCAGGTGGTGGTAGGGGGGCAAAAGCCGACCACCGGCCACCAGATCAGCAATCAACAGGGCATGGTTGACGATGAGCAGATGGGCATGTTCCGCGTGCTGACGTGCCCGAAAAAAGAAATCTACCCAAGCCTGACCGCTGACTGATTGCTTGCCACTGTTGCAAATCTCTGGGGTGCAGGTCGCGTTGTCGGAGCAAATCCGCTGCCAAATTGCCCGCTCCGCACTGCTGACCAGAAATAGTTCGTTCATATCGCCCGTGGTGGTGGTGGGCAGCCAGACCAGCACCTTGGCCAACAATGAGAGTTCCACACTGCTCAGCTGGCGGCCTGTGCGCCAGAGTTGCAGGCGGCGGAGACAGAGGTAATTGCTGCGCCCCTTGAGCAGGGCGGCTTGCAGTCCGGGTGTCGTACGCGCAGCCAGCAACTGTTGTAAGAGGGGAATATCCTTCTCTACCAACTGCTCTTGCAGGGTGATTGTATTGGTGGCGATGACCACACGGGTGTGATTGGCCATACTCCAAAGCGCTGCCGGCAGCAGATAGGCCAGACTTTTACCAATGCCGGTCCCTGCCTCCATTAGCAGATGTTCCCCCCCATTCAGGGCCGCGGTGATGTGCTCTGCCATTTGCTGTTGACCGGGCCGAATTTCGAAGTGCTCGCCCAATTGTTGCGCCAAAGGGCCATCTGCGGCAAAAAAGGCCGCCACCGTGGTAGGGGCGATGGTCGTGCTGGGGACCACTCCTTCGGTCAAGGCCAGCAAGGCCAGATCAAGATTGGCGGTGTTGGTGGTTTGGTGGTTTGGCGCGTCATCGCGCGCCAGGGAAAGGGCATCGCTAAAGAGCTGTAGTGGCCCCCACTCTACCCCCTGCCCGCTTTGGTCAATGAGCTGTAGGGTGCTTAGGGGCAACTGCTCGATCCGGTTTTGCAGCGCCATGAACAGTTGGGCTGTTGCTTCGGCATCTTCCAATGCACGATGGGCTTCGTCCAGTGTAATCGCCAGGCTACGGCAGAGTTCACCCAGGTTATAACTACTCAGGCTGGGCAGGAGAATCGTTGCTAGTTCAAAGGTGTCCAGCACCGGGCGGTGAAAGTTGACCCCAGCGGCTTGGAGAAAGCCGAGATCAAAGCCAGCATTATGCGCGATCAACGCCGCCACATCATTGCGTACAAAGGCCAACAATTCAGGAATGACCGCGTCCAGCATAGGCGCGTTGACAACATCGCTATTGCGAATATTGGTGAGCTGTTGCACCCGCAACGGGATCGCGCGCTGTGGGTTGACGAAGGTAACGTAGCGGTCGAGAATACGGTTGCCTTGGAAACGCACCGCGCCAATTTCAATAATGGCATCGCGCTTGGCATCCAGCCCCGTAGTCTCCAGGTCGAGCGCGATATAAACACGCTCTGCCATAGGCTCTACTCACTTCTAGGCGGTCAACTGTTATGGCAGCGACCGCACAATATTTATATACGCCACTCCTAATATCGCTATTATACGTTACTTTATTCTATATCACTATTCCCGCAAGTGTAGTTTGCAATGCGGTGTAACAGCAATTCCAAATGACACCTGATGCGCACTACACAGGTGTCATTTGGAATTGCTGGCGGCATAAATGATTGATCGTTGGCTGACCAAGTGATGGCGAGTGGAGGTGACGAGTGGGCAGCGGTGCGGTTTAGCGGGGTTTGGTATAGGGCCGACGTAAGCTATGCATGTAGAGTGCCACACTGGGGGAGAGCAGCATCAGGCTACCACAAGCAATGTAGATCAATGATGTCACGAGGCCTAAGCCAAAGATAATGTGGAAATAACTAATCCACTCGCCGAAGAAAAAGCAGGCGACCAGGCCCAATAGGCCGCGCAGGAGCCAATGGGCGGCCCAGAGCCGGCGCAGCCAATCAATGCCGATAAAGAGCAGCAGGCAAAAGCAGATGACCACCGCATAGTTGGCTGCGCGATTTGTAAAGAAGGTCTCCTGATTTGCGATAAACCAATTGCGTAATGTCTTGGCAGCTTCAATGGCGGCCGGCTCGTTGATCGATTCGATCAGCCGCCCATGCCAGGTGAGCAGCCAGGTACGCGACAGCCAAAGTCCCAATCCGTTGATCAGCAGAATCACGCCGATCACACCGGTGACGATACGTTTGCCCTGTTCAAATTCTTGATACATGTGCAACCTCCACGGTAATCTAATTAATTATTGATCGAAAACAATTAACAATTAATTGTTCACTCAGCTCTAATTACAGCGTAAATTAAGTAAACTGAAATTTTGTCATTTCGAGCGATAGCGAGAAATCTCGATCTGACTAGCTGGAGATTCCTCACCAAAAAGCCGGGAGCCCCTTGGGCGCGGAATGGACAGAACCTACGATTATTTTGTTTATACTGTACTAATCGCCTCACAACAGCTGATAAAGATGCAAATTAGACTATTTTGCGGCACAATATACTCGGCTCTGTCATCATTTAACATTTTCTACACGAGTAAAAATGTTAAATTATGATAACCGCTGGTATAACCCCATTGTGGCTAGTGCAGTGTTGCAGTGTGATTGCGTTGCAGCGTTGCAGAAGTGATTTGTAGAGCCGTGCAGAAGTCGGCTAGTCTGGTATACTTAGCGCTTTTGCAGCATAATGTAAACGTAGATAGCTTTAATCCGACAAAACGATGACTTACTCGAGTAAGGTGCTGTACAATTGCTGACAGGGGTTAAGGTCTCCATCATTACCACCGTTTTTAATGAAGGGCAGGCGATGGGGCGGTTGCTTGATTCGCTGGCCATGCAGACGCGTCAACCGGACGAAGTCGTCATCTGTGACGGTGGCAGCCAGGATGATACGGTGGCCATCATTGACGCGTATCGCCGTGATCATCCCGACCGTCTGCCCAATTTGCGCGTCATTGTGGCCCCGGGGGCGAACATCAGCCGTGGCCGCAACTTGGCGATTGCGGCCGCAACCGGGGATGTTATCGCTGTTACCGACGCTGGCGTGCGCTTGACGGCTGATTGGCTGGCCCATCTGGTGGCACCGTGGCAGGTGGCGACAGAAAGCGTCGCGCCTTTAGCGGTTGCCGGCTTTTTTTTACCGGATGTCCACGGCGCGCATCCAGGTGAAACAGCCTTTTTAACCGCGATGGCCGCAACGGTGCTGCCGCTGCCGGCCGATATTGAGCCGGCAAAATTTTTGCCCAGCAGTCGTTCCGTCGCCTTTACCAAAGCGGCCTGGGCCAAAGTTGGTGGTTACCCGGAGTGGTTGGATTACTGTGAAGATCTCATCTTTGACCTTAAACTAAATGCGCAACAGCCAACCGCGGCCAGTGCTTTCATCTGGGTCCCGGCGGCTGTGGTCTACTTTCGCCCGCGCAACACGTTGCGCGCATTTTGGACCCAATATTACCGCTATGCGCGCGGTGATGGGAAGGCTGATCTCTGGCGCAAACGCTATCTCGTGCGTTACTTGACCTATCTGGTGGTTTTGCCGGCGTTGGTCGGCCATCTGGGGTGGGGCTTTTTTGCCCGCTGGTTGGGGTGGTTGGGCTTGGTGATCGGTGTACTGATCTACTGTGGCCGCCCCTGGCAGCGGCTGTGGACGTTGGGCCAGGAACTGACTTGGCCGCAGCGCGGCTTGGCAGCCCTGCTGGTACCCGTCATCCGCGTTGTCGGTGATCTGGCCAAAATGGTCGGCTATCCGGTTGGGCTGTGGTGGCGCTGGCGGCGGCGAGGGACGCCGGCGCTGCAATGGCGTGAGCAACGTTAAAGCGCCGTGCTGGTATGTAAATCACGTTTTACGAATTACGAATTACGTTTTATAAACTAGGAGTGTGCGCATTTGAGCGAAGAGAAGCAGCAGCTAAAGGCAGAAACAAAGTTCGTGCGGCCCACCGTGCCGGCTGATCTGATTGAGGCGACCCCGGGCAATCGTGGGCTCGGGCAGTGGATCCTGGCAGCACCGATGTTGCTCTTCTTGCTTTGGCTCTGGGTTGATTTGGTGCATGCGATTAGCCCACTTGATCTGCGTTTGATCAATGTCTTGGTCGGTGCCCTGCTTTTTATCGGGGTAATCGTGCTGCCGTTTGGCTATTTGGCGCACCGGCTTGTCCTCACCTTCCCCCGTCTCTTTCAAAATGCTGGGTGGGATATCGAACCGTTAGCGTATGTAAAGCCGGAAGAGATCTATCTGGTCCGCTATCGCTATCAAGCACGTCATTGGGCGGCAAACGACTGGGGTAGGGTGTGGTTGCGCGTGGCCCAGGGCTGGGTCTATTTGGAGATTGTCGCGATTTTGGGGGGGGCGATTGTGATGATCCCACTTTTTTTTAGCGCCGTGGAATTTGGTTTTGGTCAATAGCGTTTGGTCGCGTCATCCTGGGTCGATGTGCTGGTTTTTAAGCTAACAGTAATTAGTTTGGTTGCCAAAGGAATCTGCGATCTTGCGGATAGTATTCGAACTCTGTATGATATACAATTGATTTATGCTACTAAAACGCGCAACTTTTATGTTCTATCTCAGCACAACTGCTGCCGCACCTAGGGAAAAGGGCAATCATTTATGGCCAAGATAATTTCGGTCCACTCCTATCGAGGTGGCACAGGCAAATCTAATACAACCGCCAATCTTGCGGCCCAACTGGCGGCCCTGGGTCATCGGGTCGGCGTTATTGATACTGACATCCAATCACCTGGTATTCATGTCTTGTTTAACTTGCGTGAAGATGAGATGACCTTTACCCTCAATGATTTTCTATGGGGCAAATGTGAGATTGCGAAAGCCGCTTATGATGTCAGCGCGCGGGTGGGGGCACCAATCAGTGGGCGCGTCTTCTTGGTGCCATCGAGTATTAAGGCCAATGATATTGCGCGTATTTTGCGTGAAGGCTATGATGTGGGCCGCTTGAGTGATGGTTACGAAGATATGATTCGTGACCTGCGGCTAGATGTGCTGATGATCGACACGCACCCAGGCTTAAATGAAGAAACGCTGCTCTCGATCGTGATCTCGACGACGGTTGTGTTGATTCTGCGGCCTGATCAGCAGGATTATCAAGGGACGGCCGTCACCGTGGATGTGGCGCGTAAATTGGGCGTACAACGGCTGTTATTGCTGATCAACAAAGTGCCGCAATCTTATGATATCGGCGAAGTCATCGCCCGCGTTGCGCGGACCTATCAATGTGAAGTTGGCGCTGCCCTGCCCCATTCGGATGAAATGATGGCACTGGCTAGCGCTGGGATCTTTTCGTTGCGTTATCCTAACAGCGAATTGAGTGCTAGTCTCCAACGGATGGCAAAGCTTGTCGTGGCATAGTGCTTAATTCGAGCTGCCCGGCTGCGGCCGCGCGTGTCCGTTGATGCCGATTACGCATGAGCTCCGCCCGCCCTTGTAACTCGCGGAAGAATTCGCTTTCAGTAATTTCAGCTACCTGCTGGCTCCGTCTTGTTTCGTCAATAATGATCTTCAAATCATCAACTTGCTTGCGCAAACTTTCTTCGCGGGCGAGAATCTCCTCTGCCATCTGCCCAAAGACCTGCTGTAAGTAGCTGATTTCAGTCTGATCATTGATATTAAGCCGTAATTCTGCGGCCTGCTGGCTGGTAAAGTGATTGCCAAGAATGGCCTGTGCAGCTTCTGTCAGTTTGAGTAATGGTTGCAGGATGCTCTGCGCCAACAAGACTGTATTGACCAGCGTAAAAATGATGGTGAGCAGAATGGTCAACCCAAGTTGCACCGGCAACTGCTGCGAAGTGCCCGGTATCCCTGTTGCTTGATTGCTCAGGAAGATACTGAGCAACGCGGTGGGCAAAGCCGCTGAGAGCATAATGGTGACCAGCAAACGGCGTAAGAGTTTGGAGCGCAGCCACCGGCGGTTGTGCCAGTTGAGCCGCTCATAGTTAAAGAGTAAAATTGGCACCAGTAGCGCGGCATTGATCAAGTTGACTCGTACGATGGGCGGGAACTGGGTAATAAAAGTTGTCAGACTAGCACCAGGATAGACAAAGATATCCACCAAGGCTGCAAAGCCGACCCCGGTGATAATCCCGATGGTAAAAACAAGCAACGCCCACAATTGTTCCCACCAACTATGGTAGCGGCGATGGTGTAGGGCCCATAAGCCGGGGATAAAGCCAATGAGACCATTGCCAACTTCCCAATTTAAGAGTAGCCCAACGATCACATCAGTCAGCCAAGCACCTGTGCTTGGTTCCGGTGGAAACTGCAACCAGCCGGCATAAGCGTCGTAGATAAAGTTGCCCAATGCCCCAACCACAAACCCCACGACTGGCCCAAAGACAAAACCAAAAAAAATCGGGATCGCAATACCTGGGCGAATGTCACCACCAATTGCTTGCCCTAAATTGGCAAAGCTGGTAATGCCGGTAATCACGGCATATAACAGCACACCGCTAATCATGGCGAGTAACTCGCGTCTTCCAATGGTCCAACGGGCATTTTTTAGCATACGGTTACGCCACCTATTCGAGGGATTACTCTGTTGCAAAAGAAATTAACATATGGGCATAGGGTGTAAAGCCTGCATGATGCATCAGCCGCCACGATGCCTCGTTGGCTAGCTCTACCACACTTTCGGCCAGGTATGGGCTTTCATTGTGAACCCACTGTAGCGCCGTGTCGGTGGCGATTTTCCCATAACCGCGCCGCCGCTGTGTCGGTAGCGTATCGACATAGAGTTCAGCCAGCAACTCGCCCCAAATCCGCACACCGCAGGTCGCAACCAATTGTTCATCTACAAACACCCCGAATATTTTAGGCCAAAGTGCCGGTTCTTGCAGTGTCCAGACGATGGGACTTGCCGCAGTGCAAAAGCTGCTTACCTGCGCGTCATCCATGCGCGTAAGTGGCCGGACCAGCAGCGATCGATTATCTGATCTGCTTGGTTGGGGATCGCGCGAACGATCATGCAGCAGAATCAGGGCTGGACCATAAAGTTGTTGATGGCCAATTTGATCGAGCAACCCCTGTAGTTGGGTCGCATCTGGCAATAAATTGGGTTCAAAGCAGCGATACACTTGCTTGCAGATCACTTGGGGCCAACTTGCTGGCACGATCACAACCCAACTGCTGTGGCGCGCAATGGCCCAGATGTTCTGGTGCTTGGACCCAGTTAACCGGTGGACGTTACCATCACTAAGCAGTTGTTCAGGAGTGCAGCCCAGAAATTCTGCCCAATAGTTATCAACCAACGTTGCTGGCAACGTTGGCTTAATCGGGGGCATAACCGGGGGGATCGCCTGTAGAATATTCATGTCGTTTAAAATTCGAGATTCGGGATGTTGCTGCGCCGTTTTCGGCGATCAAGCCGCCAACTGAGCAGACTGCTATCGTAGTGCTTGGCAATACGCGACACCATCACCAAGGCGAAAAGTACCGCTAGTAAGCCGAGGGTCAGATAGATATGTTCGCCAAGTGCCCGCCCCAAGAAACCGATCTGCGTTAGATAGAGTACGATCCCAACGACGGTACAACTGAGAATGGCTCCTAACGGATAAAGATAGCCATTCATAAAGGCGCTGACCCGTCCACGCCGTTCATCCGGCGCGAGGCCAAACATGAGCTGGCGGGCCGGCTCATCGATGGCGACCAAGGTAACACGGGTCAGGTAATTGCCGAGAAAAATGCCATAGATCGGCCAGGCAAAGACTAAGAGCAACCCTGCCAATTGAGCCACCGGCAAAATACCAAAAATTTTGCGCAACGTGATTTGGTTGATCAACCATGTTGCTAAGAAACCCTGTACAAATAAAATCGAGAGGGAGATTGCAATCTTAAAGCCGCCGTAAACTGTTTGCACAGAAGCCAGCTCGCGATTGGCAATCGTAGAAAGAAAGTGAAACTCTAGTGTATTGAGAGCAAAGCCAAGGGGAATCATGGCAAAGGCCAGATAACGAAAGCTAGGTATATCACGAACAAAACCCAACCCTTCTGTAAAAATTGCGCTTAATTGCTCGCCCGATCGCGCCGAACGGGCGACGGGCATCAAATGATTGGAGGCTGTGGTACTTAAAAGCACACCCAGAAGCATGACAAAGAGCGTTAACATGACGATGGCATTAAAAATTAGGAGTATATAGCCTGGTTTCTCCATCAGTTCGGGCAGGAGTGTCACAATGGCATTCCCGACCACACTGCCAATCATCACAGCCATCGCTAGCAGCGGAAAGAGCCGTTTGGCCTGTGCCGTGGAAAAGGCATCATTTGCTAGCGCCCAAATCATGAGCGTGAATAGTGACCATTGCTGATCATTCATGATGGTCAACAGTGGGTAAACTAACCAGGCAAACTGCGTAAACTGAAACAAGCCATACATGGCCAAGTAGATGCAACCAAAGCCGGCGAACATGGCAGTCGCCAGTTTGAGTCGATTAGTACGATCAACCACAATCGAGTAGATCGCCGCCGTCAACATGACAACGGCCATGTCAGCTCCCCACATCCAAACGACATGCTGAACGCCGATGTCACTGACAAAGCCGCTGGTTGCGATGACCTCATTTGATTCTAGGATGACCGCATTAAAGAAGAGTAGCGCCACAATTAATCCAAACTTGGCTACTTCGGCTGCTTGAATACGTGGCAAGGCTAGATTCATGCAAAGACGCCCCGTTGAATTTCCATAAAGCGAACTTCTTCTGTGCCGAAACGTTCGTTGAGGTAGGAGATCAGATCGTCCATCTCAAAATTTTTCGTGCAGACGACCAAGTCAATATCAGCATATCCATACTCAGGCCAGGTGTGAATAGAGATGTGTGACGCGCCGATGATCACAATGGAGGTCACCCCTTGTGGCTCAAATTTATGCGTCGCAATGGATTTGACATCGGTGTGCATAATTTGTGTCATCTGCACCAACGTATCCTCTAGAAAAGTCGGATTGTTCAGCTGATCAAACATGCATTTGTTGAGCTCAATAATAATATGACGAATCAGCACATCCATTGCATTCGTCTTTGCGTTGGACTTTGGTTTTGCACAACATAGAGTATCCATAACGATTACTTCCTCAAAATAGTAAGTTGAACCTGATAAATTACACTCATTCGCAAGTCACAACTGTTGTGATTAAAATCTGCTGTAATGTTGATCGTGGCCGCCTGCGTTTTTGTGCTCATCGATTACTACCCCACTCGCATCGCGATTGTATGATCAACTTCTGCTTGATCTCCTACTGTAGTTTTATCTCGTCTACAGGTAGTTTACGCACGCTTCATAACCACACTTTACAATTGAGCGGGTACAGTTACTGATAAGTAGATTAATTCTCTCTTAAATCAGTCAATTGTAAATCGTCGTAGCGTATTATCTTATACTCAAACAATTGTCTGACCTCAGCTTCTTTTATGGTCAAAAATGGAATATATTACAAAAAACTGATGTGGTTGTAATGTTTACGTATTTATACGCACAGAATTATTTGGTATTTGTGAAAGAAAGTTGACAGTAAAGAAACGGAATTTTCTTTCTATACTTCTGGTTGACAGAATCTTTTGCCCACATGAATCAAAATTAATTTATAGAAATTTTATATAATCGCTGACTAGATTGCCTTTTTATCAGAAAAATGTTGGGTAACCTACAGGCTGTTGCCCAAAGTTTGAACGGTCAAGTAACAGTTAGCTCCACATTGATGTATTAGCGTACCCAACAGAAAGGTCAAGCAATGGCTACTGAGGTCTCAACGCAAATTCTGCGTCAGCCTAAACAATTTAGGCTGATGCCGCGATTACTTAGAAAAACGCCAGCTTGGTTGCTATTTTTCATTTTTGCTATTTTTGCTATTTATGGCCATTCGCTTCTTCCTGTTGGCATTGTCAAAGGGGTGGGATATGTCATCTATACAATCATTACTGCCATCGCTTTAACCCTTGGTATCCGGCGCGGTGGGTTGCGTTCCTTTAGTGCCTGGCATGTGTTGGCAATAGGCATTTTTGTCAATGTCGTTGCGGATGTGATGTGGTATTATTGTCGTATACAAGAAATTAACGTTCCTTATCCTTCTGTCATAGATCTTGCTTATCTCAGCGGCTATGTGACGCGAGCGATTGCCCTGCATTTGATGAATCAGGCCCGCACCCGTCATCAAGATTTGTCCGGTTGGATCGATTCCCTCATCATCGGCTGTGGCGCAGGTCTGCTTTCCTGGATCTTCCTGATGGAGCCTTATGCCGATAATCTAGCCCTCACTTATCTTGAACGCGCCGTTTCGATTGCTTACCCGCTAATGAACGTCCTCATGTTGGCCGTCGTTGCCCGCATGTGGATTACCCCCGGAAAGCGTCCTCCGGCTTTTATTCTGCTCAATGCCGGTCTCAGCCTCTGGTTGATCGCCGATGCTGTCTATCAAAAGGCGATGCTGGATGGCAGCTACTACAGTGGCCATTTGCTGGATGCTGGGTGGCTGCTGAGTTGGACCTTACTCGCGATGGCCGCGCTCCATCCATCAATGCGTCAACTCATTGAACAGGGGCCGCAACTTGAAATTAAGTTGACCTGGCAACGCTTGAGTTTGCTGGCCGGCATGTCGCTGCTCGCCCCGATCACATTGATTATCCAATCCGTCCGTGAGATTCCCCTTAATTTGCCGGTGGTCGCGGGTGGCTCTGCGTTGCTCTTTTTGTTGATCTTGCTGCGTATGAGCGGATTGATGGAACAACTGGGCCGGGCCGTCGCCCGCGAACAGGCGTTACGTAATGCAGCCGCGACCTTTGTCGCGACCCCCTATCGCGAAGGGATCTATTCAGCGGCACTGCATGCGATTGCGCGCCTGGCCGATGACCGCATTACTCATATTCAGTTACTGGTTGGCCTGCCGACAGAGTGTGCCATTGCCGCTTCCTATCATGGTCAGCATAATAGTGTTCATCCTACCCCCATTGCTGTGGCCAATTTACCGAATACCATTTTAACCGCTTTACAAAAGGGGCTGGTGAAAAGTTACAGCTATATGGAATGCCCGAAATTCTGGGAAGCTGTACAGATTGGCGCTGCCAGTAGCGAGATCCTCGTCGTTCCGGTTACTGTTCAACAGCGGTTACTCGCCTCAATCGTCGTTGCTAGCAACCGCCGGTTAGGCATTGAAGTCAAAGGTGCCATTGAAGCGCTTAGCGCACAGGTTGCTTTGGCCCTTGATAGCCTAGCGTTGACCGAGGATCTCCACAAACAGCGCAGTGAAGCCCGCTTCCGCTCTCTGATTAAGCATGGTTCTGATATCATTACGATTGTTGACGCCCATGGTGGGATTCGTTATCTGAGCCCGGCGGTGGAACGTTTGCTTGGTTATCAACCTGAGGTATTGATCGGTACCAACCTGAGTCAGCGCTTGATTCATCCCAGCAATGCCGCGGCGCTAGAAACCTTTTATGAGATGTTGATCGCCGCCCCTGGTAAGATCTTAAACGCCGAAATCCAAATGCAACACCGGGATGGCTCCTGGCTCCATTTTGAGTTAATCGGTAGCAACCTGTTGCATGATGCCAATGTCCAGGGTTTGCTGATCACCGCGCGCGATATCAGTGAACGTAAGGTCTTTGAACAACAATTGCAACACCAGGCCTTTCATGACGCGCTCACCGCTCTGCCCAACCGTGCCCTGATCATGAACCGCTTACAACATGCCCTTGTACGCTCTGCCCGTCGTACCCCCAATGACCTGTTGGCCGTGCTCTTTATCGACCTGGACATGTTTAAGGTTGTCAACGACAGTCTGGGCCACGAAGCTGGTGACCATTTGTTGATCGCGGTGGCAGAACGCCTACAGCGCTCCGTGCGGCCGCAGGATACCGTCGCGCGTTTCGGCGGCGATGAATTTATGATCCTGCTCGAAGATTTACCCGATGAGGCCACCGCTTGTGCCATTGCTGAGGAGATTTTGCAGCAACTACGCGTGACTGAAAATATTAATGGCTACGAGATCATTGTCACGGCCAGCATTGGTCTGGCTTTCAATACCACCGGTGTTAACTCAACCACCGATCTGCTGCGTTACGCCGATGCGGCCATGTATCAAGCCAAACGCGAAGGCAAAGGCCGCTATCATGTTTTTGATGGCCGGAACAGCATTAGCCTGCTCGAACGTTTTGAATTAGAGCAGGAACTGCGTCGGGCCTTAGAACAGCATGAATTCCGCGTCTTCTATCAACCAATCATCTCCTTGAGTGACCAAAAAGTGATTGGGATGGAAGCGCTGATCCGCTGGGAACACCCGCGGCTGGGGATGATCGCACCGGCCCAATTTATTCATACGGCCGAAGAAACGGGGTTAATTATTCCCATTGGCATGTGGGTGCTCGAAGAAGCCTGCCGCCAGGTTTACCAGTGGCAACGGGGGCGCAAGGCTGATTCACTGTTGGAATTGAGTGTTAATCTCTCGGCAAAACAACTGCAACAGGCCGATTTGGTGGCACAGGTTGCCCATGTGCTGCGCAAGACCAAGTTAAATCCCTTGAGCCTGAAGCTCGAAATTACCGAAAGTGTCGCAATGAATGATGCGGAAGGGACATTGGCCAGGCTCCATGAACTAAAGTCGCTCGGCGTTAAATTGGCCATCGACGACTTTGGGACTGGCTACTCAAGTTTGAGTTACCTCAAACGTTTCCCGGTTGACACCTTGAAGATTGATCGCTCTTTTGTTGCAGGGTTGGGGCAAAACGCGGAAGATACGGCAATTGTTCAAGCGGTTGTCACGATGGCACACACCGTTGGCCTCACCGTGACTGCCGAAGGGGTTGAATCAAACGAAATCACGACCCATTTGCAGGGTCTCGGCTGTGATTTGGCCCAAGGTTACCATTTTGCCAAACCACTGTCCAGTACCGGGTTAGCCGCCTTGCTGAGCGCGCGGGTATAATCAACGGATCGAACGTCGTTAGGTACTCGGCGCCGTGCGTAGTGATGCGCCGAACACCTTAATAATCCCCATAGATAGCACAATCGAACATGGCACAATCGTGTACTGCGCATCCCCTGATGCGCAGCCCGCTTTGTGTCAACGCTATTTGCTTTGTCTGTAAGGTCAACTACCCCTACGCGCCATAAGTGCAAAATATATATACCGGAGATTTCTAGAAATGTGGGTTTAGAGCGGGCAGTGAAACTGTCTGCGAATTTGCCCATATGCTGCAATATACCCGTTGTTGATGCGCCACCCAGAGTAGCGCTCTACCAATCAATCAGCTATACTACCCGTCACCCCTCATGCGCAGCCTACAGCGAGAAACGGCGAACCCACTTTGCACATTCAACCAATTAAAACCCATAAACTCACGACGGCAGACGCGTCGCTGACCGCCCTGTTGGATCAATATCTACCAGACTTTGCCGCCGGCTCGATCTTGGTCATTACCTCCAAGATTGTCTCAATTATCCAGCAACGCGTTGTGGACCGCGCCACCGCCGACCGTCAGCGTGTGATCGAAAGTGAAGCCGAGCAGTATCTGCCGCCGCGCTACAGCCGTTATCGGGTGACCTTGACGATGAAAGGGGGACTGCTGATCCCCAATGCTGGGGTGGACGAATCGAATAGCGCGGATCAATTGGTGCTCTGGCCGGCGGACCCGCAAGGGGTGGCCAACTCGATCCGCGCCTACCTCTGCGCCCGCTTTGGGCTTGCCGAAGCGGGCGTTTTGATCACCGACAGCCGACCGCTGCCCTTGCGCTGGGGCGTCACCGGCGTGGGCATGGTCCATAGTGGCTTCCGGGCAATCAACGACCTGATCGGTGAACCCGACCTCTTTGGCCGCCCGCTGGCGATGACCAAAGTCAACGTCATGGATGGGCTAGCCGCCGCCGCCGTCCTGGTCATGGGCGAAGGGGCCGAGCAGACGCCGCTGGCCGTCGCCCGCGATCTGCCCTTTGTCCACTTTCAACCGCGCGATCCAACCGCAGCGGAGTTAGAAGCGCTGCGAATCGCGCCGGAAGATGACCTTTATGCACCATTGTTGATGGGAGTGCCGTGGGTGGCAGGGTAACGTGCTTTCCGATCGCAAGCCAACGCGATTAGCGCTGACACACCGTCTGGAAGATATTGCCTTCTGGATCCTCATCCCACGCCACTCTTAACCGTAATTGTTCATTCACGTCAAAGTTGTGTGGCTCACGGATGCAGTACACGCCCTTTTCCATAAGCATCGCGTGTGCCTGGTCAACCCCATTCGTCCACAGCACGATCTCACCGCGTGGCTTGCCGGGGTCAAGCGGCAATTGATGGAGCCTGCGCCCCGCTTCTAGGGATGAGAACCCGATTAAATAGTCGCCTAAGCGCAGCTCGACATGTTCGGGCGCTCCCGCTTGCGGTGTGCGGTACGTTTCTGCAAAGCCAAAGTTGTCGCGATAGAACGCGGCTAGGTGCTCGACATCCTTTGCATAATAATTGCTCTGCCCGCCGTGAAAGGCAAGCGATTTCGATTCTGCTGCCATCTGTAAACTTCCTCCTTGCTCTTTTAATCATGCGTTGCCCGCTGTTTGTCGGCTTTTTACCGGCTTTTGGTCGGCTTACTTTCGCTTGCAGACGATCTGGAAAAGATTACCCTCGGGGTCTTCAAACCAAGCCGCCCGCAGCGGGGGCGTTTCTAGAAAGTTGTGTGGCGGGCTAATACAGCGGATGCCCTTTTGGGTTAGGGTCGCGTACACCTCGTCAACATCATCCGTCCACATGGCCACCTCGCCCCGTGGCAAGCCCGGATTGAACGTGAGATTATGCATGGAACGCGCCGCCTCAATATCAGCTAGCCCAAGCAAAAAATTGCCCAATCTCACTTCGATATGCACCGCCGGCCCACTGTCCGGCGTGCGAAAGGTCTCTTGGAAACCAAAATTTTCGCAGTAAAATGTGGCAAGGCGCTCGACATCCTTCACATAATAATTGATCATGGCGTCTTGAAAAGTGCTTGACATGTTCCCTGTCCTTTCTAGCTCGAATTTCGATTCGATTGTAGAACGAACGTTCTTTTTTGTCAAGCCGATATGCTCAAAAGGGAGCATCTCAGAAAAGGGGTGAGTCGCACTACGTCCCCGGCACAGGCGAAAAATTAGTTCGTTTGCGTACCATTTCCTCGCCTGTGCCGGGGACGTTTGCCCCAAAATTGGGATGCACCCTGCTCAAAAGGGAGCATCTCACTTTGGGGGCGAGTTTTAGATGCGCAGGAGGGCACCCAGAGGGTTCCCGCAGCTCCCGGTCCGGGAGCTG
>JALHQH010000032.1:0-64868 GCA_022842065.1 Caldilineaceae bacterium
CGGAAGTTTTGGGTGAGCTTGATTGGGTTGTTGTCGGTGGCGGGGCTGTATGCGGGGAGTGATATTGATGCGGCCAAGCTGGTGGATGCGATCCAGGTGATTGTGGGGGCGCTGGTGGCGAGTATTGCGGCGGAGGATGGGTTGGCGGCGATCGGCAGGGGGCGGGGGTGACAGGAAGGACAAGATGACCTGATGACCGCCGCGGCGAGACCGCGGCGGTCATCAGGTCATCTTGTCCTTCCTGTCATCTTGTCTGTTGCATGGAAGTGTAGGTCTAGATGTTGCGAGTGTTGTTGATTGCGCCGGATGTGGGGTTGGCGGCGGATGCGGAAATGGAGTTGATCAGCGGGGTGTACTTCGCGGTGACGCCGTTGCGGGGGGTGGTGACGCAGGAGCGGATTATCCGCGCCACGAGCCGGGATAAGTTTGATGTGATCCACCTGGCGGCGCATGGGAGTGCGGCGGGGATTGCGATCAGTAATGATGTGCTGAGCAAGGAGCAGCTGGGGCAGATTGCCAAACAGGTGAATTGCGAGCTGGTCTTTTTGAATGCGTGTGACAGTGCGCAGACGGCGCAATATCTGGCGGACCGGGGGGTGCCGCTGGTGGTGGCCAACACGAATGAGACACTGGATGCGGATGCGTTGCGGACGGCGGCTTATTTCTATAGCAATGTCGCTGAGTATGGCGGGGACTATCGCAAGGCGTATGAGCGGGTGAATCCGCGGGATGGGACGTTGGCGCTGTTTGTAGGGGCGGGGTATGTGGACAAGCTGATCCAGCCGATTGTGGCGGCGATTCAGCGGTTGACCGAAGGGCTTGAGCAATTGCGGCAGCAGATGGTGGGGGGGCAGAAGAATGTGATGCGGGTGTTGGCCGGCGCGGTGGCGGCGGTGCTGCTGGTGAATGCTTTGGCGTTGTGGGCGATTGTGGGGGCGGCGACGGCCCAGGCGCAAAGCCCGGCTGAGTTGAGTAGGGCGATCAATGAGTTGCCGGGCGGGGCGCGGGCGGGGCTGATTGCCCAGTTGGTTGATGCGCCGGTTTCCCAGGAAACAGCTAGGCAATCGCCGATCGTGACGGCGGTGCCGGTGCCTGAGTCACCGTTGCCGACGGTGAAGCCGACGAAGACGCAGGAAGATGAAGAAGAGGAAGAGGCGGAAGAGACGCGGATAGCGGAGGAGACTGGGATAGCGGAGGAGACTGGGATAGCGGAAGAGACTGGGATAGCGGAAGAGACGCGGATTGAGGAGACGCGGATGGCGGAGGAGACGCCGATCCCAACGCAGACGCCGATCCCAACCGAAACCGAAACGGAGACGTCGATGCCCAGTGCGACAAGCTCAGTGACGCCGACGCCGATCCCAACGGAAACGGAGACACCAATACCAACGGAGACGCAGTGTTGGTGATGATTTTTATTGGGAAGATGTATCAGGCTATTTCGTTAAATGGGAATGGAAAGTGAGATCATGCTAGGGAAACATAATGCAACGCAATTGGCGGCGGCGTTGGCCCTGGGGCGGGCGCAGCCGGCGGCGTGTTTGGTGGGGGTGCCGCTGGCGATCTGTCTGAATGGCAGCGTTAGCGGCTGGCAAGTGGCGGCGTTGCCCAAAGGGGCAAAGGCGACTACAGTTTATTATTTTGATCCGGCGTGGCAACCGTTGGCGGTGGCCCCAACGGGGGCAATCTGTTGCGCGGCGGCGATTGGCCGCGGCGCAACCGCGGCGAGTACTTGCGGTGTGTGTGAGTAAAGGGAGTAGACCCAGTGAAAGCATCATGTATTGTGGTGGATAAGCCGATTGCGGGGATCAATTTACCGTTTAACCGGTGTACGAAGTTGAGCGATGTATTGGCGGCGTTGGTGCCGGGGGCGGATGTGCATGCGGTGAGCGGGGTGTATGACCCGCTCACCGAAAGTATTGTGATCACGCTGTCCAATGGCAGCAGCTTTAGCATTCCGGCGGCGTTGTTGCTGCCGGTGGTGGCGGATGGCACCACGATTACGGGGAATGGGACCACGGGTAACCCGCTGGTGGGCTATGCGGTGGCCTATGATGGGGTGACGGGTGAGCTGACGATTACGCCGCCCGGTGGGGTGCCGATCATCGTGCCGGCACAGACGGCGACTGATGAGGCGGCGCTGGATAATGGCGGGTTGTTGGGTGCACCGGGGGATGAAGTGACAACGCAAGCGCTGTTGGATGCGATTGTGACCATGTTGCTGAATCTGCCGGATCCATTGCCGGTGGCGCAGATCACGCGCACGAGCAAGATGGGGCTACGGGCCACCTATAGCGCGGTGGGCAGCAGTAGCACGGATATGGCCACAACGATGACGTTGGCGTGGAGTGGGACGCCGCGGGCGGGGACCAGTGGGACGGCGACCTTTGCTGCGCCCACGGCGCTGACCAGTGCGGTGACTTTCTCGGCACCCGGGCTGTATGATATTAGCCTGACGGTGACCGACACGAATGGCAACACGGGGACCGATACACAAACCATTAACGTTGCCCGCGTGTTGGAAGTGGCGGGGGCGGATGGGGAGATCAACGATTATTTGGTGGATGTGTCGGCGGCGGTGGCGGCGATTAATGCGCAGGGGACACCGACCGCGGCGACCCCGTGGCAGATTGTGGTGGCGAATGATGTGGTTGACGGTGCGGCGGGGAATGTGGCGCTGCCGATCTACACGTCGATTGTAGGGGTGGGGATGCCCAAGTTGACGATCCCCAATGGGGCGCTGGACATTGTTTTGAACTCGGCGGATGTCTCGGTGAGTTTGTTGCAGGTGGATGCGTTGAGCGGGATTGTGATTCGGCAGGGGGCCAACAACACGCAGCTGCGCAATTTGAAGATCGTGTCGACCAATGCCGGTATCTCGCTGGTTGGGGGGACAGGGATCAGCGGTCTATTGCTTGATTCAATCCAGATCGAGTCACAGAATACGGGGATTGGGTTAAGCGGCGTCACCAGCGGACGGATGACGAATGTACACGCCACCTGCGTTAGCAATGGGGCGGGGGTCAACCGCTTGGGGATTAATTGGGGGGGTACACCCGATTGGGACATTGTGGATAGCACCTTCCGCGGGGGCGCGCATACCTTGCTGGTGGTGGGCAATAGCCAGGCGTATGGGATCTACTATAACAATACGCTGATGGCGGGTAGTGCTACGCGCTATTTCAATGTGGGGGTGTATGCAAATGCACTGGCGGCAGTGGTCTATACCTTTGATCCGGATGGGATTACGGCGTTTGATGGGGTGAATATGTTGTTGCGGAGCGCGGCGCCGGCGACGGGGTTGGTGTTGGGCGGTAACCCAGGCAACTATCGCTTGGTAGCCAGCGTGCTAATGGGGTCGATTGCTGGGGGGATAACGACGATAGCGGGGGGGAATAATACGCAGGTATTGGCGTAATTCGTAACGCTTGACTGGTAGGTGATTTTGGATTGTTGTAGGGACATTGATTACCGTTGATTGATAAGGTGGGGGTGGTGAGTGGTAGTACAGAATTCATTATACATCTGCCAGACAAAGTCTTGCTGAAGCCGGCTGCGGTTTCGGCTCATTGCATGACAAAATTGAATTTGCCGCAGGATCTATCGTAGGAGGCACCTGCACAAAAATCGTACTTGCTCTTAGCATTTCCTGTGCTATTACTAGCTTATCCGGAACGTTTGCAGTGCGGTTTTACTGCCTTGTGCCTAAGAGGCAACCGGCTACAAGCGGGCCGGATTTTTTATTGGGCGCGTTGAGAGTGATTGCTTGCATCAAGCAGTTAGTCGGTTTTGGCAAGCAGCGTGATGAGCGGATCATGGCATTCAAGTCGGCCGGCACGTAAATTGGCCCAATTGACGGCCCGGCTTTGGTGTACTGGAAAGTATAGGTGTTGGCCTAATGGATGTCTGATACCGGCCAAGGCACAGAAGCAGGGACGGCAAAGGTAAAGCTTTTTCTATCGGTAACAACAACAGTGGCGTTTGTCGGGATACGTAGTTTTGTCTTAATCATATAAACTTTCGTTGAAATTGGCGTAAGCATAATAGTGGGATAGAAAATATACAAGCTATGGCACAAATAAAACTGAGCAGATAGGCGCAATTAGCAATTGAGTGAAAAATTCTAAAAAAACCTATTGACAAACTATGAATTATAAAGTAAAATTCACATACTTTATCCCTTCTGTTTTCCAAATTTCACTTTTTAAAGCTGGTTTGCTCGTCCCCCAACATCAGACTTGTGGAAGTGGTAACACCTCTCCTGTTGCGGGTTTTTCTCCATTTTTTACTTCGATACTTTTGTGCTTTCCTGTGATTGATCATCCAGGTATGATGTTTGTCCGACTAGCTTATTCGCCTGAATGATAACATGGTGCGTTGCGGCATTGACTTGGTTGCGGCCTTGCTATGGAGGTGTCCATGTTTGCGAATCGCAGTTCCCAAACCGACAACGGGGGCAGTGGTCAAAACGCTAAGCGTGATCAACCCCAAGAGCAGACAGGGGCGTTACAGCCACCTAGTCTCTCTCTACCCAAAGGTGGCGGTGCCGTCCGTGGCATGGGTGAGAAGTTTGCCGCCAACCCGGTGACCGGCACTGGCTCGATGACGGTGCCGATTGCCACCAGCCCCGGCCGGTCGGGTTTTGGGCCGCAACTTGCCCTTTCCTACGACTCGGGCGCGGGGAATGGTCCCTTTGGCTTGGGCTGGAATCTCTCGCTGCCGGCCATTACGCGTAAGACGGACAAGGGTCTGCCGCAGTACCGCGACGCTGAGGAGTCCGATGTCTTCATCTTATCTGGTGCCGAGGATTTGGTGCCAGTCTATCGAGAGGATCCTGATGGTTCTTGGGTCACCAGCCATGTGGGGTATCATCAGAATCCTAACGAGTTCTGGGTGCGCGATAACAAAGAGCGTCTTGTCATTCACGAAGATGAGCGGGACGGATATCTAGTCCGTCGTTATTGCCCGCGGATCGAGGGGTTGTTTGCCCGCATCGAGCGCTGGACTAGTACAACAACCGGCGAAATTCATTGGCGCTCGATCAGTAAGGACAACATCACCACCCTGTATGGCAAAGACAATAAATCACGTATCTTCGACCCGGCCGAAGTTAACCTTGCCACACCAGCAGCAACAACGCCAACCCGCATCTTCAGTTGGCTCATCTGCGAGAGCTACGACGATAAGGGCAACGCCATCGTCTACGACTATGTAGAAGAGAACGACGATAAGGTCGATCTTGCCCAGGCCAATGAGCGCAATCGGGTGCGTACGGCCAACCGCTACCTGAAGCGCATCAAGTACGGGAACCGCGTTTCACGCCTCGTCCAACCGGATTTGGCGACGGCAGAGTGGATGTTCGAAGTGGTCTTCGACTATGACGAAGCGCATATCGAAGAGGTGGCTCTGGATCCCGACCGACCGGAGGCTGAACAGCATCGCTTGGTTCGAGCGTCAGCAGCCGCGGGACAGCCGTGGTCCCCTCGCCCCGACCCCTTCTCATCCTATCGCGCCGGCTTCGAGGTGCGCACCTATCGCCTCTGCCAGCGGGTGCTGATGTTTCATCACATCCCAAATCTTCCCACGGGTGAGGCGGGTTATGATGGCCTGGTGCGTTCGACCGACTTCACCTATGGCTATGAGGTCGAGCCGCAAGCCGCCGCCAATCCTGTTTACTCCAAGCTGCTTTCGGTGACGCAGACCGGCTACAAACGCAACGATGACAGTTACATCAGCAAGTCGCTGCCACCGCTTGAATTCACCTATAGCGAAGCGCAGTTGCAGACCAAAGTCTATTCTGTGGACGCTGCCAGCCTGGAGAATCTGCCGGTCGGGTTGGATGGTGCAGCCTACCAGTGGACCGACCTACACGGTGAAGGTATCCCCGGCATTCTGACCGAGCAGGGCGGCGCCTGGTTTTACAAACGCAATCTCAGCCCAATCAACAGCCACGGCGCCAACGGTAAATCCCATCTGGAGGCCAAGTTTGCCCCCGTCGAGTTGGTGGCGTTGAAGCCCAACCTGGCGCTGGGCAACGGCGCGCAGTTGATGGATCTGGCCGGCGACGGTCAGCCCGATTTGGTGGTGATGGATGGTCCGCTGCCCGGCTTCTATGAACATGATCTGGCCGAAGGCTGGAACGCGTTCCGCCCCTTTACGGCGCGGCTCAATCGTGATACCCGCGACCCGAATCTGAAGTTTGTCGATCTGGATGGTGATGGCCACGCCGATGTACTCATCACAGAGGATCAAGCCTTTGTCTGGCACCCTTCACTGGGCGAGGCCGGTTTCGGCCCGGCGCAGCGTGTCCAGCAGACGCTCGATGAAGAAAAAGGTCCCCGTTTGGTCTTTGCCGACGGTGAACAAGCGATCTACCTGGCGGACCTCTCCGGCGACGGCTTGACCGACCTGGTGCGCATCCGCAACGGCGAGGTCTGCTATTGGCCCAACCTGGGCTATGGCCGCTTTGGCGCCAAGGTGACCATGGACAACGCGCCCTGCTTCGATATGTTTGATCAATTCAACCAGCAGCGCATCCGCCTGGCTGACATTGATGGCTCCGGTACAACCGATATCATCTATTTGCACGGCAAAGGGGTGCGCATCTACTTCAACCAATCGGGCAACCGTTGGTCGGCGGCGCAGACGATTCCCTTCCCCGCCATCGACAATCTGGCCGCGGTGCAGGCGGTGGACCTGTTGGCTGACGGCACGGCCTGTCTGGTCTGGTCATCGCCGCTGCCGGGCGCGGTGCGCCGCCCCATGCACTACGTCAAACTGATGGGGGAAGAGAAGCCGCACCTGCTGGTCAAGACCGTGAATAACCTGGGCGCGGAGACGGTTGTGCAGTACGCACCCTCGACCCGCTTCTATCTGGCGGACAAAGTTGCGGGCAAGCCGTGGATCACCCGGTTACCCTTCCCGGTGCATGTGGTCGAACGCGTCGAGAGCTACGACCGCGTCAGCGGCAACCGCTTTGTCACCCGCTACGCCTATCACCACGGCTATTTCGATGGTGAAGAGCGCGAGTTCCGCGGCTTTGGCATGGTGGAGCAGTGGGACACTGAGGAGATTGGCACGGTTGCGCCTGGCCAGCAGAGTTCGGCAGCCACCAATCTGGATGCGGCCTCCTATGTGCCACCGGTTCTGACACGCACTTGGTTCCACACTGGCATTTATCTAGACCGAGAACACATTTCGCGGCAATTTGAGAACGACTATTACCGTGAGCCAGGTCTGAACGATCCGGCGTTTAAGTCGTTACTTCTGCCGGATACACTCTTGCCTGCCAGCCTGACCCTGGCAGAGGAACGCGAAGCTTGCCGCGCCCTCAAAGGTGCAATGTTGCGCCAGGAGGTCTATGCGCTGGATGGCGTTGGGCAAACAGGGGCTTACCCCTTTGGACAGCCCTACACCGTCGCTGAGCAGAACTTTGCCATTCGTCACCTGCAACCACAAGGTGACAACCGCCACGCCGTCTTTTTTACCCACCCCAACGAGGTGCTCACTTATCACTATGAGCGCAACGCTACGGATCCGCGGATTCAACATGCCCTGACGCTGGAGGTGGACAAGTTCGGCAATGTCCTCAAGTCCGCCGCCATTGGCTATGGGCGACGCCAGCCCGACCTGAGTTTGTCCCCTGCAGACCAGGCCAGGCAGGTGCAGATTCTGATCACCTATACCGAAAATCGCGTCACGAAGGACCACGACACGGACAACGCTGCAATTGACCAGGATAATGACTACCGCACTCCACTCCCATGCGAGTCGCGCACCTACGAGCTGACCGGCGTCATTGAATGGCAAGCCGACTATCCCACAGCTCTTGAAAAGTACTTTCGCCCTAAAGGTCGCGCCCGCTTCACGCTCGACGAAATCCGTGACACGGGCGCGACTGCTATTCCCATCGACTATGAGCAGGACCTCACCCCCAGGCGGATCGAGAAGCGCCTGATCGAGCATGTGCGCACCTACTACCGCCGCAACAACCTGAGTGGGTCTTTACCGCTCGGCGAGCTGCAGTCACTGGCGCTGCCCTTCGAGAGCTACAAGCTTGCTTTCACGCCGGGACTGGTCTCGGAGGTCTACGGGCTTCGCGCCACGGACGCCATGCTTGCGAATGAAGGCCGCTACGTCCACACCGAGGATGACACGAACTGGTGGATACCTTCTGGACGTGTCTTCTTTTCGCCCATTGACGACACCGCTGCCCAGGAGATGGCCTACGCGCGGCAACACTTCTTCCTGCCGCACCGCTACCGCGACCCGTTCCACACGAATACAGTCAGCACCGAGAGCTTCGTCGCCTACGACACGTACGATCTCTTGGTTCACGAAACCATGGACGTGCTGGGCAACCGGGTTACGATTGGTGAGAGAGCTTGGGTTCTCCCGGACGGCACTCAGTTGCCTGAGAAACGGCGCAATGATTATCGCGTCCTGCAGCCGGCGCTGGTCATGGACCCCAACCGCAACTGCTCCGAAGTAGCCTTCGACGCCTTGGGGATGGTTGTCGGCAGCGCGGTGATGGGGAAGCCGGAAGAGAACCCCAGGCATGGCGATCAGTTGAACGCCACATTCCGCGCTGACCTCACCCAAGACGAGATCGACCAGTTCCTGGCGAATCCCAAGGGGCCAATGGCGACGACGCTGCTCGCCGACGCCACCACCCGCGTCGTCTACGACCTGACGGCCTACTGGCGTGAGCCTGATCCGGCGAAGAAGCCACCCGCTGTTGCCGCCACGCTTGCCCGTGAGACTCATGTGCGCGACCTCCAGGCGGATCAGCAGACCAAGATACAGGTGAGCCTTTCCTACTCCGACGGCTTTGGCCGCGTGCTCCAGCAGAAGGTGCAGGCTGAGCCGGGGCCTGTGCCGCAGCGCCACCCTGATGGCACGATTGTTGTGGTGGGGGACAACGGTCAGCCGGTGATGAGCGACGGCGAGGTCAGCCCGCGTTGGGTGGGCAGCGGTTGGACCCTCTTCAACAACAAGGGCAAGCCGGTCCGCCAGTTTGAACCCTTTTTCAGCGATACCCACAAGCTCGACCACGACGTGCGCATCGGCGTCAGCCCTTGGCTTTTCTACGACCCGGTCGGGCGCGTGGTCGCCACCCTGCACCCCAACCACACCTGGGAGAAGGTTGTCTTCGACCCCTGGCAGCAGACCACCTCCGATGTCAACGATACCGTCACCACCATTCCCAGTGCAGATGACGATGTAAAGGGCTTCTTCCTCAACCCGGACAAGACCCCACGTCTACCTGTTGGCGAATATCAGCCTACCTGGCACGAATTGCGTACGGATCCCGCCTATGCCGCCGAATTTGCCGTGCGCTATCCCAACGCCGACGATCGGGCGCATGAAACTGTGGCGGCAACCAAAGCGGTGGACCATGCTAACACGCCAACCATCGCCCACTTTGACGCCCTGGGTCGCCCTTTCCTGACGATTGCCGACAATGGTAATGGTGCGGCGGGTCTATATGAAACGCGGGTGGAATTGGACATCGAGGGCAACCAGAGATCGGTGACCGATGCCCGTGGGCGGATTGTGATGCAGTACGCTTACGACATGCTGGGCAACCGCGTTCACCAGGCCAGTATGGAAGCGGGCGAGCGCTGGATGCTCAATGATGTCAGCGGCAAGCCGATTCGGGCCTGGGACAGCCGTCGCTTTATCCGGCGCATGAGCTATGACCAGCTGCGCCGCCCACTCGGCCTCTTTGTCAGCGCGGATGGCGCACCCGAATTCCAGGCGCAGAAGACTGAGTATGGGGAGAGCAAGCCTGGCGATCCCAAAGTAACCAACCACCTGGGCCGGGTCTGGAAGGTGTACGACGGCGCCGGCAGCGTGACTAGCGAAGAGTATGACTTCAAAGGCAACTTGCTGAGCAGCACGCGCCGCTTGTTGCTGGACTACAAGAATCAGGTCAACTGGCTGGCAGCGCCTGCCGTCAATGACGAAGACTATCCGAGCCGTACCGACTATGATGCCCTCAACCGCCCGCGCACGGTCATGACGCCGGATCGCAGCGTCTATCGGCCTACCTTCAATGAAGCCAACCTGCTCGACAAGGTCGACGTGAATCTGCGCGCTACACGCGATGGTAACGACCAGCCGCTATGGACCCCATTTGTCAAAAACATCGACTACGACGCCAAGGGCCAGCGCCTCCTTATCGCCTATGGCAGTGGCGCAGCGGCAGATCGACAGGGGATCACTACCACCTATGCCTATGACCCGCTCACCTTGCGCCTGCACCGCCTGCAGACGACGCGCCCGGCCGGGCTGAATGGCACAATCTCACAACTCTTTGTCGATCCAGCCATTGTGCAAGATCTGCACTACACCTACGACCCGGTCGGCAACATCACGCGTATCGAAGACGCAGCTCTGAAAACCATTCAGAACGGCCATCTGGTCGCACCGGTCTGCGCCTACACCTACGACGCCATCTACCGCCTGATCGAAGCGCAGGGTCGCGAGCACATTGGGCAGACCGCCCACGACTTCAACCCGCCGAAGCGGCGTGATTTTGACTTCGCCGGTCTGGCGAACTTTGCCGCCCATCCCAACGATTTGCATGCCATGCGCATCTACACCGAGACCTACGTCTACGACGCCGTCGGCAACTTCGATCATGTGCGCCACAGCGCCAATGGCGGTAGCTGGACCCGCACTTACGAATACGACGCCCCCAGCCTGATCGGGCCGGCGCAGCGGAGCAATCGCCTGACCAAAACCACGGTGGGCAACAATGCAGTAGGCAACCACGTCGAAATTTACACCTACGCTGATAGCCAGGGCAACGACGTACAAGGCTGTATGACGGCCATCAACACCATGCGGATGGCGTGGGATTTTGCCGACCAGTTAGCGCAGGTCGACCTCCAGGGTGGCGGCACCGCCTACTACGTCTACGACACCGCGGGCCAGCGCGTGCGCAAGGTGATCGAGAACCAACTCGGCACGCCGGTCGAGGAGCGCCTGTATCTGGGCGGTTTTGAGGTGTACCGCAAGCTCAGCGGGACAGATGCCGGACTGGTACGCGAGACGCTGCACATCATGGACGACAAGCAACGGATCGCCCTGGTGGAGACGCGCAATGAGGTGGACGATGGCAGCGCCAAGCAACTGATCCGCTACCAACTTGACAACCATCTTGGCTCGGCCAGCGTGGAACTAGACCAGAATGGCGGGCTGATCTCCTACGAGGAATACCACCCCTACGGCACCACTGCCTTCCAGGCCGGCCGCAGCGCCGCCGAGGTGAGCCTGAAGCGCTACCGCTATACGGGCAAGGAACGGGATGAGGAGACGGGGTTCGGTTATCACGGGGCTCGATATTATGCGCCGTGGTTGGGGAGATGGACGAATTGTGATCCGGCAGGATTAGTCGATGGGTTGAATTTGTACGAATATGTTAGAGGCAACCCGATTAGCTACAATGACCCATTGGGAAAGCAATCAAAAGCTCCTTCACAGATTCCTGCGAGGCCAGATTCAAGCGCTGGAAGAGTCCTCGCTCTAGGTACAGACACAAGGGAATTTCCAGGTTATGGTCGTCTCCCATCAGTTGATCAGTACTTAAGTGAAGCTCGAAAAAACGTGGGGAAACACGCAATTAAAATGAGTGAGATTCCAGGCGCAACACACCCAATTCCGGGTGCTAAAGGCCCAATATCTGGCGAAGATGTTCCCCCAACCTTTGACCTTGTTAGGGGAACAGAAGGATTGCCTGAAGGTTTCAAAGGATTACCATCCTCGGTAGTTCTTCAGGAGGCACTAGAAGGCAAGCATGGTATCACTGATATTCATATTAGCACAGTTGGAGTGGACATTGGAGGTGACTTTCATACCTCAGCAGAATTGAGAGCAATTATTGCTAATGTTGCAAGTGGTCAAAATACCAAAGTGAACATACACATATTTGAAGATGGCAAGCTCTCAACTATTCCTAAAGGCACTTCAAGAGTTGTAGGATCGCCTTTGCCAGAGCGCATAGCAAGATTTCTCCCAAATCTCACACCGCCCATCTCAGAGGGAACTTCACCAGTTGAGCCTGTTACGGAAGCACCTAATGCTCCAGACTCTTCCAGAGCACCGAAACCAGGCTCGGAGGGAACTTCACCAGTTGAGCCTGTTACGGAAGCACCTAACGCTCCAGAGTCTTCCGGAGTACCGAAACCAGGCACTGGGCGCTTAAGTAGAGCAGCAGGCGCGGTGGAAGAATCGGCGGGTTTGCTCGTAACTGTCGGGACAGCGGATACGCATGAAGAGGCAGCAAAAAAACTTGGCGAATATCTATTTATTGGAAGAGTGATTGGTCCGACTCTCGGTGGCTTAGGTTTGATGTTTGCTGCGTTGTGGATGTATGACGAACATCAGAACGAACTACATCCTGGACGAAGAGAGATGATGAATGAATTCTACAGCGAGACGATGCCTTGATGCCTTTACAATTACGGCTATTCCAATCGACAATAAAGATCACGTTCTGTCGGTCATCATCGAATACCCCAGCTAACGGCACATTGGCTGATACTTCTCTCGACTGTCATTCAGCAACAGATTAATAACCTTTGGTGCCAGTTGCTCAAAGATTGAATTCGGCAATGGAAAGGGGAACAAAGTCGTCTCATCGGCCAGTAAGCCATACCACTGCACCAAGATAACGCAAATGATAATCGCCGTATTTGATACGATGCTGGGCCTCGAACCGGGAATATAAATGCTTGCGACGGGAGGAACTTATCTAATGACAGTTGGCAGTGAAAATGATCCAGCTGGTGGCAGTTACAAACTAGAACTTGTATCTAATTGATTTTTCAAGGAAGGTGACATCATGGTCGACATACGTATCGACACCAGCAACCTGACGGGGACAATGTTTAAGATTCCTGAATCGAACCTCGATTGGCTCGATTGGAACGAGCTCACCGGTGCGCCCACCCTCAGTCTGGAGCCTGGCGAGTATGGCTTTCAGCAATTTGGCATGCCCGCCTCGTTTCGTTTTACCGTCACGCCGGATGGACTGGTCGCCTATGACGACGCCTACGAAGCGTTCCTCGGCGGCCGCGGCACATCCACCCTGCAGGTCAAGGGCTACCCGATCAAGATCGACGGCACTGCGCTTTCCCACGACCTCAAGCCAACCCTCGAAGGGGTGGCTGATCTGTCACGGTTTCACGTCCACGAGTTGGTGTTGGCGCCGGCGACAGCGTACAGTGTCCTGTCGGCAGGGGGGATCAAGGCGAACTTCGACTTCAATGTCGAGTTGGATGGGCAGGTGACATTCAATGAAGCCTATGCGCGCTTTGCCATGTTCCAAGAGGGCACGCTGACCATCCACGGCTACCCCATTACCATTGATGGCCGAGCCCTTTCCCAGGATCTGCTGCCGTTGTTGCTGGGCGTCAGCACTTCACTAGCCCGCGACCGCACCCACGAACTGACCCTGATTCCAGGGGCCGGCTACAGCTTCCAAACCGGCGCAATCGTGCCGGATTTCCAGTTTGAACTCACGCCAGACGGCCGGTTGACGGTGGATCCGCGCTTTGCCAGCTTTGCAGAGGTGGCGGGAAATACGCTCAAGGTTAAGCCAAAACTAACCGAAGGCACAGAACCTGAGTTTCAGTACCTGGTACGGGGACAGGTGCTCTACCGCCGAGGATTGCCGATTCCCGGCCTGACGGTGCGTGCATTCCATCGCGAACTGCGCACGGAGATCGAGCTCGGCGTGAAGAAGACCGATGAAAACGGCAACTTCGAGATCTACTACAACCCAAACCAGAACGAGGCTCTTGCCCGGGTTCTCAACAATCGTCCACCCGATGTGTTCGTGCGCGTCTATGAAGCTGCTTCAGAGGAAGGCCAAGAGGAAAAACTGCTTATCGAGTCACCAACTGAGTTTGCGGCTCAGAGCGTTATCAAGTTTCGACTGAAGGTGGACGGTGGCGCGACTAAGCAGTGGTCTGAGTATGAGCAGCTTGCACAGGAACTGAAGCCCTATCTGGGCGACTTGCGCGTGGCCGATCTGGTCGAGGATGAGAAGCACCAGGATGTATCGCTGCTTGCAGGCAAGCTCGCCCAGGAGCCAAGTCGCGTCGCGACGTTCATCGCTGCCCACAAAATGGCGGCTGAGGTGAATGGCAATCCCGAGGTGTTCTACGCGCTGATTCGCAAGGGACTGCCGACGAATCTGCCTGAATTGCTTGCTGTATCGCCCGGTACGCGCTCACGCGCTCTGGTGGGAGCCGTGCGCGATCAGATCGCGCCTGGCAAGCTGGCGGACCAAATTAGTGAGATTCGCCAACAGTTCGACGAACATGCCGTGACTTTCGCTGCGGCCGACAAGGAAACAGCTGGGCGTCCCCGGCTTGGTGCACTCCTCAAGTCCACACTTACCGACCAAGGCAAGGTGGATGCCCTAGTTGCGAAGATACTGACTCATACCGGACCGACCACACAACTTTGGGACGCCCTCACGGAAGACCCACAGTTCACGGAGATGGTGCCACATGCACAGCTCACGCTGCAACTGACGGCGCTCACCGGCCGACATCTTCCGCTGATGAAGACATTGCTAGAACAACAGCGGGAACGGAACTTCACCTCGGTTACCGAATTCGCGGCCTTTTCGGAGCAGGATTGGCTGGCATATATCAACGCACCCGGTATCCCCGAGGCCGACCGCGTTCCGCCATCAATTCCTGGCAAGGACGCTGAGAAGGCGCAGATCTACGCAGCCACAATCGTGCGAATCATAGCCGACACGATGCCGACACAGGTCCTGGCATACAAAGCACAAGCCGATGCCAACCAGCTCGGCGACGTCAAAGTATTCTGGAAGAACGTCACTTCAGGTGCTGCCGGCTTCGAGTTGGGGCGCGGACATGTGCGTCCCTATTTGGACAATAACCCGGCCCTGCTGGAGGGCATCGGTGATAAGGAGGCCGTGATCGGCCACCTTGAGGAGACGCAGCGGTTGTTCAACTTGACGCGTAGCTACGACGAGCAGCAGGTACTTCGTTCGGCCGGTTTGAGCTCCTCGCTCGCGGTTGCCCGGCTTGGACAGGGTGCCTTCCTGCAGAAGCTGAGCGGCACCACGATCAGCGCCCAGAACGCGGTGCTGATCTACGAAAAAGCTGCACGCGTGTCAGTAGCTGCTCTCGATCTGATGACCCAATACAGCCCTTCGTTCAACACACTGGTGCCACGCGTTTTGGCTGGGCCGTCAGTCAAGCAGATACCGAACCTAGAAACGCTATTCGGCACCTTCAATCTGTGCGATTGTGAGCAGTGCCGTTCGGTCCACAGCCCGGCTGCCTACTTTGCAGATCTGATGGCCTTTCTTGGTGATCGCGCCTCTACCGAACTCAAAGTGCCTGGAGATCCAAGCAAGGGGTTTAAAACAGCACGGGAAATTCTCTTTGAACGTCGACCTGATTTGGGTGAGATCGAACTCACCTGCGCGAATACAAATACGGTGCTCCCATATACCGATCTCGTCAACGAGATTCTCGATCGGCGCATTGCTCCGTTCGCTCCGTTCGATCTGCCAGCGGCGGCAGAAGCGGATCTCAACGCAAAGTCGATCTCGCCAGCGGTTCATGCCGCCTTCGGCGCAAAGCAGATTGAGCTGACCCCGAATGCCAATGTGGTCGTTGGGATCCCATCCGTCCGCTGGTCGATCACGGACGGTTCAGTGCTCTACTCGATCGCAAAGAACGGAGCCTCGGTCACTGTCAGCGGCGCCTGGCCGCAGACAGGCGCTTCGGCGGCGAGCCTTGCGGCAGTGCCAGAGCATGTGAACTCTGCTGCGTACGCTGTTCTCCGCGCTGAAGTCTTCCCGTGGTCTCTGCCGCTGGACCTGCCGACAGAAGAAACGCGCTTGTTTCTAGAACATCTTGGCAGCCCGCGCCACGAACTGATGGGCGAGTTGTTCGTTGGAGGATCGACCGCGGCCCTTGACGATGTGGCAACGGCTGCCGAATTCCTGGGGCTGAGCGATGCCGAACGGCAGTGTGTGACCGGCACGGTGAACCCCGCTCGCCAGTCATGGGAGTACTGGGGCCTGCAGCAAAACGGGAACATCGTCAGGGTGTTCGACTCCGTGGCGAACGACTTTGTGGACAAGCCGCTTGGGTGGCTGGAGTCCTTGACGTGGGTGCGCCAAGTCCTGCGCCGGTCAGGTCTGGAATACGACGAGTTGGTTCGCGTTTTAGGTTGTGAATTCGTCAATCCCAACCTGACGGTGCGTATCGTTTCGTCCGACCCGAATGAATTGGCCACCTGCGATACGGCCAAGCTGACACTGACCAATTTGACCCAGGTGATCGCCGACAAGTTGACCCGTTTCGTGCGGCTGTGGCGCAATATCGGCGGGGAGCCGGAGAATCTCGATCACGTGCTCATCGCGCTCTGCGGCAGCCGAATCGACGATGCCGCGATCCTAAAGCTGTCCCACGTCACCCGGCTGCGAGTTGCCTTTGGGCGCAATGTGGACGAACTTGTTGCGCTCTGGGCATTGATACCGACCAATGGTCAAGAGCCGCTTTACCGGCGCCTTTTCCTGAACCCCGATGTGCTGACGCCAATCGATCCGGCGTTCACTCTGGATGCGGGCAATGAACTAGCCATCGTTGTGGGAAATCCAGTGGAAGCGAAGGTGTCGAAGCATACGACGCCGATTCTTGCGGCACTGCGCATCTCCGCTGCCGATCTCGCCGCGCTTCAGGCTGCAGGGGTTGCGAACGATGACAACCTGACCCTGGCAAATCTCTCAGCCCTTTACCGACACGCCTTTCTAGCTCAATGCCTGGATCTCACAGTTCCGGACCTTCTCTTGCTCAAATTGCTCGCCGGGATCAATCCCTTCGACCCGGCCGCAACCGCGGACACGCAGCGCTTCGTCGATCTCGTTGCGAAGGTTCGGCAATCGGGGGTGGAGATTGCGGACGTTGGCTATCTGCTGTTCCATCGAGCGCCCGAGACAGCAGCGCTTGCACCATCACTAGGTGCCCCCGCAGAACTGATCTCGGAGATCCGACGGCAACTCAAGGTTATCCGAGATGCAACGGTGCCGCGTCCGGATCCGGCGGGTGACCACTTAAGGCGGGAACTGGCCGCCCTCAAGTGGCCTGCTGCAATGGTCGACGAGGTCGTTGCCGCAATTGGTGGCACCGTAAACTACACCACAGTGCTTGACCCGGCCCCTCCGGGATTTGCTGTGCCTCAGACCTTCGTCGCTCGCCTCTTGCATGATCCTGTCGCGAAGACACTCACCCTGATCGGACCACTCAGGACTGTCGAGCGCGACACCCTCAAGGCCGCCTTTGCGCCACAAAATTACAAGGATGCAGTCGATGACCTCTTCGCCCAGCCACGAACCTTCGCTCAGACACGCATGCGGGCTTATTCGTGGCCCACTGTGTCCGCTCCATTGGCCGCGCTGCCTGTTGGGCTGACGTTTCCACCGGCGTTGCGGTCTCGCATTTCGTTCGATCCCGCAGCCCAACGGCTGTCTTTCGATGGCACCATAAATGCCTTGGACAAGGCGGCACTCGATGCGCTTTCGCCCGATGCCGCGTATCGGGCCGCGACCGCCGCATTGCTGACCGCCGCGGATGCCTTCGTACCGGCCGGCGACAACCAGTTCGTGACGGCGGCGATCGCTAACACGTTGTTCGATCAGCCGCAACCTGCAGACGGCTTTGTAACGATCCTGGCGCAGGTGCTTGGCCGCAAACGCGCCAGTGACGGAACGCGCCTGATCGTGCGCCTGGTGGCCGATGCGGTCGGGCTGAAGTACCGCCTCGCCGACCGACTGCTCATGCGTGACTTGCCGCACCCCACGAGCGCCGGCAAGAAGGCTATCGACGCTTTTCTGGAAGAACCGTTTGCTGCAAGCGATCCGGACGTCCCGCCGACCGAGACGGCATTCCCAGCACCGTTCGAAATCACCCTTCGGATGATGAAGATCGCTGCAATGGTCGGCGCGATGAAGCTCTCCGACCGGGTGATTGACTGGCTCGGCGATCTCGCTGCTGCAGTGCCTTCCCGCCAGGTGCCCTGGGGTGGTGGAGCGATACAAGCGAAGTGGCTTGCGTTCACCGATCTGCCGGCGAACGCGCAACCGATTGACCCGGTGCGGTTCGCCGCCTGGCTGAGGCTTTGCGATCTCGGTCATATCGGCGCCGGGCTGCCTGGTGGGGAAGTGACTGCAGAAACTCTCTTTTTGGGGGCCCGTCGCGCCGACGTGACGGCTGAGTCCCTTGCGACCCGCCTTGCGACCTTAACAGGTTGGGAAGTGGTAGAATTGACTGCACTCACCAAAGCGATTGGACTAACGCTCCCACAGGACATGGTTGACGAACACGGTCTCGCTCGTCTGCGCGATACAGGACGACGCCTCCAACGCCTCGGCACGAACACAGCCCAGGCACAAGCCTGGGTGGCGGCTGCGCCAGATTCCAATGCCGGGATTGCTGCACGCCGTGCTGTGCAAGCGTCGTACGCAGCAGATCAGTGGCCGGATGCGATACGTCCGCTGGAGGAGAAGCTACGCGAGAAACGCAGGGCTGCGCTGGTCGCCTACCTCGTCGTTCGACCAGACGCCGCCCAGGGCGAAGCATGGACTGACACGAACGGAATGTACTCGCATCTGCTCATCGACGTGGAAACCCATCCCGTCGTGCTGACGTCCCGCCTCAAACAAGCCATCGGCTCAACACAACTGTTCGTGCAGCGCTGCCTGATGAACCTCGAGCCAGACGTGATTGCCGATGAATCGAATTGGCGGCAATGGGCTTGGATGAAGCAATACCGAGTCTGGGAAGCTAACCGCAAAATCTTCCTCTACCCGGAGAATTGGGTAGAACCCGAGTTGCGTGACGACAAGTCGCCGTTCTTCCGTGAACTGGAGAACGCCCTGCTGCAGTCGGATGTCACGTCGGAGTCGGCAGAACAGGCCTACATCACCTACTTGGCGCGGCTTGATGAGGTGGCCCGGCTTGAAGTTGCTGGTGTCTTCCACCAGCCTGGGGAGGGTGGGACGCCTGATGAATATCATGTGTTCGCACGCACCCATGCCGACCCGCCCACTTACTTCTACCGCAAGTGGGTTGGTCAGGCGCGGTGGACACCTTGGCAGCGGCTCGACCTGGACATTCCGGGCGGGCAGATTTTGCCGCTCATATGGAATCGACGGCTCTACCTTTTCTGGCCATTGTTCACGCGCAAAGTCGAACAACCACCAACCGGCGACAAACCCGTTGAGGGCAAACCGTACTTCGAGATTCAGCTTGCTTGGAGCGAGTATCGACAGGGCCGCTGGGGGACAAAAAAGACCACACCCGTGGAAGCGACCCTGAAATCACGTATCCGGCCAGACCCCGCGCTGAAGGACGAAGGGCGTGGCCACCATGTTTTCCGCGCCACCACGGGTGGGGCCGAACTACAAATCTGGTACGAGTCCACAGAAAGCGTTTCCCCACAAGTGGATAAATACGGAACCATTGTCAGTCCTGGCGGTGCTGTTGAAACCCAGGGCTGGCGGTTTAGCGGGTGCAACGGTCGCATCACAGTCTTCCGGCCGTACAACGTCGGTGTCTTTCCACCTCCGAATACGCAGGCATGGGGCATGGTCTTCAGAGAGGGAAGGAGGCGCGTGTACCTTAATGTAGGTGAGGTCTTTGTGAGCGATGGGACCCTACATCTGGCCAAGGGTGTTTCCGGTACCGATTCGGCAGTCGCCTTAAGGCGTACTCCGGGCAACGAACCGTTCAGACTGCTTGCCCCCCACCAGGAACAATATCTAACTGGTCACTTACCGTTCTTTTTCTATGATGACGCTGAAACCCTCTTCGTCGTGCCCAGGGAGGGCTCTGCATGGATCCCAGCCTGGACGTTCCCCGAACGGATCGATCCCAAAGCCATCGATATTATAGATCACATCTACTACCAGCCAGACCTGATCCCCCACCCTATCGGTCCAATCGACGAACGGTGGGATCCGGTGCCGGTCATTCGCTATGAGTATACGACTACCACTGAAGATGCGATAGCCTCGGTGGCCGAAGATCTTGCAAAGCCTATCGTGCCCGCCCTGGCGACTGGGAAACTGGCGCTGGCTACTCAGGCTCGCAAAGACCAACTGAAGTCCATTAAGGGCACCCAAGGGCAAGAATTTGTCGCGATCGGCGACCGCAAGATGGTCACCATCAGCGATTACCTGCGCCCGGACCGCATATTCCTGCCAGGCCTGCTGGGCGGTCACTCGGTTGCTGTGCGCCGCTACGAATTCCGCACGCATTACCACCCCTATGTTTGTTACATGATCAGCGAATTGAATCTGTCCGGTCTTAATGGGCTGTTGAGACGTTCGACGCAGCTCCAGCAGGCTAGCACATTCGAGACACGCTATGGACCAACAGACCTTGTCGAGATAGGCGACCCGAGCAAGAAGGATAAGTATCCTGTGGAGGATGTGGACTTTGATTTCGATGGGGCCTACGCTGGCTACAACTGGGAATTGTTCTTCCACGCCCCGCTTCTGATCGCCTGCAAGTTGATGCAGAACCAGCGTTTCGAGGAGGCGCAGAAGTGGTTCCACGCCATCTTTGATCCGACTGACGTGTCGAGTGCCGCCGTTCCGGCGAAATACTGGCAAACGAAGCCGTTCTACGAACAGCAGGATTATCTGAAGCAGCGTATCGACAAGCTACTCGAGGCCCTGGCAAAGGGTCAGCCGGACGAAGATCTCTCGCGGCAATTGAGTGAGTGGGTGGCGAATCCCTTCCGCCCGTTTGCCGTGGCCAGAGTGCGCACCGTAGCGTTCCAGAAGACGGTGGTGATGAAATACCTCGACAACCTGATTGCCTGGGGCGATCAGCTCTTTCGGCGCGACACGATCGAGTCGATCAACGAGGCCACACAGCTGTACATCCTAGCGGCGGAGATCCTTGGCCCACGCCCGCCGGTCATCGCCCCCCGCGCCACGCCCGTGACGCATACGTTCAACACCCTGGCTCCCCAGTTTGCGGCGCTGACCAACAAACTGACGGATATCGAGGTCGTACTGACGTCGCCCCGTGTGGATGCTGTGCTTGCATTACCGGATTCGCCGCCGCTGCCTGTGCCCCACTTGCTCTACTTCTGCGTACCACCCAACGACAAGTTGCTGAAGTACTGGGATACCGTGGCGGATCGGTTATTCAAGATTCGCAACAGCTTGAATCTGGCAGGGATTCGTCGCACACTCCCCCTGTTCGAGCCTCCCATCGACCCGATGCTGCTGGTGAAGGCGGCAGCCGCGGGGGTGGATCTGAGCACGGCCATTGCCGACCTCGCCGCGCCAGCACCGCTGTATCGTTTTCAGATACTGGTGCAAAAAGCGGGGGAACTCTGTCAGGACGTAAAGGCGCTGGGGGCGGCGCTGCTCGCTGCACTTGAGCGCCGTGACGCAGAGGAATTGTCCCGCATCCAGACAGTCCACGAAGTTGCGTTGCTCAAGCGAGTGACCGCGGTAAAAGAAGACCAGATCAAGGATGCCACTGCCCAGATCAAGGCACTGCAGGCTGCACGCGAGTTGGCAGCCGAGCGCTATCGACACTACATAAGTTTGCTGGGCGCGTCGCCAACAGTTCCTGCCGAAGGCACTGCCCCAGTCGATGCTCAGGCGGTTGCAGGGGCGGCCACCTTGGAAAAAGATGGCGTCAAGATGATTGCACAGGAAAGCAATGCCCTTGATCAGGAAGGCACCGCAAAGGACTGGCGTATGGCAGCCAGTATCGCTCAAGCTGCCGCAGCACTAGGCAGCATGGTTCCATCGTTCCGTACTGAAGCTGCACCGTGGGGAGTTGGAGTTGGTGCTGCATTCGGAGGCCAGAACCTCGCCGGCGCTGCGAACGCGGCGGCGAGTGTCTTTCAAATTTTGGCAGACGCGGCCATTACCGGTGGATCGCGTGCGTCTCGCTTGGCCGAATTCATTATGCGTGCCCACAACTGGAAGCTGGAGGCGAATCTAGCGGCACGCGAAATTGCCCGCATCGACAAGGACCTGGCCGCCGCACGCATCCGCCAAGCGCTATCAACCAAAGAGCGGGACAACCACCTCAAGCAAATCGAAGAGAACGAAAAGGTAGAGGAGTTCCTCCGCACAAAATATACGAACAGGGAACTCTATGACTGGATGGTCGGACAGATTTCGGCTGTCTATTTCCAGGCATATCAACTCGCCTATGACACCGCTCGACGCGCCGAAAGAGCATTCCGGCGCGAACTGGCCGTTCCTGATACCGATTTCGTTCGCTTCGGTTACTGGGACAGCCTGCGCAAGGGGCTACTCGCTGGGGAGCGGTTGCTGCACGATGTACGCCGGATGGAGGTGGCCTATCTTGACCAGAACGCACGGGAGTACGAGATCACCAAGAACGTTTCAATTGCTAGCCTCCATCCAGAGGGCTTGCTTGCCCTGCATGAGAAAGGCGCTTGCTTCATCGATCTGCCGGAAGCGATTTTCGATCTAGATCATCCCGGCCATTACCTGCGGCGCATCAAGGCAGTCACCATCACCATCCCTTGTGTCACCGGGCCCTACACGTCGGTGCCATGCAAGCTCACCCTGCTTGCCAATCGCACGCGCGTGGACCCGCGCCTCACACCCCAGTATGCACTGACAGGCTCGGAAGATCAGCGTTTTGAGTTCAACGCTGGTGGTATACGTTCGGTGGTCACCAGTACCGGCCGTGACGACCCGGCTGGGTTTGAGCTCAATTTGCGCGACGAACGTTACCTGCCATTCGAAGGTGCTGGCGTCATCAGCTCCTGGCGACTGGAACTACCGGCCGAATTCCGTCCATTCGACTACCGTACGATCTCCGACGTTGTCCTGCACATCCGGTACACCGCACGCGAAGGCGGAGAGATGCTGCGTGATGCAGCAACGAAGAAGCTGGTTAACGCGCTCAAGGACATGGAAGTTGAACGCGGTCGGGCGGGTCTATTGCGGGGCTTTAGCGGGCGTTACGAATTCCCAGACGCGTGGCAGGCGTTCGCCCATATGCCGGACGGTCAGGTCGGCAACAACGTGCTTACTTTGCCGATCACCGCAGACCGCTTCCCCGCCTTCACTAGCGGCCGATCGATCAAGGTCACGCGGATATTGGTTGCACTGGTACCGGCGCCTGAAATCGCATATGAGCAGAGCGACCCGGTCACTCTAACTTTGACGCCGCCTACAGGAGCGGCACAGGCGCTGACACTCAACGTGCAGCCCAATCGTGCCGGCGGACTGCCATTTTATGAGATCGCCCTTCCGACACCGATATCTGTAGCAGCGCCCAAACCAGGCGATCCCACTCCTACACCGTGGAAGCTAGAGATGACTCATATCTCTGCGAACCTAGCTCGTACTGTAACCGTGAACGATGTGGATATTAGCCGGATTGACCCGGGGAAGGTGAGCGATGTTGGAATACTCTGTGCCTACACGTTGTGACCGACCCGCTGCGGTGGACCTGGGCGAGCGTGTCACTACCGCTGCATCCCGGCTGGGCATAGCCGAGTCCGTATGGGATCTGGGTGAGATCTTCCGGCGCACGTTCGCCCGTCCTGCCAGCGATCCGGCGTATACAAGGAACTGGCTCCAACCCGGTGCAATGCCCCTGGAGTGGTCGTTTTCCGAAGCCGATCCATACGCGCTGCGGATCGAGTTACAACCGTTCGATCCTGAACTGTCTCCCCAGAAACGACTTCGGTGCGCGATAGCGGAACTGCTACCGATAGTGGAAAGGTGTCACGGCAAGGCGCTCGCCGCACAATTCGAAGCAGCCGTCAATAGCAATGCAACTGAGCCGTACTCCTTCGCGAGGTTCGGCGCATCTGTTGGACTGGTTGTTCGGCCTGATCGCACACGGGACTTTAAAATCTATGTCGAGACTGACCCTGAGTACAAAGAAGAGCGCGATAATCTGACGTGTATACCGGGGGCTGCACTGCATTTTCGTTCCATTGCCGTTGGTGCTGGCGTAATCTCCAAGAGGAACTACTATCTGTGTCGGGAAGGATTGCGGTTGCTTGATCTTGAGCCGCTGTGTGCGGTACTCGGAATGCAGCATCGGTTTCCTGGTCTATTGCTGACAATGCTTGAACTCACAGGAGGCGAATTTTACCTGCCACCACAATCGGCTATCCTAAGTATCCGTCAAACGGCGCTATTCTCGGAGCTGAAGGTTGAACTCATCTCCGATTTGGCAACGGATTCGGAAGGATTGGCTGGTCGGGTTGCAAGCCTTCTGAATCCAGCAGCGATAGCGCCGTTCCGGCGTTGGGCAGAAGTTGTCCATCCTGAATCACCAGAGAATGTGACGATAAACATCGTGAGCATTCGGATTACAGCCGAGCAACCGCCATGTCTGAGTGCATACGCAGCGGAAAAGGCGTGCGAACTATGAGAGAACTACAGATTGGAGAAACTTGGACAGATGCAGTGATTCGAGCCGCAGCAGCCCTATATGACACTGGAGCCAAAGCTGTTTGGCTGTTTGGCTCTCGAGCGCGAAATCAAACAGCCGGGCATCTGAGCGACATCGACCTGGCCGTTGAAGGGCTGCCTGATGGAACTGAAGTCATCAAGAGACTTGTCCGTGAATTGCCGAGAAGAGTGGACATTGTACGGTTGGAGTCCGCCACACCCGATATGCGATGGGCGATCATGCGAGATCGGGTCTACGTCCCATGCATCTCATCCACCGGCGCTAATGCTGCGTTGAGAGCACCACTTCCTAAGTCGTTGGCGGGAGAGCGTACATATGCAGTCGCTGAGCGTATTCGAGAAATCGTACCCAAATCGGTCATTGATTTTGGGTGTGGTGAAGGATGGCTTCTGTCCGAATTAGCAGCAGATGATCAATATACACGCCTCACGGGGGTGGATTTTGATGCCGATGCACTGGTCAGCGCGAGGGGTAGGATAGCACGAGCGAGTGGACCAGGTTGGAACAAGAAGGTCGAATTGTTACATGGATTAGTTACGCACCGCAACTCGACGTTCCTTGGTCATGACGTTGCATCGGCTATCGAAGTCATAGAGCACCTGGAACCGCCACAACTCAAGGCTTTTGTCCGGGTTGTGTTCGAGTTCGTACGCCCAGATTGCGTCATCATTACGACCCCTAATCGCGAATACAACGTACTTTGGGTTATGCGTCGGCCTCTCGGTTTCCGCCACCCCGATCACCGTTTCGAGTGGTCGCGCGCGGAATTCACAGAGTGGGTTAGAGAAGTGGCGATCTCCCACGGTTACCAACCCTGCGTTGAATCGGTCGGGCCTGTCCACCCCGTCTACGGCGCGCCGACACAGCTTGCGGTTTTTGTTAGAAGGGATATACCACATCGTGCCGCACGAAGCGGAGATGTATGAACGTTGCTTAATCATGGATCAGTTAGTACAAAAAGTGAGGTCTGCACAACGAAAGGCGAAGTTTGAAGCAAGTTCCGTGGCAGGCACAGCATTGTACAGTGCGATCTGTTTGCAATAGCTGGTCTGCTTCTACGCTCGATAGCGGAGTACCACCAATTTCATCACAACCGCATAGTAAGGGTTCGTTGAAATATAACTTCCCGAACTATCAGGGTTCGTCGTTCAAAACAATATGCTACTCGGGAAGTTAAAAATTTACGAGCCCTAAGGCAAGAATACGGTGTCAATCCAACAAGGTACACCCGAAGAGGCACACCCAGAAAACAGCTCACAACCAGGAGATCTGCTCTGCCAGGCGGTCAGCCAGGGCGACCTAGCCGAGGTGCAGCGCTTACTTGCGGCTGAGGTGGATGCGAATGTACGCGGCGCACACTTTAGTTTGAGGGTGTAGTCGCGCTGAAGCAGGTTGTGAAGTATGGCTGGCTGGCTGGGCTACGCCGGGTTCGCTCCGTAGTAATTTAGATCACCGGCTACATTGATCTGCTGCTCGGCGTGCTGGTGCGCTTGCGCAAAAGTTGGATTCATGGGGACCTTTGGCCGCGGGCCAGGACTCAGCAGTGGGTATGAGTGGTGAACCGGTGGCTGCCGGTTCACCGCTTTTTGATTGGTGAAAGCTCGGATAAGTACACAAAGTAATCCAAGAGAAATGCAAACAAGCCAGAGAGAGAATGGCATTTTGCGGATTATTTTGTAAGATGAATTATTTTGACAAAAGAACATTTGTTCTGTATGATTGCCCCTGCCTCATATCCGCCTCTTGCCTGTCTCGTGCAACAACCATCGGCCACAACCTTACGGGGTCTTTATGGCGAGCCAGAAACGGCGCAAGCTGGAAAATACGGTGGCGGCCTTGCAGGAGCGCTATGGCGCGCAGGCCGTGCGCAGGGCAAATGAACTCGCTGTCGCCGTGCCACCGGCGATCCCCTCGGGTTTTTCCACTTTAGATCAATTGACCGGCTGTCAAGGGCTGCCGCTGGGCGCGATGACGATCCTCAGTGGACCACCAACCTCGGGCAAGTTGACCGTGGCGTATAAGGCGCTGGTCAACGCCCAAGCCCAAGGGGCGGTGCTGATCCTGGACCTGCATCAGAACTGTGACCCCGACTATCTCGCCCGCTGTGGGGTGAAGCTGGAGACGCTCTACATTGTGCGCCCGGATCTACAGCAAGCGGTGCCACTCCTGCTTGACCTCGTGCAGACCGGCGAAGTGCGGCTGATCCTAGTGGATAGCCTACCGGATCTACTGACCAGCCAAAGCGCCAGCCGTGCCCTGCATGCGGCCCTTGACCCATTGCACAATTTACTGCGCGGTACGGGCTGTGCCCTCGTCTGGATCGATGAAGCCGAACCGCTCTGGAAACGGTGGCTGAGCGATAGCCGGCGGGTGCGCCAGCATGCCGCCTTACAGCTTGAACTGCGGCGTGAGCGCTGGCTCTACCGCGGGGATACGCTGGTCGGTTACCGGTCGGTGGTGCAGCTACAGAAGAGCCAGTGGGCGGGCGCACAGCGCAGCGCAATGATTGAGGTCATCTTCAATGGCACCGTGCGCGCACGCGAGGTGTGGTAAGTGAGCGTCCTTTGCTGCCAGATCCCTGACTTTCTGCTCAAACTCTACCAACGCCGCCACCCGGCCACCACGGAGCAGCCACTGGCCCTGTTGGGGCCGGATGAGACGATCTGCGCGGTCTCCACCCTGGCCGCGCAATGTGGTGTGCAACCAACAATGAAGCCGCAGCAAGCACTGATGCGCTGCCCGGATTTGCGGGTGCAATTGGTCGCAATGGCTGACTGCCAGGCCGAACAGGACGCCTTGTTAGCGCTGTTGGCAGGCTGGGGTCTACCGGTGGAGGAACAGGGGTGGGGGGCGGCGTATGTGGATCTACAAGCGATTAGCCGCGCGCAGGCCGAGGTGCGGCCATTAGCCCTGGCATTGGGACAGGAGGTGCGGGCTACGCTTGGCGCAGCCTTGCAACCGGCGATCGGGTGGGATCACGGCAAATTCACCAGCCGAGCGGCGGCCATGCGCACACAGCCAGGCCATCTGAAGTTGGTTGACAAGCGCGATGAGCGAGCCTTTCTCGCACCTTTGCCGATCATCCTGCTGCCCTTACCGCTGGCGACCATCCAACGGCTGAAATGGCTGGGGATCACGACATTGGGCGAGTTTGCCAAGCTGCCCGCACCGGCAGTCGCTGAGCAATTTGGCAAGGCCGGGAAAGTGGCGCAGCAGTGGGCCCAGGGGCGGGATGCGCGCCCGGTGCGCAACAGCGTGCGCAGCCTTTTTGAACCCTTGCACATTAGCATCGATCCGCCAACGGTGCTCATCGATCTGGTCTTACAGACGCTGATGGCTGCGCTGCTGCCCTCCTTGCAGACGATGGCGGCGCAGTTGGCCGGCTGCCGGCGGCTGCGGCTGCAACTGGTCTTTACGGAAGGGGATGAGCGGCAGGTTGAGGTGGTCTGCCTCGATCCGGTTAGTCAAGCGGACGTGTTGCAGGCGTTGATTGCGCAACGCCTGCGCGCGGTTAACTGGCCAGGGGAATTGTCGGCGGTGAAGATCGTGGGATTGGAGCAGGGCGAATTACCGATGGCACAACTGGCGTTGTTGCCGGAAATGAATGGCGGGCGGGCACCGGGGGCAAGTTTGGTGGAAAAGCTCAAGGCGCGCTATGGGGCAATCTTCTATCAGGGGCAATGGGTGGAGCCTGATCATCCGGTGGCTGAGCGACGGTTTACTTTTACGCAGTGATCCACGCGCCCAAGGGGCTCCCGACACGAAGGCACACGAAGGCACACGAAAATATATAAAAACGCACGAAGCACGAACAAGGCAGGTAAGTTAGCCACAGATAAACACGGATGGTTTGGGGCGTATGACGAGGTTGTGGGTGGTGGGGGAGTTGATTGAGGTGGGGGTGAATGGGGCGGGGCGGGTGGTGCGCTTTCGTTGGCAGGGGCGGGTGTATCAGGTGGAGCGGGTGCAGCAGGAGTGGGTGGTGGATACGGATTGGTGGGAAGAGGGGGGGCGGGTGTGGCGGGCCTATCTGGCCGTGACGACCGTGCAGGGTGTGTTGTGTGTGATCTATCAGGATCTGCTGGATGAAACGTGGTATTTGAGTAAGATCTATGATTAAGCGGGGTTTTTTGTCACAGAGGGCACAGAGTGGAGAGAGAACACAGAGGGATGATGGGCGTGCGGTGCGTAGAGAGCGCACAACGGGGACGAAGTTTGCCCGCGCAGCGTGGATGGAGATGACGTTCTGATGGCGGAGTATGCGGAGTTGCATTGTCATAGCAATTGTTCGTTGCTGGATGGGGTGTCGTCGCCGGAAGCGCTGGTGGCCAAGGCCAAGGAACTGGGGTTGGCGGGGTTGGCGCTGACGGATCACGATAATTTGATCGGGGCGGTGCGCTTTGGGGTGGCGGCGCGGGCGGCGGGGTTGCATGCGGTGATCGGGGCGGAGGTGACGCTGGCGGATGGCCAGCATCTGACGTTGCTGGCGGAAAATGGGCAGGGCTACGCCAATCTGTGTCAGCTGATCACCGCTTCACGGTTGGCCCAGTGTGAGGCCATGCCGGATGAATGGCTAGGCAAAGTGGAACCAGCGCTCACCTGGCAACAATTGGCGCAGCACAGCCAGGGGCTGATTGCGCTGAGTGGTTGCCGGCAGGGGCCGCTGGCCGCACCCCTCCTACGGGAGGATCGGGTTGCGGCCGAGGCGGCAACTGAGCAGCTGCTGGCGATCTTTGATAAAACACAACTTTTCGTCGAAGTGCAGGACCACAGCTTGCCGTCAGATCGAACCCTGATCACCGGGCTGCTTGGGATGGCCCAGCACTATGGGCTGGGGCTGGTGGCCACGAACAATGTCCACTATGCCGAGCGACGAGGGAGTCGGCTGCGCGATGCGCTGATCGCGATTCGGCATAATCAATCGTTGGGGGAGGCGCGACGGCAGGGGCGGTTGCCGCTGAATAGCAACTATGCGCTCTGTTCACCCCAAGAGATGGGACGACGCTTTGCGGGGCTGCCACAAGCGCTGCGCAACACCCTAGTGATTGCCGAGCGCTGCCAGGTGCAGATTGACTTCTCCAAACAGCGGCTACCCCAGTTTCCGACGCCCCAGGGGCTGAGCGAGTTTGCCTATCTGTATCAGCTCTGCCATGAGCGGCTGCCGCAGCGTTATCCCCAGCTGACCGCACCGGTGCTGACCCAGTTAGCGCATGAGTTGGCGACAATTGAGCGCGCGGGGCTGGCCGGCTATTTTCTGATCGTGTGGGACATTATGCGCTTTGCGCGGGGTGTGGGGATTTTGTGCCAAGGGCGCGGGTCGGCGGCGAACTCGATTGTCGCCTATCTGCTGGGGATTACGAGTATTGACCCGCTACGCTATGCGCTGCTCTTTGAACGCTTTTTGAGTGAAGACAAGTTCACCATGCCGGACATTGACCTGGATTTTCAGTGGGACCGGCGCGAGGAGGTGATTCAATATGTCTACCGCACCTATGGGGCGGCGTACACGGCGATGGTCTGTAACGTCAACACCTACCGAGCGCGCAGCGCATTGCGCGATTTGGGCAAGGCGCTGGACTTCCCGCCACCGGTGCTTGATCGCCTCGCCAAGCAGCTCGACACCGATTCGCCCCAAGCGGCCGCGGCGCAATTACGCGCCCAGATCGCCGACGAAGACCCCCAGCATCCGCTGCGCCAACTGGCGGAGCTGCTTGACCAGATTGAGGGGTGCCCGCGCCATTTGAGCATTCACAGCGGGGGGATGTTGATTACTAGCCAACCACTGGATGAGGTGGTGCCCTTGGAGCCGGCGACGATGGCTGGGCGGGTGGTCTGCCAGTGGGATAAGACGAGCGTAGAGGATGCCGGGCTGATTAAACTCGACTTGCTCTCTTTGCGCACATTAGGCATGAATGCCGAAGCGTTGCGCCACATTGGGGCGATGGGGCAGCCAGTGCCGGATCTCGACCAAATTGCGCTTGATGATCCCGCGATTTACCAGATGTTGCAGGCGGCGGACACGATTGGCGCGTTTCAGGTCGAGTCGGGCGCGCAGCAGCAGATGTTGCCACGGCTGAAGCCAACCTGCTTCGAAGATGTGGCGATTGAAGTGGCGATTGTGCGGCCAGGGCCGATCCAGGGCGGGGCGGTGCATCCCTATCTGCGGCGACGCAGTGGCCAGGAGGCGGTGAGTTATCCCCATGCTTGCCTGGAACCGATATTGGCGGAGACGCTGGGGGTGTTACTCTTTCAGGAGCAGGCGATCCGGGTGGCAGTGGCCGCGGCCGGCTTTACAGCGGGGGAGGCGGATCTGCTACGGCGGGCACTGGCGCGCAGCCGGGCGGGGGAAGGGCTGGAACGGCTGCAAGCGCGCTTTCGCCAAGGGGCAGCCAGGCAGGGCATTGATGAGGGGCAGGCGGATCTGATCTTTGCGCAGTTAGCGGGTTTTGCCGGCTTTGGCTTCTGCAAGTCACACGCCATGAGTTTTGCCCTGATTGCCTATCAGACGATGTTTTTGAAGTGTTATCACCCAATAGCTTTCTACTGCGCCCTGCTCAACCATCGACCAGGCTTCTACACGGCAGAGGTGATCATCAACGACGCGCGGCGGCATGGGGTGCGCTTTTTGGGGGTGGATGTCAACACCAGCCAAGTTGATTACACGGTGGAGCGGGTGGATGAGGGTTTTAACATCCGGGCCGGCTTGGGGGATGTCGCTGGCGTCGGAAAGGAAGCGGGGCAAGCGATTGTGGCGGCGCAACCATTTGTGAGTCTGCATGACTTCTGTCTACGCACGCGGTTGGCTAAGGATATGGTCAGTAATTTGATCCGAGTGGGCGCGCTGGATGGTTGGGGGGAACGGCGTAGCCTGTTATGGGAATTGGGAAATCTAGAGACGCGTGCTGGGGGCTTTGCGTGGACGATACCCACCACACCGGTCGATCTGCCTGATCTGGCTGCATTGGAAAAGACCTTGTGGGCCTATGAGTTGCAAGGCCATGCCCTGGATGTGCAGATCATGAGCCACTTTCGGGCGCAGTTGCGGCAGGCAGGGGTGCTGAGCAGCTGGGAGGTGAAGGAGACCATGGCCGGCAAGCTAGTGTGGACGGCAGGGCTGCGCGTGGTGACGCAGCGGCCGGCGACGGCGAATGGCTTTACCTTCATCCTGTTGGAGGATGAGGCGGGATTGCTGCAAGTGGCAGTGCCCCCAGCGCTTTACCCGACACTTAAGCAGGTGCTGCGGGAGGAGATGTTGATCCTGGTGCAGGGAGCGGTGCAGCGGGATGGGGGGACGGTGAATTTGTTGGTGCAGGGGATGCGGGGATTGAAGGGAACATTGTGAGGGTATGCTTGCCGCCCAAAAGCGATTTGTGTAGCATGCGGCACGACAATATGGACTTTTAGACAAGATTTTAAGGAAACAGGTAAGCAATGAACTGAATTATATAGGCGAGCGGTGCCGAAAGTATAGAAAGCGTATGGAAGTTGAATAGGTTTTCCGAGAAGATTTGTAGTATCCTATGCAGGCATTACCCATTCATTATCTGTGCCTCACCTGCATTCCCGTCTTAATCAGAATATCCAGTAGCGTTCCCTTCGTGAAGAGAAAGGCCGTGATTCCCTGATGGTATCTCTAATGCTTCACCGCATCCTGGTTGCTTCCTTTCCCATCCGCTTTTTTCGTAATGCTGTCCGATTCAGAACAATTGCATTTTTTAATCGGCCTACGGCTCTTGGACCGGCCCGCTGTAACTCACTTCCTGTTTGTCAGGCATTCAGCCATCGTTATATTCATCTCTTTTGTACGCTCCTGGTTGTGACATCGCTGGTCGCATGCCAGCCTGTACAGCCCTCTGCGCCAACGAGCAGCCATGATTTAATCGTCGCGCTGGCCTGGTTTAACCTCAGTCTGAAGCTAGTGCGGGAGACGCCCGGATTTACACCGCCGGTCGCTTCACGCGCATTCGCTTACTTAGGGGTGACACTCTACCAGGCCGTTCAGCCTGGTATGCCGGGCTATGCGACGTTAGCCGGTCAGTTGAATGATTTACCGGTGCTGCCTGCACCTGACTTGCGGACGCGCTATCACTGGTCTCTGGCTGCAAATCGGGCGCTCGCTGTGATGATGCGTCATATGTTTCCCAACGCCACAACACAAAATCTGGGTACCATTGATGCCCTGGAAACCCATTTGAACAACCAGTTTGCCGTCGAAGTGGATGGAGCGGCCTACCAGGCTTCCGTCGCTTGGGGCGAAATCATCGCTGACGCGATCTACATCTGGTCGCTGTCCGATGGCGGTCATGAGGGTTATGCACGCAACTTTCCCGCAGACTATCTAGTGCCTAAGGGACCGGGCCTGTGGGTTCGCACGCCGCCCGCCTATTCGAGGCCGCTGTTGCCCTACTGGGGCCAGAACCGGCCTTTTGCGCTGGCGGAGGGCAATGAATGTCCGGCCCCACCGCTCCAATATGCCGAAGCGTCGGATTCTGCCTTTTATCAGGATGCCTTAGAAGTCTATGAGGTTGGGAAACGCGTTGCTGAGGAGGAAAAACAGATTGCGTTGTTCTGGGCCGATAATCCAGGGCAAACTGCCACCCCGCCGGGTCATTGGGTCTCTATTCTAAATCAGATCGTTGCCCAGCAAGCCTCACTTGATATTGCGGCGGTTGCTTACGCCAAGCTCGGGATGGCGTTGGCCGACGCATTTATAACCTGCTGGCATACCAAATACATCTTTAACGTGCCAAGGCCCATCACCTATATACAGAAGGTTATCGACCCGGCGTGGAACACGCCGGACATTACTGATGTGGTCGTGACACCGCCTTTCCCAGAATATACCTCTGGACACTCGGTCCAATCCAGCGCTGCCGCATCTGTATTGGCGAGCCTATTTGGCGATGATATTGCCTTTACAGATCATACGCATGCGGAACTAGGTTATCCTGCCCGCAGCTTTGCCTCATTTACAGCCGCCGCCGAGGAAGCCGCCATTTCTCGCCTCTATGGCGGCATCCACTACCGGGCCGCGATTGAACATGGCTTGGCACAGGGGCGCTGTGTTGCAGACAAGGTCTTGGCGCTGCGCTTCCAGCAGTGAGCAGGGTAGACAATGTCATTGCGCCATGCACCGCGTTCCCGATGCGGCGGTCAATCATCCTGACTGTCTTGCAACAGTAGAGCAATCGGTACATCTGGCATTCCTGAACACCAGCAACATTCGGTAACACTTCCCTCGTGAAGAGAAAGGCTGTGTACTGCGCATGGTATCCCGTAGAGTTCATCGCATTCTGGTTATTCTGCTGACCCTCAGTATCCTCAACACTTCCATTGCGCCACTGCTATCTGTCCCTGTAGCGCAAGCCGAGGTGCCGAGCGCGGTCGTCGCAGCGCCGCGGCAACAGCAAAACACCATCGTGATCACCGGTACAGGTTTCAGTCCTGCCGAAATCACCATTCAAGCTGGCGAGAGCGTCACATGGCTCAACCAATCCCAGGCGACCCATACATTGAAAGACGGCGACCCGCCGGTGGAAGGCTGCGGCGGATCAGCGTCGGGCAACCGGATTTTTCTACCGCTAATCAGCAAACAGCAAGGGGCGGCGGCAGCAGACAGCAGCGCAGAAGCATTGCAAGGGAGTGGCGCGACACCGGCAGATTTTATTCAGCCACTCAGACCGGGCGAATCCTTTACCGCCCGCTATGATGCGCCGGGGACATTCTTTTTTCATCTGGAGGATGCCTGCCAATTTGTTGGCAGTGTCTTGGTACAGGTTCCGGCCACGCCTACATTCACACCGACACCTACCCCCACGCCAACCGCCACGCCAACCACGCCTGGGCCGAATGTGTTGCTTGCACCTATTGGCAACCAAACTGCGCCGCTCGGTAGTACGTTGACGCTGCAATTGCGCTCTGACCGGTCGGCACCGATCTTCGATGTCGCGCCCGTGCCGCTGCCGACCAATGCCAGTTTTGACATTGCCACGGGAATATTTCGCTTTGAGCCGTCACCGGAGCAGATCGGTAACCTGACTCTGACCTTCTCAGCCAGAGACGGCCAGGAAAATGCAGTGGAAACCATTACCATCACGGTGCCACAACCAGACCCCAATGCACCGACCGCCCTGCGCGGGCGCATTGTAGACGCCAACGACGCAGAGCAGGGTGTCATCACACCCCTGGTTGGCGCGACCGTCAAACATATCGAGAGCGGCGTCAACGTCACGACCAATAGTGATGGCTATTTTGAGATGTCTGGCTTACAACCAGGTGAGAACTATTTCGAGTTCAACGGCAATACGGCGCAGCCGGCAGGAACGTACGGGGCGTACCGCGCGCAAAAAGTGCTGATTGGCAACGTCACGAATGTAATCGACCGGCCGATCTATATTATGGCAATCGACACGGCGGGGCAGACCCAGGTCGATCCGCAGGCGATCACCGTGGTCAATAATCCAAACCTGACGACCACGATGACCATTCCGGCCCATGCGGTCATCAACGACGCTGGGGCGGAATACAGTGGCCCGATCTCGATTTCTGAAGTGCCGGATGAATTTACGCCAGGCTCATTGCCGGATTGGCTAGATCCTGGGTTGGTCATGACCATTCAGCCGATGGGGCTGACCTTCAACCAGCCGGCACCGATCAGCTTCCCCAACTTTGACAAGCTCGCGCCGGGCAGTGAAGTGGAACTATGGTCGATGGATCATGAGACGGCACGCTTCTTTGTTGCAGGCAAAGGCCGGGTGCGTAGTGACGGCACCATGATCGATACGTTCCAGGGGGGCATCCGTGAGTCTTCCTGGCATTTCCCCATGCCACCTTCGCCTGCGCCTGGCCAGGCACCCGACAATGACGAAGACAACGACAACAACGACGATTGCCAGCCGGTCTCATCCTCTGTTGGTACGGCCGATGGCTGCCTGCGTACCAGTATCACCTTGCCTGCTTACCAGTCGTTGGACGAGGCACGCGCGCTCAGTTTCGTCTATAGCTCCCGGCGCGCCTGGCCCCAGCCACTGATACCCTTTCAGGCTGTGATCTCCAGCCGGGGCGCAGTACCGCGACAGATCAGTTACAACCTAGCTAATTTTGGCGGCAAGCAGGGCAGCGACGCGGTCTATCTGAATCCAAGTACCTTTAGTGAAAGCCGCGATGAAGCGTTTCGCAGCGTCATTGCCGTGGACGGGGCCAATCTGCAAACGGGTGTCCAGCCTTACCAGATCCGGCTGACCAGCCATTTTGCCAATTCTAATGTATCTGGCGACATCACCGGCCGCCATATTGTCGTCAATGAGCAGGCCAGCCCCTTTGGCGCAGGGTGGGGAATGGCAGGACTGTCCCGGCTGCAAGAAGCTTACAATGGCGGGCTGCTACTTGTGGATGGCGATGGTTCTGCGCAGCTCTTTGGTCCGCAACCGCTGGATCTGCGGGGTTGGACGAAGGAGGGCGGTCCAAGCAACGGGCGTTGGACCGTAGCGGAGGACGGCCAGTCTGTTCTGCAGGAAGTCAATCTCGATCCGACCTTCTTTGTCAGTCCAGATAACTTCATCAACACGACCATTCGCGGGACCTTTCGGGTTGAAACGGCCAACGATGTTCCGGGCGATTTCATTGGTTTCGTCTTTGGTTATCAGTCGCCGTTTGCGGCTAGCAATGATAATCCGAATGACTATGATTTTCTGCTCTTCTCCTGGAAAGAAGGTGACCAGACCGAACAAGGGTTCCTAGGGGCGGAAGGTTTCAGCCTGAGTCGGGTGAAGGGTACGATTACGAACTACTATCCCAACTTCTGGGGCCAGACCGCCAGCCCGGAATTTGAGGTGTTGGACACGGATTTTGGGCCAGATAAGGGCTGGTCGCGCAATACGGATTACGATTTCGAGCTTCGTTATTCCGCCACGCGTCTCCAAATCTTTATTAATGGCCAGCCACTCTTTGATCTAGCCGGAGATTTTCAGCCAGGGCGCTTTGGTTTTTATAACTATTCGCAGGAGAGGGTGCGGTATAAGAATTTTTCCGCCGCAACCGAAACGGCGCGTTTTGTTGGACCGAAAGGCGATTTCTCGACCATCTCCAAAGCACCGGACGGTAGCTACATACGCCGCATGAAAGATGGCACCGAATTTCGCTTCAATCCTGCTGGTCTACAAACAGCGATGGTGGATCGCAACGGCAATACAACCACCTACGCCTATGATGGCCAGCGCCGGCTGACCAGTATCACCGATCCACTAGGGAAAATTACGGTTCTGGCGTATGCCGGTGACCGGCTACGTGCTGTCACCGATCCGACTGGGCGGATAACAACCTTTACGCATGATGGCGCGGGTAATCTGGTCCAGGTTGCCTACCCGGACAGCAGCCAGCAGGGTTTTGGCTATGACGCCCGCCATCTGATGACGAGCGAAACGGATCGGCGCGGTAACACCCGCACACGTGAATATGACGCCTGGGGCCGCCTTGTGCAGGCAAAGCTGCCGGAAAATGTGGTTCGCCCGGTTACCTATTCGCAGTCTATCGGTCTGATCGCCGTTGGGACAGGGACAGCAGGCAATCCGGCGCCTATCACCCGCCCCGAGACCGCAATCGGCAAGGTTACGGACGGCGAAGGGCGCACGACCAGCTTCACACCCGGCGCGTTAGGCCGGCCCGTTCGCATCACTGATCCTGCCGGTTTTTCGACTACGATCACGCGAGACAGCGATGGCAACCCGCTGCGGACCCAGTTGCCGAGCAGCGCAGTATTTGAACGCACCTTTGATAACCGCGGCAACGTAACAAACTTCATTGATCGGACGGTAAGCGGCACCACTAACTATCTGTATAACAGCACCTTCAACCAGGTCACCCGCATTACTGATCCGCTGGGCAGCATCACCCTGTTCGCTTATGATAATCAGGGAAATCTTACGGAGGCGACGACACCGCTTGGCCGCAAACTGACCCTCAGCTATGACAGTCGCGGCCTGCCGGTATCGCTGACCGATCCGTTAGGGACACAGAGCCGTTTCGTCTATGACGCCAGCGGCAATCTGGCGCAGCTGACCGCAGGGACGGGCGTAGAAGAACGTGGTACGGCCCTGGCTTACACCCCGGCAGGCTATATTGCGTCGACCACTGACGCGCTGGGACGGGTGCAGAGCTTCAGCTATGATGCGTTAGGCCGCATCACCGGCGAAACCTTGCCGGGCAACCGCACCGTCGCCTATGGTTACGACGGCGAAGGCAATTTGGTCAGCCTCACGCCACCCGGCCGGCCGGCACATCAATTCGAGTATGACGGGCTTGGCCAGGTAACAGCCTACATCCCACCTGCTGTTACCGGCTCCGGTGCGACGCGCACAACTTACAGCTATAACAAGGCGCAGCAGCTGACTGGCCTGACCCGTCCGGACGGTGTCACCATTGGCTATGCGTATGATACCGCTGGCCGCCTAAGCAGCCAGACGCAGCCGCGCGGTGCGCTCACCTTCAGCTATAGCAGTACAACCGGGCAGATCAGCGCCATCACCGCACCGGAAAATGTGCGGCTTAACTACAGCTATCGCGGCGAATTGTTGGGCGGGGTCACCTGGAGTGGCCCAGTCGCAGGCAGTGTCCTGTTCACCTACGACCGCAGCTACCGGGTGACGCAAGACAATGTCAAAGGCAATATCATCACCTATGCCTATGATGCCGACGATGCGCTAACCCGTGCCGGAGCGCTGACCCTTGCCTATAACGCGACCAACGGGTTACTGACCGGCACCAGCTTGGGGCAGGTGAGTGATCAGGTCACCTACAACGCGTTTGGTGAGTTGGCGAGTTACAAAGCGGTCTACCAGGCAGCAGGTGGGGGCACGATACCGCCGGCAAGCCTTTCCTATGAAACGATTCACAGCCGCGACAAGTTGGGCCGCATCACGCAGTTGGTAGAGAAAGTTAACGATATCACCGTAACCTACGGCTATGGGTATGATGCCGCCGGACGGCTCGCTGAAGTCCAGGAGAATGGCACGCCCGTCGCCAGTTATACTTATGACGCTAACGGCAACCGCCTGACCGGGCCGGGTGGGGCGACCGGCACCTATGACGATCAGGATCGCCTGCTCAGTTATGGGGGGGCGACTTACAGCTATACGGCCAATGGGGAGTTACAGACCAAGGTGGAGAATGGCGAGACCACTACCTACAATTACGATGTCATCGGCAACCTGATGGGCGTGACACTCTCCAATGGCACGCAGATCGCCTATGTGGTGGATGGACAGGATCGGCGTATCGGGAAAAGAGTGAACGGCACGCTAATTAAGGGGTTCCTCTATCAGGATCAGCTCAACCCTGTCGCTGAACTGGATGGTAGTGGTAACCTGGTCAGCCGCTTCGTCTATGGTAGCCAGTCTCATGTGCCGGACTATATGGTCAAGGGCGGTGTTACATACCGCATCATCAGTGACCATTTGGGCAGTGTGCGCTTTGTCGTCAACAGCACGACAGGGGAGATCCTGCAGCAGCTCAACTACGACGCCTGGGGAAAGGTGTTGCAAGACTCAAACCCAGGATTTCAGCCATTTGGCTTTGCTGGTGGGCTGTATGATACTGAGACTGGTCTTGTTCGCTTTGGTGCGCGCGATTATGATGCGGTAACAGGCAGGTGGACGACAAAGGATCCAATTGGATTTGAGGGTGAAGATACAAATCTCTATACCTATGTAGGCAACGATCCGGTTAATCTTATCGACCCAAGTGGCGAAATAGTTCCAGTACTACTTGGTATATGGGCTGCTGTTGAAATAGGGCTCGCTATATCAGATGCATATTCGACTGGTCAGACACTTGCTGATCCATGTGCAAGTTTTGGTGAGAAAGCCCTTTCAGGTGGACTTTTCATACTAGGAGCTGTTGCTCCGGGTGGCGGTTATTCGACAACAGCAAGACTGGGACCAAAGGCAACGCAAGAAATAGCTGAGGGGATCTACGAATTTACAGCAAGATCTGGTAAACCTTATGTTGGACAGTCAGGTGACATTAATCGCCGTCTTCAACAGCATATTAAGTCAGGTAAGCTCGATCCAAGCAACTTGGACAATGTTCAACGTACTCATGTGCCAGGTGGTAAGACAGCGAGGGAAATTGCTGAACAACAAAGAATTGATCAATTAGGTGGCATTCGTTCTGGCAATCTGGAAAATAAAGTAAATCCTATTGGCCCAAGTCGTCGCCATCTTCTAGAATAAACTGAAATTGGGTTCGAAGATGTAGCACATATTTTTATTCTGTTTCGCATATGTGCTACATCTCAATAATTTGGAGATTTAGATAGTGCAAAATTTTAGAATTGAAAACAGTAAGTATGGTAAACGGCTTATACCCACATCGAGTTGGAATGAGAACATCATCGAAGTCGTAAACCAAAATAATATCCAAGAGCTGTATTTAAATTATGCACACGGGTGGAAAGGAACTGATTTAAAATTTCTCAGGGCCTTATCGACCCTAAAGGCATTTACAATTATTGACTGGACTATCAATGACGTAAGTGATGTGCATAATTTACAGGAACTAGAATATCTAGAAATAGGAACCTATTGTAAAACCGCTATCAACTTTAACCAGTTTCCCAAGCTAAAAGTATGCCGATTTGAGTGGCGGCCTAAATCTGAAACTCTCTTTGCGTGCAGCACATTATCAGAGCTTTTCCTAAACCGATATAAAGGCAAAAAATCCGACATATTCACAAATCTTACCGATTTACATACCCTATCTATTGCGAATAGCGCGCTTGAGGAGGTTAGCCATATACGTGTGTTGCAGCAGCTAGAATTTTTGGGACTTTATGAACTAAAAATGCTTCATTCTCTTGATGGAATAGAAGAATTATTGCATTTGAAGTCTCTCGAAGTAAGTGGTTGCACAAAAATAAAGTCCCTCAAACCTATCGAGAATTTAATTAATCTTACAAAGCTACACGTAATAAACGATGGTAAAATTGATTCTATTTCACCTGTAAAAAATTTGCTGCAACTCGAGGAGTTAATTTTCTATGAATCAACAAACATCGTTGATGGTGACTTGACATACCTGCTTAAACTTGGCAGGCTAAAAAATATAGCTTTTCAAAATCGCCGTCATTATACTCATTCTAGAGAAGCCCTAACCAACTTGCTTAATAATAAAGAAATTAATTAGAGCAGTGTAAATGGACTAGAGCTATAATTATTCACAAAACAGCTTTCTATCTAACAAAATTGACTGTTTTTCGTGGTTAAACTTGATACCAAGCAATGAGTGCTAAGCAATAGGATTTAATAACTTTGCAAAATGGGAACAAAGTCCCGACGAAATCCGTCGCCTAGCCATCGAAGCAATCTATGCCCGAAGCCGAGAACGCTTTCAAGCGTTATTTATGATTGGCAGTAAACTCAAGCATGCAATCCCCCAATTCCGTCTGGGCAAGCCCGATATTGCTAAGATGGGTGCCCTCTGCCTGGCGATCACCGAGACGGCGGGCACCGCGTAGAGCATCGGCAAGCCAACGCAGTCTTTCATTGACCGGTTGGCGGAGGTGGAGTAGCGTGGCGCTGTTGCCCGCATAACTACTACTAAGCTCAGCCGCAAGCTTATCGTTTTCCCAATGGGTTACCACCCATTGTTGGCCATAACTGATTTGCCCCCAATTTTGATCGAATTGGGCGAGCGCAGCGGCAATGGCTGAAGCCCCTCCTTGTAGATAGCGCTGTTCAGCCAAGCGTAATACATTTAAATAATAGACTGCATGAGAAAACCGAATTTGGGACAGTCGATTCATAAACAATTGCCCAGCCAGTTCCTAGTCAATAGATCTACTGCTTTTCCGCCATTCATCAAGTTGGTTAAGCACAGGATGTATGTAAGGTGATTCAATTTCTGCAAAAATGGTCAAGGCGTGTTCGGCATAATTGATAGCACGCGTAAATTCGCCTATTTCTGCCAGCGCAACACTCAGATTGAAGAAGGCTGCCCCTTCCCCTTTTCGATCATGAATCGCCTGTGCCAGACTGAGATGTTTTTCACTGCATTGCAAAGATTGCGCGTAATCCCCCATCGTTAAATAAGCGCTTGCTAAGTTGCCCCAGGTATTTGCCTCACCTTGCTTATCGCCAATCGAGCTTGCGATGGTTTGCTGTTGCTGGTAATAGGTAATGGCTTTGGACAGTTTGCCCAACCGTTTATAGACAATCCCTAGATTGCCGAGGGCAGCCCCTTCGCCTACTTGATGATGAATGGCACGTACAATGGTTAACTGTTGCTCAAAACAGTGCAATGCTTCTGCATACGCTTCTTTGTCGATGTAAAGGAGGCCGAGATTGCCAAGCGCATTGCTCTCACCACGTTGGTCGCGAATTGACCGTGTAAGCGTTACCTGTTGTTCATAATACTGAATTGCCCGCTCGGTCTCCCCAAGCGCCGCATAAGCGGGACCCAAATTGCCGAGTGCATTGCCTTCATTGACTCGATCACCAATTTCCTGCGTAATCTGTAACTGTTGCGCGAAGGCTTGAATCGCACGCCGAATCTCGCCTATCCGCTGATACACAATGCCCAAATTGCCCAACAGGTTTCCTTCCAGCAGACGATCACCCATTGCACGACAAATTTGCAGCGCCAGCTGATAATTTGCGATAGCTGTTTGCGTTTCCCCTAACACAAAGCGCAAATTGGCAAGACTGCCCAACGCATTACATTCAACATATTTGCTACCAATCTCACGGGCGATGGTCAATTGGGCTTCATAGCGTTCAAGCGCTTGATAAGTTTCCCCCCGCAGTTCAGCGACCCGACCAAGATTCCCAAGTGCCTCAGCTTCCCCGCGCCGATCAGGAATAGCATGGCTAATGCTGAGCGCCTGTTCAAGCAATTCAGTTGCGCCTGACCAGTTAGCCTGGGAAATATACACAGCACCCAGATCGCAAAGATAGCTAATTTCTAATCGTCGCGATTGGATTGCGCGCGCAATGGCCAAGGCACGTTCAAAATGGTCAAGCGCAACGGGATGGTTGCTACGTGTCAGATAAATATTCCCGATATTACACAACACCAGGCTTTCCCCATAACGATTGCCTATGTCGCGTTCGATGGTCAACGCCTGTTCATGCAACTGAAGGGCAGCACTAAAGTTGCCTAGCACTCTTTGTGTATTTGCCAAATTATTGATCGCCGCCCCTTCTCCTTGCCGATGACCAAGCCTGGTGGCCAAGCGCAGTTGTTGCGTATAAAACTCAATACTTTGCTGCGTTTGTCCCAGGGTGGCATAAAGCGCGCCGATGTTGCCTAGTGCATTTACTTCCGCCCGTTGATCACCCAGGCTGCGGGCGATCTGCAAATGCTGTTCATGCGAAGCCAGGGCTTGGCGATTATCGCCCAAATAGCCATAAAGGATGCCCATACTGCCTAGCAAATTGGCTTCCGCACGCAAATCACCAACATCCCGGGTCATCATAAGTGCTTGTTCATAAAGTTCAAGGGCCTGTTGCCGTTCGTCCAAATCGACATACGCTTGCCCCAAATTTTGTAAAGCCGTGCTTTCGCCACGCTTATCATGCTGGGCACGACTTAAAACCAAATGCTGTTCGGCACAGGCAATCGCATCTTGCATTTGCCCCATATCTGCATAGACAACGCTCAAATTGCCAAGCGCGCCCGCCTCGCCAACTTTGTCTTCCAATTCACAGGCAATGGTCAGCCATGCTTCATAGCATTCCTTGGCGCGTAGGTTGTTTCCCATCGCCGCATAAGCAAGCCCTAACCTGCCAACCTGCGCTCCCTCCATACGTCGTTCACCCACCTGTTGTGCGATTGCCAGCGCGACTGTATAGAGCCGCACTCGCTCAGTTGCATTGATACGCAAATCAAGTAGCTGTGAGCCTACATCCAGATAGGCACCAAACAATCGCTCAATGTCATGATCTTGACCGGCATGTGCTTCAGCCCAACTTTGGCCTTTTTGGATGTTTTCCCACTCTATGTTGAACTGGGCTATGGCCAGTTGGACAGCGTCATGCCCCTGCAAATAGAGCCGATTGGCTTTAGCTGACACATTGACATAGTAGCGCGCGTGACGGAGATTGATAGCATGAAGGGTAGGCATAGATTCCTGCGACCTCTTATGTTTGCTGCCAAAGTGCTAATTGCCTGCGCACCTTTTCGGCATGGGGGGCATGGATTGCCTCATAAATTTGCAAGGCAGTTGTAGCTTGCGTAATCGCCTTGGGGCGTTCGCCCATTGCCGCATAGATCAGACTTAGGTTAAAAAGCGCATTGCCTTCGTAGCGGCGGTTGTCAGCCAACCGGGCTATCGTTAGCGCCTGTTCGCAGTAGTTGATGGCGCGCGCTAGATCACCTGAGCCTGCATAGAGCAGACCAAGGTTGATTAGGCAGTTAGCCTCACCTAGTTTATCGCCTGTCGAGTGTGCGATGCGCAATGCCTGTTCCAAAAAAGAGATAGCTTCCTGTGCTTTCCCGACAAGTAACCACCAGTTGCCCAGATTGCCAAGTGCAGTCCCTTGGCTGGCATAGTCGCCAACTTCACGCGCAATCACCAACTGCTGTTCATAACAAACGCGTGCTTGCTCTAACTCATTGCGCGTTAAATAAACGTTGCCCAAGCTACCAAGCATTGCCCCTTCGCCGCGCCGATCACTGGTTCTGCGTTTGATCGCCAGCGCTTGTTCAAAATAACCAAGAGCACGCTGGGTTTCGCCCAAATCTGTGTAGAGTAGCCCAAGGTTGGCCAATGCATCACCCTCACCATGAAGATTATCAATCTTGTGCGCAATTTCTAGGGCGCGTTCATAATACGCAAGCGCGCGTTGATTTTCGCCTAAGGTCGCATAAATTGCCCCTAGCTGACCTAACGTTGACCCGGTGCCGCGTTGATCGCCGAGCGCTTGGCGCAGTGTGAGTGAGCGTTCAAAATAAGCCAGGGCAGCTGTTGTTTCCCCCGCCACCGCGCAGAGAAGACCGAGTTGTTCCAAAATAATTCCTTGATTCAACCGATCCGCAATCGCTTCCGCAATCGCCAGGGCAGCTTGATAATCGTGCTGTGCTTCTGGTAGTTCACCCAGATGAGTATGCGTAAAACCAAGTTGCACGAGTGCGACGCCTTCATTGCGCCGGTCACCGAGTTCTTGCGCCAGCTTTAGGTATCGTTTCTGTAATTCAAGGGCGCGCGGTACATCGCCCACTGTGAGGTAAGCCGTCGCCAGTTTGCCAAGCGTAGAACCTTCGCTGCGGCGATCCCCTAACGCTTGCATGATGGCCAATGCCTGTTCGTAACCGTGAATCGCCTGTTGTAGATCGCCGGCCATAAAATAGGCATGGCCTAAATTGCCCGACGCAATAGCTTCACTGCGACGATTGCCAGTTTCACGGTCAGCGTCCAGGGCTTGCTGGTAATAGCCAATGGCGTGCTTTGTTTCTCCGAGCAGCATGTGCGCATTCCCTAAACCATCCAACGCCATCCCTTCTTCCCGGCGATTGCCAGTTTCACGGGCAATGGCTAAATGCTGCGTAGCATACAGAATCGCTTGCTCGGCCTCGCCTAAAATAAACTTGGCGATCCCTAGGTTGCCAAGCACTGTCCCTTCTAATTCTTTAGCCTCAATCGCCCGTGCTAGGGGTAGCGCTTGTTGGTGATATTCAAGCGCTCGCTGCGGGTTGCCCAAATCAGTATAGATCGCCCCCAGATTGGTAAGATGCACACAAATCGAGCTTTGATCCTGTAGTTGCTGCGCCGCATCCAATGCAACTTCTAGCCAGCGGATGCGTTCGGGTGGTGGTTGGCGTAAAGCCAGACAATGGGCCGTTGCATGGGCATATTGATTGCATAGGTGGAGCGCAACATTGTTCGTTGTGGCATGCGTCGCTACCCAAGCTTGCCCCTGTTGGATATTGCCCCATTCCAGATCGAACTGCGCCAGCGCTTGTTGGATGTCAGCGCCACCCTGTTTATAGTGCGCGTTTGTCTGTTGCGCAATGCGCTCATAATAACGAGCATGACGTAATTGAATGTTACTTTTACCTGGCATAAAGCTTCACAGCGCGCATCATCGAGTTAGCTGCTTTTTGCTTGAAGCGCAATTTGTACCATTTGGATATACTGGTCTGCCCATTGTACCAAATGCCCCAAATCATGTGCCTGAAATACCTCCCGCGCCTGGTGTATGTACGCCAAGCCGTTGGTGAATTGTCCCAAACGAATATAGGCTTCTCCCAGATTGCCAAGTTCTACACCTTGTCCACTTATATCCTGGATTTCATTGCTAATTGTCAATGCTCCTTCAAAGCAGTCGATGGCCTGTTCAAATTTTTGTTGATAAAGATAGGCGCGGCCAAGATTGCTTAACCAGTTGCTTTCGTTATGCCGATCTCCAATCTCCTGGGCGATAGCTAGCGCTTGTTCAAAAAAGCGAATGGCCTCTTCATACTGCTCTAAGCTGCGCTGCGCTCGACCTAAGTTACCCAGATGAATGCCTTCATGGCGGCGATCCCCAATCGTTTGGCTGAGTTGCAAAGCCGCGGTCAATAACGTGATCGCATCTGTATAGCGCATCTGCTCAATACAGATGTTTGCCAGATTCGCCTGCGCTAAGGATTCGCCCTGTTTGTCGCCGATTTCACGGCTGATGAACAATGCCTGGCGATAACAGTCAACGGCTTTGTCTACTTGTCCTTGCTGTTGGTATATCAGCCCAAGATGTCCTACGGCGCGGCTCACAATGCTCTGATCGTGAATGGCATTTCCTGTTTTTAGCGCTGCTTCTTGCGCGCTGATCGCGTCCGCATATTGTCCCAAATTGTGATAGGCGATCCCTTGATTTCCCAACACATTGGCCTCCATCTCTCGGTCGCCAAGTTCACGGCTAATGGCTAAACTTTGCTCAAGCAAAGGCAATGCCCGTTGCGCGTCGCCTTGATAGATATAACTTAAGCCCAGGTTGCTCAACCAACGACTTTCATTCCGTCGCGCATAGGTTGTGCGGCTTAATCCTATGGCCTCTGTATAGAGCTGAATGGCTCGTTCATATTGGCCTAACTCAAGATAGACCGTTGCAATATTGCCAAGCCGCGAACCCATCAGCGATTGGTCGTTCAGTTCGCGGCTAAGGGTCAAGGCCTGTTCATAGAGGGAAAGGGCCTTTTGATAGTCAGCCAAGCTGTAATAATTATTGGCGAGGTTGACCAGATCATTGCCTTCACTACGTTTATCGCCAAGCTGGTGGCTGATCGCAAGCGCTTGTTCGTTGTACTGGATCGCCTGAGGCAGATTACCGAGATTGTGGTGGGCGATGCCTAAGTTGCCTAGGTGGACGGCTTGGGCTGGCAGATCGCATAGCGCGTTGGCAGCTGCCAAGGCCGCTTCCAACCACTGTACGCGTTCCTGCTTGTCTTGCCGCAGATCCAGTAATTGGGCGCCTTGATCCGGATAGAGGTTGGCCAAGGTGAGGGCAGTAGCGTCCTGGGCGGCATGAGTTGCCGCCCAGCGTTGGCCCCGTTGAATCTGGTGCCAATTATCAGTGAAGGCAAGCAGGCTGGCTTGTGGAGAGCTTTGACGAAATTGTTGCTCCGCTTGGCCGAGAATAGCAGCATAGTATAAGGAGTGACGGCGTAGGGTTTTGCTTTGGCGGACATGTGGCGATTTTACTTGTTCATGACCCCAACAGCGACAAACTCAGCGCCAACATGATATATAGGACGCCAAAGGCATAGGGTACCATTTGCTCGATGGTGGTCTGGCGGATGTAGATACGCTTAGGGCGTTCATCTAAGGCGATCTGCCATTCACGCCGATAGATGTTGGCCGGCAGTTTGGTTTCGATTTCTTGAAGAATTTGAAAACGTGCCGAGTTGAGATCCCGATAAGTACGAATGAGGACAAACCAAGTAAGGGTCAGAAAAATGCCGATCATACAAACAAAGAGCATCCAAAGCGGAACAGCCGGCTGCTTGACAAATTGGGTCATGCTGACGATGAAACCGACAAGGAGTGTATTGAGTGTGAGGAAAAAGGTATTGGCCTGGACGCGCGTCGTAGAGGTCTGATTGGCTGTGCCAACATAGAGCTTGTATTGTTCGAGCAAGGCGTTATCGATAGTTTTGATATTGTCATTAAATAAATTGATCTTATCACCATCGCTTTCTTGAGATTGCTCGTTAGGCGCGTGTAGTTCTGTCATAACATCTCCTCAATCATCTAGTTTGTACCGCTGATAAGTGTAGTCGCTAGCCACCCTTATCCCGTACATTGGTAATAGTTTAGTTGTGTTTGACTATCAAGACCAATGACTATGGATTTCATCGATGAGCGCATCCGTCAGTTGAATTTTATCGGATACATTGAGTTCATGGAAATAAGTTGCCCAGATGAGCCTGGTTACGGCGAGAGTTACGAAGTTGATTGGCGGCTGCTAATCCTGCTGCCAACCACTCGACGCGTTCCTGTGCATTGCGCCGCAGGTCGAGCAAGCTGATACCGCTATTAGCATAAGCGCTGGCAACTTGTATTTACCAGGCACTTTGCGTTTGCCCCCTCTCAAGTGGTAGGCGTATCCACATCCATTATGTTCAACTGCTCTTCCTCATCATCGAGAAGTGACTGTGCATGCATAACCAGTACGGCATGCATTTGAAAGCGATTGATGGTCGGAATCGGCTCAAGCAGGCCGCGGTTCACCAGCGTTCGCACAACGGTTTTGGCTTGATTTTCTTCGTCGATTTCCCACATGAACTGCATGGCCGGCAGATCAAAGGTAGCCGGTTTTGGGGCGAACGCACCCAGGATCGCAAAATAATCGCGGGCCTGTGCATCCAAGCGATCGGTGCTGCGTTGGAGAAGGAAATTGATTGTGGGCGTCGTGCCTGTTTTGGGATCAAAGCGATCATCGGGGGCCGTTTCGCCCAGCAGACGCCGGTTTTCCCGGATTTCGGTCATCAGCGGCAGTACATCAAACTCCGCACTGGCTTCCTCCGCAAGCAAACGCCCAGCCACACGAATAGCGAGGGGCAAGCCTTCAATATCTTGGACAAGCGTGCGCGTTTCTGCGGGATACTGTCGGGTAACGGTTGGCGTCAACTGACTAAGCAAGGCAAAGGCGTTGTCATCATCTAAGACATCCAACAAATAAATGTCTTCCTCTGGACGATTGGCCAGCTGATGGGCGACGCCAGGAAAGCGTGTGCTGACCAGTAGGTGGCACTCCTGACCGATCACCTGCTTAAACGGCGTGGCTTGATCGGCTTCCCAAGCGTCATCAACAATCAACAACATCTGCTTATTGTGCAAAATGGCCTTCAGGCGCGCCATGGCCTCTTCCAGCGTTGCCACGTTGCCAATGTCATAGGCCCCTAACTGCCGCCCCCAGGAGACAAGTTCAGAAAAGGGATTGCCATTTTCCCCCAAGACTGCCCAGAGGATGCCATCGCGATAGGCTGCAATCACCGCTTCATCATAAATCAGCGAATTGATCAAGGTCGTTTTGCCGACACCAGGCCAGCCCCGAATGATCGTCAATGCTTGTTTGGTGGCTGCGGATGGGATACCCAGGCGCGCCTTGATCTTTTGGGCATCTTCCTCACGACCCACCACCAAATCTGGGCGAACTGGCGCCACACGGATGGCTTGCATGGCTTGCGCCGGGTCAGTCATTGGGGAAGCAAGATTATGCCGTTGTAGCCAACTATTTAAGGCATCCATTAACTTGAATTTGAGGTCATCAACGGTGGTGAACTTGCTGCGCGTAACCAACTGTCCAACCTTTTCGATGAAGGTTTTTAAAGCGCTGCTGTGTTCGTAATCGATCTGGCCAATCGGCCAACTATATTCTGGATCAACGACAAAGCAGAGTCGCTCCAGGTCACGTTCCCCGGCATAGTCGAACTCAATCTCCGTGACGCGGCCGTAGCGGAGGGCAAAGATACCTACATAGACATCGGTACTCTCTAACTGTCGTTTGCTGGCTTCGACACCGCCGACCCCTTCCGCTTCAAAGTGTTCCATCGCCGAGGGCTGTAACCCCAAGCGTAGGCAAACTTCAATTGCGCCCTGGCGATACTCAATTAGGTCTGGTTTAGTGCTGCTGATGAAGACGGTTGCCATGAATGACTCTCCTTTTCGCATGAGTGCCGATTTGCCCTATTTGGACTACGCTTCGTCGTGATTACGCAAAGCCGCTTCGACAAAGTGATGGTCGCCGGCGGCGATTTGGGCGACGATCGCCGCGTCGGCTGCGGCTTGTGGGTGTCCGATGGCGTTTTCATAGTCTACTGTAGCTTGCATGAGTTCTAATCCACGTGTCTGCTCACCGCGATGGAGTAGCAGCAGCCCTAGATTCCAACTGGTCATTGCTTTGCCTTGCTGATCTTCGGTTTCAGCAGCAAGAGCGAGGTGCTGCTCATAATAGGCGATGGCCTGTTGATGATTGCCAAGGGCGAAATATACGCTGCCAAGATGGCTGAGCGAACGGCCAGCTATCCAGTGATCATACAGGGCTTGGGCAATGGCGAGCGCTTTTTCGTAACAAGCCAGGGCTTGGTCAAGCTGACCGAGGTCGGTATAGGCCAGGCCGAGATTATTGAGAATATTGCTGACGCCCCGTTGGTCGCCAACAGCATCGGCCAGGGTTAGCGCCTTTTCACCATAGAGAAGCGCTTGCTCAGGTGCCCCACGCATACGATGGGCGAGCGCTAAGTTATCAAGGGCAATTTCTTCGCCACGTCGATCATTGATGTCACGGGCAATGGCAAGATATTCCGTGTAGTGGGTAATGGCCTGATCAATATTGTAGCTGTCAAAGTACGCCAAGCCCAAATTGCCAAGGATGCTGCCTTCGCTACGACGGTCGCCGATGGTGCGCGCGAGGGCCAGGGCTTCGGTGTGATAGGCAATGGCACGTTCGAGATCGCCCAGATTGCGTTGTGCCGAGCCAAGATTGCTCAAGAGCATACTTTTATACGGGCGGTTGCCGGTTGCTTCACACAGGAGCAAGCCTTGTTCGTAGTAGCTAATGGCCTGCTGAAAATCGTAGAGCGCCGCATAGGCCAAGCCCAGATTATTTAGGGTCAAGGTTTCACCTTGGCGATCACCGAGGGTTTGGGCCAACGCGAGCGCTTGTTGGTAAAAGCTGATCTCTTGTTCACTATCGCCCAGATCAGCAAAGGCGGCGCCCAGGTTATTGAGCGCGCCCTGTTCGCTGAATTGATCGCCAATCTCGCGGACAATCGTCAGTTGCTGTTGATAGAAGGCAATCGCCTTAGGTAGATCAGCCAGCGCATGATAGGCTGTGCCCAAGTTACCGAGGACGGCCGCTTCGCTACGGCGATCTTCGGTTGCTGTAGCGATCTGCAGATGTTGTTCATGATAGATAATGGCCTGGTTGGCATCACCCAGGGCAAAATAGGCCGTCCCCAGGTTGCCAAGCACAATGCCTTCACCACGCTGATCGCCAACCGTGCTGAGGAGTTCTAACGCTTGTTGATCACAGGCAATCGCCTCGTGAATCTCGCCTACATCGGCATAAACAAGCCCTAGATTGGCGAGTATCTCCCCTTCAGTACGCAATTCACCAATGGCGCGCACCAGTTGCAACGCTTGCTGATAATGCGCAAGGGCGCGCGGTATTTCGCCAAGATTGGCGTAGGCAACGCCCAAGTTGACCAGGGTAGCGGCCTCGCCACTTTGATCGCCAAGGGCGCGGACAAGGGGTAGGGCTTGTGCATAATAATCAATGCTGCGCTGCATTTCGCCATAGGCCGAATAGGCGGCGCCGAGATTGTTGAGCAAGGTTGCCTGTACTTGGCGCCGGCCCGTTTGGGTCACAAGCGCCAGCGCTTCCTCATAGTAGCGAATGGCCTGATGGATGTCGCCGCGGGTTGCATAGGCGGCGCCTAAGTTGCTGAGGGCGGTTGCTTCAGCCGATGGATCGGCAATTTGCCGGGCGATGGCGAGTGCTTGTTCCTGGTAGTCAATGGCGCGTTGACTGTCGCCTATCATGCGGTAGGCAATCCCCAAATTGCCTAAAGCGACAATTTCGTCACCCAGACGTGTAAGGGTGAGCGCCAGCACCCGTTGTTGCTCAAAATAAGTGATTGCACGTTGAATTTCACCAAGAGTGCGGTAGACAATGCCCAAATTGCCAAGCGCACGGCCGGCGGCCTCTTGCATTGCTTGCCGTTGCGCTGCAAGCAACATGGTTTGATATTGGGTAATGCGCTCCCGTTGTGCGTCATAACGTAATGCCCCAATGCGAGCCGTTGCATCGCCGAAGGCGAGCAATAATTCATCTTTGGTTGCATCATCGGGTTGGTTGCGCAACCATGTCCAGGCTGCGTCGATCTGGCCTCTTTCCTGGTCGAACAGGGTTAAACCGGTTACTTCTTGCGCGCCCCCGGTGCCATATAGCTCATCGGCCTGGAAGGCAAGGTTGGCATAGTACTGTGCGTGTCGCAACAAATGGCTTCTTGCCCGAGCAGATGCCAGTAATTGCAATTCATTGCGGATTGACATCATATCTCTCGTCAATTCTCTACAGATCCAGCTTCTACGTTTGTTTCTTGCCGCCACTCGTCTAGCCGCAGTTGAACGCGTACAGCATCTGGATCGCCCAGTTGCTGTAGAATGGCCAGGGCAGCCGTGGCCGCTGCAATGGCCTGCGTGTGATCATCAAGGGCGTCGTAAAGGGTGCTTAGATTCCAGAGGTCGATCCCTTCGCCGCGCCGGTTGCCGATTTCCTGGGAGATGCGCAACGCTTGTTGATGATAGTTGAGGGCGGCTGTGAAGTCGCCTTGATAGGTAGAAACAATGCCCATAGCACTGAGGGCATTCGCTTCATCATAACGATTGCCGAGGCCACGCGCAATCTGCAACGCCTGCGCGTGTAGCTCTACGGCCTTGACAAGTTCGCCCAATCTGGCGTAAGCATTGCCGAGGTTACCCAATAAATTTCCGCCGTTGAGGTGGTCGCCCAGCTCATCGGCAATGACAAGAGCCTGGTGGTAGTATTCGATGGCTTGGCTAGTGGCGCCATCAGCCGCATAGGCAACGCCGAGATTGCCGAGGGCATCACATTCGCTGCGGCGGTCGCCTAATTCCCTGGCAAGGGTTAGTTGTTGCTCACAAGAGGCAATAGCTTCTTGGAATTTGTCGAGGGCGGCATAGGCGCGGCCAAGATTCCCCAAAAGGGTCGCTTTGCCCTGCTTTTGGCCGGTTTCTTGCGTGATGGGTAATGCTTCAAGATAAAGCGCAATTGCTTTGGGAATATCGCCCAGGGCCATTGCCGCCAGGCCAAGACTACCGAGATGATAGCCTTCGATGGTACGGTGATTGAGGCGACGCGCCGCCTTTAGCGCAGCTTCGCGCCATTGAACGGCGGCTTGTGCGCGTTGCCGCAAATCAACACAATAGGGACCAGCGTCTGGGTAATACGTACATAATTCGGCGGCTTCTAGATTTTTTTCTGCATTTGCTTCACACCAAGCTTGTCCGGTTTGAATATTATTCCACTCCCTATCAAAATATGCCAATGCGCGCTGTATAGACTCTCCACCGCGTAGGTAGAGTTCATCTGCAGCACGTAATACTGAGAAATAATAAAATGCATGACGGAAGTGGACTGTGCGTCTAATCGGCATATCGTAAGATGTGACCTATACTGCAAAGACACGATTCGCGTCTGACAAAAAACCTGTTATACACTTGACCCATATCCTATCATCATTTGCAATGCGGCTTTGCCGCCTCGCGCCTAAGAGGCAACCGACTGCAAAAGGTGATCGGATTTTTTATGGGGCGGAGATGGCGCTGATCAGCTGTGCGGCAAAGTGGCGGCAACTGGCGCGGAAGTCGGCTAGCGGGCCGGTGAGCGCTAAGGCCCGGGCGTAGAGTGGGATGCCTTCGAAGGTTGCCTGGTACGCGATGACATCCTCGCCGGGATAGATTAGCAGTGCGGCTTTAGCTTTCAGGCGTTGGCTGTAGATCCAGAGTTGATTACGGTCGTTCGGCTCGGGTGCGCCCTTGAACAGTTTGTATTTGGTATCCAGCACATAGATAGGCAGGCCATGTTGCTGGATCACGATGTCGGGAATGCCCTGTTCTTGCCGCTCCACATCTAGCCAAAGATGGTCCTGCAGTAGCACAGTAATGGTGGGGTGATCTTGGAAGTGTTCTTGCAGGTAACGCCCGACAAATTTCTCGAATACTTCATTCATGTTGAAAAGGTAGCTGCCAAAACGCTCATTCCCTTGCCCTCCTTCTAGCGAGAGATGACGCAGCAAGAGCGCGGCCAGGTTAAGTGGCGTGGCGTAACGCTGATTGAGCCGTGTGAAGTGGATCTGCCGACAGTCGCTGGCGCTGGCGACGGTATGAGTAACTTCATTGAAGGCGGTGTAAACGCGGTGCAAACGCGGCGTAAGGGTCGCTTCCCGATAGCTAAGTTGGGCTAGGAGCCAGAGCGTATATTTGAGAATCTGGTTTTCACGGACATCGGCTGTGTAATCATTGGTCCGCTGCGAGAAACGGCCCAGATGGACGGCATTCTGCCGCAAGTGGTTGGCGAGCAGCAAGCGCCCACGTAGGTAGGGCTGATCGGCTTCCTGATCGATATAACTACGGTATAACCCCTGCCTGATCAAATCTTGAAGCTGCTGCGTAAAGATCTTGACGATGAATTCAAAGATATCTTCACCCAATGTTAAAAAGGTCTCTGCGGTGCGAAAAGCTGGGAGATCGTAGGCATAGGTGAGCATATAAAAAAGGTTAGGCACCGGCGTCTTGGGCTGAATGACAATATGTAGATCGGCGAGGACGATCACGCCCACGTAGTGATTAGCAGTTAGTAGCCAGCCGCTGCCGTTCCAGGAGCGCTCGACTTTGAGATAGGTGCGGAAATGATCGCGCAGCTGCAGTGCCTGTGTAGTGGAGAGCAGGTCAGTTTCAGTGCTTTGATATTCGCGCAGGGTGATGGTTGACATAGACTCAATCGTTCAAGCTGGCAATCTGCAAAAATTCAATTTACACTGCATTAAATACCCTGTAAACTAAGTTTTCGCATATTTTGTCATCCCAAGGCAGTAGTATCGCCGAGGGATCTCTAACTGGGTAAACTGGAGATTCCTCGTCGCAAACTGCCGCTCCTCGGAATGACAAAAGTCAAGGTTACTTACTTTACAGCGTATTAAATGGCGCACGCAAAGCCACTAAGCGCGCAAAGAATTTGTTGCGCGATAGGGTGCCGGTTATTCGCGCTGGCGGATGCTGGCGACAAGATCGCCATGCCAGTGCCACTTTTCCGCAGTTTTTTCATTTTCGGCGTAATATTCGGTGAGCAACGGTTCAATGGTATAGCGCCAGATCCGTTCTAGTTTGGCTTCGGTCAGTGTGTTATCAATAAAGTAACTATGGCCGATGCGGTAGTGGGGATCGGCAATCGCCTCGGTACAGAGACGGCGATAGAGTGTAGCTAGATAGGGAATACCCAGCGCGGTGGTTGCCAACCAGCGGTCAAAGAGATCTGGATCGGCGGGCATTTGGACAAAGTTGAAACGCCGGCGCAGGGCAAAATCGACAAGCGCAATCGAACGGTCTGCCGTGTTCATGGTCCCGATCAAATAAACATTGGGTGGGATTTGAAAAGGCTTACCTGAATAGGGCAAGAGGACACTCTCTTTGCGATATTCAAGCAAGTACATTAGTTCGCCAAAGATGCGCGGCAGGTTACCCCGGTTGATCTCGTCAATGATAAAGACAAAGGGTGTAGCGCTATCATGACGGGCGGCGCGCTCACAAAACTCGCGGAAACGACCTGGCAGCACGGGATAGTCCACGACATGTTGTCCTGCCGCACCGAGCTTGCTCTCTGGGCGGATTCCTTCGATAAAATCTTCATAACCATAAGATGGATGAAACTGCACGGTGGTCACCTGCGGGCCTGGTTCGGCAAGCCCGGTGAGCAATTTGGCTAGTCGCTGCGCGATATAGGTCTTGCCTGTCCCCGGTGGCCCCTGGAGGATCAGCTGCTGTTTGTCCTGCAATAGAGCAAGGAGATCCGCCATCTGGTGCTGTTCCAGTGACGTTTCCTGCAGGAACATAGTTGCGCTGTATGGTGCGGGTGATTCTACCGGTACAGCAGGGGAAATAGCGTCGGTTGATTCGTCATCGTCGCCCTCATCGTCTTCGACCAATGGCTCCAGATAAGCGAAGATGTGAGGCATGGGATCCTCTTCCAGCGCGGCCAAAACCAGTGGAAAGAGACGCTGGTGGCCATGGACGATGCGCTGCACGAGTTCTTCGAAGGTGAGCGTCAACAATTCCCCACTGGGGACAATCAGCGAGGCATCACAGTTGGCGGCACTAGGATTGCGAATGAACTCGCCCCAAGTGAGTTGCTGGTGGTTGATAATGACGCCATCGGCTTGTACGGTAAACTCAGCGCGGGCACTGAGAATGATCTCACCCTCGCGAAAAAGAGAGGAGATGAGTTCGCTCAATGGCCCAGCGTTCCGTTCACAGTTGCGCTGAAAGCGAAGCCGCTGTTCACTGGCATAGTCACCGATGTAGAAGCCAAATTCAAGAAAGCGATAGTTCATCCACATCGAAAGCTGGGCATCCTTGGAGCGCTTGCTGCCTTTGGGGTAGAAGGCACCCCAGTAGAAATCCCAGGCCCCGCCCTGCCCCCAATCATTTTTAGTAAAACGGGCAAAGACCCGTTTTTCGATCTCCATGACCTCGCGTACGGCAGGGGGTAAGCGCCGACCGGCTTCCAGCATCACGCGCTTAAATGGCTCCTCGACATATTGCACAAAGTCAGCTTTATTGGCAGCGTAACATTTACTGGTCGGATCGGCGTGAATGAGCGCGAGCAGTTCGAAGGTGCGTGCGCTGAAAGGCGAATCGGTAATAGGTTCCGGCGCTTCAGGACTGACATCTACAACGGTAAGCGTCGCGGTGTCTTCGTCTTCCTGTTCCCCATCAGGTATGGATACGATGCCTTTGACCGCGACAAGCCAATGGCAAAAGATATCAAATGTATCGCCTGGCGGTAAAACAAAGGGGGCGGTGGCCAGGATATCGGCCAGTTCGTCGTGGAGACGGTGCATGGTGGTATTCACCGCGGGATAGTCAGCAACACTCTGCTTGAAGCTGGCACCCGTTAGATAGGTAAGCACGGCGATTGGTTTGCTGTTGATGAGGGCAAAGTCAGCGGGCGCGAGGGCGTTCAGCATCGGTGTGAGCATGCCGGCTTGAAAGCCCTTGCTGTAGGGCGATGCCGCAAATTCTTTACAGGCCGCCGCCAACTCAGCGGGATGTTCGACACAACGTTGGGTAAAGCGCAGAATGGCATTGCTGATCTCTGACCAGTCGGTTGGCTGCCACCAGTGACTGCGCTCATATTTAAAGCGGATGTCTTTTGTGATGGCTGGGGCTGGATGAATCCAGGCGTCCTGATCGCGATTGTTTGCCGTATCGGTGTAAGGTAACAACTGTTTCAATACACGGTCCGTCACATCTACTCCACTCGCCTTTGCTGTGAGGATGGCATGGTAGTTCTGCGCGGCTGCCACGCGCGCTTGAGGGTAAGCGGCGATATGGGTTTGGCCGGCGTGTGTCTGGGGATAGGTTGCGAGAAACTCACTAAAAAGCGCAGAAAACTCATTGCGTTTTGCCGGCTTTAGGAGTAACTCAGTGGGCTTGTAAAAGGCGACCCAAAGCAAACTCTGGACATCAAGTAAGCTGGTCGCGCCGTAGGGCTTGAAACCCTGCTGCAACTGTTGTGCCAACGAGACGATCGTGACATAGGTATCAACATTGAGTTTGGCGTTCCACTTTTCCTTTAACCCAAACCAGGTTAGATACTGTTCAGTCAAGCGCGGCTTGACGAACATTTCGCGGTCGGGATGGGCCAGAAAAAGAAAGTAGGTGGCAAAGGTCCAGTAGTTCAGGCGTGGATCATATTGTTGCAGAAAATCAATGTAGTTTTGCAACCGCACTTCAATTGCGGCATCACTATAGAGCAACTGAAAGAGGCGATGGCAGAGTTTGCCCTGGTCTACCGTCTCATCGTAGAGGATACGCAGATCACCCGATTGGGGGGTGGAGAGATAGAGCAGGTTGGTTGCTTGGGCCACCTTCGCCAGCCGATTCACGATCTCCTCATAGAGCTGCCCGCGCAGCAGACGCTCGTATTCGGTGCGCCCCAACTGCACACGCATCGATTCGACGGCTTGTTGTTTATACCGAATTTCGTCGGTATCAAACGCCGAATGATGCACATTTTGCCAGTCGGGATAATGTTGGCGGATCAAGGTGAGGAGTTGGTCGATTTGGGCTGGTGTAATGGTTAGCATAGTCCCCACTTATAGATCTCCCAGGAAATCAAAAAAGGCTAATTCGGTGCGTTCCACCGTGGCGATAAGCACAGAGCGATCCAGATAACGATTGCCACATTCGCAGGAGGTTTCCGGCGCAAATAGACAGGCATGGCAGGCCGCGGCATGAAGTGTCATGCCATCGTGACTGGGGGGATGTTCGGCGCAGAGCGGGTCGGAGGCACAGAGACCGGCTTCGGCGAGCGCCGCACGCAGATGGTGCCCTAGGGCAGCCGGCTCGCCCAAGCTGACAAGCCCACCAAGGGTCCCTTCGCTATCCGGGGCGGCGGTGTAAAGCAGCAGACCAGCCATTGGCTCCGGTGGTTTGCCCTCTTCGTGGGGATTGCGTGAGTAGAGGCGCTCGCGAATGCTGGCCGCAGTGTAGCCACAGGCAAGAGTTAGGCGGCGCATGAGGATGTGGGCCAGTGAATTGAGCAGGACATAGCGCATTTCCGGGAAATTGGCCGCAGCCGGGGTAATATAACGGTGGTTGCGCCAAGCGATGTGGGCATCAAAAAAGCGCTTGCCCCAGGCTTGGACGGCGGGACGCAGTGACCACGCCCGGACCGCTTCTTCGCGCAGTTGGATGAAGATCCCTTCCCCGCGGACTTCGGCGGCGGGCACCCAAGCTGGGGCCTGGCGGGCAATACGCATGCGTCGTTCCGCCTGATTCTCATCGCCCAGTTCACCGGGGGCGTCGATTCGTGTAAAGCCAATCAGGGCACGCACCTCGCGCAGCTGTTCGACCAATACGATGCGCTCGATGACGGTCTCAAAACCAGCGGGTGTGGGTACCTGGGTTAGGCGAAAATCGTCGGTTGTGGGGGCTTGTGCCGGTGCGCTAAAGATGGCCCATTCAGGACTCTTGAGATCGACGGGCTGATCGGCTGGTTCAGCGGCTAGCGCGTGGCGGCGACTGGCAATGGCCTGCCAGATTTCATCGTCACGGTAGGGGGCCAGGTTGCTCAATGCCGGCAAAAGCTGGCGCAGCAAAGCGATATTCTGGAGATTTTCCACGCGATCCAAGATCGGCCATTGTTCTTCAACCAGTTGCTCCAGTCGGCTGCTGTCGAGGGTGGGAATCGAGAGGGCCGTTAGCACATCGGGAAACCAGAGATTGGATGCGCCGAGCAGGATGGCCTTGGTTTGGCAGGCGCAGGGCTGTTCATCAAAATCGCGCAGATGGGGGCGACGACCACGACAGAGCGGCATCGAGGCTTCGCCAGCGCGGCCAAAGGCGTCGGACATGCGCCGTTGGGCCTTGCAGGTAACACATTCAACCAGCAGATCACGCGCTTCGCCGCCTGGGCCAAATTCGAGGAGGCGCAGTGAGGCGCGGCAGTTGGTTGGCCCACGGTGGGTAAACTCGATCCAGGGAAAGTCATCGAGATGGCCATTAGGGCAGGCGACCAGAAAGCGGGCCGGGACCACGGTCGGCGTTTTGCCTTTGGGACAGGCTTCGTGAATATAGCGGGTGCGGTCGGGGTGGTAGGGATTATCGCGGCGTGCAAAGAGACCGGCGCTCAATGGTGCCAGCAATTGGCAGGTCGGACAGAGCATCCAGCGTGGGAAAGTGGCAACCGGTAACCCGATCAAGTGGAGGGGATCAAAGGGATCGGGGGTTGACTTGGTTGGCGGTGGGGCGGGCGGGGCTTTGAGCGCCAGCACTTGATCGCCCAATTGGCGGCGGACCGTGGCCAGCAGGCGTTCTTCCTGGATCTCGCGGGCGGTGGGCTGGTCACCATTCCAATCGTCGAGGCCCATGACGAGCACAGAGATGTGGGGTAGATCGACCAGGGCACCGATGCCAAAGGAAAACATGATCTGGGTGGGGCGCAGTTCGCCGACGACGGTTTTGTAGTTGGTTGGGTTATTGATAGTCATGCTTTTCTCACGCAAAGGTGCAAAGGCGCAAAGGGATGGGCGGTGGGAGTCATATTTTTCTCACGTAAAGGCGCAAAGGCGCAAAGGTGCAAAGGGATAAGTCATAGTTGGCCAGCTTTTCTCACGCAAAGCGGGTACCCCTTGGGTGAAGGCGCAAAGGGATGGGCGGTGGCTTAGTCGGCTTCGTCGGTGGTGGGGGCGACGGCGGCTTTGGTTGGCCAGAGCCGGTCCTCGTTGCGATCCATGCCAAAGTCATCTAGGACCAGGTTGACGGTTGGTTCGACATCACGCAGCGAATTGAGGCAGGTGAAGAGCCCCCAGGGTGCCAATTCAGGCCGGTTGAGCAGGCCATAGGTGTCACCGCGCTGCTCGTAGCCAATCCGGGCACCAACGCGGGTGCGGATCTGATCGGTCCAAGCGGTGGCGCGGTCGGCCAGGGCTTGCCGGATCAGTGGTTCGACTGCAGGGCCAAGCAAGGCCGTCGCACGATCGACGATGGTATTGCAGGCGGCGATGACGGTTGGATGTGTGGTTTGAAAGTGTTCAGCCCCTTGATTTTCATTGAAACTGAGATCGGCCAGCCGGATTTGTGCCACTAGCAGCGCGCTCAGGCCCCGTTTGAGTGCGCCAACCGAGAAGGGGGTCACCGAAAGAGCCTCGACATGTTGATAGAAGGTGGCGTGATAATGCTCAAAGGATTCGTAGTGGCTGAGATCACGCGGGCGCGTCCAGTTATAGACGACGCAGACCAGGCCGGGACCGCTTTTATTCCGCCCCACGCGACTGGTCGCCTGAATATACTCGGAAGTAGTCTTGGGTTGACCAGCACAGACCATCAGGCCCAGCCGATCAATATCGACCCCCACCGAGATCATATTCGTTGCCAGCAGCACATCGATCGGTGATTGGTAGCGGGTGGTGCGTCCTTTGCTGCGCCCCTTGCCGGCATCCGGGTCAAACTGCTGCTCTAGTTGATCGAGCTTGGCCGGGATATCGGTGGCACTAAGGCGTGAGGTCAACTCTTCGACGCTGTAGGGAGTGAGTGTGCGTTTGGTTTGACCGCGCTCTTCCATGCGGCGCAGGCGGGCGGCCACACTGTCATCAACGGCGCGGCGCATGCCACCCAATTCACGCAGCGAATTGAAATAGCCGACGAGGGTCATCCACGGATCGGCGGCGATGCCATACTTTTCATAGAGCGACTGCGCGGCGGAGAGCAGTGAGGTATAGGTACGGATCAGCGCCGTCTTGTGGCGGATGCCGGGTGCATTAATGCCAAGATAGCGGCGGCCAGGGAGCGCTTCGGGCCCATCACCAGTTGGACGCTGCCGCGAGAAGAAGCTATCCCCCACATCCAGCCCCTGGGGTGGAAAGATGTTGACTGTCCGCTGAAAGATGCCCTGTACCTGAGCTTGCGCCTGGCGAATGGTGGCGGTCGAAGCGATGACCTTGGGCCGGATCGGCTGGCCGTTCAGCTCCCAAGTACAGAGGCGATCAACCGCAGTTTCGTAGAGGCCGACCAGCGAACCCAGGGGACCGCTGATCAGATGCAACTCATCTTGAATGATCAGGTCAGGGGGCCGTAGCCCGGCAATGGGCAAGGTACGCGCCGCGGGCAGGTTATATTTTTTGCTCGCAGGATGGGAATCACTATCAAGCAGTTCAGGTGAACGGTAGCCGTGGCGCTCGCAGAAGCCGTTGACCTGGCCAAAGAGCATCGCGGTGCGGCCATTCCAGGGCATCTGGGCAAATTTATCGACGGTGGCAATCAGCAGCGCGGGCAACAGCCGATAGATCTCTTCATCGACGGTTAGCACGGGCAGCCCTTCGCCCGGCGAATGTAACTTGCCAAAGGGACAACGCCCTTTGGTATCGCTACAGTAGACCAGTGTGCGCCCGCGCCCGCCTTCGAAAGGTTCGACGTCAATATCTTTGCCGGGATCAAGCGCATTGCCACACCAGGGACAGTTGGTCAGTTGATGGGGTGAGCCTTTGCCGCCGGGGCGGCCACTCTGGCGGGCGCTTCTGATCGCCTCGGCGGCGTCCTGCGTGCGGTTGGGCGTGGTATTGCTGCCGACCCAGAGGCCAATCCGAAAGGGTTCGTTGCCCCATTGGCTGGGATTTTCACGCCGAATGACTTCACAGGCACAGATGAGCGCTGCGGCGCGTTGGAACTGTTGCAGGGTGAGCAGGCGTAGGGTGTAGCGCATCAGCACCCCGATCCCGGCATGGCTGGGGCGCTGACCAAGCGTTGGCTGTAAACGGCGCAGGGCCAGGGCACAGGCCGCGACGCCAAGATAGGCTTCGGTTTTGCCACCACCAGTCGGGAACCAGATCAGATCGACCAACTGGCTGCGGTCGGCGTGGGTTGGGTCAACCAGGCCGGGCAGATTTAGGAGCAAGAAGGCTAACTGAAAGGTGCGCCAACTGTGGTTGGCAGGTTTGTCGATTTCGGCCCAGTCCGGTTGTTGCTGTTGGCGGACCGCTTTCGCATACGCCGACTGGATGCGTTGGCGGTACATGGCTTCATTTGCAAAGCGGAACGCCGCGGCGGCATTTGGATCTTGATCGAGCAGGGCGAGCCCGGCATTGATACGAAGCAGCGTGGCCGCACAGTTGGCAATGGCGGCCTGGGCGGCCGCCCCATGGGGCAGCAGATCGGGATCAGTGGCCGCTAAGCGGCCGCGCAAGGTCTCGATCCAGGCCGCATAGGCAGTGACCAGCGGCGAGAGCGTGACCCCGAAGTGACCGTCGGGGACCTGGGCAAGCACCTTCATATCCACGATTAAACCGGCCAGGGCAGGGATTTCATCGGGCGTGGGTGGTGTGGTCTGCGGCACTTCATAGATCGGTAACACGCGCGTGGTCAGACGCACGGCACGGTCACTGGCGCCGTCCAACAGGGTGGGGTGGACAGCAACCCCATGACCGACCGCAAATTCAAGTTGGTGACGGTAGAGCATGGCCAGCAGTTGGGCTTCGCCATCATCGGCGGGAGCGTGGACCTGACGCTTTTCAAAGAGCGGGCTGCCATCGGGGGCTTCGACGATCAATTCGGGTTGAAAGAGCCAGGCACTGTCGGCCCCTTCTTTGGTGTTGCGCTGCTCCTCCTGGCCATTGACCAGGAAGATCGTCACATGCCATTGGTGGTCACGGCGGCGGATCAAGCCTTGGACATAGACATTGGGCTGCTGGATCGGATCGGGTTGCCACTGGTCGATGCGCCCTTCGCGCAGGGGGACGGGCGCAGAGCGACTATCGACCGGGGTGCGCTGCCAGACGCGCCGTGGGCGCCCTGCGTTGTCCAGATAACGCTCGGATTCGTGGCGGCGGTAGCGCCCCCAGCGGGCTTGGATCTGCAGTTGGGTAGCGCCGCCATTGACGGCAAAGGTTAGCCCAATCGAGCGCGGCAACATGCTGGCCGCGGCACGCGAGGGTGGCCCTTCGGTGATCCCATCCTGGCCGTCGACACCGCCCGCGGCCAGATCATCCATTGCTTCGGGCAGGGCACTCTGGCCTTTGGGGGCCAACATGCCGACCAGATAGCGCCCACGTACGTCGCGCTCTTCCACAATCTCGTCGGGCCCTTGATAGGGGCCAAGCAAATCTTTGACCAATGCGGTCTCTAACTCGGCGCGAATCTGGGCCGGATTGGTGCCGGAGAGGCGCTGATTGATTACGACGTTGGCCATATCCAGCAGTTCGGGGAGGAGGTTGACCACTTTGATGCGCTGATGAAAAGGGACCTCGCCCAAAAAGTAGGCGAGGCGGCCAAGCAATTCATCGAGAAAGCTGCTGGACGCGGTTTTGACACCGGCAAAGTTCAGGATGACGGTCAATGCGTCAGGCGTCGCAGCCCCCGCTGCCAATGCCGCGGCGTTGGCCTGATCCTGGGTAGTGAGCAGACCGATGATTTTGCGGCGAAGCGCTTCGGCGGGCGGACGGGTGCCGGTATTGCTGCATTCGGCCGCTACCAACAGGCCGCCGGCATCGGCGATGCGCTCGATTTCGGCCTGGAGAAAGTGCCAATGGCGTTCCCCCATAAAGGTCTGCGCCAAGCGCACGGGCAGATCGGTGTTGAGCATAAAGGCGACCCCAGTGCCAGGGACAAAGGGGATGCGCCGGGTGCCGTTGCTTTCGAGATCATAGAAGGCATCGCCACTCCAGAGCTGGAAGTTGCCGTGGTTGAGTCGCGTTATCTCTTGGGACCCGGCGAGACCATTGCCCATGCCCACTTCCAGGCTACGGGTGACACCGCGTTGCAGGGCCAGGGTCAGCGCTTCTTGGTGGTCGGCCAGCACATGGGATTGGGCCAATGAATTGAGGATGCCCTGACCGGCGTCGCAGATGCCGATCACCAGGCGCTGCTGGTTGGGATAGAGCTGGGCGCAGACGACACCAGGCACCGGCGTCGCGGCATGATTGATGATATTATCGATGATCTCATTGACAGCCCATTCGAGCGCGGGCAGAAAGTCGGCGGCATTGTCGAGGGTGCGCAGAACGAGGTCGCAGATCGCATCGGTGGCCGCGCCCACGCTGGCCGGCGTATCGATCAGACGTAGCGGGATGAAGCGGCCGACGGCTGTCTGCCGCCGCAACTGTTCGCCATAGGCGATGCCCAAATGGGCAAAGAGATCATAGCGGGCGAGCAGGTTGAGAGCCTGGCGGTCGCCGGTGACGGTAAAGGTGCGGCCGGCGGCGCGTTGACGCAAGCCCCAGGCGCACAGCCAGGCAACGGCGGGGATCTCAATAAAGCCGGTGGGTACCTCTAGTTGCAGATGATCCCACGGGCTGCGCAGCGCGCCGGCGGTGTCGAGGGTGCGGAGTAGTTCGATTTGGGAACAGTTGGTGGGTAGCGTTACTGGGAGCATTGGATTTCTCTCGCAAAGCGGGTACCCCTTGGGTGAAGGCGCAAAGGGGATCGGGTATCAAGTTGATGACAGTGGTTACAGCGCGTGTCGGCGGTGTCGAGGGCGCGGCGTAGTTGGATTTCTCTCGCAAAGGCGCAAAGGCGCAAAGGGGATCGGGCATCAAGTTGATGACAGTCGTCACTGCGCGTGTCGGCGGTGTCGAGGGCGCGGCGTAGTTGGATTT
>JALHQH010000032.1:64878-129981 GCA_022842065.1 Caldilineaceae bacterium
GCGGCGTAGTTGGATTTCTCTCGCAAAGGCGCAAAGGCGCAAAGGGGATCGGGCATCAAGTTGATGACAGTCGTCACTGCGCGTGTCGGCGGTGTCGAGGGCGCGGCGTAGTTGGATTTCTCTCGCAAAGGCGCAAAGGCGCAAAGGGGATCGGGCATCAAGTTGATGACAGTCGTCACTGCGCGTGTCGGCGGTGTCGAGGGCGCGGCGTAGTTGGATTTGGGAACAGTTGGTGGGTCGGGTTAAACTGATCATCGCTTGAATTTTTTAGCCGTATCGGGTAATATAGACACTATGAATCACTCAATTCAAATCTCACCGGAACTTTATCAGGTTTTGCAGCAACGGGCGGTTGCATTGAACGCAACAGTCGAAGCGTTAGTCGAGTCGGCCGTCCGTCTGCAATACAGCCGCAGCAACACAGCGAGTTTACCACAGAGTAAGCCACCGCAACAGGTCACTGGCGCTAATCCGCTCGTTGCCGCAGAAGAGTTGCCCCCGGCATTGGCAACTGAGCTGGATCAATTGGCCTTTTTGCGCGACGATGAGCTGTGGCGTGCAGCCCGTACGGCGGCGAGTACAGCTGAGCAAAGCCGCATGGCCGCATTATTACACAAACAACAGGCTACGGGCCTCACCGCGCCTGAGTTGGCGGAGGCGGCGGCATTGGCTGACCGCTTCGACCGGGTGATGATCATCCGGGCCCAAGCCGCGCTGTTGCTCAAAGCGCGCGGCCACGATATCAGCAGCCTCGGCCCCGATCGTGCTATCCCATGAGCCGCACCTATGTTCCCGTTGCGCTGCGCCGGCAGCTTGATGAGCGAGATCGTTTGCTTTGCAGTTACTGCCGCACCGCGCAAAAAGTCGTTGGCGGTGAATTGACGGTCGACCATATTGTGCCGGAGGCATTGGGTGGACCGACCGCACTCCACAATCTGTGTTTAGCTTGTACACGCTGCAACCTGCTTAAAGGCGACCGGATTGTTGGTCTTGATCCGGTTACCGGTATGTTAGAACGCCTTTATCACCCCGTCCAAGAGCAATGGACTGACCATTTCGCCTGGGCGGAGGGTGGGGTCCTTGTCCAAGGGTTGACTGCGACAGGCCGGGCGACGATCCAGGCTTTACAGCTCAACCGTGTGCTCCTGGTTGAATCGCGCAAACTCTGGATTGCTGCCGGTTGGCACCCACCGCAAACGTGAGCGATTTTGCGCAAGACGACCGCTGACGGACTACCGACCACAGCGGTTGTCTGCATACCATGCGTTACTCCAATAACCCCAACTGCCCTGCCGCCGCATCCTTAGCCACCTTCAGCGTCTTCTTTTTACCCTCCCTTTGCGTCTTTGCGGCTTTGCGTGCGCCCTTCTGCCCCTTCCTATGTAACCCCGTAGCGATCTGTTCGGCGTAGCGTTCATGGTTCTCACGCAAAGCCGCAAAGACGCAAAGAAAAAACGTGAATAGGCTGACAAAGCGGCGCGCGCCTGCTTCAGCCATGAATCGCGGCGGTGGCCTGGCGCACGGCGGCGTCTTGGGGGGCAAGGGCTTGGGCCTGGGTGAGGGTTACGCGCGCCTTTTCGTGCTCGCCAAGATGATGATAGCCGAGGGCAGCGGTGGCCAGATTCGAGCCACGATTTTCCGCAGAGGCGGGGGTGTGCTCGCGTTGACAGTCGGCGGCGACGGCAAGCGCCTCGGCAATGCCGGCGGCGTAGTCGCCACGGGCAACCTTGACCGCGGCCATGGTGCCGCGGATGGGGGTGAGCCAGGGTGCCATGGCAAAGGCGCGCTCGGCATAGGTGCCGGCAACGGCCAGATCCGCTGGCGTCGTTTGGAGCATGAGGCGCACCCACGCATAGTTGTTGTAGTGAATGGCCTGCAACAGGGCCTTGTGGGCGGGTGGGATCGTGACATCGGTCGTGGCATCGGGGGGTGCTTCGGCGAGGGCTTGCCAAATCGGCAGGCTATCGGCTAAGCGGTCATTGTGCATGAGCAGATAGCCATGCAGGTTGTGCAAGATCTCACTCGCGGGATAGTGCTGGAGACCGTTGGTCACCTCCACCAGGGCCTGGGCATTGCGTTTTTGATAGAGGGCAAAGGTGGCCATCAGGATAAAGTAGTTCAAGTGGATCTGGGCAGCCGTGAGTTTACCCCGTAACAGCTTGAGGAGTTGGCTACCGTCGGTCTGCATCGCCCCCATGTTGGTCTGTGCGCTCAGCCAGGGCCAGAGATTAAACACGCCCATGAAGAAATTGAAATAGTAGAGCTGCGCGAACCAAGTCACGGCAAAGAGGGCTGGGTTGCGCTGGCCAGCATAACGCATGACGAGATAAAGGCACAGGTGAAAGAGAGGGGCGGCGGCAACCATCAGGCCATGGCGCAGGCGAATCCAGCGTTGTTCGGCAAAGCCGGCATAACACATGCCGACCGCGGGCAAGAGACTAAGGCCGAGGTAGAAGTTGCCGATCCACTGCTGGCGCAACAACGTGCCGATCCCTAAATGGATGCCAAAGACACGGCCCCTCAACAATTGGGCCGCTACGGCATGGCTCAACTCGTGAAAAGTGAGCAGGAGAATCGAGAGGATGAGCATGGTCAAAATATCGAGGCCCAAGCGACCGGGCCGGCCGGTCAGATACCAGCCGCCAACGATGTTGACCAGGATCAGCAGCACGGCTAGCCCATAGACCAGTTGGTTGAGCCGCATGGCGCGTTTGCCGACACAGGCGGGACAGACCGGCCCAAAGATCGTCTTCGCAAAGAGATCGGGTAAGGTCGATTCACAGTGACAACGGCAACAGCGCACGGTTTTGGGGGTGGCAATGGTACTCATAGTGCTCCGTCAGTTTGATGAAGTAAGCGCATTTCCCTACAGTTCAAGCGATCTGGCTTTGCGCAATGACATGGTATCAAAATTAAAGGTAATTGTCGGCAGCGACCTGATCGGCATCGCGTTCATGGTTTAGCATGCAAAGCCGCAAAGCCGCAAAGAAAAAAGAACTACTACGCCTCTTTCTGGATTGGTCAACCACATAATGAACCCACGCAAAGGTTCTTGGCGGCTTTGCGCCTTGGCGTGAGCCCTTTTCCTTCTTATGCAACCATTACATAAAATTTCGCGTTCTTGCTTATTTATGCGCACGCCAAGCCGCCAAGCCGCCAAGGGGGATTGGCGCAATGGAGGCCTAGCCAGCCTCGCCAAACAACCCCAACTGCCCGGCCGCCTCATCTGGCGTCACCTTCGGACTTTTTGCCCCTGCTCTTTGCGCCTTTGCGTCTTGGCGTGAACCCTTCTTGCCATGCAACCCCGCGGCGACCTCTGCGGCATAACGTTCATGGTTGAGCGCCAGCAGCCGGCCCAACACTGCCCGCCGCGCCGCCGCGCTGATGGTGTAGCGGAGGCCCTGTGCGGTTTCGTGGAAGCTGTGGTCAAGAGTGAGGTCTTGCCAGCCATAGGCCGCTGCGACAGCATGATCCATTTCGACATGGAGGGCGCGCAGGCGGACAATGTCAGCCGCACTTTCACCCGGATCGTGGAAGCGGTTGTAAGTTTGGGTTAACCCTTCCTTGCGAGCGACCATGATTTGGCGGCGGTATTCGTGGTAGGTTTCGCTAATGGCATCAAGGGAATCAAGCTGTAATGGGAAAGGAAAATTACTAAAACAATCGCTAGGAATATAACGGGCGTCTCCCTTTAAGGAAGATGCATACTGAAGAATCCAAGCGACATGAAAAGATGACTGAAGAAGCCCAAACCATGAATTTTGGTCCGACGCAATAACCACAGTCATATGAGAATATACGATCCCCTTCGGCACGAAAGTAAATGCGAGGGTTCTGCTGGTTTGCGCAACCACTAACACCCGCTGCAACGGAGCAATAGTTTCATATAGTTCTGCACGTGGTCGCCAAAATTGCCACCATATTTTCTCATACACTTTGCGATTCTCTACTGTACTCATTCGTTCTGAATAGATTCGATCTTCCAGAATCATGAACGGGAGTGGATAGGCTTGCGCCTTTGCCAACGACCAGTTACGGAAATTAATGACCCAACGGCTTGGTGATTGATCCGGTGAACTATTCAAGTCTTGTCCATTAAGATAGGGTTGAACAACGTCAGCATTACGTGGATCTTTTAATATTACTTCCTGCGCTTCTTTAGGTGTGATTACAAAACCCATACCGCGTGTAAGTGAGCCTTGGAAGCTTTTTTCGGCATTAGCTTGGAGAATATATGGATCGCCAACTATCTTGCGATTATCTAATTGGCTTGATATAAACTGTTCTTGCTTTCCATCCAATAGATAAGGCGGCTGCATTGTATCTCTACCGATGTGCACAACATTAACGACAACCGCGGCATCACCCGGCCAGGGCATGTTGTTGGTAGCATGGTAGATCGTGCCACCATCTTCTTCGATTTTGACCAGCCCAGTTAAGCGGGTATCACCTTGCGCAATGGTGTTAGTAGCAATCAGCCCTAAAGCACCACCTTTCTGCAAATTGAAAAAGCCGCGCAGGAAAAAGAAGGCGCTTAAGTCGGCGTTACCCTTTGAACCGCTGTAGGCACTATCTAGATAGATACGATAGCGATCACCCAACGCTTCACGAATGCGTCGTCCCCCCACAAACGGCGGATTCCCCACAAACCCATCAAAGCCATTCCTTCCCTCGCCCAAAAAGACTTCGGGAAATTCGAGTTGCCAGTGAAAGGGTTGCAGATCGCCAAGCTGCGCCGCGTCGATCCACTTTTGTTCGATACTCGATCCCTGTTGGCGGGCGGCGAGCAGGGCGGCGCGCAGGGTGCTCTGCTCGCGCTGGTTGAGCGTGTTGTAGTAGGAAGCGACCAGCTCATCGGCGGCGCTGATCAGGTCGTTGGCGAGCATCCGGGCGCGGGCGAGTTTGTCGCGTTTGACCGCCTGGTCACGCACATCAAGCACCGGCATGGCCTCGATCTCACGGCGCAACTGGATCATCGTTTTGATATCCAGATCCAGGCTGATGGTGCCAAATTGGCGCGCCCCGGTCGCTTGCAGATTCCAACAGCGCAACTGCTCCAGATCGACGCCAATCAACGAATCGCCGCAGCGCAGCGCGTGGTCGACAAAGGTAAAGGGCTTGCCGCGGTCCATGGTAATCAGCCAGAGCGAAAGTTTGGCCATCTCCACGGCCAGCGGGTTCTTGTCCACCCCATAGAGGCAGCGCTGCGCCACCAGGCGGCGGGCATAGGTGAGTCGTTCGGTGGGATCGGTAAGCTCACGCAAGGCCGCCAAACCGCTAAGGGTTTCGGCCTCACGCAAAGCCGCAGAGCCGCCAAGCGTTTCGGCCTCACGCAAAGCCGCAGAGCCGCCAAGCGTTTCTTCCCTTTGCGTCTTGGCGTCTTTGCGTGAGACATCACTGTTCGAGCTATTAACCGCTTCAATCAACCGATCGGCCAGGTAGCGGCAGGCTTGGACGAGGAGGGCACCGGAGCCCATGGCCATGTCGCAGATTTTGAGGGCGAGCAGTTCGGCGGGGCTGCGCAGGGTCCATTGGTCGCGCGGCTTACCCGCCGCCGGGCCGTGGTAGACCAGCGGTTCGAGGGTATGTTGCACGAGCGGTTCGCCCAGGCTGCGCGGGGTGTAGTGGGCCCCGCTGGCCCGGCGCGCGGTGCCGCTGGTCACAAAGCGGCTGCCGCCCGCAATGACCACGGGGCGACCATAGTCATCGGCCCGGATCAGACCATGCCAGGGCAGCACGCGGGCATAGAGCTTGTCATCATTGCCACAGGCGACGCGCAGTTGTTCGGCCCGATGCAGGTCCGGCTGTGTGGCCGCAACGCCTTTTTGTAACGCGTTGGCCGAGCGGCCGGTCGCTTCTTGGAGGTAGTTGAGAAGTTCGGTATGCTCACGCAAAGCCGCAGAGCCGCCAAGCGTTGCTATTCTTTGCGTCTTTGCGTCTTCGCGTGAGACAAAGTTCTCTAATACAGACAGCGGAATCTCCGGCTCTTTCTCCTTTGTGCCGGCGAGGCCAATCACCGCTTCGTCCGCGCGCACAACCGTGTGGTCGAGCAACCCTTCATAGACCATGCCGATCTGTTCCACATCGAGCGCACGGAAGGAAAGGCGGCGCGCCTGCCGTTCGTTGCCGACCTTGAGTTGGAGGTATTGTAACGCTTCGAGCAGATGGAGCACCGTGCGGTTGGGAATCTCTAAGGCAATTCCGTTGCGCCGCTCTAAAAATGGATAGCGCTTGGGGTCAAAGAGATCACCGCCATAGGCCGGCAATTGCAGGCGATCATGGTGAATGCCACCGTGGACGCCGCGGCAAAGGGCCAGCAACCGTTGCCAGGCATCGGCGCGTGTGCCCAGGATCTCTTCGCCATGTTGGTCGGCAATCGCCCGCAACTGCGCCTGCAGCGTGGAGAGCGCATAGTGCTCATCATATATCGGGTCGCCGAGGAGCAGCAACCCCCGTTCCTCGGCCGTCAACAGAAAGACGAGGCGCATCATCACCACGACCGCGGCCTCATAGAGTTCGCTGTTGGCCACACCCCCAAGCAGCACGCCCTGGCTGGCCTGGTCGGCTAGATCAAAGGCCTGGACCAGCAATTCAACCGCGTGGCGCACCTGGTAGCCCAGTTGGTCGGTGACTTCCTGTTGATCGGCAGCGCTGGCCGCGAGCAGCGCTTCAATGGTCGCGTCGGCGGCGACCCCAAAGAAGCGCTTGGCATTAAAGAGGGTGGTAAAGGCCTGGAGCGTCAAGGGCTCATCGAGCCAAAGTTCGCTGTACCACGAGATATAACCGGTCGTCTCCCCCTGGGGTGCATCAACGATCAACCACTGCTCACCATTCGTCACCAGGCCCAGGCGTACCCCCGTGCCGTGCAGTAAGATCAACATGCGTGTAGTGGGCGAGGCGGACCAACCCTTGCCCTTGTGTGGCTGCTCCAACCCCTGTCCCGGCGGCACCACCATGACCAGTAACCGCGCCTGCAGGGCCGTCTCCGGCGTGGTGGCCGTGCCGGGCTGGGCGGCGGGGTTGGCAATGATGAAATCCGGGACCAACGTTTCGCCATGTTCAGGCACGGTGACGGTGTAAGGGTGCGTTGGCCCCTGGCGCTTGTCGAAAGCCGGCAGCCGGTGGAGCAACTCGTCATCCATCGCGAGCAGGTCACTGAGTACCCAGGCAACCCAGGTGTAATGGAGGGCGCTGTCGGCGCGTGTACCCGCTTGATTGTCGAGCCACTCTTCATAGGCGGCGCGCAGATCCTGGCGCAAGGCCGTGGGCACCGTCTCCAGCCCTTGGGGGAAGGTACGAGTGAGCACCGGCAACGAGAGAAAGGGGCCGGAGATTTCGAGCAGAGAGAGCCATTCCGTATGGTGTTTGGTCATTGACATGTTTAACTCACGCAAACTGGGTAATCCCTAGGTGAAGACGCACAGGCTTGATTCATTTCATGATGCCAGGCGTGCGGGAACGATCCAAGTGACGGCGACGGGAAAGAGCCGGGCCTGGGGGGCAGCGTAGCGGCGGCGGATGAGCGCGGCTTCCGTGGTGATTTCGCCGGGGATCTGGGCCAGACGTGCGGTCAAGGCGCTGACATTGCGGGCGTACTGCTGGCTCTCTTCGCTGCTGAAGAGCGACAACTGGGCCGGTTCATTGTGCAGTTCACGGCGAATCGTCTGGGCAAGTTCGGTGAGGATCGTCTGCATGTCGTCGTGCTCTTTCGCTTGCCGCTGTTCCAGGGCATTGATGAGGCTGGTGGTACGCTCTTCCTGGCGCACCGCCAACGAGCGCGTCAGGCTGGCCTCGATCTTCGGCCAAAGTTCGAGCAGCGCGTGCTGGACATCGACCGTAGGTGATGCATCAGTCACCGCGCTGAGCAAATCTTCCATCTGGCGCAACGTATCAAAGCGCCGAAAAACGCCCTGGCGAATCTGGCCACCGGCAAAGATCAGCTCTTCATGCAACCGTTGACTGTCGCCGCCAATCACCACCAGGCGCGCATGGACAATCACCGCCAACTCGGCACAACGATGATCAGGCGCGATGCGGGCTGTGACACGGTGTAGCCCCTGGCCACCACCGGCGCGGCTGGCGGTTGGCCCGGTATTCCACACTTCCGCACGCAGCAGGCGCAGACACATCTGGACCAAACGATGGTTGAGATGGGCCAACACCACATCATCGCGGTGACGGGCCAGGGCGCGGTCAAAGACAATCGGGCGCCGTTCGCCGGTATGGGGGTGGCTCAACCCTTCGGTACAGATCGCCCAGTGGCCCTGCAAAGCCGGTAAATGAAAGACCGGGCACTGGGTGCGCTGACCATTTGGATCAGGCCACAGCCCAGGCACGTTAGCCGGTTGTAGCGAGGGTTGGTCGGCTAGCTGTAAACCAATCTCGACCACACGCTGGATATTCTCCGGCGAAAGCACCAGGGTACGCTCCGTCTCCTTGAGTTGCTCCATCAAACTTTCAATGCGCGCCTTGAGATCCTGCTCAAAGCGAAAGAGGCGGCGCACTTGCCGGCCAGCGGCCTCAGCATCAACCGTCTGCAGGCGGTCGCGTTGCCCCAACATCGCTTCGGTCACCTGGTCGGCAATCACCGGCCCCACCTTGCCCAGATCTTCCCTGATCTGCTCAACTTTGCGCACGGCCTGGAACAGAAACTCCATATCCCAGTCGAGCGTTGCGCGGTCAGCCGTCGTTATCAGCGCTAAGCTGCCAGCGGTACCTTCCCCCGTGGTCATGCTGGTCGTCATGGCCGACCCAGTCGCCGGGGCAAAGTGAAAGATCAGCGGATTGTGGCGCTGGCCGTGACGATCAATGCGGCCATTGCGCTGTTCCATGCGATTGGGATTCCAGGGGATCTCATAATGGATGAGGCGATGACAGTGCAGTTGCAGGTCAATGCCTTCGGACGCAGCATCAGTAGCCAACAAAATCCGCACCGGGCTGATTTCCGGACTGGCCTGAAAAGCCGCCTTCACCCGTTCCCGTTCCACGGTGTTGAGGCCACCGTGGAGGACCAGCAGCCGTTCATTGCTGGTCAAGCCCTGGGCGGCGAGCAGCCCGTGGAGCCACTTCTGGGTATCGCGATATTCGGTAAAGATGATTACCCGCTCGGCGACCCATTGGCCGTTGGGGCGTACCGTTGCATGCAGCCAGTTGATCAGCTCGGCCGCCTTGGTGTCAGGCCGATTGGCGGCGTCTTCGGCCCACCGGATCAACTGGTCTAAAAGGGCTTGTTCTTGGGCTGAAAGCGGGCTAAAGAGGTGGCTGACCGTATGCAAAGCCTCCTCCATGGACTCATCATAGGCAATGTCATCGGCATAGGCATCTTCGAGCGCCGCTAGGCGGGCACGCAGGATCCCATCGGCGACCCCGGGCCGCCTACGTTGTGGGGTCTGACGCGTCGCCGTAGTTAACGAAGTGCGGTGTTGGCGCAGCGTTCTGGCCAGCGCCGCCGGCGAAGAAAAGAGCCGCTTCTTGAGTAGCTTGAGCACAAAGGTGATCGCGGTCCGCTCCTGGTTATCATGGGCAGTTTGTTGGCGTAACACGGTATATTGTTGCAGCCAACCATGGGCTTCACGCTCGGCGTCGCTATAACCAACTGGGATCGCGGCCAGTTGGCGATCCGGGAAGCGGGGGCGGCCAAAGGCATCCGGTGGTAGTTCACTTTTAAGTCGGCGTACCATAATCCGGCGCAGTGTCTCCGGATCCGGTGGGATGCCACGCGCAAAGCGTTGATTGTCGAGCAGCTCCAGCAGGGCGGAAAAGCTCTCCACATAGCCATTGTGTGGGGTCGCCGTTAGAAAGAGTTTGTGCTCAAAATGGGGCACCAACAGCCGAATAGCTTCCGTGCGCTGCGAATCAATCGCATAACGACCACTGCCGGACGGAGCCACATTATGCGCCTCATCGATGAGCAGGAGATCAAAGCGGCGCGGGTAGGTTGGCTCATCGGGACCGGGCAGCGCTTCCCGGAAGAGGCGCAGCGGCCGGTCGCGCTTCAAATAATCAACGGAGGTAATCAGGCGCGGGAAATGGGTCCACGGGTTGACGTGAATCCCCCGACGCCGGCGCAGATCGCGCATCAACTCACTGTTGACAATGCGAAATTCGAGACCAAACTTGTCGCGCATCTGCTCTTGCCACTGGACTTGCAAGGCAGCAGGACAGACGATCAAGATCCGGCGGGCACGCTGGCGGATGATCAGCTCCTGAATCACCATCCCCGCTTCGATAGTCTTGCCCAGCCCGACATCATCCGCAATCAGCAGATTCACCCGCGGCATCTGGATCGCGCGCACCAGCGGATCAAGCTGATAATCTTCAATGTCAATACCGCTGCGAAACGGCGCTTGCAGGGTACGCAGATCGGCGTTCGAGGCTGCGCCCCAACGCACCGCATTCAAAAAGGCATCGAGGCGGTAGGGTGGATCGAAGCCAAGGTGATCAGGGAGATTGGCGCCCTCGATGATCCGGGTGGTCGGCTCGATCTCCCAAATTACCTCTAGGGTTTCGCCCAGGGCATCATCTTCAGTAGAGGTGAGCGCAACGAGATGTTGAGGGCGGCTGGGTCCGGGTGCCAATGTGGGTGGGGGTAGCGTGCTGGCCTGAACCGCGGCCACCACAAAGGTGCGACCGCGAACACGAACGAGTTGACCCTGCTCGGGAATGGCAGGAAGGGTTGTCAAGGTCATCAAATTGCTTTCATCGATCTGTAAAAACAGGAACGCGCAGCCGCGCCGATCAGTGTCGGCTCTGCTGAGCGGATCGAAAGGATGAGTTGATGACGGGCGGGTTGTGGTTAGCGCTGACCACAGCCGGCTGCTGCCTCGGGTCCAGACTCAGCAGTGGGTTAGCAGCGCAACTGCGCTGCTGTTGATGTATGGGTCTTACGAGTACGACGTTTGACGGTAATGAAAGTTATTGTAAGTATACTGAACGCAGGGTGAATCTGCAAATAGGTGGCATGTAGAGACCCAGCGGGCGCCGCGCACAGTCTAGCGCGTAACACCGGGATGGCCATTGAGCACAAAGCCGGCCCAGTAGAAGGGGGAAGCCCAGCGCGGGTTGGTGCGGACATCGGCTTGGGCGGCTTGGAGGGCGGCAGCTTTGGAGAGGCCGTCCTTTTTCCAGTGCTGATAGAACGAAACCATCAGCGTCGCGGTTGCCGCATCATCCACTTGCCAGAGACTGGAAAGGACAGTCGGTGTTCCTGCAAAAAAAAAGGCACGGGTGAGGCCCACCAGTTCGTCGCCACGGGAGAGGTCGCCAACGCTGGTCTCGCAGGCGCTCAGGGTGACCAAATCCGTGCCCTTTAGCGGGAGACCAAAGATCTCCCAGGTCTCCAGCCTGCCATCGTGTTCCCTGCCGGGGGTTAGAGCAATGGCGCTGTAGAGGGCGTTGGCTTCGTTGTACTCGCCATGGGCTGCCAGATGGAGCAACCCAACATTTTCGACGTTGTCCCAAAGTTGTGTCTCGCTGGCCGCTGCGTTTGTGTAGACGCTGGTCTCAAAAATGCTGCCAATGGCTTGCGCTTCATCGGCGGCGTATACCAGTGGCGGCAAGTCGGTGGTGGGGTTGCCAAAGATGAGTGCATTTTTGCGAGACGCATCCTGCGCAATACGTGCGTTCTCCTGTAAGTATTTGAGCGTGGTGGCTGAAGGTAGCACAGAGAGGGTGAATTGGTCGCCAAAATATTCGGTGCCATCGGTCAAGCCGGCAAAGGGAACATAGTGGAGTTGCTGGTGGGGTACGATGGCAACATGTGATGTATGCAAATATTCAGCCAGCGGCGCAATCAGCCAAGTGTGAAGTTGGCGTAGGGAACGTGGATGCGGATGCTCGCGGTTCATCCAGCCATACATTCCTTCCAGCTCATTCTGTACAACCTCCGGCGTCACATCCGACAGTTCTACTACATCAAACGAGTCAGCGGTTACCACGAATGCGAGTGTGCCTTCTTCGCCAAGCACCCAGTATGAGAGTAGTGTTGTGTTCTCATCTAAAAGTGTCTGCACCTCCGAAAGTTCCAGGACTGTGCTGCGACCGGGGATGAGCGCTGCCAGTTGATCACTACGTGTAGAAATTGTCTCTTGAATCTTGGCATAAGCCTCTTCTACCGCAGCGAGTTCGGTTTCGAACGAAGCAACCTCTTCGGGTGCAGGCGGGACGAGGGCACGGCTGCGGGCCAACTCATCTTGCAAGGTTTGGCGTTCGGCATAGAGTGCTTGTTCCTGGGCTAATAGATCTGCAGCGGTGTTATCCGCTAATTGCACATATCCAGTGGAAAGTGTATCGACAAAGGCACGGGCGCGCGAACGTTCGGCTAAAGCAAACGCTTGTTTGTTAGCATTCAGTTGTAGCGCAACTGAGATTGCATGGTTGTACGGTTCGATAAATTGCTCAATAAACCCAGCGCGACCTGTTTCACTTCCGGCCCCGGTGCGAACTGCCTCAAAGGTAGCCAGAGCCTGTTCGTAGTGCTTTAGTGCCTCATTATAGCGTCCTTGAATCCGGTAAATTTCACCGATATTGTTGAGGGTTGTGCCTTCCCCCACTATGTCACTCACCTTGCGGCGAATAGCCAACGCCTGTTCGAAGTGCTTCAGTGCGTCATCATATTGTCCTTGTTTAGCATAAATTCCAGCGATATTGTTAAGAGTAGTGCCTTCATTCGTCAAGTCCCCCATCTCGTGCGAGAGACCTAGTGCCTCTTTATAGCGCGCCAATGCTTTGTCATAGTCTCCTTGGTTATCGTAGATCCCTCCCATATTATTTAGGGTAATGCCTTCGCTTGCTTCGTTAGCCATCTCACGATCTATAGCCAGTGCTTGTTCGTAGTACTCTAGCGCTTTACCATACTCTCCCTGTTTAGTGTAGACTGTGGCAATGTTATTAAGGACCGTGCCTTCTCGGGTCCGATCATCCATCTCACGTGAGATTATCAGCCCCTGTTTATAATATTCATATGCTTCATCATACCTTCCTTGGTCACTGTAGACCCCCGCAATGTTGATGAGAGTAATGCCTTCGCCCGCTTGGTCGCCGATTTCATAGCTAATGGCCAATGCCTGTTTGTAGTGCTCGATCGCTTTGCCATAAAGCCCCTGATTATGGTAGATTACCCCCATTTTGCTCAGAGTGTCACTTTCACCTGCCCGATCACCCACCTTGCGGCGAATCGACAGCGCTTCTTGGCACTTCTCCATCGCTTCATCGTAACGCCTTTGATTAGTGTAGACGGCAGCGATATTGTTGAATATGGCGCCTTTGGCTAGCTGATCGCCTGCCTCTTGTAGAATAGCTAGCGCTTCTTCATACTGCTCAATTGCTTTGTCATAGTGTCTCTGATCACTGTAGACGCCTGCAATACCAATGAGTATGGTACCTTCACTCGCTCGGTCGCCCACTTTACGGCTAATGGCCAGCGCTTGTTGGTAATACTCTAAAGCTTTGGTATAGTGTCCTTGACTGTGAAAGACAACTCCAATATTGTTGAGGGTAATACCTTCACCTGCCTGATCGTTTACTTCACGATGTATGGACAGCGCCTCCTCATACTGTTCAATCGCCTCGGTGTAGCGTCCTTTATTGTGATAGACTAATCCGATGTTATTAAAAATATAGGCTTCACCTGCTCGGTCACCCACTTCATATATGATAGCTAGCGCCTCTTCGTAACGCTCCAATGCTTCAGCGTAGCGTCCCTGATTATTGTAGACTAGTCCGACGCCACTAAGCGCAGTAGCTTCACCCGCTCGGTCACCTATTTTGCGTAAGATCGTTAGCGCCTCTTCGTAATATTTCAGCGCATCGTAGTAATATCCTTGGGCACGGTAAACTCCAGCCATGTTATGAAGAGTACGACCCTCACCCGTCTGGTCGCCCACCTCCTGGCTAATAATCAGTGCCTGTTCAAACTGCGTAAGCGCTTGCCCATATCGTCCCTGGTCACTGTAGACATTTCCGATATTATTCAGTGTAACGCCTTCGCCGACCCGATCGGTTATCTTGCGTTCAATGATTAAGGCTTCTCTGTAGTACTCCAATGCTTCTCTATATTGTCCTTGTGCGTTGTAGACTCCACCAATATTATTGAGGGTAGTGCCTTCACCTGATAAATCTTCCACCTCATGACTAATAGCCAGCGCCTGTTCATATCGCTCCAGTGCTTCTCTGTACCGCCCTTGTGCCTTGTAGACCGCACCTATATTATTGAGGGTGGTGCTCTCGCCCAATAGGTCACTCACTTCACGGCGAATCGTCAACGCCTGTTCAAACTTCTCTAGCGCTTCCCCATACTGTCCCCAGATGATGTACACTGCACCAATGTTATTAAGGATGGCACCTTCGCTTGTTCGGTCGCCTACTTCACGTAAGATTGCCAGCGCCTCTTCGTAACGCTCTAGTGCTTCGACATAGCGCCCTTGGCTATCATAAATCCCTCCGATACTATTGAGAGTGATGCCCTCGCCTGTTCGGTCATCACTCTCATAGCTGATAGCTAGAGCTTGCTTATAAAACTTCAGTGCTTCACTGTATCGACCCTGAGCACGATAGGCTTCGCCAATGTTGTGTAGAGCATTGCTTTCAATCGTCCGATCGCCAACCTCACGACTAATGGCAAGTGCCTGTTCATACTGCTTCAATGCTTTGGTGTAGTATCCTTGATCATGATAAACCAATCCTATATTATTGAAAGTAATACCTTCGCCGATACGATAATTAATCTCACGGTAACAGGCACCAACAGCCCCAAATATCTGTAAGGCATCTGATAAGTTGCCCTCCCGGTACAATTGAATCCCATGTTGACGCATTGCTTGACATGTAGCAACCTTGGTATCAGCTTTAGTTAATATCCTTTGAGTAACCGCAGAAATCTCTATGTTCCTTGCATTCAGAAGTAATTTGTTATTACAATCAGCGAGCAGAAGATCGTAGTTGCCAGGTGCAACTTCAAACGCTTGCGACTTATTCGGTACTATCATCTCGTCGTGATTTAACCAATTCTCTCCCCAACTTGATACCATTACCGACGAAATAAAGACGGAGCAGATGGTTTCATCCGACTGATTTTCGATATAGAGCGTAGCTGTAGTCACCTGAGATAGTGATTTTGCTTGCGTTAAAAGCGGCCAAAGTATAAATGGTGACATAAATACAAGAATAAAAATGCTTGTGTATAGTCGTAAACGCATGGATCTTTTCCAGTTGAATTGTGACAAATAATAGGTGGTGTCGATTATTCAGCGTGGCTTTTGCCAGGATGCCCATTGAGAACAAACCCCGCCCAATAGAAGGGTGAGGAGGCCCAACGGGGATCAGCACGCACGTCTGCCTGTGCTGCCTGCAACGCCTCCACTTTTGACATGCCTTCGTCCTTCCAATGTTGATAGAACGCGGTCATCAACGCACCCGTGGCACTGTCATCTACATTCCAGAGGCTGGAAATCACGGTCGGCGAACCGGCAAAGAAGAAGGCGCGGGTTAATCCTACCACTTCATCGCCACGGGAGATCGCACCGACGTTGGTCTCGCAGGCACTGAGGGTCACCAATTCGTTGCCTTGCAACGGCAGACCGAAGATTTCGTGCGTTTCCAACAGACCGTCATATGCTTCGTCCTCACCGGTAGCGAGGGCAATGGCGCTGTAGAGGGCGTTGGCAGTGTTGTAACTGCCGTGGGCGGCGAGATGGAGAATGTTGGCACCACTGACCACCGTGCGTAACTGGAGTTCGCTGGCGGCGGTGCCGGTGTAGACCGTAGCGCCCAGAAGGGTTGCCACGTCCACAGCCTCTGCTTCGGCAGAGGGCAGGGCAGACAAGGTGGTGACAGGGTTACCGAGTACCACGGCTTTGGATTCCCGGTTCTGCTCTGCTCTGGCCTCGTTCTGGTTGAGGAAGGGGATAATACTAGCCGAGGGCAACTGGGTGAGCAGATACTGTTCGCCAAAGTACGTTTTGCCATTGGTGAGCGCAGCAAAGGGAACATAGTGCAACGCTTGGTGGGGGATGATGGCGATATGATGTGTATGCAGGTAGGCAGTGAGTGGCTCCACCAACCATTGATACAAGTTACGCAGCGGGCGAGGGTGTGGGTTTTCGGGATTACTCCACTGATAGAGGCTGTCTACCGCGGCATCAACCGCATCCATGGTGGCATCGGGCAATTCCACAACATGGAAATCGTTGGCGGTGATGAGGAAGGCCAGCGTTTTGTCCTCCAACATCCAGTAGGAAAGGAGGGTCGTTTGGGTGTCCAACTGGGCCTGTACACCAGCGAGAGTGAGGACGGTGTTATTGCGGCCAGGCACCAAGTCCTGCAATTGATCCTGGCGGGCTTGGATAGCGGCGAGTGCAGCATCGTATGTTTTCTCTGCGTCAATGAGTTGTGTTTCTAAGTTGGTAACTAAGGCAGGGTTGGGTGGATTGAGCGCCCTGGCTTGGGTCAGCACATCCTGGGCGGATTGGCGCGCGGCGTAAGCTTCCTGTTCAGCGGCGAGTAAGGCGGCAGCTTCGTGATCACTCAACTCTATGTATCCTGTTGATAAGGAATCAAGTAATATACGCGCTCGAGCACGCTCACTAATCCAATAAGCTTCTTCCATACTACTACTATGCTGTAGTTGTAGATCGATTAGCCTATCATAAACGGGGGCAATAGAATTTGCGAAATTAGCACGTGCCACATCGCTACCAGCCATAGCGCGAACTTGTTCATCTATATCGATTGCTTTTAGGTAATAGTCTAAAGCAGTATTATAATTTTCGGTGCGCTCATATACTGTACCAATATTGAACAGCGTTGTACCCTCGCCGTGTTTATCCCCTAATTTATTCCAGAGTAATTGTGCTTGCCAATAAGCCTTCAACGCTTCAGCATATCTTGCTTTTTGAAAGTAGATAAAACCAATATTATCGAGAGCTTGAGCTTCACCATATGGCAAACCTAACTCACGTGTGCTTCTCAACGCTTGTAGAAAGTAATCTAAAGCTAGGTCATTGTTTCCTATGCTACTATAAAGATAACCCATATTGTTGAAAATAGCACTTTCGTCTATATAATGGCCTGCTTTTTTTGTAATCGACTTTGCCTGTTCATAAGCATCCTCTGCTTTATCATATAACTTCTGACGAGTATAAATTAGACCCATGAGAGTGAGTGCGTCGAACTCCCCTAGCTGACCAAAACTACTCTCGATATGCTGATAAATTGTTCGTGACTGCTCACAGGACTTTAACGCTTCGTCATAGCGCCCCTGATTAAAGTAAATCTCAGCTATACCTAACAAAGCTACTCCCTGACTAGGGTTATCCTCCAGTTCTTCGTAAATCACGAGAGCTTGGTGTAGAGTATTCAACGCATCACCAAAATGGCCTTGTCCTTGATAACTTTCGGCAATTATGTTAAGCGAGGTCGCTTCAGATGAGCGATTGTTTGTAGCACGCGCAAGCGTTAATGCTTGTCTGGCCAAAATGATTCCACTGTTGTATTTTCCCTGCGTATAATATACATTAGCAATATTGTTGAGTGTACTACTTTCATTCATGTCCTCATTAAGTTGGCGCCAAATGTTCAATGCTTCTTGATAATCCTTTAATGCCTGATTATAGTGACCCTGAAGATGGTAAATTTTTGCCCGGAAACGGAGTACCAAACCGATTTGGGCAACGTTCTCTATTCGAGTGGCAATGTGTAATACCTGATCAAAATATGCCAAAGAACGATTGGAGTCTCCCTCTAGTAGATGTGACATGGCGATATCGAATAATGTATCAGCTTCACCTGATATACTGCCAACTCTACGATAGCAAGCTAATGCTCTGTGATATTGATTTCGCTCTTCAACATATTGCGCACTATTACGCGCTGCCCATCCAGAGAGAGTATAATTGATACATTCAATAGCACTAGCTTCTTTTTCTCCAAACAGCAAATCATATTGCTTTTCAATTATAAGATTTCGTTGAAACAATAGTGGTTTTTCATTACAATCAGCCAGTAAAATTCCAGAGTAAAGACCCGAAGCCAAGCGCAATGTATAGGTCATACCTTTTTTGATCTTTTCTCCTTCAGGCAGTGAATAACCCAACTTGTCAACATCATCAGGCGTAATGGTAACGCTGCAAATGGTTTTCTCTGAATTATTTGTAATGTTTACTGTTGCAAACGTAGGCTCCGACACTTGCGCCTTTATCGAATTGTCTACAATATTTGCGAATGACACTGTTTGAAAAAAGACAATAGTAATAAGAAGCATTAACTTTTTCATGAGATATTCTCCATTTCACTTAAAATTATCCAATCTATCAATTGTCCCAGGATGGCCATACGGTACAAATCCGCTCCAGTCGCAATCTGACGCTCATTGCGGATCGGCGCGCACCTCGTTTGGGCGGCTTAGATGGCTTCGGCATTGCTCATGCCATCTTGCCGCTGTGTATTATTTGCACTCCTTGTCAGCTTGTGTGAGCAGGTCGGCGACCTCGTCGGCTCGTGCGCTGAGTGGGATCTGCTGATAGAGGACATGGGCTTGCGACCAGTGTTCTTTCCCTTGCTCCGGTTGGGCGTGTGCGCAGGATACATAGCCAAGCCCCCCGTACGCGGCGGCTTCTGCTTCCACTAAGCCTTGCTCCTGGGCCAGGGTTAACAACCGGGTGTAGGCGGCCTCGCTCTGGTCAATCAACCCCATGTTGAGATAGGTCTCGCCAAGCAGTTGCTGGACGGCGACGAGTTGGTCGGCGTCCGGCAGGGCGGTTAAGAGGGCGACCGTTTCGCTACGCAAATTGGCGTGCAGGTACAACTCGGCCAGGAGGATGGTAATAGCTGGTTCGGGGAGCGGGCGTTGGCGCAGCCGGGCAATTTTGGCTTGCAGCTGCGCGGGTTCCTCAAACAGCGAAAAGCCGGGGGTTTTCGGATCGCTCTCGATGCCATTGCTGGCGGTGACAACCACTTGGTAGCTGGCACCCAACCCTTCCAACGGCGGCCAGGTGGCGGGATAGGGCAGGGGGCTGTTGTTGGCAATGACCGGTGGGCGATCCTGGCCGTCATCGCTCTCCAGGGTCACGGTGTAGCTGGTGGCCCCGGTGATTTCCTGCCAGACCAGAGGGGGATGGTCGTCGATAACCCAACCGCTGCGCGGGCTGAGCACCAGGAGGGTCGGCGCAGCGACGGTAGCTGTTGTAATCCCACGGGAGGCGAGGAGAAGGGTGCTCAAATGGGGGTAGGGGCGTGGCGATCGCCCGACGCCACAGGGGATGCCGGCGTCTTGGCCGACGGTGAGGGACAGCGGGCTGCTCTCCCAGTTGGCTTCAGCGCCACAAAAGATAGCGGCTGCCCCCTCTTTGACCTGCACTAAATCGCCAGGAGCAAGTTCGGTACCCAAGGTGGCCGGCAAAAAGGTGCCGCCGCGGCGGCGCACCGCCACGTGTGCGTCGGTCAGGACGAGGATGTTGGGCAATTCGCCCGGTTCTGCCAAAATGGTGGGGGCGGTAGGTTGGTCACTTGTCTGACGGACGCCTATAGGTGCAGCGCCTGGTAGTGGTTGACAGGCCGTAGCCAGTAGAACGATGAGCGTAGAAAGTAGGGCAAATAGAGTTGGGCGGGTGGACATGGAGCCTCCTTTATGAATGACAAGGTGACATGGTTGATATAGGCGTAAGTTGTTATGGCTGCTGGTCGAGACGTTCTGCTGCTTCGGCCAACCATTGATCAACCAGCAAGCACTCGGTGTTGGCGAGACCGCTGTTCGCCTGGCAGGAGGGTGACTTGGCAAAGGCATCGGCAAAGGCTTTGCTGTCAAGCCAACTGGTGGTGGCGGCGTCGGACTTGGCCTGCGCTTCATAGGCCAACGCACGGAGGCGATAGGTTTCCGCCAGATGGAACGCGGTTGTTCCCTGGTCGCCTGACCTCTGTTCGTACTCATCAAAGAAGGCGACGGCTTTGTCTAAGGCCGTGAGGGCTGCTTGGGGCAAGGCCAGCGCCAGATAAACATGACCGATGTCCCGCTGCATCGTGCCTTGGGCAAAGGGTAAGTCAGCGGCGGGATAGGCAGCGGCGGCTGCCAAGCGCGCCAGCACTTGGTTGCCCGCCAGGGCGTAGATGAGGGCGGTTTCTGGATCGGCCGGGGTGCGGAGATGAAGGAGGGCCAGTTCGTTATAGACGGGCCAGAAGCTATCATCGAGTGCAAGCGCCTGTTGAAATTCATTTTGTGCCTGGTCCAGGACGTTGGCTGAGGCATAGGCGCGGCCAAGATTGTAGTGATAGCTGGCGTTCTCTGGCGCCAGACTGGCGGCGTAACTTAGTTTTTGCACCGCCAGATTGTAGCGTCCTTGCTCCATGATCGCCACGCCTTCGTTATTGAGATAATGGGCGCGCAGGGGCAGTCCTACATAGAAGGTCAGGAGCATGACCATCGCCACGAGCAGCGCCGCTAGACCACGCGTGCGTGGATAACCTAGCCAGCCGTGCCGTTCGGTGGCTTTTTGCCAGGTGGTGGTAACAAACTCGTGGCCTACGGCAGTGAGCAGCCCGGCCACCGAGATAAATGAGACGATCTGGAGGACATTGACGCTAAAGGTGAGAAAGTCGGGGTCGGGCCGGCCCCAGCGATACCAGATGTGGAAGAAGTAGTAGAGCGCAACTAGACTCAGGCTGATGGTCAGGATGTGCCAGAGGGCATGGCCAGGCTGCCAGAGTTCAGCGATGACAGGGTGGTGACGGAAGGCTGTACCGCTCCTTTTGGCGCGCGCGATGGTTATTATAAGCCGGCGGCGCCAGGCAGGGGGTGTGGGTGCCGGTTTGGCCGTAGTCGTCGGCGTAGCGGTGTGTGGATCAGGGACCAGTGTAACCGGCACTGCCGCTGGTGTGGGAGCCGGCGTCGGCTCAGGTGGTGCGGATGGCTGTGACTCTTTGCGGGTTGTGGACATCAAAAGGCTCCCTTTTATTGCCGATAGGTGCTGGCCTACCATAGCGATGGGGCAAACATCCATTGTTATTTTGCCTCGGATGCGCCCGGATCGCCATTAAGGACGAAACCGGCCCAGTAGAAGGGGGAGACCCAGCGCGGGTCGGCGCGCACGTCAGCTTGGGCTGCTTGCAGTGCTTCAGCTTTGCTCATGCCTTCCTGCAACCAATGGGTATAAAAGGAAACCATCAACTTTTCAGTGGCAGCGTCATCGACATTCCAGAGGCTGGAAATGACGGTGGGCGAACCGGCAAAGAAGAAGGCGCGGGTGAGGCCCACCAACTCGTCGCCAAGCGATAATGCACCAACATTTGTTTCACAGGCACTAAGGACAACCAGATTGTTTCCCGCTAATGGCAAACCAAAGATCTCGCCAGCGCTCAACCGGCCATCGTACTCGCCTTCTGGGGCCAAAAAAATGGCGCTTTGCAGCGGGTTGACAGGATCAAACGTACCGTGCGCCGCAAGATGAAGCACACGCAAATTTTGCATATTGTTCCAAATCAACTCTTCGCTTGCGGTAGCTGTAACGTAAGCTGATACGCCAAGGAGTGACGCTACAGTTGTCGCTTCGCTCTCGGCGTAGATGAGTGGTTCTAATAACTCGCTATTCACAGTTGGATTACCCAAAACTAGTGCATTGCTATGGGTCGCATCCTGTGCTAGGCGTTCATTTGTAAGGATTGCTGGCAAAGCGCTAACCAAAGGTATAATAGAGATGGTGTGGCGTTGACCTAAATAGGTTTTCCCATCAGTGAGAGCGGCAAATGGCACATAGTGTAGTCTAAGATGAGGTATGATGGTTAGATGCGGAGTTGTAAGGTGGTTAGACAGGGGTTCAATTAGCATTGCATTGAGCTTTTGTAACGATGCTGGATGTGGCTGCTCAAGGTTGCCCCATTTTCTGAGATCATCCAGTGCGTTAGCCACGGCCTGAATCGTGGCGGCAGGCAACTCAATGACATGAAGCTTATGCTTTGTAATGATAAAGGCAAGGGTTTGATCAAAGGAATGCCAGTAGGAGACCAATGTGGTTTGATCATCAAGCAAAGCCTGTACTTGAGACAAAGATAAGATCTGGTTACGAGAAGGCACAAGTTCGTACAACTTGGTATTTTGGGCCTCAATTTCAGCAAGAATCATATCATATTTCTTTTCGGCTTCTGTGAGATGAGTCACTCGTGCGCTGACAAGCTGCGGTTCTTGTGGAATTTGTGCGCGCACCTCTGCCAATTCATCGCGCGCGGCCTGGAGTTCGAAATAAGCATCTTGTTCCCGTGACCAAAGCGTCATAGATTGTTCATCATCCAAATTTATTTGTCCTGTTGTGATCGAATCAAGAAAGACGCGAGCACGACTACGTTCACTGCTCAAGAACGCTCGAACATCTTGACCTTGTCGATGATAAACCTCAACAGAGCGATGGTATAGCTGCACATATTGATCAAAAAAACCTGATCGAGCTTGATCGTCACCAACAATACTTCGTACTGTCTCGATTACGGTCATAGCTCGTTCATACGCTTCTGCAGCTTCTACCAAGCGGCCCCTTGTCTGATGTTCAAAGCCAATATTGTAAAAAATTTTTGCTTCGACAAGAGGTGCATTAATATCTTTGGTGATTGTTAGCGCTTGCTGATACATTTCGATAGCTTTGGCACCTTGCCCCTGCCTCCCATATACTGCTCCCATATTAGTTAGAGCGCTTGCTTCTTCACCGCGTTTGCCTAGTTCGCGCGCTATTTCTAAGGCTAGTTCATATGCTTGCAACGCTTCTCCATAGCATTCTTGAGCATCACATCCAGAGCCGATGTTCAAAAGGATTGTTCCTTCTAATGCCCGCGCTTCTAATTGGCGAGCCAAAGTTAGCGAGCGCTGACAGCTTTTTTGTCCTTCAGCATATTGACCCTGTCGAAGGAATAGTTCACATACATTGTTGAGTACGATAGCCTCACCTAACTGTTCTTTGATCTCTTGGTAGATAGCTAGAGCTTGTTCATACGCTTCGATAGCATTCGCATTTCGACCTTGAACCGCGTAAAGGAGTCCAAAGCTATTTAGCTCATTGGCTTCATCTCTTCGATTCCCATTCTCACGTCGAATTTGAAGAGCTTGTTGATGGACATCCTCGGCTTCAGCATATCGTCCTAGCAATTTGTAGACAACACCAAGATTATGGAGTGCACTGCCTTGAGCTTCGCGTTTGCCAAGTTGACGGGCAATCTCTAGAGACTGTCCATATAGCATTAGCGCATCGCTATAACGTCCCTGCTGCATGTATACAGCGCCGATATTGTTTAGGCAAGTTCCTATACCGGACTGATCACCGAGTTGCCGACGAAGCGCAAGCGCTTCTTCAAATTTTGCGATAGCAGCCTCATATTTACCCTGTGTTTCATATACTCTGCCAAGGTCATTGAGTGTATCTGCCTGACCAGCGGGATCGCCAATTTGCTGTTGGATTGCCAGAGCCTGCTCGTACGTTTTTAAGGCGTCGGTGAACCCCCGTTGTGCCAGATAGACATCACCAATGTGGTTAAGCGTGGATGCCTTATTGCCGAGTTCACCCAGTTCAGTACGAGTTGTCAAAGCCGCCATCAAGTGTTCGAGTGCTTGCTCATATTGCTGTTGATCAGTATATGCCTCCCCAATATTATTCAGCGCTGTAGCTTCCAAAGACCGGTTCTCACTTTTTCGAGCAAGATCCAACACCTCGCGTTGAATCTCAAGCGCCTTTGCGCTGCGCCCCTGATCTGCGTAGAGTATGCCGAGATTATTTAGAATTGTTACTTCCCCAGCCAGATTGTCTGTCTGGCGGATGAGGACTAATGCTTGCTGGGCTAATTCAATCGCTTCTGTAAAACGTCCTTGCTCACGATAGGTGGTTGCGATGTTGTTCAACGTGCTTGCCTCATCCTCTGGATTACCGATTTCGCGATTGATTTTTAGGGCTTGTTCAAAAATTGACAATGCCTTGTCATATTCGCCAAGACCACTATATGCATTGGCAAGACCGTTTAGGATTGTACCTTCGATGCTAGGAGTACCCAGTTGCTGTTGTATTTGTAAAGCCTTTTGATAATTGACGATTGCTTCTTGATAATGTCCTTGTCGTCCGTAGATATTCCCTATATTATTAAGAATCGTAGCCTGAAACGGCTGATTCCCAGTTTTCTCGACAATTTTCAATGCTTCTTCAAAGATTGTTAATGCGTCCTGACGGCGACCAAGTGACTCATAAGCATTTGCCAGTTGGACAAAGATTTCCCCACTGATAATTGTTTCGTTATTAGGAAATCGTTGGAGCATATCTTCGGCGGCGGTGCGAGCCTTATCGTAGTGACCCAATTCAAGGTGACTATTTGCCAGGCTTAGCAAGGCAATTTCCACCCAGTCACTGTCGGGATATTCGTTGAGCAACCTTTCTGAGAAAGTGATCGATTCGGCGTAATTATTTGCTTGGTAATGGCTAACGATGAGGGCAATCAATGTATCGACTGTCAATGCAGAGTCAGGATATTGCTTGAGTAGTAACTGCAAGAGTGTGATTGCATGGGTATATTCACCCGCACGAAACTGTCTTACAGCACGGAAGTACAATTTCTCATCAGGGTGTTCTAAGATTTCACGAGCAGTTTCGATTTCTTCACCCTCAGTAAAATTATCCAGGATCATTTGTGCCGTTTCTTGCGCTTTAGCAAGTTTGCCAAGATAGATATAAGTCAATGCCAAGTTAGCAAGTAGTATACGTTCTTGCTCCAAGTTGTTAATCTTGCGTGCAACCACTAATGCTCGATCGAGATGGACTACGGCCTTACTGTAGTCACCGCGCTCGCTAAGTATGTCAGCAAGTAAGTTCAGTCTAAGCGCTTGGTATTCAAGATTGCCGGTTTCTTCTGCCAGCCGGATCGCTTCTTCAAACGCCTGCTGAGCTTCCTGGAAACGTTCCAATCTAAGATAGGTATCTCCCAGATTCGTCAAGATAACTTCTTGGTATTCGTGTGCTTTGGCCTGACGAAGGTTTGATAGGGCATGCTCAAAATGGCTCAAAGCCTTGTCAAACTTTTCTTGAGCAAGATAGACTAGCCCTACGCTATTGAGAGCCGCTGCCGCCAGTGCAGGATTATGTAGTTGTTGATAACAAGTATATGCGGATTGAAACGAAACAAGGGCCGCGGCAAAATCCTGCTGGGCATAGTGATCTTGCCCCTGTTTATGGTGCATTGCGCAAGCCTCTGCCGAAGCCGATTGTGGAGCAATTGTAACAACATATGTGTCGGTAATAGAGATATTACTCTCCTGGAAGAGCGGAATTTGGTCGCAATCTGATAGCAATATACGGTATTTACCTTGTGGTATAGAGAATGATTGATAACTATCTGGCGCAATTGTAACTTTTTCCTCAAGACTGAGTTCCACATGGTTTGGGCTACGGACTGCAAAAATATCGCAAAGAATAATTGGCTCATCAGAATTGTTTTCAATGCGAAGCGTAGCTTGATTTGTCTGAGATTGTGGCGCGCCATAAAGCGCCATCGGCCAGATTGATATCCATAAATACATAGGCAATAACGACAAGAGGGCAAAGAGTGTGACTTTCATGTGAAGATCCTCCTTCATAAACTTAGGGGCAAAGCCAAACTGCAAATTACTTTTGCAGATGCTGCTCCATCACATATCCGTTAGGAATTTCACTGGGATGTGTCACCGGGATGACCATTCAACACAAACCCCGCCCAATAAAACGGCGACACCCACCGCGGATCGCCGCGCACATCAGCCTGCGCAGCTTGCAACGCCCCAGCCTTCGACATCCCGTCTTCCAGCCAGTGTTTATAGAAGGCGACCATCAGCGTTTCCGTCGCGGCGTCATCGACATTCCACAGGCTGGAAATGACCGTCGGTGACTTGGCGAAGAAGAAGGCGCGGGTGAGGCCGACGAGTTCATCGCCACGAGAGAGGTTGCCTAGACTGGTTTGGCAGGCGCTGAGGACGACGAGATCGTTGCCTTCCAGCGGCAGGTCAAAGATTTCATGGGTTTCGAGGCGGCCATCCAAGGAGGTATCCACGGTGGGCAAGCCGTCTGTCGCCGTGATGGATTGCGTGGGTGTGAGTGGTGAAGACGGCGCCAGGTAGATGGCGCTGTAGAGGGCATTGGCCTGGTTGTAGGTGCCATGGGCAGCGAGATGGACAATCCGTGCGCCGCGGGCGGCCTGTTTGAGCGTGGTTTCACGGGCGGCGGTGTCGGTGAGGACTGCGGTATTTAACAAATCGGCCACGGCGCTGGCCTCAGTCGCAGCGTAGTGCAGACGGGGCAAGCCCGGTTCGTTACTGGCGGGGTTGCCAAAGACAACGGCACCGCCAGCGCGATTGGCTTGTGCGGCGGTGGCATTTTGTTGGAGAAAGGGCAGCATACTCGCACTGGGCAGAAGGGAGAGGGTGTACTGCTCGCCTAAGTATTGCTTGTTGTGGGCTTCATCGACCAGCGCGGCAAAGGGCACATAATGCAAGGACTGATGGGGGATGATGGCCAGATGTGGCGTCTTTAGTTTGTCGGCCAAAGGTGCAATTAGCGCTGCATAGAGTTGGCGTAAAGGTAAGGGGTGGGAGTTGTCGAGATTACTCCACTGATGGAGATTTTGGGTTAGCGTTAATACGGTTTGGGCCGTGACGTCGGGCAGTTCGACGATGGTGGCATCCTTGGCGGTGATCACAAAGGCGAGAGTTTTGTCTTCTAATGTCCAGTAGGAAAGGAGCGTGGTGTCCGCTGGCAGCATCGCCTGCACTTCGGCCAGTTGTGGCACTTGTTGCCGGCCAGGGATCAAGGTGGCTAACTGCGCAGAGTGTGCAGTGATAGCGTCAGACGCTTGTTCATAGTCGGCTTCGGCGGCGCGGAGGGTGGCTTCGGTCTCGTCTACCCAGATGGGATCAGGTGGGGTGGCGGCGCGGGCTTTGGCGAGGGCATCCTGGGCCGATTGGCGCACAGCGTAGGCTTCCTGTTCCGCATCAAGCAAGACAGCGGCTTCGTTGTCGCTTAACTGCACCTGTCCAGTGGCGATTGCATCTAGCAACACCCGGACTCTGCCCCGTTCGCTGTACCAAAACGCTTGCGCCACAGCATCCTGTTGATGAAGTAAGGTAATGACTCGATCATAGGCGGCAGCATAACCTTCGACGAAGCTTGTGCGCGCCTGATCACTACCGGCGGCGCTGCGCACACTCTCCAGCACCTCAATGCCCTCTCTGTAAGAGCGCAATGCCTCGCTATACTGCCCATTAGCCCGGTACACCCAACCGATGTTGATGAGGATGGCACCTTCCCCTGACCGGTCGCCCACCTCCTGCACAATCGCCAACGCCTGCTCGAAAGTCTCCAGCGCCTCGCCATACCGCCCTTGGGCGTCATACATTCCGCCAATATTGTTGAGGATGGTGCCTTCGCCGGTGCGGTTGCCGGCCTCCCGCGCAATCGCCAGTGCCCATTCGTAGATGACCAGCGCCTCGATATAGCGCCCAGCGACATTGTACAACATTCCGATATTGATGAGGGTTGTACCTTCACCTGCCCGGTCCCCTATATCCTGAGCAATTACTCGCGCCTGCTCATAGCTTGCTAGTGCCTCGCTATAGCGCCCTTGGGTGTAGTACACTGCGCCGATGTTATTGAGGGTAGTCCCTTCGCCTACTCGGTCCCCTATACCTTGAGCAATCGCTAGCGCCTGCTCATAGCTTGCCAGTGCTTCGTTAGAGCGCCCTTGGGTGCGGTACACCTCGCCGATGTTATTAAGGGTGGCGCCTTCGCCATCACGGTCGCCCACCCTGCGTAGAATGGCCAGCGCCTGCTCGTAGTGTACCAGCGCATCGTCGTACCGACCTTGAGCGTGATGCACGGCACCGATGTTGTTGAGGGTGGCGCCTTCGCCATCACGGTCGCCTACCTCACGCCGGATCGCCAGCGCTTGCTCGTAGCGCGCCAGCGCATCGTCGTATCGATCTTGAGCGTGATGCACGGCACCGATGTTGTTAAGGGTAGTTCCTTCTCCGTCCTGATCACCCACTTTCCGTACAATTGCCAGCGCCTGTTCGTAGCTCGCCAGTGCCTCGTCGTACCGACCTTGAGCGTGATGCACGGCACCGATGTTGTTGAGGGTAGTTCCTTCACCGTCCTGATCACCCACTTTCCGTACAATTGCCAGCGCCTGTTCGTAGCTCGCCAGTGCCTCGTCGTACTGACCTTGAGCGTGATACATGACACCAATGTTGTTGAGGGTAGTTCCTTCACCGGCCTGATTGCCAACTTCCCGCCGAATAGCCAGCGCCTGTTCGTAGTGCACCAGTGCCTCGTCGTACCGCCTCTCGGTGTCGTATACGACACCGATATTGTTGATGCTGGTCCCTTCGCTGGCGCGGTCGCCCACTTCCTGCGCAATGGCTAGCGCCTGTTCGTGGCGTGCCAGGGCCTTGTCATAGCGCCCTTGGGCGCGGTACACCCCGCCAATGTTGTTGAGGGTTTTGCCTTCGCCGGCGCGGTCGCCCACTTCCTGCGCAATGGCTAGCGCCTGCTCGTAGTGCACCAGCGCCTGGCGATACTGCCCTTGGTTGTGGTACACCAAGCCGATGGTGTTAAGAATGGTGCCTTCGCCAGCGCGGTCGCCCACTTCCCGCCGAATGGCAAGCGCCTGCTCGTAGTGCACCAGCGCCTCGCTATACCGCCTTTGGTTGTGGTACACGCTGCCAATACCGAAGAGATTGACGCCTTCGCCATCCCGGTCGCCCACTTCCCGCACAATTGCCAGTGCCTGCTTGTAGTGCACCAGCGCCTCATCATATTGCCATTGGGCGTAGTACACAGCGCCGATACCAATGAGGATGGCACCTTCCCGTGACCGGTCGCCCACTTCCTGCACAATTGCCAGCGCCTGCTCGTAGTGCACCAGCGCCTCGCTATACCGCCCTTGGTTGTGGTACACGCTGCCAATACCGAAGAGATTGACGCCTTCGCCATCCCGGTCGCCCACTTCCCGCACAATTGCCAGTGCCTGCTCGTAGCTTGCCAGCGCCTCATCATATTGCCATTGGGCGTAGTGCACAGCGCCGATCTTGGTGAGGATGGTGCCTTCGTCATCCTGGTTGCCCATTTGGTGAAAGCAGGTCAAAGCGGCTTGGAGGGCAGTTAGTGCCTCTTGATAATGGCTCTGTTCGTATGCTGTAAATCCTTCTAGCTTCTGAACTTCACAGAAAGTGTGGTTGACATCGGTTTTGGTCAGTGAGAGTGTATGATCTTGTTTCACAAGTAAATCTTGCTCGAACAGTAGAAAGTTACCCTCACAATCTACCATTGCTAAATCGTAGTTACCAGGCACAAGCGTAAGAGCATACGTCTCACCCGTTGCAATGTCGGCTTCAAACCCTTGACCCTCGTCCCAGGTTGCCGCAGTTACACTGGTGATGAGTACATAGCAAATCGTTTGTTCGGCTTTGTTATAGATCTGGAGCATCACTTCCCCGGTAGCAGGCAATCGAGGTTGTGTGGAAGACGAGGCCGGTGATGCCGGGGCGGCAAGCGGGAGCAGATAGACATCGGTGATGATCAGATCATGTTCCTGCATCAAAACAGTCTGGTCACACGCAGTGATCAATAGACGGTAACGTCCTGGTGGTACAGAAAACTGCTTCTGTTCACCGGGCGCAAGGTTGATCTGTTCTTGCCGATCAAGGACAACGTCTGTGGCATTGCGTATGCCGAAGATATCACAGATGGCTAGCGACTGACTGGACTGGTTTGCAAGCTGTAGGATGGCCATCTCCTCTTGTCGCAGTGATGTCGCCAGCAATTTAGCAGGCGTGGTGAAAAGTGTGAAAAGAAAGCAACACAGTACACAGAGATACAACCAGGATTTCATATCAGTTCCTTTTCCCCTCGATTAATATGCAATCGGTAGACCGCAGTGTAGTGAGCATCCTCTGATGCCGAGGATCGTCCTCTTCTAAAGATGCTTACTACACCCTGCGCTTTTCTGACATCTGAACGATGATGCGCGCAAGGCTTTGCCGGATAACTGATAATGCACGCGGTTTCAGCGCGTTGCACCCGGATCACCGTTGAGCACAAAGCCAGCCCAGTAGAAAGGCGAAAGCCAACGTGGATCAGCGCGCACGTCGGCCTGGGCGGCTTGCAGGGCTTGGGCTTTGGACATGCCATCATCCAGCCAGTGTTTATAGAAGGCGACCATTAGTGTTTCGGTGGCGGCGTCATCGACATTCCACAGACTAGAGATGACCGTCGGCGACTTGGCAAAGAAGAAGGCGCGGGTGAGGCCAACGAGTTCATCGCCACGGGAGAGGTTGCCCAGACTGGTTTGGCAGGCGCTGAGGACGACGAGATCGTTGCCTTCCAGCGGTAGGCCGAAGATTTCATGGGTTTCGAGGCGGCCATCCAAGCTCGTATCCACCGTGGGCAAGCCGTCTATGGCCGTGATGGAGTGCGTGGGCGTGAGTGGTGACGACGGCGCTAGGTAGATGGCGCTGTAGAGGGCATTGGCCTGGTTGTAGGCGCCATGTGCAGCCAAATGGACGATGCGTGCACCGCGGGCAGCCTGATTGAGCGTGGTTTCACGGGCGGCGGTGTCGGTGAGGACTGCTGTATTTAACAAATTGGCCACGGCGCTGGCCTCCGTGGCAGCATAGTGCAGGCGGGGCAAGCCCGGTTCGCTGCTGGCGGGGTCGCCGAAGACAACGGCGCCGCCAGTGCGATTGGCTTGCGCGGCGGTGGCATTTTGTTGGAGAAAGGGCAGCATGCTTGCGCTGGGCAGAAGGGAGAGGGTGTACTGCTCGCCCAAGTATTGCTTGTTGTGGGCTTCATCGACCAGCGCGGCAAAGGGCACATAATGCAAGGACTGATGGGGGATGATGGTCAGGTACGGCGTCTTTAGTTTGTCGGCCAGGGGTGCAATGAGCGCAGCGTAGAGTTGGCGTAAAGGGAAGGGGTGAGGGTTGTCAAGATTGCTCCACCGGCGCAAGTTTGCGGTCAGCGTTAACACAGATTGGGCTGTGACGTCGGGTAATTCGACGATGGTGGCATCCCTAGCGGTGATCACAAAGGCTAGGGTTTTATCTTCTAGCGTCCAGTAGGAAAGGAGGGTGGTGTCTGCATCCAGCAACGACTGCACGTCAGTCAGTTGTGGCACTTGTTGGCGGCCAGGAATGAAACTGGCTAACTCGGCAGAGTAGTCTGTGATGGCGGTCGCGGCTTGTGTGTAAGCAGCTTCGGCAGCGGCAAGGGCGGCTTCGGCCTCGGCTACCCAGGCGGGGTCTGGTGGGTTGGCGGCGCGGGCGTTGGCGAGGACATCCAGGGCGGATTGACGCACAGCGTAGGCTTCCTGTTCCGCATCAAGCAAGGCAGCGGCTTCGTTGTCGCTTAACTGCACCTGTTCAGTGGCGATTGCATCTAGCAACACCCGGGCTCTGCCCCGTTCGCTGTACCAAAACGCTTGCGCCACAGCGTCCTGTTGATGAAGTAAGGTAATGACTCGATCATAGGCGGCAGCATAACCTTCGACGAAGCTTGTGCGCGCCTGATCACTGCCGGCGGCGCTGCGGACGCCCTCCAGCACCTCAATTCCGTCACCGTAATAGCGCAACGCCTCCCGATACTGCCCTTGGGCACGGTACACCCCACCAATGTTGTTGAGGATGCTGCCTTCGCCGGCACGGTCGCCGACTTCGCGCACAATAGCCAGTGCCTGCTCATAGTGATCCAGCGCCTCGTCATAACGTTCTTGTTTGTAATATATTACTCCGATGTTGTCGAGGACAGTGCCTTCGCTCGTCCGATTACCTAACCCTTGTACTATCTTTAGTGCCTGTTCGAATCTAACCAGCGCCTCGCCAGATCGTCCTTGGTGGTAATATACTAAGCCGATGTTATGGATGGTAGCACCTTCACCAGCGCGATCACCTACCTCCTGCTGAATCGCTAATGCATCTTCGTAACTATTTAGTGCCTCTCTATAACGACCTTGATCGTAGTATAATGCGCCGATATTGTGGAGGATGGTGCCTTCAGACTTTTGCTCACCTACTCCTTGGATAATTGCTAATGCCTGTTCATAGTACGGCAACGCCTCATTATAGCGCCCTTGCTCTTGGTATACTGAGCCAATGTTATTAAGGATCACACCTTCACCAGCTAGATCGTCCACTTCGCGTGCAATCGTCAGTGCATGTTCATAGCGCACCAGCGCCTCACTATAGTGTCCTTGATTGTGATAAATTCCACCAATACTGTTGAGGGTTGTGCCTTCGCTGGCTCGGTCTCCCACCTCGCGCTGAATCACTAGTGCCTGCTCATAGTTAGTTAGCGCTTCGCGATAACGCCCTTGGGTATGGTACGTCAAACCGATGTTGTTAAGGGTTGTGCCTTCGCCGGCTCGATCTCCCACCTCGCGCCGAATCACCAGTGCCTGCTCATAGTTGGTTAGCGCTTCGCGATAACGTCCTTGGGTGCTGTACACTCCAGCAATCCCGTTAAGAGCTCCAGCCTCGCTAGTTCGGTTACCTACCTCTCGCGCAATTGATAGCGTCAGTTTATAGTTGGCTAAAGCTTGGCTATAGCGTCCTTGATGGTCGTACACCAAGCCAATGCTATTCAGGATGGCACCTTCGCCTGTGCGAGCACCTACTTCCTTTACAATGACCAGCGCCTGCTCCAAACTTGCTAAAGCCTCGCCATATCGGCCTTGTTCTCTATATACTACACCGATGTTATGGAGCGTTTCGGCTTCACCTGATCGATCACCTATCTCCTGCTGAATCAGCAATGCCTCTTTATAGCTGATTAGAGCATCACCGTAACGTCCTTGGCCCTCATACACGCCCGCAATGCCATTGATGGTTGCGCCTTCGCCTGCGCGGTCGCCCACCTCCTGCAAAATTGCCAGCGCCTGGTGATAGCTAACCAGGGCCTCGCCGTATCGCCCCTGGCGTTTGTATACTGCTCCGATATTGGAAAGGGTAGCACCTTCACCCGCACGGTCGCCGACCTCGTGTCGGATCGCTAGCGCTTTCTCTAAATACGCCAACGTATCGCTATAGCGCCCTTGGTTGTGGTATACCCCTGCGATATTGTTGAGGGTATCTCCCTCGTTGGCACGATTGCCCAACTTTCGCTCAATCGCCAGTGCTTGTTCATAGTTTGCCAGGGCCTCACCATAGCGCCCTTTGGCTTCATGTGCTGCGCCTATATTGTGGAGGACGGTGGCTTCGCCTGCCCAGTTGCCCATTTCTCGCATGATGGCCAGTACCTGTTCATAGTGTATTAGTGCCTCACCGTAGCGTCCCTGATTATCGTAAACCAAGCCAATGTTGCTAAGTGTGGCAGCTGTGCCTGCGCGATCCTTGACTTCTTGACGAATCACCAGTGCCTGGTCATAGAATGTTACAGCATCACCATAGCGCCCCTGCTGATGATACAAAGCACCAATATTATGAAGGTTGGTGGCTTCGTCAGTGCGGTTACCTACCTCTCGCGCAATTACCAACGCTTGTTCATAGTGGGTCAGCGCAGTGCTGTAGCGCCCTTGTTCACTGTGCACCAAGCCAATGTTGTTGAGCGTTGAGCCTTCGTCAGTCCGGTCGCCCAGCTCTCGCTGAATCACTAGTGCCTGTTCAAAGCTAGTCAGCGCAGCGCTGTAGCGACCTTGGTTATAGTACACCACGCCCCTATTATGGAGGGTTTCGCCTTCGCCTGCGCGATCGCCTATCTTCTGCCAAACTACTAGCGCTCGTTCATAATATGCCAGCGCCTCGCTATATTGTCCGTGAGCATTGTGTACCAAACCGATGTTGTTAAGGACGGTGCCTTCGCCTGTGCGGTCGCCGATCTCTTGCCGAATTGCCAGTTCTTGTTCATAGCTAATCAATGCCTCACCATAGCGTTTCTGATTATGGTATACCGCACCTATGTTGTGGAGGGTTGTACCTTCTCCCACGCGATCGTTTATTTTGCGAAAACAAGTCAAAGCGGCTTGGAAGGCGGCTAGTGCCTCCTGATAGTGGCTCTGTTGGTTTGTCGTAAGACCTTCTCGATTGTGAACGTAACAGACAGAGCGCTGAACATCAGTTTGGGTCAACAGGAGTTCATAAGTGAGATCGATCGTTAATCCTCGTTTATCCAACAACACGTTACCACTACAATCTCGCAGCATCACATGGTAGTCACCGGGGACAACTGAAAAGTGATAGGTCTGACCCGAAGCAATTGTATTCTTATCTAGCCAGTTGTTACCCCAGTCGGTAGCCATCACACTCACAATGAACACATGGCAAATCGTTTGCTCTGCTTCGTTACGGATTTGGAATACCACTTCTGCTTGCTGGGCGGGTACAGCATGCAACGAAGCTGGTGTGGCGAAATAGGTAGCAAGAGCGCAAATCAGGATGTAGAGATACAGCCCGGGTTTCATTTTCGTTCCTTTTCTCCTCGGTCGGTGCGCAATTTGAACAATATGCCAGCAAGTCTTTGCTGGACAACCAACAAAGTATACAGTTTCATTGAGTTGCGCCAGGATGGCCATTGAGCACAAAGCCGGCCCAATAAAAGGGCGAGACCCAGCGCGGATCAGCGCGTACTTCTGCCTGCGCCATCTGCAGCGCTTCTGCTTTGGACAGGCCATCTTCTAGCCAGTGTCTATAAAAGGCAACCATGAGGGTTTCGGTGGCGGCGTCATCGACATTCCACAAACTGGCGATGACGGTAGGTGCGCCGGCGAAGAAGAAGGCGCGGGTTAAGCCGACCACCTCGTCACCGCGGGAAAGTTGACCGACATTGGTCTGGCAGGCGCTCAGGACGACGAGGTCATTGTTTTGCAGCGGTAGTGCGTAAATTTCATGGGTTTCCAACAGGCCATCGGCGTGGCCGGCTTGCGCCAGGGCGATTGCGCTGTAGAGCGGATTTGCCGCATTGTAGGCACCGTGAGCGGCGAGATGGAGGATGTTGGCGCCGCTGATGGCGGTCCGTACTTGAAGCTCGCTTGTGTTTGTCCCGGTATAGACGGTGGTATCCAGTAGCATCGCAACGGCGTTTGCTTCTGCTTCAGCGGTGGGCAAGGCGGGCAAAGCGGTCTGGGGGTTACCCATGACCAACGCAGTTGGGTTGGTTGTGTGGTCACCCTTTGCTGCGTTCTGGGCGAGAAAGGGTAACGCGCTGGCGGATGGCAACAGGGTCAGGGTGTATTGCTCGCTCAAGTAGCGTTCACCATTGGTCAGCGCGGCAAAGGGAACGTAGTGGAGCAACTGGTGGGGAACGATGGCGACACGCGTGGTGTGCAGGTGTTCGGCCAGGGGCGCCACAAGCCATTGATAGAGAGTGCGTAGGGGCTTAGGGTGGGGATTTTCGCTGTTGTGCCATTGATAGAGATTGGTCGTGGCGGTCGCGAGGTTAGCAAGGGTGGCGTCAGGCAAGGCTACTACGCTAAAAGCCTGCGCGGTGACGAGAAAGGCGACCATCTTGTCATCAAGTTGCCAGTAGGCGACCAGCGTGGTTTGGTCATCAAGCAGGGCTTGAAGTTCCGGTAGGGTCAACACACGCTGGCGGCCAGGCGCCAACGCCGCCAGTTGGTCATTACGCCGGGTAATGGCCAGCAACGCGGCATCATGCTCCCGTTGGGCCGCCCGCCAGCGCGCGGCCACTTCTGTCGCCAGCGCTTCATTCGATGGCTGTTGGGTCTTGACTTGGGCCAACGCCTGCTGTGCGGCCTGCAGGATCTGAAAGGTTTCAGTTTCGCGCAGAAGCAGCGCATTGGCGGCATCATCCGCCGTTTCAAGATAGCCGGTATTGATGGCGTCGAGAAAGGCGCGGGCGCGCCCGCGTTCGCTGAGTGCAAAGGCGGCGACGGTTTGTCCTTTTTGAAGGTGGAGTTGGATCGCCCGGTCATAGATGCCGGCGTAGAGGGCAATGAAACTGGCGCGCCCGCGCTCACTGCCGGCGGTAGTGCGCACGGATTCAACCGTATCAATGGCGCGGTGCAAGGTCTGGAGCGCCTGGTCGATCTTGCCCTGGGCGGCGTAGGCAAGACCCAGGTTATAGAGACTTTCGCTCTGTTCAGCGGGTGCGTTTACCGTTTGATAAATGGTCAGCGCCCGCTGTAGAAAGTGGGTTGCTTCCTCAAAAGCGCCCAGCGCCTGATAACAGGTGGCGATATTGTTCAGGGAGACGGCCTCGCCCAAGCGGTCGCCGACGGCTTGGCGAAGCGCCAGGGCTTGTTGGTGAGAGGCCAGCGCTTGCTCAATTTGGCCCAGATTTTGATAGGCCAGGCCCATGTCATTGTACGCATCCCCTTGGCCACTACGGTTGCCAATTGCCTGTTGCAGGGCGACAACCTTCTCTAACGCTGGGATTGCTGCGGCAAACTGCCCCTGTCTGAGCAGGATGCCGGCGATATTGTTACGGACATCGGCTTCACCAGGACGATCCGCCAGGGTCAGCGTGATGGTTAAGGCGGTTTGATAGGTGTTGAGCGCTACTTCATAGCGCCCTTGGTTTTCGTAGACAACGCCGATATTGTTGAGGATATCACGCGCCTGGGCGCGCGCGCCCGCCCCCTCAAAGATGGCCAATGCCTGCTGATAGTGGGTCAATGCCTGTTGATAGTGGCCTTGGCGATTATAGACCGAACCAATGTTACCCAACGCCGTCCCTTCCCGTATACGGTCGCCCAGTGTCCGAAAGGTGGCCAGCGCCGTTGTATAGTGGTTCAGCGCCGCGGAATAACGCCCTTGTTCGTCATAGAGCAGCCCGATGTTGTTGGTAACAGTGGCAACGCCGGCGCGCTCATTCAGGGCTTGGTGGATCTGGAGCGCCTGCTCATAATAGGTAAGAGCTTGCTGATAGTACCCTTGATTTTGATAGACGCCGGCGATATTGTTTAGCGTGATAGCCATACCGGCCTGATCGTTGATGGCCTGCCGAATGGTCAGCGCCGCTTGAAAACGCGCCAACGCTGCCGTATATAATCCTTGATACGTATAGACCGTCCCCAGATTATTGAGGGTGACGGCTTCTTGCGCGCGATCTTCTGTTTCTCGATGGATCAACAGCGCCTGCTGAAAGTTTTCTACCGCTTTCCCATAGTTGCCTTGATGAATGTACACCGCCCCCATATTGTTGATGACCGTTGCTTCTCCGCTACGGCTCCCTGCTTTCTGATGCGCCGCTAATGCCGCCGCAAAGGTTGCCAGCGCCTCGGTGTAGCGCCCTTGCCGTTCATGGATCTGGCCGATCTGGTCAAGCAGGCTCCCCTGGCCGGCCAAGTATTCAAGTTCCTGGTAAATTGTCAGAAGTTGCCGAAAGGTGGCAAGCGCTTCAGCATCTTGGTGGCGACGGAGATAGATTTCACCCAGATGTTGGAGGGCAATCCCTTCCCGGCCACGCTCTGCCGCGGCTTGAAAGAGCAGGATGGCCTGTTGATAGTGGGCAATGGCTTCTTCCAGGCGATCCAGATGCGTGTAAATGCCACCGATATTGTTGAGGATAATGGCTTCGCTAACACCATCCGCTGTTGCACGTGCAAGGTGGATGGCTTGCTGATAGGCTTCTAACGCCTTTTCATCTTGTGCTTGATCGCGATACAAATCACCAATGTTGTGGTAGGTTCTCCCCTCACCGGGCCGGTTGCCTGCTTCCCGTAACACCGTCAGCGCTTGTTGATAAAACGTAAAGGCTTTCTCAAACTCACCTTGGCGGGCATAGGCCAAGCCGATATTGTTGAGCGTTGTGCCTTCGACCGCACGATCCCCGGCCGCTTGCAGGCAGGTTAAGGCTTGCTCAAATTCTGCAATTGCGGCCTGATAATGACCACTGTCGGAGAGTTCGACCCCGCGTACAAAGGGGGGATCACATGTCGCCCGTTCGACATGCTGATTGGTCAGGCGCAGTGTATTGGATGCCGAGAGATCCACATTTTCGGTAGAAAGCAGGATGTTACCGCGGCAATCCAACATCACCACGTCATACGCGCCGGCAGCAACTTCAAGGGCGTAGCTTTCGCCAGGCGTGATTCGATCCAGATCCCAGGCGCCTTTGGCCGTATTCACCGGATCATTACTGGCGCCGATCACGAGGTGGCAGACCGGTTCGTTGGTATCATTCTGGATGGTGAGGGTGACGATGGGGGCGGTAGGGGGCGTAGGGGTCGCTTCGCCGCCGGCTTGCCCAGCCGGTTCAGCCAACAGGTTGTGGGCGAGTTCATCGGCCGCCAGCGCTTTCTCATATTGACCGGAACGAAAATAGGCAATGGCGATGAATTGCAGGGTCAGGTGTTCATTTTGGCGATCACCAACGGCGCGCAAGAGGGCTAACGCGGTTTGAAAGGTAGCCAGCGCCTGCTCATAGTCATTTTGGCGCAGATAAACAATGGCAATTTTCTGGAGCGTGATGCCTTCGCCAGCGCGATCACCCGCGGCGCGCAGCAGTGTTAATGCCTGAGGCAAGACGGACAATGCGTCTGCAAACCGGCCTTGTTTGGTATAAAGGCTGCCCAGATTCGTGAGGGTTGCGCCTTCACCAGGGATGTTGCCCACCGCACGCGCAATGGTCAGCGCCGCTTCGTAGTTTGTTAGCGCTTCGGCATAGTGCGCTTGACTTTCATAGAGCACGCCCAACTGAATGGCATAGAGCAGAAAGGTGGGGGCGCGCTGCCGTGCGGTCTCTAAGGCGGCAAGCGCCGCGGCAAAGTCGCCACGGGCTTGATGAAGATAGGCCAGATTGCGGTGAACTTCGGCGCTGTTGGGCGCTAAGGTCGCGGCTTTGGTCAGCGCATCCGTCGCCGCTTGGAGATGACCGGCAGCCAGGTACGCCTCGCCCAGGAAACTATAGGCCAAGCCATTGTTAGGGTCCAATGCCACGGCTTTTTCGCCGGCGGTGATGGCCTTGGCAAATGCCTGCTGCCAGGCATAGGCGCGGGTCAAATAGAGATAGCCGATGGCGTCATCGGGGGCGAGTTCAACCGCCTGATGACAGTCGGCAATGGCAGCGCCATAGCTTTGTTGAAAGGTGCGCAGATAGCAGCGGTGCGCATAGGCAGTGGCGTTCTGCGGTGCAAGTTCAATGGCCGCTGTGTAAGCTGCTTCGGCAGCAGCAAAATCACTCTGGATGAGCAGCCGATCCCCTTGTTCGATCAGCGCAGCTGGATCTGGGTCTTGGGCGTAAACGGCAATACCAGAGCCGTATCGTAAGCCGAGTACGAGTACGACAACGAGCTTGAGCAGAAGCAAAGCGCGGTTCGCCTTCATCGAGATCCTCCTTTGTCAGCATCTGGCACCGTCAGTAGCGTTATTTAATTACGCTGCCCCGGATCGCCATTTAACACAAAGCCGGCCCAGTAAAAAGGGGAGGCCCAACGTGGGTTGGCGCGGACGTCGGCCTGGGCGGCTTGCAGGGCTTCGGCTTTGGAGAGGCCGTCTTGCAGCCAGTGTTTGTAGAAGGAGACCATGAGTGCTTCGGTGGCGGCATCATCGACATTCCACAGGCTGGCGATGATCGTTGGCGAGCCAGCGAAGAAGAAGGCTCGGGTGAGGCCAACGATTTCGTCGCCGCGCGAGACGGCAATCTGCTTGGGGTCAGTTAACTCATTGAGGCTTGTCTCACAAGCACTGAGGATAACAATGTCATTGCCGGCCAGCGGTAGATCGAACACTTCGTGGGTTTCAAGTAGCCCATCATTATTATCACTCTCGGCTAGGGCAATGGCGCTGTAGAGTGGATTGGCAATGTTGTAGTTACCGTGGGCAGCAAGATGGAGAATATTGGTACTGCTGACTCCTATCTGCAGTTGAAGTTCGCTTGCCGCTGTGCCTGTGTAGACTGCGGTGTGGAACAGATCCGCAACGGCGATGGCTTCTGCTTCGGCCGCGGGCAAGGCATCCATGTTAGTCTTGGGGTTGCCAAAAACAAGGACTATTGGATTTTCCATGTTACTGACCTTTGCCGCATTCTGTTTCAGAAAGGGTAGCACACTTGCAGAGGGGACAACACTCAGGACGTACTGTTGACCAAAATAGGTTTCGCCGCCAGTGAGCGCAGCAAAGGGGATGTAATGCAGCACTTGGTGGGGGATGATAGCGACATGTGGTGTGTCCAGATAATCAGTCAGGGGTTCCACTAGCCATTTGTACAAGTTGCGCAGTGGTCGAGGATGCGGTTCTTCCAGATTGCTCAATGGGTAGAGTCCTTCCACTGCGGAAGCAATATTATCAGTGGTCGCGTCAGGTAGTTCCAATACATTGAAATCATCTGTGGTAACAATGAATGCTAACGTCTTGTCACCCAGCATCCAATAGGAAACTAGTGTTGTATGGTCACCAAGTTGTGCTTGTATAGAATTCAATGACAATACACTGTTGTTGCGGCTTTGAGCGAGGTCAGCGAGTTGACGCTTGAGTTCCAGGAGTGCGGCCTCGTACTTTGCATTCCCGCTCGACAACGGAGGGTCAAATGGAATCAAGGTTTTGTCTTTTACTGCTTCATCTTGGTTTTCCACCAGCGGCGGGTCTAACGGACCTGGCTCTTGATTATTACTTACATCATCTTGGGGGACCTGCCGCGTAGAGATGCTCTCACTTTTGGGTGTTGGCACTTCGGCGGGAATATTATCGAACAACGAAATCTCACGGATAGTCAAAGAATCAAGTAGGGAGCGTGCCCGTCCGCGCTCACTGGTCAGAAATGCATTAGGGACTTGATTACTCTGTAGATAGACACGAATTGCTTGATCATATGTACTCATATACTGGGCTATAAATTCTGATCGAGCACGTTCGCTGCCTGCAATTGCGCGTACATTGTCAAAAGCTGTTAGCGCCTTTTCATAGCTTTCCAATGCTTTTTGAGATTGGTTTAACTGCTCATAGACGTATCCGATATTATGAAGTGCAATCCCTGCTCTGGTTTGATTGCCTACCTCTTCCTGAATTGCTAGCGCTGCTTCAAAATTTGTCATGGCTTCAGTATATCGGCTTTGGATGAGATACACTCCTCCGATGCTGGTTAGAAGTAAACCCTGCTCTGTACGATCTCCCACCTCGCGTAGAATTTCTAATGCAGCATTTAACTGTTTCAGTGCCTCAATGTAGTCGCCTTGAGCAAGCCTCAAGAGTCCAATGTTGTTAAGTATCGACGCCATACCATCAACTTCACCAACTTCACGGTTAATTGATAATGCAGTTTCATACTGTACTATTGCCTCATCATATAACCCTTGCTTTTCATACATTGCACCGATGTTATTGATAGCTGCACTTTCGCCTGCGCGGTTTCTCATCTCACGATGAATCGTTAGCGCTGCCTCAAATTGTGACAATGCCTCCTTAAATCTTCCCTGCTTAGCATACAACATGCCGATATTGTTGATCGTTGTGCCTTCATTCCCACGATCAACCGTCTCGCGGTTAATGGCAAGAGCGATGCGAAAATGAGCTAGCGCTTCAGCGTACCGTCCTTGTTTGACGTATATTACTCCAATATCATTTAGGGTTACGGCTTCGCCAGCGTGATCGCTGATCTGACGTCGCAACACAAGTAGTGCTTCGTAATACTCTAACGCTTTAGTGTACTGACCATTAAGGTCATATAATCGGCTAATATTACTCAGAGTCATTTCTTCATCATACGGTTCATCAATGGTGCGTATTATCTCTAATGCTTCTTCATAAAGCGCAAGTGCTGCTGTATTCTGTCCTTGGGCTTCGTAGGCGACACCGATAAGATTAAGCGTTATAGATTCTCCAGAGCGATTGCCGCTCTTACGTACAGCCAGTAGCGCGGCTCTATGTTGTCCCATTGCTTTTGAGTGTTGCTTCTGAGAACTATAAATAGTACCAATGCTGTTGAGGATTATCCATTCATTATCCACATCGCCAAGTTCACGAGCAATCGCTAATGCCTTTTCATCATACATTAATGCTTCGGTATATTTCTCTTGAGTTTGATATACCATTCCGACAGCTTGTAGCGCCATTCTGTCGCCAACGCGATCCTGGATTGCTTGGAAACAGGCCGATGCAGACTGAAACGCTTCAATAGACTCAACATATTCGGCAAGACGGTAGAGTTGCATGCCTTGTTTACCAAAATCATCACATTTCGCACGTTGAATATCTTTTTGAAGAAGCGATAGTTCATAATCGCTCAGTAGCCCAATGTCCCATAGCTCTAGCAAAGTTTCTCCATTGCAATCTTTCAGTAAAATATCATAGATTCCGTATAGTACCTGAAAAGAATGTGTTACACCAGGGGCAATGACATCTTCAGTGAGTTGATCTTGTCCCCACTCTGTGTCTGTAGAATCAGCAATAAATGTATCACAAACAGTTGACTCAGATCTATTGCTTATGGATAATGTGACTTTGCTTCCTTGGGCTAGTGGTTCAGATCTTGCAGTTGATAACGGGAAGAACAGTAGTGTCAAGCAAGAGAGCAAAAAGATATGTATATAGTTGGATTTCTGGCCCATACGATGCTCCTTTATTACATACAGTGCTTATTCGCCTCCATAAGGAAGGTCTATATACGACTCCGTTGAATACGGAAACGCAAAATTCGCTGTTCTTGGTATACCTCGATTTATTGCGTAGTATGTTCTGCCGCCTCTTGTAACCATTCCTGAACTAGGGAGCAGTAGACGTTGGTTAGGTTGCTTTCGGTTTGGCAGACCGAGGAGGCACTATAGGCGATGGCATACCCTTCTACGGTCATCCATGCCCTTAGTGATTCCTCAGGCTCCTGTATCGACTCATAAGTAAGCGCCAGCAGGCGATGAGTTTCGGCGAGATAAAACAATATATCGCTTGTTTTGTCTGAACGATCATCATACTCTGCAAAGATCCCTTGGGCTTGGTCTAGCTTGCGTCGGGCCGTCTTTGGTTGCCCTAGCTCTATATACGCTAGACCGATATTGTTTAGTAGGAGTCCTTGTATAAGTAACCTGTTTGAGTCGTCGAGTTGGGGTTGCACCGACTGATGTTTAACTTGCGATAAACCAGCGGTAAATACCTTTATAGCTGCATCTGGTTCTTTAGGGTGTACCAAATAGATTAGACCTAATCGATGGTATGCAGGCCAGTAGAAGCTCTCTCGGTCAAGCAAATGTCGATACGCAGCAGTTGCTTCCTCGAAATCAGTGATCACCTCATAGGCAAGTCCCAAATTGTAATGGTAGTTGGGGTTGGTGGGTACAGCAGCGACAGCTTGTTTGAAACGCTTGATGGCGATGCTATATTGACCATTGTCAAAGGCAGTGAGGCCGCTGGCATTGGCGTAGCTAGCAACCAAAGGCAAACCAAACATGAATAGGAGAAGAGCCAGAGCTGCCAAGCGAGCCACCCAGATGCCGCCAAGGCGTGGATAGTCACGGCGGTCGTGACCGTGAGTAATGAATTGCCAGGCGGATGTAGCGGCGTGTTTGCCCCAATCGGTGCCTAGGCCCAAGAGGGAGACGATGGATAAAATCTGAATCACAGCAGCGCTGAAGGCAAGAAATTCAGGGTCTGGGCTGGCAAGGCGATACCAGATGTGGAAGAAAAAATAAAGAAAGACCAGCCCAAAAAGAAATGTCAATATTCCCCAGATCGCTGACCAAGCGTTGATCGTCGTCTGTCCAAAATTATGCCGCCACTGCTCCACAGTGGTTGCGGGAATACGCCACGGTCCTGTCTGGTGATCCTGCCGCGCTCCGGCCAGAAGGCCCTCATCACACAACTTACGCACAAGTTCGACGGTAACGCCCATGAGCTGGCTGGCTTGCTCGGCATTGAGATACTCTGACCCGTGTTCGTTCTGCTGACTTTCATTGCTCATAGATGTCTCTGTCATTGTATATTGTAGTTGGGATAGATAATGCTAGGTTAATGCAGTGCTATTCACGAGACTTTGTCGCTGAACGCTCGCCGCCATCACCGTTGAGGACAAAGCCGGCCCAGTAGAAGGGTGACGCCCAGCGGGGGTCGGTGCGCACGTCGGCTTGGGCGGCTTGAAGGGCCTCGACTTTGGACATCTCTTCGCCCATCCAATGTTGATAGAACGCCTTCATCAACGCACCTGTGGCGCTATCATTTACGTTCCATAAACTCGAAATGACTGTGGGTGAGCCGGCAAAGAAGAAGGCACGGGTCAAGCCCACCACTTCGTCCCCACGGGAGATTGCGCCCACGTTGGTTTGACAGGCACTGAGCACAACTAAGTCATTACCTTGCAGTGGGAGGCCGAAAATTTCATGGGTTTCTAACAGGCCGTCGTACGTTTCTTCGTCATCGACGGCCAGCGCAATGGCGCTGTAAAGGGCATTGGCGGTATTGTAGTTGCCGTGGGCGGCAAGGTGGACCACGCTGGTACCGCTGACTACTGTGCGCAACTGGAGTTCGCTTGCTGCTGTGCCGGTATAGACGCTGGTGCCAAGGAAGTCCGCCACGTCCACGGCCTCTGCTTCGGCATAGGGCAGGGCCGATGATTCGGTGACCGGGTTTCCGAAGACCACTGCCCTGGATTCCCCATTCTGCTCAGCCCTGGCCGCGTTCTGATTGAGGAAGGGCAGCACGCTGGCTGAGGGCAACTGGGTGAGCAGATATTGTTCACCAAAATAGTATTGACCATCGGTAAGGGCAGCGAAAGGGACGTAATGTAGCCATTGGTGGGGGATGATGGCCACATGCCGCGTATGTAGATGATCGGCTAAGGGCGCAACCAGCCATTTGTACAAGTTACGCAACGGTCTTGGATGGGGGTTTTCAGGGTTGAGCCGTTGATAGAAGCTAATTACGGTTGTAGCAATGTTATTCGACGTGGCATTAGGTAGTTCCACCAAATCGAAACCCTTTGCTGTGATAAGAAACGCTACTGTCTTGTCGCCCAACATCCAGTAGGAGATTAGCGTGGTCTGCTCATCGAGTTGATTTTGCACCGCAGCAAGTGATAGCACGTTGTTGTTGCGGCTAGGCACTAGGTCGGTCAGTTGACTCTGGCGTGATTGGATGGCCGAGATCGCCACGGTATAATCTGCTTCGGCGACAGTTAGTTGTGCTTCTAGATTAGCAACCAGCGCGGGATCGGACGGATTCATGGACTTTGCTTTGATTAAGGCAATATGTGTAGACTGACGGATAGCATAGGCTTGGTTCTCATACGCTAGTGACTCGGCTGCAATGTTATCGGGTAACTCTACTTGACCGGTGACTAGAGCATCGAGAAAGGCACGCGCTCGGCCACGCTCGCTAATCAGAAAGGCATCAGGTATCTGATTTTGGATGAGTAAAAGACGGAGAGACTGATTATATAAGGGCATGTACTGGTCAATGAATGCAGAGCGAGCACGATCGTTGCCAGCACTCGCCCTCATATCATCATAGATAGTTATGGCCTGTTGGTAAAGTGTCAATGCATCTTCATACTGTTCCAGCCTCGCATATATTCCACCGATGTTGCCCAGTATGTCGCCTTCGCTTGTCCGATCTCCAGTCTCGCGAGCAATAGCCAATCCTGTTTCATATATTTCAAGTGCATCGGCATGCCTGCCTTGGGCAACGTATATTGCGCCAATATTGTTGAGTGAGGTGCCTTCGCCCTCTTGGTCTCTAATCTCATGAGCGATAGCCAACGCTGTTTCAAACCTGGCCAGTGCCTCAATATACTTACCTTGGAAGACATACACTGACCCAATATTGTTAAGGGCTGTCCGTTCGCCCGCTTGGTCGCCTATCTCATGTGCCATTGTCAATGCTAGTTCAAACTGTGCCAGCGCCTCCGTATACTTCCCATCAGTTATATATACTGTAGCAATGTTGTTGAGCGCCGTTCTCTCGCCGACGTAATCTCCTACTTCATGAGCAATTTCGAACGCAGCTTGGTGAAATTCAAGTGCCTCAACATAGAGACCTTGGTTATGATATACAAGCCCAATACTGTTAAGCGTTTGTCCTTCGCCAGAACGGTTACCTAGATGTCGAGCGAGTCCTAGTGCGGCTTGATAGTAATCTAACGCTTCGGCGTAGGCCCCTTTTGCACGATATACCGCCCCGATATTGTTCAGGGTTATTCCTTCGCCCTCCCGATCATCAATCGCTCGCCGTATTTTTAATGAAGCTTGGTAGTGGTCTAGTGCCTCTGTATGTTGCCCCTGATTATCGTACACCAGCCCCAAACTGTTTAATGCTACTCCTTCACCAACTTGGTCACCTGTTTCACGAGCAATTTTTAAGGCCACCTTGATGTTCTCGATCGCCTCGACATATCGCCCTTGTCCGTAATATACAAGCCCCATGCCGTTTAGGGTTGATCCTTCATCAGATCGGTCGCCTACCTCACGAGCGATCTCCAGTGCCATCTGGTAGACCACCAGTGCATCTGCATAGCGACCCTGGAGATCGTACACGTTCGCAATACCGTGTAGAGATGCACCTTCGCCATCACGGTCGTGTACTTCACGTGCAATTACTACTGCGGCCTGAAAATTCTTGAGTGCATCATTATACTGATCGAGATTAAAATACACTTCTCCGATATTTTTGAGAGTTTTTCCTTCTTCGAAGTGTTTGTTCAGATCACGCCAAATCACCAGCGCAGCTTGGTAGTGAGATAATGCTTCTGTGTAACGCAACAGTATGGAATACAGTTCAGCTATATTATCAAGCGTTACTGCTTCACTAGCACGGTTGCCTATTGAGCGTTTTATCATCAGCGTTTGCTCAAAGGTAGCCAATGCCTCATCATACCGTTTTTGAGCCTGATATACCAAAGCAATGTTGTTGAGGGTTTTAGGAATCTCAATATAATTATCAGTTTCCTTGGCAATTAGTAGCGCAATTTGATAGTTTTCAAGCGCACCATCGTAGTCTTCTTGCTTACGATGTACCTCACCAATATTGTTGAGAATAGTGCCCTCACTGGTCCGATCTCCTATCTCTTGTACAATTAATAAAGCTGGTTTAAGGTTCTCCAATGCTTCAACATATTGCTCTTGATCAATGTATGATAAACCGATATTGTTGAGGATTACACCTTCACCTTGTCGATCTCCTACTTCCCGTATAATCGCCAGAGCTTGTGAGAATGTGTCTAATGCTTTTTGGTAGCGGCTTTGGTCTTGATATATTCCACTGATGTTTGCTAGGGCGATACCTTCGCCTCTACGGTTGCCTATTTGTTGCATAATTACCAGCATTTGTTCAAAGCTGAGTAGCGCTTCTGTATAGCGGCTTTGATACTGATACACATTACCGATGTTATTAAGAATGACACCTACATTTTCCTGGTCATTTACAGCCTGGTAACATGTCAGCGCTTCTTGAAAAGCTATCACAGCTTCCGCATACTGCCCCTGTTTGTCAGCTTGTTTGCCTTGTTGATTGTAAACATCGCAGGCTGAGCGGCTAATATCCACTTGCATTAAAGTGAATTCATAGTTAAGGTTAATGGTCAAATCGCGCTTGATTGTCAATATGTTGGCATCACAATCTGCTAATAGCATGTGATAGTTGCCGGGAGCAACCAAGAATTGGTACATCGCCTTCGGTGCAATTGTGTCATCGACCAGCTGATCTGCACCCCAATCATTAGCAAGGGTTGGTACAATGTGTACCTTGCAAATCGTGCGATCAGATTGATTAACAATAGACAAAGCGATCTGACTTGGTTGCTGCGCTGCGTTGGCACTTGCCTTAATTGGTGGTGTAATCAGCAGTAGACAGAAAAGTAGCAAAAAGCCACGACACAGGTGATTTCTCTTCATGGATCTAGGTTGCTCCTTAATTAACGACATCGTTTATCGGTCCCTACTAACAAAGCGTTAACTGTTTCAGTCTGGGCAGCGAGGCCATGTTGATCATAGAGCGCATAGGCTTGCGACCAGTGTTCATTCGCCCCGTCCAAATCGCGCGCAGCGCAGGCAGCCCAACCGAGACCAGTGAGGGCTTGGGCTTGAGATTCGATGAAGCCCTGGCTTTCACCAAGCTCGGCCATGCGGGTGTAGGCGGCCTGGCCTTGGGCGACGAGCCCCATGTTGAGGTAGGTTTCGCCGAGCAGGCTCTGTACAGCAATGATCTCATCGGCATCCGCCAGGGCGGTGAGGAGATCGATGGCTTCGCTGCGCAGGTTGCGGCTGAGGTAAAGTTCAGCGAGGAGGAGGGTGCGGGCCGGCTCAGCGGGGACGCGTTGTTGCAGGCGCTCGATCTTGGCCTTGAATTCGTCCTGATCTTCCAACAGGGAGAAGCCGGGCGTCTCGTCACCGCTGCTTTTGTCACCGGCGGTGACGAGGAGCTGATAACTGGCGCCTTCGGCCTCAAGGGGTTTCCAGTCGCTGGGGTAGGAGAGCGGACTGCCGGCGGCGACGATGGTGCGGGTGATACCGTCGTCACTTTCCAGGGTGACGGTGTAGCTATCGGCACCGGCGATCTCTTGCCAGACCAGCGTGGGGCGGTCGTTCATTACCCAGCCGCTGCGGGGGCTGAGGATGTAGATTTCACTGGCGGCTGGGCGCTCTTCGCCGCCGCGACTGCGCACCATGGCGGCATCGGGATAAGGGCGCGGCGGGCGCCCTTCGCCACAGGGCACGCCGGCGACCTTACCGACGGCCAACGCACGTGGACTGGCGTCCCAGTCGGCTTCGGCACCACAGAAGAGCGCGGCGCTCCCTTGCGTTACGGTAATCGTGTCACCAGGGGAGACTTCGGCACCCAAGGCCACGGCTACAGGCGCCAGACTATCCTTGCGACGAACTTGCACCTGTGCCTCGGTGAGGATGAGCAGGTTGGGCAAAAATGGAGTCGCGGTTAGGGCCACCGGTGCGGGGGCGGGAGTGGCGACAGGTTGACAGGAGGTTAGGCTCAGGATAAGAAAGAGTGAAGCTACAATGATACGGTTATTCATGGTTTTCTCCTTAAAGAAATGACACTTAAACTTGGCACAATCTCACCCTGGTGCGTTCTGCGGTAGATTGTGCCAAGTTTAAATAATGTGTCTATTAGGGTTTTGAATATTGACGGGCAGCTTCCTCGGCCCAGATGCGGGCGTCGATGCAGTAGGCGTTGCCGAGCCCGCCATACGCTTGACAAATGGCGGTTTCGGGAATCAGCAGGGCATACCCCTGGCTGTTGCCCCAGGCGCGCTGGGCTTCGGTCAGATTCGGCTGAGGCAAGGCTTCGTAGGCGCGGGCCAGGTGAGCATAGGTTTCGGCCAGATAAAGCCAGGCAACACCTTTGTCTACACTTTGTGCTTCGAGCTGTTCCAACTGCTTTTCGGCCTGCAACAGATGGTCCAGCGCCTGCTCGGGTATTGCTTGAGCGAGGTAGGCCCAGCCGATGTTTTTATGTAAAACCCCATAAGCGAGCAGGGTGTCGGTTGTGGGCTGGTCTGATTGGCGCGCCAACCGATCGACCACGGTCAATCCGAGCGTGAGCACGCGTAGGGCTTCGGCAGGATTGGGACTGTAATTGGGCAGCAGATAAAGCCGGCCCAGGTTGTTGTAGGCGGGCCAGAAGTCATTTTCTAGCGTAAAGGCGCGTTGATATGCAGCCATGGCGGCCGGATAATCGCCCGCTCCTTCAGCAGCAAGACCGGCGTTATAGTGATAGCGCCCTGTGGTAGGCGTGAGATTGACTGCATGACGAAACGCCGTAGTCGCCACCGTGTATTGACCGGTTTCCAGGGCGTCAAGACCACGCGCATTATGGTGGCGCGCCAGGACGGGTGAGGCAATGTGAAAGGTGATCACGACGGCAAGCGCCAGGCCGGCCATGCTCATAAAGACCAGACGCGTGTGACGCAATTGCGGAAAGCGGCTGACAATGCGTCCCCAAAGGTCACGGACAACTTCTTGACCCCAGGTCGTGCTTACACCAAGGAAAGCGAGTAAGCCAGCAATAATCTGCAGTAGGATCGCGACAAAGTTGAGAAATTCGAGATCGATGTAAATCCAGCGATAAAGCATCTGGAAGAGATAGTAAGCCAGGACGACGAGCGGGATGACGGTCAGCAGCGCCCAGAGATGATGATCGCCAGCGCGTAAGGGGTTGGCCGGAATGGTGATCTGCGCGGGGTTGGCGCGCTCGGTTACCAACTGGGGCTTTTCGGCGTCGGCGAGACCGGCTAATTCGACCTGGTTGCAGCCAAGGTCATAGGACTCCTGCACGGTGCGGCCATAGCCGAGGGCGCGGTAGAAGGCGGCGGCAAAGTTGATCGAAGCGTCATCCGGGATAGCGTCGGACATGCCGATGACGACGGGGATGTGCTGGGCGATGGCCTGGGCCTGGCCGACCGAGTAGCAGGCGTTGAGAACGACACAACTGATGTTTTCTTTGAATAAACGAAACAAGTTGCTGAGTGCGACGCCGGAGACAGGCACGCCCTTCCCGTTGGCGTCCTGCAAGATGATTTCATTGGCGGCGGTGCCGTGGCCACTGAAATGGACGATGTCTGGCTGGTGGCGCAGGAGCAACTCCTGGAGGTCCTCGACGCGCACCGCCAGGTGCGGCTGCATGATGTAGCGGTCGCGGTAGTCACCCTGGCGCAGGGCTTGATCAATGGCGCGCACTTCTTCATCGAGACGCAGGCGATCGATGTCGAGCGGGTTGGCAGCGAGAAAGAGAATTTTGATTTTCATGGATTAGCCTTGCTGTAGCCGGGATGACCATTGAGGACGAAGCCAGCCCAATAGAAGGGGGAAGCCCAGCGTGGGTCCGCACGCACGTCAGTTTGGGCGGCTTGGAGGGCGGCGGCTTTGGACATACCTTCTTGGAGCCAGTGTTTGTAGAAGTCGACCATAAGCGTTTCGGTAGCGGCATCGTCAACGGACCAGAGGCTGGAGATGACGGTGGGCGTGCCCGCAAAGAAGAAGGCGCGGGTGAGGCTGACGATGTCGTCGCCGCGCGATAAATCACCAACATTAGTCTGGCAGGCGCTGAGGACGACAAGGTCGTTGCGTTGCAGCGACAAGCCAAAAATCTCATGGGTTTCGAGGTGGCCGTCCTGCTCCTCGTCGGCGGCCAGGGCAATGAGACTATAGAGCGGGTTGAAGGGATTATACCCACCGTGGGCGGCGAGATGGATGACGCGGGCATCGGCGGCGCTGGTGCGTAACTGGGTTTCGCTGGCGGCGGTGGCGGTATAGACCGTTGCCCCCAGCAGGCTGGCAATGGCCTGGGCTTCGCTGGCGGCATAGGCCAGGGAAGGCAGATCAAGATCTGTGGTGGTGGGGTTGCCAAAGACGACGGCGTGCGGCGCGGGAGTGGCCTGGGCGCGCTGGGCGTGCTCTGTTAGGAAGGGCAAGAGACTAGCGGAGGGCAGCAAGGAAAGGGTGTGCTGCTCGCTAACATAGTATTCGCCGTTGGTGAGGGCGGCAAAGGGCACGTAATGCAGCAATGAGTGCGGAACGAGGGCAAGCTGCGGTGTCGTGAGGTGTGCGGCCAATGGCTCTACCAACCACTGGTATAGCTGGCGTAGTGGCTTTGGGTGTGGCTGTTCCAGGTTGCGCCAGGCATAGAGATCGCGCAGCGCAGTCAAGACGTGGTTGGCGGTAGCAGCCGGCAATTCGATTAGGTTGACATCATGGGTCGTGATTACAAAGGCCAGGGTCTTGTCGTCTACCATCCAGTAGGAAAGGAGGGTGGTATCAGCCGGCAGCAGTGCCTGCACATCGGCCAATTGTAGCACTTGTTGCCGGCCAGGAATCAAATTCGCTAATTCGGCCGAGTAGTCCGTGATGGCGGCGACCGTTAGTGTATAGGCAGTTTCGGCAGCGGCAAGGGCGGCTGCGGCTTCGTCTACCCAGACGGGGTCGGGTGGATTGGCGGCGCGGGCTTTGGCGAGGGCATCCTGGGCGGATTGGTGTACAGCGTAGGCTTCTTGTTCGGCGGCGAGCAAGACGGCGACTTCATTGTCGCTCAACTGCACCCGGCCCGTGGCGATTGCGTCCAGCAACACCCGCGCGCGACCCCGTTCGCTATACCAGAAGGCTTGCGCCACGGCGCCCTGTTGATGAGATAAGGCAATGACTCGATCATAGACTGTAAAATAGTTATTCGCAAAGCTTATACGCGCCTCATCACTACCCGCAGCACTACGGATGCTCTCCAGTAGCTCAATTCCATCGCTGTAATAGCGTAATGCCTCAATGTAACGATCTAGAAAATCGTACACCGCACCAATGTTTTGGAGGGTACCCCCTTCACCGGTCCGGTCGCCCACCTCATGCGCAATCGCCTGCGCCTGCTCGTAGCTAGCCAACGCCTCCTCATAACGCCCTTGGTTGGCGAACACTACGCCGATATTGTTAAGGGTTCTCCCTTCGCTGATGCGGTCGCCCACCTCATGCGCAATCGCCAGTGCCTGCTCATAGCTAGCCAGCGCTTCGTCATAACGTCTTTGGGCACTGTACACCCCTGCAATGTTATTGCGGGTGCTTCCTTCGCCAGCACGGTCCCCCACCTCCCGTCGAATAGCCAACGCCTGCTCATAGTCTGCCAGTGCCTCGCCATACTGTCCTTGGTGGTCATACACAACGCCGATATTGCTAAGGGTAGCGCCTTCGCCAGCGCGGTCCCCCACCTCCCGTCGAATAGCCAACGCCTGCTCATAGTCTGCCAGTGCCTCGCCATACCGCCCTTGATTGTAATGCACGACGCCAATGTTGTGGAGAATACTCCCTTCCCCAGCTCGGTTCCCTACCTTTTGAGCAATCGTTAGCGCCTGCGCATAGTATGTTAGCGCCTCACCATGCCACCCTTGATGGTTGTACACCAAGCCGATGTTGTTAAGGGTAACCCCTTCACCGGCGCGGTCGCCTACCTCTCGCTGTATCGCCAGCGTCTGCTTGTAGCTAGCCAGCGCCTCGCCATACCGCCCTTGATGGTCGTATGCTAAGCCGATGTTGTTAAGGGTGGCCCCTTCGCCAGCACGGTCGCCTACCTCTCGCTGTATGGCCAGTGCCTGTGCGAAGGCAGTCAGCGCTTGGTCATAGCGCCCCTGGTAGTCGTACACGGCACCGATGTTGTTAAAGGTAGCCCCTTCGCCGGCGCGGTCACCTACCTCACGCAGCATGGCCAGCGCCTGATTGTAGCTAGCCAGCGCCTTGCTGTATCGCCCCTGGTTGTGGTATACAAGACCGATATTGTTGAGAGTAGCACCTTCGCCCGCCCGGTCGCCTATCTTCTGAGAAATCACCAGTGCTTGCGCGTAGTATGCCAGTGCCTCGCTATATTGTCCTTGATCGTTGTACGCACCGCCGATGTTGTTAAGGGTAGCCCCTTCGCCAGCGCGGTTGCCTACCTTTTGAGCAATCGCCAGTGCCTGCTTATAACTAGTCAGTGCCTCGTCATACCGTCCTTGGTTGTGGTACACACCGCCGATGTTAGTGAGGGTAGTCCCTTCGCCGATCTGGTCGCCAATCATCTGAGCTATTGCTAGTGCCTGCTCAAAGCTGGCCAGTGCTTCCTCATACCGCCCTTGAGCATGATACACGGCACCGAGGTTGTTGCGGGTTCTCCCTTCGCCTGCGCGGTCGCCCACCGCCTGTCGAATTGCCAGTGCCCGTTCGTAGTTGACTAACGCCTCACTATACCGTCCTTGGGAGCGGTGCACCAAGCCGATGTTATGGAGGGTAGTCCCTTCGCCAGCGCGGTCACCTACCTCCCGTCGAATCACCAATGCCTGCTCGAAGGTGGCCAGTGCTTCCTCATACCGTCCTTGGGCTTGGTACACTGTGCCGATGCCGCTAAGAGTGGCTCCTTCGCCGATGCGGTCGCCCACCGCCTGCCGAATGGCCAGCGCTTGCCTGTAGTTGACTAGTGCCTCACTATACTGCCCTTGGTTGTGGTACACCCCTGCGATGTTGTGGAGGGTGACGCCTTCGCCTGCGCGGTCGCCGATCTCTCGCCGAATGGTCAGTGCCTGCTCGAAGATGGCCAGCGCCTCACTATACCGCCCTTGGTGGTCATAAACTAAGCCGAGGTTGTTGAGGGTTCTCCCTTCGCCTGCGCGGTCGCCTACCTCTTGCCGAATGGCCAGCGCCTGCTCATAGAAATCCAGCGATTCGGCATAGTGCCCTTGGTGGTCGTAAACCAAGCCGATATTGTTAAGGGTAACCCCTTCACCGACGCGGTCGCCTACCTCTTGCCGAATGGCCAGCGCCTGCTCGTACAACTCCAGCGCTTCTCCATAGCTCCCTTGGGCACGGTATACCGCTGCAATGTTGTTGAGGGTCGCGCCTTCGCCGGCGCGGTCGCCCACTCGGCGGAAACAGGCCAAAGCGGCTGCATAGGCGGTCAGGGCCTCCCGATAATGGCTCTGTCTGTAGGCTGTAAGTCCATCCTGGTTGTGGGCATCACAGGCGGTGCGGTTGACATCGGCTTGGATTAAGGAGAGTCTATGATCTTGCTGAACAGACACATCCTGGTTGAGCAGTAGAAAGTTACCAGCACAATCCGCCAATCCTAAATTGTAGTTGCCAGGAACAAGCTCGATAGTGTGTGTCTCACCTGTCGCAAGGTTGACTTCAAACAGTTGATCCCCGTCCGCGGCGGTCGCAACCGTATTGGCAATGGCCACGTAACAGATAGTCTGTTCGGCCTGATTATGGACTTGAAGTACCACGTTCGCAGAAGAGGGCTGTTGCAGTTGAGAATTGGGTGTAGGGCCTGTGGCCTGGGCAGCTAAAGGGAGCGTGACGCGATCCGTAACGAGCAGTTCTTGTTGCTGCGTCAAGATAGTTTGGTCACAGTCACTGACAAGTAGCCGGTAGCGCCCCGGCGGCACAGCAAATTGCTTGTACTGGCCCGGCGCCAGGTCAATTTTCTCCTGAAGATCGAGGACAATCTCAGTTGGCAGGCGCACGGCAAAGATTTCGCAAATGGACAAGGGCTCGCTGGATCTGTTTTCAAGCTGGAGGGTCGCCCTATCCGCTTGCTGCCGTGGCGCAGCAAGTAAGGAAGTTGGTGTAACAGAGCAAGTGATGGCGAGAAGACAGATGAATATCGGGCGATTTAACCAGAACTTCATTTTCCTTCCTTTTCGTTTGTGTGATTAGACACAATGAACGATTCTGCTAGATAGTCCTTGCAGGACAACATACACGGAAAGTTGATTTACGAAGCCGCACCAGGATCGCCATTCAACACAAACCCCGCCCAGTAAAACGGCGACACCCACTGCAGGTTCGCCCGCACCTCCGCCTGGGCAGCTTGCAACGCCGCGGCTTTGGACATGCCCTCCTCCAACCAATGGCGATAGAACGAGACCATCAACGTCTCGGTTGCCGCATCATCGACATTCCACAAGCTGGAGATCACTGTTGGTGCGCCGGCAAAGAAGAAGGCGCGGGTGAGGCTGACGATCTCATCACCGCGCGAGACGGCCACCTGGCTGGTGTCGGTTAGCTCATTCAGGTTGGTCTGGCAGGCGCTGAGGATGACCAAGCGGTTGGTGCGTAGGGCGAGGCCGAAGATCTCATGGGTCTCCAGGCGGCCATCGTCGGCGCCAGCGGCGGTCAGGTGCAGCGCGCTGTAGAGAGGGTTGGCCAGGTTGTATTCCCCATGCGCGGCCAGGTGCAGGATGGCCGTCCCGGTCAGGGTTGCCCGCAGCCGCACTTCACTGGCCTGGGCGGCGGTGTAGACCGTGGTGGCAAGCAGGCTGGCGACGGCCTGGGCTTCGGCGGCGGCGGCAGGCAGGGCGGGCAGCGCGCTCTGCGGGTTGCCAAAGACCAGGGCTTGGGTGCCGGCGTTGGCCTGGGCGCGTGCGGCGTTTTGGGCCAGGAAAGGCAAGACGCTGGCGGAAGGCAGCAGCGAGAGCGTATGTTGCTCCCCGAAATAGTGCTCACCATCGGTAAGGGCAGCAAAAGGCACATAGTGGAGCCACTGGTGGGGCACAATGACGACCTGTGGCGTGTGTAGGTGATCAGCCAACGGTGCCACCAGCCATTGATAGAGGAGGCGCAGCGGCCGTGGGTGGGGATTTTCGCGGTTGTGCCACTGGTAAAGGCTGACCACGGCGGTCGCAATCGTATCCATTGTGGCGTCGGGCAGTTCGACCACGGTAAACGCATTGGCCGTGACCAGGAAAGCAACGGCCTTGTCCTTTAACAACCAATAGGAGACGAGGGTCGTCTGCGGATCCAGTTGTTTTTGCACGGCAGCGACCGACAGTACGTTTTGCGTGCGGCCCGGAACCAAGTCGGCGAGCCCATCCTGGCGGGCTTGGATGGCGGAAAATGCCGTAGCGTAGGCGGTCTCAGCGGCGGTCAGTTGCGCTTCCAGATCGGCGACAAGGGCAGGATCGGGCGGTGTGAGCGCTTTGGCGCTGGCCAGGGCATCGTGGGCCGCCTGGCGCGTGGTATAGGCTTCATTTTCGCGCACTAATTGCGTATTGGCTGCATTGTCGAATAGTTCAACATAACCGGTGCTTAGGGAATCGAGAAAGGTACGGGCGCGCGCACGCTCGCTGAGGAGAAACGCCGCCGCACGCTGGTCTTGCTGGAGGTATAAATCGAAAAGTTGATCGTACACGTGGACATGTTGGTCGAAGAAACGTGCCCGCCCACTTTCGCTGCCGGCGATTGCGCGCACAGATTCGATAAGATCGAGCGCTTGATCATAGTTAGCGATTGCGGTACTTGTCCGCCCTTGGGCGGCGAAGAGTGCGCCTAAATTACCCAGGGTTTCGCCTGCTCCGGCGCGGTCGGCCACTGCCCGCCGCACTTGCAATGCCTCCTGTAGCGTCGTTTGGGCTAAGGCGTACTGCCCGCGGCGGCGATAGATTTGACCGATATTGTTGAGGGTAGCACCCATCCAGATCTGACTACCGATGGCCCGTTGGAGGGCTAGGGCCTGCTGGTAGTAAGTTAATGCAGTCTCCTCTTGACCCAATGCCACGTAGAGCCAGCCGATGTTGTGGAGGGTCACGCTTTCCTCTGCGCGGTCGCCAAGTTCACGTCGAATGGCAAGTGCAGTCTGAAAGGCGGCCAATGCTTCGGTAGAGTTGCCCTGCACCTTATAGATGCTGGCGATGTTGTGCAGAACTCTACCTTCAGCGGCGCGATCACCGATGGTCTGGGCCATTGCAAGGGCGGTTTCAAAGTGCGCCAACGCTTCATGATAGCGACCTTGTTTGTTGTAGATCAAGCCAATCTGGTTGAGTGTACTACTCACACCGGCCTGATCGCCCAGCGTTTCGAGAATCACCAACGCCTGTTGCAACGTTTCGAGGGCAGCACCATAATCACCGCGATCGTCATAAACGCCAGCAATATTGTGAAGAACACGTCCTTCACCAAGACGGGCACCAATCGCGCGTGCAACGCTCAGCGCGTGTTGATGGGATGTCAATGCCTCGACAAAGCGCCCTTGATGGTTGTAAATGAGCCCCATACTGTTAAAGATGACGCTTTCCACGGCGCGGTCGCCTGTCTCACGAGCAAGCAAGAGTGCCTCTTCCAGCAGGGTCAGCGCTTGGTTGTAACGGCCTTGTGCGTAGTGAATTGCGGCCAGTGCAGCCAGCGTATTATCCACCTGGGCGAGATCGTCCAGTTCACGATGGATTACGAGCGCCTGCGCATAATTAGTGAGTGCAACTTGATAATGCCCTTGACGGTAATCAATATCGGCGATGTGGCTCAGTGTGAAGGCTTCACCGGCGCGATCCCCGACTTGCTGATGCATCGTCAGCGCTTGTTCAAAGCGCGTCATTGCCTCGGCATAGCGTCCGTGGTCGGTATAAACCAGACCCATGTTGGTCAGGAGGCGGGCTTCGCCTTTGAGGTCACCTAGTTGTCGTAGAATTGGCAAAGCTTGGTGGTAACGGGCAAGCGCCTCGGGATAGCGCCCTTGGGCGTGATACACGCTGGCAAGTGTATTTAGCGTCGATGCTTTACCGTCGTGATCATCGAGCAGATCATAACAGGCTAAGGCGGCTTGCAATTTCTCGACGGCGTGCGCATAGCTATCGCTGGCGAAAAAGCTGGTACCCTGATGGTAGTGCAGGTCACAAGGCGCACGGCGGAGGTTATCCTGGCTAATGGGCATGACCATAATATAGTCAAAAGAGAGTGATACCCGCGGTTGCAACGCCATAGCGGTGCCAGTGCAATCGGCAGCGATCAGATCATAAGTGCCTGGAGGGATAGAGAGAGAATAGGCCACGTCGGCGGCAATTGTCGCACCTGCTAAGTGATTGATACCCAACGCTGGAGATAGAACGGCAGTTGCAAAGAATTGGCAGATGGTCACTTGACTTTCATTGCGGATCTGAAGCGTGATCGTCGGTGTCTGGCGGTGGGGCGCAGCACGCGCCGTGGCTGACGGCAGCAGTAGGCAAGCCGGTAGGAGTATAAGTATGATAGCGATGAGCCGGTGCTTTTTCATCATTACTCATTCCTCCACAGCAGTGATTAATACCTAACCTTTGTTCTGGTTGAAATGGGCATGGCAGGGACGAAAAGCGGTTGTTTGTCGAACAACCGCACCATAACAACCATGGTGCGGCTAATCAGAGTGTAACGGTCACCAGTTGATTTTGCGTTGAAGTAGCGTAAGGAATTGGGTAACTGAAGATAGGCACACTTGAGACCCGTATGTGGATGCAAGTAGCGATCGCAGTGATATAGTTGAGTAATAAACAGCAGTGGTCGGGTGGCAATAAAGAAAATCGGATAAGGACACCACGCCGTAAGGAGCGTTGTGTGGTGGAGAAGTAGCAAACAGCGCAAAAGGTACACGGGGGTCTCCTTTAAAGCAGCTAAGAAAAGTAAGCGTTTGTCTCGAACTAGCGAGCGTTAATGGGAATAAGGATAGATCTACCTTTAGGAAGTTGAACGCGTGTATAGAGTGCAGTTTACTGGTAATCAGGTCCCTTGTCAACTGCCGCGCGAGCACCTGCTTGTTAAGCGTAGCTCATTCGTTGGGCGAGGGTTCAACGTGCTACCCGATCATTGAGGATGTGAACAGTCATGCTCAATTTGCGAGTTTCGGTACCCATATACACCGATGAACATAGATTATTCGGACGATTTTGCTGATTTATCTCCAGTGGTGTCAGGTATCTGCTTGGTGCTGCGACTAAAGTGAGGATGGCTGAGCGGCGAAAGCGATGATTGCGAGGTAAAGGGGATCCTGATAGAATAACTTCATGAAACGTTTTCTGCTTGCTTTGCTCATCACGATCATCCTTCTCAGCGGCTGGTTGGCGACCTATGTGGCGGCGGGTTATCCGGTACAGCCGCATTTGTATGTGCAAACGGCACCACTCTGGCATGTGGGGTTGCAGATCCTGCTATTATTGGCTGTCTGGGGCACTGGGATTTGCGCGGTCTATTGGTATTGTACGCGGCAATCAGAGCGGAAAAATTTTCCCTAGCAGCCACCACAGCACGCCGAGAAATAGTAACACGACTGGGAAGCTGACCAGTGCACCCAGCCCGTTCGGCAAGCTCAGGGCAAATCGCAAACCGCCCTGTTCACCCTCAATATAAAATACCTTGCTCATCAGCCGAAAGTGTAAAAACACAATACTGTCCTTTCCGTAAATCATCGGTTTTCACACTTTGCACAGATGAGCCAAAGGCTCTGTAAGCTCTTTCATTGTGCGTCACCAATAAAAGCAGGACTAGGTCGATTGCCATATTTAGCGCGCCACAGGAGATGACCCAATTTACCCCATAGAGGGATTGGATCCCAGGCCGATGGCCGCGCCGGCCATAAACCAAGAGAGTGAAAAGAGGAGTGCTTGTTTCAACGATGGGCCGCGTGGTCCGTGGTGTTTTTGCGCGCAGGCGCGGTGTAGGGAGGATTTTACCGCAGTGTGGGGGAAGCGCAAAGGTGCGTAGGGGGCGCGGCGCGTCTGTATTGTATTGCGCCGCAGAGCAGTGCAACGAGTAAAGGCTATTAATAATCAATAATTAATTGAGAATTGAGAATGGTTAATGGGGACGGCGGGGCCGCAGGGGGATTGCGGCGCGGCCTTGCGGTTACTGGCGCGTCCGCGGCGGTTACACGCGTCGGGAGTACCCTCACGTGGCCTTGCGCGTCCAGGGCATGTGGAGGCGTTGGGCGGCTTGCTGTTTGGTGGTTTCGCCGCGGCGGTCGTAGGAGGCGGTGGTGTTGGCATTGGCGTGGCCGGCGAGGCGTTGGACAGTGCTGATGTCGGTGCCGGCGTCGAGCAAGTTGCTGATGTAGGTGCGGCGGAGGTCGTGGGGGCTGAAGGGGGCAACCTGGGCCTGTTGACGGCGTTTTTCGATCAGCTCGTAGACGGATTGGTCGGTGATGCCTTTGCCCTTGTCGAGGGTGCCGGCTTTGTTGATGGCGTGGAAGAGGGGGCCAGCGTGGTCGCTGCGATGGGTGAGCCAGTCGGCGAGGGCTGCGGTGAGGCCGGGATTGAGATAGACGGTGCGGGTTTTGTTGCCCTTGCCCCGGCGGATGGTGAGGCGGGCTTGGGTTGGTTCGTAGTCGGCCAGGGTGAGACCGGCGATTTCAAAGCGGCGCAGCCCGGCGTAGAGGCCGAGGCCGATGATGGTGGCATCACGCGGACCGGTGGGAGTCGGGTCGGCTTGGCAAGCGGTGAGCAGCGCGTTGATTTCGCCTTGGGAGAGCTGGCGGCCGGCGGCCTGGTCGGGGGTGGTGGCGCGGATATTGGCGATATCGATGGCACGGTGGTAGTCGTCGCCGGCGATGAGTTCGAGCCGCCAAGCGGCTTGGAGCACGCCACGGACAGCAGAGAGGACCCGGTTGGCCGTGCTGGCGCTGTAGGTGTCCACGAGCAGGGCGCGCAGGGCGGCGGTGTGGGCGTGGCGCAACTGGTGCCAGGGGAGATCGTAGGGAGTGAGCGCATTGTTGGTGAGCAGGTTGGCAGCGATGACCAGGCCGTTGAACATGACGCGGCGGGAGCGGGCAGAGAGGGAGGCGATATAGACGGTGGCGGGATGATGGGCGGGGGCGGCAGCGGTTAGTTCCGTGTTGTGGGGGGTGGTTTGAATGAGCATTTTAGCAAATCCTGATCGCTATTGGGGCGTCCTGAAGGCGATAGGTGGGTTGGATACAAAGTTGCAAGGGGGACGTAACCCAATGTGGGTGGTCCCCCTTGCGCATTGGTGGACCCGTTTAATCATCCGCTGGACGGACGTGTTTTGGCAAACGGGCGCGATAGGCAGCAGGTTCGCAAAGGGCGGTTTCTTTGGCCTTGGCGAGGCGCTCTTCGATGGTAGCCAAGTCGTGTAGCAGCCAATGGCGACGATTGTAACATCTGGCCAAGCGGAGCAGCGCCATTGCATTTTCCCAATGGTTGTGGGTCATGCTGACGCGCTCACGGGCGAAGGCGCGTGAGGTGGGCAGGAAAGCCAGATGTAGCTCGGCCAACAAGAGCGCGTCGCTATAAGCACGGTCGAGGCGCTTGCCGTGGGCACCCTTTTCGCCCAGGCGACGGCGGAGACGGGCAAGCTCGGCGTTGGCCACGCGCAATTGGGATTCGAGCAGGCGGATCTGTTGATCCGCCGGCAGCGTCATTGGCGCACCCCTTTGAGGCGTTCGACCATTTCGCAGTGGCGGTCAACAATGTGCATGGCGATTTTGGCGCGAGCGTCGATTTCGTGGCGTTCGACGCCGGCCGGGGTGTGTTCGAGGCCGGCGCGGCGGTGGCGACCAAGCGTGACAAAGGCGGCGAGGCCGAAGAGCAGCAGTTCGACCCCGATCCAGACGATGGCGGGGCCACCGGCGACGAGCCAACCGAGCAGCACAAAGCCGGTGGTGATCGAGCCGAGCGCGCCAAGCACCGGCGCGGAGGCGATGAGAAAGGCATGGGCATGGGTGATGGCGGTGTCGCTTTGTTGGGCGCGGCTGAGGGCGCTGCGGCCGTTCATGGCGACGCCGGCGAGGTGATGGCCAGTGCTGAGGGATTGGGCTTCGGCGAGGGTGAACGCGTGGTGATCGTCTTCGATTATTTCGCCGGTGATGGCGAGAAAGTTATTATTTTCGTTGTAGCGATTCATGATCTTCCTTTCGGTTCGAGCCGCCAAATTAGGTGCATGAGGGGTACGGCGACCAAAAACCAGGCCGTGAGGCTTTGGGCCTGGGCGACGGTTACAGCTACCAGGGCGATCAGGATTAGCTTAATCAGGAGCATGGTTACCTCCAGCTGCGGCAAGTTTGCCGATTTGGGAGAGCGCGACGGCGATGGCGATGGTCATGGCGACGGATTCGATCCAGCCGGCGGGCAGGGCAAAGAGATCCCAAAGGGCGGGGGCGGCCACGAGTTCAGACGTGATGAGGCCCGTTGCCGCATAGAGAGCGATGCGGTATGAGCCGTGCCAGGCGTTGAGCTCAGCATAGGCGATGGCACCTCCCACCAGCCCACAGGTTAGCAGCCCAACAATAATGGTGTTTAGCGCCATGTTTCCTCTTGTTTGGTGAGCCACTTGATTTTGAAATCGTCGCCACGCAGATTCCAGAGCCAAGGCAACTGGCCACCGTTGCGGAGGAAAGCGGCTTGGAACTCGATCAAGGTGCGCGGCACATCGGGCGCTAATAGGACGGCCGCGTCGCTAGCGCTTGCGGGAGCCGTGCTGACGATAGCTGACGCCGCGACCTGGGGCGGCGGCTGTTGGCCAGTAGAATCCACCTCCCAACGATTGCCGTTGGGATTGATGAAGTACTTGCGGTTGCCGTTCCAGACGAAGCAGGCACCGTTGCCTTGCTCTTGTTCGAGCACGTCACCGGCTTGCATGGCGCAGCGGCCCGGGCCTACATCGACCAGCTCGACCCCGCCGGCCCTGGTCCCGACTGGAGCCGACTGGTAGATGACCGTTGTTTGTTGGCGTTCGATGTTGGTGTTGATGTTGGTTTGTTGTTCGATGGTCACCGAGTTGTCGCGGACATACTCGGTGGTGGTTGACTGATCGGGCGCATAGTTCACGTCGAGTTTGGCGGTTAGGGCAGGCGACAGATCGGGTGAGAAGGTGAGGCCGCCATCGCCAAAGAGGGCAATGAGGACCAGGCCGGCGACGATCCAGAGTAAGAGATCTTTCATGGTTGGGCCTCGCAGATCTGGATGGCTTGGGCACCGAGGGCAGCGCGTTGCAATTGGGAGAGCGCGGGCCATTGATTGCGGACGGCGGCGAGAGCGGTGTCGTAACAGGTGGTGGTGTCGGTTAGTTGGCTGGCTGCGGCGGGGCCGCTTCGAGTACTTGCGGGGGGTGTTTCTTGGGAAACAGCGTTAGCGCCGCTATAGGACCAGAGCAGAAAGCCAAGGCCGATGAGAATGAGAAGGGTTTTGATGTCCACTATGCACCCCCGATGCTGAGGTAGGCGCATAGGACTAAAAGGGCGAAGACGAGTAGGGCGGCCCAGGCAATGGGGCCGGAAGTGGATTGCATAAGATCCTCCATTGGTGTGTGGAGGATTTCTTTTTGCTCGTCGGCGCGCTTGGGGGCTAACGCAGCCGATGGGCAAAAAGAAGCCCTCCTTACGGAAAATTTGTTACCGTTGGAGGGCACTGATACACTGATGTGTAGCTGCGCCCGTTGATGATCCCAACGAGTGTGGTTAGCGGGTGATGGGTGGTGGAACACTCATCATCCGCGGTATGCGAGACACGAGACACAAGATACGAGACACGAGACACGAGACACGAGACACGCGGGCACCCGCGGGTTACGTTTTCCTTGTTGGTACATCACCCCCTTCCGTTTTTTCTTCATTTGCCATTTGTCGCAATAGGTTAAGGGTGGCGAGGCAATCGCCCAGTGCGGTGTGGTCTCCACCGGGCAACCTTTGCCAGGTAAACGAGCCGTGGCGCGTGCTGTACTCTCCCCAGTACTGTGCATACCATTTCATCGCGCAATGAATCTGCCAGCCCGCCGCACCACACACCACTGCGCCTGGAAGGCAATCGGGGTGGGTGGTGCAGCGGCCGGGCTGGTAGCGTTGAACCCCATGGGCTGCCAGGCTTTGGCGGAGCAGGCGAAAATCAAAGTCGGCGTTGTAGACGACGATGTGCTGGGCGCAATCCAGGATGGCAAGGATCTGCGGCCAGAGGTCCAGGATGGTGGGCACGTCGGTCAAGCGTTCGCGGCTAATGCCGTGGATCGCCTCGGCTTGATGGTACGTTGCCGGAAAATGAGAGGGCAAGACCAACGAATCGAGCAGCGTTGCGCCGGTGGTAGCGATGATAGCAATCTGTACGATCTCCGCTGCGTCATCTAGTCCCGTGGTTTCGGTGTCGAGAATCACAGCACCCTCACGCATCGCGCCCATCCTGGAGGGTGGGCACCCGTCTCGTGGGTCTGTCAACATGGTACGTGCCCACTGTATGGCCTCTTTGCGTTCTTCCTCAATAAAAGTCGCATGCTCTGCCAGCTCTCTCGTCAAATAACAATCGTAGCAGCGTCCCCACTTGGCACCGGTCTGCTCTTTGCGCTCTCCGCAGCCAGCGCAAATGAATGTACCGATCAGATTGCGCGCCTTTTCTAGCGCAGTAAGTTGCGCCGGCGTCGGCTTACTTGCTGGGATGGCGTCGGCAATCAGGTATAGGGCATAGGGGCCATAGCCACCGACCTTGCGAGCAACGGGTTGCTGGCCTTTGGCTGGTTTGAGGCCGCGCTTGCGCAGGGCAGCTTTGGTGGCCAGGGTTGCGGGAATGGTGGACCAAGATTTGTATTCGATCATTTTGCCACCTGCTTTTTTCGGGAACCGCGGCGAGTACTTGCGGGCGGTGTTTCCTGGGAAACAGCACCGCCGAGGGTGCGGATTAGGGCTTGGACCGCCTTGGGTTGGTGGACCTCGTTTTGTAGGGTCGGATCATAGCTGCGAGTCTTTTTGTAGAGCAGACGCAAGATCTCTTGGCAGGCGTCGTGGGTGCTGGTGGAGACACGGATTGCTTCGGCGAGCTGGTGGCCATAGAGGGCGGCGGCTTGCCAAAGGCGGAGATCGTTCCAGAGGGCTTGGAGATCTTGTGTTTTGAGCCACTCCTGCCAGACCCCATGGGCTTGGTTGTTGAGGACAACGATCTGTTGTTGGCGTTGTTCGTTTGCTTGTTTTTGCGTGATCCCCTCTGGTGTGGTGCCATCCGGCGCGGGCGTGGCGGGCACTTTGGGGGCTGTGGCTGCAAGCTTGGCGCGTTGGGCGGCGTAGTC
>JALHQH010000033.1 GCA_022842065.1 Caldilineaceae bacterium
TTTGATGAGATCCACAACCTTGCCATTGGTGACGTGATTGAAACCCGGGTCAATGAGCGGGTACGCCAGGTGCGGATTGTCGGCATCATCAACAACCGTGAGGCAAACGCTTCCTTTTCCCCCGATCTCGTCCTCTATATGGCCCATCAACGCTTTGGCGAGATTACCGGCAATGAAAATTATGGGACGGTGGCGGGCCGCGTCGCGGCCTTTAACGCTGACGGCAGCTTTAACCAGGCGAGCGCGGATGTCATTGATGCCAACGTCGAAGATTGGTTGAACAAGCAGGAGATTGACTCGCAAGGCTTAATGCCAGCGATTCCCTTAATCAAACGGGTGGCACCGGCAACCACCCACTTTGCGCAGGGCATTTTGAATTCGGTCTTTCTGATTCTCGGCATCATTGGTGGCGTCATCGTCGTGCTGGGTGCCCTGCTGATCTATAACAATGTGAGCGCGATCATCGCGCAACAGGTCGGCCAAATCGGCATCATGAAGGCAATTGGTGCTAGCACATTGCAGGTGATCTGGGGCTATCTCTTGCTCATCTTTATCTATGGGGTGCTGGCCTGTTTTGTCTCGATTCCGCTGGCCGCCCTGGCGGCCCATGTGATCAAACTCTTTTTTACGAGCTTTATGGATGCGGCATCCGGTGGCTTTCAAATCGATGGTAGTGCCGTGCTGCTCCAAGTTGTCATTGCGCTGCTTTCCCCTCTGCTCGCATCGTTGGCTCCCCTGCGCCAGGGTGCGAACATCACCGTGCGCGAGGCGATCAGCACCTTTGGGCTGGGCGGCGCAGCTGGCTTGCTCGATGCCATGTTGGCTCGTTTGCAGAATGTCTCCTATACCGTGCTGCTCACCATCGGCAACACCTTTCGCAATCTGACGCGTTTAACCTTGACGCAGGTGGTGATGGTGGGGGGTGGGTTGCTCTTTATTGCGATCATGGGCGTCAGCGATTCGACCAATTATACCTTTGGCGCGGCGCTGACTGCGGTGCATAAATATCAGATCAACCTGACGCTGGAAAATGACCAACGCATCGAGCGCGTCACCCAACTGGTGTTGGCGCAACCGGGTGTGCAGGCGGTCGAAGTGTGGAATACCGGGAGCGGCACCGTCCGTCGCCAAAGCCAAGCCGAGTACAATGTCAACGATGAACGCGCCTCGCTCTACGGCATTCCCCTCAATAGCCCCATGTATGTGCCGAATGTCGTGGCCGGGCGCTGGCTCCAAGCGGGCGACGACAAGGTGATCACCATGCACCAGGAATTGGCCGCTCGTCTTGGTGTGGAGGTGGGGGATTGGGTGACCCTGCGCTATGAGGGCGATCAGGAAGCGGATTGGCAGATAGTGGGTCTCTTTTTTGACTCGGCGCGCGACACCGGCGTCTACATGTTACAACCAGTCTACGCGTGGGAGCTGAACCGCGTCAACAAAGCCAATACCCTCTTTATCCAGACCACAGATACCGACCCCGCGGCCACGATCGAGATCGGACTCGCCATCCGCAAATTTTTGAACGACAGCAACCTGACCATCGCGGTCGGCACCCTGTTGGATGCCATGACTATCGGTGAGATTGTCGGCCGCTTACAGGAGCGCTATAGCATCGTCATCAACCTGCTGGCGATCATGGCTTTGGTGATCGGCGTGGTAGGTGGCATTGGGCTGAGCGGTACTTTGTCGCTCAGTGTGCTGGAGCGTACCCGTGAAATCGGCGTCATGCGTGCCATCGGTGCCTCCTCGACGCGCATCTCCTGGCTCTTTATCGGCGAAGGGCTCATTCAGGGCATTCTCAGTTGGCTGATCGCCGTACCCTTGGGCATTCCTGCTGCCTATTACATGACAACGGTCATCTTAACCAATCTTTTTGGTGATACCTTGCTCTATCAATTCAGCCCGACCGGAATCTTACTTTGGTTGGCGATCATCGTTGTGCTCGGCGTGGTCGCCAGTTGGCTACCGGCCCGCAACGCCACGCGCGTCAGCGTGCGCGAAAGTTTAGCCTATCAGTAGGGCTTGCTCGGCAGTGCAGGCGACACCAAGCTAGTGGCATTGCCGTCAGAAGGGCGTCAATGCAGCGGGGGCATTGGATTGGTGTCGCCTGCACTGCCGAGCAAAAAACTGAATTATCGATCAATTTTAAGGGGGTAAAATGAGATATCTAATCCAATATGGCTTACTGGCTGGCATATTTTTGATCGTCGTGTCCTGTGGGCCATTCACCGGGGCCGCGCCGACACCCGTCGCAACTGTTCTCCCAACCATGACACCCCTCCCGACTGCAAAAGCCCTCCCGACTGCAACCGTGACGGCAGGCGGTAGTGCAATCGTCGCTGTTGTGCCAACTGCCACCACTGAAGTTACTGCAACCGCCGCCCCAACCGCGCTGCCCGCACCACAAAAGGATATCATCGATACCGCCAGCGAACTTGGCACGGTGGCCATCTTCCTCCAGGTCATGGAGGCAAGTGGGTTGGCCGCGCAGTTGCGTGAAGTAGGGCCTTTCACCGTCTTCATCCCAACGGACAGGGCATTTGAGCTGATCCCCAAGTTCATTCGCGATCGCGTGCTTAGTAACCCGGATGCCAACGCAAGCCAAGCACTACTCGCCTTAGTTGCGCCAGGCAAGCTCACCGCGGCGATGCTCACGGATGGTTTGGTCGTACAACCTTTACAAGGCGCACCACTCCAGTTCGCCCGGGCCGCGGATGGCAGCATCACGGTGAATGGCGTCAAACTTATTACCGTTGACATCGCCGCCGCGAATGGGGTGATCCATCTCATTGATGGCCTCATTCTGCCTGATAATGTGCCGTTTGGGCGTTAGTTAATTGCTGTTGCCAATACTACTTACGTCTTGATGGAGCGGGCGTCTGTATTGGGCGAGTAGGGTTCAGCCCAATGACGTGTTGGACCCTACTTCCGGTAATTTAAGGTTCTGCGTGAAAGGTTAGGAGAATTCTGTGCAGCGTCTTCGGTTGCCATTATCGATGCTGTGTGCTGCCCTGATCGCAAGTTTGCTCTGTCTTGGTCCATTCTCACTTGCTGTGCAAACCACTGCTGCGTTACTTTTGACCAACTGGCTACCGGGCCTGTTGATTGCGTTGCTTTTATTGGGTCAGCGCCAAACCGTGCCAAACTTTTGGGATCTGTTGCTCTTTGCTGCTGGCGCAGGATACGTGGGCAACACGCTGATTATGTTGATCCTTAGTTACTTGCCCGGCGCAATTACTGCGTATCACACCCTTACCGCCTTTAACGTAACCATCCTGCTGTTGGTCACTTTGCTCTGGCGTAACCAAACGGCATCAGGGTGGTCTCATCATCGAAAAATGTTGGTCAGGTGGCAGCATATTATAGCTTTACTAATCTTACTAAGCGTTGGCGGCTTTCTGCGCTTTGCCAACTTAGGTTACGCCGAATTTGTTACTGATGAAGCGCGCGTGATCCTGCGCGCGGCGGCTCTCCTCCAGGGTAATGAAACAACGCTTTTCTTGTATCGCAAAGGGCCGGTGGAGATCTTGTTGCCCGCCACGCTTTTTTCACTCACTGGCCAGATCAATGAAACGATTGCTCGGCTACCTTCTGCCTTAGCCAGTATGTGGGCCCTATTGTCACTTTATCGTCTTGGTTGGCAGCTGTGGGGGCCACTCGCTGGGTGGATGGCAGCCATATGGATGGCACTTGATGGTTATCTGATCGGATTTGCCCGTTTTACGCAATATCAAAGCGTGGTGCTCTTACTTACGATTTTAGCGGTGCTGTTACTGTATCAGCTTTATGTGACCGCAAACTATTCTACTCGCTCATTCACGCTACTGGCACTGTTGGTATCTGGTGGATTACTGGCACATTATGATGCGCTGATAACCTTGATCCCAATCGGTTGCTTGTTGAGCGCAATCGTCTGGCGAGAACGTCATCGCTGGCGTCAATTGGCTAGCATGTTAGCCGCACCGATTGGACTGGGATTGAGTATATTGCTTGCCTTTTATCTACCCTTTGTGCTGCATGATAATTTTCAAGCTACCTACACCTATCTTGTGGACAACCGCTTGCTGGGCCCGGTCAGTCCGCCATTTAACAACCTGTTTGATATCTTTCGCCGTAGCACAGTTTATAACTCTTTATTTTTTCTACTCTGGATCGCCGTCCAAATTCTGATTGGGATGGTCTATCTCTACTGGCGCATCTATGGCGTGTGGATTAGTCTGCTCCTGAGCCTGATCTTCCCCACATTGCTGACGGCCAATCTCCTTCAGCTGGATCGCTTATCACAGCGCATGCCTGACATCACGCCTCTGCTTTTTTTGATCTTCTTTGGCCTGATTTGGGCTGCGCCGCGCCTGGACTTAAGGCAGCGAATGCTTTGGCTCTGGTTTGGTCTTAGCACCTTCATCGCCTTCTTTTTAGTCGCAGCCCCAGGAACCCATGTTTACGTCAGTTTTGTGCCAGCGTATTTGTTGCTAGGCGAGTCCACCCAGCGCGGCTGGCAATTTGTGGCTACAAAATGGGGCGATGCGAAAGCAAGCGTGTTACGCGCAAGTGGGGTTGCCACTGTCCTGCTCCTCTTTGGCACATATGCTTATTGGAACTTTGCCTATACAAAGGTAGAAGTTGTTCGGGTCTATGAATACAATCAACCGGTTGGCCATTGGACGCCTTTTCGCCAGCTTGACATTGATCGCCTCTACGGCTTTCCCCTCGCTAACGGTTGGAAGGTGATTGGGGCGCTTTATGCTGCTGGGGAATTAAAGGGGGACTTTGACACCAATCAGCGCGATCAACTTGTCCAAGGTTGGTATACACAAGGTCAATATCAATGCGCATCCACCGCAACCTGGTATTTTGTGGTTGACACACTGGAATATTGGGCAAAGTCAAGCCGCACTGCCGAGGCGGAAATTAGAGCACAGGGCTATGTGCTGTGGGGTGTAGTCGAAGTAAAGGGGACGCCGCGTCTGCGCATTTATCAACGGCATGCACCGGCGGCGGCTAAGATCCGTACATTTCACCTTGAAGATTATCGTGCCGCGTTTGATGCGCAGGCAACCTATCATCTGCCATTGGCCTATCCAGTGACTGAACCAACGGTTGACCAAGTGCGAAACATCAACTTCGCAAATCAAATAGACCTAGTCGGCTATCAACTAGAAGGGGCAACTGCTTTGCGGCCTGGCGATACCTTTCGGTTAACCCTTTACTGGCGCGCCCAACACACACTTGAACGATCCTACAAAGTTTTCAATCAGGCTTTCTATGGCGCAGGGAAGATGGTCGCTCAAAAGGATGGCTGGCCACTCTGTGATCGTTTGCCCACAACACAATGGTACCCCGGCGAGTTGGTCGTCGATGTCTACGATATCACCGTTGCGAAGGATGCGCCGGCCGGCCGCTATCCGCTCATTACCGGCCTCTATGATGAAGTACTCGGGCAACGTTTACCTGTGCTGAATGCACAGAATGAAATTGTCGATGATCATGTTCAGATTGGCGAAATTCAGATCTCACACGAGATCCGCCCGATCAATGCTAGCTGTTTTCAGTGTAAATAATTACCGAAGAGATTAAAGTCTGTAATAGGCCATAAATTACAGCAGAACTCTATAAAACAAGGACAGAGGCAGAATGTCAACGATAGCAGATTTTCAGCCGGTAGTCACTACAGCGTTTCAGTACGCCCGCTTAGATTGTCAAGAGCTGTTAAACGTAATCGCGGATTTTGTATTTTTACTGAGTAAGGAAGGAATTGTTCTTGACTATTACTATCCAGAAAACATAAATCCATTCACGGATACAGCATTTAATCTGGGTAAACATATCAACGATCTGGTGCCAAAGGACTTCGCGCAGCAGATGTTACAGGCGACGGCGGTTATCTGCTCTACGGGAAAAGGAGTCACCTTTGAAGCAGTTTTACGATTCAATAACATAACGAGCTGTTATGAGATCCGCATGGCTGCAGCTAAAGCTAGCACTGTTGTGGCGCTTGTGAGAAACATCACTGAGCGCAAGTTGCTGGAAGAACAGCTTAGCACGGTACAGAACATGGAAAGTCTCCAACACATGGCTGGTGGCATTGCCCATGAATTCAACAACCTGCTGACGGTGATTCAGGGCTTTGCCGGCCTTGCCGAACTACATGTCGAATCCCACCAAACTTATCTTTACAAAGCCCTGAATCAAATCCTGTTTGCCAGTGAAAAAGGGAGACAGCTAACTAACCATCTGCTCTCCTTTGCGGGGAAGCAAGTCATTAAACCCCAACTGCTTGATCTAGGCCTAGTCTTTTTTGAATTACAGACGGTGCTTCGTCCACGATTAAAGGATAGTGTTGAACTCCAAATTGAACCAACCGCAGAACCGATGCCCGTCAAAATTGCCGCCAGCCAGTTGAAAGAAATTTTCAGCATTCTGGCAATTAATGCCAATGAGGCCATGCCTAATGGTGGCGTATTGCAGATTCGTAGTCGGTACATAATGGTAAGTGGGAACCCTGAACGTAATAGTGATAGTTCCCAGCTAGGGCAGTACGTGATGATAGAAGTCACCGACAGCGGGTCAGGCATTGAGCCTGCATTTGTCCATAAGATTTTTGACCCCTTTTTTACCACAAAACAGACTACAAACCAGTTTGGTCTGGGACTTTCTATTTGCCACGGCATTGTACAGCAAAATGGCGGACGGATCATGGTGAAAAGCATTCCACAAGTTGGGACGACCTTCAAAATCTTTTTGCCGTCTGTGCAGGATTTACCCAGTTCATCGGCAGCAACCTTAATCTTACATAGTGGACGGAATCAGGCGAATACTCTGTTGGTTGAAGATGATACCCATCCCCACCGTGCGCAACCGCTTTAGACGAGTGAACATAATAAAAGCTAGGTATAGATTGATGTTGCTCTGGTTACAGGGACCCTGCCTCAAGCCACTTAGCCTCTTGATGCTGACCGCATTCTGCAACCTCTTGCTTTTGTTGTCTCCATCCGATCTTCTCCAGAGTTGGGCAGCATTGTTCCTCGCCGTGCTCTTACCTGGTTATCTGGTTGGGCAACTTTGGCTAGGGCAAACGCTTGCCGTGGGTGAACGGCTAGTCTTGAGTGTCGGTCTTGGCTTTGCTCTGCTCATTCTGCTTTTGCTCGGCTTGAGTTATCTGCCTGGCGGGTTGAAGTGGGAAACTGTGGCCCTCACCTTTAGCCTGTTGATTTTTGGCCTGACGTTCACGGTGTGGCGGTGGCCGCGGCCTGCTACTAACCCCCAACCAGCAGCCACCCTCGCCTGGACCCGTTGGGAACTCATCGCGCTGCTGGTACTCCTCAGCGGTGCGGCCTATCTGCGTTTTACGAACATCGGTTATGCCGAACTGCATGGCGACGAAGCGTTGGTTGCCTTGCGTGCCAACGATGTGATCCAAGGCTGGGATCGCGCCCTCTTCATCCACAAAAAAGGACCAGGCGAGATTCTGGTTGCCGTGGCCATGAATGTGCTAACCGGTCGGTTGACCGAAACTGCGGCCCATCTACCCTTTGCCTTTGCCAGTTGGACCGCGATCTTCGCCACCTATCTGCTTGGTCGTCGTTGGTTTGGTGCGGTCGGTGGCTGGTGGGCGGGTGCGCTGGTGGCAGTCGATGGCTACCTGATGGCCTTTGGTCGGATGTTGCAGTACCAGAGTTTGATCTTTCTGCTCGTCGTGCTGACTGTGTTGGCCATGCAACAGGGGGTGGATCGCCCAAAAGCACCGGCGCGCTATCTTTGGCTGGCCGCATTCTTGCTGGCGGTCGGTCTGCTCGCTCACTATGAGGCTGCGGTGGCTGTGGTGCCTGCGCTCTGGCTCCTCTTCTTGCTCTGGCAGGCGCAGTCGGGACAGTGGTGGACGACCTTAAGCTGGGTTTTGCACCAAATGGTCGGTCCATTGCTATTGGGCACGGTGATTCTGGCCCTCTTCTATGTCCCCTTTGTACTGGATCCCGAATTCTTTCGTGACACTTTTGCCTATCTTGTTTATTACCGTCTAGCCGGCCATACCGCGCCGGAGGGGCTGGGTATCATCGTTGGGCGCTCCACTCTTTACAGCAGTAGCTATTATTTTTGGATCCTAGTGCTGTTAACAGTCGTCGGGCTGGTACGCGTCTATTGGCGTTATCTGTCGCGCCACGCCGCAATGGGCTGGACCCTCTTATTAGCAACGGTGTTGGCTGCGCTCTTGTGGGATGCAACGGCCTTTTTTGCCCTGCCCGCACGCCTTGCCTTACTCCTCTGGTTATTGAACCTGGCACCAGCCTGGTTGGCACCACGGCTACCGGCTACCGAACGCGGGGCTTGGCTCTGGTTTGGCGCACCCCTGATCGGCGTGATCTTTTTTGTGATCAAGCCCGGTACGCATGTCTATATCTTCTTTATCCCCTGGGCGCTGGTGAGTGGCATGGTGGTGGCCCAGGGTTGGGCCGCGGTGGCACGTCGGTGGGGCACATTGCCCACCCGTTTGCTCCTCGCCCCCGCGCTGCTTTGCCTGGCCCTGCTTTTTGGCAACTATGTGCGCTGGCTCTTTGTCGTCAACGACCCCGAAGTCCTGCGCACCTGGGACGAAAATCGCCCCGCCGGTTACCCGACCAGTTTCACCACGCCCACTTTCGAGTCGATCTTTGGCTTTCCCATGCGCAATGGCTGGAAGACTGTGGGGGCGCTTTATGACCAGAGTGTGATGAAGGGGCGCTTTGAGAGCAACGACCGTTTTAGCATGGTGCCCGACTGGTATCTGCGCGGACGTGAATCTTGTGGCCGCGATGATCCTACCTACTTTTTGTTGGTGCCCTATCCTTTACCTTATGACCGGCCTATCGTAGCCAAGCAGCGCCAGCAGTTGGCGGCTGATTACTATCTCTGGGGCGTGGTTAACAGTAATGGACAGCCCCACATGGAGATCTACGCCCGCCGCGATCGGCTGGCGGCTGAGAATACCGGCATCCCACGTCGCTTTGACGACGAGCGCTATGCGCCTTACTTCAATGCTCGTCTGCTAACCCTCTTTACACCGAATGGACCACTAGGTGAGCAGGCGGTGCCGAATCCAACACGTTTTCGCTTTGGCGAGCACGGTGAGATTGTGTTGATTGGTTATGCGGTTGATAAGCATTGGGTTGCGTCCGGTGACGAAGTGGAGGTCACCCTCTACTGGCAGGCCGTCACGGCAGTGACCTATGACTATTACGTCTCGATCCAGGTGATCGAGCTTAGCGATGCGTATAAGGCTGGCCAACGCGATGGCGAACCGGGCTGTAACCGTTTTCCCACTAGCCTATGGGTGCCGGGTGATCGCCTTTTTGATCGCTACCATGTGCCGATCAACGCCGGCGCACGCACCGGTGACTACACACTCTACGTCACCTTGTATCGGATGGATGATCTGGCCGGTCTACAGACTACACTCCCCGTGACTGACCCCAATGGCCAAACCACGAGCAGTGCCAGCTTGACAACGATTACTGTTGCACCCTAGCGTAGTACATTAGGGTGTATAGGATTTCTTTTGTGGAGATAATCGATGAGCCATAATTGGTAGAATTTTTGAAAAAGATAGGTGTCGGTGCTATATCCCAATGGAGAAATTACGCATGAAACGAAAACTAAATTACGTTTTTGTATTATGGGGAGAGGGGTTTGAAGAAGCTGTCGCTGTAACCTTTGTGACAGAGCTACGCAATGTTGGATTATGTGTTCGCATGGTCGGTTTAAGCGGAAAATATGCACCTGGGAAATATGGTTTAACACTGCATACAGATATCACATTGACCACTGCATTGGAACTTGCCGACGGAACAAAATGTATTATTATTCCTGCCGATTCCAGCTTACTGCATCGCGCAGCAAATGATCCGCGCATTACAGAACTTTTTCTGCGTGCCCACACAAATCAAGCTCACTTTGTAATACGTGGATTAGAAGCTTTGCAAGTGCCTCCATTCCACACGATGACGCTCAGGGCCAGTAAAGTGACACCCTACATAACTTATATGGAAAGTCAGGATCTGGGTATTTTAGCTTGCACAATAGCGCATACATTGGCAACCGAGTCTCCACTCTAAAACTGACGTCCGCCAGTCAAGATCATAGTTCCCTCCATCTATCAGCCATCGTGACGACTCCCCAGGCGTAAACGCCGGGGCTTCTACTTACAGTCTGCGCCCTTACATCCCCCTAGTTAAAACCAGGGGGATGTAAGGGCGTCTTAGGTAAAGCCGCTCAATTTTGCCAGTTTTAGTCTAGCCGGCCTGCTCAATCCGTCAAGGGTTCGCTCTATGTAACAATTACACTTGTACCGATGCGTTCAGTCTCTGTGCTGAAAGTCTTCGAAGTTCAAGATGAAATAGGCTTCACATAGATTGCTCTAACTATTTGCCCACACCCATGTAAAACGAGGGCGGGGATTAGCAATCCCCGCCCTCGTTCTTGTCAACTTTTTTCCCTCACCTATCACTCCACCGCCAACGCCACCACCGACATCTTTGGTAACGTCACCGCCAACCCGTCGGCATTCGCGGTTGCCCCCGTAAACGCTTTGGGCGCAACCCGATTAGGCTGGGCAAAGGTGTTGTGGGCATTCATGGCATCGCCCTGCAACACTTGTCCGCTCACCTGGCCGGCTTTCAAGCCACGAATAAATAAGTTGACCGCCAGATCCTGGTTGGGGTTGGCATTGCTCAGCGTGATGTGCAGCTTGCCTTCGCCGTTGACCGATGCCGAGGCCGAAATCGCCGGGACATCATAGTTCCCCAGCGCATACCGTTCGCTTTGAATGTCCACCGGCACCAGCGTCGCGTCTTGGTGGGCGGCATACATGGCAAAGACGTGATAGCTCGGCGTGAGGATCATCTGTTCCTTGTCGGTGAGGATCATGGCTTGCAGCACGTTGATGGTTTGGGCGATGTTGGCCATACGCACGCGGTCGGCATATTTGTTAAAGATGTCGAGCGAGGTGGCGGCGACCAGGGCATCGCGCATGCTGTTTTGCTGATAGAGGAAGCGGGGATGCGTTCCCGGCTCGGCGGCGTACCAGGTGCCCCACTCATCGATAATCAGCGCCACTTTCTTGTCGGGATCGTACTTGTCCATCAGGGTCGAGTGGCGGCGCACCAGGGTTTCCATGTACAAGCCCTTGGCGATGATCTCGATCCACTGCGCTTCGTCAAACTGGGTGGCCGAGCCGCGGCGGTTGCCGTCGGGCAGCCGCTCTAGATTGGTGTAATAGTGCAGCGCCAAGCCATCCATATAGGGCCCGTTGAGCATTTTGGGGTCGCCGGCCTTCGCCATCATCACTTCGGTCCAGCGATAATCGTCGTTGCGCGGGCCACAGGCAATTTTGTAGAGCCGGTTGGCCCCAAAGTTGCGACAGTAGACGGCATATTGGCGATAGAGATCGGAATAATATTCCGGGGTCATGCGGCCACCGCAGCCCCAATTTTCGTTGCCCACACCAAAGTACTTGAGCGGCCACGGTTCCGCCCGGCCATTTTTCTGCCGCCAGTTGGCCATGGGGCTTTGCCCGTCGAAGGTGAGATATTCCACCCACTGCGCCATCTCCTGCACCGTGCCGCTGCCCACATTGCCGCAGATGTATGGCTCGCAGCCGAGCTGCGCGCAGAAGTCCATAAATTCATGGGTGCCAAAGTGGTTGTTTTCCACCACGCCACCCCAGTGCGTGTTGACCATCGACGGGCGATCCGCTTTGGGGCCTACCCCATCCTTCCAGTGGTATTCATCGGCAAAACAGCCACCGGGCCAGCGCAAGACGGGAATTTTGATGTTGCGCAGCGCAGCGACCACATCCTGGCGAATCCCACGCACATTGGGAATCGCTGAATCCTCGCCTACCCAGACCCCTTCGTAGATACAGCGACCCAGGTGCTCGGCAAAGTGACCGTAAATGTTGCGGTCGATGGTAGTTTTGGCGGTTTTGACATCGAGTGTGATTTCATTCATCGCGTTCCTCTTTGTTTATTTGAACGGGTGACAAGGTGAAGGGGTGACAGGGTGACAGGGTGACAAGGTGAGATCGCGTAGACGACCTCACCTTGTCACCCTGTCACCTTGTCACCCTGTCACCTTGTCATCCGTATACAGATAACACTTCACCGTCCGCCCCTCCACCTCGACATCGGGCGGGTCGGCTTGGCAGCAGATGTCCATGACGTGCGGGCAGCGCCCGGCAAACTTGCAGCCCACCCGCCCATACTCTTTGATTTCCAATGTGCCCAGATCAATATGGGTGGCCCAGGCTTCGCGTTTATCCGGTTGCGGTTTGGGCACCGAATCGCGCAAAAGCTGGGTATAGGGATGCAGGGGCCGGTCCAGCACCGCGTCGACCGGACCGGCCTCCACCACATAGCCGCGCAACATGATCGCGATGCGGTCGCTGATATAGTAGGCGGTGGCCAAGTCGTGCGTGATATAGAGCACGCTCACCTTCTGCTCGTCGCGCAGTTTACGAAAGGTGTTGACAATCGCCATGCGCAATGAGGCATCGACCATCGAAACTGGCTCATCCGCCAGGATCAGATCCGGCTGCGGGATGAGTGCGCGTGCCACGGAAACGCGCTGAATCTGGCCGCCGGACAGCTCGTGTGGGTAGCGCCGATTCACCTCGGCCAGAGAGAGACCCACTTGATGCAGCGCCTCGTCCACAACAGGCATGGCGGCTTTGCGATTCCTGGCCCGCCCAAAGTTGACAGCAGTGTCAAAGAGATATTCTTCTACCCGGCGCAGGGGGCTAAAGGTTTCAAAGGGATTTTGAAAGACCGGCTGCACTTTCTTCATGAAGGCCATGACATCGCGACGCGAACGCAGGGTGCTGAGATCACGGCCTTCAAAGAAGACCTTGCCGTGCGTCGGGTCGAGATCGTGGAGCAGCATCCGGGCCAGGGTTGTCTTGCCGCTGCCGCTTTCACCGGCCAGCGTATAGATCTCAGGCCGATCCCGATCCAGAGAAAAGGAGACATTGTTGACCGCGGTCAAACGACTGCCGCCGAGCATACCGCCAACATGGAATTGGGCGGTCACCTGTTGTACATCAAGCAATTTTTCACTCGTACTCATCGGGCAGCCTCCTCAACCAAATGACAGGCAACCCGATGGCGATCGGGCAAGGTGAGCATTGGGGGGATTTCCGTCCGGCAGCGATCCATTGCCAGCGGACAACGCGGATGAAAGCGACAACCACTCGGCGGATCAGCCAAATTGGGCGGCGCGCCGCTGAGACTGGCTTTGGCTGAACGGTCACCGATCATCGGCAGTGAGTTGATCAGATGTTGGGTGTAGGGATGACGGGGCGCGTTAAAGATGGTCTGCGTTGGTGCCTCTTCGACGATGCGCCCGGCGTACATGATCGCCACCCGATCGGCCACATTGGCATGGACGGCCAGATCATGGGTCACCAGCAACACGGTATTTTTGCTCTCGCTTTGGATGTCCTTGAGCATCTGTAAGACGCCGCGCTGCACCACCACATCAAGCGCCGTGGTCGGTTCGTCGGCGATGATCAGGCTGGGGTGGAAGACAGTCGCCAGCGCAATCGCCACCCGCTGGCGCATGCCGCCGGAAAGCTGATGGGGGAAAAGGTTGAGCACATCGGGCGGCAGGCCAAGGGTACTGACATGGTCGCGGGTCTTTTCGAGAAAGGCCCGTTTGTCGGGAATGCCCTGATGGGTGCTCACGATATCTTCAAAGGTGCGGATGATGCGGCGTACCGGGTTGAGTACACTCATCGAGCCTTGCATCACATAGGAGATCTCTTTCCAGCGTACCGTGGTGCGCAACTCACGCTGGCTGGTGTGGAGGATATCCACTTGACCAAAACCAAAATCGTAGATCACCGAGCCGCCGACCACCTTTAAGGGTGCTTTGAGCGAGCCGGAGATGACCTTGATCAAGGTCGTTTTGCCACAGCTCGATTCGCCGGCCACCCCGTAAATCTCATTGGGCTGCAAGGCCAGCGAGACCCCATCCACCGCCCGCACGGTGCGCGAGATGCCGTACATTTCCGTTTCGTAATAAGCGCGCAGATCGGTTACTTCCAGTAGCGCCATTGCTCAACCTCCCATCTGCCGTAGGCGTGTGCGTGGGTCAATATACTCGTTGACGCTGGAGAAGAGCAGGTACAGCCCCAGGAAGAGGATAATGGCGATGACGACTGGTGCGCCCAGCCACCACCAGATGCCGGCCACCAACGCCTGATGTTGATTCGCCCAGAAGATCGTGGTGCCAATGGTCGGGATCGTCACATTGGAAAGCCCCAACACACTGAGCGTGACCTCCATCCCAATCGACCAGAGCAGATTGTTGATGGTCGTGGCAAAGACAACGGGCAGCACAAAGGGCAGATGCTCGTTGATCGTGATGAGAAATGAGGTGGTGCCCGAGTAGACCGCGGTGCGGGTAAAGGGCCGCTCCTTCAAACTGAGCACCTGGGACCGGATCAAGCGCGCATCCCAGGGCCAACCGAACAGGCCCATGATGAACGCCAGCATCATCAGGCTCATCTGGCCGCGCAACAAAAAGCTCAGCAGAATCAGGATCGGCAGGACAGGCATCACGACAAAACTGTCGTTGATCGACATCAAAATGCGATCCGCCCAGCCACCACGGTAGCCCGCGGTCAACCCCACAAAAATGGCAATGACGCGCGAGATGACAGCCGTCAAGATCCCCAGCAGCAGCGAGTTACGCACGGCAAAGGCCATCCACCAAAAGACATCCTGCCCACGCGAGCTGGTGCCAAAGAGATGTTCCCCAGAGGGCGGCATATCCGGCGGCACCATAAAAGTCTGGCCGGGATCATAGGGTGAGACAAACGAAAGCAGCGATAAAACTACAATCGCCAGCAGAAAAACAAAGGCAACCCGAAAGCGCCCATCATGTTTTAGCAAATCGCGGAGAATCGTCAGCATGTTCCGCCCTTGTTACAGATAATTCCGAATTGTTGGTAGACGTGACAGGGTGACCGGGTGACAAGGTGAAGGGGTGAAGGGGTGAAGGGGTGACTATGGAATTCACCTTGTCACCTTGTCACCCGGTCACCTTGTCACCTTGTCATCCCTTCATCTTGTCAGAAAGACAATGTGATCACTGATTCCCGCTCATTGATGCCGCACCCGCGGGTCGAAGAGCGGGTAGAGTAAATCCAGGATCAGCACCGAGGTGGCAACGCCGATGATCGAGAAGATGGCGATGCCCATGATCAGGGTGTAGTCGTTGGCCATGACGGCTTGCAGGGTCAACATACCCATGCCAGGGTAGCCGAAGACCACTTCCATGATCAGCGCGCCGTTAAAGATCAACCCTAGTTGTAAGGCCAAGCCGGTGATCTGGGGTAACATGGCATTGCGCATCACATAGTCAAAGAGGATGGTGCGTTCCCGCAGCCCGGCATTCTCGGCATAGACCACATAGTCCTCGGAGATAATGTTGGAGGTCAGCGACTTCATGCCGATAAACCAACCGCCAATCCCGACGGCCACCAGGCTCAGCGCCGGCAAAATCGAGTGCCAGATCACTGTCAACAGAAAGTTAAAGGTAAATTCGATATGGGTGCCGGGTGGATAGGCGCCACTGAAGGGGAAGATGGGAAACACATAGGCAAACATCACCAGTAAGACCAGTGCCATAATATAATAAGGAATCGGTCGTACCGCCTGGCTCAACACATCAACAATGCGAATCAGCCCATTGTTGGGATAGTAGCTGGCCAGCCCCCCCAGCAAGTTGCCCAGCACCCACGAGATCAAAATCGACGTGAGCAACAGCCCCAGCGTCCAGGGCATGGCGTTGGCGATCAGCCCCGTCACCGGGGTGGGGAAGGTGGAAAGCGAAGGGCCTAAATCGCCACGCAACAGACGGCCCCAGAACGATAGATATTGCTGCCAGTCGCTGCCGGAGAGGCCATACATCTCGGTCAGTGCCTCGCGCAGATGCTCAATGGCTTCTGGGCTCACCTGCGACCCACTCATCATGATCTGGCCCACCTGCCGTTCCACCGGATCATTGGGCGAGAAGCGCGGGATCACAAAGGTCAAGGTGACCCCCAGAAAGATGACCATCACATACTGGCCGAGGCGGGGGATCAGGTAGCTTAGGAAAAATTTGCGCACTGCTTATTCTCCTGACAAGGTGACAGGGTGAAGGGGTGACTGGGTGACAAGGTGACTGGGCTTATAGAAAGTCGAGGTATTCTTCGCTTGCCTCGTCAATGGTTTTATCCGAATGCTTCAGTAGCCAGGTCTCTGGATGGTTGATCATGCCGACGACTGTACGGATGATTTCCTCATAGGTTGTGTACAGCCGTCGGCTCTCTTCTCTGGGCAGATAACCACAGCGGACAGAAAATTCTAGCCATACTTGCGTCTCGGCGGCTTCACCCTCGACATCGGAAAGTTTGCTTGTGAATGCCTTTTCATAACGCCGCTTGCGCCACGCTTCGGCCAGATTTGCGCAAACAGAGCGAGACGAGCGCCGGATCTGATCGGTTAACGAATAAATCTCCTCTTTCGGAAACGATTTCGACAACTCAAATATCTCCATCGCCGCCGCCATCGCCTTCTGATATACCTCCAGATCCCGATGACTCACAATCTTCTTCGCCATACCCCGTCACCCCCTCACCCCTTCACCTTGTCACCCCTTCACCCTGTCAGCTCTTCGCCTTGATCTTCACAAACATATACTTCGTATTCGCCCAGTTGGCGACCGGGTTGGTATAAGGATCCTCCGCCGTGGGGAAGCCTTCCCAATAGGTCTCGTCACAGACGGAGAAGACGTTGTAGGACATGATCGGCGTGATTGGCATTTCGCGCGCCGCCAGCTTGATAAATTCGATGCCCAATTCAACGCCCTTGGGATCGTCGAAGTCGAGCTTCTGGATCGCCTCGATGATCGGGTCGAGATCGGGATGTTGCCAGCGCATGCGATTGCGCCCGACGGCGTTCTCACCGGTTGGTTTGTAGAGGCTGGAATGCCACGACTCAAGGAAGAAGAATAGATCGGGATGACCACCCCAGGTCTCAATCGTCCAGCCGAAGTCGGCGTCAAAGTCACCCAGCAGGGCCATTTGCGCACGGGAAGCATTGTCACGCACATCAAGGGTGGCCTCAATGCCAAAAGCCACCCAGTTTTCCACAATCATGGCGGCGCCACGGTTCATCACCGGGCGAGTATCGCCTTCGGCCAACAGGGCCAGCGTGAAAGGATCGCCACTGGGCAAGAGCCACTTGCCACCCGAATCACGGGTACAGCCGGCCTGTAACATCAGTTTTTCGGCAGTCTCCAGATCATGTTTCCACCAACCGTAGCCAATCGCTTTGTTAATCTCTGCCTGATCGGTCGGCACCATGTCACCCAAGGCTTTGCGCGCCTCTTCCGCGATGCGCATACTGGCATCGGGATCGTAGGGCTTGTAATCCGCGCCATCGACTTCGATGCTAAAGTCATTCAGCCAGCCTTGTAGCGGTTCAAAGTAATATCCGGGATAGAGTCCGGTGGGCGGCACATGGATCGCCGAGATGGTCGCCGCACCCCGGTAGGAGGCCATCGCCACCCGCACAATGTCGATGGCGAGGGTCAACGCCCAGCGCACATCGCGGTTGTCCAATCCGGGTTTTTCATTGTTGTAAATCACCGACGGCAAGGTCGGATCCGGGTGGGCCCACGGGAAGGACTTGAACCAGCCCTTAGAGGTGGGATTGGTCTTGGCCAGCGTAATCATGCCTTCGGGCGCGATGTCGTGAATGACATCCAGATCCTTGGCGGTTTGGGCAATGACCTTCTTGTCGCTGGGGCCAGGGGCAATGTACATGGCAAACTTGGGGGCCGGCATGCCAAAGCGCGCCAGTGAGGTGCGCTCCCAATCCTCGCGCCGTTCCCACAGATACCAGTTGCCATTGGGGTCAAAGTCCTTGATGACATAAGGGCCGAGACTGATGGGCGGGTTGAAGGTGAACGCGACCACATCGGCCTGTTGCTCGAAGATATGTTTGGGCATCATGAAACAAGCGCCCCAGCGCACGGTGAAGAGGCCGTGGAAGCGCGAGTTTGGCTCGGTGAGGTTGAAGACGACCGTATAGTTGTCGGGCTTGTCGATGCTCGCCACATATTTAGAGAATTGGCCGGTGTAGGTCATGCCCGGCGTGTTCTTCATCGTTTCTACGGTATAGATCAGATCATCGGCGGTGAATTCGACATCATCACTCCAGAAGATGCCCTCGCGCAGTTTCACCGTCATCTGCGTGAAGTCTTCGTTATAGATCGGCTTTTCAGCGGCCAAGGAGTTATCCCACACCCCATCAATGCCGGCGTCGGGGTCGATATACCAAAGCGCATCCAGGGCCAATTGCTGGAAGCCAGTGGATGAACTCTGAATGCCCGGGCGCCAACGATTGAAGTCGTCGGCGGGGACAACACGTCCGGTCGGGTTTTCCAGAATTAGCGTTTCACTGCGTAACACCCCAGGCGCGATCTCTTTGTCTGGGGCCGGTCCGGCGGCTGCGGTCTCACCGCCTGCCGCTGCCCCACTACCGGCACCGGTCGGCGCGCACGCCACCAGGGCTACACCGGCGGTAACTAACCCCATTTGCTGCAAGAACGCACGCCTTGAAAATTGGTACTTCTCCATTAGGTACTCCTCCTTGAATTAGGATTGGGCATCAGTTGATGCCTTGCATAAGAACCAGGAAAGCCAAGATCTGCAACAAGACGAAAACGCGAAAAACGTGGGGAGATGAAAGGATTGTGTTAGCGTAACTACTTACCCCCTCCTAACCTCCCCCAGCTTGGGGGAGGAACCGAAGTTTGGCTAACGAACGCTCGGCTCCCTTCCCGCCTGGGGAGGGGTTTCTAAAAACTTACCCCTGCAAGGAGGTTAGGGCGGGGGTGACTGTTAGCCCTTGATCCCACTCGTCACAATTCCTTGCACAATGTACTTTTGGGCAAAGAGGAAAATGAGCAGCATGGGTAACATATAAACCATAATCGCGGCCATGGTTACCGTCTCTAACGAGTTGCCTTGGGGATCGCGATAGGCAGTTGAAAGCAGTACGCTTAGGGTGGTGCGGTCTTGGGTCAGGAAGATATTCGGCGTAAACCAGTCGCCCCAGACCCATTGAAAATGGAAAATCGCCGATGTTGCCAGGACTGGCCCTGAGAGCGGCAAGAAGATTTGCCAGAAGATGCGCAAGCGGCTACAGCCATCGACCTCGGCGGCGTCCTCCAGATCTTTGGGAATCGCGGCAAAGAACTGGCGGAAGAGGAAAATATGGAATGAACTGCCCGCAATGCCCCATAGAATCCAGGGCCAATAGGTATTGGTCAGCCCCAGTTTTGAGAAAAAGACAAAGGTGGGGATCACCGTGACCATGCGTGGCACCATCATCATTGAAAGGACAAGGACAAAGAGCACATTCTTAAAGGGGGCATTGTGGCGCGCAAAGCCGAACCCGGCCAGCGCGCTCGAAAAGACGGTGAGCAGGGTGGAGGGGATGGCAATCACCAACGAGTTAAGCGTATAGCGCATAAAGGGGTACTCAATCACTGCGGTGTAATAATTCCCCCACTGGGCAACTTCGGGGAAAATCGAGAGCGGGTAACGCGCATACTCGGACATCGTTTTGAGCGAGGTGAGTAGCAGCCAAATAATCGGGGTCACAAAGATTGCGGTCAGCAAAATAAAGCCCGCGTAGAGCAGCCCTGCGCGCAACCAACGGCTTGGGTAGGTCGTTGGTCGGCTGGCGGTGGTCAAACGGCGTTGTTCAAGTGTCAACTCGCCCATGTTAACTGCCCTCCTGGCTGACTTCGTAATGCACCCAATAGCGTGAGCTAGCAACGATGAGCAGGGTCAGGATCAGCACGACCAGGAAGAAAAGCCATGATAACGCGACCCCATAGCCATAGCGTTGAAAGTCAAAAACTTGGGAATAGTTATAGACCATGTAGAAGTACTTGTCGCGCGGCAAGTTAATCGCGCCACTTAACCCCGCCCGGCCATAGATCAAAATGGCTGCATCCAGAATTTGCAGCGAGCCAATCAGCCCCAAGATCAACTGGAAAAAGATCACGGGAGTGAGCAGGGGCACGGTGATGCGGCGGAAAACTTGAAAACGATTGGCCCCATCCAGTTTGGCCGCCTCGCGCAATTCTTCGGGGATGCCCTGCAGCCCCGCTAAAAAGATCACCATCGCGCCGCCAATGTTCCACCAGGCAAAGAGATAGAGCAATAGCAAGAGATGATCCGTCGGCCAGTTGATCGCCGTGCCAGGCCGAAAAATGCTGATGAGTACATTGATCAAACCCGCATCTTTGTTAAACAACAGTCGCCAGGCCATCACCGCCCCCGCCAAGGGTAAAATCGACGGCAAATAGTAAATCAGCCGAAAGATGGCGCGCCCTTGCATAGCCTGGTTGAGCATCACCGCGAGCAGCAGTCCGATCGTTAACCCGACTGGCACTGTCACTAGCGCATAGAGCGCCGTATTGCGCAGTGCAATCCACATATCGGCATTTTGCAGGGCACGCAGGTAATTCTGCAGCCCCATAAACCGTACGGTCGCGAGGTTAAACCCATCATAGTTGGTCAGGGACATTAGGAAGCCCAAGATCAAGGGGATGAGCGACAGGCCAATAAAGCCCAATAGCCAAGGGGTTACAAACAGATAAAACGCCCGCGCTTCCCGGTGGGCGCGCTTCGACTTCCGTTCCCGCCGATAGCTACGCCCCTCGCCGCGGGTTAGCTGTGCCAGTTGCTGCATAATCTCCTCACCATATCCAGACCCAACCGTTTGCCCGTGAGCACTACTGTTGTAAGTTGTGATAGGTAAATTCTACCCCCTCCTAACCTCCCCCTGCTAAGGGGAGGAACGATCTCGGGGTGACTGTTCCCTCCCCAAACTGGGGAGGGTTAGGGAGGGGTTTGTTGCCTATCATGACTTCTTTAACAAAACACTACGCGCCAACGCGATCCATGCCTTCGCGAATGGCAACGTTGATTTCGCTCTCCATATTAGCGACCATCTCATCTACGGTCATTTCGCCTTTGACGGTTGGCTCCAGGAACTTCGCCCACGTGGACTTGAAGGCATCCGGGGTCAGGTAGGGGCTGAATTCGATCACCGGCACTGCGGTATTTTCAATTTCCCACTGGACCATGTCGTAGTTGTGCTGGCGCCATGGTTCTTCACGCGGCATCAAATCCAAATGACGTGTCATTCCTGGCACGCCCCAGCCACTCTTGGCCCGATTTTCGGCCGGCAACTCGCCCATGAACCATTCAAACATCTTCCAGGCCACATCCGGAATCTTGGTGACCGAGGTCACCATCATGCCACAGCCGGTGGCGCAGGGATTCGAGTAAGTGGGGCCCCAGGTTGGCGCGCGCATCATCAGAATGTCATCGCCGGAGACCTCATCACTTTGGGCCATGCCGCTAAACCAGTAGCCCCATTGCACGGTGGCGGCTTGGCCTTGCACCCAATCTTGACCGCTCCAGCCGGCGATAAAGGGGTTGATCGGGCCGGGAATGCCCCCCTCCTTCATCCAGTCAATCCAGAAATTGATGAACTCCATTGTATTGGGATTACTGCTCAATGCCACCTGGCTAAAGTCCGCGCTAAAGAGATGGGTGGGATCCTCAAAAGTGGTCGAGATCCAGAAGAGGACATTCTCGTTTGGCTCAAAATCGGTGCCAAAGACCAACGTGCGATCCCCTTCCTTCTTGGTCAGTTTCGACGAAAGCTCACGCCACTCTGTGTAATTTAAGGGCTGGGTCGGATCTGGAATCTCTACGCCTGCCTCACCCCACAATTTTTTGTTGACATAGATCGAATAGTCAGGCGACCAATCCTTGACCATGCCATACCGTTTGCCATCGACCACAAAAAGGTCGTTGACCGGCAAGAGATCATCCACCGGTACGATATCGCTGGCACTGAAATAGTCGGTGAGGTCGAGCGGAATGCCGCGTGCGGCCAAGGCGGCCGAGTTGGTACCATAGATGCGGAAACAGTCAACCGGATTGCCCGCTGCCAAGGAGGCAAAGAGTTTGGTCAGGTCAGTTTCCAAGAATTCGACTGGATAGCCATATTCGGCGGTAAAAATGTCCAGCTCCTCTACCGAAATTTCGCCGCTGTTATACATCAAAACGACCGTCTCGGCGGCGGCATCAGGGCTAGCTGCGTCGCCACCCGCAGCCGCAGGTGCATCGGCCGCCGGGGAGGGCGCACACGCCGCCAGGGCCACACCAGCGCCCATCAATTGCAATAGGTGACGCCGACTTAATTGGGGTGATCGTGGGAAATTCATCTTCCTTGACTCCTTTGGATGTTTAAATGGTCAGACTTAGTGCTAGCATCGACGATAAAATTATGCAAGCCATTACAGCATAGTAGGGAATCGATGTGAACAGGCCAACTGAGCAGCGCGCAACTGCGCGCCAATCGCTGGGGAAAAGGTTAGGCAACCAACATTGGCACCATGACACTGCCGCGCACCATCAGTTCAGCAGGGACCAACATATCTTGCCGAAAAGGTTCGGCGTTTTCAACCGCATTAATCACCAACTGCGCCACCAATTGCCCGAGCCCCTGGCTCGGTTGGCGCACACTGGCCAGGGGTGGATCCAAAAACTGGCAAATCGGCAAATCATCATAGCCCACCACGCTGATATCCTCGGGAATGCGTAGTTTTGCCTCCCGCAAGGCCCGATAAGCCCCAGCCGCCATCCAATCGGTGTGACAAAAGAGGGCCGTCAGCGCTGGACCGTTTGCCAATAATTGGCGCGCCGCCTCATAGCCTGCCTCAAACGACCACTCCTCACACTCCACAATGTAATTAGGGGTCAGCTGCAGGTGATGTTCGGCCAATGCCCGCCGTGCCCCTTCAATCCGGTCTGACGCCGGAATCCACTCACTGGGGCCAACAATTTGGCCGATGGCGCGGTGGCCCAATGCCAAGAGATAGCGCATGGCCTGGTACGCCCCATCGACATTATCCACATCGACGTTGATGGCGCGTGGGGTAGCAAGTTTGTGGGCGACTGTGACGATTGGTACATCAACGACTAAGTCGGGATCGGCAAAACGTTTGGGGGTGAGAATGACAATCCCATCGACCTGGCGCGCCAACATGGCGTCAATTAATTCGCGCAGGTCGCTGGCATTGTCGCTGGTAAAACTCATCTGGCAGGCATAGCCCTGCGCGCGGGCTTGTTTTTCCAACCCTGTGATGATCTGGGCGCGGAAAAAGTCGTTCAGCGGCAGGGTAATGATGCCCAAAATCTGGCTACGCTGTGAGACCAAGCCGCGCGCCAGCGTATTGGGTTTATAGCCGAGGCGACGAATGGTCTCCCACACATGGGCGCGCGTGACCTCTGCCACATCCGGGCGTTGGTTAATGACGCGCGAAACAGTCTGTGCGGAAACACCACTTGCCGTCGCCACATCATGAAGTGTGACTTGGGCCATGAGCGTAAGACCTGTCTACAACACAAGCGGCGTGAAATGAGTATGGGCAGTTTTGGAATATACTGGCGGTTGTCATCAATTAACACTTTTTCTAGTGCAAAAAGCGTTAATTGATGACAGAGCTAAGTATAGAGGCAAAGGTTGAATTGCAAGCCACAAACCCAGTGGGCCGTCGGCTAGGGAGCGCAGAGCAACCTTGCTGCTGTAAGGCTATGCTGTTAACGTTAACGGGAATTAGCGCAAACTATACAACATAAGCTTGTTGCTGTCAATAGTCAATTTTTTTGAGGGTATTTCGCTTTTGAGGGTAACCGCCTTCCAGGAAGAGGTCAGGCGGTCTTTGGTAATCTAAACGTCTTTATGACCTCTTCCCGGAAGGTTCCGCCGCATCCGATTTGCCCTCCATTGCGGTGGGCACTCAGCTGCTGCAGCGGCTTTTCACTGTCAGCCGGCAGTTTTGAACTACCGGCCCTCAAATCAAATTCGGTGGCACACCCAACTGTTTGAACGCCTTCGCCGCCATCTCCACATGATCTTTGCCATTGCGCAGCGATATCTGGACATGACCCGGCAACAGGGCGTCAAAGTCGAGCGCAGCGATTTTCTGCACGCTGCGGTTATAGGCATCGATGCGACAATCGTGGATGTTTTGTAACACCACACGCCCCAAATGGAAAACCAAGTCCCCGCCCAGCAGATAACTGCGGTCACTACCCTGGAAGCGAAAGCTGAGATGGCCGTCACAGTGCCCCGGTGTCTCCCACACCTGAAGCGTCAGATCCCCCACCTTCACAATCTCCCCTTCCACCACCTGCTGATGGACCGGACAACGTTGCAAATAGAAATCAGCTGGGTAGAAGCCCGCCGCCTTGGCCACATCCAGGGCAATCGCCGTTTCGTCCTGTTCGTCCATCACCCGCCCGGTCAACGGCGATGCAATGACTTCCAGATCGAGCAATTTTTGTGCTTCGGCGGCGGCCCCCACATGATCAGCATGATAATGGGTGAGGATCAGCTTGCGAATGCGCCCCAACTCAATGCCATCATGACGGATATTCTCCAGCACCAAGTCAAAGCTGTGATCCATGCCCAGTCCCGGATCAACCAGCGCTAGCTCGGATCCGCCATCCAGCAAATAGACATGGCAGTCCAACGGCCCCGAAATGCCAAAGCCCATCCGCCCGCCCCCGACCACATAGACATTCTCTGTGAGTTTCATGGTTGCCTTCACTTCGTTTATGCGTTGCCCAAGAAGATAATATCGCCTAGTATAAAGGTAAACGAAAGAGAGGACAAAGGACCAAAAAATAGAACGCGGATTTAGCCGATTCGGTGGATTTTTATCCGCTACAATCCACCGAATCGGCTAAATCCGCGTTCCAGCGGCATTCAAGATTCACCCCAACTTGGGCAGAAAACGGCCCGTGCGCTGCATGTAAAGCCGGTATTCGTCCCCAAAGCGGGCGAGCAGGTTGGCTTCCTCGTAGCGCGTGCGCCAAATCAGCACCACCACAGCGGGCAGGAGGAACAGACCAAGCCACCAAAGGCCAGTCAACAGCATCAGCGCCACCATCAACAGCGCGCCAAAGGTGTAAAGCGGATGGCGAATCCACCGGTAAGGACCACTCGTTCTGAGTTGATGATCAGCCCGCGTCGCTTCGGTTGGCGAGATGTTGTTACCAATCGTGGCAAAGACCGCATACAGCGCTGGAATGGTGCCCAGGGCGATGATGGCACCCACCCAACGCAGCCACGCCGGCAGGGCAAAGCGCGCCCAGGCCACCCACTCTGGATTGATCAGATAACCGAACAGCGGCAGCAGCGCGATCAAGCCCAAGAGCCGCAAGGGCAGCAGTAACCGTTGCCCTTCGCTTTTGACTAATTTGCCCCCTTGTCGTTCCGCTTGATGGCGGAAGTAGATGCTGACCGAAAAAGCAATCGCGATGACGGCGGCTGTGATCAAGCGGAAAAGCAATTCATTCGTCATTTCTATCCTCCTTCATTACATCCATTGTTATTTTATCTTCGTGTACTATATTTTTAGTCATGACTAAAAATATAGTACACGAAGATAAATGATTTGTCAAGCATTAATTTTGATCTCATCAATTTCATGCCTTAGCAAAGAACGGACTTTGGTAGATTTTAGCTGTGCCACCACAAAAATGGCACATAACGTCTTCGCTGTGTGCTCTGTGGCTAATTCATCCATGCGACCAGAGAAAAGCGGTCATACTGATTTGGGCACTGTCTAAATCAACCACTGCTTCACCTTTAGGAGAATGACAGTGACCTGATTTCATGCTATGCTGGACCAGAGAAATTGATTTTTGTTCAGTAAAGGATCAGACGATGAGTGCAATCACAACCCCTACCAGCCACACAACCCGCTTGCCCGGCCCCGTGATTCCGGCCTGGAGTCAAACGATTACGAACTTGCTGCCCTGGCGCGTCGACTTCGATTCACTGGGCTATATGCGCAAAGAGGCGCAGAAATATGGTAACTTCTATGCGCTGTGGATTGGTGATAAGCCGATCTATGTGATCAGCGATCCGCAACTGGCGCACGAAATTCTGGTCGAACGGCCTAATGAGTTTCATAAAGCGGCGCTGGTCAAAGATGCGTTGGACCCGATTGCGGGGAATGGCCTTTTTGCCAACGAGGGCGACTTCTGGCGGCGGCAGCGCAAATTGGCCCAACCGGCCTTTCACCACGCCCGCATTGCAGCCTATGGCACGACGATGGTCCAGCAGACATTAGATCTGCTCGCTGGTTGGCGTGCCGAGGAAAAACGTGACATTGCGGAAGAGATGACCAAATTGACGCTGGGCATTGTCAACAAAACGCTCTTTAATGTGGATGTCCGCGCCCAGGCCGAGCACATCGGTGACTTGATGACGATCATTCTCTCGGGCACCAATGACCGCATTAACAGCTACAACCCCATCTGGGGTCGGCTCTTCAAAACAAACGCGCGCCGCGAGTTGGCTGCGCGCCAGGAACTCTTTGCGATCATTGAGTCGATCATTGCCGAACACGGTGACCAGGGCGAAGATCAGGGGGATCTGCTCTCCATGTTGCTGGCGGCCCGTGACGACGAGGGCAACCCGATGAGCAAACAGCAACTGCGCGATGAGGTGATCACCCTTTTTATCGCCGGCCACGAGACAACGGCCAACGCGCTGGCCTGGGCCTTTTATCTGGTGGCACAAGATCCTGCCGTAGAAGCCCGCCTCTTACAGGAGCTTGCCCTCTTGCAGGGCAAACCGCCGACGATGGCCGAGCTGGCCCAGTTGCCCTACAGCGAACAGGTGATCAAAGAGGCGATGCGCCTCTATCCGCCCGCCGGTGGGGTCACCCGCCAACCGATCCACGATATCGAACTGGGCGGCTATCCCATTGCGAAGGGCAGCACGATCGCGATCTCGACCTATGTCATGCACCATGATCCGGCGCTCTACCCCGACCCCGACCGTTTTGACCCCGACCGCTTTACCCCGGAAAATGAGGCCAAACTGCCCAAATATGCCTACCTGCCCTTTGGTGGCGGGCCACGCGTCTGTATTGGGAACAGTTTTGCGATGATGGAAGCGCGGCTGATTTTGGCCACCGTCTTGCAGCGCTTCAGTTTGCATTTGGCACCCGGCCAAAAGGTGCGCGCCCAGCAGGTCTTTACCCTGCGCCCCAAAGGTGGTTTGCCGATGCGGATTCAGCCGCGGTAAGAAGTTTTCAGCGTGGCGGGGTGGCCGATTGTTTGCGCAATAGATAGTGATGGTAGACCAGCTGCCCATCGCGAAAGCTTTCATAGATCGGCGACCCTTTGATGGCGGCAAAGTTCTGAAAGAGTTTGCGCATCCACCAGTGGATCTGGTCATCGATCAGTGCCAGCTTGGCCTCATTGTAGGTATCCAACGCCGCGCGGACATTGGGCGTAATATCAACCTTGCGCACAACTTCCAGACCAGCTTGGGTTAGCTGGGCCTCTAGCTGCGCGCCGGCCTGACTATCGCGAAAATCGGCAAATAGAAAGTAACCACCAGGGCGCAGCACACGTGTGACCTGGGCGACAAATTGTGTCATCGAACCATAACAATGGGAAGATTCAATATTGATCACGGCGTCAAAAGCGTGATCGGCAAAGGGTAATGCTTCTGCATCGCCGGTGATAAAGGTGAGGCCGTCCACTTGGTGACGCCCCTGGCAGAAACGCGATGCGCGTGGGGAAAAGTCCAGCCCGGTCATGGTTTTGGGTTTTAGATAGCGCTTGATATAAGCTGCCCCGCCTCCGCGGCCACTGCCAACTTCGAGGACAGCCAACCCAGTTACGTCCACTGCGGTGGCCACATAGTGATAGAGCTGGATAAAATAACGGTTGGCTTCATCGTCTGCCGCCAACAGCGGGCGATCGGCAGGGTCCACGGGTTCATAGCCGTAATTCATAAACGTCCAGGCCGCCGAATTCGCATAAGTCGTCGCCAGAAATTGATAGACCCGTTGCCAGCCTTTTCGACGAAATTCAGGTGAGCGCGCCGCAACGCTGCTGAATAGTTGTCCCAACATAGAGAGGCTCCTTGTCCTATTTGATCAGAAGTTTAACCCAGCCCAACCGCACATTGATCTATCGGACTTACGCAGTTACCGTAGGCTGAGCGTGTCGAAGCCTACGGTAACTGCGTAAGTCCTAGCATAAATCAACCATCTAATGCACCTTTCGGTGGATGTCATGCGCCACACGAAAGTATATACTGGTTGCAATCGGGCAAATTCACAAATTTGACATTGACTGTCGCGGAGCTAAATGCATGACAACCACCCTTTCCGGCCAACAACCAACCAAATCCTACCAACTACCCAGCAAGCCAGGAAGCCATTTCTTGCTGGGTGATCTAAATGAATTTTCCAACAACCGGCTGGCCTACATGCAGACCATTGCCGACCACTACAGCCCGCTGGTCGAAGTGCGCTTTGGGCCAGTCAAACAATTGGTCATTACCAGCCCCGAACTGGCTCAACAGGTGTTGCAGAGCAACAGTCGCAACTACATGAAAGAACAATTCTTTATGCACTTCACCCGTCTGGCGCTGACCAGCGGGGATAATCTCTGTACTAGCGACGGCGACTATTGGCGCCAACAGCGGCGCATTATGCAGCCCATGTTTCACCGCAAACAGATCGCCCACTTTGGCGAGGTGATCAATCGCGAGACGAGTAAGCTGCTGGATCGCTGGGCAACGATCGTCAACCAGGACCAACCAGTGGACATCGCCGACGCGCTGATGCAACTGACTATGCAGATTATCGGCTATACCATGCTCAACGTCGATATCGAGCAGGAGCAACGGGCCTTGCACGAAGCCTATGCCTTTGTCAGTAGCGACATCGTGGCGCGCTCGGCCAATCCGCTGGGGTTGCCGCTCTGGGTCCCTACCCCGAACAATCGGCGTTTCACCCACGCATTAGAGACGATTCACCAGGCACTGCGTGGGATTATCCAACGCCGGCAACAGCAAACCGCACCGCAAACTGATCTGTTGGACATGTTGATCGCGGCCCGCTACGAAGAGAGCGGTGGCCAAATGAGCACCCCGCAGTTGCTGGACGAACTCTTTGGCATCGTCAGCGCTGGGCATGAGACAACATCGATGGCGCTCATGTGGGCATTTTATCTGCTGGCCAACCATCCGGAAGCGGAAGAAAAGTTGCACGCTGAAGTCGATGAGGTATTGGCCGGGCGTTTACCAACGGTGCCTGATCTGGCGCAATTGCCTTACACGCGTATGGTGATCCAAGAGACCTTGCGCCTCTATCCGCCCGCCTATGTCACCACCCGGCAGGCCGTTAATGCGGATACAATGAATGGCCATCCCATCCGTGCCGGGTTGAAGCTGATTGTTAATATCTATGGGCTACAGCGCCACCGCGATTACTGGACCGAGCCACAACACTTCGCGCCCGAACGCTTTGCCCCGGAAAACGAGGCAGCGCTGACCAAATTTGCCTATCTGCCCTTTGGCGCAGGGCCGCGCAAATGTATCGGCGAACCTTTGGCGATGATGGAAGCGCAACTGATCTTGGCGGCGATTGCCCAACGCTATTGGCTGGCGCTTGTGTCTGATCGACTGGTTCAACCAGAAGCGGCTTTTGTGCTCCGCGCCAAAGGTGGGTTGTGGATGCGGTTGCGGGCGCGGGGTGCGTAAGCGTTCATAGGGACATGATGCATCATGTCCCTATGAACGAGGGGAAATTTTGTGCTATAAACGCCAGAGCGGCCACATGGACCATGTGACCGCTCTGCTTGGAGGATATCGAATTTTCGGTTGTTAGTGGACATTGGGTGGTTGCCGCTTAACCCTCATGCTGCTGTTAGCAGGCCGGCTCAATCGTGGCCGGTTGGCGGGGCGCAACCCACTTGTCCTTCTGTTCGCTCAGCCAGTGAACCCAAGTCGCAATGGGCAAAGTCTGGCGTTGTGGTCGTTGGATCAGCCGTCTTTTGGCTGCAATGACCAGGCGTTCCTCGTGGTGGAGGTGGGCCAGGGTTTCCAGTTGGTAATAGTTAATCATCATATAATACTCACTTTTTAGAAAAGGTGTAATGCTGTCGTCCATGATCGACGTACGCTGCTAACGGGTGCTTAAGTCAGGCGCTTAAGATGGGCGCAGCGCACGGATCCGCGTTTGCAATGCACTCAACAACAGGCCATAAAAGGTCGTTGCTGTCTGCGCTGCTGTGGCGCTGCTGGCTACGGCTTGGCGCGCTTTGCTGGTACGTTTCTGCACCGGCAACAGACGCAACATGGCTGCCTGCTTGACAAAGCCGTTATAGCGCTCCTGTTGGATCGTGGTTAGGGTATTGACATCGTTCAACATGTTCGTCCTCCTTTTCTATGCCCCGCTCTGTTTGAAAACCAGTATCACGCCCAGTGTGGGGTAGAACTGGCACATGGTTTTCAAACTTATCGCAGAGTTGCTACCTGCCTGTTGATTATAGGCTCGCCTGCGTCATTGCGTGTCTATCAACGTGTCTATCCAAACATCTGTTCTTGCACGAGTTTTTGATGGGCAAAAAGATCACGCAATTTACGCTGATTTTTCCTCAGATCAGGCGTCCCGTTGGGACGAAAACGGCTAGCGGGTTATGGCTCAGATAAACAGCTCTAGAACCAACGTTTCACTGTGTAAAGGTGAAACGAGTGCAACATCGGCGGTATGCGCTAAAGTCGCACATTCACCGGCCTGTAGCACAAAATCTCTACCCCCATGCGAAATGTGCGCAATGCCACGGCTCGTGCGTACTTGGCGATAGGTGGCGGGCACGCGGTAGAGTTCGTTGGGGTGCAGGAAAATTCGTTGGGCCAGCGCACCTCGATCGGCACTACCTGTCTGCTGCCCTTTGCTTGAAGTCTGTGCTAACTTGGTCTCCATGCCAATCTTCCTCTTTTATCCCCTGTTTTGGGTAACGTTCGCCATCTAGGCTACAATCAGGTAATTGGATAATTAGGTGATTCCGCTAAGCATTTGCGACCTAATGGCGGGTACCCATGCGGTGCGGCTCACGCCGAAGTCGTAATCAGCTCATCACCCCATTACCAATTCATTTGTTCTTTTCAGAGTATAGTGCTCTGCCGTTATTCAGTGTCTATGGCATTGTCAATGGGCAGGCCGTTTGGTCTTGAATCGTTATGTTGGAAATTCGTCTGCTTGGTCAATTTAGCGTGCAACTAGACGGCGTCGCGGTCGAGCTTACGGCGCGGCCGGCGCAGTCACTATTTGCCTATCTGCTGCTCAACCCCGTGGCGCAGCGCCGCGAACGGTTGGCCGGCTTGCTCTGGCCCGATTCCAGTGAAGCCAATGCGCGGCGCAACCTACGCCAGGCGCTCTGGCAGATCCGCCGCGCCCTGGGCGCACAGGCCGACGCGATTTTACTGGTTGACGAAATTACTCTGGCCTTTAATACCGAATACGCGTATTGGTTGGATGTCGAAGGCATTGCCCAGCCGTCGGCAGAGAACGCTAGTGCGGATGAGTTGATGCATGTGGTCTCCGTCTATGGTGGCGAATTGCTGCCCGGTTTCTATGACGAATGGGTGCAGTTGGAACGAGAGCGCGTCCAAGCCCAATTTGAGCGCAAACTTAACCTGCTATTGGAACGTTTGGTGGCTGACCAGTGCTGGGCGGAAGTATTGCATTGGGGTGAACGCTGGATCGCTCTTGGTTATACGCCAGAGCCAGCCTACCGCGCCCTAATGGTGGCCCATGCCGGGCTGGGTGACCAGTCGAATGTGGCAGATGTCTATCGGCGCTGTGTCGAAGCGCTGGACCGTGACCTGGGGGTTGAACCCTCGGCACAGACCCGTACTCTCTATGAACAGTTGCGCAATGGCGAACGCACGCTCACCCCCAGCCCAGCCACTCCTGCCGTTGACGTGCCCACCCATAATCTGCCGGTACAATTAACTAGTTTTATCGGTCGTGAGAAAGAGATCGCCGATATTCGCCGTCTACTCACGCCGGATGGCAGCAGGGACAATGGCGCGGGAGTACGTTTGCTCACCTTGACGGGGCCAGGCGGCACCGGTAAAACACGGCTGGCTCTGCAAGCCGCCAACCAGTTTCACGCCGCCTTTCCCGACGGCATCTGGCTGGTGGAGCTGGCAATGCTCTCGGATCCCGTGCTGGTGCCGCAGACGGTGGCAGCGTTGCTGGGGGTGCGCGAAGAGCCGACCTATCCGCTGACCCGTACGCTGATGAGCTATTTGCGCACGAAAACCGCGCTCCTCATCTTTGATAACTGTGAGCATCTGGTCGAAACAGCGGCCCAATTCGTCGAGACACTGTTACGCGCCTGTGCTAACCTCCGCATCCTGGTCACCAGCCGCGAAACGTTGGGGGTGATGGGGGAACATGTCTTGCGCGTCCCTTCCCTGCAATTGCCCCAGACCCGGCAGCCCCTGCCGATCCACGAGCTGGCGCAGGTAGAAGCAATTCGCCTCTTTGTTGATCGCGCCGCGACGGTCAAGGCCGCGTTTACCCTGCATGAAGCTAATGCGGCGGCTGTGACCCAGATCTGCCAGCAACTTGATGGCGTGCCGCTGGCGATTGAGCTGGCTGCCGCCCGTGTCCGCGCGATGACCCCCGACCAGATCGCGGCCCGGCTGGATGATCGCTTTCGGCTGCTCACCGGTGGTAGCCGCACCGCCTTGCCCCGGCAACAGACCCTGCGCGCCATGATCGACTGGAGTTGGGATCTGCTTAGCGCATCGGAATGTACCCTCTTACGCCGGTTGGCCGTCTTTCTGGGGGGATGGACACTCGAAGCCGCCGAAGCGGTCTGTGGTGGCTTACGCATTGGGCAGTACACGGTCAACGACGTTCCATCCGATGGCCGCGCTGCGCGTAGTGTTGACCTGGTCAAATCCGAAGATGTTTTAGAACTGCTCACCCATCTGGTCGAGAAGTCGCTGGTGGTGGTCGAAGAGCAGGCGGGGGCGGCCCGTTACTATCTGCTCGAAACCATTCGCCAGTATGCGCGCGAAAAACTCTTTGAAGCCGGCGAAGCCGAAATGGTGCGCACCAAACAGCTCTGGTTTTTTCTAAAGCTGGGCGAAGAGGCCGAACCCCATCTGCGTGCCGCCACCCAATTGAACTGGCTGGCTCGCCTTGATCTCGAACATGATAATTTGCGTGCGGCGCTCAAATGGGCCAGCGGCAGTGGCGCGCTGGAGGCCGGCTTGCGTTTGACCGGCAGCCTGGCCCGCTTTTGGTATTTGCGCGGTTTTTGGAAGGAAGGGCGTGAGTGGCTCCGTCTGCTCCTGGCCCAACCCACGCCGCAACCACCTCTCGTCCAATCGCTGGCGTGGGCGCGGGCCAGAGCGTTAGCCGGGGCCGGCTGGCTGGCCGATGCCGATGGCAGCGAAATTCCCCTTTACCGCGAAAGTCTGTTGCTCTTTCGCCAGGTGGGTGATAAGTGGGGCGAAGCCTATGCTTTGCGCGGGCTGGTGATTGTCAGCTCAAATTTAACCGATCTGGCCCACGCCGAGGCCCATGTCCAGGCGAGTCTCACCCTGTTTCGCACCCTGGCCGATGAGTGGGGCATTGGCCTCGGCCTCTTCAGCCTCGGCTGGATTGCCATGAGCCGCGATAAGATTGATGAGGCGGCCGTGCAGTGGGAAGCCGCGCTGGCCAGCTTCCGGCAATGTGGTGACCGCTGGGGTATCTCCGTGGCGCTGGGTGCGTTGGGGTACCTGGCGCGCATCCGGGGTCACTATCCGCAGGCTGCTGATCTGACCAATGAGAGCCTGGCCCTCTTCCGTGAATTGGGTGATAAAGCGGGCGTCTCCTATTCGCTGATCCGCTTGGGCAATTTGGCCTGGCGCCGTGGCGACTATACCGAGGCGGTAGCCTTACTCCAGGAAAGTCTGAAGATCCAACGCGAACGCAACAACCAAGAAGGCATTATCGCAGCCTTGCAGAGCCAAGCCTGGGTCGCTTGTTGCCAGGGCAACTATGCGCAAGCGACAGCCTTGTTACACGAAAGCGCGCAGCTGGTGAAGGCGCGGGCGATTCCCTATGAACTGGGAGATAATGTCAGTAGCCAGGCTTGGGTCTACTACGCCAACAACGCGCTGACCAAGGCAAGCGCGCTCTTTGAACAGAGCCTTGCGATTTTTCAACAGGAAAACGAAACCGAAGGCAGCGCCTTTAGCTGTTACGGTTTGGGGCTGATTGCGTTGAAACAGGGCGATTATGCGCTGGCCAAGCAGCACCTGCACGAGAGCTTGCGCCTATGGCAACTACGCAGTGACCGTCATTACATTGCCGCCGCGCAATGCAGCCTTGGCTGGTTGGCGCTTGCCCAAGCGGATGCCAAAGGCGCGGCCGACCATTTCTGTGCCGGGTTAGCGCTTTATAAGGAGATGGTTGATAAATTAGGTGCCGCAAATGCGTTGGAAGGGATGGCCAACTGCATACAACCCGCGGTATTGGGTGCCCAGTTGCTGGGCGCAGCACAAACGCTCCGCCAGACGATCGGGGCCCCGGTCCCGCCCATTGATCAGGGTGCGTATAGCGCGTCAATCAACGCCCTCCGCAGCACACTTGGCGCCGAAAATTTTGTGGCCGGCTTGGCCGAAGGCAGTACATTGACCTATGAACAGGCGATCACGCTGGCGCTGGCTCATTGTCCAGCCGCCCTTAGTCTTGATCCGTAAATTCTCTGTTCCCACAGGGCCACAACCGAATTTACGGATAGATTTTTAGCTGACCGCCTGCGCCTGACGCATGGGCTGTAATCGACCATAGGTCAGAGTGCGCCAGAGCCACTCGACGGGGCCAAAGCGGAAGCGCTTGAGCCACCACCGGCTTAAGGGGATCTGTAGCGCAAAGAGCCCAATCGCCAGCAGTAAACCGGTCGCCATCCCGACCTGGCCATACAACCCCAGCCCATAACCATTGGCCAGCGTTGTCATCACCAGCGAATGGGTTAAATAATTGGTGAGCGCCATGCGCCCCACCGGTGCCAGCCGCGCGACCAACTTCTGTCCACCCGGCGTGGTCGCATAGAGTGCCAGCAGCGCGATGTAGCCCTGGGATAAGATCACACTGCCCAAGTTGAGCGCAGCAACTTGGGCGGCGGCCGGCCACCGTAACACCTCAATGCCAAGTTGATTTTGTTCAAAGCCGGTGAGGGCAACATAGAGGTTCAAGAGCAAACCAAGCGGCAAGAGCCACCAGAGCCGGCGCCGCCAAAAGCGTTGTTGTTCCACCCCTTTGGTGAACCAACCCAACTTGCCGGCGCGGACCCCCATCAGGAACATCGCCAAAACCGAGGGTAACATAAACCAGCCAATGGTCAGCAGTAACTCGGTATAATCGCGAAAACGTTCGGCGGTAATCGCGACAAAAGTTTCATGGGCATAGATGGCGTAGTCTGCGGCTGTCGCCTGTTCAAATTGTGCTTTGGCGGTAGCAAATTGACTTTCGATTTCGACCATCACATTGCTTTCGGCGGGGGCAGAACGGGCCAGTTCGATTGCACCTACAGCGGCGGTCATGATCAGCACTGGGATGACAATGAGGATAATCGCCCACACCAACAGGGTGCGCGGGCTGCGCTTGCGAAACAAAAAGAGCAGCACCAGCCCCGTGATCGCATAGACGAACAAAATATCGCCGGTCCAGAGCAGCACGCCGTGGGCAAAGCCTAAAACCGCCAAGATGAGCAACCGGCGCACATAGCGTGGCACAAAAGGCACGCCCTTGGCTTCCGCCCGACTCATCTGGAGATAAAGGCCCAGCCCAAAGAGAAAGGAGAAGATGGTATAGAACTTGGAGACAAAGAGCAAAGTGATCACAAAATGGGCGAGCCGGTCAGGGCTTGACGTCGCGTCCGTCAATTGGGGCGCATACCAGGGGTTAAAAAAGTAGAACATATTGACCACCAGTACGCCGAAGACGGCAAAGCCGCGCAGCATATCAATGGTCTCCAGCCGTTCTGTTGGCGCGGTCGGTGCTAGTGGAATTGCGGTCAGCGTTTCAGTGGCGGTGGTCATAATGTATTCCCTCCTCTGCTGGATGACAAGGGTAAAAGGTGCTATCCATCTCTACGCAGCGTCGGCAAGAAGGTCGCGTCGGCATGTTGCTCAACACGCCTCACTTCATTGGCAAACTGAAGCGCTTACACCCTTGTGGACAAATACAAAATCGAGCTATACTCTAGGCACCGGTGCGGGCCGGTTGCCAGCTGGCCAACCGGCTGCGCGGCAACCTCATTATCACATCCCTGGTAGGAGTAGACAGATGCAAGCAGTAAAGCCTGCCCTTCATCCCGTGGCCCACACACATGGCCGCAAAGCGTTAATCATCGGCGGCGGGATCGGCGGCTTGGCCGCCGCCATTGCCCTGAAACAAATCGGCCTGACCGTGGAAGTCTATGAACGGGTGACGACCTTGCGTGAGGTTGGGGCCGGTTTGTCGCTGTGGGCTAATGCCATTCGCGCCCTCGATTATCTCGGCTTGGGGCAGCAGATCCGCGCCCTCGCCTTACCGGAGACCAGTGGTGCAATCCGCACCGCCAAGGGTGATCTGCTGATGTACAACACCAACCAGCAGCTGCAAGCCAAATTCGGCGAACTCAGTGTCATGGTCCACCGCGCCGCCTTGCATGACCGGCTACGTGATGCGCTAAACCAGGAGCTGCACTTGGGGCTGGCGTGTGAGGCCGTCACCGCAGATGGGCAGGGGGTTCGGGTTACCTTTCGCAACGGTGAGGACGCGTTTGGTGATTTGGTGATTGGGGCGGATGGGATTAATTCCCAGGTGCGGGCTGGCCTGCACGGACAGCAAGCACCCCGTTATGCTGGGTATACCGCTTGGCGCGGGGTGGTCGCCTTTGACCACGGCCGGCTGCAACCAGGTGAGACGTGGGGAAGCGGCGCGCGCTTTGGCCAAGTTCCCATGCAAGGGGGCCGGGTCTACTGGTTTGCGACCCACAATTCACCCCCTGGGCAACAGAGCCCAGATGGGGAAAAGGCCGAACTGCTGCGCCTTTTCAGTGCCTGGCATGATCCCATCCGCGACCTGATTGAAGCGACCCCCGAAAGCGCCATTCTGCGTAATGATATCTATGATCGCCCGCCGCGCAAGCAGTGGGGGCGTGGCCCGATTACCCTGCTCGGTGACGCCGCCCACCCCACAACCCCGAACCTGGGCCAAGGCGCATGCCAGGCCCTCGAAGATGCTGTCGTCTTGGCCAAAGAGCTCCAGGCCACCGCCGACATCCCCACCGCCCTGCGTGCGTATGAAGCCCGCCGCATTCCCCGCACCACCATGATCGTCAACCGCTCCCTACGCGTCGGCCAGGTCGGCCAATGGGCCAACCCCGTCGCCGTAGCCGGCCGTAACTGGCTGGTCAAACATCTGCTGGCAAGATTTCAAGAGCAGCAGTTCGCGCCGGTGGTGGGGTTTGAGGTGTAGCGCGGCAGTCAGCAAACTAAACTGTTGCCCAAACTGACAAGCGACCGCGCGTTTTATGGGAGTTAAGCAAATAATGCGGTATACGGCGACCGCCCGGCGATCAATCGCCGGGCTAGTCAACAACGCCCGCTGAAGCGGGCTTGTCCGGCAGTATCAGCCCGCTTCAGCGGGCGCTGCTACTTAGCCGTAGGGCTTCAGCCCACGGCGGACTGGGTATACTCCTCGTTGCCACCACCATCCTGCGTTCTTCGGACGCCAGCCGGACACAGCTTTGCTATCCTGCTTGTTAGCAAGCAGGTCCCGGCGATGTGCCGGAGCCGGGGAATCGGTAGCGTGCGTAAGTGTTGATAGAAAGGGGCAGCAGTGATGAAGCGGTTTTTATGGGGGGTTGCCGGCGCGATCCTGGGGCTGATCGGTGGCTTGGTCTTAGCCGCGGTCGTGGGCGATTCGATGGCGCGGGCCATGCGGATCAGCAACTTTGAAGGGGGGCGCGCCTATTTTATCATTTTCGCGTTGTTCCCCCTCTTTGGGTTGATTGGCCTGGTGCTGGGCGCGATGATGATTCACCGCGGCCGGCGCTTCAACCTGGGTGTGCTAGGGGTGTTGCTCTTGCTCGGTGGCGCTTTCGTGGGGCTGCACAAGGAGGCCTATTTTGGGTCGCCGCCCCAAGTGGAGCAGGTGGGGAACTTTGCGTTGTTGACCTATCTGGACAGCTATGACGCGGCCTTTGGTTTTGACTGGCTCCATTATGGCTTGCGCTACCGGGGCGAACCCGTGTTGATCACTCCCCAAGCCAGCAGCGCGACTGAACCCTATCAACACTTCAGTGAACTGATGACCGTCACCTTGCCGCTAACCCCTACGGTACCTGCCTTTATCGTCAATACGGGCGCGCCGGATACCCCCAGCCAACTCTATTTGATCCGTGAAGTAGCAGGGCAGTTGGCGGTCAGTTATCTCTGCGACACGTCCCCCGACCCCGTGGTCTACTGGTTGGATGATGCGGCCCCGGACAGTACCGCCACCATCACCGAAGTAACGGCCTTTCGCCGGGCGCTGGCCGGGGGACGTTGGTTGCTACTTGATGATGGCTGTGTCTTTGACGCTGAGACATTGACCACCTATCCCTTCCCGCTGGCCCCGGCCGTTGCTGAGGCGGTGGTCCCCTTGGCTCGCTTGCACCCACCCATTGGCTTTGCGCCGGATCAACATAGTTTCGTGCGGGTTGGCTTCCTGGATGAGTATGATGTTACCACCTACGAATCGCGACGCACGGTTCAGTTGTTGGTCTATGATTTTGTCAAGGGCAATGTCTACCACCTGCCGGTCGATACCACGCGGATGTACTATACATCCGTGCTGGCTGGGGCTGGTGAGATCGACAACCTCAACCCGCGCTGGCTTGATCGCTATTTCCGGTGGCAAGAGCAGGCCGGTGACCATGCGCGGCTGGTGGCGCGGGAAACCTTTACCCCACTTTTCCCACTTGGTCTCCGCATCGACCATGGTTCGGATCTAACCTATCGGTTGCAGCCGGTCCACGCCGGCATGTTGGATGCATTCGCCCGCTGGCTGGTTGAGGAGTTTGGGGCGCAACAGATCGAACGCGATCATCGTGATGAATATGGCTCGGTCCGCACCTCGCTCACCTTTCAGTTGGCCGAGCAACAGTTGGAGGCGACCTATACCAAGGATGAATACTCGATCCCAAGCCTGGTGATCTGGCAGCCATCGTCACCTGAGCAGGAGGGTAACCTGTTGACCACGATCGGTGACCGCTTTGACGCTGTGCTCCAAACCGGTGTCCACAATACACTCTATGATAGCAGCTTCTTTGGCAACCCAGCTGCCGAGTGAGCAGCGCATGAGGGATGCCGCGGCGACCTGCACCAAGGTACAGGGTCGATCTGATCGCGGGCACGGTGAAGAAACGGGCAAATCGTGGTAGGCTAAGTGGAACACAGAAAGTTTTTGCAAATCCAATCCCAGGTTGAAACCTGGGCTGATATGCCAAACCTGCTTCAGCGGGTTTTCGCATCTCAGGCGGTGAATTCATTCACCGCACTTACCGTAACCCAGCAACCAGGAGGTTATGATGCAGATTGCCGAACTCCACCTCGTCACCAACCATTTGTCGGCCCAGCGAGCGTTCTATCATAAGCTAATGGAATTCCCGCTTGTGGCCGAAACGCCGACTTCGTTTACAGTCCAAGTTGGCGCTTCCACCATAACTTTTGGAGAAACTGCCGAGCCGTTACCCTCGATCTACCACGTCGCCTTCAATATTCCCGAGAATCAACTGGCGGCGGCGAAAATCTGGTTAGGCGCGCGGGCGCCGTTGCTGCAAAATGGTGACAGCGATGAGTGGCATTTCGCCGATTGGAACGCGCATGCGATCTACTATCTTGATCCGGCCGGGAACATCCTCGAATTCATCGCCCGTCACAATTTGCCCACCGCCGGCGACCGCACCTTCGACTGGCAATCGCTCCTCTCGGTGAGCGAAATTGGCTTGGCCACACCCAATGTGAGTGAGTTCCTGCAACAGCTCAAGCAAAAACTGGGGTTAACGCTGTGGCGAGGCAACGAGACAGATTTCGCCGCAGTGGGCGATGAGCAAGGGCTCTTGATTGTCGCCGTGAACGGGCGTCCCTGGAATGGTAATGCCTCACCGGCCCAGCCCCTGCCGACGAAGATCGTGCTGAGGGAAGAGACAGCGCAGCGGGTGATCTTTGCCGGGTTGCCTTATGAGGTGGTTATAATTCCATCGCCTTGCGCCAGGTGGCGCAGCACTGTGGCTTTGGCGAAGCAAAAACCGCCGAAGCAATGGGGATGATGCGACTTTTCTATAACGGCTATGCGTTCAGCACAAAAGCTGAGACGTTGGTTTACAACCCGACCCTGGTTCTCTATTTTCTCAAAATTTTGCAGCGTACTTGTGAATATCCCGAAGAAATTCTCGACGACAATCTGGTGATGGATCGGAATCGGATTGCCTACATTGCGCAGGTTAAAGGGGCCGAGTCACTCATTACCGGTGCGCTGAATGAAGAAACGCCACTACTTATGCCGTGGTTGCCATCGGCTTTGAACGATTGGTGTGGTCTGCGGTGTAAAGAGAATAAAGTTATGGCTGATTATCGGTGTAATCAGCCATAACTTTGTCAGGTAGTGGTCAAGGTCACGAAAAGAGAATTGCCTTCGCTGGGCGTTGGCGGGCGCTGACTTTTGCTCAATGCCGTGCGTATCTCATTTACCAGCCCCCTACTTAGGCAATCCAACTGTCGAGTGAACAGGCCATGTCTGAATCTGTCCTTTAATCGACAAAAGGTGTTACTTCCGCTATACTAAAGCTCCTTGATCCTTAGCCGTGTCGCAGAGGAAGTGCCGCCGCATGAATAATCCATTTCGTAACCGTAAACCTGTTCTGGCCGCCCATGCCTTTTACGGGCGTCAGGACGAGCTAGACGCCATTAGCCGGCAACTAGCCGCCCAACCGCCCCAGTGCTGCGCGGTGATTGGGCTGCCGCGCAGTGGAAAAACATCGCTGCTTTACTATCTACAACAGCAGGCCCGCCTCTCCCCTGCCCAACGGCAGCTTAGCTTTGGCGGCAAGCAGGCGATCCTCGCGGTCTATGTCAATGCTGGCCCTTACAGTGATCTGGATGATGCCCAGCCTGAGGGCGCGCTCTATTTCTGGCGCGATCTCTATCGGGCGCTGGCCCAAGCGTTGGCCGAACGGGCGGATCAGCCGCTGCCTGAGCCTGGCCACAGTGAGTTGCCGCCGCTGGATCAACTGCAAACGCTCCGGCACAATATGGCGACCGCCCTCCGCGACTGTACTGCCGATCTGGTCTTGTTGTTGATCGACAATGCCGAAGGCATCGCACACTTGCCGCGGCTCACCGGTAGTTTACTGCGTACTTTGGCCCAAGATCCCGCGCTGGGCGATCGGGTGGCCTATGTCGCAACTAGCCTGCGCCCGCTCCATGAATTCTATGCGCCGATGACCTGGCAGGCCTCTTCCTCCTTCTGGAATCTCTTTTCGACCACCGTTATCCTCGGCCAATTGGAACCGGCAGCCGCCCAGGCCTTGATGGCGCGCAGTGTGACTGCGACCTTACCGGCGGGCTTTACCCAGGCCGAGCAAGCCCAACTTTTGCACTTGGCCGGTCGCCACCCTGACCTGCTCACGATGGCCTGTGCACTGCTCTATGACCAACACGCTAACCTGCTGCCTGGCGCAGCGGTGGATTGGTCACTGTTAGCGGGACAACTCTTTGACGCCGCGCTACCCCTCTGTCAAGCTCTTTGGCAAAACTTGGCCCGTGTTGCCGGTGCACAGGAGGTAGTGCACCGGATCGCCGCCGGTGGTCTACCCCTGACCATTTCGTCTACCCTACTGACAACCCTGGCCCGGCAAGGCCTCTTAGCAGCCGACGGCACCCAGTGGCGGCTCTTTGCCGACATCATGACCCGCTTTGTGCAGCAAGACCATCCCACCGCGGGCAAGCTTGCGGACAGTCTTGCCCTGCCCACTGCCCCAGCGGCTGAGCTGTCGCCACCCCCCGCGGATAGCGTGACCCCAGCGGCACCCTTCACCCACCTGGAGGGTGCTGTCTATGCTTTTCTGGCAGCCCACCCCGGAGTTGTCTGTGATCGAGAAAGCATCAAGCGGGCCATTTGGGACGAGGAAGTGCCTTCTGATAGCGCCCTGCAAAAGCTCATTGAACGCATCCGCGAAAAAATTGAAGCTGACCCCAAACATCCCCGCCGCCTGCTTGCCGTGCGCGGCCAAGGCTATATCCTCCATCCCGAGGCTACTTAAGAACTGGTCTTTTGTGAAACATATTGTGCGCTGTAAGCCACGCAGTGGCGGCAGGAGGTAGATCAGCCTCTATGGGCGTTAAGCAAATGTTTCGGTATACCGGGAACGCCAGGCGATTCATCGCCGGGTGGTGGTCGTTGACCCAATTATTTACTCAATTCCCATCAAGGCTGGCGTCTTGGCCCGCGGGTTAAAACCCTCAGCTACCCTCAGTCGTCACTCCGTGACTAACAGGCAAGTCCTCTATCAACATTTGTTTCACAAAACACAAGACTGCGCGTTTATAATTTTTATGGTTTGTCCTTGTTTGTCCTTGTTTGTCCTTGTTTGTCCTTGTTTGTCTGAGTTTGTCTGTGTTTGTCTGTGTTTGTCTGCATATCTCACCACACTTCAACCCCCGCTCTCTACGCTGCGTATGTTCCCACTTGATTTTGACAACGAGCGCGCCGGTAATTTGTGCAAGGAAGCACAAAGACATTAAAATGTCGCAATAAAGATATAAAAGGATATTTGTAGGTATTTGGAGACAACAATGCGACAAAACAAGATTGGCTGGATCGAATATCGCTTGCTGGACATGTTGGCCTTACTCACGCTACTATCGCTGGTGATGTTGTTTGGACAGGCCATCATGCCAGCACCCATACGGCTGCTGGGTCTCACGCTTGATCGGCTTAGCGCTGTCACCACCCTATTGGTGGCCGGGGTGGGCACAGTCGCCTATCACTTTTCACTTCGCTATCTTGACGGCGAGCCAAAGCAGCGCCACTTTTTGCGTTGGCTCTTCCTGACGGTCGGCATGGCCTACCTATTCATGCTCTCGACCAATCTCTGCCTGCTCTTTGCCGCCTGGCTCTGTACCAGCCTGGGGCTGCACGAGTTGCTCACCTTTTATGCGGATCGTACCGAAGCCCAGCGACCGGCACGCAAAAAGTTTTTGATCAGCCGCCTGGGTGACTTGGCCCTTCTGGCTGCCATCGGGTTGATTTGGCAGCACTGGGGCACCCTGGATCTGCATACCTTCCTGGCCAATGTCAACAGCCCCGTGGATTGGCCCTGGGCCTCCGGTCTGGTTGCCTTTCTGGTCGTGACCGCAGCATTGACCAAGTCGGCCCAATTTCCTTTTCACAGTTGGTTGCCGGAAACCATGGAAGCGCCAACGCCCGTCTCGGCACTTATGCATGCCGGCATTATCAACGCCGGCGGGGTGCTGTTGTTGCGCTTTGCGCCGCTCTTGGTAACGGTGCCAACGGTGCTCTTTTATCTGGTGGTGATCGGCACCCTGACCATGAGCTTGGGCCTGCTCGTCATGTGGACACAGACCACCGTCAAGCGTACCCTGGCCTGGTCTACCGTCAGTCAGATGGGCTTTATGATGGTGCAGATTGGGCTGACGGTCTTTCCGGCCACCATCTTGCACCTGCTGGGTCATGGCTTTTATAAGGCGTGGTCTTTTCTGCGCACCGGTGAACTGCCGGTCCCAACCGAGCCGGTGCCGTTGGTTTCGCCACAGCAGAGCCTGCGCTGGGGCGGGCTGGGGATCGTTGTCGCCGTGCCGGCCCTGGCCCTGGCCGCGTTGCTCACAGGGTTTAATCCGTTCCATTCACCCGGTGAATTGGCGTTGACCACCATTTTGGCCTTGGGGCTGGGGCAATACTGGATTGCGTTCAGCCGGTTCCCCGCCGGCAACGCGTCAAAACCGGCGCATATCGTGAATGCTATTTTGAGCACTTTTGGCCTCGCACTCCTTGCCGCTTTGCTCTATCAAGGGGCAACGGACTTCTTTGCGCCGGTCTTTGGTCCCGTGCCAGTGTTGCGCGGCGGGTTGGCCTGGGTGACCGCCGCGCTGCCGGTCACTGCCTTTATGCTGCTTTCACTGGTACACTTGTGGCGACCACTTTGGCAACAGACGGTATGGGGGCGCGCCTTTACCATTCATGCCCTGCATGGCTTCTACATCGGCATCATTGCCGACCGTGTGGTCACGGCACTTTGGCCGCGCTGGCCCAGCCGACCACAAAAAACGCTTCAACCCAAGCAACCTATACAAAATAGTGAGGTGGAATATGCTTAAGGCACCGTCCGTCCTATCCAGCCAATTGCGGCCTGATTTCGCTGAGATCGCAGTGACAGCAAGCCTACGCGCGCAGATTGAGCAGATCTGTGCCCGCATTCCCCCACTGTGGGACCTGCCCAATTATGTGGCGGTTAATCCCTTCTTGGGCTTTGCCGGCGACCCCATGCCCTGGGCCGCGCAGCAGATCCGTGATGGCTTGGGGGGGCGCTTATTGCCCGCAGTGGCCTTTTATCGTACGCGCTGGCAAGCCGGCACCTTTACCCATACTCACCTGGCGAAAGCCGCCGCCCGCACCGGCCACGAAGGGGCTGAACTCCAGGCCATCTTGGAGGGCACAGCCCGTATGCCCTCGCGCGCCAGCCAGACGGTCTTGACCTTTGCCGAACGCTATGATCAACGCTGTGGCACGGACTGGCACAACACACTCGTCCGCCACACGGCACTCTGGTGTGCGGTGCAGATCCCAAAGAGCGATCAGCAATCGCTACCAACCGTAGCAGGGCAAGCGCTCTTTGCCGCGTGGCGCGCCGCGGCTCAAGTTGATCGGTCCCTGGAGCTAGCCGGATTGGCGGGTTGGCGCGCCTGGGTGCGGGCGCTACCCGCCACGGCCGAAGCCGCGATTGCCGCCATGCTGGCGTACTTACCAGTGACCCCGGCTGAACAACCGGCCTATCTTTACCGTCTGCTTAGTGGCGTCTATGGCTGGGCTTGCTATCTGCGCCGCAGCACTTGGTCAACTGGCAAGGGGGAAGCCGGTGCCCTGGCCGATCTCCTGGCCATCCGCATCTGTAGCGATGCGGCGATTACAGCCCTAACCCCAGTTAGCACTGCGCCGCTGACCACGACCTTAACTGGCACCTTGGTGGAAGATGAAACGGTCTTGGCGGTTTTTCAAGAAGCGCTTGAAGATGGCTACGCCGATCAACTCTTGGGGCGGCTCAATAGGCCCGGTACCCTATCGACAACCAGCGTGCGCCCTCCTGTGCAGGCGGCCTTTTGTATCGATGTACGCTCGGAACCGCTGCGACGCCAGCTCGAAGCCCAAGATGGGGCGATTCAAACGTTGGGTTTTGCCGGTTTCTTTGGTGTAAGTCTCGCCTGGGAGGCAGATGGCACGTGCAGTGCGCGCTGTCCTGTCCTGATCCAACCAGCAGTGACATTACAGTCGCTTATGCCGCCAGTGCCAACCGTGAGCACGCTGGCCAAAGCAATTCAGCAAACGCCGGCTGCGTTTACCTATGTCGAACTGTTAGGCCTCTACTATGGCCTGACCCTGGCCGGCGATGCTTTGCATTGGTCAGGCGCGCCACAGAATCGAGAAACCCAACTGCCTTTTACGCTCCAGCCGGCGGCGGGGGGCCGTGGTCTACCATTGGCCGACCGGATTGCAGTAGCTGCGGGCATTCTCAAAAATATGGGCTTGCGTGACACCTTTGCCCGTTTGGTTTTGCTCTGTGGGCATGGCAGTAGCAGCACGAACAACGCCCATGCGGCCGGTTTAGAATGTGGTGCCTGTGGTGGGCACAGCGGTGCGCTGAACAGCCGTGTCGCCGCAGTGCTGTTGAATGATCCCGATGTGCGCGCTGGTTTGGCAGCCCAAGGCTGGGCGATTCCGACCGACACCTACTTTGTGGCCGGTTTACACGATACCACCCTTGATCAGGTAAGCTTGCTCGACACCCTCCAGATGCCGGCGACCCACCAGGCCGATCGGCTGCAACTGGAACATTGGTTGGCGCGCGCTGGGGCAGCGGTGCGCGCGGAACGGGCTGCTGGTCTCGGCTTGTCCAAAGCCACTGGCTCCTGGCTTGACCGCCTGATCCAGCGGCGCGCCCAGGATTGGGCCGAGGTACGCCCGGAGTGGGCGCTGGCGCGCAACGCCGCCTTTATCGCCGCCCGCCGCAGCCGCACCCGAAACGTCGATCTCCAAGGGCGCACTTTCCTCCATGACTATGACTGGACCACCGACCCGGACAATTCAATTTTGACGTTGATTCTCGCCGCGCCCATGGTGGTGGCTTCGTGGATCAATCTTCAATACTTTGCCTCGACGGTGGACAATGCGACCTTTGGCTGTGGCACCAAGGCGCTGCACAACCGGGTGGGTACCACTGGCGTGGTACTAGGCAATGGCGGTGATTTGCGCACGGGGCTGGCCCTCCAATCGGTCCATGCACCTGATGGCGAATGGTATCATGAACCGCTGCGCTTACAGGTGGTGGTGGAAGCGCCGACCGAACGCATTGACGCTGTGTTGGCGGCCAATGCGGCGGTCAAAAATTTAGTAGAAAATGGCTGGGTGCGCCTCTTTGCCCTGGATCGGGACAGCCCGCTGGTCCAGCAGTGGACCCCGACTGCGGGTTGGCAGGTGGCGCAGGTTGACGGAAAGACACATTAGCCCGACTGGGCGGGTGGCGGTTGGTCGATTAGCCCTGACCAACCATTTGGCCGCAGCCGCCACCGTTCAGTCAGGACAAAGCCAGACAGACGGTTATGCCGCCATCGTCTCGCGGGCGCTCATCTGTTGCATCTCCAGCACATGGTGATAATGCCCACCGGCCGCGTCAAGCTCGGCGTGGGTGCCCTGTTCGACAATCTGCCCGTCGCGCAGGACGATGATGTGATCGGCATGTTGCGCGGTGGCCAGGCGGTGGGCAACGAGGATTGTGGTGCGCCCTTGCATGACGGTGGCAATCGCATCTTGCAGCAGCCGCTCGGTCTCGGCGTCAACCGCGGACATCGAGTCGTCGAGAATCAGGATTTTGGGGTCGAGCAACATGGCGCGCGCAATCGCAATGCGTTGCCGTTGCCCACCCGAAAGCCCTGCCCCACGCTCCCCAATCCGCGTCGCGTACCCTTCGGGCATGGCGGTGACAAAGTCATGCGCCTGTGCCAACCGGGCCACCCGCTCGATCTCGGCCTGGCTGGCATCGGGGCGACCAAAGGCGATGTTCTCGGCGATGCTGGCGCTAAAGAGCAGCGTATCCTGGGCCACCATGCCGATCTGACTGCGCAGATCGGTCAGGTTGACGCTGCGTACATCGCGGCCGTCGACTTGCACATGGCCAGAGGTGGGATCATAGAAGCGGCCAATCAGGTGGATCAAGGTGCTCTTGCCGCTGCCGGTCGCCCCGACGACGGCCAGCGATGACCCCGCTGGAATGCGCAAGTTAATATCAATCAGCGTCTTGGCCTTGGCGGTGGGATAAATAAAACTCACATCTTTATAAACAATCTCGCCCCGCCATTCCTCCGCGCGCCGTCCGATCGGCTTATATTCCGTCGCCACTGGATCGGGCGAGGGGGGGGGGGATTGAATTGTCACCGGTTCGTCGAGTAGTTCAAAGATGCGTACCGCGGCGGTGGCGGTCTGGCTGACACTGTTTAGTTGCGTTCCCAAGGCGTTGACCGCACCCAGCAGCAGCAAGCTCAAACTTAGCACGGCAACCAATGTACCCAGCGTAATCTCCCCATCCATCACCCGGTAGCCGCCAATCAAGAGCAGCCCCAATTGCATAAAGCGACCAATACTACCGATCAAGGCCCAGCGTTTGCTCCACAGGTCGCTAATGGTCAGGCTGCCCAAACTTACCGCCCCTTGTACCTCTTGAAAGCGGCCTTGCGCCTGCGCTTCTTGGGCAAAAGCCTTCACCACTTTAATCCCGGCCAAGTTATCTTGCAGCGTCGCTGACATCTGCGCCATACGGTCATGTTGCGACGACCAGGGTTCGGTCAACTCTTCGTGGGCATAATACATGGCTGCGCCCGAGATCAGCACCGGAATTACCGCAATCGCGGTGAGCAGCGGATCCTGCTGTAAGAAAGCAATTGAGGCCAGGATAATCGTCAGAAAATGGCTCATCGCGTCAACGAGAATCTGCGAGAGAAAGATGCGCGTGCTCTCCACATCACTGCTGACGCGGCTCATCAGGCGGCCGGTCTGCTCTTTGTCATAGAAGCTAAAAGGGAGGGCGAGCAGCTTTTGATAGAGCGCACTGCGCACATCGGTCATGACTAATTGGCCAAGTTTATGTTGACCATAGGTATAAAAATAGGTGGCGGTGACACGCACAACAGTCACCAATAACAACAGGCCCAAGTAAGGCATTAAGAGCTGAAACTGTTGCTTGGTGATCACATCATCGACAATCGCCTTGATCACCAGCGGCGCAATGGCAAGCATCGCCGAGAGCAGGATATTGACAATGGCGACTTGGGCAAGAAAGCGTTTGTGGGGAGCGAGAAAAGTAAATAGGCGGAGCATGGCTTAGGCACTTTGCATTGATAGTCAGTTTGGTGGCGGGATCAAGGTCAGTCCGACCATCCCTTTGCTAAAGGCAGCTTATTGTCGAACCGCGCAACAAGCATGCCCCTAAATTATAGAGCATGTAGAAAAATTGCGCACCTTCGAAAAATTAAGCTGCGCTGTTATACTCAAATCAGAATGAGACCCCTCGTTTCGGTCAGCGTGCGTCGCACTGACCAAAGAATCTAGCGGACTGGAAACAGTTGGCGGTCAGTGCGACGCACGCGATCCCGTTAGCCAGCAAAACGCCGGTTCTCAACTTGACTTCAGTATAGCTTGCCTAAGTCCTATAAACTGAGGCTTGACTTTCAGGCTACCTAATGTTAAAATCCCTTTATGTGTATATACGCATAAAGGGATTAATGAATGGACTTTGTGATGGAGCATACGATGCGCAACTTAACCTTAGCGCAAAAGATGCCAAAAGCAATTATTTCCACGGTTGCGTTGGAACCAATTCAGCAAATATTACTGAGCATGGGATTGCTGACGGCAGACGAAATTACACAAGCTGAAGAATGGCTCAGTGCGCTGGCGGCCCGTTTGCCGGCTGCGACGGCGCACACCAACCGGCTCATCTTTGGCGAACTGGCCAATGCTGTTTTCTGGCATTTGGATGCCCCCAATTTCCCGGCTTATCTAGCGGCGCTGGCTGCAGAGCCACCGCACCAAGTCGCTGCGCGTGTAAAGGCTGGTATGTCACCGCAACCGGAAGCTGTGCTACCACAGGCTGTGGCCCACTTCCTCGCTGATCCAGCCGCCATGCAGCAGCGCATTGTCAGCCATCTGCGTGCGCTCTGGGCGGATCACTTTGCGGCGCCCTGGGAGAAAAAGAGTTTGATGATGGCCTACATTGCGCGCGAACTCAATGGCCGCAGTTGGCCCGATTCGTCTGCCAGTGCCTTGATTCGCGCCTTTATCCGGCGACCTGTCCCCGAGTGGCTGGCACATCAATTGGGCGGGGTAGAACGGGTCGTTCTGGTGCCGTCGCCCTATCTGCATTTCCAAGCAGCACGTTTTACACAGCAAGCCGATGCTGCGTCAAGCACGCTCTGGCTTTTCCTGTGGGCGGACTTTTGGGTCTGGCCCATGCGCACAGAACCAATCCAGCGCAGCGAAGTACTCAGCCCAATCAACGCGTTGGCTGATGAGACGCGGCTGCGGATTCTCGAAATGCTGGCTGCGACCACAGAACTCCGGGCTCAAGAGATCATCGCCCAGCTTGATGTCAGCCAATCCACCGTTTCGCGCCATCTCAAACAGTTACAAGCCACTGGCTTTATCACCGAAGCGCGTACCGGTGACACCAATAAGAGCTATCGGCTACAGCAGGAGCGGATTGGGGAAATTTCGTATAGTCTATCTCAATTGTTGTCTGCCCAGAATGCCAGTTTGGTGCTCAACGATGTGCGGCTAGCACATCCTGCTGAATTACGCCCATTCCTTGATCGTGAGGGGTTGGTGACGAGTTGGCCGGCCAAACGGAAAGGGCAAGAGGCAGTCCTCGCTTACTTGACAACAAAGTTTACGGTCGGTGAGATCTATACCGAAAGTGGCGTCAATGAGTTGCTACGCCAGTGGCATACCTATAATGATCCGGCCTATTTGCGCCGCTCTATGATCGAAGCTGGGTTGCTCAAGCGCACAGCGGATGGCGCGCAATATTGGCGGGCATAAGTTACTGCTGCATGTAACGCTGGTGCACCTGTAGCGGCACATTATAGCGTGCCGCTACAGGTGCACCAGCGTTACAACCCACGCGGTACTTTGGTACAAAAAGCGACTTTGACAGCTCGATTGCACTTTGTTATACTCAACCCACTCCTGAATGCGCCCAGGCTCCGCACATGCGCAGAGATCGCAAGTAAACTTTTCTCGCCATGTGCGACTAATTTCCCTAAGCACCAAATTGTAGAACAACCGAAAATCGCAAAATTTTTGGAAAATTTTTTAAGGGATTGACAGTCCTAAAAAAGCGTGCTACTATGGCAACGTTGCCACATGGTAACGTTGCCAGCTTCCCATTATGGCAAATTTCTTCCCTATCTTTATTTCATTCGCTGTTGCTTGTTTCAAAAAGGCACTTTATTTTTGCTGGTTTACCCCCAGGTTGCGTTCGTTACAGTTGACGCGCGCTGCCGCGCTGCTGAAGGAATTAGATGGCAAATATCAAAGATGTTGCCCAGCGCGCTGGGGTTGGTGTTAGTACCGCCTCCCGTGTGCTGCGGGGTGAAGGTTACACAAGTAGCGAGGTGCGCACCAAAGTAATGCGGGCGGCTGAAGAGTTAAGTTATGTCCCTAATCTGCTGGCCCAATCCATGCGCGGCCGGCCCACACGCACCATCGGCTTTCTGGTCTATGATATTGTTAATCCGTTTTTTGCCAATGTCGCGGCCGGCGTCGAAGATGCAGCCCACGAACGGGGCTTTAATGTGGTCTTCTGTAGCTCCCACCCCTGGAAAAGTAGCGGGCGTGAAGAGAGTTATATGCAGATGCTGGTGCAACGTAAGATCGATGGGCTGGTGATTCAACATGTTTTTTCGTCGCCGCACTATGCGGATCTCCTGGCCCGCCACGGGATTCCCGCGGCGCGTGTGCTCAACCCCCAGCCCGGCTATCCCTATGATCTGGTGCGCTGTGACACCAAGCAGGCCACCAGCGATCTGATTCGCCACCTTTTTGCCTTGGGGCATCGCCAGATCGCGGCCTTAGGGCCGATGATGCCTTCGTTTCAGGGTAGTGACCGTTTGGCCGGCTATCAGGCCGCGTTGGTGGATGCGGGTCTGACGGTGGATGAAAGCATTATTTTACTTGATGGGTGGCGCACGCGCGATGGCTATAACATGACCAACCGGCTCATGGCCCAGCGCCGGCCTGATGCGATCTTTGCCTTTGGCCCGCGCATTGCGGTCGGTGCTGCCTGTGCCTTGCGCGAAGGGGGCTTGCGGGTGCCCGAAGATATTGCGCTCGTTTGCATTGATGATTTTGGCATCGGCTCAGAATTGGATCCCTTTATGACCGTTGTCCGCCAGCCCGAACAAGAGATGGGCCGGCAGGTTACGCAACTGCTGATTGAACGGATTCTTGGTGACTATACCGGCTCGCCGCGCGAAGTTGTGCTGCCGGCCCAAGTGGTGATCCGGCGCTCCTGTGGCGCACAGCAGCGGCAAAACGGAGCGGCTCCACTGCCAGGCAAACCCACCCATCTTTGGGATGATGATTGAGCCGCCTGCGTTTAGACGCGATCGATAAATTTTGACTCCCCATTTCCCCCATGTTGATCTTTATACCGGCGGTTGTCATCATTTGATATTTTCTACACGAGTAAAAATGTCAAATGATGACAGCGCCAAGTATAACCGAGCCACGAAAGGAGGCCGCCGCCAAGTTGCCCTGACTACTTTTGGGTTGCCTGGCAAACCGCAGCACTACTTATCCGCCGTTGAATTGTATGCATGCTGATTTGTTTTACTTCAGGAGGAGAAACCCATTATGAGAAGACAGTTACAGTTATGGTTGGCCGTAACGGTGATTATGGCCATGTTGCTGAGTTCATGCGCCGCCGGCTCCGCACCGGCAGCAGACAGCAGTGGCAGCAGTAGCGCCGCGGCACCGGCGGGGGGCACCACCTTTGTCGGCACCCCGCGCAATGAAACCCTGATCCTGGACAATTTGAGTGGCTCGCTTGAACGCCCGGATTTCTTTAACATTTTCGCCCCTGGTGTTGATGCCGGGCGCGGTTTTCACGAACTGTGCACCGATCACCTGTGGGAGATTGATACCACCACTGGTGAACAATTTGGTTCATTGGCCGCCGAGTTGCCCACCCCCTTGAACGATGAGCTGACCAGCTTTGAGATCAAGCTGCGCGAAGGCATTTTCTGGGATGACGGCGTTGAGTTCACCGCCGACGATGTCGTTTACACCATCAACATGTGGCTGGAGACGGACGGCCTTGCCATTCATGGCTGGGCGACCGACTATGTTGCCGGCGTCGAAGCGACCGACAAATATACTGTGAAGCTCGACACGACGCGCCCGCAGCCCCGCCTGGCCAAGGACCTCGGCGTCACCATTTGGGGTAACCGCCTCTATCCCATGCCCAAACACATCTGGGAAAACGAAGATCCAACGACCTTTACCTTCTTCCCGCCAGTCTGTATCGGCCAGTATAAATACAAGGATCACGATCCGAACGGCAACTGGACGATCTGGGAATTGCGCGAAGATTGGGAAAAAACCAGCGTTGGCCAGATCACTGGCAATTCCGGTCCCAAGTATGTGATGTGGAACTTTGTTGGCACCGAAGACAAGCGCATCCTGGCGATGATCAACAATGACATCGATATTCTGCAAGATATTACGCCCGAGTCGATGCAGGTGTTGACGCAGCGCAGCGAGACCGTGCGCGCCTGGCACGCCGGCTTCCCCTATGCCGACTTTGATGATCCTTGTGAGCGCGGCATTGGGTTCAACAATTCGCAAGCGCCGTATGACCAATGGCAGGTCCGTTGGGCCTTGGCACTGGCTACTGATATTAAGAATGTTTCGCTAGCCACCTTTGGTGGCATGTTACGCGTTTCGCCATTGGGCGTGCCGCCGGTTGCTGCCGTCCAAAATACCTATCACAAGCCGCTGGTCGAACGGCTCATGGCCCTAGAACTGCCCGATGGCTACAAGCCTTTTGATCCGAACTTTGCCACCGATATGGCGGAGATCTTCAACCAGCAGGGAGTTGGCGCTGATCTGCCCACCAGCCCAGAAGAGTTAGTTGATCTCTTTGGCGTCGGCTGGTGGAAATATGATGTGGAACAGGCCGCCAAACTGCTCGAAAGCGTAGACTTTACCCGCAATGCGGACGGCAAATGGCTGCTGCCCGATGGGACGCCCTGGACGATTGCGATCAACGCCCCGGCCGATTTCGAAGTGCAATCCGGCCGCCTGGCCTTTGCCGTGGCCGATTCATGGACCAAATTTGGCATTGACGCCTCGGCCAACACGATGACCGCCGGTTCGTTCTGGAATGCCAGCTCGACTGGTGAATATCAGGCTGGTTCGTACTGGCCCGGCTGCGCGATTGGCCCGGATATCTTCCCCAATGTCAGCTTCTGGAATGAGAAGTACATTGTGGAAACCGGTCAACCGGCCCCTGGCAATCAACACCGCCACAGCAGCCCAGAGATCGCCGCCATCTTGAATGAGCTGGAACAGGTGACCTCCGACGATCCACGCAATGTCGAGTTGAGCAAGGATCTGTTGATGCAAATGGCGACGGAGATGCACTGGATCCCCATGTTCGGCACCTCCAAGTTTGTGCCGGTCAACGAGACCTATTTCACCAACTATCCCACGGCGGACAACTACTACGAAGGGCCGTGGTGGTGGTGGTCGAACTTTAAGTATATCGTGTCCCATATTCAGCCCAAGTAGTGAAGGGGTGAAGGGGTGAAGGGGTGAAGGGGTGAAGGGGTGAAGGGGTGACAAGGTGACCGGAAAGGTTAGCTCACCTTGTCACCTTGTGATACTGTTGGCCTACCTTACGGAGTGGGATTGAAATCCCCTCCTAACACCGAGAAGCCGCCTCAGCGGCTAGGAAAACGTGCTCAGTGCCTGCACCCAAGGGGTACTAGGGCAGGGTTTTAACCCTGTTGTAAGGTAGGCCAGCAGTATCACCTTGTCATCCTGTCATCCTGTCACCTTGTCATCCTGTCACCTTGTCATCCTGTCACCTTGCCATCCTGTCCTCCTGTCCGCGCATCACGGGAAATCAACTATGCAATTCGCCAGATTTTTACTCTCGCGCCTCCTGAGTTATCTGCTCGTGGTCTGGATCAGCATCACGATTGTCTTTTTTGTGCCGCGTTTTATCCCTGGCAACCCAGTGGAAGCGATGTTGGGTAAACTGATGTCGCAAGGCACGACCATGGATCCGCTTTTGGTGGAATCGATGCGCAAGACGATGACGCAGATGTTTGGCCTGGAAGGAACGCTCTGGGAGCAATATAGCGCTTTTCTTAAACGGGTCTTTCTGACGCTGGATTTTGGCCCTTCGCTCTCCTACTATCCCACGCCGGTGAATATGCTCATCGCACGCTCTTTGCCCTGGTCGATTGGGTTGATGTTTACGGCGCTGCTGATCAGTTGGTGTCTGGGCAATTTTATCGGGTTGCTGGCCGGCTATTACAACCGCAAAACCAGCTCCAAATTGATCGAAACGACCGCCATGATCATCTACCCGATCCCCTATTACATCCTGGCGCTGTTGCTGATCATTCTCTTTGCCTACATCTGGCCGATCTTCCCCTTCGTCTTCCAGGTGAGTGGCGAACCGGGCAGTTGGCCCTGGATGAAGAGCGTCGCCTATAACTCCTTTTTACCCTTGATGGCGATTGTCACCGTCAGCTTGGGCTGGTGGATCATCAGCATGAAAGCGATGGCGATTGATACCAAAGAAGAAGATTTTGTCCAGTATGCGCGCTATCGTGGCGTTAAAGATAACAAAGTTATGTTTGGTTATGTGGCGCGCACGGCGGTGCTGCCCCAAATCACGGTGCTGGGCCTAAGCCTGGGTGGTGTCTTTGGCGGCTCACTCATCACCGAAATTCTCTTTGGCTATCCAGGGGTCGGCACACTGGTCTACAAGGCGATCCTCGGCACCGATTACAACCTGATCATGGGCACGATCAGCATCTCGATTGTCGCCGTCGCCACCGCAACCCTGATCCTGGATATTGTCTATCCCTTTATCGACCCGCGGATTCGGTATAAATAGGAACGTGATGCGTGAAACGTGATGCGTGAAACGTAAAACGTGAAACGTAACTACACGCATCACGTTTTACGTTTTACGTTTTACGTTTCCGACCTTAAGCCAGTTGTTTTTGTAACTGAGGTGAACGATGCGCTTGATTAAACCGAGATTGGTGATTGGGATCATCATTGTCGGGCTATTTTTGGTCATGGGGCTGATTATGCCGCTCTTTGCACCGGAAGACCCCACGGCTTGGAATACCTATTTCCGCAATATGCCGCCAAGTGGCGAACACTATATGGGCACCAATAATTTGGGGCAAGATATTTTCTGGCTGCTCACCTGGTCGATCCGCAATTCGCTCTGGATTGGGCTGTCGGTGGCGGGGTTGGCTACACTGATCGGTGTCATCGTTGGCCTGCTCTCCGGCTTTATCGGCGGCTTTACGGATCGCTTTTTGACCTTGGTGATGGATACGGTGATCGCGGTGCCGTCGCTGCCGATTCTGATCTTGATGTCCGCGCTCTTGGGCGGGCAGACTTCGCTGCTGATTATTGCCGGGGTGTTGGTGCTCTTTAACTGGCCGTGGCCCGGTCGGCAAGCACGCGCGATGTCGCTTAGCCTGCGTGAGCGCGAGTTTATCAATGTGGCGCAGGCTTCCGGCGAGGGGACGTTGAAGATCGTCGTGGTGGAGATTCTGCCCTTTGTGCTGGGCTGGGCGCTCGCCAACTTTATCAACACGATCCTGGTCGCGATTTCGGCTGAATCGGGGCTGGCGATCATTGGCCTCTCCAGCTTGAAAGATGCCACCTTGGGCACAATGATCTACTGGGCGATGCAACATCAGGCGCTGCTGCTCGAACAGTGGTATTGGATTCTCTCCCCGATCTTCTCGATCATGCTGCTCTTTATTGGCCTTTTTCTTGTCTCCACCGGCTGGTCTGATTATTTTGCAACCCGCAGAGGTCGGCAATGATTCGTATTAAAAATGTTAGTCTGTTCTACAACACTGTGCAGGGCACGGTCAAAGCGGTCGAAAATGTCTCGTTCGATCTCTATGATGGCGAAATTGTTGGGGTCGCTGGCGAATCGGGCTGTGGCAAATCCACGCTGATGAAAGGGATCTACGGCAACATTGAGGCGCCCATGTATCTGGCCCACGGCTCGATTGAACTCGAAGTTGAGGAAGAGGGCCAGCGCCAAGTCATCCCCAGCACCGAATTTCATCGTTACTGGTGGAAACATCTTTCCTATATCCCGCAAGCCTCCATGAGTGTGATGAATCCGGTGGTGCGCATCAAGGATCAGTTTCTCGATTCTTACTCGATGCAAGAAGTGCGCAACTATGGCAAAAAGGTGCTGATCGAGGCGATGGCAGCCTACTTACAAGAGTTGGAATTGCCCGCCGATGTGCTCAATGCCTATCCCCATCAACTGAGCGGCGGGATGCGCCAGCGCGTCATTGTGGCGCTGGCCACCTTTGTCCAGCCCAAGTTTGTGATTGCCGACGAGCCGACGACCGCCCTTGACGTCGTGGTGCAGCGTGGGATCCTGACCATGTTGCGTGGTCTGCAAAAGAAAGCCGGCAACACCTTTGTCATGGTCTCCCACGATATGGGCGTCCACTATCAGATCACCGACCGCATGGTGATCATGTATGCCGGCAAGGTGGTCGAAATCGCGCGCACCGATGTCATCTTTGATCGCCCGCTCCACCCCTATACTGAGATGCTGATTCGTTCCTTGCCCCGTCTGGGGGATGATACCGAGCGCGCCGGCATCACGGGGCGTCCGCCCAGTCTGTTGAACCCGCCCAGCGGCTGTCGTTTTGCTGATCGCTGTTACCTGGCCGATGCGCGCTGTACCCAGGTGGAGCCCCAACTGTTGGAATTGGAGCCCGGTCACTTTGTTGCCTGTCTCAAACGCGAACCGGGCGCGGCGGTGATTGCGCTAGCAGAAGTAGGTGTTGCATGAGTGACAAATTTCTAGAGATTCAAGCGGTCACCAAAGTCTATCGCACCGGCGGGCTCATTGGGTCGCGCAAGTTAACCGCCGTCGATCAGGTCACCTTGGGGCTCGACAAAGGCAAAGCGCAAATTCTGAGTATTGTCGGCGAATCCGGCTCCGGCAAAACGACCCTGGCGCGCATGGTGCTGCGCTTGATCCGCCCTACCAGTGGTGAAATCGTGGTCGATGGGATTGCTGCCAGTGGTACCTTGAGTCGCGCCCAGGTCAAGGAATTCCGCCGTAAAGTGCAGCCGATCTTTCAGAATCCCTTTGAAAGTTTTAGCGCGCGCAAAACGGTGGAAACTTATCTGTTTGAGACGGCGCGTAATGTCTGGGGATCGAAGAACAACAAGGATGCTCATGCCGCGGTTGACCAGGCCTTGGTCAATGTCGGTCTCTCTGCCGAGCGGGTCATCGGGCGTTATCCCAATCAATTTTCCGGCGGCGAATTGCAGCGTGTCTCGGTTGCGCGCGCCATCATTCCCCACCCAGAACTGCTGGTCGCCGACGAGCCGGTTAGCATGATCGACGCCTCGTTGCGCATGAATGTGGTCAATCTCTTTAAGAAGCTGCGCGACGAGTTTAGCATCAACATTCTTTACATCACCCATGATCTCTCGACAGCCTACTATGTCAGCGACATGATCGCGATCATGTATCGCGGCAATGTGGTTGAATATGGCCCGGCGACCACCGTGTTGACCCAGCCGGCCCACCCCTACACCGAACTGCTCCTCGACTCGGTTGCCAAGATCGGTGAAAAGTGGAGCGAATTGGTGCGCCTGCCTGACATGGAGACCAAAGAGTATGGCTACGTCGGCTGCAAGTTTGCCGGCCGCTGCCCCTACGTGCGCGATATCTGCCGCCAGGTCAAGCCGCCCTTGGTCCAGACCGAGGATGGGCGCGAAGTTCTATGTTTCAAGTTGACCAATTATCAGAAAACATAGCTTGAGGCTATCCTTTGCCTGCACTTCCCATGTCTGCTACAATGGGTACACAATTGTTGTGCCGTGTACCCATTAGTAAAAGGATGTTGCAATGACTCTACAAGCAGTCACGATCCAGTTGCCAGAAAGAATATACAACGATGTTGCCATTCGTGCGCACCGTATGCATCACTCTGTTGAAGAGGCGCTTGCCTCAGTTGTTGTCGACGCACTACCGACCATTGATGACCTGCCTAGCGAACTAGCGGACGAGTTAGAGCAATTGGATTTGCTGAGTGATCATGAGCTTTGGCAGGCGGCACAAACCAAACTCAGTGCAGAAGAAGCAGAACAAATGCAAACCCTGGTTTGGAAACAGCAACGCGACGGGTTGACAAAACGCGAACAAAATAGAGCGGAAAAACTTTTACAACGGTACAACGGTACAACGGTACAATGTTACTGCGCGCCAAAGCTGCTGTTCTTTTGAAAACGCGCGGGTTTGATATTTCCTCTCTCAACCCCCGCCTGCCCAATGAGTAAAACAACTATTCCGATAGCGTTGCGTCGTCTTGTTACTGAACGCTTCCATCACCGCTGTAGTTACTGTCAGACCAGCGAACTCATTGTAGGAGCATCTTTTACTATTGATCATATTTTGCCCGAAACATTGGGTGGTTTAACGGTATTCGAAAATTTATGCTTGGCTTGCTGGTCTTGTAATTTGCGTAAAGGGAAGCGGATTGCAGGAATCGATCCAGTTAGCAAAACGCGTGTCCGTTTATTTCACCCTATACTTGAAATATGGCATGAACATTTTCGCTGGGGTGCGGATGGTCTCCTTGTTGTTGGATTAACGCCGGGTGGACGAGAACAGTACATTCGTTGAACATGAATGATCGTGAACGTGTTAATAGCAGACGGCTATGGCTCAGCGCAGGTTGGCATCCGCCAAAGTAGAGAGACTATGACGCCATCTGTCCTTGTTACCATCCCAAATACAGAAGTGCGAATGCTCTGGTCAACGGTGGTGGAGCAAACCTATCAAATCTTTAACGTAAAACAACTGGGCCACAGGGGGCAATAAAACATGCGCTTGGTAAACTGGAAGATGCGTCACTAGGGTAGACAAAGTTGTGATATACTCATCAGCAGGATAGTTGTACCTAAGATGAGGATGAAGCGCAAAATCCTGGAGCAGTTTATGACTTACACAGAACAGCCTTTACTGGTAACAACGGTCGGTGAAGATCGCACGATTGTGTTGCCGGCCAGTGTACCCAGCGGGGCAACGATTGGCATTATGGTTTTATCAGATGCGCCCAAGCGCGCATTGACGCGCAAAGCACGGTTTAAAGCGGCGCTCGCTGAGATTGAAACAGCGATTACACGCAGCCGGCACGAACCAATCACGCTACCTTCCGCTGAGGAATTTAATGCGTTGATTGAGCGCGCCCGCAAAGACCCTCAATAATAATTCCAATAAGCCATTGATGCGTATCGTCCTTGACACCAATCAGCTTGTATGGGCATTGGCGCGCCCGCCTGAACTGGCTACCTTTGTGATGGCCTGGGCTTCCGCGCGTTTTACAGTAGTTTGTTCTGCTGAGTTATTTGATGAATATGAACATGTTTTGCGTCGCTCCTATATTCAACCATTGCTCTACCCAGAATCCCTTCGTGCATTTCGCAGCTATTTGGTCGATGCTATCGACCTGATCGAGTTGCGCCCATTTCCAGCCCTATGTCGCGATCCCGATGATGATAAAGTGATCGCGACGGCTATCCAAGGCGAGGCAGATTATCTACTTACTGCCGATGAGGATATTTTGGCGCGTAATGTCCTGCAAGTTTTACAGCAATCCCGCATTCAAGTCATAACCATCGATGAGTTTATTGTACAACTGGATCGCTAACACAATCTTTAAGGAATTTTTACGAAGGGGTTAAACCCAATGACAACCTTTAACGGTTTAGGCCGCAATCTCGGCAACCTTGCCTGGCTGAGTGAAGCAGATACGCGCTCGATTAGCGCGGAGAATCCCACCGGCGGTAAGGGCATGGGGGGGATGGCGGAGGCCGACCCTAATGGGCCGGCGCATGAATTGGGGCAGGGCTGGAAATGTCGCCCCTATGTGGTGGTGAATCCGCAAGAGACGGTGGTGCTGGCGGATATTGAAGGCATGGGAGCGATCCAGAGCATGTGGTTCGGCGGCAGTATCATGGATCGCGATTACATCTTGCGCATCTACTGGGACGACCAGGAGCAGCCATCCGTGGAATGCCCGCTGACCGATTTTTTTGCCATGCCCTACAGCTTGCAAAATCCCGAGCGCCCTACCGCCGGCCCGGTCACGCAGATCAACTCGCTGCCGGTCGCTGTCAACCCGAATCGCGCCCTGAACTGCTTTTGGGAGATGCCCTTTCGCAAACGCGCCCGGCTGACTTTGGAAAACCGCGGGCCAGTGCGCAAAGGGGCTTGCTTCTACCAGATCAACTACTGTCTAACCACAGTGCCCGCACAAGCCGCCTACTTTCACGCCCAATTCCGCCGCGCGAATCCCTTGCCCTACGGCGAAGTTTATGTGATTCTCGACGGCATCCAGGGCCGCGGCCACTATGTGGGCACCTCGATGGGCTGGGGGATCAACAACAGCGGTTGGTGGGGCGAAGGGGAGATCAAATTTTTTATCGACGGCGATGGCGCGTTCCCGACGATCTGTGGCACCGGCACCGAGGATTATTTTGGTGGGGCCTACAATTTCGATGTCGATGGTCACTATGTCACCTACAGCACCCCTTTTGTGGGCATGCATCAGGTGCTCAAACCCAGCGGAGCCTATGAATCACAACATCGCCACGCCATGTACCGCTGGCACATTATGGACCCAATCACCTTTCGCCAAGATCTAAAGGTGACCATCCAAGCCCTGGGCTGGCGCAAAGAAGGGCGCTACTACCCCGGCCAACATGACATCTGTTCCGTCGCCTATTGGTACCAAACGCTCCCCACCCAACCTTTCCCCACCCTGCCCGACCGCAACGCCTTAGAGAATGTTTGATATGAAACGTGAAACGTGATGCCTAAAACGTAGCTTGCAACCACTTTCACGCATCACGTTTCACGTTTTACGCATCACGCATCACAAACCAAAGGAGCTGCACCATGACTGTCTTCAAAGGGAGTCCCTTGGGGGAACTTGCCCGGATTCGGAATGTCACTACCCGCCGTGTTTCCAGTTGGGATCGCACCGGCGGCAATATGGATTTTTTGGTGGTGCCGGCTGGCGCCACGGTCACGCTGGCGGATATTAGCGGCGCCGGTTGTATCAACCACATCTGGTGTACCCATGCCTGTGAACAGGACGATTATCTGCGCCGGATTGTGCTGCGCGCCCGCTGGGATGATGAAGCCGACTTTTCGATTGACGTACCACTGGGGGACTTCTTTGGCATGGGTCATGCCCAGACCGTAAACTTTTCCTCCTTGCCCTTGCAGATGAGCCCAGCGGATGGCCGCGCCTTTAACTGCTGGTTTCCCATGCCCTTTGGCACGCGCGCCGAATTTTGCCTCGTCAATGAAGCCGATGTACCGATGAATTTCTACTATTACATCGATTATGAGTTGCATGATGCCATCCCCGCGGATATGGGCCGCTTCCATGCCCAGTGGCGGCGCGAAAATCCCACCACCGGCATTGCCGCGGACGCAATGCCGGCCTTGGTAGAGGAGACTAAACAGCTCTTTGCCCAAGGTGCTGGTCTCTTTGCTGGTGCACCTGATGCCATCATGGAAAACCTCGCCTTTGAATTTGGCGGGCGCAATGTTGGCGGCCAGGGCAACTATGTGATCTTGGAAGCGGAGGGGGCGGGGCACTATGTGGGCTGCAACCTCAACTTCGACAACCTGCGCACGGATGAATCCGTCGCCTGGCCGGCTGACCGCAACTGGCCGGTCAGCCAGGCTGAATCCAAGCAGAGCACACCCGAGGAGCGGATGGACTTCTTCAAGCGCTTTAACTGGTATGGCGAGGGCGACGACATGATCTTTATCGACGGCGAGGAATGGCCGCCCAGCCTGCACGGCACGGGGACTGAAGATTACTTCAACACCGCCTATTGCCCCGCCGAGAAATACGACAGCCCTTATCATGGCTTAACCTTGCCCGGTGGCCCCAACTGGAGTGGTAAATCATCGTACTATCGCTTCCATATCGAAGATCCCATTCATTTCCGCAAGAGCATCAAAGTGACCATTGAACACGGCCACAACAACAACCGCACCGACGACCTCTCCAGCACCGCCTACTGGTATCAGCTTGAGCCACACAAACCGTTCCCGACCTTGCTGCCCGTTGCCGAGCGGCTGCCGCGCCCGGATTGAGGCCTGTACTTTACGACGACGGACGACCTATGGCTTCGACAAGCTCAGCCGTCGGTCGTCCGTCGTCCGTCGTCTCCCCTCCCCTCGCTGGCCATCGCCATGAGCGAGTTGCACCCCTTGCTGCTTAATGATACACTTTGACCTCATCTGCGCTGTACAGTTGTTTTAGCCCAAAACGAGGTGAACGATGGTTGCAACGTTAAACGCTCCGCCCCAATCTCTCGCCCAATCCTTATCAAAATCCTTACCCAAACCCAAGCGTCAACCGCGCCAACGCGAAAAGTTGGCGGTGATTGATTGTGATATTCACGCCGCCATGCCCAACGATGCGACACTCTATAAGTACTTATCCGCGCGCTGGCGACGGCACCATGAGCAGTTTGGTATGCGCGGTCACATTGGCGGGGGCTATCCGCGGGCGGTACCTGGTGCCGCACGCGTGGATTCTTGGCCGCCCTCCGGGTTACCAGCCGGGGGCGACTTGGGGTTTATGCAGGAACAACTGCTTGATGAGTGGGACATTGAATATGGCGTGTTGACCCCGCTCTACGGGTCAGGCGGTATGCTCAACTTGGAGTATGGCGCAGCGCTTTCCAGTGCCGTAAACGACTGGCAGATCGCCGAATGGGTGGAGCAAGACAAGCGTCTGCGCGGCTCGATCTTGGTTGCTTATGAAGATGGTGACTTGTCTGCCCAGGAGATCGACCGCGTCGGTGATCACCCCGGCTTTATCCAAGTGCTGCTCGTCGTACGCACGCGTGAACCACTGGGCCACCGTAAATATTGGCCAATGTATGAGGCCGCCTGTCGCCATGACCTGCCGATTGCGATCCACTTTGGTGGTGCGGGTGGTGGGCCCATCACCGGGACCGGGTGGCCGAGTCACTATATTGAAGATCACGGTGGCATGCCACAAGCCTTCTACGCCCAGGTTGTCAGCATGATCACCGAGGGCATTTTTGAACGTTTCCCTACCTTAAAAATTGTCCTGATTGAAGGGGGCTTTGCCTGGGTGCCGCCGCTAATGTGGCGGCTGGATCGGGCCTGGCAGCAGCTCAAGGAAGAAGCGCCGCAAATCAAGCGTTTGCCTTCCGAATATATCCGCGAACATTTCTGGATCACCACCCAGCCAATGGAAGAGCCGCCGCAGCGGGCGTACTTCTTTCAAATGTTAGAGCAGTTGGATATGAATGATCGGCTGATGTTTGCCACGGACTATCCCCACTGGGATTTTGACGCGCCAGATCGCGCCTTGCCGGAAGGGACGCCGTTGGCACTGAAGCGGGCAATCTTGGCGGAGAATGCGCGCAAGTTATATCGATTTGAGCAATTAAAGTAGCGATGATTGTTATGTCAGAACAAACACCCCCGAACCCACCAACGTTACATGATCGCCTTTTTAAAGAATTTCTCCACCGCTTCCTGCGTGAATTTATGGAGATCTTCTTTCCCGTGGAAGCCGCACGTCTGGATTTTACAACCCTCTCCTTTCTGCAACAGGAGTTAATTATCAACTTGCCTGGACAGGTGTTACGGATTACGGATGTGGTTGCCGAACTCAATACACTGGATGGTGAGCCGGAAGCGATTATTTTGCATGTTGATGTTGAAGCCAATAGGCCGAAGCCGCTGCCTAAGCGCATGTTTGATTACTATGCCCTGTTGCGGCTTCTGCTCCAACGCCAGGTGCTACCGATTGCCTTAGTCTTGAAACCGGGTGTCGGTGGGTTGAAATGGCGTCGGTATACAGAAAAACTCTTTGACCAAGAGCTGATCCGCTTTCGTTATGGGCAAGTGGGTCTACGCGATTTGAAAAGCGCCGAATATCTGGCGCTCAATCATCCGGTTGCTGCGATGTTGGCAACCCTAATGAAACCAGCCGAATTCAGCACTGCCGCAGTGAAGTTAAGCGCCCTGCAAATCGTGGTCAAAAGTAATTTGACAGAGGGTGATAAACTATTTTTAATCAAGATGGTGGAAACCTATTTGCCAGTGGGACAAGTTTTTGATGCACAGGAGGAAGTAATGCAAGCTTTAGCTGAAGTAGAGTTGACTTGGGTGGACAGAGCGCTTCAAGAAGGGCGCCAAGAAGGACGTCAAGAAGGACGTCAAGAAGGGTTACAGGCCGGCATGCGCCAACTGCTGCTCCTGCAATTGACCCAAAAATTTGGCGATCTGCCGGCAGAGTTTGTCGAGCGTTTAAACGCTATCACTGATCCAGCTACTTTTGCCCAACTGAGTAGTCAGGTGTTGACTGCGCAACGCCTTGCCGACATTACACTGCCCAATCTGCAAGACAAACCTCTGGTGAGACGTGGCTAATGGCCAAACATATTATCGCTACTGTCGAGGAAATTCCCCCTGGCCAACGCAAAATTATTGAAGTCGCCGGTCGTTCGATCGGCGTCTTTAACGTCAACGGCGAATTCTATGCGATTCGCAACAGTTGTCCACACCAAGGGGGACCGCTCTGCACCGGTTATCTCACCGGCTTTATCATGGCGGATAAACCAGGGGAATATAGCTATACACGGCGCGGCGAGATCGTCCGCTGTCCCTGGCATGGTTGGGAATTTGATGTAAAAAATGGTCAATCCTGGTTTGATCCGGCCAAGATGCGGGTGCGTACCTATCAAGTGGCAGTTGAGCAACTCGGCCCGGCGGTTTTGGAACCCCCTGCACCTGGCCTGGAACCTGGTCCTTACGTTGCCGAAACTTACCCAGTGACGGTAGAACAATCTTATGTGGTGATTGAGTTGTAATTCCTCACAACTATACTTTGCTCTGTCATAATTTAGCATTTTTACTCGTGTAGAAAATGCTAAATTATGACAACCGCTGGTATACCTACTGGCCAGGGTTTGGGTTGGTATAAGGATTGGGGCAATGATTCAATCATAGTCTGCTATATAATGCCGCCTGTAAAGCTCCCCAGGATATTTTGATCCGCAACAAAACCAGAAAGCAAAAATAATGACCAATCCTGCCCTCGACGACCTGTTGAGCCTACTGCCCATCGCTGGTCCCCCTGCCCAAGAAGGGGAAGTGGCTGCGTTTCTACGGGCCAAATTGCTCGAGATGGGCATCGCCGCCGACCAGATTGTGCACGATAATGCCCAACACCAAAGCGAATATGGTGGCGAGGTTGGTAACCTGATTGTGCGCCTGGACGGTCACTGCGTTGGGCCACGCCTGATGTTCAGTACGCATATGGACACCGTGCCCAACGCCGTTGGTTGTCAACCACGATTGGACACCGCGAACCAGCGCATCGTCAACGCTGCTGCCGGCAAAGCATTGGGGGGTGATAACCGTCTCGGCTGTGCGCTCTTGTTGCACCTGGCGCGTACCTTGCTGCAACGCAACGGTGATCACCCGCCGGTGACGCTGGTCTTTTTTATTCAGGAAGAAGTGGGGCTGGTGGGGGCACGTGGGTTGGATCTTGCCTTGCTGGGGCAACCAACACCGACGCTCTGCTTCAACTGGGATGGGGGACGGGTTGACCAGGTTGTTACCGCGGTGATCGGCTGTGAACGTTTTACAATTGACATTACCGGCATTGCGGCCCATGCCGGGGCACGCCCAGCGGCTGGCGTTTCCGCTGCGGTGATTGCCGCCCACGCCATCGCCGAACTGGATCGGGCGGGTTGGCATGGCCGGATCGAAAAACCAGCGGGGGTTGGCAGCGCTAATGTGGGCATTATGCAAGGGGGCCAAGGCAGCAATGTGGTGATGCCCGCCCTGCATATTCTGGCCGAAGCGCGGACCCATGACCCGGTCTTTAGACGCCAGATTATTGCGACCTGGCAGGCAGCCTTCAAGGCGGCAGCCCAGCGGGTGGTCAACCAGGATGGCCAGAGTGGCGCGGTTGCCTTTGGGCCAGGGCCGACCTATGAAGCCTTTGCCCTGGCCGACAGTGAGCCGGTGGTCCAACGGCTGCTGGCCGCCGCGCGCCAGTGTGCACTGGCGGTTACTTTGGTCAGCAATGACGGTGGCATGGACGCCAACTGGATCGTCGCCCACGGCATCCCAACGGTGACGATGGGGGTTGGTCAACGCCAGGTCCACACGGCGGCGGAGTGGATTGATCTGGCGGATTTTGAGGCGGCGTGTCGCCTGGCGGTTGCGCTGACAACGGTATAGAGAACTGTCATGCAGATCATCAATATTTCAGACGCAAAAGCCAACTTCTCCAAGCTGATTGAACAAGTTTTGCGTGGCGAAGTAGTAATTATCGGCAAGGCGGGGAAACCGGTTGCGAAGCTAGTTCCCTATGATTTTGATAAAAGCCCGCGACGGCTAGGTGCTGGTCGCTGGAAAGGTAAAATTTGGATCGCTGATGATTTTGATGATCGCTCGGAAGCTATGGTAAAGCGTTTCACTGGCGAGGCGGTAGACGAAGACTAAACGAAGAACGGTCATTTGTCACTTACCCAAACGACCGTTCTTTGACACAGCTTGTCTTAAATGGTTAATCTTCGCCCGCGCGCCGCAATCGGCCAACGTTCAACAAAATCATGCTTTTCGTCGATTATATTGGCTTCTTGATGTAACGCCACGGTTGGGCAGACATGCCAGGGCACGCCATAGAGCACATCGCCGACGGCAAAGCCATGCCCTGCCGGCAACTCGATCACCAGATGCTCTTCATTCTGGCCAACACAGGTGGCCTCTGGCGCATTGAGGAAACGCACGCGTTTGTCCAGCGAATTTTCCGACGCCACCGCTTTATGGCCCAAATCCAGACAGAGGCGATTCAGCCCCGGTTGGCTGATCACCCGCGTGAGCAGCACCGCCGCACAGAGAAAGGGCTGATCCGGACAGGCCGCGGTGTAGCCGGCGTCCCACAGTGAATAGGTGCCCGGACTTAAGTCTACCCCCTCACGTGCCGCATGGGCCGGAAACGTTGGCGTCCCGCCAGCGACCACATTGGGCACCGGCAGGCCATCCGCAGCCAATTGCGCTACCATCGTCTTGACCGGTGCAAACGCCTCATCGGCCCCTGCGCGCCGGGCCTCGGGGGTGAGTCCGCCAAATTGGCCGTCGTAAACGTGCAGTCCGGCAAACCGCATGCCTGGGGTATCGCTGATCAGTTTTGCTAGATTTTCAGCTGTAACCCCAGGCTGGATGCCGCTGCGTTTGTTGCCGTTATCGATGTCGATCCAGACGTTGAGGACCAAGTCAGTTGCGCTGAGTTTGGTGGCCAGTTCACCCAGCGTCGTTTCATTGTCAACCAAACAGCCGAATTGGCTGTCTGGGTAGCTCTGTGCTAATTTGAGCAGACGAGCCTGATTGGGGCCAACGGGCTGGTAGGCCAACAAAATATCCTTGACGCCACACTGGGCCAACATTTCGGCTTCGGCAATCGTGGCGCACTTGAGTTTGTCAATGCCGTGGGCTTGATGCATGGCCACGACTTGCGGCAATTTGTGGGTTTTGACGTGGGGGCGGAGGCGACCTACGTCACCGGCCATGTGGATCATCTGTTGGATATTGTGTTCGACCCGATGGGGATAGATCAGCAGGGCAGGAGAAGCAATTTCAGACCCGTTATTCACGGTATACCAGGGTGATTGAGCCGTTGCGTCAGTCATACTTTGTCCTTTTGCAGTTATGCTATCGTCACTTCGTTTGTTGCGCTTGCTTAAATGTTACTATTGTAGCAGACTATGTCCAATCGGCTAACAACCCAATTGCAGGTAAGTTCTAATTCAAACCTGTCCCATCGGGACGCCTGACCTTAGGAACCAAATGATGAGTGGGAAACCAAAAATTAATGTAATCGTTCCCCTGGAAGATGACCTCATGGCGCAGCTGACCGCCGCCTGTGAAGTGCGTCTGGTCGATTTCGCTGCGTCACGCGCTGATTTGCTGGCCGCGATGCACGACGTTGAAGGGGTGTTGCTGACGCCGCGTGTGCGCGGCGATGCCGAATTTTTTGATGCTGCGCCCAAATTGCGCGTGCTCTCGACCACCAGCGTCGGCTATGATCCCTTTGACATTCCCGAAGCGACCAAACATGGCGTCGTTGTCTGCCACACACCTGGTGTGCTGACCAACGCCGTCGCCAACCTCACGATGGGCTTCGTCTTCAACCTGGCGCTGCGCCTTTTTCCCAATGAAGCCTATGTGCGCAGCGGTGGTTGGGCCCGTCGTGAAGCTGCCCCCCCGTTGGGCTTGGAGATTCAAGGCAAAACATTTGGGGTAATTGGCTTTGGGCGCATTGGCCAAGAGGTGACGCGACGGATGCAAGCATTGGGTCTCAAGACGACCTGGTATGACATTTACGATACACCCCATCCCAGCGCGCCCCAGAGTGAATACCGACCACTGCATGATCTACTAGCCGAATCTGATTTTGTCAGCCTGCACACCAACTTGGACGCCGGTTCGCGCCATCTGATCGGTGCGGCTGAACTAGCCAAGATGAAGCCGACGGCCTATCTGATCAACACGGCGCGCGGGGGCCTGGTTGATCAAGCTGCGCTGACCCAAGCGTTGCAAAATGGCACCATTGCCGGGGCCGGTCTTGATGTGCTGGAAAGCGAACCGCCGGACGCCGCCGACCCCATCTTCACCTTGCCCAATGTAATCTGCTTCCCACATATCGGTTCGGCCACCAACGAAACCCGCCGCGCCATGCGTGAACTGGCCGTAGAGAACTTGCTGGCCGTGCTCGCCGGCAAGCGTCCACCGGCGCCGGTCAACCCCGAGGTGTTGGGGTAGATAGGTAGGTAAATCAGTAGATCGGTAGATAAGTACCGATCTACTGATTTACTTATCTACTGCTCTACTTCCCCACCTACTCATAGCGGATGCCAGCGACCGCCGGCCACGTCTCAATCGGTGGCGGGACTGGCTGCGCACCACCGCCAATCACCGATTGATCAAAGTCAACCACACTGCCGGTCATCATGCCCGATTCGTCGGAGGCCAGGAAGGCAATGGCGCGCGCCACTTCGTCGGTCTTTAAGAGGCGACCAAAGGGTTGCCGCGCTTCAGCCTGTTGCAGCCAATCGGGATCATCAGTGTGATAACGCCGTTGAATCGTATCTTCGCCAGGGGTATCCATCCAGCCTAGGTTCAGGGCATTGACGCGGATCTGGCGGCGCATCACGGCGTAGGCGACATTTTTAGTGAGAATGTTGAGCGCACCTTTGGACGCGGCATAGGGCGAGAGCATCGGCACATTGCCATAGGCCGCCACGCTGGAGATGTTGACAATTGAGCCGGCAATACCCTCGCGCTGCATGAGCTTAATTGCCTCCTGCATTAAAAAGAAGGGGGCGCGCACATTGATCGCCATCATCTGATCAAAGAGTTCAGGTGAGGTATCCCAGATCGTGCCGCGCTCGGTCAACGCCGCACAGTTGACCAGAATATGCAGCTTGCCGAAGTGCTCATCCGCCGCGGCGATGATTTTTCGGCAGTGGTCGATCTTGTCCAGTTCGGCCTGCACGAAATAGGCCTGACAGTTATCCCCCGCCAGGCTTTTGACGACTGCGGTCCCACGTTCGGCATTGCGGCCGGTGATGATCAGGCCGCTAATCCCGCGCGCTTTAAAAAGGTGCGCGGTCGCTTCCCCTAACCCTTGCGTACTGCCGGTAATGACGGCGATTTTGCCCTGTAGTGAACTATATGTAGCCATGCGCTTCTCCATTGTTGGGATAGTTAGATCGCTTGCGCTTGCTCGTCATTATACCCTAACCCGCTGTGCCTTACCGTCTGCAAATAGGACTGCTGCGCCTGATTTGTACGCGGGTTGTTGAGTTGAATTGCACATTGCAACAGCCGTGCTAAAATTCAGGGTAACGAATTGATAATTTTTATCCAGCGAAGTGAAGAGTAAAGATATGATGCATATTTGTATCCTTGATAGTTCTTACGAACTATCACAATCGGTCTTTAAAGATGTCGATATCCCGGTTGATCCCCAGCGCTACATGGCCGGCCACACTTGTGAACACCATTTCATCCACAAAGCAACCGCGGTACAACAGGTCTTTGACCTGGCCAAACAGGGCTTTGATCTCTTCGTCAACCTCTGTGATGGCGAGTGGGACGAAGACCGCGCCGGCATTGAAGTGGTACAGACATTGGAGAAATTGGGTTTACCCTTCACCGGGGCTGATGCCGTTTTCTACGCCGTTAACCGCGAAAAGCTCAAGATGGCCTGTCAATTTTGGGACGTTCGCACACCGGCTTCGGTCTTTGCCTATGATGAGGCGGGGATTGGGTTGGCGGCGCGTAACCTGCGCTATCCAATGCTGGTCAAACATTACAATGGCTATGGCAGCATTGGCTTAACGGCTAACTCGCGCGTCACCGACGAAGCGGCACTCTATCACCAAGCGCGGATTATGCTGGATACCTATGGCGGCGCGCTGATCGAGGAATTTATTGACGGGCGCGAATTTACCGTGTTGGTCGCCGAGAATGCCGCTGATCCCGCCGATCCCATTGCCTATCTGCCCGTCGAATTCCGTTTCCCGGAAGGGGAAACCTTTAAACATTTTGGTGTCAAGTGGGAAAGTTATGTGGATATGAAGTGTGTGCCGGTTACCGATCCGTTGTTGGTCGAGCAACTCAAGGCGATGGGCCGCCGCGCCTTCCTTGGCGTTGACGGCAGCAGTTATGGCCGTTGTGATATCCGCATGAATGAGCAAGGCGAGCTCTTTTTGTTAGAGGTCAATCCGAATTGTGGTGTTTTTTATCCCCCAGAGGCAATGGGTAGCGCCGATCTGGCTTTGACCCATGATGTGCGCGGCCATGCCCATTTTGTCGATGCCATTTTCCGCGCCGCCCTGCAGAAGAACCGGACCACGCGCAAAGTGTGGCAAGTGGTGCTCAACCCCGACCAAAGTTACGGCATGTACGCCACTCAGCCGCTGGCGGCGGGTGAGCTGATCGAAGCATTGGAAGGGCGACCCCAGCGTTTGGTCAGTAAAAGCCAGGTGACAGTCCAGTGGAACGCACAGGAACAAGCCTGGTTTCGCCAATATGCGATCCCTGTGACCGACGAACTTTACCTGCTTTGGAGCCAAGATCCGGCGGAATGGTTGCCCCTCACCCATGCTTGTGACCCCAACGCTTGGTTTGATGGTCTAAACCTCGTCACGCGGCGTGCCATTGCCCCGAACGAGCCGATCCGGGTTGATTACGCCACCTTCCGCAATGAGAGTATGGCGGACTTTGTTTGCACCTGTGGCGCGCCGGATTGCCGCGGGATCATTCGGGGTACCGATTATCGGGAAGCCTTTGTCGCGCGTTATGGCACCCATGTGTCGGATTATGTGCGGAACAAGCGACAGGGTCTATAAAGGCGATGCATTGACGGTTTGTCTGCTATCGCATATACTAGGCAATATTCTGCGTTTGTTATTGTTGGTATAACCAGGGAATCAATCATGAAAACTACCGATTGGATTGTCACAACAGCTGACTTACAAGCTGATCCGGCGATCATTCTTAAACATGCAAAAGAGCGGCCTTTAATTGTGACGGAGGCAGGCCGACCATCAGCCTATGTATTGAGTGTGGAGTTTTTTGACGCAATGGTAGAACGTCTAACCGAACTAGAAGAAAATGAGCTTGCTATCAATATTGCACAGGCAGAAGAACAGTTTGCTTCAGGCCAATTTGTATCATTACAAGATGCTGTGTCTGTCCTTGAAGCGAAATGGCAACATGATGAGGCTACTTCGTGAATGATATAGAAGTGCTCGTCTCACGTTTAGCGTTAGATCAACTTTCTGTGCTTACCGCTACCGTTGGACGTGCCATCGTACACGCAATCATGCGTTTGGCAGACTTCCCAGAATCTGCACCTTTTGTCGGTCAGCGCGATTATGAACACTTTCGGCAATTAATCATTCGCGACTACCGCGTGCTTTATCGTTACTTTTCAGATGAACAGCAAGTACGCGTCTACTGCGTTTTACATGTGAAAAGACGATTGCCGCCTTCTGAATTCCTAACCTACCAACGTTTTTGATCAAGGACCCACCATGCCCAAAGCGATCTTCTTTACCCGTCTCCCCGCTGACACTGCCGCCCTGCTGGCTGACCAGGCCCCGCCGGAGATCAACGTCACCACCTACCCGATGTCTTTGCCTGACCATGAAAAGGCCGCGTTAGTCGCCGATGCCGATTTTTTGATCCTCTTCCCTGGCCATATTGCCGAGCCGGTGATCCGCGCTGCCAAACAGGTCAAACTGATCCAACTCGTCAGCGTCGGTTTTGACCAGATGGATCTGGGGCTGTGCAAAGAACTCGGTATCCCGGTTGCCAACAATGGGGGCACCAACGCGCTCGATGTGGCCGAACACACGATTGCCATGATCCTCGCCCTCTATCGCCGCTTCGTCGAACTGGACCACAACGTACGGACTAACAACTGGCGCGGCATCGATTCGGGGGGGACCACCTATTGCATCGATGGCAAGACCGTGGGCCTGATTGGGCTGGGGCAGATTGGGCAGCGGGTGGCGCGGCTGTTGCGCGCCTTTGGGGCGACGGTGATCTACTATGATGCCTTCCCGGCCAAACCAGAAGTGGAGCAGGAACTCGGGGTGGCGCGAGTCGAACTGGAGACGTTGTTACAGCGCGCTGATGTCGTTTCCCTGCATGTGCCGCTCAATGACTCGACCAAGGGGCTGATCAACGAACATACCCTCGGCCTGATGAAGTCTAATGCAATTTTGGTCAACACCTGTCGCGGCCCGGTCGTTGACGAAGCCGCACTAACGGTCGCACTGCAAACTGGTCAGATCGCCGGGGCCGCGCTCGATGTGTTGATCAACGAGCCACCGACCGCCGACAATCCCCTATTGCAACTGGACAACGTGCTCTTTACACCCCACACCGCCGGCGTGACGCGCGATACGTGGGCGCGGCGGGGTAAGTTTATCTTTGCCAATTTGCAACGGGTGCTTGCCGGTGAGCAGCCGCTGGCGTCGGTGTAGTATAACAGAACCACCGGTGTCGCGGAGTGAGGCAGAGTCAGCCTGGCTGAATTCTCACCTCGCCCAACAGGGCCTGCGGGCAAAATAAACCAACAAGGCGTACAAGGAGCATTGCGTGAGCATCGGCCAAATCTTTCCCGCCGAATGGCAGGAATTTCAAGATCCCATCAGTGGTGTCACCGTTCAACAGTTGACCAACTATAAAGGACACAGCCACCACTTCTATTTCACCAATCCGGGCTGGTATGCGAACGACGCGAAGCTGCTCTTTGCCTCGGATCGCAACAACCGCACTAATCTCTACAGCCTCGACCTCTCCAGCGGCGCGATCACCCAATTAACGGATCTGGACCCCGTGCCGCTACCTCGCGAAGTCGAGTTTTTGCGCGCCTGTGTCAGCGCGCCGAACAATGAAGCCTATTTCTGGCACGAATACAAGTTGATGGCGCTCGACCTGACGACGCTCGCCCAACGTGTGCTTTACACCATGCCCACCGGCTTTGATGTCTCGATGATCAACGTCACCGCTGACGGTAAGTATGTCTGCGCCAGTATTTCCGAGGATATGTCGGATCGTTTTCCAGTGGATCTGCTGCGGGGTTATGTTGGTTTTCGCGAGACATGGGAAGCAATGCCCTTAAGCCGCATTATGCGGGTCGCCGTGGATGGCAGTGGCGCCGATGTGGTCTGGGAAGAAAAGTATTGGGTGGGTCATGTCAACACTTCACCGACCCAACCCCATCTGCTCACTTTTTGTCATGAAGGGCCGTGGCAGTTGGTTGACAACCGCATTTGGGGGCTGGATATGAACAATGGCAAAGTTTGGCCCTTGCGCCCGCGTGAAGAACCGGGCGAAACGGTCGGCCACGAATATTGGCACGCCGACGGCATCCACATCAGCTACCACGGCCACAAGCCCAATGGTCACAAATTCTTTGGCCAGTTGCGCTATGACGGCAGTGAACAGCAAGAATATGACTTTCCCTTTGTCACCGGCCACATCCACTCGAACGATTTCCAGCTGATTGTCGGCGATGGGGGCAAAGTGGTGCGCCTCTGGCAGTGGGACGGCAACGGTTTTGCCAATCCCAAGGTGCTCTGCCAACACCGCAGCAGCATGCACATCCAGCAGACCCACGTCCACCCGCGCTTTAGCCCGGATGGCAGTTACGTGCTCTTTACGAGTGATGTTTCGGGCTATGGGAATGTCTATCGGGTGATGGTGCCGGCCGTTAGCGGTTTGCCAGAGGTGGTAGAATAAACTAGTACACAACGGCGTAAATAAGCCTATAGTACTGTCATTCTGGGCCCAAGGGGCACCCCCGGCTTTTTGCCCTGAAGAATCTCCAAGTTAACTGTTGGTTTATTTAGGCCGCGCTGTACTAGCTTCATAGAACTTTGGGTCAACCTATGCGATACTGCCAATCCATCGTGGATTGTTAAGGAGAGTACTATGCCAACACCTTTTCCAGGCATGGATCCGTATCTTGAGCGGCGTGGTCTATGGGAGGAAGTGCACACGGCACTTATCACCCGTATTCAACAGCACTTAACCCCGTTGCTGCGCCCGCGCTATCGCGTTGCCATCGAGCAGCGTACTTATTTATCACTGATGTCGCCCAAGGGTGAGCTCATCGGCAAACCAGATGTCATGGTTGCCGCGCCCAAAACGCCGCCGCCGTTCGGGACGGGAAGTGCTGTTGCCTTTGTGGAACCTGCTGTGGCCGATCCACCGCTAGTGGGTGAACTGCCGCAACCAGAAGAAGTGGTCGAACGCTACCTGGAAATCCGCGATACCACAACCCAAGAGGTGATCACCACGATTGAAATTCTCTCGCCCACCAATAAGGAAGCGCCAGACGGCCGTCGCCAATACGAGCAGAAACGGCTTCACATGTTGGCAAGCGCCAGCAGTTTGGTGGAAGTCGATCTCTTGCGCAAAGGTGAGCCGTTTGCGATGAGCGCCCCTGGCCAGGACGCCGCGCAAAGCCACTATCGCATCGTCATCAGCCGCAGTTGGCAACGCCCGCGCGCCGATCTCTATCTATTCAACCTGCCGCAGCCCATTCCTTCCTTCTTAATTCCACTGCGCCCTGGTGAGCAGGAACCGGTGTTGCCCCTCAATAAAATTCTACACGAATTATATGATCAAAGTGGCTACGATCTAGCGATTGATTATGGTAAGCTGCCGCCACCGCCACTCTCAGCTGCCGATCGACAGTGGATCATCCAACTACTTCAGCAACAGGACTGAACTTGTTTGTTTTACGATCAGTTTGACAAGCGTGCTCGGTGCCCCCGCACCGAATAAACATACAACGCGCCCAACGTCGCCACATAAGGTGCCATCGCTGTAAATTGCGAGGGCACCCCATAGCGTTGCAGCAACAAGCCCAGCCCATCGAAAAAGCCAAAGAGCAGCGAAATAATCGCAATCCCCCACGGGTTGCCCCTGACCAGAATAATCGCCGCCAGGGAGATCCATCCGCGCCCCGCCGACATATTCTCGGAAAAGAGGCGCACATACCCCAGCGACAAGAAGGCCCCCGCCACCCCACAGAGCACCCCACAGATCAGCAATGACTGGCTTTGGACGCGTGCAACGGAAACGCCACTGGCGGTTAACGCTGGCGCGTTGTATCCCGCTGCGCGCAACCGCAATCCAAAACGACTGCGAAAGATCAGCCACGCGCTGCCCAGCGTCGCCAGGATCGCCAGATAGACCACCAGATTTTGCCCCGATATTATCTGCCCAATCCCTGGAATTTCTGCCAGCCAAGGGATATGGATGCGTGGAATCGAGATAATCGCCGCGTCGGCAAAGGCGCCCTTGACGCCGAAAATTTGGCGTAATAGGTAGGTGGTTGCCCCGAGGGCGAAGAGGTTGAGCGCAATGCCCGTGAGAAATTCATCCGTATCGAGCACCACCGCAAAGAGGATAAAGATCAGCGCTAAGAGCAGCGACCCTAAAATTGCACAGAGGATGCCCAGCAGCCACGATTGTAGATAGTAGGAGCCCAGCACGGCGAAAAACGCCCCCGCCAGGATCATCCCTTCCATTGCGATGTTGAAGACACCGGCATAATAGGTAAAAGAGCCGCCCAGCGCGGCCAGGAGAATGGCGGTGGCCCCGGTAATGGTGCCATTGATGAGACCGGTGACAATGTTGTTCATTGCTGGCTATGCCGGGTGGAGCATTTGCTGATTTTGCGTACGCGGGTATGGCGTCACTTCTGTAACAACGCGCTCCTCTAATTCATCGCGCGCAACCTCTAAATCGTAGTGGGTTTGCAAATTCATCCACACTTCTGCTGATGTTCCAAAGAAGTGGGCAAGTCGCAGTGCGGTGTCAGCTGTAATCGCACGTTTGCCCTGGACAATCTCATTAATCTTGCGCGGATAAACATTCATGCCTTTGGCCAAACGATATTGGCTCAAGCCCAGTGGTTTCATAAAGTCTTCGAGTAGAATTTCGCCAGGATGTACCGGTGGCATTCGTTCTGTGTGCATCATTTTCCCTTAATGGTAATCCACAATCTCGACGTGATAGGCATCATTTTCTGTCCATTCAAAGCAGATCCGCCATTGTTCATTGATGCGCATACTATACTGCCCCGCTCGAACACCTGCAAGTGGTTCCAGGCGATTAGACGGCGGCAAATAGAGATCATTTAACTCTTTTGCGGCGTGCAGAAAGGTCAATCTGCGCAATGCTGCCCGCTGGATGTCTTGCGGCAAGCGTCGTGAGAACTGACGGCGAAAGATCTTTTCGGTTTCCCGATCTTTGAATGACTTGATCATGCCAGTATAATAGCGGAAAACGGTAATACCGTCAAGCAGTAATATGGAGCCAGTTATTAACTGATGAGCAACCGCCGTGCGCTTTGCCGTTGCTGCCACAGTTCGATGATCACCCGCCCGGCCACGCCCACCAGCACGATCACCGCCTGCAAGACCAGGATAAACTCACTCGGCACGGCAGTGATCAACTCCATGCCTAGCGCACCACTTTGTAACGCCGCAAAGAAGATCCCATAGAGCACCGTGCCGACCAATCCATTGTTGGCGACCACGGCAATCATCACCCCGTCCCACGCATAGTTGGCCCCCAGTCCTTTGAGAAAACGATGCGGTCCCCCCATCAGCACCAGCCCGCCGGCCAACCCGGCCAGCGCACCAGTTACCAGCATCACGGCCAGGTAGTTTTTATCGATGTTGACGCCACCGAGCCGCGCAAAAAGGGCATTCTGCCCCGTCATACGCCACTCATAGCCGGCTGTCCAGTGGTTATAGACAAACCAGATCACCCCAAAGGCGAGCACCGCCACGATGATGCTCGTGTTAAATTCGCCGATCTCCGGTAGCCAGCCGCCCGGCGCAATCAGTGGTGTCATGGTCGAGTTGGAGCCAATTTCCCGCAGCGGGTAGGTGATGGCCCATAGCGTAAAGCCATCGGCAATCATGTTGAGCATCAGGGTGGTAATAAACTCGTTCATGCCAAAGCGCAGCCGTAAAAGTGCGGCCAGCCCAGACCATGCTGCCCCGCCCGCCAGCGCTGCCGCCAACAGCAGCGGTAACATGAGCGAGGCCGGCAGATCAACATAGAGTCCGACGACCGTGGCTGCTAATGCGCCCATCACCAACTGCCCCGGCTGCCCCAGGTTGACCGGCCCCGCCGCAAAAGCCACTGACGCCGACAACCCGGTGAGGATCAACGGCACCGCCGTGCGCAAGGTCGTCGCCAGCGGATAAAGACCACCCAACGAATAGTCGAAAAGCGCGCGATAAGTGGTAAGCGGGTTATAACCCTGGAGCAACATCAAGATTGCCCCTAACAGCAGTCCCACCCCAATCCCCAGCGCACCACTGAGAAACTTCTGACTTGTCATCTTCGCCTCAGCCCGCAAGCATCAACCCGTTTCAACGGATTTTGCATATCAGCAACCGAATCGGGAGCCCATTGGGCGCGGTTGTCATTCGGTTGCCCCTTCCAACATATACCGCCCCACTGCCGCCACATCCGTCGCCCCAGCGGCGAGATCCGCCACGATCCGCCCCCGATAAAGCACCAGAATGCGATCACTAAGGCGGAACAACTCATCGAGATCGGCGGAAATCAACAACACGGCCCGCCCCCGCTCGCTAGCTGCGACAATGATCTGATGCACATACTCAATCGAGCCGACATCAAGGCCACGCGTTGGCTGGTCGAGCAGTAAAAAGGGGTTATCCAGCGCCAGTTCGCGCCCCAGGATGATCTTCTGCTGGTTGCCGCCAGAAAGCGAACCAAAGGGCTGGCCGTTGTCATTCATCACCACGCTGAAATCACGCTCGACCTCATCGGTGAAACGCTCGGCTGCGGCATAATTGAGCAGCCGTCCCTGCCAGGTGGTAAAGCGCGGATCAAGGCGGTGATGGGTCATCAGCATATTCTCGGTGATCGAGGCGGTCACCGCGCCCCCCATGCGCCGCCGATCCTGGGGCACAAAGGAGACCAGCTCGCGGCGCGCGATAATAGGCAATGTCGTCAGTTCCTGCCCTGCTACGGTAATTGACCCTACCGTCGGTGCAATTAGCCCCATCATGGCATTAACCAGCTCAAATTGACCATTGCCTTCGACCCCGGCCACGCCAACAATTTCGCCCGCATGAACGGTAAAGTTAACCTGCTGTAAACGTTCGACCCCGGTGGGATCGGTATAACCCAGATCGCGAATCGACAGGACCGCCGCGCCAAGTTGCTGTGCCGTGCGCAACGGCTGAAAGAGGATCTCACGGCCTACCATCAGCGCGGCCAGATCGCGTTCGGTCGTCGCCTGGGCGGCCACTGTTGCCACATATTGCCCTTTGCGCAACACGGTGATGCGATCACTCAGCGCCAGCACTTCGTCCAGGTGGTGGGAGATAAAGAGGATGGTGTGGCCGTTGTCACGCAGGCGGCGCAACTCGGCGAAAAGTTGGGGCACTTCCTGGGGCGTCAACACCGCGGTCGGCTCATCGAGGATCAGCACATCGACGTTACGGTAGAGGAGCTTGAGGATCTCAACCTTCTGGCGTGCCGCCACGGAGATCTCATCGACTAGCGCGTCGGGGCTGACATGCAAGCCGAACTCGTCGATCTTTGCTTGCACCAACTGGCGCGCCTTTGCCTCATCAACCCGCCCCCAGCGGTCGGTCGGCTCCGCCCCCAGCACCACATTCTGCCAGACCGTATACTCGTTGACCAGCAGAATCTCCTGGTGCACCATGCCAATGCCGGCGGCAATCGCGGCCCCAGGATTGCGAAAGACAACTTGGCGACCGTGATAGGTAATCGTCCCACTCGTCGCCGCTTCCTGGCCATAGAGCACCTTCATCAGGGTACTTTTGCCTGCGCCATTCTCGCCGATGATGGCGTGAATCTCCCCATCGCGGAAGTCAAGGGTAATATCACTCAGCGCCACCACTCGCGGTGGAAAGACCTTAGTGATGCCGGTCATTTGGATGAGGGGTGTAAGCTCAGTGGCCGTTGCTGCCATGCGTTTATGTTTCGTCAGTTGTCGGTGCTGAAGGTGTTTTGAGCAAAAAGTCCAAAAGCGCTTTCTGTTTTTCAGGGCTTATCCCTTTTAACAATTCTTCAATGCTCATATCGGCCAGGCGATCTTCGGGACTAAAAAGCGCTAGCAGATCGCGTTGCTTTTCGGCATCCATACCTGCCAGCAGGTCTTCAGGATCCATCACCTCTAATATGTCTTTTGGGTCCATCACCTCTAATACGTCTTTTGGGTTGATGACTTCCAGCAGATCTTTAGGATTCATAAAAGCGACTAGCTCACGCCCAATATCATCAGCCATGAACTTTAAATCTTTGCGTGATAATCTTGATGTTACGCCGGCCATCATTAGTACCTCCTTGGTGAGTTGCGGTCTCACTTCAGCTGACTTGTCTGACGCCGTTTCTTCCGTTTATTCCCCCGTATACCGCTCCACGATCAACTCACCGCTGATGATCTGCTGGCGGATCACATCAACCTGGTCAATGATCGCCTGTGGCAGCACTTGTTCCTGGGCTTCAAAGGTCACATCAACCGCGCCACTGTCCAGGCCATATTCGAGCACCTGGCCGGGCTGATAGCTGCCATCAGCAATCGTAGCGTAGACCTCGGTGATGGCGCGCCCGACATCCTTGAGATCACTGGCGACCACATGGCCCGGTTCAAGGTCGTTCTGGTTGGTGTCAACGCCAATCGCATAGAGATCGCGTTCGGCTGCGGCCTGCAAGACGCCCAGACCTGCCGCCGCTGCGATCTGGAAGACGATGTCCGCCCCCTGGTCATAGAGTTGCAGCGCGGCCTGTTTGCCCTTAGCGGTATCTTCCCAACTGCCGAGGAAGACGCTTTCGACCTGGATTTCAGGATCGACCGACTTGGCCCCATTCGTGTAGGCGAAGATAAAGGCATTGACCACCGGATCGACATCACCACCGACGGCACCGATCAACTTTTCGGGGTTGATCCCAGGCAGTGAGCTTTCCAGCGTGGTCATCGCCGCCACCACGCCGGTGAGGTAGGCGCTCTCTTCTTCAATAAAGTCAACCGAGGTGATGGTGTCGCCTGTATTCTCGACGACGGTATCAATGTTGACAAAGATCTTGTCCGGGTTGCTGTCGGCGATCTCTTTGAGCTGATCTTCAAAACCATAAGAGATCACAAAGATCACGTCGGCATAGGCAACGGCAGCCTGGAGCGATGGCTCATACTGGCCGGCGTCAAAGTTGGTCTCGATCGTGCGTGTCTCAACGCCATAGTCAGCGACCAACTGGTCGATGCCTGCCTGGCCGGAATCGTAAAAGGCGTTGTCACCCAGCGCACCGTTGATCAGGTAGACAACCTTTTGCGCGGCGGCGGGGGCATCCGCTGCGCTATCGGTGCTGGTCCCACCAGTTGGTGCTGGTGTACAGCCGATGAGTGCCGCCACGGCTAGCACCATCAGCACAATTAGAGTCTTACCGCTGTTCATAAAATTTTCTCCTCATTGGTTCGAGCGTCATGACATCATGTCAATAAATTATACCCGTTGCGGTTATTTAGCCCCTAGTCTTGATCGGGCTCGGACAATCACGCAGGCTTTGTGTTTTGGTTACACTATCTCGGCGGAGAATTATCATAACGCAAATTCAAGCGCATGCCAAATCAAACAAATTGGTGAGGGCTTACGCAGTTGCCGGCGGCAATTGCGTAAGCCCTATTCGTAATGATCAAGGGACGATACCCTGACGCTTGATCACAAAAGCGCCTTATCGCCGGCCAACGGTTAGTTGGCCGGCGATAAGGCGCGTTTGTGATCAAAGATCGGATTTTTGTGGTTTAGCGAGCCGTTGCGGTGGTTTTCACCAAACTAATCAACCGCCCGCCGCAAACAGAATGGATACTGATTGCGCGTTATTTCTGGCTATCACTGATAAAGCGATAGATCAACGCGCCCAGCACAGCCCCAATGATTGGTGCTGCCCAGAAGAGCCACAACTGCCCAACCGCCCAGTCACCAACAAAGAGCGCCACACCGGTGCTGCGTGCCGGGTTGACCGAAGTGTTGGTCACCGGAATGCTGATCAGGTGAATCAAGGTCAAGCCCAAACCAATCGCAATGGGGGCAAAGCCTTGTGGGGCGCGCTTATCGGTTGCGCCCATGATGATGAAGAGGAACATCATCGTCATGACAATTTCTGCCACCAGCGCTGCCATCATCGTGTAGCCACCGGGCGAATGTTCGCCATAGCCATTCGAGGCAAAGCCGCCGGCTAGCGAAAAACCTTCCTGCCCACTGGCGATCAGATACAAAACCCCAGCCCCGGCCACTGCCCCGACCACTTGGGCGACGATATAGGGTACCAGATCCTTGGCGGAAAAACGTCCCCCAATCCAAAGACCAACCGAAACCGCAGGATTTAGGTGGCAACCGGAGATATGGCCAATTGCAAAGGCCATGGTCAACACCGTCAAGCCAAAGGCCAAAGAAACGCCTAACAAGCCAATCCCAACATCTGGAAATGCGGCGGCCAATACAGCGCTGCCACAGCCACCTAGCACCAGCCAAAAGGTGCCGATAAATTCTGCGGTTAACTTCTTTAACATGATTTGCTCCTCGATCAATTAGATGGGCTGATTAAAGATGATAAAATCTACTGCTTTTAAATACTTTGTAAAGTTAATTCTCGGTCAATTGTCTATTCAAAAGGCCGAAAACATTACAAACAAAACAAGCTAGGGTGCCAAAATCATTGCCTATCCTAAATGAATTACGTTAAGAATAATGTAGGTTTTGCTGCTTATCTTATTGTCTACATATTAATACGTATTAATACGTAAGGTGTCGGCCCACTGCTCACCAATGGGCGTGGTTGCACCGATCTTATGGCTGCTGGCCGCTGAGTAGATCCAGCGGCAATGCCGCCACAATACGCCCTTGATCGCCACTCATGGTGGTTGCCAGACAGAGTGAATTGTAAATTGCTTCTTCCGTGGCTTCAATCACCGCTTGAAACAAGGGCGAGACGCTATCGTTGGTCAGCTCACTGAGTTGCCGCTGCGCTTGGCCTGCTGTGACGGTGCGCCTGACTTCAGGTGCCGTAGAAAAGGCGATGCCATAGTCACCGGAACCGTTGCTCATGGCGGCACCCGTCCGCGCCAACCCCGCGCCTGTGCGCGCCGCCAGGCGCGCCAAATTGCGATCCGAAAGCGGTGCATCGGTGGCGACAATCATCATGAGCGACCCATCAGCTGCATCCTGTGCCAGTTCGTCTTTGAGATAATATTGCCCCAACAGTCGGCCGACTGGCACGCCTGCAATCTGTAAGACGCCGCCATAATTTGATTGGACCAAGACGCCAACCCTATAACCACCCAAGGTCGGCGGCAACTGACGGGAACTTGTGCCAATACCCCCTTTCCACCCAAAGGCGACAGTCCCTGTTCCCGCGCCCACACACCCTTCGGCCACCGGGCCGTCGGTTGCCTCTTGGATCGCTTGCAGCACATGGGCCGGCGTGATGACCCGCCGGCGAATGTCATTCAGGAACCCATCATTGGTCTCGCCGACGACCATATTGACGGAGCGGACTGTTTCGTTGCCCTTTTGCGCCAGGGTCCAATCCAAGATGGCATCCGCCGCGCGCGGTACGGCCAGCGTGTTCGTTAGCACAATCGGCGTTTCGATCTCGCCTAATTCCATGATTTGGGTGCTGCCCATCAGCTTGCCATAGCCGTTGCCGACCCAAAGGCCCGCCGGCACTTTTTCTTGGTATAGATTGCCGTTGTGGGGCAAAATCGCCGTTACCCCAGTCCGTATTGCTTCGCCTTCGATTATGGTGACGTGGCCGACGTGGACGCCGGCAACATCGGTAATGGCATTGTCGGGGCCTGGCGGGAGAATGCCTGTTGATAAACCCAATTGACGTAGCCGTTGGCGTTGTGGGGGATAATAGGTCATACGCGCCATCGGCGATTCACTTTCTGTGGCTGATGATAGTAAGAAATCAAAGAGATTGACGTAGGGATAAGCAGAAAGTTACGCATGCACTCGTCTCTAACTGGCTCATAACCACCAAACAACGTTAGAAATATTGGCAAGCCGTGTCTAACTTTGTTTGGCTCATCCTGAAAATCGGCATTTGTCGATTTGATCGAATATGATGATCTACGTAACCTGCGTAAATTCTTACCGATTCAAAATGATGCAATGGCAGTTAATCTTACGGGGCTAGGTTGGGGACTTTGGTAATTTATACTCCCATTATTTGTAACAAAAGGTTGACAATTCAATCATGATAGCTGTATACATTTAGCTCTGATCATCACGACAAGCACAAGAAAGGGCCATCTAATGTCTAAGACTGAACTCTGTTTTCGCACTGCCACCGATCTTGCCCATGCGATTCGCACCAAAGCACTCTCGGCACAGGAAGTGATGGCGGCACATCTGGCCCAGATTGACCGCGTCAACCCCGTTGTTAATGCAATTGTTACCCTTGATCCCGACCGCGCCCTGGCCGGGGCCAAAGCGGCCGATGCGGCCATTGCCCGTGGTGACCAGGTTGGCCCGCTGCATGGTCTGCCCATCGCCCACAAGGATCTGGTCGAAACCAAAGGCATGCGCACAACGATGGGCTCGCCGATTTTCAAGGATAATATACCCACGACCAACGCCCTGATCATCGACCGCTTACAAGGGGCCGGCGCGATTACCATCGGCAAGACGAATACACCTGAATTTGGTGCCGGTTCCCAGACCTTTAACAAAGTCTTTGGCGCGACCCTCAACCCCTATGATACCACCAAAACCTGTGGGGGCAGCAGTGGTGGGGCTGCGGTGGCCCTGGCCTGTGGCATGATTCCGATTGCGGATGGCAGTGATACCGGTGGCTCGCTGCGCAACCCAGCCAACTTTTGCAACATTGTTGGCTTTCGCCCCTCGCCGGGACGGGTCCCGGTCTGGCCCAACAGCATGGGCTGGTTTCCCATCTCGGTGAAAGGACCAATGGCGCGCACGGTGCAGGATGTGGCCTTACTCTTGCAAGCGCTGGCTGGCCCTGATCCCCGCTCGCCGATTGCCAATCGCGAACCAGGCTCGGTTTTTGCACGACCCCTTGGACGCGATTTTAAGGGCACGCGCATTGCCTGGAGTCGCGACCTGGGCAGTTTTCCGGTTGACCCACGGGTGACGGCGGTGATTGACGGCCAACGCGCCGCCTTTGAACAGGTAGGTTGTCAGGTGGAAGAGGGCGAACCTGATTTTAGCGATGCCGATGAAGTCTTCAAAGTTTTGCGTGCGTGGGCCTTTGAGCTTGGTTTTACTGACCTAATTGCCAGCCACCGCGACCAGATCAAAGAGACAGTGATCTGGAATGCCGAGGAAGGGCAGAAACTCACCGCCCCCCAACTAAGCCGCGCCGAAATGAAGCGCACGCAACTCTATCATCGCGTCCGTGAATTTATGGAAACCTATGAATATCTGATCCTCCCCGTCAGCCAGGTGCCCCCTTTCCCGGTGACGCAAGAATATATCACCGAGATCAACGGCGTCCAGATGGAGAGCTACATCGACTGGATGAAGTCCTGTTATTTCATCACTGTGACTGGGTTGCCGGCGATCTCCATGCCCTGTGGCTTTACGCCCGAAGGATTACCAGTGGGGGTGCAGATTGTCGGTCGCCACGAGGATGACTTTGGTGTCTTGCAACTGGCCTATGCCTTTCAGGAAGCGACCGCAACCTGGCAGACGCGTCCGGCTGTGGCTGCGCGCTGAGGTAGGGGCGTCCGGGCGACCGCGTGGGAAATTTGCCGAAAGTAGTGCTCTTTGATATCCTGACAGAATAGTTAGTTTGACGCGCCAATGTCTGTCGCGTTCAATCGTGTAAAATTGTGAAATCGTCTAGGAAAGGTGTTGTCAACCGCGTGCTTGTGTTGGCAGCACCTTTTTTGCTGTAGCCTGGAATGCATAGGGATCTCTCATGGCCAATCAAGAGAGTGCCGCGCGCCGCACCGGCGCGCGAATGACAACTGCACAACAAGTAACTGGGCCGGGCAATGCTGAAAGACCGATTGCCAAGTCCGCACTGGACCCCGCGGCTGCCCGTGAAGAAACAGCGCTGCCAGCCGGCCCCGAGCCGAGCGGTGTCGGCAATGGCTCTGTGCCAACTATGATCGATAAATTGCGTGGGATGCGTTGGAGCGTGCTGCTCAATGCCGCCAATACGGTCTATGTCCAGTTTACCTTTTTCGGCTCAGCCTTTGTGATCTTTCTGGATCGGCTGGCCCTGAGTAAATCGGACATCGGCTTTATTCTTGCTTTGATTCCCTTTGCCAATCTGTTGGCCATTGTCATCGCGCCGGTGGCCGCCCGCTATGGCTACAAGCGCACCTTTATTCTCTTTTTTGGCCTGCGCAAAGTTGTCACTGCGTTACTACTGTTAACGCCCTGGGTGGTGGCCACCTTGGGTGGGGGCGCGGCCTTTGCTTTCGTGGCGCTGGTGGTGGGACTCTTTGCCACCTTCCGCACGGTCGAAGAGACCGCTTACTATCCCTGGTATCAAGAATTTGTACCCAACGCGGTGCGTGGCGTCTATTCGGCGTGGAGTAATATTGCCACCGCACTGGTTGGCGTGATCTCCGTGCTCATTGCCGGCTGGGTGATCGAAACCTCCGACAGTCTCTTTGGTTTTATGGTGCTAATTAGTGCGGGCGTGATCTTTGGCCTCTTCTCAACTTGGTGTGCAGTTTTTATCCCTGGTGGTGCGCCACTGGATGCTGACCCCAAACATGCGGCCGGTCGGCGCAACCTGCGCGAAGCCCTGCACGACCGTGACTTTCTACGCTATCTGATCGGCTTGGCCCTGATCACCCTGGGCACCGTGCCAATCGCCTCGTTTTTGCCGCTCTATCTTCAAGAACAGGTCGGGCTTAGCTCGGGCAGCGCGATCTTTGTGCAGATGGGTGGCTTGATCGGTACCATCGTCTCTAGCTATATTTGGGGCTGGGCCTCCGACCGTTATGGTGGTCGCCCCGTCATGTTGACTGGGGTTGGACTTTTTGTGATCATGCCGCTCTTCTGGTGGTTTATGCCGCGGGGTAGCGCCTGGGGGCTCTACCTGGCGTTGGCGATCTCCTTTGCCCAAGGGTTGGCCAATCTGGGCTGGGGCATCGGGGCGACCCGCCTGCTCTTTGGTAGCGTGGTGCCTAAAGAGAAAAACATGGACTACCTGGCCATCTGGTTTGCCTGGGCCGGGATTACCGCCGGGATCAGCCAACTGGCCGGCGGCTGGATCCTCGACTATGGGCGTAATATGGCCGGTGAGTTTTGGTTGATTACGCTGGATCCCTATGTCCCGCTCTTTGTACTAGCAATTGTGGCCCCCTTCCTGAGCATCTTCTTGTTAGCCGCCATCCGCGGTGATAGCGCCGTCAGCATGGGCCAATTTGCCGGCCACTTTATGCGCGGCAACCCTTTCATGGCGATGACCTCGTTGGTCAAATACTATAGCGCCGCCGGTGAGCATGCCACCGTCCGCACGACCGAACTGCTGGGGCAAGCACGCAGCACCCTGGCGATCAACGAACTGCTCGAAGCCCTTACTGACCCGCGTTTTAATGTCCGTTTTGAAGCGATCCAGGCGGCAGCACGGCTCAAGCCCGATCCGCAACTGACCGCGGCCCTGGCCCGTATTCTCCACGGTAAAAACCCGGCCTTAAGTGTGCTGGCTGCCTGGGCATTGGGTCGGATTGGCGATTCGGGTGCCATTGAACCGCTGCGCAAAGGGCTCGACTCGCCGTACCGATCGGTGCAGGCCCATTGTATTCGCGCGTTGGGCACATTGGGCGATAAACGTGCGGTGCGCATCTTGTTGGCGCGGCTGGACACCGAAAGTGATGAAGGGTTGTTGCTGGCCTATGCCTCGGCATTGGGCAATCTGCGTGTCAGCAAGGCGACTTTTCAGTTGCTGCCGTTGTTGGCGCGCAGTGAAGAGGAAGAGATGCGTTGGGAAGTTGCCCTGGCCTTGGCTCGCATTATCGGCGATGAAAAATATTTCATCCAACTCTGGCGCAATACACGTAGCGCTCCCGGCACACCGTTCGCACAAGCGTTGACTAAACTAAAGCGGCGGCTCGCCCAAAGCTATCCACATGAAAAGGACTTAGTACGCCAACTTGAAACGGCCGCCCAAGCCTTTGCCCAAGAAGATTTGCTGGCGGGTGCGCACGGGTTGGGTGCACTTTTGCAGGCCATGCCCTTGGAAGGCTGTGAATATATCTGTGCTGCGCTGGCTGAGGCTTGTGCTGCGGAACTAGTCGATGCATCGACCGTACGCGAGGAATATGTGGTGCTGGGTTTACATGCGTTGGCCCTCTGTGTGGCCGGCTAGCCGCACGGCTGCCCAAAAACTCAAAAGGGGTGACGCCACAAGGGGAAAATCTTCCCCTTGTGGCATCACCCCTTTTTGATTAGCTGCTTGTCCTAGCTTGCTTTGACTTTTACGCCAATACCTTGCGATTACCATAAACCTGCTGATAATATTCGCGGAACTCGCCGTTGCGGATCGGTTCCCACCACCAGCGGTTCGCCACATACCAGCGCACGGTGGCGCGGATCGCCTCTTCGTGAGTATAATCCGGCTCCCAGCCGAGCGCCATCAGTTTGTTGACGTTCATGCAGTAGCGCCGGTCATGGCCCAGCCGATCCTCGACATGTTGAATCAGGCTGCGGGGTTTGCCCAACTCGTCGAGCAGAATTTCGACCATCTGCAGGTTGCTCATCTCTTTGCCGGTGCCGATGTTGTAGATCTCGCCCAAGGTGCCTTTATGCAGCACCAGATCGATCCCCTCGCAGTGATCCACCACATGTTGATAGTCACGCATCTGTTGGCCGTCGCCATAGACGGGCAGGGCCATGTCCTTGAGCGCGTTGGTGACAAAAAGCGGAATCACCTTCTCCGGATACTGATAGGGACCAATATTGTTTGCCCCACGCGAGATCGTGATCGGCAGATCGTAGGTGACATAATAGGCGTTGACAAAGTGATCGGCGCTGGCCTTGCTGGCGGCATAGGGACTGCGGGGTGCCAGATTGTCGTCCTCCAGGCTACGATGATCGCCGTGAATGTGGCCGTAAACCTCGTCGGTACTGATCTGGTGATAGCGCAACTTGCCGAACTTACGCGCCGCTTCCAAGAGGACATAGGTGCCATGTACGTCGGTGCGAATAAAGGCTTCAGGGTCAAGAATGCTGCGGTCAACGTGGGTTTCGGCGGCAAAGTTAACGATGGTGTCGATGTCGTGGGCGCGGAGTGTCTCTTCGACGCGCGCTACGTCACAAATATCGCCCTGTACAAAGTGGTAGCGCTCGCCATAACGTTCGGCAACATCCTGCAAATTCTCCAACCGCCCGGCATAGGTCAGCTTGTCGTAGACGGTGATGGCGTAGTCCGGATATTTTTCCAACATGAGGCGCACAAAGTTGCACCCAATAAAGCCGGCCCCGCCGGCAACCAGAATCCGTTGCACATTGACTCCTTCTGTTTTTACTGCACAAGATATTTTCAGGAAAACGTGAACCGTAAATCGGTAATGTAACCATTCAGGTGCGTCGCACTGTCCAAATAGTGCTCTTCCGATCCACTTCTCACTGGACAGTGCGACGCACCTGAGTACCCAATCAAAAACGACGCCGTAGGTGACGGCGCTCGCGACTGCGGCGGAGGCGGCGGAGCCGGTTGGGTTGGCGATGGGTTGGCAAACCGAAATCGAGCGCCAGGGTGAGCGTGGGTACACTCGTTAGATCGGGTGCCAGCGTGCCGTTAAAGGCCGGTGCGGTGGCACTACGCCACTGCCGTTGCCAGCGCAGCCGCTCATCTTGCGCCCCACTGGTTGTCAAAAAACCAATATCTTCCAGCAGCCGACCGCGTACGCCTGTTAACACCTGTACCAGCCGTGCCCAATGCGTCGCCATGGTTGGCTGTACTTCTTCCCAGAAGTGGCGGTAATGGTTGGGGCTGTGCTCGTGGGTGGCATAGGCGGGCATTACTTCGCTGGCCCAGAAATTAAGCGCGGTCTGAAAAGCCGGCAATAATGGGTCGGTGTAAAAGAGCACGTGGACCGTGCTCACCCGCTCCACTACGCGGACCAACGTTGCCGTGCTCGCCGCCGGCAAGTCAAAATAGGCGGGGGCGTCAAAATCGTGCCATTCGCTATACGCGCCCGTGAGCCGTCGTAGGCGCTCAACAATCTCCCCGATCATCCGTGTGGCCGATTCCACTTGGGCTTCGTCATCATCGCTGCGGACACGATACATGGGTGGCAACCAGCGATCATTGAGCGCTGCCGCCGGTGGCAACTGAAATCGATCGGGCGCAAGCGCGCGCAACGCAACGGCCAAGGCCGGGGCCGAAAGGAGCGTTTTTGCCGTGCTCGCTCCAACATGCTGCACCGCGCTAGCCATGGCGATTGCCCCTCACTTAGACGACCTCATCCGCAAATATTGGCGTGCCCACCTCTTCGGCTAAGGCGAGCAGATAGCTGCCATAGGTGTTGTTTTTCATTGGCGTTGCCTGCGCGATCAGTTGGGCGCGATTGATATACCCCAAGCGAAAAGCGATCTCTTCCGGGCAGGAGATCATTAAGCCCTGTCGCTCTTGCAGCGCCTGCACAAAGGTTGAGGCCTGCAACAGCGATTCATGGGTGCCGGCATCGAGCCAGGCAACCCCGCGCCCCATAACATCGACTTGTAACGCACCGTTACGCAGATAGGTCATATTGACATCAGTAATTTCTAACTCGCCGCGGCCTGATGGTTGCAAATTCTCTGCAATCGTCACCACTTGGTTATCGTAAAAATAGATGCCCGGTACGGCATATTGCGAGCGGGGCGCTTTGGGTTTTTCTTCAATCCCGAGCGCTTTGCCCGTCTCCCGATCAAATTCGACCACGCCGTAGCGTTCGGGATCTCTCACGGCATAGGCAAAGACCAGCGCGCCCTGCTGCAATTGCGCCGCTGCTTGCAGTTGCTTGGGCAGCCCGTGGCCGTAAAAAATATTGTCGCCCAGAATCAGCGCCACTGGTTGATTGTCAATAAAGGTTTTACCCAGAATGAAGGCTTCGGCAATCCCACGCGGCTGCTCTTGTTCGATATATTCTAGGCGAAGGCCCCATTGGCTACCATTGCCTAACATGGTGCGGAAGATGGGCAACATCTCTGGGCTGCTGATGATCAAAATCTCGCGGATCCCGGCCAGCATAAGCATGGAGAGCGGATAGTAGATCATTGGCTTATCATAGACCGGCAACATCTGTTTGCTGATGCCAATCGTCAGTGGATAGAGGCGTGTCCCATGGCCGCCCGCAAGAATAATACCCTTCATGATGCTCCCTCTTCCGTCGTTGCGAATGTCCTATATGACTGTCTTATGGATGATAACCTGACATGGCCGCATCGCGATCGACATTGAGCAGCACTGCACCAATAATGCGTGCCTGCACCTTTTCCAAGATAGTGCGGGCGCGTACGGCATTTTCACGCCGGGTACTGCCTGCATTAACCAGCACCAGTACGCCATCCACCTTGCTCGCCCATAAAGCCCCATCAGTGACGGCCAGCAGTGGTGGCGCATCGCAGAGCACATAATCCGCCAGTGTGATCAGCTCAGCCAGTACCTCTTCCAGCCGATGGTGCCCCAGGATGGCAATGGGATTGGCCGGCACGGTGCCGGCGGTCAGCAATTGTAACCGTTCTACTTTGGTGGCTTGGATCGGTGGTGCCCCACCTTCCGTTAACCAATCGGCCAGCCCACGGCTGTTCGCTACCCCGAAGATCTCATGTTGCTGAGGACGCCGCAGATCACCATCGACCAACAGGACGCGATCCCCGGCCTGCGCCATGCTCACGGCCAGGTTGGCAATGGCGATACTTTTGTCGATGCTTTGGTCGACTGGCGTTACCAGCAGGGTACGCAAAGGCTTTTCCAGGCCGGCAAACTCAATATTGGTACGCAGGCTCTGATAGGCTTCCGCTACTGAGCTTTGTGGGTTAGTCAATGTAATCAGATTTGCCATAGTTATCTCGTCGGTTTGTTGTACACCTTTACGCCGACCGCGCTTAGTATACCGTAAAAAAGGTTCGCAAACATTACGCCATGTTGACAATTTCTTTGCAGATATTTCAGGGAATCGTAAAGCGTAAAAGCGTAATGACATCGTCGGCTGTACTGTTTTCTTCCTGTACTGCCAGCCGCTCCCCACTTTGCCAGTTGTAGACGCCCAGGATTACCTGGTAGTTCCCTGCTGGCAACGTGGTCGGCAACACAATCGTAACCGGATCGATCAATTCACTTTCTTCGATCCAAGTCGTCATCGGGCGCGGGCCGAGCTGATCATGGGGCTGCCAATCCAACTGGGCCACCTTTTCGCCGGCTTCATCCAGCACATGGGCAAAGACGGTATAATCAAGCGGCACCCGTTCCCGCGCCGGTGCCCGCCAGTGTAAGTCAAAGCGTAGCGTGTTTGCCTGGGCTGATGGCATCGCCACCGGCGTAATACCAGTGAGATCGATCAGATCGCCAAAGGTTACCTGGCGTGTTTGCGTCGGTGCCAGTGGGCGCGTGTCAACGGCTAGCCACCCATCTGGCGTGCGCTGATAGCCGGCCACGCGCACCAGGCTATTATTCTCCAAATGGATCCGCTCTGGCGTTGGCCCGTTGGTCAGCGCTGCCCGTTGGCCATTTTGCCAGCCATCTTCTCCCTGATAAACGCCAACCAACAGCGTAAATTGTGCCACATCCAGCCGCCAAGGTAGCGTTTGTACCAACACCCTCTCCCCTGGTCGCCACAACGATGTAGGATACCACAGACTTGCGACAGGGGGGTAAAAGCGGCTGTCGTGTAAAATGTTGCCCTCGGGATCAGCATAGGCAACATAGAAGCGGTAATCGGTGGTGACTGGGTCGGCGGCTAACTGCCAGAAGAGCTGGACAACAGTTTCCCCATGTTCATCGACCGCTACCTGCTGATCGACTAGGGTAAGTGTGTCGCCAAAGATACTCACCGGCGTGCTGCTGGGGAGTGTCACCGCCGGGCCGTGGCGAAAGGCACTGTAAAAGCCAACCGGCATCGTCTTGTTCGGCGCGTCTTTGCGCAGCAGCAGGTAACCATCTAGTCCCGCCGCGACGCCAAAATCCCCGGCCAGCAGCGTTTGCACCGTCGTATATAGATCATTCGGGTGCTGCGGCCAGGCCGGTCCCGTCACATCGACGAAGATTGTGTCTGCGTCATCAATGCGCGGAAAAATGTAGATGGTGGGGCGACCGGCGACGTGCGGGTCCAACTTGTCCTGTGCCGATACTTTGGCGTCGGCGGGAATCTGGGCAATGATCGCGGCGGCGTGGCGGTCATGGTCACTGACTGTGTAAAGGCGATAATTGCCCCCGCCCGGCAGATAGCCATATTGCACTTGACTGTAGAGCGCGGCACCGATGCTCAGGGCCGTGCCCACTAGTAGCAGCCCCCGCCGGCCCCGCGTCGGCCACTGCCCCAGCCGCCGCAGCCCTTCCACCATGGCTAACATCACAAAGGGGACAATCGGCGCGGCATAAATCAGCGTATAGACCTGGTGCATGGGTGGAAAATCGGCCAGCAGGTTGATTGCGAGCGAGGGTAGCGCTAACAGCAGGACTTCCGGTGCGAGCAAAGCCATAAAGCCGACGGGCAGCAGCAGGCGGTAGAGATAACCCCAGGCATCAGCCTGTTGCAACTGTGCCCAGACTAAGGCTGGTTGGCTCAGCAGCGCTAGCACTTTGTCGAGCGGACTTTCACCGAGGTAATCATACCGGCCCCAGTGGATGTTGCCATCCGCAAAGATCTGTTGAATGCCCAACACGGCCAACAGCGACCACGTGGGGGCCAGCAACATGGTTAACAGCCCCAACCGGCGACGTTGTTGGCTGAAATAGGCGTAGAGGCCGACCATAAAGAGGAGTAGCCCCATCTCTTCTTTGCAACTGGCGGCCAGCACAGCAAAGAGCGTGTACCAACCAGTGCGCCCTGTCATCAAAAAGTAGAAAGCGGCCATGAAGAAGGTGGGGGCCAGGGTCACCGGGTGAAATTCCAGCCAATTGGCGGCCTGCATCGTTGGATTGAGGAGAAAGACCAGCGCCAGCAGCAGCGCGATCCACGCGTTCCCGATGCGCCGCCGGGCCAGGGCAAAGAGCGGCCACGCGCCCAACGCCACCACAATCGACTGGAGAATGAGCAGGGTCTCTGGCCCGTCATGGATCCAGTACAGGGCTGCAATCGGCAGCAGGATCGGCTCAACATGCAGGCTCAGCCGGTTAACCGTGCCGGGTTGATTGGTCATCTGGAACGGGCGGCCATTGGCCGTATTCCAGATGGTCTGGTGCAAGTTGCCCAGATCAAGCGCGCGCGCCTCGAAGGCCGCATAGCGGGTTACGGTCAGGTAACTATAGGTGAGGGCATAAAGGACAATTGCCAGCGCCAGAAGCAGGACTGGGAGCAGGGTTGGCAAGGAGGGTAAACGTTTTATCTGCATTGCTGATATGCCACCGCGCGCCGGTCGTGGCGCAACTTATGCTGCTTTGGGCGCACCCAGGCGGTTGCGCATAGGAGGGGCACCGGCGGGGCTATGGTGCGTTTCGGCCACCGGAATCGCCCCGAGGATGGGCAACGCCAGGGCGCGCTCTGCGGCGGCTGGGGTCCGCAACAGATCATTCTCCAGCCAGGTTAAGACCAGCACCACGGCAATGCCAAAGAGCAGCCCGAGGACACCACCGGCAATCGCGTTGATCAGCGGCTTGGGTTGGATCTGGTCATAACCAATCGCGCTGCTGCGGATTTTGACTTCAATGCGGTCGCTCTTATCCAACTGCGCGTAGTAATTTGTGCGCTCGACCTCAAAGAGTTGGGCCAGGGTTAGGGCCATTTGTTTTGCCACTTCGCCATCGGGATTGCGCGCTTCGATCTTGATGGCAAAATTATCCGCTTCGGTTGCGACCTGCACATTGGCCAGAAAATCATTGGGGTCTTGGTCGAGCTTGGCCGTCGCAATCGCGGCCTGGGCATTTTCATAGGTGCTCAGGTTGAGCGCAAAGTTGCGCATGAGATCTTTGGCTGTATTGCCCAGCCCCCAATCAGGCCGGGCCGGCACGGTGCTAATATAGACCGTGGCGCGATAAAGTTCCTTTTGAAAGCTGCTAATGGCAAAAGCAGCGCTGGCCGCCAGTAACGCGGCGACGACCACGATCCAACCCCGTTGGCGAATGATCCGAATGTATTCTTGAATAGTCATTAGTTATTTCCTAACTCTATATATCGCGCGGCATTAGAACCATAATCGTAACGACCAAGCTACCCCATCCTAACCCTCACTGCCATTAAGGTAAGCCACCTCACCCCTGCACCCAGTGGGTACCCGCCTTTGGGAACCGCTCCGTAACGGAGTGGGGCGATCAGACTCCCCCCTCTTCAACTTGGAGAGGGGGCCAGGGGGTGAGGTAGATCGGCCCATCCTTACCTTAATGGCAGGGGAGGGTTAGGGTAGGGTTAGTCGTCCGTAGTATAACATGAAGATGACCGTCGCTCTCTACGGCAAGTTTGCCAGGCGATAATAATTGTCCGACCGTGATTGTCGCCTGGTGCGCAAACTGGTTGTTACTTGACTGCACCACTAGCGCCGGGGAATCGTGCCGACGACGACAAATCCGATTGCTTCCAATTCATCTGCTTTGCGCACCGATGTATCTAGATAGTCGAGCAAGAAGAGCAGGCCGATCCCGACTGCAAAGCCTAAAAAGACACGCAAGGGCCAGAGTAACTGCTGGCGCATCGTCGGCCCAACGGTGAGTAGATTGGGCTCATCCAGCAAGGTAATGATGGCCGTATCGGTGCCCAACTGTTGAAAATAGAAGGTGCTCTTCTCTTCCAGCTCGGCAATAATCGCCTGCATAATCTGGCGCAACTGCTCGGCATCGGGCCAATTGACTGTGAGACTGAGAATGCGATGCTGGCGGCCGGTATCCGAACTGCCTTGGATCGCATCGGCTGGAATGGTCAGGCCCACACTGCTCAGCCGTGTACTGACTTGCGTGGCAAAGAGATCACTGCGCACCACCTCCGTAAAATCGTCAACCAGATATTCACTGGTCTGCCACGCATAATAGTAGGGATCATACGCAGTCCGATCCGCCGCCGCGGCCGGTGCCACCCCAATCAACAAGCGCATGGTCGCTCGGTAGGTAGAGGGGGGACTCTGCCAGGGGCGCAAATCAATCGCGCTGATCACTGCGACCAGCAGCGTCAACACAACTGGTAGCCACCAGCGCCGGCGCACGATCCGCCAGTAGTCACGCAATTCCACCATCTTAGGGTACCGCCGATTCTGGCTTGACACCCTGCAAAAATTGGGTGGTCTGTAGTTGTGAATGCTGCGGCGAGTTTGGCCGTTGGGGCACAGGCGCACCGCTGACCACCTGTGCCAGATAAGTGAGCAGCCGGCTACGGAAGTGGGCCACGCCAAAACATTCCGCCTGGGCATGGGCCGCGGCCGGATCATAGTCGCTAGGCTCAAATTGGGCTAAGACGGCATGTAGACTCTCCCAGCGTAAGTCTGGGAAAAGTTCACCTGTCACGCCGGGGATGACTGTATCCAATGCGCCCCCCCCTCCATAGGCAATCACCGGCCGCCCGGCGCTCATTGCTTCAACGGGCGCGATGCCAAAATCTTCTAGTCCTGGAAAGAGAAAGGCCTTGCAGCGGCGCAACAAGGTGCGGATCTCCGCGCGCGGTTGCCGCCCCAGAAAGGTGATATTCGGTCCGGCTTGTGCCTCCAACGCCGCGCGATCGCGCCCTTCGCCAATGATCAGCAACTTCTCTCGTGGCAGCCGGTTAAAAGCTTGCACCGCCAGGTCGATCCGTTTATAGGGAATCAGCCGGCTGACAATCAAATAATAATCATCAAAGCGCGATAGTGTACTGGACCCGCTACCGGATCGTGAGGAACTGGGGCTGGGCGTAAAATACCCTGTATCAACGGGGGGATGGATGACTACGCTCTCGCGCCCATAGAGATTTTTAATACGCTGCTGGACGGTGGTACTAATCGCCACAAAATGGTCAACTTGCTGCGCGGCCTGCCAATCCCATCCCCGCAATAAACTGAGGACCGGGCGCAAAATCGCGGTCAGACCACCACCAATCTGCTCTCGTTCGCGATATTGGTCATAGAGCCAGAGAAAGCGGGTTGGGGTCAGGCAGTAACAGACATGCAGCGCCTTGCGTTCGTTGGCTTTGGTCTGTACACCATGACAAAAGCCACTTTTGTTGCTCAAGACTAAATCATAGCCACTAAGATCCATGTGCCCAAAGGCGGCTGGATATAGAGGCAGATATGCTTGATGGTGGGCGGCCACGCCAGGCAGATGTTGCATAAAACTGGTATGAATCGGCCAGGTGCGATAGTTGGCGGGCATCTGCGCCGGTGCATACATGCTGGTATAGATGGGCGCACCAGGAAAGAGCGTCACCAACTCTTCGAGGACATTTTCGGCACCGCCAATCTGGTTGAGCCAGTCGTGGACGAGTGCGACACGCAACTGCGCAAAATCAATCGACATCAATCGCCACCCTTTACTCAATGCCTTTCACCAACTTCACTTCTTGCTGCTTTTCTTGCTGCTTGAAGTGTTTGCTGCGGGTCCGATAGATGGGTTCAATCAAATCGAGGTCCACTTCTCTACTAACTGGCCAAGCCCGTCGCGCATTGAGCACAATGGCACCATGGATAACGGCTTGCCCTTGCTGCCGCAGCCATGCGCTGCGCGTCAACACTGCTTGTGTTTGTACGCGTACTGCCAAACGATCAGGCGCGAGCTGGCGCAGGCCAACCCTTGTCTGCTGGGCAGCGATCAGACCGTTGGCGAGTAGCGTACAAGCGGCAGGTGATTTCATACGGGCTATTGTAGTGCAAGTGTGACAATGACAAAAATTTGACAAGCTGCCTATGAACTTTGTTCGAGCCTTTATGTCGCCCGGTGCTGGTACAAAGTCGCAAAGCCGCACTGTTGCAACGTCTCGCCGGCGCCTGCTGACCGCATTCGTGCTTAGGCTGTCTTGCCATCCACGCCCAGATCACCGGCAATGCCTTTCATCGCTTCGAGCACCCGTTCGACATGTTCATCGAAGGGGACACCCAGCGCTTCGATAAAGTGCATGTTCTCGGTGCGGTCGATGGCTGCGGTGAAGGCTTTGTCTTTCCACTTCTTTTTAACAGATTTCAGCTCGACATTGCGCAGATCGCGATCAGGGCGGACATAGGCACTGGCTTGGATCAACCCAGTTAACTCATCGCAGGCCAACAGTGTCTTATCCAGCAGCGATTCACTGGGGACACCCAAGAAGGTGGCATGGGCCTCAACCGCATGGATCAGCGCTTGGGGATAGTTACGTTCGCGAAAGAGGCGCAACTCGGTGCGCGGATGGCCATTTTCCAGGTCATCCATATTTGAATGGCGCTCGTAATCCAGGTCATGCAAGAGCCCGGTGATGCCCCACAACTCTTCATCTTCCTGAAAATGGCGGGCATAGGCCCGCAGCGCGGCTTCCACTGCCAACATGTGGCGGCGCAAACTTTCCGATTCCACCCATTCACAGAGCAGGGTGTAGGCTTCTGCGCGAGAAGGCAAAGACATGAAGAAACCTTTCTAATGGTTAATGGAGAATTGAAAATGGTTACGGTTAGGTGACAGTCACTGGCCACATAAATTTGGTCCTGCGAAAGTGTTGATGGCCAGTGACTGTCACCTGATGCTCGTATAACAAAAATAGGAGCGGCTCCGCGGAGCCGCTCCTATTCTACAAACATTTGCCCAAATGAGCAATGTTTGGATTTACATCATGCCGCCCATGCCGCCCATGCCGCCGTCGCCGCCGGCTGGGGCCTTCTCGGGTTCGGGGATGTCTGTCACCAAGGCACTGGTGGTCAGAATCATCGCCGCGATCGAGCAGGCATTTTCGACTGCGCTGCGCGTAACTTTCACGGGGTCAATAATGCCGGCTTCGAGCATGTCAACATAGCCGTTACCAAGCACATCGTAACCGGTGGTCTTCTTGCCTTCGCCGTGCAGACCGCGGACCTTTTCGATCACAACGGGGCCGTCAAGGCCGGCGTTCTGGGCAATCATGCGCATTGGTTCTTCCAGGGCGCGGCGCAGAATGCGCACGCCGGTGGCGGAATCACCTTCGAGCTTGATGCTGTCCAGGGCCGGGATGGCATTGATCAACGCCACACCACCGCCAGGGACGATGCCCTCTTCGACGGCGGCACGGGTCGCGCTCAAGGCATCTTCGACGCGGTGCTTCTTTTCCTTCAGTTCGGTCTCGGTGGCAGCACCGACGCGGATGATGGCCACACCGCCGGCCAACTTGGCCAGACGTTCTTGCAGCTTCTCGCGGTCGTAATCACTGGTGCTGTTTTCGCTCTCGGCGCGAATCTCGCGGATGCGACCCTGAATGGCATCGCTGGCCCCAGCGCCGCCGACGATCGTGGTGTCGTCCTTGGTGCTGACAACCTTGTCACAGCGGCCCAGATCTTCGAGCATAACGCTGTCAAGTTTGCGGCCGATTTCTTCGGTGATGACCTGGCCACCGGTGAGGATGGCAATGTCACGCAGCATCGCCTTGCGGCGGTCGCCAAAGCCAGGGGCTTTGATCGCGAGCACGTTGATCATGCCGCGCAGTTTGTTGAGCACGAGGGTGGCCAAGGCTTCACCGTCGACATCTTCGGCGATGATGACCATTTCGCGCTTGCCAATCTGAACCAGCTTCTCCAACACAGGCACGATGTCCTGGGCGCTGCTGATCTTCTTGTCGGTGATCAGAATATAGGGATCATCGATAGAAGCTTCCATGCGCTCGGAGTTGGTGACGAAATAGGGGCTCAGGTAGCCGCGATCAAGCTGCATCCCTTCGACATATTCGGTCTCAAATTCCAGGCCGCGGCTCTCTTCGACGGTGATGACGCCATCTTTGCCAACGCGGTCCATGACTTCGGCAATCAGATCACCGATGTGCTTGTCCGCGGCGGAGATGGTGGCAACCTGCGAAATGCCGGCTTTGCCGGAGACTGGGGTGGCCATTTCTTTCAGCGCCTTGACGATCGCATCGCGACCGGCTTCAATGCCCCACTTGATCTGCATGGGGTTGGCACCGGCGGTCACATTCTTCAGACCTTCGTTGACGATGGCCTGGGCGAGCACCGTGGCGGTCGTGGTGCCGTCACCGGCCACATCGTTGGTCTTGGTGGCCGCTTCTTTGAGCAGTTGGGCACCCATGTTTTCGAAGGGGTTGGCCAACTCAATTTCCTTAGCGACGGTCACACCATCATGGGTGACGGTCGGGCTGCCCCATTTTTTGTCGAGGGCAACGTTGCGGCCCTTTGGCCCGAGGGTGGTCTTTACTGCATTCGCTAACGCATCAACACCGGCTTGCAGGTGTTTGCGCGCAGCATCTTCGAAGACGATTTGCTTTGCCATTTCTTTTCGCTCCTTGAAAAATTAGGGGGGAGTTACTGGACTTGCCATGCGCTTTGTCTGAAAACGGGCGCTGCTTTCACTACAAGAACAACAATAGTCAAGCGTACTCTTTTCACAACAACCGCAATTTGCGTATGTCAGCGCGCAGAGAATTATTTCTCTACGATTGCCAACACATCGGTTTCCTTGAGAATCAGGTATTCGGCGCCATTCAATTTAATGGTGGTACCAGAGTACTTGGCATAGAGCACGGTGTCATCGACGTTAACGTCCATGGCCACGCGTTCGCCAGTTTCTTTGCGGGCACCGGGGCCGGCGGCGATCACTTTACCCTGTTGGGGCTTTTCTTTGGCGGTTTCGGGCAGAAAGATACCGGATGTGGTCTGTTCTTCCTGTTCCAGTGGCTTAATCACCAAGCGATCGCCAAGCGGTTTCAGATTCATAGTTTGACCTCCCTAGCTTGAAGCATATTGAGTCATGTTGTATAATTTACAAACAAAACGGAGTACGATTTGAATTTTTGGGTTGCCTACCATCCAAAACTTTAGCATCCCAAACTTTAGCACTTAGCACTCTACTGCACACTCTGCTAAAACACTCTATAAAAACCCTGTTAAATTAGCACTCTGCCATCGAGAGTGCTAATGTGGTAAATAATACCCTACTTGCAAAGTCTGTGCAAATTTTGGATTTGTGCTGATGCGCTTAATTTTGGCGCTTTTATGCTAATTTAGCGCAAGTGATCTGTTAGAGTTTTGTTTGCTTTAAATACTCAATCATCTCCGCTTCTTCTTCCATGTACTCTTCAAGCTGAAAGGCCGCATAGAGGTCACGGCTCTGTTCAAAATAACTTACTGCGCGCGCTTGGTCGCCTTGTTCCAGCGCGACATGGCCCAGATTGTGCAGCGTCGCCGCCATATCGGTCCAAACCCCGCGCTTGGCGCCCAGGGCCAAATCGAGCTCGTACCAGGAAAGCGCTTGGGCCAAATCGGCACGGGCATAACAGGCCGAACCAAGGTTGTTGTAGCAAGTGCTAATGCCAATGAGATCGTCAATGCGTTGGAAGATATTGAGCGCATAGGTATACGCGTTGATCGCCTCTTCATAGCGCTCCATATTTTCCATGGCCAGCCCCATATTATTGTAGGCGCTGGCGGCAATCCGTTCTTCATCCAGACGCAGGGCAATCCGCAACGCTTTCCGATGTTCTTGTAGGGCCCGCTCGGGATTGTTAAGCCCATAGAAGGCGCTGCCCAGGTTCATATACGCGGTTGCCAACGCTTGTTGATCGCCTAGCTGGGCCACACAATCAAACGCGGCCCGAAAATAGGTGAGGGCACGGCGCGCTTCGCTGAGGACCCGATAGGAAGTACCCAGATCGGTCAGCGCATAGGCCAGATCCATTAACTGATCGCGTTCATCAAAGATCGTTTGCGCCTGCTCCAACCAGGGCACGGCCCCTTGGACATCACCGGTGAAGAAGCGCTGGCGGCCAATATTCATCAAGAGCCAGGCATAGTCGCTAAGATCAGTGAGGGCGATCGCGGCGACCGCACCCGCGGCCAACCAATTCTCAATCCCTGGCGGATGGCGCCAAAAGGCATAGTGGGCCAGCGCAACCGTGTAGTCACGCGTCATACGTAGATCATCACGCGCCGTTGGCTCATCGGCTGGGATGGGCAGCGGCTGTTTGGTGGTCCGCTGCGCCACCACTTGTTGATCGGCCAGCAGGGCCAGCGGCTCTTTGGCCCATAGCCGTTGGATTCGCTGAAAACACCAGTCGGCGCCGCGATAGATGTTCCCCCATTCGCTGTCAACTTCGTGCCACCGTTCAATCGGTAGGGCGACATATTGCTGCGCATAGTGAAGATAGTAGCGGGCATGGTGGCGCTCCCACGCTTCGCCCAACATGATCGCATTTTGTTCCAGGTAGCCACGGATGAGGGGATGGAGCACCACGCGGCCGCGATAGAGATCATATTCAATTAAACCCCGCGCGGTGAGCGCCGCCAACGTCGTTTGTAGCTCATCGGCGCTGCCCAGATCGGCCCAGAAGAGTTGTTCCAGCGCCGTAAAGGAGGCCCCGCCGGCGGCACTCACGAGCCGCTCCAACAGGGGCCCAACCTGGGGCTGAAAGACGGCAAAATTTTCCACGGCAAAGGCGACGAGCGCCTCAACCCGCACCGCGGCTTCGGCATCGGTACTATTTTGGAGTAACCCGGCCAATTCCTCGACGCTAAAGTCGAGCAGCAAGCCGAGCAGCAGGCGCAAGCCCAGTGGCCGGCCCCGACTCAGGCGAAAGAGGGTATCGACATGGGCCAGCGCGGTGGTCTTGACGGTGGCCGGTGCCCGTTTTTCGATAAATTCGGGCAGGTCGGCGCGGGCTAGACCATCCAGGTGGATATGTTGGAACTGGACGAGTTCGGCGATCTGCGGGCTGAAGTTGCGGTCGATCAGCAGAATGCGTGAGGCCCCGTTGGCTTCATGCAGATGGCCAATGATATTGACCAGTGTATTCAGTTCGTCTGCGGTCGCCCCGGCCAGCTTGTCAATGATCAACAGGCGGCGGCGGCGATAAAGCTGTTCCAGAATGCTGATCCCCCAGCGATCCTCACTGGACCGGGTTAATTCTGTACCAAAGACACTATCCATGGTGCGGGCAATATCATAGAGGCGAAAGCGATTCGCCCCGGCCGCACTCACGCGGACGATCCCATCACTGAAATGATGAAAATGATTCCAGGCCACGGCGGTGGCCAGGGTACTTTTGCCATTGCCCTGTTCCCCGCTAATCGCAATGGCCGGCAGGTCATCGCCGCCGATGAGCCATTCGTGCAGCGTCAGCAGGGCGTCGCGGCTGCCGCTAAACCCTTCCAGGCGATAGAGGCCGAGATTATGCCGTGTAGCTGAAGGTGAAGGTAGTTCTTGCATAGGTTGGTTTAGATTCGGGTAGACAGGGCGGAGGTAGAGTGGTAGAAGGGTAAATCAGTAAATCAGGAAATCGGTAGTGTCACGAACAATGAATGACATTACCGATTTACCGATTTACCAACTTACTGATTTACTGATCTACCTACCCCCTAATCAAGAATAAGACAAGGAAATTCGCTGGCGCGTGCGATTTCGCCGAGCATAGCTTCGGAAAAGGCGCTGCCGCCGCTGACGCGGCCCATACTGCGTTGGAGCGCGCTGCTGTCGATTAAGATCAGATCCGGCCGGATGCGCCGTGCGCTCTGATTGATGTTGACCGAGGTAATGCGCTCCACATGATCAACTTGCGCGATAATCCCTTCAACGACCGCTTTGGGCCGTTCTTGGGGATCGCTGACAATAAGCTCGACCTGTTTGTTTTTCTGGAGCTGAATCAACGCTTCACTGCCGCGCTCATCGGCCCCAATTAGCCAGACCCGCATGGTTCCCCCTCTTTCTAATGTATCCGCAGTAGACTGCAACTGTGCGTGTCATGGTGGGTGACCTGCCGCCAGTCACGGACTAGCTAAGCACAGTGCGCTGCGATCCACTGGTACTAGATCAACTGAAACAGACTCAACAGGTAAAAGAAGATCAGAATCACCACTGCCGAAGGGATGCCAACAATGACGCCAGCGCGGATCATCTCCTTGCTTTCCACCGCACCGGTAATCGCGACCAGCGTCATGCGCGCACTGGCACTCGGCAACATATAGGCAATGGCCAGCACAAAGATCGTCGGCAACAGCAGGCGCGTCGGTGCGATTCCGCTGGCTTGACCCAACGTAATGAGCAGTGGGGCCAGAATTGCTCCCAAGGTAACATTGTTCATAAACTGGGTCAAGATAAAGCCCAAGACAATTAGAATGGTTAGAATTGTTATATAGGGCAACCCTTCGAGCAGGGGGGCCAGGATGCTGGCGAACCAGGCGTTCGCCGCGGTCTTGTTCAGCGCCTCACCGAGCGTCAGGCCGGCTCCAATCACAAAGAAGACACCCCAGTTAACCCCTTTGAGATCATTCCAATCGACAATCTCTTCCACCGAGAGCAACGCCACCGCCCCAATGGCGACCACGGCACTACTGAGCAGGGTTGCGGGCAATTGGAGCCAACCTTCGATGGTGGAGCCGGCAATCCACAACGTAACTGAGCCGGCCAGCACGATTAGAATCTCCCGCTCCGACCCACTCAGGCCGCCTGATCGTTCCAACTCTTCCCGTACCGGTTCGGTGTCGATCACCACGGCTGGCACGGGAATCGCGCGTAAAAGCAGAAACCAGCTTAACGGCAGCAGAATTAACACCAAGGGCAGCCCATAGACCATCCAATCTAAAAAGCCAAAACCACCGGCCATACTTTGGTCGAGCAGCCCACTGGCAATTGCATTTTCGCCGCTGCCCATCATGGTTGCAATCGCGCCAATGCTGGAGCTGTAAGCAATACAGAGCACGAGAATACAGAGCGCCCGTTGCGCATCCTCGGGCCGTTGCACCCGCTGGGCAATCGTAATGGCCACCGGGATCAACACCGCGGTCGTCGCCGTATTTAACACCCACATGCTCAGCAGCCCTGTGACCAGCATTAGCCCAAAGACGAGCCGCCGAAAGTTGCCGCCGCTGCGGAGGATTGCATAGAGTGCCAGCCGGCGGGTCAAGCCATGTTTACGCAGCGCCTCGGCCAGGAAGAGACTGCCCAGAATCAGAAAGAGGACAGGATTGCCAAAGGGGCTAAACGCGCCGGCGGCCGTGTCAATGTTGAGCGCAATCTGCGCCACCGGTACCATCAGCGCGGCGATGGGGAGCGGTGCTGGTTCCAGGGCCAGAATGGCCCCGGTAAAGACAAAGAGCGCTAGCGCCCGATGACCTTCCAGCGAGAGCCCTTCTGGCGTGGGCAGCAGCAGTACCCCCACGGTCAAGGCCAAAACATAGAGCATGCGGCGCAAGTCAAAGACTTTACGGACGCCGGCCTGGAACGGCTGTTGCAAGACGGCCAGCGGTGTAATCCGCCGTTGGAGCCGCCGTTTGCTGGTGGTGGTCAGGGGCGCGGCCGCGCGCTCAGTTGGCCGTCGTTCCCCTTCTTCACGCGTGGTCGCGGTCGCAGGCGTTGGCGGCGGTTTAAGCCGTCGCGCTTTATGTTTGTCCGGCAGCGACCAGGTTGGTGCTGGCGGCAGCTCCGATTTCAGGCGATTGCGTTTTAGGGACATAGGGCGTCATGATCTGCTTTTGCCGTCATGGTCAGCCGGCCAAAAGCGCTAGCGATAGGGTGAAGGCGCGGGGTGCGGCCACGGTACAACTGGTAAATTCTACCCCCTCCCAACCTCCCCCAGCCTGGGGGAGGAGCCGTGACTCCGCTAGCGGCGTGGCGGTTCCCTCCCCAAGCTGAGGAGCGCGCCTGGAAGGCAACCGCTTCTAGGCGCGGGAGGGGTTTCCTACCTATCATTACTTATTTCACAGAACACTACGGTGACGTACAAGCTAACCGGCATCATCGCGTACACCGTGGTTGTTATTCTGTGGGCGTGGCCTCAACTGTGCCGCAAATGGCCAATGCATCTAAGGCTGCGCCATTGCCCGGCATAATTACCAGCGCCTGTTGGAGCCAAGGAATCGCCTTGTCACATTCGCGTGGATCTTTGTAAATGTAGGCTAGCCCCAGAATATAAGCCTGTTCGAACCGCGGCGGGTCGGTGAGTAGCTGCAAGCCCTTTTCCAGATGCAGGGCGGCATCTTCAAAGTTGCGGCGGGCAAAAAGGGCCAGCCCGAGATGGATTTGGGCCGGCGCATACTGCTCATCCATTTCAACGGCCCGCCTTAATTCGCGCACTGCCTGCAAATGGTCGCCCTGGTTGTAAAGCCCTTCCCCCAGCGCATCCAGCGTAATCGGCGCTTCGTAGACCGCAACGGCCTGGCGATAGGTTTCCACGGCTTTCTCGAACTCGGCCAGGCCGACGCTATATTGGCGACCGAGTTCGATGTAGAGATCAAAACGATAGGGCGCGACCGCCAGGGCCGCCTCGTAGGCTTTGACCGAGTTCTCATAGTCACCCCGCCGCTCGTAGTAGTAGGCGCGGTTGCGCAGCGCGGTCACATTCTCCGGCTCGGCGGTCAGGGCCTTCTCTAGATAGTTTTCCGCAATCGCCCAGTTGCCGACATCGGTGTAGATCTCAGCCAGCACCGCCAGCGCCGTGCCATTGTCCGGATCAAGATCGAGGGCATCAAAGGCATCAATCGCGGCATCATCATTTTCATCGTTCCAGTTGAGCGCACGGGCTCGGGCAACCAAGGCCCCGGCATGGTCCGGCGCCACACTGACTGCTCGTTGCGCCAATCGCAAGGCTTCTTTGGGATTGCGAAAGATGATGTAGAGTTCGGCCCGTGCGATCAGCGGGTCGGGGTTTTGCGGTTCCAGCGTGCTCATCTGTTCATACGCGCGAAAGACATCGGCATAGCGACCACTGCGCAGCGCGCTATCCGCCGTTGCCTGGTAAAAGGGCGCGCTGCGGGTGGGGGTGGCCGTTGGCACCACTTCCTGCGGGACAAGCCAGGTTGGCTGCTCTTCATAAAGAATGACCCCCAGGAGCGCAAGCACAAGCAAGGGCCAAAAACGGCCCAAGCCCCGGTTGCGCCGCCGCGGGCGATAGGTGCGATCAAGATACATGCGCTGATTATATCATTTGGCCGCCATTCGTCCGAAACAGGAGGGCGGAAGATGGGGGAATGGGGGAAGGGGGAAGGTAGATGGGTAAATCGGTAAATCGGGATGACCTTTGTACCGATTTACCGATTTACTGATTTACTGTTCTACCGATTTACCCATCTACCCGAATCGCCAACATTTGCCATCAGCGCGCAGTTGTGGTATAAAGTGGGTATTAGTCCGCCCTCGTAGCTCAGGGGATAGAGCACCGGCCTCCGGAGCCGGGTGCATAGGTTCGAATCCTATCGGGGGCACTAAATTTTGTTTGTACCACTGGTGCAAAGCGTGAATATCTCGCAACACAAGGCGAGAATGTCATGCTACAGCACTGGTCCCTAACACTTGACGAAGCATTAAGCACATTCTTACTGGACGGCAAAGCACGCCGATTCACGCCGTGTACTCTGGAGCATTATCAAACCAGGGTGGGCGGCTTTTTTGTTTTCCTGAAAAGCCACGGCGTTGACACCATAGCCTAAATTGCCCCTACCCACATACGGCTTTACTACATCCACTTAGAAGAACGAAACCTATCAAGTCACACCATACATACTTGCGCAAGGGCTGTGCGTGCGTTCCTTAACTTCTGTGTTCGTGAGGAACTGTTGAGCGAATCGCCAATGCGCAACATATCGATTTGATGCCTGTGAGACGGAACGCGAGCGCACATTGATTCTGTTGCTGCTCGATACCGGCTTACGTGCCACTGAAGTCTGCAATCTGAATGGTGGGCATATTGACCACACAACCGGCGCAATCATCGTTAGGCAAGGCAAAGGGCGCAAAGACCGGGCTGTCTTTCTGGCTAGTCGCTCAATCAAACAGTTGATGCGTTTCTATCGGCAGGACGGCAAACCGAGCAATGATGAGCCGGTATTCACGTCAGAGCGCACACAGGGGCGGCTGACACGTTCAGGGTTGCACCAAGTAATAAAGCGAGTGGGGAAGCGGGTCGGGGTTTCTGTACCGCCGCACAAACTGCGCAGGACGTTAACAATCGATCAAAGGAGCGCACTTACAGCTTACCAGCACAGACTACACAACCAGCGCGTCGGGGAACCGGTGGCGCTCAACACGAGGCTTAAGGAACTATGGCTACAGTGCATGAACGGCCACCTAAGTGGAGCCGAAGAACGGCGGACGATGTGCTGAAATTGTGGGAATCGGTGCGCTACCGGCTGTGTCGTGTGACAGGATAAACGACACAGCCGATAGCTGTCTGAATTAGGTTACCTCATGCCATTTTGTTTGCATTTGATGCCGTTAGCGCATTAAGCGCTTGACCTATAGTTGTCAAGGCAGCCTCTATGCGGCGCTTCTGCTCTATTTCAAAATATGTGATGCAGTTAGACTCAAGCGCCAAAAAGCCCACGACTCGCATGATGTGGCGAGTTAACAAAGGCATGTCAGAAACTTCAATTGTCCATGTTTTGGGAACAAAGTGTTCAAAACCATTGCGAAATTCCTTAACTAACTTCTTAATTGCCTGATCTTCATCCAGACTGGTCTGTAAAGGGATCGAATTAGCCCAAGGCATATCGTCAGTGTTTTTTGTTCTACTAACTGCTTCATCAATTGAAATTAGAAAGTCTTTTGGAGGCTTAACCACACGGCTATTGTTAGTCCCACGAATAGCCAATATCGCAAAACTGTAAAGCGATTGGTGCATAGCAATAATTGTCCACTTCCAACGCTTGTTTGCATCTGGCAGTAGTAGAAAATGAGCAATCATTTCCAAGTTATCTACAGCATTGGTTATTGTATCGAACTCAATCCAATTGCCATCCATGCACTAGCCCTCACGCTACTTGTTTACCTGCACTCCTATAGAGGATGCGCAATAGAAGTAACATCTTGTGCAAATTTGTCCATACTAAGCAGAGCTTTTATCATATTGACCTGATCGTCAACTATATCATCACCAGACACATTTGCCAAGTAATAAGAAAAATCTGTTATGGCTTCATGCCTTCTTCCTAATGAATATAGGGCCATACCACGACGTGCATATGCACCAACAAACTCTGGACATAACTCAATCGCATGATCCAAGTCAGTAACCGCCTGATCATATTCTTCCATTTGGAAATGAATGTATGCTCTGCCTGCGAAATGATAACAGTTTGCCTCTAGAGCAATTGCCCGATTTGCATCAGCAAGTGCGGCTTTAGTATCATGCAAATCGAGATACGCCATTGAGCGAAGATAGTATGCGTAAGCATTGTGAGAGTCCATAGCAATCACTTTAGTGCAGTTTCCGAGAGCCTTAGTGTGATGTTCTTGCTGCCAAAATTTCGATGCCTCCATTAAGCTCGAAGTTGATTCCACCAATAACTTAAGCTCAACGAGCTTTGAGGAATCCGTTGCGATCTTGTACCACTTCTTCTCATTAATTGTAATCTCCTTCGCTAGGGCAGAATCAAGCGAGGATATTATTTTTAGTTGCTCCAACATATCCTGGTATATCTGATGACCTTGTCTGGCATTTTTCGTATACATAGTACTAAAATGCCACTGCTTTATTACAGCTATTGCTTGAGGCATGCAGTAATTGTATATCGCTGTTTCTTTAAAGCAGTCGGCCAGAAGATAGTAGGTGGTTGCAAGCAAAACGTGCGCATCACCGCTCAACGGTCTTTCCTCAAGCTCAAGTTGACAAAATCGAATGACATCTAGCGCCTCTACCTGGAATTCGCTAGGTTGATCAAGAAGAGGCCTGAGCCGCTTGTAGTGTAGGTTCGCGTGGTTGAAATAGTTACCTTGCCCAGGTTGTAGTAACCACTTAATAAAAAACCACAAGACGATAATGCCTGCCAATACAGTAATCGCAAAGTATATAGACTCTGCCTCCATTGTTTACCCTTTCACTCAGTTAAGCTATGATTACACAGCCCGAATGAATACTTGTCTTGACTAACAGAACTGTCGCCAGCACGAAAAAATGGATTTTTACACAGAAGATCAATTATAACTATGTGGACGTGCAAGAGGAACTTAAGTTACGGAGTAATCGACAAAAGGTGCGATTGCAATACTGTTAATAACTGACAAGAGAGTCAGAGGTAACGAAGGCAAAGACGAGCAGAGCGCTACCCTACCTCAATCCCCTTCACCAACTGATCAATGTCATCTTGCGTCATGGCGGCAAAATGCTCCAGCAACAGCCGGTGGACAAAGATATAGCCTCCACCAACGCGGCGCAAGAAGATGCGTTCGACACAGTAGTCGAGGAACTTGGCATAATTGAGCGGGGCGAGGTTGTAGAGCCAAAATAGAGTGCGCAAGGTGACGTGTTGAAGACAGGCGAGGCCGCCGTAAATCAAAAGGCCACTGGGTCCGACAATTAACCAGATACTCAGCCAGACACTCAGCCACATAATCAGCCACACACTCAGTTCGACACTTAGCGAGACACTTAGCAAGACAATCAGTCCGAAAAGTAAACACGCACCGAGCCCAAAGAGCAACATGATTTTTGTTGAATTCCAGATGCCCTGGTTTGGCTGGGTCTTTTCTGGAGCTTCAACTATGCGAATCAATGCCAATATTAGACCAAAAATTGGGCCGAGAATCAGCCAGAAAATCAATCCAATGCTCAAGTCATAACGCAAACCGAACACCAGTCCGCAGATCAAACCGCCCATCAAGCCAAGAATCAGTTTGTCAACTCTGTAATCAAATACAAGCTTTTCAGTAGGTTGTATAGATGTTGATCCGATAATCATCCCGAATACGATCCCGAATATCAAACCAGACATTCGCCAAAACATTAGCCCGAAAACCAGACCGAACATTAGTCCAAACATCAGCCTGTATAGCTGTATCCGCAAATTACGACGCAACCACTCCGGTTGCAATCCTTCGATCAGAAAAACGGTCTGACGGCGCTCATTCATCTCACAAGCTAAGGTTTGCAACCAAGGTATGGTCTGTTGTGGCGAGTAGAAGCGCATCGGCAATCTTCGCACAAACATACGTTGAATGTACTTGTTAAATAGATGGTGCCGATGCAACGTTGCCGTTCCCTGTTGATCAACTTGCGCAACTTCTGTGCCTTGAGAAGCGATCATCATAATACTAAGCAAGAGCGGAGATGCAACAAGCTCCCTCAATGCCTTATCGATTGTCAGCGCTTGTTTTAGTGGCGTGTAGTCCGGCGCGAAAGTTTGAAGATAATCATTCACTTGATCCAGAGTGAGAGGCTGCAACAGAATGGCATCTTGTAACTGTAACCTGTTTTTCTGTGCGTCATAGTCGGCTAAGCGGCTACATATGGCCAGCGCTATAGTGTGCTGCTGCCGAAACGTGTTGATCTCGCCAATGCACTGATTGCGGTACTGTGGCTGAACTTCGTCAAGCCCATCGAGTAGTAACAGTAAGGCATCATGCGCTACCCAATGCTGCGCTGTCTTTTTACCGATGTAGTAGCGCTTGTTGAGTTCATCGGCTAACCAGAGGTCTAGCGGTTGACGTGCAACTGCCCAAGATGAGAGGTTAAAGACGACGGGGATAGGATGGATCGGATCTTGGGTCGCACGTTCAAGTAGATCGCGCGCTAGTTCTAGCAACGTGGTCGTCTTACCTGCACCTGGCGTCCCCAGGATAAGTAAGCTTTGCTGAGATTGATCGAAGATATCAATGATTTTAGTTCCAGCAGGCAGCGCTCGATCCGGAGCGTGAGGCGTTTGCAAGATCATATCCCAAGGGCGGTTATCGACCATACAGGGGCGGTTTTCCATTCCCAGAGTTAACAGAACCTCACGATAGAGCGACTTGTCCAGCACCCCTTCGATCCAGAATTTACGGACATGGCCGATCAGAATATTGCGAGCTCTGGCAAGTTGCGTGGGATCGAGGTTGCCTTGAAAGAAGTTGTTGACCTGCGTGGCGATGCTATCGCGCCCAATGAAGTCGCGACCGGTGCTTACATCACCTTCAACGTAAGCGCCGCCATCGGTGCGCCGGTAGTTGGGTTGGGGGTCGTCGGGCATGGGTTACGACTCACTGGGCTAGAAAGATTATAAGGATGTAATGACCACACGAATTCGGTCACTCTCCGTTGAAATAGTCTGAATCAATACGCTTCAATTCGTAGCGGCTCACTGTTGATACACCAACATTATAGTCAATCATATATCCAGTCAAGCGCTTGCCATCAATCAATACTACTTTGGTATCAATCATGGAAACATACTCATGAGCACCCTGGGAAAAGCTTGATGTCGTGATGAAGATTCCCTTTCGCGCACGTTTGCCCTGAAGTGCGCCAACAAACTTTTGTATCTCAGGCCTAGTAACTGTGTCATGCCACTTTTTCGCCTGAATATAGATGGTATCAAGACCTAGCCGATCTTCGTCGATGATCCCGTCGATTCCTTCATCACCTGCTTGTCCAACTGCGCGCGCTGCATCACGTCTTGAACCACCATAGCCCATTGCCACCAGAAGTTCAACTACTAATTTTTCAAAAAACTCAGATGAGCCGTTCTGTACTTGTGCCAGCAATTCTTGTGCAAGATTTGAGCGAATTTCTTGGTAAGCAGCCTCTAGCGCCTCTTCGGGTGTTCTTTGGTCAACTTCTGTGCTGGTGACAAGGATGCTTTCTTCATCCAACTTGTGACTGGCTGTTTTGAATGCTTGATACTCTGGAAAGCGTCTCAGGTATACCATGTCAACGCGGTTAGGCTTTTCTGCAATCACCTGGCGACCACGTTCCGTGATCTGAAAATAAGCGCGCCGCGTTGTATTAAGTAAGCCAGATTTTTTTAAATAAGTTCTTGCCCAGCCAACGCGGTTGTAGAACGTAGATTGTTGACCACTGGGAAGGAGATCGCCAACTTCGTCAGAAGTTAGGTTAAAGTGTTGGACCAAGTGGTTATGTGCATCCTGGATAGAATGCTCCTGTCCATCACTTGCAAACTTGAGTAACGGCAACATGATAGTCTGAAAATCTGGAACTGCCATTGGTTCTTTTTCTTTATATTATGCTTTTAAAAATTACACAGGGAAGTGGCGAAGAGTGAAGTATTGTGGCAATGCAAAATTACAGAGCATTAGGTATTGCTGAATAATGAGAGTGTCGCGCAGATCAAATATATTGTCAACCATTAAGATTAACGTAATGCGAACTTTACGTTTCGGCTATCCTAGATCAACTGCCCGCGGTACGGCACATGCAGCTTGCTGGCGGCTTTCTTCTTTGCCTTGCTGTCGCGCCGGTCATAACCGGCATTCTTGGCACGATTTCCAGCAGCTAACCAAGACTAGCTATGGGTAACTGAATAATATCCCTTGCTCGTATAATCTCTAGCCTATTCATATGAACGTTTTCGGCGCTGACTTGCCGATGTCGGTAACCTTCAACTAGCATAGCGTGATTGCCTGCGGCTTGATATGCGATCTGGAAGGCTTCCTTTGCCTCTGGCGTTAGAAACAAGCAGTTAAGATACCACCAATCTCGGCACTCGTTTACAATATCATGAATCGAATCTCTGTATAAGTTCGTATTTAATTTGTGCCACAAGGCAAGAGCATGATTATGCGCTTCGATTTGACGGATACGAAGCGATTGGTCGTGAATGTCGCCGTTGATGATATAAGGGTTCACGATATCGCCGTCAGCATCCAAGCGCACGGATCTATTTTCCTTGCCAATAATAACGCCATCGACATTGTCACCAGTAACCCCTTCAACATAGTCTCCGTTAGATGTATTTGTGGATTGTAAGCCATTGTCCATCTGTGAACTCTCCTCAAAAAAGTCAGCAGTTGCAATAGATGAATATCTACTATGTATTATAGCTTTACATTCTCATTCGCCACAGTGCTTTCATCCACATAAAGACTAACCGTCGCCAAGCTAGACCACCCGCTGGCTTACTTGGATCCCCCTTGACCCCCCGGCATACTTTCCCGTCGTTTGGCTAGGCCAAAATCCGCTATTTGACGATAGCCGACAAAATCGAAAGCTCTATACTGTAGTAGTGACACTTGATCACCACACTCTGGCGCAAGTGCCAGCTCCACACCACATCGTTAGTGCGCTGCGCAACCGGGTTGATCGCAGCCCATCAACCGCTGTCGTCGGTCGGACCCTGAACACGAAATAGGAATTGAACATGCCACTACCGCGTAACACGATTGGCCTCGTCACCCTCGCCTCTACCAACGCTTACCCGACCGAACTGTGGTTAGGCGCGAATGATTGTGCGGCTCATCTGGATCTGAATCTGATCACCTTGGGGAGTCGCGAACTGAAGAGCTTGCATCAACCGAATCATGAGTGGACCTGGGGTGCGGTCGACACTCTTGTCAATCAAGGCCTGCTTGACGGCTTGCTGTTGTGGCCGGCAGGACTATTGCAAGATCATACCCTGGCGGCCCAATTTGTGGCACGCTACCCCAAACTCCCCACCGTTAGCCTTGGGCTTGAACTGCCAGGGACCCATCGCGTCATGATGGATAGTTACGCCGGTATGTTTCAACTGATTTCCCACCTGATTGTCAATTGTGGCCGGCGCAACCTTGCCTTTATTACCGGCACCCCCAGCAACCGTGACGCGCAAACACGCCAGCGCGCATATGTTGACGCCCTGGCCGCACATGGGTTGCCTTTGCGGCCAGAGTATATTGCCCCTGGGGCCTTTGCGTGGAATTCGCGTACGATTGGTCACGATGCCGTACGTATGCTGCTAGATCAACGTGGCCTGTCGCCCGACGCCATTGTGGCTGCCTCCGATGATCTGGCGATTGGGGCATTGGAAGCGTTGCAGGCGCGCGCGATTCGTGTGCCGGAAGCCATTAGCGTTACCGGCTTTGACGATATTCCTGATTGCACGACCGTCTATCCGGCCTTGACCACGGTGGCCCAACCCGCCTATCAACTGGCCTGGCGTGGTGTCCAAATGTTGCATGCGCTGGTGCACGGACAAGCTGTGCCGGAATGCAAACTGTTGCCCACCGAGGTGATTTTCCGCCAATCCTGTGGCACCATTGCCCCGCCGCCCGTACAACTGCGCCCCACCGTCACCGATGATGCCAGCACACTGGAAATCGATCCAACTGATAACGGCAACGCGAATAGTTTCTTGCTGGAGCAATTGCGCGCGCGGGCCAATCAACGCGAAACGCGGATCGGCACGCGCGCTTCGACCCTGATGACTGCGCACTTACAGATGCAAACCGAGCTTGATAAACGACGCGAAATCGAAGCTGCCCTTGCCACCGCGCGCGATCTGGCGCTCGAAGCGTCGCGCATGAAGTCCGAATTCCTGGCCAATATGAGCCATGAAATTCGCACACCGATGAATGGCATCACGGGGATGAGCGAACTGTTGTTAGATACCGATCTTGATGCCGAGCAACGTGAATATGTCACCGTCGTCCAGGAAGAAAGCAATCGTTTGCTGGAGATCATTAACAGTATCCTTGATTTCTCAAAGATCGAAGCCGGTAAGATCACCCTAGAGGAGGCCCCCTTTGAACCAGCCAAGGCGTTGGAGAGTGCGATTCGCCTGCTGACCCCCAAGGCCAAGAGCAAAGGGATTGCGCTGCTCAGCGCTATTGCGCCCGATTTACCCCAGCAGGTGATGGGTGATGCCACCCGTCTACATCAAATCCTGGTCAATTTGATTGGCAACGCCATCAAGTTTACCGAAGCCGGTGAGGTTGTGGTCACGCTAGCCCAGGCCCCACTGCAAGACAATCCGCTTGGCCTAACCGGTGTGGATCGTTTCTCCCTTCAGATCACGATCCGTGATACCGGCATTGGCATGAGTGAAGCTGCCTTGCAGCAGCTTTTTACGCCCTTTACCCAGGCCGATAGCTCGACGACACGGCGCTTTGGCGGCACGGGCTTAGGGTTAAGCATTACCAAACGGCTGGTTGCGTTGATGGGTGGCGAAATTCAGGTGGTTAGCGCGCTGGGGCTAGGCTCCCGCTTTGTGGTTACCATTCCTTATCCAGTCGTCGAGCCGCAGCCGGCTGCAAAAATTCCAGTTGCACCGCCTGTTACTGTGCGCTACAGCCTAGTCGTCAGTGACAATGTTGAGCTGACCGCGCGAATTGCGGCTGATCTGGCCGATCCGCGCGGGGAGATGGTGGTGCAGCGGATTGCCGGCCATAGCAATGCCGAGTTGCTGCAGTCGTTGTACGATTTCATGCATACTGGGCAACTGTTGCAGGCGCTAATCATTGACCAACAGCGGACCCAATTGGAGCTAAGCACATTGGCGCGTTCGTTGCGCGCGGATCTGGCACTCGCTCATCTTTATCTGTTGCTGATTACGCCCGGCCATACGCTGGCTTTTGCACAAAAATTGCGTAGCGCCGGTTTTGACGAGATTATGGCCCAACCGCTTACCCCACCGGGATTAGCCCAATTAGTTGGGGCGCGTCGTCAGCAAAATGACCTGCCTGAACTACCGGCCCCAAGTGGCCCAACCAAGGCCGCTCCCCCGGCCACTGCGGCGGTTCGCCCGCTCGTTTTAGTGGTCGAAGATTATGAGAACAATCAGTGTGTCGCACTGGCGCATCTCAAGCGGCTGGGTTATGCTGCGCATGTGGTCGAAAATGGTCGCGCCGCCGTGGACGCCATCAGTGCAATGGGGGCGCGCTATCAGTTGATCCTGATGGATTGGCAAATGCCGGTGATGGATGGCCTGGCTGCGACCAAGGCCATCCGTCAATTAGAGGGCCCAGACGGCGGCCATACGCCGATTATCGGGATGACCGCCAGCGCCATTATTGGTGATCGCGAACGCTGCCTGGCCGCGGGCATGGATGATTATCTCAGCAAACCAGTGCGCCGTGAAGATCTCGCGCACACGCTGCGCCGCTGGCTCCCAGTGTAGACGTAAAACAGGCCCCATGAAACGTCAGTGCGGGCGCACCGTGCTCTGTACTGTTGCTGATCAGGTCAGTACCACGGTACTAAACAAGTTACGCCATGCCGCCGATGCAGGGCGAACATTGTTCAGATATACTGTAGACGGGCTGGTTTTGTATCGATGTGGTAGACCCTTGATTTGTGTGCAGAAAGAACGCTGGACTGGAAACAGTCCGGCGTTCTTTCGTTTTGGGGCAAGTGACGGGTGGGTCGCACTGTCCAAATGGCGCTCGTATGCGCCACTTTTCGCTGGACAGTGCGACCCACCTGCATCGTTACTTTTGGGGCAATTGACGGGTGACAATGCTACAGTAGTGTGCTGCGGCCTAAGTAAGCCAATCGCTCACCTGTGCCGCGTCGGTTCGTGACCAGCGTGTCCTAGTTATTCCGCACGTAGTTGTAGCCAGAGCAGTGGCAATAACATGCCAATGAAGACGACGACCGCCGAACTCCAGAATTGAAGGGTGCCGCGCAGGAAGCCGGCCCCAGGCAACAGGCCCAGGCCAAAGAGGATGTAAGCAGAGAGGCCACAGATCGTCGCCCAGAGCATGTTGTGGACTAGCATGCTGCGCGGCATAATTCTGATCTGTAAAATGAGCAGCAGACTCAGCGTGACCAAAATCGTCAGCAAGGCAATGACTAAGGTTACCCAGTTGGCCCACGCCAGGTTTGCATCTGGCTGAATCAAGGGTAAGCCGCCATTGAGGGGTGTGTTGCTGGCGGTGGGCGCTGTTTGGGTCGGAGTTGTGGTCTGTTGGAGTGTATTTGCTTCCGCAGGTGTAATTACTGTCCCCGTGGTGTCAGCGCTGGCTTCAGCAGTGGGCAGCACCTTGATGATGACCACCCCAGCCGTGGTGGCTTCGCCAGCACTCGCGCTGATCTCTATGCGACCTGGTTGTTCAACGGTAATTTCCCTTTGCGCGCTGCCATTACGCGTGAAGATCGGCTCCACCGGCAGGGTGGCGGCAGAGTCGGCATAGGCAACACTAAAGTTGACCGCGACATTGTCGGGTACGGGATGCCCATTGTGATCAAGAATCTGATTAACCTGTAACTGTAGGACGGCCCCAGCTTCGACGGTGGCTGCAATTTCTTCACTGCCGGCTTCAAAGAGGAGTGGTTCACCGTTGATCGTGATCGCTAGCGCCATTGGTAGTGCCGGATCCGGTTGGAGCCGCTCTTGTAGTGTGCTAAAGCGTGTACCGGGGACGCTGACCGGTGGCGAGCCCGTGGGGGTATAGCCACGGAAGATTGCCCGTACCGCACTTTCTAAAAATGGTTGCGTCTTACTATAGACGCCAAAGTAGGCGGTTAACTTGCTAATCTCGGTGGCATCCAAAAAATAGGGGGCACTAAGCGCCAGGACAATAATCTGTTTGTTTTCTAACTGTTCGCCCTGTTCACTGAGAAAGCGCTTAACCACTTCGCTGCCGGCAGGGGTCGCTGGATCCACATCAAGCATCGCAAAGATGATCCAATTGGATTCGTTGATCAGCTGTTGCAGCCGCTGATTGGCACTTAACAATGCCTGGTCCTGGACACTGCCATTTTCTGACTCTTCGCCGCTAACCGGTGTTGCCACAATTCCATTTGTTGGACTGGTGGTGAGCGGGATAGCGGTGGCTGGTACATTTGCTGCCGCCTGAGTGGGGGCGCTCGTCGCGGTCAGGGCAGTCGTCGCCGCCAGTTGTACTTCATCAAGTAGCGTGGCTAGCTCGACAAAGCTGCGCCCGACTACGCGCTCTGACGCGATTTGCCCGGTCGCACCGGGATCAGAGCCGTAGAGATGGGTAATAATGCTACGGAGTTCTTCGGGGCCGAGCATCGTCTCCATGGTGCATTCATTGCATTCACGGAAGAGCCGGCTATCGCTAAAGATCAGAATCTGGTCATTGGCCTGGGGCGCGGCCGGCAAGACTTCGGCCAATTCGGTCAGGCTGGGGTGAAGCAGGGAGATCGAATCACGGGCGACTTGCGCAATGGTGCTGGCACTTTCAACGCGATGGGCACTGCCTTCGGCAAAGATGGCCAAGTCATTCATATTAACCAATACTCGATCCAAGGGGACCAAGGCTGGTGCTGCGTTGCGCAAGCGGGGGGGGGCCGGTACCAGATCTGCTTCTGCTCCCCTGGCGTCTGCTGGGTAAAGCCCAAATTTCAAACGCAAAATGCGCCGTACCGAGGCATCAACGCGTAACCGGAAATCAGAATCGTTCTCGTTGTTATAGCGTTCACGGAAAAAGCGGATCACATCCGTAATCTGCCGTAGCTCAACCCCCCAGTCATCCTCAGGGCTTAATTGGGCCAGGTAAATTAGATCATGACCAGCCGTAAAGGCATCGAGCGCAATGCGTCGATAAGACAATTCCTGGCTGGGCAATTCGTAATAGCGGCGAATGGCGGGCACACCCAAGGCATTGGTCATCAAGATTCCGCCCTGTTCCTGCCAGGTGGCCAACCCTTCTTGCGTCAAGAGCAGGCCCAGGTCGGGCATCATACTAAAGGGGGGTATGCGTCCTGTGCCAGTGCCTTGGAAAGCACTAAAGCGCATATGGCTGGTCATCAGGCCATCAACCGCCGCGGGATTGCCGTCAACCATGAGCAGCGGTGAGTTTTGCCGCGTAACGGTCAGGAAAGGGGGCAGCGCGGTGCGGCGCAATTCAGCTTGACTTTTTTGGACGGTGGCTACTTCTTGGTTGGGCAGCCGGTCAATATCGCCCTGGCCAGGGAAGTGACGGGCAATGGTGGCCACATTATTATTACTGCCTTGATGGACACCACTGATGTAAGCACTGCCCAGACGGCTAACCCAATAAGGGTCACCGCCAAAGGATTGGATGCCCAGCGATCCCACTGCATCCGTACGGGGTTGGTCGATCAGATCAAGGGTTGGCCCTAGGAGTAAATTGATCCCAACGGCACCTAACTCTTTCCCCACAATTTGGCCGACTGCTTCGACCAATGTTGGGTTCCAGGTGGCACCCAGTGCCATCTGTGAAGGCAGTGGGGTAAAGGCGCGCCGTAAACTGGTATCGGGATAGCCATTGCCAAGCTGTTCAATGCCCACCAACAAGGGGATCAACGCCCCACTATCGTCGGGGTTTGCTGTGAAGTGCTCTACCTCGGTCTGCGTCAGTGTCGCTGCCACTGCCGCTGGGTCCCCGTGCGCCGGCAGGGCATGTGCTGGCGGCAGCAGATAGTTGTACGCAAGGGCTTGCAGTTGATTGACTAACGTTGCCAACTGTCGTGGGGTGTTTGCCCCTTTGGCATTGACAAAATTACCCTTGGCCGGCGTTAAAACGATCCCGCCGACATGGTAATTACGAATGAGTGCTACGGCATCGTTCTGGGGTAAGCTTTGGGTGGGAGTAAGCTGATTGCTTTCGGTCAGTGGGTCAGCCGTAGGATGTGTTGTCGTGAGGGTTGTCGTGGTACTGCTGTTCGTGGCGACTGCGTTACCTTCGACCGTGATAACAAACAGTTGGCCCACACGTTCCTCCGCCGACATCTGGGCAAGGATAGTCTCGATCCAGGCATCAACTTCTGCTTCGGCCATTTGAGCCGTGGTTCGGGTTGGGGTAAGTGCAGGTGTCGCCTGTTCGTTGGTGGCTTGGTTGGTTGTACTTTGCGCGGGGGATCTCGTTACTGTCTGCTCAGTCGGAGATGGCGCGACCGTGATTATACCTGTGGTTGGTGTGGCGCGCTGTGCCACGATCGGCTGTGGACAGAGAAGCAACAACAAAAATAAGGGTATGAGGATTGGGCGAATCCGCAGGTTCATGGCTAACCATTGGGTAAATTTCAAAATAATTTTGATGCAAGTGATGCGGATAAGAAAGTAATTGACCATTTCCAGAGTAGCGTATTAAGTCGCACGCACTGCTTGTCCCCAATAAATGTACGTTGCGGGACCTCGCTGGGTGCCTAGCTGAGCGATTGTGGTTCACTGAGTATAGCTTTGGCGTGCTTTCTCGTCAAACTACCTGCTGCGCTGTTCGCGCCTGTGATTTGTAATGTTTCGTTTTGCTTACCATCTGGACAAATGGCGCAAGAGTCGGTATACTATGCTTTATCAGTTAAGTTGCATCACATCTAGTGCAATATCAGTATATTGTGGGTACTACTCTGGGCATTATTGTGATCTTCCTGAGGCATGATCTTCTTGCGGTGACGCTAGTTTGTTCGCGTTAATTGCCGCAGGCTGGCCGGCATTCATGATAGGGCTTAAAAAGCATAGAGTCTATGAACGAATTTTCGACAACTTCAGAACGGGAGCCGGTGACTGTCCAGTCGCCCTTGCCCCCAACCAGATCGACTCACCCCATTTTTGATGAACAGCTGGCTGGCCTCCCTAAAGAGCCACTGGCCAAAGAGCCATTGGGTGGCGTGGTGGCGCGTGAACTCATCCAGGTGCTTTTCCCGGCTTTAATGCTGGCGTTAGTGATCCATCTGTTTTTGGCCCAGGCAACGATTGTTTATGGACGGAGCATGGAGCCCAATCTTTCTGAGCGCCAGCGGCTCATTATCGACAAGTTTACTTATCGCTTTTTCCATGCCCCGCGCCGCAATGACATTATTGTAATTAAGCTGCCGGATATGGACGAGCTGTTGGTCAAGCGCATTGTGGGTATGCCCTACGAAACGATTGCAATCGAGGATGGAATCATTTACATTAATAATGTACGGCTGGAAGAACCTTATCAGCATGACCCGTATCCACAAAATATGCCGGCGCGGCGGTTAGATCCGCTGGAGTATTTTGTTTTGGGTGACAACCGTGGTAATAGCAACGACAGCCGCGCCTTTGGCCCCATCATGCGCGACGATATCAAGGGCCGGGTCTGGTTTCGGTACTGGCCATTGACGCAGCTGCACTCCTTTTAATTGTTTAACGCAACTTATCAGCGCGCCCCCTCTGATTGCCTATGCCTTCTCGACGTTGGAACAACCTGACCAAAGTAATTGTGGTGGCGTTGCTGGTGATCCTCGCCATTGTCACCGTTTTTGCCTTCCGGGCCGTCATTCCCGCCACGATCATTGCTTTCTTCCTGGCCTTTATTCTGGGTTACCCCGTTAATTGGATCCAACAGCGTACTGGGTGGGCGCGTGGGCCGGCGGTATTGGCCCTCTATTTGCTCTTACTGCTGATCATTGCCCTGGTCACTGTGCTGATTATTCCGCGCATTACTGGCCTGGTGATGTCGCTGGAACAGACCATCGAAGAGTTGCTGTTAAGTTTGCAGCAGCTATCGATCCCACTGGGCGACCGTACCCTGCATGCCGGCGATTTCTTCGAGCCGCTCAGTGGCGCGCTCCAAAATATCTTTAGTGCCACGACCGTGGATCCCATGTCGATCTTTCGCGGGGTCACCAGCGGCATTTTGATCTCGATCTACGTTCTGGTCCTCAATTTCTGGCTGCTCAAGGATCTCCAGCAATTACAACGGCTGATGATGGAGCAGATCCCGGTTGATTACCAAGAGGATGTGCGGCGGCTGAGCCATGAAATTGGCCAGATCTGGGAAGGGTTTCTGCGCGGCCAATTAGCGCTGGGCGTGGTCATTGGTGTGATGACTTGGATTCCATTGATGATCGTAGGGGTCGCGAATGCCGGGGCCTTATCGCTATTGGCCGGCCTGATGGAACTGTTACCCGCCATTGGCCAAGGGATTAGCGGGACGGTGGCGGTGTTAGTCGCGCTCTTCCAAGGCTCCACCTGGATGAATGTCAGCCCCGTCACCTTTGCGCTGATTGTTTTTGCCATCTACTCGGTGATTGCCCAATTTGAAAATATCTATCTTATCCCCCGTTTGGTAGGTGGCCGTGTCAACTTACACCCCGCCGTCGCCTTTATCTGTGCGATTGGAGGCGCACTGGCTTTTGGGACGCTGGGGGTGCTGTTGGCGACCCCGGTCGTGGCCAGTGCACGCACCCTGGTCCTTTATGCCTATCGCAAATTGCTGGACCAGGATCCCTTTGAATCAACCAGCAATCCCAGCACAGTGCGGATTCGCGGTCTGGTCGGTGGGCGCAAGATTGAAGCGGTGGTCTTTGACCTTGATGGTACCCTTACTGCCATCGATTGGCGGGCCGCCCAATGGGCCGCTGCGCATGGGCAGTGGCTGACTTGGTTGGTCTCGACAGAACAACAGCAGCAACTGGTTCGCCGCCTGATGATTGGGTTGGAAGGCTTTCTCAATTTTCTGGTCAGCCAATTAAATCGCGCCGAGTCACCGCAGCTTTTGGAACGGCTGCTACCTGTTTTCAATCGCCTGCGCGGTTATCCGCCACCCGAATTGCTGTCCCTCCAACCACAGGTCGCCGCTTGTCTGGGTAATCTGGCCCGTCAATACCATGTGGCGCTGATCACGGCGCGTGATGACCGTTCGGTCCGCGCTTTTCTCCACGAGCAAGGTTTTGCTGACCCTTTCTTCAGCGCCATTGCCACGCGCAATGTCGTACGTAATCTCTTGCCCCACAGCGAGGGCCTACTCTACCTTAGTGAACAGTTAGCCGTCGTCCCCGAACAGATGCTGGTGATCAGCGATTCGGATGTCAACCTGCGCGCCGGGCGTGCCATGGGCATGGCGACCGCGGCCGTCCTCACCGGGCTTGGCGAGGAGAAAGATATGCGCAGCGCTGATATTATTCTCCAGACGGTCTGTGAATTGGAAGAGTGGCTCTAGTCGCAAAGGGTAGCGGAAAGCAACATGGCGCAACACCAGTGGTATGTTACATTGACCCCATTAGAAGATGAAGAGTGGAGCGAGGAATATGATAATTGGCGGTTAGCATTTGTTTGCGTAGCGGGTATGGATAGTGGTCATTTTTCTGCCCGGGGTGTCACTATACTCAAATCAGAATGAAACCCCTAGTTTCGGTCAGCGTGCGTCGCACTGACCAAAGAATCTAGCGGACTGGAAACAGTTGGCGGTCAGTGCGACGCACGCGATCCCGTTAGCCAGCAAAACGCCGGTTCTCAACTTGACTTCAGTATAGCAACCAGTTTTTGTTTATAGAGTTTACCGAGCGCCATGCGATGTTAGTAGCGAGCCATCGTAGTCGGCGCTTCGCACCCAGCTTTCCCAATCGGCCAATCAAAGCGGAGCCAGCATGGCTTTTTTGTCCAGGCTGCAAAGTTTTACAGGTCTCTGATGAAGAATATATCGATGCTGTAGGGTTCAACCGCCAAGAAGTATTTCAACTTGCCTACGAAATTTTACAGCACGGTAACCTCCCGACGACCTCTAACCTATCTTCACCCCTACAATTGGAACTGCCAGGCATTGCGTATTGGGCTGCTGTCGATCCGGCCTGGTGGATTGTCGAATGGCACGAAGTATAAACTAGCTGCTTGTTTTTGCCGTAATCTCTGCGCTATTTCCACTCATTGCACGGGCCTTTTGAACGTGCCCCCAACTCACCTATGCGGCCTTTTAAAATAACACCGGCACTGTTTTGTGGCATGAACGCCGTTGTAACCACCTAATCATCTGTGTCTCTCTTCTGCCCAATCCCTATACCACTCTCTATCGCGTCCCCTCCTTTCTTTTGTTATGCTCTCTGGCAGAGGTAACAGGATGGAGGTCCTATGCAGCATAATCGTTCTCTGGCCGGCGCGGCGCTGGCCGCAGCTTGTCTGGGCTTGGGGGTAATGGCGTGGCAACAGCGGCGTCATGATGATCTGCGCGGTGAAGTCGCCTTGGTCACCGGTGGTTCGCGCGGCTTGGGCTTTTTAATTGCACGCGAACTGGGCCACCAGGGTTGTCGCATCGTCATCTGTGCGCGCGATAAACGTGGTCTTGCGGCTGCCCAAGCTGGCCTGTGGCGCGAAGGAATTGATGCGCTGACTATCCCTTGTGATGTAACCGATGCCAATGCTGTCCGCGCAATGGTGGAGGCGGTCACCACGCACTATGGCCGGCTCGATATCTTGGTGAATAATGCGGGTATTATCCAGGTTGGGCCGCTCGAAAATATGCGCAGGGAACATTTTCAAACGGCAATGGCTACCATGTTTTGGGGCCACTACAACACGATAGAAGCTGTACTGCCGCAGATGTTGGCGCGGCGCTTTGGCCGCATTGTCAATATCACCTCAATTGGTGGCACCGTTAGTGTTCCGCACCTCTTACCCTATAGCGCCGCCAAGTTTGCCGCTACTGGCTTTTCCCAAGGATTGCATGCAGAGCTGCGCAACAAAGGCATCCATGTGACGACGGTTGCGCCCACTACGTTGCGTACTGGTTCACATCTGCAAGCGCAGGTCACAGGTGATCATATCGCAGAGTACACCTGGTTTGCCCTGAGCGCAACGTTACCTTTGATCTCAACCAGTGCCCAAAGCGCAGCCGCGCAGATTGTTGACGCGATCAAACGCCGGGCGGCCTTCCACTATATCGGCTGGCCGGCACGGATTGCTGGGCGGCTGCATGGGCTCTTGCCTGGTCTCACCGCGGAACTGCTTGGCCTTGTCACTGCCTATGGGTTACCACAGGCCCCACCGTTACCCACCAGCACACAACAGGGCATGCGCGTTGAGGCACAACTTAGCCCAACACAACGCCGTTGGCGTCATCTGTTCATGACGTTAGGGCAACAGGCGGCACAGCGTTATCACCAATATAGTGCATATCAACATAACGAGTAAAGGATCCAAACCATGACTGAAACAAAGCGAGCATCGAATCAAAAAGAAGCGATTACACCCCAGGAATATGCCGCCGGGCGCGACGTAGGACGCACCTATGCCACCGATGAGTATGTGACCCCCGGTAGTGCCGCGCAGTCGCGCACGGCGAGCTCCTCTGCTGGTCAATCGAGCCAACGGGAGGGGGCGCAATCAGCCGACCGGCAACGAGGCGCTTCCAATCAAGGTGAGACCACAAATTGGTCAACCACCACTGGTCAGGCCCCCCAGCCTTATTCGCCAGCATCCAACCAAGCCTTTGCAACTCCAGCCTACGGTGCAGCGGGCTCACGATGGCATTATGAACAGGAACGCCGCTATCAACCGCAACCGCACAATGCCCCCAATGTTGATCCAACCGAACGGCAGATCGCTGTGGTTGCGGGTGGTCTACTGTTGGCGCATGCATTATTCACCCGCTCGCGCACCAGCGTCTTAACTGGAGCATTGGGTGCCGCGCTGCTCTGGCATGGCCAGAGCCAACGGTCACCACTTTATGACGCGCTGCAGATGAATACTGCCCGCACCCCACTGTGGGGTAATGGTAACCAGTGGCAACCACAGAATGGTGGGCAACGTGAACAAGGGGGACAGCGTAGATCACAGGCACAATCCTCACAAAAACAGGAAGAGCGCCCCAATACCATCGAAATTGAACGAGCGGTCACGGTCTACAAGCCGGCGGCGGAACTTTACAATTACTGGCGTAAACTTGAAAATCTGCCCAATTTTATGCAGCATTTGCAGAAGGTAGAGGAACGCGGCGAGAAACAATCACACTGGGAAGCGCGCTTGGCCGGTGGTCTTCCTGTCTCGTGGGACGCCGAGATCATTGAGGAGAAACCATACGAGCGGATCGCCTGGCAGACTTTGCCCGATGCCCAGGTCCAGCAACATGGCGAAGTCACCTTCAAATCGACCAGCGACGAACGCGAAACGATTGTTAAGGTAAATATCAAGTACACGCCCCCCGGCGGCATCATCGGCGAAACCTTTGCGCAACTGCTCAACGGTATTACCGCCCAGCAGGTAAAGGATGATATTAGCCGCTTCAAGAGCTTAATGGAAACGGGCGAGATTGCCACCACGGAAGGTCAATCCTCCGGCCGCGCCTAACGATAGAACGCGGATTTGGCGGATCGGGCGGATTTCTACGGATTTCTTACTATCAGCTTTGATCCGCCAAATCCGCGCGATCCGCGTTCTATCATTGAATCATCGCAAACACTGAACACTAAGGAGCATGGCATGAAAGCAGTTTGTTGGTATGGTACCCAGGATGTGCGCGTCGAAAACGTGCCCGATCCCAAGATTTTGAACCCAAAAGATGCGATTGTAAAGATCACCTTGACGGCCATTTGTGGCTCGGATCTGCATCTCTATGATGGTTATATTCCCACCATGCAAAAAGGCGATATCCTCGGCCACGAGTTTATGGGCGAGGTAGTGGAGGTTGGCGCAGAAGTCAAGAAGTTACAAAAAGGTGACCGCGTGGTCGTGCCTTTCCCGATTGCTTGTGGGCAATGTTATTACTGCCAGCGCCAGGAGTTTGCCCTGTGTGATAACTCTAACCCCAAACCGTGGATCACCGAAAAAGGCTATGGGTATACCACCGCGGGCATCTTTGGCTACTCACACATGATGGGTGGTTACGCCGGTGGGCAAGCCGAATATGTCCGTGTCCCCTTTGCCGACGTGGGGCCAATCAAAGTACCCGATCATCTGAGCGACGAGCAGGTGCTCTTTCTCACCGATATCTTTCCCACGGGCTATCAAGCCGCCGAATATTGTAACATCCAGGGCGGTGACACGATCGTCGTCTTTGGCTGTGGCCCAGTTGGCCAATTTGCGATTAAGAGCGCTTACATGCTCGGTGCCGAGCGCGTGATCGCAATTGACAGCGTGCCGGAACGGTTGGCGATGGCGCGTACCAAAAGTGGGGCTGAGGTGATTAACTTTGAAGAAGCAATCCCTTCGCCAAGTCAGGGAATGGTGTTGAAAGCTGGTTCAGAGTGAATGGCACCGAGCGGGGGCATGGCGTCAAGCAGCTGAGTAATTAAAAGCGGGTCAACGAAATCGGGAAGT
>JALHQH010000034.1:0-93801 GCA_022842065.1 Caldilineaceae bacterium
CACGTTTCACGTTTCACGTTTCACGTTTCACGTTTCACGTTTCACGTTTCACGTTTCACGTTTCACGTTTCACGTTTCACGTTTCACGTTTCACGTTTCACGTTTCACGTTTCACGTTTTACGTTTTACGTTTCACGTTTCACACCATCACCAAAGGTCTGCCGATGCACATCATCGATCTAACCCACCCACTCGACCCGACGACACCCGTCTTTCCCGATACGCCGGCGGTGGCTGTGCATATTCTGGAAGCGATTGGCGTCTCAACGCCAACGGGACGGCGCGCCTTGAATAGTAGCCAAGTGACAGTCGGTCTCCACTGCGGCACCCATGTGGATGCGCCGGCTCACTTCTACAGTGGCCGCCCGACGATTGAAGCGGTGGCGTTGACGAAATGCATCGGTCCCGCTTTGTTGATCGACCTGACGCCCAAAACGCTGCCCTCGCAAAGTATGATTGATCTGGTCGATCTGGCCGGCTATGCGGATCAACTGCGCGCAACGGGCAAAGTCATCCTGAAAACCGGCTGGGCGCAGCGCTGGGGTGATCCCGCCTATTTCAGCGAACATCCGGTCATGACCGGGGCGGCGGCCCAATTTCTGGTCGATCACGGCATTCATCTGATCGGTGTCGATACGCCATCGGTGGATCGCCCACCCTTCGCCGCCCATCTGGTTTTGCTGGACAATCAGGTGGTGATTCTGGAAAACCTGACCAATCTGGATGCCATTCCCACGCCGCGCTTTCAGCTTGTGGCCCTGCCGCTGAAATTGACCCAGCGTGAAGCGTCGCCGGTACGGGCGATTGCAATGGTAGAAATGTAGGCCACCGATGATAACGATTCCTGCTGCTGAGTTGCGTGCTGTTGTCTATGCCATTTTTTACGCCGCCGGTGCCGCGCCAGCCGTTGCCCAGCGCATTGCCGATGCGCTCGTCGAAAGCAATCTGGTCGGCCACGACTCCCATGGGGTCTTGCGCGTGCCGGAGTATGTGGAACGGATCCAAAGCGGCGCATTACAACTCCACGGCGCCGTCAAGCTGGTCCACGAAACCGCCGCGACCGCGCTGATCGACTGCCAGTGGAATTTGGGACAGGTTGCGCTGCCGCAAGGGATGGAAGTGGCCATGGCTAAAGCGCGCGCCACCGGCATCGGCATGGTGGTGTTGGGCCACTGTGATCACACCGGGCGCGTCGGTGAATATGTGGTCAGCGCGGCGCAACAGGATTTTATCGCCCAATTGATCTGCAACGGCTCCTTACCCGGCGGCATTGTCGCCCCCTATGGCGGTGCCCGACGGGCGCTGGGTGCGAATCCGATTGCCTGGGCACTGCCGGTGGCGGATCAACCGCCGCTCTTCTTTGACTTTGCCACCTCGGCGGTCGCGCATGGCAAATTGCAAGTGGCGGCGGACAAGGGCGAACTGGTGCCGGAGGGTTGGATCATCGACAAAGATGGTCGTCCCACCCGCAACCCGCACGATCAATTTGACGATGGCGCGATCCTGCCCTTTGGTGGGCACAAAGGTTATGCCCTCAGCGTCATGATTGAACTGCTGGGCGGTGGGTTGAGCGGTGCCGGTTTTCCACTCTTGCCCGGCTACCGTTGGGATCAGGGAACGGTACTGCTGGCGATTGATATTGCCGCCTTTCAGCCGGTGGCCCAATTTAAGGCACAGGCGGCGGCTGTGGTGGCTGCCCTCAAAGCCACGCCCTGCGCGCCCGGCGTCGAGGAGATTTTGCTACCCGGTGAGTTGGAGTGGCGGACAAAAGCGCAACGTGAACTACACGGAATTCCACTGCCAGAAGTAACGTGGCAACGCATCCAAGAAGTTGCCACGTTATATCATTGACGATTATTGCGCGACAACCTAACAAACAAACGATGGCAACAAGAAATTTACAACTGTTCTCTCGGCTGGGCGCAATCGGCTGTGGACTACCTATTTCGCGCTTTCACCGTCAGCACGGCCTATCGCCCAACCGATACGCGCTGCTTGTCACGCCGCCAAAGGGGATTTCCATCATATTTTTGCTGAAATTTTCAGTGAACTTCTGTGCCTTCTATACCGCAAATTCGACGCCTCCATATGCGGGCCGACCTGCGGCCGGCCCATTGCTCAGAACGAGCCGGTCGCGCTGACGCGCCAGGACGAGGCCTGTCTCCCTCTCAATTCCTTATTTTGGCGTAAAATTAGCCCATGCCAATCTCACGCAGATAGGCGCGCGTGCGTTTGGCAATCGGCAGTGGTTTGTCAAAGGGCGCGGGATACATATCCTGCTCGACAATCGCCCAGCCGTCAAAGTTGATGTCCCGTAACACATCGCGGAAGGCGAGAAAATCGACCGTACCTTTAGACGGTTCGACAAACATGTCATCCTTGACGGCCAGGGCAAAGGGGATCTGCTCCGCTTCGACCCGCTGCTGGACTGTACGATCCACACTTTTGATGTGCAAATAGGGAATGCGTGCATGATGCCGCCGCATAAAAGCCACCGGGTCGCCGCCGCGATAGGCGTGATGGCCGGTGTCCAGACAGAGCGCCACCGTGGTGGGGTCGGTTTGCGCCAAGAGCAGCTCGATCTGATCTTCGTATTCCACATGCGTTTCGGCATGGGGATGAAAGACCAGGGTCAAGCCAAATTGCTGGCGCGCTATCTCCCCCACTCGCTGCGTGGTCGCCACCAACCGTTGCCAGGCATTGCCTTCCAGGCGACGCGGTGCCAGCAATTTGCCGGTGAAGAGGTCGGTGTACGAATTATCGATCAGCACCAGGTATTTCGCGTCCAGGGCGGCGAGGATCTCACCCGCGCCCAGCACTTGTCGTTCCAGTGCCGGCCACGCCGCCGGCTCTTCCAGGTTGCCCATGGCAAAGGTGCCGGAGACCTTGAGGCCACGCTTGGCTAATTCCGCACGTAAAGTCGGTAAATCGGTGGGCAAATAGCCATAGGGTCCCAACTCGCTCCATTCATAGCCCGCTTCGGCTATTTCATCCAAAAAGCGTGACCAGGGGGTCTGTTGCGGGTCGCTGGGAAACCAGACGCCCCACGAATCGGGCGCACTACCAATGTTGATTGCCATCTTGTTCTCCTTGATTGTGCTACGGCACTTCAATGACCGAAGTAAGCCCGCCGTCTACCACAACATAAGTCCCCGTCATGTAAGCGGAAAGGTCGGAGGCCAGGAAGAGGGCGGCGTTAGCAATGTCTTCCGGCTGACCATTGCGGCGCAAGATACACTGTTGGGCAATCCGCGCCCGCTCTTCCGGGGTGACATCTTTCCACAGACCGGTCTCGACCGCGCCCGGCAGGATGGCGTTGACGCGCAGCGTGGGCGCGTGGTCAATGGCGAGCGAGCGCGTCAGGGCCAACAGGCCGCCCTTCGCCGCCTGGTAGGCCGAGGCGTTGGCGTAACCACGAATCGAGTGAACCGAGCCGGTGATGATCATCACCCCGCCACCGTCGGCCAACATCTTGGGGACGGCGCAATGAGCAATCATCCACGTTGCTTTCAGACAGATGGCGATGGTCCAGTCCCAATCAGCTTCGCTGATCTCCGGTGCCGTCCCGCCCACTGAAGCCGCAGCATTACTGTGGATAATATCCAGGCGGCCATAGTGTTGGTAAGCGGCGTCGATCAGGGCGCGCACCTGCTCCATTTTGCCGATGTCGGCCTGGAGAAAGAGGCTGTCGCCACCGGCATTGCGAATCTCGTCTACGGTTGCCTGACCACCCGCAGCATTGAGATCGACCACAACCACGCGCGCACCTTGGCGGGCAAAGAGGCGCGCCGTCGCCCGGCCAATGCCCGATCCTGCCCCAGTAATCAGTGCAACTTTGTTTGCTAGTAACATACGCTTACTCCCGCTCGCGCACGAGCACCACCCGTGCGCCGAGGGTGGTCCAAAGACGTCGTTCACCCCCACGGCGCAGGAGGGCGAGATCTCCTTTATAGAGTTCAAACACCCGCTGCTCCACTTCGAGGAAAAGAACACCATCACACACGAGCCAATGTTCGTTGCAGGGCAACTCCCCCTGTGCCACCGCTTCCCCCGCGCCAAGCGTCACCATGCGGAGTTCGCCAAAGGGACAGCGTGGGCCGGGATGGGGGATCGCTTCTGTATTCACAGCCCCGGCGACGACAAAGCCTGGCACGGTCTTCTCCGGCGGGCCGTCCTCTTCCACCAGGATGTGGATAGGGCGTTTTTGCCTCTCTAAGCGCGTGACAAAGGCATTGTTTTCGCCGTTGGCATACATCTGAAAGTGGTGTACAACCCCCATCGGTGTATAGACCAGCGTGTTGGGCGTAATCGCAAAACGCTCGTCATCTAGCCAGACCTCGCCATGACCGGCGGAAAAGAGCCAGCTTTCGTCGCAATCGTGATAGTGTGGCTCGACACCGCCCCCAATGCGCTGATCCGGGAAATGGCGAATGGCCACAAAGCGTGTCCATTCGGGAAAGCGATCCTGTTCCCAGTAGTGGGTGTTCGAGCTTTGCGAAAAGATCACGTAGTGACTGTTACGGATGATCATAATCTCTCCATTTCGTCTATACCAGTGGTTAGCCAGGTCAGGCTAAAGCGCGCATAAGGCCGGCCAATCGCACACTGGCTTGTTTGCCTTGTGCTCTTTGCGCGATCCAAGTGGTTATATGGTCGCTGCTGCGCGCTATCTCTAAGTGCCCTGTTTATTTCCCCCGTCTATCAGCGCCTTGGCACGCAACGGCGAAAACCAGCCCACTAGAGTGCTAATGGCAACGCCGATGGTCATGAGCAGATAGGCGCTGCGAATGTCCATGCGCTCTGCCGGCAGCCCGCCTACAGCAGCACCAAAGGGGGAGCCACCCCCAGTTTTCCAATTTATCTTTTTTCAAACATCCCGATGTTCCCGTTTTATACCACAAAACGTGCTACTTCCTTGCAATCGCGCGTACATCTTACCCCAAACTCCAGACCTGGGAGGCCTGTTTCGGCCACAAAATGTCCACCAGCACCCGTGCCGCCTCGTTGTGTGCTGTGCAATCGGCAAAGGTGTGTTGCAGTTCAGCAAAGGCGCGATACCCCAGTAATAGTTGCAGAAAGGTCAATTCGGGGAAGGAAAGACCAGCGTCATCAACTGAAGGGTTTGTCCAGTTGCGCACTGCTGTCAACTGCCCGGCTGACCACTGTAATAATAGCCCGCTACGGTAGAAGTTGAGCCGTAACTCGCCTGAATAACCGGCGGCGATTGAGCGTGCCACTCGTTGTTCCAAAACCGGCGCGATCCGTTGCACAAAGGCCGCCAGATCGGGGATGCGAATGTAAAAAGTCTCGGCCGGCTCGCTCTGCGCCAGCGTCTGCGGCAAGGCGTGATAGAGCGGATGGTCATCACCCAACCAGCAGCCAAGCCGGAGAATCGTGTTGTTTAGCCCCGCCAGATGCCGCCACAGCACCGGCGCCGCGGCCAGCCAATTGCTTCCTTCCGCCAATTCACAGCGATAAAGCCACAGGCTGCTGCGGTCGGTAGGGGGTTGGTACGCCAAAAAGCCGATTGCGTTACCGTCCTGGGTTTCGATCATGGCCAATGTGCGGCGAAAGATATTGAATTCGCCCCGGCCATCCAGTTCCAACCGCCAGAGCGCCGCGTCACGCTCGGTGTTGAGCAAGGAACGCCGCTGCCCCACCCGATCCAACTCGGCAACCAGCGGTAGATCGGCCACGGTCGCCGGCCGGATTTGGTAGGCGGCCGACTCAGCCGCTGCCTGTCCAGACATTGGCTGGACCTCCCCACGCCGCCCGCCGCCATAGTTCAGGGCTAGTTCATAGCCAAATTGGCGATAAAAATGGGGGATGCCTGTGATCACTTGCAGCAGATGCCCGCGCGCCTCACTGTCGGCATGGAGGGCGTCGAACTGCTGGCGCACCAGCCCCAGCCGACGATAGGCCGGGTCGGTGCCCACAAATTCGATCTGCCCCACGCCAAAGCTGATCCCGGCATAGTTCCACTGTTGGGCATAGAGCGCACAGGTCGAGACAATTTCACCCGTAGTCAAATCTTCGACCACTGTCCAATCCGCCGGCCGCACCACCGGGTGTGACCCATCCAGCCAGGAACGGGAACGCGCCGCAATCATGCGGCTGGGCTGATTGGGCTGTCCGTGGACAATGCCGTTAAATTCGCTCAATCGGTCGATATCGGCATCGGTCGCCCGCCGTAAGCGGAGATTTTCGTTCAGCATTTTCATATTGTCTGCCTCCCTCATTGGAAACTGTTACCTGCCTAGCTAGTTCTTGTTGCGCAAGGTGCCTGGCACCTGGATCCCAATGCAGTCTTCCCACCGCGAAGATCGCAAAGATCTCGCAAAGCTTCTCTCTGGTTTTCTTGGTTCAATGGGATCTTATAGATAACACAATCAAACCTGGCACAATCGTGTACTGCGCATCCCCTGATGCGCAGCCCGCTTTGTGTCAACTCTATTTGCTTTGTCTATTAGGGGGGTGACAAGATCGCCCTGGGCTAAAGCCGCAGGGCTACCGAACAACGCCGGGTAAACCCGGCTAAGGGAGAGGGAGGACCCGGCGTTGCTCGGTAGATCTTGTCAACCCCCTGCATTCCGGTTGAGCCGTTTTCCTTTGCGCGTTCTTGGCGTCCTTCGCGGTAGCATAGGCGTTTCGCAACAGAAACTAGCTAGCTGGATAGTCGCGCCGCAAATGAGCAACCAGCGCGCCAATTTCGCCATAGTGGCTGATGCCGGCGGCACTCTCGATTTGCCAGCCGGGCCGCGCCCCGTTCCCAGCCACTGGCCGCGCCACGATCTTGACGGGGGGCTGTTCACCGGTCGGGGGGGTGACAACGGCATAACCGGTGCGTTCCAGCGCCCGGCGCAGCCAAAGACCGGCCAACCCGTCCGCTTCAATCGCTACCGGTGCGCTGTACGCTTGCCGGTAGCGAAAACCGCCCACTTCGCGATCAAAGTCCAGTTCGGCGCCGGCAAAGGTCGCTTCAAACGCGCCATTGAGTACCAGATCCTCCGGCGCGCCATAGAGGAAACGACCGTTCCCGGTGATGAGCCAAAGGGTGTCCGCTGTGCGGAGCGCCAGATCGAGATCATGGGTGGACATGAGTACGGCCAACCCGGTCTGGCGCGCCAGCCGCCGGAGCAGCCCGGTGATCTCGACGCGCGTGGGCAGGTCGAGAAAGGCGGTTGGTTCATCGAGGAGCATAAACTCCGGCTCCTGCGCCAGCGCACGGGCGATCATCACCCGCTGCCGTTGCCCGTCGCTCAACTCCGTCACCAGTTGATGAGTCAGGTCAGCCAGATGGGTGGCTTCAATTGCCCAGCGCACGGCCTGATGATCGCGTGGGGTCAGCCGCCCGCGCAGACCAGTGTAGGGAAAGCGCCCCAGGCTGATCAACTCATAGACGGTGAGATTGCCAACCTGGAGGCGGTCGGTGAGGACGACGCTGAGACGTTGCGCCAGCGCCTTTTTGGTCAGCCGGTGGAGCGCCACGCCGCTAATGGTCACGGCACCGTGGAGCGCCGGTTGGGTGCCGGCCAGGGTGCGCAGCAAGGTCGATTTGCCCGCGCCATTTGGCCCCAACAGACAGACAAACTCGCCGCGATGCAATTGAAGATCGAGGCTGGATAAGACCGTTTTGGGCGCACCGCGCCCCAGCCGATAACCGACGGCGAGGTCATGGCCAACGATGACAGCTTCGCTCACGGCGTCGCTCATAGCCAGCCTCCCCGCCGCGCCCGCAAGAGTACCCACAGGGCAATCGGTGCGCCAAAGAGCGAGGTGGCGGCGTTGATCGGCAGGGTCAGGCTGCTGCCCGGCATTTCAGCCAGGATGCCACAAGCCAGCGCCAACACAATGCCGATCAGGATCGAGCCGGGGACAAGGATGCGATGATCCGAAGTGGCAAAGAGCCGGCGCGCCAGATGGGGGATGGCAATATCCAGAAAGCCGATTGGCCCCGCATAAGCCACCACGGCCCCCTCCATCAACGCCGCGCTGGTCATGATAATCAGCCGTGCCCGCTGGAGGTTTAGCCCCATACTCTGCGCATAGTTTTCACCCAGCAGCAGGGCATTGAGATCTTTGGTGGACAGCACGGCAATGGTTGCGCCCAGCCCGATCACCGTCAGAAAGAAGGGGATTTCGGGCCAGCGCACTTTTTGAAAACTGCCAAATCCCCACTCAATAAACTCGCGCGTGCGCTGCTCATCGGCAAAGAAGACCAAGATCGTCACCACCGCCGAGACCAGCGCGCCGATCACAACCCCCAGCAGCAGCACCGTGGTCAGATCCTGGACACGCGCCGCCACCGCCAACATGATGGCGAGTACGGCAAAAGCCCCCAGCGCGGCACCGGCCACCGTCCCCAGGTTACCCAACAGCCCGCCACCGATTGCGCCATAGCCGACCGTCACCGGCAAGGCAATCACGATCAACGCCACCCCCAGACTCGCCCCAGCAGAGACACCCAAGGTCGAGGGGCTGGCCAGCGGATTACGAAACAGTGTCTGCATCTGTAAGCCGGATAGCGCCATGCCAATCCCAACCGCGGTCGCGGTAATCACCCGTGGCAAGCGAATATCCATGACAATCGTGCGCCATGACTCCTTCTCTCCCGCGCCGCCGGCCAAGATGGTCAGAAGCTGCGTCAGAGGAATAGGCACCGTAGACCAACTGAGCGAGAGCAAGAACGCGAAGATCCCCAGCAGTGCCAGCCCGCCCAAGAGCAGCAGCCGCTTGCGGTCAATGGCGGTTTGGATGGAGTCTTCTGCCCGTTCGTCAACGGATTGGCTCGCTTCAATGATTTGGGCCAACCCGCGGCTACTGGTTGGGTTGAGCTGTACCGCCATAGTCTGTCCTTTGCTCATGTGTGCCTATACTAAAAATCCATTCTCTCATTCCAGAATGTTTGGTCATCCATGTTGGTCTCCTTGAGACATAACATAACGCCTGAATGAAGACGCACCGCCAAGCGTGTCGGCTTGAATGACTGGTTAGGCATAGGCTACCCACCCTCGAAATCCCAGCCCTACATAGAAGGTGTTGATATCCGAGAAACCAGCTTTCTGCATCAGCGCTTCATCCTGCTCTGGCGCAAGAATAGGCAACTGTTCTGCAAGTGTCACCGCAGTCGCTTTTGCCTGTTCAGGATCAACGCCAGATAAGATCGCAAAGTCAGCACATCGAGACAGCCACAACTCACGTTCCGTACGATTCTGAGAAATACTGTAATGCACCGCGACCAGAGCGCCATGCGGTTTCAAGCGTGCATGAATTTCACACAGGGTTCGGTAGCGTTCAGCTTCGGCGGTGAAATGCAGCGTCAAGAGGCATGACGCGGCATCGAATGGTCCCTTGGGTGCCACTTCGATATAGCCATGATGGAGTTGCACACGTGAATCTAATGGTCCGAGCGTAAGCCTCGCCATATCCAACATGGCTGCAGAGGGGTCAACACCATCCAATTTCCATTCAGGGAACGACTGTGCGAAGTAGTTCAGCTCCATGCCGCCGCCAGCGCCAACAACCAAGACACGCCCATTCGCAGGTGTGCGTTCAGCCAATAACAAAGCTGACATACGATGTATGTCTTTCAAGCCGGGAACACGTCGTATGGCATTTTCTGCATAACCGACAATTGCTTTAGGATCTGAGAAAGATGACATTTTTTCTATCGCCTAACCTATAACTGAGCTGATGGGGGCAAAAGCCCCGCCAGCAGGATGAACGAATAAAGATAATGGGATGTATAAACTTGTTGATTATCGTGTGCACTTGTCTACGGTCCTATTCTTCACCTGGCACGCGTTCCAAATGGATAAGTTCGTGGTCGGGCAACAAGTCAGGGTGGAGAATGCTGATCATGTCGGCAAGTAGCTCATCGACCTGAATCGCGGCGGTGCGGAAATAATCTTCGTCACGGCCAAAGCGGTGGAACATGTTACCCGCGCGCAGTGCCTGAAATTCGCCGTTGATCGGGTCGCTGGCGATAAATTCTGCTGCGGTCTGTTCCGTGGGTAGATAAGCCATGCTAAACCAGTAGTCGGCATGCGCCCCCTGTTCCAGTGCGACTTCCACGGAGACGCTGGGAAAAAAGCCACTATAGTCGAAGAGCGTTTCATCAAGCAGACGCACCCCGCCGGCATCTTCAATCAGCAGCGATTCAAGGCGGTTGTATGGACGCGTGCTGAAAGCCCCCTGGCCATTGAGGTTCCCTAACAGCACCGTTGGCTTTTCCGGTTGGGCTTGGGCCAGGTCGCGCAGGCGCAGGTATTCCTGTTCGATTGGGCGAAAGAGTTCATTCGCCTTGGCCTCGTCGTTGAAAAAGAGCGCCACAAATTTGAGCTGTTCAGCCGAGCCAAGTGGCCCTTCGGAGAAAGGGCTGAAAAAGACATAGGGGACACCCAGGCTGCGCGCGTCTTCAATCGTTGCGCGGTCATCATAGGCAATCAAGAGATCGGGTTCAAAGTCGAGTGTTGCTTCCCAACTGGCACCATATTCGCCAATATCGCCGAGCGCGCCGTCCGTATATTTGGCATTGATCTTCGGCAGATGTTCCATCCCAGTCGTAAACTGGTCGCGCCAGGCTACCAGCGGCTCCAGCAGATCGAGCAGCTCAATTGCCCCCAACACGCCGCCCCCCGCCTCGATCATGCGCCGCACCGGCGTCTCAATGATCAGGGTATCCGCTGCTGCTACCAGCTCTTCCGGCACCGGCGTACCACACTGCACCAGCACATACCGTTCCACCACCGGTTCCGTGGCCGGATTGTCATAGGTGGAATTGATGGTGATGACCTTGTAATGATTGTGATAGGTGACGCTCCATTGCTCTGTATAAAGCGCCTCAACTTTGTCGGGGAAATAATCCTGCTGTGCATCAAAATCGGTGATGCAATCCTGCGGGTTATTACCCTGGGTGGTCGGAGCTTCGGCGGCGGTCGTCTGTGCATCCGTAGATGAGACCGGTACCGCCGGTGTAACCGGTTGACACGCGGTCAGCACGAGCAAGATCAAGACTAAATTGAGCAATTTGTGTAGTTTCATTGTTCCTCCTGGGAAATTGTAATGTGTATGCACTACCATTAAGGTTTGTACGCCCAAGCGCAGAAGCTCATCGACCAGATATAGACGTTTGTGGGGTCGCTGCTCTCAATATCCAGTTGTTCTGCCAGCGAATCGACTTCGGCTTGGGTGGCAATGCCGGTCGCGGTCAACCGGGGCTGCATCATCTTCAGCAACACGGAGAGCGGATACTGGGTGCCCTGGCCAAGAATAATCGCTTCGGCCCGGATGCGTTCAAAGTGCAACCCTGCCTGCGCCAACGTGGCCGGTAAGGCGAAGCCCATCGCCGGGTTGGCGCCTTCCGCCACCAGCATGCTGCGCAGCCACGCCGTCACTTGATCATGGGCGGCCAGCGCTGCTGTGCGGGCGGGGACCATCGTCGAATCCGCTTCTTCAAAGACCACCACTCCTCCGCTCCGCAGCCATCGGGCCAGGCGGCCAAGCACCGCGGCCGGATCGGGCAGATACATCAACACGCGACGACCGGCCAAGGCGTCGAACGGCGCGCCCTGCAAGGCCTCAAGTGCCGATAAATCTCTGGTTACATCGGCAGCCGCAAAGCGCACATGCTCGATCCCTTGCTCCGTCATGCGTGCGCGCGCCATCGCCAACCCACCTTCATTGCGATCAAGCGCCACCACGCGGCCGGACGGGCCGACCAGCTCCGCCAATTCCTGTGTCACCTCCCCGTTGCCACAACCAATCTCAAGCACACGCATGCCTGATGTGATGCCGGCATCAACAAGGTAGCGCCGTGTCATGCTATTGTCACGTTTCATTTGCTTTTCACTCTCCCTTTGCTTTAAACCGTTTTAAAATTTTGCCTATCCACGAAGGGACACGAAGACACAGGAAGAGTTTTGTTTGCTTCGTGTGTCTTCGTGGATCATTGGCAACATAAAGGCGTTGTAGCGCAGTTCAGCGCGCATAATCCACATTCAAAGCTTGATCAGACATGAGTTGAGCTACCTTTTCGGTGATTTTTGCGAACGTCTGCCCATCGGCCGCGTGGCAGTGAGCGTCAAGGGCAGAACGGCCCACCCAATGCGGTGATGCCAATGCCATCTGTTATTGGAAAGCCTCCGGGTGAAGGGCTTTTGCCATCGCGGCAGTGGCAGTGGGGAAGCGAATGCCAATGCCCGCCTCGGCACCGTTAATGCCCACACTACGCCGGTTTTGCGCCGCAGGCATGTTGGGGAAGGTGGCATATAGAAATTCGGCCCGCTCTGCTACCGGTGCCATCCCTGGGTAATCGGTAATGATCCATACCTCAGCCGGGAGGGCCGCCAAGACTTCGGCGCTGACTTGCGTATAAGCGGGTTGATCGGCAAGTAGATTTTGGCCGCCGGCCAGTGTCATAAATTCCGTAGCAAGCCCTTCACCATAGATCGTAAATGGCCCTTGCCCATCTTCATAAAAACAAAGCATAATCGATTCACAAATTGCTCCTTTACAAAAGGTTGAGTACTGATCATCCCAAGGTTAGCGCTGTTGTAGCGTAACGTGATGGGCATTCATTCTCCGCTGCCTCCCCTCCCGGTTGCAAGCAGTTTTTTGAAAGCGCACAGCTTATAGACAAAGCAAATAGAGTTGACATAAAGCGGGCTGTGCATCAGGGGATGCACAGTACACGATTGTGCCACGTTTAGTTGTGTTATCTATTAGTCGTTCACTGGCGGCTCCAATACCAGCAATTGATGATCCGGCACCAAGGTTGGGTGGAGCAGCGAGACCAGATCTTGCAAAAGCAAATCAGGGCGAGTGGACCAGAAGCCGTAGAAGTGATTTTGTTCCGCATCCGTTTTGCCGATGTTCCAGATCTGCTTGTTCTGCACGGCCGGAAACTCGGCAAAGGGGACATTCGCAATGCTCTCGCGTTTCTCGGCTAGATCAAAGGCCGAAAATTCGGTTAACCAAACTTGGGCCGCATAACCGGCCTGGATCACCACCTCGCCGGAGATGCCTTGCGGTGCGGTCGGGCCATCCGCCGCCAGCAGGTTGAGGCCGCCGGCATCTTCGATGAGTCGTGCGCCCCAGCTATTTTGGTGCGCCTCAAAATAGTCTGCCGAATAGGGCGAAACCATCATGACGTTGGGTTTATTGCTTTGGGCGGCGGCTTGGGCAGCCAAGTCGTTATAATTTTGCGCCACCTCGTCAAAGAGGGCGTTGGCTTCAGCTTCGGCATTGAAAAAGGCGGCAAATAACTTGATCCACTCGGCGTCGCCCAACGGGGTGGCTTCAGCGGCATTCAACACACCGACCGCCGGAACGCCTGCTGTAGTAAGGGTGCTATGGTCATCGTAGCCATAGACGCTATAGGCAAAGACCACCCCCGGCTGCAAGGCGACAAAGACTTCGGCGCTCACTTGCTCGCCATAGACTTGCACCGTCCCCGCTGCTACCCCCGCCATGATTGAGGTCGGCAACAGCTTACCCTTTTCGGCAATAAAGACAGGATCAGGAATGGCGACCACTTTATCGGCCAGCCCCAGTTCAAAGAGTGCAGTGACATCTTCGTAGTAGGTGGCAACGGCATTTTTCACTGGCACCTCGATGATGGTCGCCCCGGCCAGCGCGCCGACCAAGTCCGGCGCCGGCGCGCCACATTGCAACAGTACATAGCTCTGGCTGTTCGGCGTTGCCTTGCCATCGCTGCCGGTCAGCGAATCGATGCTGGTACGAATCACTTTGTAGTGCTTGGCGTACTCGATCTGCCAGAGCTTGGCATCAGTGACTGTGCTTTTCACGGGGAAGTAGTCAAGGGTGGGGTCAAATGTTGCCAGACACTCCTGTGGGTTGGTTGTTTGATCTGTCCCCGCAGCAGGCAGAGGAGCCGCAAAACTGGTTGGATGAAGCGCCTGTGCCAATTGCTCCACCGTGGTTGCCATGCGCACGCCTGGCGAGAAACCAGGCGCAGAGACCGCTGCGCCACGCTTGGCTGTGGCGGCGGTGGTGGTGGAAAAGGTTGAGCGCAGAAAGTCGAGCGGCTTTTCGGCTTGGTAGGCTGCGGCTTTGGTACCATAGTCAGCCACGATAAAGATTGCCGGATTGGCCGCCGCCACGGCTTCGTTGCTAATGTCGGCATAAACGGCCGCTTCTGCTTTGAAGACATTGCGGCCACCGGCCAGTTCGATAATCTGGTTGGCAAAGCCGGAACCAAAGACCTGCACCGGCCCCTCACCGGCGTAATAGACCATCGTTGCGACTGGGGATTGATCGGCAACGCGTGCGTGGACCGCCGCAATCCGTTGTTGTTGTTCAGCGATCAGCCCCTGGGCCGCAGCTTCCACCCCTAAAATCTGTCCCAATTCCAGAATGCGGGCATAGACATCATCTAGGGTCTGAAACTCATCAGCACTACAGCTAAAGCCATAGATTTGCGCGCCAGCTTGGGTCAAATCCTCGACCGTGGCCGAGCCGATCGCGGGGTCGAAGTCGTAGTTGTATTCAGAGGCCACGACGAGATCCGGGCGGGTGCTGACCACAGCTTCTTTGGAAGGAAACATGCCCTCGCCCAGCGCAGGAATTTTGGCATAATCGTCCGCTAACTCTGGTGGTAGATCAAAGGGCGCCCCAAAGTAGACCCCGACCAGCTTGTCGGTCTGTCCTAATGCCACCAAAGTCTCGGCCACGCTTTGAAAGGTGGCAATGATCCGTTGCGGGGGGCCGGCAAAAGTCAAAGTGCGTCCACAATTCTCAATGGTGAGGGGATAGGTGGCGGTGCTTACCGTTGACGTGACCGGTGTATTGGCCGGCGCCACGGGGGCAGTCGGGGCAACACAAGCTGTCACGCCGATCAACAACAATATTAGGAACGTAAGTGGGCTGAAAAATTTCATTTTTTCTCCTTGCATTGCCCTAGACTTCAGAGCCGTTGAACGCACTCAACTGAGCCACAGCGGCGTCAGTTGCCCAACGTAGATATAGATTTTCTTTGTTCATGCCGATCTTCTGTCTCATCCCTGCCGCCAGAGCAGCCAGAGAAAAAACGGCCCGCCCAACAGCGCGGTGATCACCCCTACTGGCAGTTCAATGGGATCAAAGGCGGTGCGGGCGATCACATCGACCCAGATCAGGAAGAGGCTGCCGACCAAGGCTGCAATCGGCAAGACGCGGCGGTGATCGCTGCCCACGAGGCCGCGTACCATGTGGGGTACCACCAAGCCGATAAAGCCAATACTGCCGCTGACCGCCACGAGCACACCCGTGATCAACGCGGTGACGACAAAGAGGGTCCGCCGCAGCCGTATCACGTCGATGCCAACCCCTGTGGCGCTTTCATCGCCCATGAGCAGGGCGTTGAGGGCGCGGGCTTGCAAAATCAGGTAGAGCGTCCCCAGCAACAAGGCCAGCGCGGGCAAGGTGAGATCCGCCCAGCGGGCACGCGCCAGGCTGCCCAATGTCCACGAAAGCACCTGCCCGGCCAACAGGCGATTGTCCGACGTGATGGTTAGAAAGCTGGTGATGCCGCTAAAGAGATACGAAACCGCCACCCCGGCTAAGATCAGTCGTTGCGGCGTCATCCGGCCCCCCCGTTGCGCCATGAGAAAGACCGCCAGAAAGGCGAGCAGCGCACCGGCAAAGGCGCCCACCGAAACCCCGTAGACCCCGGCAAAGGCAAAGACGCCCAACCCAATCGCCAGCACCGCGCCCACCGACGCACCGGCGGTGATGCCCAACAGGAACGGGTCGGCCAGCGGATTACGCACCAACGCTTGCAACGTCACCCCCACTACCGCCAATCCGCCGCCGACAAACGCGGCCAGCAGTACGCGCGGAAAGCGAATTCGCCAGACAATGTTGGCCTGCGCCGTTGACCAGTCGCCGCCGCTCGACAATCCCAGCCGGTCGGCGGCAATGCCCTACACCTTCGCCACCGGGATCGGCACCGGCCCCAACGAAACGCCGAAGGTGAGCGAGAGCAGGAGCAGAAGTAGCAAAAACCAAAGCAGACGTTGCAAAGCAGAGCACCTTGTAGAGGGTCAAATGATTGGTTGGTGGGGTGGGCTGTCAACGGCTTTTGAGAACGGATTAAACCGATGATGACTACCAGCAATCCGTTCTTCAGGAAGCAGCTGAAGAACGGATTGCCAACCCTAAATCCGCTCAATCCGTTCCCTGAATCTGCTGACAGCGCGCTACTCAAATTTCTCTGGATAAAAGGCCTGCGCCAGCAACTCGACCGCTTCGGTATTCGGTAGCCCTGGCGTCGATTGGCGATAGCTGATCGTACCAAAGCGCTCATTTTGCAGGGCCGTAATGCCGGCCAGTTCGGGCTTGCTCTTGAGGAAATTGATGTTATCCTCAGCCGAAGCCCAGGCGCTGTTGGCGACGATGATCACTTCGGGGTCACGGGCGATCACCTCTTCCCAACTGGTGGTGAACCAATCCTTTTCGACGTCGGCAAAGATATTTTCGCCGCCGACCAACCGCATCATCACACTGGGCATGCCCAACTGGCCGGCGGTGAAGGGTTCCGCCTCGCCACTGTCATAGTAGAAGACGCGCAAGGGGCGCTCGACCGCGCCCACGGTCGCGACCGCGGCATCGATCCGGCGCTGCATGCCATCAACCAAAGTTTGTGCGGCGGCTTCCACGCCAAAGATGCGCCCGATGGTGAGGATGTCGGTATAGGTGCTCTCGATGGTCACGGCTTCGCCAACGCCCGCTTTGCTACACGATTCGGTAGTGGCATAGCTGTTGATGCCCAATGCCAGCAACCGGGCCGGCGTCAACCCCGACTCTTCGGAAAAACCATAACCCCAGCCGCTCCAGACAAAATCCGGCTCGACGCTCAGGACCGGCTCAAGTGCCGGCGGCGGCCAGCCTTCGGTGGAGATCGCTGTGAGTTGTTTGGCAGCCGCTTGCATCTTCGGATCGACGCTGAGTTCACTGCCCGTCCAAATGCCGACAATCCGATCCTGTAACCCGAGCCGGAGGGCGATTTCCAGCAGATTGTTCTCAAAAACGACCATGCGCTGGGGTGCTTGGACAAAGGTCATCGGCTCACCACAGCTATCAATGGTCAGGGGATAACCGCTACTACTGCTGGTGATGCTTTCTGCCGCAGGCACCGCGGGGGCAGCGATTGGTTGACAAGCCGTCAGCAGCAGAAAAACGACGAGCATCGATAAGCAAAAAAGCTGTTTTGTCTTCATGTGAATTTCCTTGAACATGATTTAGCGAAGCTCTGCCTCACCGGCGTGCGGTAAGGTGCCGCGCCGAGACCGACAAATTGATTCCGTGTTCCTTCTTTCTGTGTTCCTTCTTTCCGTGTTTAGTCGATTCAAATGACTAATAGAGAAAACATGTAGAGTTGGCACAATTGTGTACTGCGCATCCCCTGATGCGCAGTACACAATTGTGCCATGTTTCTCTGTTTTCTCTATAAGGGTCCGCAAAAATATAACTTGGAACACTGCTCTTCGCGAGTCCGTGACTCGCAACTGGACTGGGCGAGTCACGGACTCGCGAAGAGCAGGAACTTATTCTTTTATGGACCCTAAACACGGAAAGAAGGAATACAGATTGATTGCACCTACTCTGTCGTCGTTGCCGGCCGAATGTTCATGATGCAGCCTCCCTTGTGATGGCAGCGGGTTGCCCGCAGCTTTACGGTTCACTGGCCGGCAGCCGTTCACCCGCCAGTCGCGCCCCGCGAATATTCGGCGCGGTTGCGCCAAGTTCCAGTTCGGCCAGCGGACCGGTGACGTAGAGGCCGTCGCGCCAACAGAGTTGTTTGTCTACAATCGGATAACCACAGGGCGCACAGGGCAGGCCATAGTCGGCAATGGCTTGTGCCACCAATGCGCCGCCGGGCCGCGACTGGACAAAACCGGTCGCCAGCAGTACACGGTCGGCGACGAGGCTGTCGCCTGTCCCAAGCGTCAACTCGATCATGCCGCCCGTTGTCACCTGGGCGCGTTGCACTTCCCCTTCGTGGCGGTGGAGCGTGCCGCTGGTGCCGTGGAGGTCCAACAAGCGGGCCACATCCGGCGGCATACTCCCCCGGTGCCGACCGGACGCGATTTGGGCGCGCCGGGCGGCATAATCGGTTGTGTGGTGAAATTGACTCAGGCACTTTGGCCCATTCCAACAGGGTTCGCTGTCAAAGTGCGCCAGGCGGATGGGGTGGCGCAGCAACAGGGTGACACGGCCACTGGTGGGCGCAACGCTTTCCGCCAACGTACAGGCGACCTGTGCCGCGGTACTGCCGCCGCCGATCACTACCGTGTGCGGTGCCGGGGGGAGCGCAGCCAGGGTAAAGTGATCTTCAAAAGTATGATGTAGCGGGGCGGTGGGGTGTTGCTGACGCAGCGCCGTTGCCCAAGCGGGCCAGTTGAGTTCGGTGCGCCCGACCGCCAGCAAGATGCGTTGGGCCATCAACGCGCCGGCGGTCGTCTCCACCCGCCAGCCGTTGCTGTGTTTGATCAGCCGTTGGGCACTCCCTTGTAACCACAAGTCAGCCAGCCCATGTTCACGTACGATCTGGTGTGCATGGGCCTGGAAGAGCGCATAACCAGGCCGGCTGTATGGTTCGCGATAGGTGCGATAAACCCAGGCCGCCGGCGACGCGGCGAACGTGTCGAGCGCATCGGCGCTTAAGCCCAAATTATGCACCGCCGGTGAACGCAAGTAGGCCATGCCCGTGTTGGCGGTCAAGCGATTCCAGCGGGCCAACGGCTCCGGGTGGGGGTCGAGCACGCGTAACTGTTCCCGCGACACCCCTTTGGCGGTTGTCAGGAGATGGGCCAAATGGGTGCCGTGGATCCCACCACCAATCATCAACCAGGCAAGCATCGGTAATTAACTCTCATCTACATGCTTCCTGTCGCTTACGGAAAGGGATCGCCAAAGCGCTGCCAGCCGTCAACGCCCAACCCCATCTCCTCAGCCGTCAGCAAACATTCATCCAGCGCGGCACTAATGGCTGTCTTGTCCACATCAATGCCGATAAAGACCAACTCCTGGCGGCGGTCGCCATAGGGTTCGCGCCAACGTTCCTTGACATAGCCACGGATACGCCGGTCATCGGGCCAATCTGTTTTGGGGATGGTCGCCCACCAGCGGCCCGTCGGTTTGACCTGCGCTTTGATCCCGGCCTGCGACCAGACCATGCCCACGTCCATGCGCGTCGCCAGCCAGAAAAAGCCCTTGGAGCGGAGGACGCCTTCGACGCCGTCGGAGTTGATAAACGCCCAGAAGCGTTCGGGGTGGAAGGGACGCCAGGCGCGGTAGACAAAGCTGCTAATGCCGTACTCTTCGGTCTCCGGCGTATGTTCGCCGCGCAACTCTTTGGCCCAACCTGGGGAACGGGAGGCGCGCTCAAAGTTAAAGCGCCCCGTGTTGACAATCTGATCAAGCGGGACGACGCCCTGTTGCGCCCGGATCAGGCGCGCGTCCGGGTTGAGGTGGCGCAGAATATCTTCCAGTTGCCCCAACTGATACTCATCGACCAGATCGCTCTTGTTGATCACAATCACGTTGGCAAACTCCACCTGATCGACCAGCAGATCGTTGAGCGTGCGATAGTCGCTGTCGCTGACCGCCATCTCTTTTTCACGCAGGCTCTTGCTCTCGATGTAATCGCGCAGCCAGTTGGCCGCGTCCACCACCGTGACCATGGTGTCAAGCTGGGCAAAGTCGGAAAGGGTGGTTGTCTTGGCTTCATCCAGGGGGAAGGTAAAGGTCGCGGCCACCGGCATTGGCTCGCCGATGCCGGTTGATTCGATGAGCAGATAATCAAAGCGCCCTTCACGTGCCAGCTTGCCCACCTCGATCAGCAGATCTTCGCGCAAGGTGCAGCAGATACAGCCGTTGGTCATCTCGACCAATTTTTCATCGGCGCGGCTTAATTGGACGCCACTGTCGATCAGTTCGGCGTCGATGTTGACTTCGCTCATGTCATTGACAATCACCGCCACGCGCAAGCCCTGGCGGTTGTTCAGCACATAGTTGAGCAGCGTCGTCTTGCCGGCCCCCAGAAAACCCGAGAGCACGGTGACGGGTAAACGGGTTTGCATCGCCATTAGGTCAGATCCTTTAAGGTCAGATTATTCTTTTTGAGGTACGCCGTTAAGCCCATTTTGTTCACCGTGCGCATCGCACTGGTCGATGCCCGCAGCGTAATGCTCCGCCCCAGCTCCGGCACATAGACCGTAAATTTCTGCACATTCGGCTGCCATTGCCGTCGTGTTGCTTTCTTCGACCACGGGCGATTATTGCCAAATTGGGGACCCGTGCCGGTTAATTGACACTTTGCCATTGTGAATGCTCCTTTTTTTTAACTACCAAGCCACCCCCTCCTAACCTCCCCCAGCTTGGGGGAGGAACGATCTCGGGGTCAACTGTGCCCTCCCTTTTTCAGGGGAGGGTTAGGGAGGGGTTAGTAGTTACCTTTGCTTTATTACTCGTTGCGATGCTCTGCGTCGCAATGCCACATGGACGTACTGCGTCCTCTGCTACCACACCGGTAATTGATCCCGATACTTGCGCCACTTGGCCGGCCCCTGTGCCAGTTCGGCATCGGTCAACAGGGCCGCATCCAGTTGCGCGATCATCTCATCGCGTAACAGCTCAACCCCAATAAAGACCAACTCCTGCCGCGGCACCCCCATATCCGCCTCAACCTCATCGTCAAAGTCTGCCCCTCGTGTCTCCCCCTCTCGTGTCTCTTCTCCGTCCCACACGCCGCCATACTCAATCGTCAACAGCGCGCCGGCCTGTGACCAATACCCCGCTTCATCCGGACGGGAGGCCAGCCAGAAAAAGCCTTTGGAGCGCAACAACCCCGGCCAATCACATTCAAGGAAGGGCAGTAAGCGCTGCGGGTGAAAGGGGCGGTCGGCGGTGTAGAGGAAACTACTTACCCCGTATTCTTCGGTTTCCGGCGTGGGTGAAAAGCGGGGTTCCTGCCGCCACATCGTGTAGCCTTCGGCGTGGTCAAAGCTGAACAAGCCGGTGTTGAGAAGGGCCGCCGGTGCGACCTTGCCTCGTTCGGCGCGCAGCAACGTTGCCGTGGGGTTGAGCCGCCGCAGGATCGCTTCAAGTTGGCCGGCCTCGTCTTGTGTCACCAGATCGAGCTTGTTGATCACGATCACATTGGCAAATTCCACCTGCTCGATCAAGAGGTCAGCAATCGTGCGCTCGTCTTCCTCGTCCACAGCCAGGTTGTGTTCAGCCAACGCCTCGCCCGCCGTGTAGTCGCGCAGGAAGTTGTAGGCATCGACCACCGTCACCATCGTGTCGAGCCGGGCGACATGGCTCAGCAACCCTTCATAGCCGTCGAGGTCGAAGGTGAAGGTTTCGGCCACCGGCATTGGCTCGGCGATGCCGGTTGACTCGACCAGCAGGTAGTCAAATTTCCCGGCGCGCGCCAGTTCATTCACTTCGCGCAGCAGATCCTCGCGCAAGGTGCAACAGATGCAGCCGTTGCTCATCTCCACGAGCTTTTCATCGGTGCGGCTCAGTTGCGCTTCGCCGCCGACCAGGGCCGCGTCAATGTTGATTTCGCTCATGTCGTTGACGATCACCGCCACCCGCAAGCCCTGGCGATTGTGGAGGATGTGGTTGAGCAGGGTCGTCTTCCCCGCGCCGAGAAAGCCGGAAAGGACGGTGACGGGTAGGCGGGTGTCCTTGGGTGGTGGTTGCTTCATGATCGCTCGCTTCAGGTTGAGAATAGAATTAAATGAGATTTTGTCTCATTTGAAGCGCTATCATACGTTAAATTGAATGATTATGCCAAATCTAAAAGAGAATAAATCTCATTTATGAGCGCAATTTTTTTTCTGTGATGTGGGCGAAGCTGGGCAAGAGCGAATGGGGCAGCGATTGGTTGGCGGTGTGGTGTTAACCAACAGCGGGAGGGAGGAGCTTAAGGACTTTGGTGAAGTAATTGAATAGGGCTTACTACACTGTAACTGAATTTTTCCAGGTTTTGCCTTGTGGGTCGGCAACACGGTCTTCCTGGAAGGGGTCACGCAATTGGCCTGTGCGCAGAGATCGCGTGACCCCTTCCAGGAAGACTTTGCCCCCCAACAACATTTCGGATTGCTCAACGTACAGTGTACTTACACAGCGCTCTACCGCTGAGCGTTGCGTAAATCCTACCACCAATCAAAAAGCTTTCAGCTTATAGCTTTGATTCAACGATCGTCACATCGGGGCGTAAACGCACTTCGGGTAACAAGGTGGTCCCGATGCCCGGCTTGGTGGGCGCAAGGAGATGTCCCTGCTCGACCGTTACCCCTTCGGTCACCAGCTCTGGATAGCTGATGCGTAGGTAGGCGCGCACGGTCTCTTGGTAGACGGCGTTGGTGGCGTTGATCGCTAGGTGCAGGCCGGCAAAGAGCGTGAAGGGGCCGGTGCAGTCGTGCATGGCGACGGGGCGCTTCCAGGTTTCGGCCATTGTCGCAATCTTCTTACTTTCGGTAATACCGCCGGCCCAGGTCGGGTCGATCATGATGATGTCGGCAGCATTCTTTTCGAGCACTGCTTTGTATTCATACCTCGTGGTGAGATATTCGCTGACCAGGATCGGGGTCGTTGTGCTGCGGCGCAGATCGGCCAGGGCGTCGAGGTCATCGGCGCGCAGTAGATCTTCCAGCCAGTAGGGTTGATATTGCTCCAGTGCCCGTGCAATCTTCTTGGCCGCGGGCAGCGACCACAAGCCGTGCCCTTCGACCATAATGTCCATCTGGTCACCAACCGCCTCGCGGATTTTGCGGAAAGGTTCCAGCCCCCGTTTCAGATCAGCCGCGTCAATCGTATGGCCGCCGATCTGGCGCAAGGCCGGGTCGAAGACGCCACGGAAGGTGCGCCAGTTGTTCCACGCCCCCGGCTCATGGGCAATATAATCAAAAGGCCAAATCTTCATCCCTGTGATGCCCTCGCTGAGCAGATCTTGCGCCAACGCGCCGGCATCGGTCATAAAGCCGATCAGATCTTCATAACGGCCGGGCTGCTCCTGCGCGGTGCGCGCGAGCGTGGTACGGCCATAGTGGGGACCGCCACAGGTGTTGTAGGTTTTGATGCGGTCACGCGCTGCCCCGCCTAAGAGTTGCCAGATCGGCTGGCCGGTGGCCTGGCCGAAGATGTCCCACAAGGCCACATCAATGGCCGAGAGGCCGCGCAACTCGACCCCCTTGCCGACAATATGCGCGCTGATTTCATAGAGTTGCCGCCAGATCAGCTCAATTGCCAGCGGGTCGCGCCCGAGCAAAAAGGGCGCGGCAAAGTTATGCAGATAGCCGCGCACCGCCTCCGGCATGTAAAAGGTGTCGCTATAACCGACCAGCCCTTCGTCCGTATGGACCGCGACAAAGAGAATATGCGGAAAGTCGGCCAGGTGGATGGTTTCGATCTTGGTGATTTTCATGATGATTGGTGCCTTTGGTTTTGTGTGGATTTTAGCCAGGAGTATACATCAGGTCGCGCTGTCCCTCAAATGTGAAATTTTTATGCCAGGGTACGTCCCAAATTTTCGCAGCCGAGCTGCCCCTTTCCTGAGATGCACCTTGACCCTACTGTAAAAACCTAGCTTTTCAACCGCTGCGGGTATAATAGCGCATGACTAAGACTGTATTTACTCCATTCATTGTTACCCAAGCCGTTGTTGACCAAAAGGATTTGTCCATAGATGTTAGATGCCGATCAAAGTTTTGCTCGTTTGCCGACAGCGGTGTTGCCAAAACCGTCAACGCCTTTGATTGGGCGCGAGCAAGAGGCCCGCGCCGTGCGCAGCTTGCTCCAACAACCGCAGATACGCCTGGTCACCTTTACCGGCCCCCCAGGCGTCGGTAAGACGCGGCTCTGTCTGCAAGTGGCGGAAGAAGTGCGCGCCGAATTTCCCGATGGGGTCTATTTTGTGGCGTTGGCTGCTGTGCGTGACGCCGCGCTGGTGGCCGATGCCATTGCCCAATGCCTGGGACTCGCTACTTTGCCAAGTGGTCAGACCTTTGTCCAATTGAAAAATGCGCTGATCGACCGCCGGCTACTCCTCCTGTTGGATAATTTTGAGCAAGTGATGGCTGCGGCCACCCTGGTGACTGACCTACTAGCCAATGTGCCTGGCCTCACGATCTTTGTCACGAGCCGGGCCGCTTTGCGTCTGTCTGGCGAATACGAATATCCCGTTCTACCATTGGCCCTGCCTGGCATTGACCTTGTTGTCCCCAATGAGTTGTTACGCGTGCCGGCGGTGGCACTCTTTGCCGCCCGCGCCCAGGCGGTCAAGGCTGATTTTCAACTAACCCCGGCCAATGCGGCGGTGGTCGGGGAAATTTGTCGCCGGCTGGAAGGGTTGCCGCTGGCGATTGAGTTGGCGGCGGCGCGTACCAAATTATTAACACCATCGGCGCTGTTGACACGCCTGGCCAATCGGCTGGCAACCTTGACCAGCGGCCCGCGTGACCTGCCCCCGCGCCAGCAGACCTTGCGGGCCGCGCTGGCTTGGAGCTATGAACTGCTGACCGCCCACGAGCAGCTACTCTTCCGACGCTTGGCGCTCTTTGCCAACGGTTGGACGCTGGAAGCGGCAGAAGCGATCAATCGCCTGCCAAGCCAGGCGGCGCTTCAGCCACCATATCTAAATACGCTCGATGCGCTGGCCGCTTTGCTCGATCATAGTTTAATCCAGCGCGTTGAGACGGTGGCCGGCGATGCGCGCTTTACCATGTTGGAAATGATTCGCGAATTTGCGTTGGAGGCGTTGGCCGCGGCTGGCGAAGAAGCCGCGGTCCGGCAGCGCCATGCCGATTATTATTTGCGGCAAGCCGAAGCGATTGAACCCCAACTCTATGGCCCAGACCAAGAACACGGGTTGAACCAACTTGAGGTAGAGCATGCCAATTTACGCGCCGCGTTGGCCTGGAGCGCGTCTACACAAGATCTCGAATGCTTGTTTCGGCTTACCCTTGCGCTGGCACAATTTTGGTGGCGACATGGCCATTTTGTCGAAGAACAACATTGGCTCGACGGCTGTTTAGCCTTCATCCTCCCCCTGTGGGAAGATCAAACCTTTCGCGAACAGGCGCTTCGCCGGCATGCCCACATTCCTGATTTTCAGGCTAAGGCGGCTGGGCTGCTCTATACGGCCGGTGCTTTTGCCTGGCATCACGGTAACCCGCAACAAGCGGTAGCCCTGTGCAGCAAGAGTTTAACCCTCTATCGCGCACTCAACCACAAACACCAGATCGCGCGTTCCCTGCGCATCTTGGCTTTGGCGGCCATGGATCGCGGTGATGATGACCAAGTCGGCATGCTGTTGGAAGAGAGCTTAATCATTTGTCGCGCCGAGCAGGATCAACGTGGGCTTGGTTGGACGCTGAGCTTTTTGGGGCGGGCCGCCGCTGGGCAGGGGGAAACTGATCGCGCTCGCCTGCTCTTGCAAGAAAGCTTGGCGATCTTTCGTCAATTGGGTGAACAAGATGGTGTTATCTACCAATTGCAGTATTTGAGCGATGTGGCGCTCAAACTAGAGGAATGGGCGTTGGCCTGTCGCTTTAGCGAGGAGAGCTTGCTGATCGCACGCCAACTAGGGCACAAGGGGGGGGCGGCCGATGCTTTACTGGCCTTGGGCCGTAGTGTTGCCCACCAGTTGCAGCCACAACAAGCAATTGGCTATCTTAAAGAGGCGCTGGCCATCTATCAAACGCTGGATAACCCAGTCGGGGCCGCGGCCTGTTATACCCAGCTTGCCCTCAGCGCCGCACAATTGGGGCAAAGCCAGATCGCCGACCGTTTGCACTTGGCCGGCGCTGGGGCTCAGCCGCAGGGTGCGCATGCGCTACCAAGTGCAACAGCAAGCGACCAAGCTTCGCTGCCGAGCCTTGCGCAAGCCCTTGCGCTCCTCGAAGCAGCCGCGAATCGCGCAACAGAAATTGCCCAGCCAATTGCCCAGGAATTCGACGTGCCTGCCGCAGTGGCGGCGCGCGTAGCGGATCAGCTAACCAGCCGCGAGATCGAGGTGCTGCGGTTGATCGCACAAGGGCTGACCTATGTGCAGATCGCCGCGCAGCTGATTGTCAGCCCGCGCACGGTCGATGCCCATTTGCGGGCAATTTATGGCAAACTTGGCGTGAACTCGCGCCACGCCGCCGCCCGCATGGCAATTGACCAACAGTTGATCTGATGCTTGATCTGGCACCGCTTTCTGTTTAGCCTAAGCGCTGTTGCGCTCAACCGAACGGTTTCAATCTAACCACACCTTCTCGTGCACAGGCGAGCGCGTTCCCTAGGGAACGCGCTCGCCTGTTTTTTCTTACCGCCTCTATAAATAGGGAATCGAGATCGGGGAATTTCCCGATGTCGGTTTTTTGCGCGCCGACTATACTCGCGATAGGTACAAAACCAGACAAAGTACCTAAAGAAACAAGTATAAAAGCATAGAGACAAAGCGACGAGGAGACAGTAATGAACGACCGATCTGTTAAACCAATTGCACTATGTACCGATACACAGCTGTTGCAATTGATCAGTGCGCATGACACCGTCGCCTTTGCCACCCTCTATGATCGCCATGCGACCGTGGTTTACAGCTTGCTTGTGCGCATTGTTTGCGACCCAAAAGCCGCCGAAGATTTGTTGCAGGAAAGCTTTTGGCAGGTATGGCAAAAGGCCGATCAATACGCCGGAAGCGGCACTGTCGCGGCTTGGTTGCTGCGCATTGCCCGCAACAAGGCATTCGATGAATTGCGCCATCAACGTTGTCGCCCGCAATTTCAGGAGTTGCAGGAATTACAGGAGACCGGCGCCTGTTGGCCAATCGACCAAAATATTTCGCTCGAACAGCAGGTACTGCAGCAGTGTACAGCACAAGCCATCAGCCAAGCCTTGGCCACGATTCCCACCGAGCAACGGCATTGCTTACAACTGGCTTTTTTTGAAGGGCTAAGCCACAACGCCATTGCCGAGCTGACCAATACCCCGCTGGGTACAATCAAATCACGTTTGCGCATCGGCCTGGCCAAAGTTGAGCACCTGCTGCGTGGCATGGGCTATCAAGCAAGCTACGGATAAATAGGAAAAGCGCTAGACGCCCGCCTGGGAGACAAACGAGGAAAATAACAATGTCAACTTCACAGCCCCTTGGCCCAGCCCAGGCGTTGTATATACGAGCCATCTTGTTGCCCAACGGAACAGCGCGAGAAACTTGGTGGTTACAGCAAGGCCAATTGGCGCAGACGCCGATCCCCGCTGCCGTGGAACTGCCCGGTAACTACCTGCTACCCGGTGGTCTGGTGGATGCCCATGCTCATCTGACGCATGACTTTGCTAACAGTGGTTTGGACGCGGGCAGCCAGGCGTTGATCGCGGCCAATTGGCAAAGGCAACTGACCAGTGGCGTGCTAAATTTGCGCGCCGCCGGCCTTACGCCGCCGGCTGGCCTGCTTAGCACGCCCTTCTCTGGCCGGGTCTTACCTGCCGGGCGTATCTTTGCCCCGCCAGGGCGCTATCACCAAGGTGTTGCCGAGTGGGTACCACCCGCAGGGCTGGTTGCCGCCGCGCTGGGTGAGGTGGCATTGGGCGTGACCTGGGTTAACTTTATTGCCGATTTCCCCGCCTCCGCTGGTGATTGGTTCAATGCCTCGGCCAACTACGATCTGGCCTTGATCCGCAAATTGGTGCGCCATGTTCATGCGGCCGGGGCGCGGGTCATGGCCCACGCCACTGGGCCAATCGCCAACGAATTGGTGCGTCTCGGCGTTGATTCGATTCAGCATGGCGCGCGCCTGACCGCCGAGACTGTGCGCCGCATGGCTGATAATGGCACCGCTTGGACCCCCACGGTTTGGACCATGATGAAAAATGTTGGCCCGGCGTTGACGCTACCCGAAGCGATCAGCGGTGACTTACGTGGCTGCCTGGAAGCCCTGCCGGCCACACTCGCCTTGGCCGCCGAGCTGGGGGTAACCCTGCTGGCCGGCAGCGACGAGGCCCCACCCGGCTCATTGCACCGCGAGCTACAGGCCTTGCACGACTTTGGCCTTTCGGCACCGCAAATCTTGGCCAGCGCCACCAGCACGGCCCGCCACTATTTACACCTGCCACCAGCCGCGACCACCATCGATTTTGTCACCTATTGGGACGATCCACGGGCTAATTTGGCCACATTGGCTGAGCCGGCCGCAATTGTGGTGGATGGTGTGCGGTTAGATGGGGCGGCCCTATGACTAAACTGAGCACTGAAGGCGAAGCGGATTTTCTGCTTGGCCTCAACCAAAATGACTGTTTATCACACGATTCATCATACAATGCCGGTGGGTGCAATTGCCCTATCGTTTAATAGATCCCCGCCCCCGACGCCGCCGGCAGCTGGATCACCCCATCCTGGACGTGGAAATAACGGGGGTATGCTGCTTGCTCGGCTGGGCGCGCCAGGGGTAGATATTGCCGGCTGTTGCACTCAAAGGTTTCGCTGGAGAGCACCATCTGGGCGCCGAGGTTGGCGCTATGCACCAGTGCCATGCCCGGATTGGTCAGGTCTTGGATGGTGAGATAAAGCTGTTGTGCGCGGCCCCAACAGTAGGCCAGCAACGAATGGGTGTGGCCCTTGCACGTCTTGAGACTTAAGCCCGACCAACCCAGTTTGTCCAGCAAGGGCAGGTTTTCCAGGCGATCCAGACTTTCGTCGATGATCACGGGGAGGCGGCGCGAGACGGCATGAAGGGTATAGGTATAGCTCCTGAGATCACGCGGCGTGGGCTGTTCGATATAGGCCAATGTGGCAAAGATCGCCGGGTGATCCTGTTGCAAACGCGCCACAAATTCCAGCAGCGCATCGGCATCCGGGCAACCTTCGTTGGGATCAACGGCAAAGCGCGCCGGTTGCGGGTTGCCCATCGCACGCAGCGTGCGGGTGGCAATGTCGGCCACAGCCACCAAACGCGCCACATCGGCTTGCGGCGAACGACCACTCAACTTTAACTTAAAACAGTAGAGCAGATCGCGTTGGATCCAACTTTGCAGATCGACGGGTAGATCAGGCGGATAGCGACGCGTTGGGTCGATCTCGGCGGGGGTCAGTGGATCGGATAGGCCGACCACATGCTGCACCAGCAACCGGCGGCGGCGCGCGCCCAGATAGTCGGCAGGGTAACGCTGGGCAAAGGCCGCGCCGAGATAAGCGCCCAAATCCTCATTCAGCCAGTCGGCGGTGTAGCACAGATATGCCGGTTGGCCGATGCCCTTGCCCCAGCCATCGTGAATGGCCGCATCAAAGGGCGCCAGACAGTTGAGCAGCGCCAATTGGGGGATGGAAACCCCCGGCGGCAGCGTGTTGGCGGCTTCCACCTGCTGGCCGATGGCCGGAAGGGCCTGTTCCAGGGCGAAGCCGATCTGCAAAGGGTCGCCGGCATCGACCGCACGCAGCCAATCGGCGATGGCCAGACAGACCTGACGCATCAACGCCGTCTTTTGTGGGTGGTTGAGTTGCGGGGTGGGAAACGCCCACAGGTCAGAGAGCAAAATTGCCCCGATACCGGTGGTGGGTTGGCCGCGCTGTGTGCGCCCTTGCACGGTGACCTCGGCATAGGTGGTCTGGGTGATCACCCCTTGGCTCAGTTGCAGGGGCACACTCAAGCTCTCGGCAAAGAATTCAACCTGCACCGTTTCGACACGCAGATCGGAGGCTTTCATGCTGCCGCCTGGGCCACTGGGTCGAGCAGCGCGCTGATCGGCTCGGCACTGCCGCTGGCGATTGAACGAAAACCTTGCAGGATCATCAAGGTGGCAAGCAAGCCATCACGGTGATCGACGGGGGCCGGGGCTTTGTTGTTGAGCGCTTCAACAAAGATGCGGTTCTCTTCGAGAAAGCCGGTCTCGGTGCCTTGATAGGTCACGGGTGCTTGCCCCGTCTCTTGATAGACCAGTTTGCAGAGTCGCTCGGAGAGGGTGGCGGAGCGGTTTTCGGCAAAGACCTGCATGTAAAATTTGCTCACCAGCGAGGGGCAGCTACAGTCGCCCTGCACCAGATTGCCCGTGGCGCCGTTGGCAAAACGATAGACCGCGCTCATGTTGTCGATCACGCCGCTGGCCTGGTAGTAGTTGCTGCCCACGGCGAAGACAGAGAGCGGATCGCTGCCCACCACATAGCGCATAATATCGCATGAATGCACCCCCTGGCTGAGCACATTGCCGCCCCCTTTGATCGGGTCATTGGCCCACATTTCATTCGGCCAGCGGTTGTCCATCATCTGCATGGTCACCATCAACGGCTGCGGGATCAACGTCTTCACTTGCTGAATCATATCGTAGAAGCGCATCTTAAAGGCGGTCATCAAGGTGATGCCGCTGGCTTCAACCGCTCGCCCCACCGCTTGACAAGCCTCAGTCGTCAAAGCCAACGGTTTTTCTACCAACACATGTTTGCCGGCCTGGGCGGCACGAATACAATAGTCGGCATGGGTGTCGTGCTGGGTGCAGATGTAGACAATGTCGATGGCATCGTCCTGGAAGATGCGCGCCACATCGGTGGTGGCATAACGACCGCCCAGCTCATTGAGAAAGTTCTCGGCCCGCTGACCATCCACATCACAATAGGCACTCATCTGGATGCCTGCCAGTTGCCCCACACATTGGGCGTGGATTTTGCCGATCCCGCCACAACCGATCAATGCTGCTTGCCATTGCGCCATTTTTCACCTTCCTTTTGCAATCTTGTTGGTATCAATTAGGTAACTACTCCGCCTTTGAATAAATTCAAGGCTGATAGCGCAAGTCGGCTTAAGCCGACTTTGGTTGTTAGCCTGAACTTCAGTTCAAGGCCGGCCATGCCTGAGTCGTTACTGAATTCGTTCTTAGCGCAGCCACTGGTCACGTTGGGCGGCGACAAATTCATCATCGAGCAGCGCGGGGTAGGCGCGGCGCACCCGTTCAATGGCGGCGGCTTGGCCCGGCGCAAGCACTTCGTGGGGGTTGAGCGTCCACGGCCCCGGCGTCAAGCCCTGTTGCGCCAGCAGATAGCTAATGCCAGGCAGACAGCCACGAAACTCATGGGCGGCATCAAAGAGCGCGGCGTTGACATCGGTCATCTGTGCGGCATAGGTCAACCAGGCCGGGTCGATGGCCGCGCCGCGCTGGCGTAGGGCGTTGAGCTGCGCCAACATCTCGACCGCGGCTTTCGTCCCCACCGCCCATTGCCCCAACAAGCCGCCAACCATGCGCACCGTTGGCTGGTCGGCGCCAAAGGTAAAGTCCGTCAGCAGATCGACCACGATGTTATCGTCATTGCCGGTGTAGAGGGCAATCTCGCCGGCACGCCCAGCCTCGACCACCGCGCGCAGCACATCGAGCGTCTGGTAGCGGTTAAAGGGCGCAATTTTGATCGCCACCACATTGTCGATTTCGGCAAAGCGCCGCCAAAAGTCAAAACTGAGCAGCCGTCCCCCCACCGAGGGTTGCAGATAGAAGCCAATCACCGGCAAACAGGCCGCCAACTGCCGACAATGGTCGAGCATGGCCGCATCGTTGTCGTGCCGAAAAGCCGCCAAACTGACCAGGATCGCATCGTAGCCCAAGGCGGCGGCCAATTGCGCCTCGCCTAGCGCCTGTTCCGTCTTGCCGATCACGCCGGCGATTTTGATAAAGGGGCGCGGGCGGGCGGCCAATTCGTGCTGGACCACCTCCGCGGCCAAGGCCAACACCGGTTCCAACAAACCAACGGTGGGATCATGAATCTCGAATTGGGTGGAGTGAACACCCACCGCCACCCCACCCGCACCGGCCGCCAGATAATAGCGGGTCAAGGCGGCTTGACTGCGCGCATCGAAGCGGCGTTCCGCGGTGAGGGCCAGTGGGTGGGCTGGAATGACAATGCCGGCGTGTAAGAGGTGAAAAAGCTCGGCAGCAAGGCGTTTCATCAAAATCTCCCGTCGCGACTTTCAAAATGGGTGGGTTTGTTGAGGGTGACACCACCGGCCTGCACCCAGGCCGCGGTCCAATCGATAATCTGATCCAGCGCCACACGCGGATAGCCAAAGAGCCGTTGGGCTTTGGCCGCGTTGTTGAGCAAGGCAGTCGGCGCTTCGCTACCGGTAAAGTGCGGCGCGACGCCTAGGATTTGGCCAAAGCGCTCAGCCACCCGGCGTACTGAAACCGTCTCCGGCCCGGTGACATTGAGGACAAAGGGCGGCGTTGCACAGTGGTCCAGCAAGGCTAAGGCCTGTGCATTGGCATCCCCCTGCCAGATCACATTGGCCGTGCCCATGCTCAAATCGACCGGCTGCCCTTGCTGCACCTTCACGGCAATGTCCAAGAGCACACCATAGCGCAACTCAATCGCATAATTGAGGCGCATGATCGCACAGCGTAGCCCACGCGTGAGCGAAAAATGTTCAAAGATGCGCTCGCGCCCTAGACAGGAATTGGCATATTCACCCACCGGTTCCGGCGGATCGCTCTCAACGGCACCGCCCTGCGCGATGGGCGTCAGCGGATAAACATTGCCGGTCGAAAAGACAACGATGCGCGCTTCCGTAAAGCGCTCTGCCACGAGTGCCGGCATGTAGCTGTTCATTGCCCAGGTTTGGGAGGGGGCACCGGTGGTGCCAAATTTTTGGCCCGCCATAAAGATCAGATTGCGGCTCGCCGGCAGCGTCGCCAACGCGTTGCGGTCGAGCAGATCACAGGCAACGGTTTTGACGCCCCAACTTTCCAGTTTTGTGCGTAACGCCGGTTGGCTAAAGCGCGCCACAGCAATCACCTGAAAAGGTGAGCCAATGCGCGCCAATGCCTGCGCGGCCATACGCGCTAGCGTTGGCCCCATTTTCCCCCCGACGCCCAAAATCAGGAGATCGCTTTCGAGGTGTTGGAGCGCCGCCAATGCAGGCGCGGAAGGCGCGGCGAGCAACGTTTCCAGGTCGCTTTCAGAAGTAAGTGGCGCTGGGTAATCCAGGGCAGAGTTAGTAGAGACTAAAGTGTTCAACATAGAGCAGAGAATCCTTAATCGGTTTGACCATAGACAAGTGACAGCCGTGTGCCGTACTTCACAATCTGCGGCGGCAATTAGATTAAGCTGTAAGGATTGTTTAAGCGGTGCGTAATCAATTAGTTTGGGAGCCGAAATAATCAATAGGAATTTAGCGCATACCGCTACACTTTACGCCGATGATGGTTGCTAATCGTGTTAAAATATAGCATTGATAGGTCAAAGGCGCAAACAACTGGACCATAATTTATCTGTAATTGGACCGGTGCATTTTGGCATTGATTGCAGCGTAACAGATTAACTACAGCCGCGCCCGTTGGGCAAAATGCTAATTGACATGCGCAAAACCCTATGCTAAACTAGAAATGTAACAATTAGTTTGGCAACCGAACAAACCTGTCTTGATATGACTTTTTCGCTGAGCAATGGCACCAACAGTAAATCACCCAATCGTTACAATCACCGGTTACTCCTTGACCAGATTCGCCAACGCACGGATCTGTCGCGCAGTGACCTTGTCCGTCTAACCGGGTTGAGTAAAGCGACCGTTTCCGCGATTGTCGCCGAATTGATTGCGCACGGGTTGGTGCAAGAAACGGGCAACCAAAGCCCGACTGTGGGGCGGCCACGCATCGCTTTATCGCTGGTTCCCAATGCGAACTTTGCCTTGGGGGCCGAGGTGACCACAGAAGAGTGTCGGGTGGTGCTTACCAATTTACATGCCGAGCCAGTAAAACGGATGGTACAGCCGATCACAACCAGCGATCTTTCGGTGACAGCACTACTCGCGATCTTGGAAACCTGTGTAACAACTGTGACTGAAGGCGTCGATCCGACGCGAATTATGGCTTTAGGGGTCTGTGTGCCGGGCATTGTGGATTCAGCCACCGGTGTCGTGACGCTGTCGGTGATTTTGCCCTGGAAGAATGTCGCCCTAGCCCAGGAATTACGTCAGCGCTTTTCCTTCCCGGTGGCTGTCTTCTCGCGTGGGAATGCCGCCACCTGGGGTGAACACTGGTACGGGGCCGGCCGCGATGTCGATAATCTGCTCTATGTCCGTGTCGGTTCAGCAATTGTCAGTGGGTTGGTGATGGGGGGGCAACCCTATTTGGGCCGCAATTTTGGCGCCGGCGAGCTCGGTCACATGACCGTCCAACCGGAAGGGGTGCTCTGTCGTTGTGGCAACCGGGGCTGTCTCGCCACTGTCGCTACGACGGACGCTTTGCTCAGTCGGGTGCGCCAATTGTTACGGGCCGATGGCGATAACCCCTTATGGGCAGCCATGCAGCACAACTTTGACCAGTTAACCCTCACCGATGTGGTGACTGCTGCCCAAGCCGCTAATGTGGTGGCGCAGCAAGCATTAGCCGAAATTGGGCGTTGGTTGGGGATGGCACTGGCTTCCACGATCAACCTGCTTAACTTAGAAATGATTATTGTGGGTGGCCCGATGGCCTTAGCCGGTGACTATTTATTGCTACCCTTACAGCAGGAACTGGTCCAACGCGCTTTGCCCACCCATTTGGCGAATTTATCGGTTGTGCCTTCGCTTTTGAAGGAAGATGCGCCGGCAGTGGGCGCGGCTAGTTTGATTTTGCATGAAATCTTATCCCCCTTGTCATCAATGACAAAACCAGTCTTGTTGCATCATAAAGCCGCACCCCCCGCATAAAAGTGGTAAAGATGCATTCTTTAATCGATATTGTGCGGAGTTTATGATGAAAATCGGTATTGTCGATCTCGATACATCCCACCCCCAAAACTGGATTCCCATTCTCCGTCAACTCGGCCATGACGTGGTTGGGGTGTGGGACGGTGGTTCGGTGCATCCCCCTACCTATGTCCAAAAATTTGCGGCCGATCATGGCGTTCCCCAGGTCTATGCCACGTTGACGGAACTGGCAGCCGTCGCTGATTGTGCGATCATTCATGGCTGTGACTGGGATACACACATTGCCAAGGCGCGCCCTTTTGTCGAGGCGGGTAAGGCGGTGTTACTGGATAAACCCGTAGCCGGTAATCTGCGCGATCTGCAACAGCTTCGCCAGTGGGTGCAAGAAGGCGCGCGCATCAGTGGCGGCTCATCACTACGCTTTGCCGTTGAGACACAGGCTTGGTTGGCTCAACCAGTTGCCGAACGCGGGACGCCACACACGGTGCTCTGTGGCTGTGCCGTTGATGAATTTAACTATGGGATTCATGCCTACGCCATGCTCAGTGGCATCTTGGGCGGCGGCATGCGCACGGTCCGTCATCTGAGCGAAGGAGGGCAACGCCGAATTCTGGTGCAATGGGCGGATGGGCGCAGTGGCATTCTTGTGATTGGCGCCACCGCCAAATGGATGCCCTTCTATACGACTATTATCACTGAGCGCACAGTAACACACTTCCAAGCTGACAACAGTAAACTTTATCAGGCCCTGCTCGAAGCTACCCTGCCTTATCTGGCCGGCGAAACGGCCACCCCGCCGCAACCGGTCGATACATGGCTGGAACCGGAATTGTGTGCATTGGCAGCACGCCAATCCTGGCTCAACCGCGATCAAGCAGTGGCACTGGCGGATCTGGCCTTGGACGACGTGGGTTATGATGGCAAGATTTTTGCCGAAGGCTACCGCAAAGCGAAATATGCATAATCTAAAGTGAGCTCTGTTGGAAAACCGTAGAGACTCTCAGCGGTAGGCAGCGTGATAAGTACGATTTTCAAGCCAACCGCACAATCGCAGTTATTGTTGGGCAAGCAGTGTAAAGTGCTTACCCGGCTGATTTTTATGTGCGTGACGGTTGCCCGCATTTGCTTGTCTGCACACCGTTCAGCCTAATTTGTAGTCCCGTCAACTTTACCAACTCTATTATTTGAAAGGAATGTTGTGATGGTAACTAGTAAAAGACATTTTCTGTCGTTGTTCTGTTGGGCAAGTATCATTTTTGTGTTGTTTGGCTGTGTGGCGCCCGCGGCACCGGGCAACGCACCCGCCGGCGGTGAAGCACAAAGCACAGGTAGCACAGGTGGTGAAATCGTCATGTGGCGTTTCCCCCTGATGGATGATCAGGATCAAGAAACCAAAATCTGGGATGGGCTGATCGCCTCGTTTAAAGAGACTCACCCCGATGTGTCGATCACAATCGAAGCGCAGCCTTGGGATGATCGCCGGCAGAAGCTACTCTCGGCCATCGGCAGCGGGCGCGGGCCGGATCTCTTCTACATTAACCCTGACATGATCTCGCTTTTTGCCAATAGCGGCGCGATTGTGCCGATCTCGGACTTTGTCACTGAAGAAGAGTTGGCGAAATACAACCCCGGCACCCTGATTCCGTGGGAAGGCAAACTCTATGGGCTGCCGATTCTGCAGAATTCGATTGTTCACATTTACAACACGGATCTGGTCGCCTCGATTGGTCTGGACCCCACCAAATTACCGACAACGATTGAAGAATTTGAGCAATGGGCCACGACCGCCAAGGAAAATGATCTCTTTATCAGCACCTGGTCGGGCAATACGGCCACCTCTGGCCTGACCGCGCTGATCTGGCAGTTTGGCGGCGAAGTCTACGATACAGAAGGCAACGTGATTATCAACAGCCCAGAAACCGTTGCGGCCATGACCTTCCTCAAGAAGATGTATGACGAAGGCTGGATTCCGCCCGATTCGGTCACCGGCGGCGATGAGGTTGGTACGGAGTTGTTCCGTGCACAAAAAGTGTTGGCGATCTTGATCGATGGCAACCGCTTCTATGGCTCACAAGAGACCTTTATCGACAATTTTGCATGGGCCTTTGGGCCGATCCTGAGCGGCAAACGCCAAGTGACGAGTGGCACCGTCGGCTCCTATGCCGTCAGCGCTAATGCCGAATCCCCGGAACTGGTGGTGGCCTGGATCAAGCATGTCACCGACAGTGCCAACTCGGTCATGCTTAACAAGACGGTGGGCTACTTGCCGCCGTTGAAAGATGCGCCCACCTACTACGAAGGGGAGGAAGGCTTCCAAACGCTGCTGGAACGCGCTTCCCATGTGCAGGTCGATCCGATCTTCCCTTCTTCCAGCCAGGCATATTCGATTCTGGCCGAAGAAGCGCAGGCGATCATGACCGGCGCCAAGACACCGGAAGAAGGCGTACAATCAATGCAGGACCGCATTGAGAAAGCTAAGGCGGAAGTCGCGCAGTAAATGTAAGGTGACAAGGTGACAGGATGACAGGGTGACAGGATGACAGGATGACAAGGTGATTGAGCTTGTCGAAATCACCTTGTCACCTTGTCACCTTGTCACCCTGTCATCTTGTCATCCTGTCGTCCGTTATATAGAAAGGGAAGCGCATGAATTCTCCAGCCCAACTTGGGCGCACTGGGGCGCGGCCGGCCCATCACCCCCAGGGCAAGCGTTCCTGGCTAAAGCGGGTGGGGCATGAATGGAAACGCAATCGCTTTGCTTATATAGTGATGGTGCCAGTGCTAGTGCATTTTTTGCTCTTTGAATTTGGACCGTTTGTCTTTAGCTTTGTGCTGACCTTTATGAATTGGAAATTGGTGGGGACGCCACAGTTTGTCGGGCTGGCCAACTGGCGCGATTCATTTGCGGATCCACTGGTCTGGCAGGCGTTGCGCAATACAACATTATTTGCCCTCTACTATGTGGTCCCAACCATTCTGTTGGCGTTTTGCATGGCGTTGATCATTAATACTGGTGTGCGTGGTGCCAAGGTTTTTAAGACGCTGGTGCTGATGCCCTTTGTCACCTCTGGCGTGATCATCGCCGGCATCTGGCAATATATCTTCAAGGGGTCAGAGAGCGGCTTGTTCAATGTGTTGCTGAGTTGGTTCAGTATTCCGCCGCGGATTTACTTTTCTGACCCGCAACTAGCGATGTTGGTGTTGGCGGCGTTGAGTGTGTTTCGGGTTTCCGGCTATCTGATGATCTATTATCTGGCCGGTTTGCAGTCGATTCCCCCGTATCTCTATGAAGCAGCGGATATCGACGGCGCCACCGCGTGGCAGAAAACCTGGTATATTACGATCCCGTTGCTCAAACCAATCCATTTCTTTGTCGCCATTATCGCGACGATCAGCGCATTTCAAGTCTTTGAGCAGATGTTTGTCATTACAAAGGGCGGGCCCGCCTTTGCCACGACGACGATTGTCTATTATCTCTACCAGATGGGTTTTAACATGCTGCGGTTGGGTTATGCTTCGGTGGTTGCCTTTATTCTTTTTGTTGTGATCTTTGTGCTTTCCCTGATTCAACGCAGGTACTTGGGCAAGGAAGTGAGCTATTACTAATGAATGATGATGCACCGGCGATGCCCCAACGATTGTCCCTGACCGCCAAAATGTTGCTGACCCTGCTCATGATTGGGTTGGGCGTGGCTTACTTGACCCCCTTTACGCTGATGGCGTTGGGTTCTTTGCGCGAATCGATCGCCTTTATTCCCGACCTGCGCTATATGTTCTCAGAGATGTCATTCGCCAATTTTACGTATATTATCGGTCGCAACCAGTTTCCGCGCTGGTTTCTGAACTCGGTGATCTTTTCCGTCATACCGGTGATCGCCCAGTCGATTTTCTGCACGCTGATCGGCTATGTGTTGGCGCGCCGCGACTTCGTTGGCAAAAATGTCATTTTTATGCTGATGTTAGCGATGGTCATGATCCCGACGCAGTTGATGGTCATTCCCCAGTATATTTTGTTTGATCGCCTGAACTGGATCGACCAATATTGGGCGATCCTGGTGCCGGACTTATGGGCGGTGATCGGCGTCTTCTTTGCGCGCCAATATATGCAGACCATCCCACGCGAGATCGATGAAGCGGCGAGTATGGATGGTGCCGGCGATTGGCAGATCTTCTTTCGCCTGATCATGCCATTGGCCGCGCCGGCGATTGCCACCATTGCGACCTTTCGCTTTATCTGGAACTGGAATGATCTCTTCCGTCCGCTGATCTTTATGCTCTCCGAGCGTATGTTTCCGCTTTCGGTGGGGCTGGCGGCGCTCTACTCGCTTCAGGGCAACTTTGGCATCCAGATGGCAGCAGCAACGTTGGCCTTTTTCCCTACCTTTCTCACCTTTCTTTTCTTCCAGCGTTACTTCACGCAAGGCGTGCAAATGAGCGGCATTAAATGAGTATGACCATGAAGATCATCGATATGCATGTCCACCACACCTGGGCAGACCCGGCCGAGCCGCCTTGGGCACTGATCGAAGAGACCTTGACCTTGGCGCAACAATGTGGCATTGCCAAAGTGGGCCTGTTAGGCACCTATAGTTTTCATGGCTATGACCCGACGCCGGAAGGGATTCGCGATTGTAACACCCATGCCGCGCTCATTGTCGAACGCTACCCAGACCAAGCGTACTCGTTCTGCTATCTCAACCCCGCCCATGATCCCGCCTTCATTCGGGCCGAGTTGGATCGCTGTGTGGGCGACTATGGGATGAAGGGCATTAAGCTGTGGATTGCGGTGAACGCGCGCGACCCGCGCCTGGATGTTGTGATGGAGGGGGCGCGTCGCCACCACCTGCCGGTCTTGCATCACGCCTGGTATAAATCCACCGGCTATGTCTACAATGAATCAACCCCGGCTGATGTGCGCGAGCTGGCGCTACGCTTTCCCGATGTGCCGGTTATCATGGCCCATCTCAACGGCTGTGGCGTGCGTGGCGTGCTGGACATTAAGGATCTGCCCAATGTCTATATCGATACCTCCGGTTCGCAACCCGATGCCGGTTTTACTGAATTTGCGGTAGAACAACTGGGGGCCGAACGCATTCTCTTTGGCTCGGATGCGCCAATTCGTGACTATGTAGTGCAATTAGCCAAGGTTACCGGTGCTAGGATTAGCGACAGTGCGCGCCAACAAATTCTGGGTGGCAATGCGATCCGGCTATTAAAATTATGAGCGAGGCAAGCATGATCGACGCTGACGTGCTGGTGGGTCACTACCCCTTTCGCCCCTTTCCCCATCCCAGCCATGATCCAGACCGACTCAAGGAGTATCTACAGGCAAAGGGGATTACGCGCGCCTGCTTGGCGTCGCTGCACGCCGTCTTCTACGCCGATCCCCAGCAAGGTAATGCTGAACTCTTCCCTCAGATTGCCGGCGATGCGTTCTTTTTACCCGTGGGTACGATCAACCCCACGCTGCACAACTGGCGTGACACCTTGGCCCGCTGTGTCGAAGTCTATGGCTGTCGGTTGGTGCGCTTGCTGCCCAACTACCACCTGTACAGTCTAGCTGATGGCTGTGTGGCTGATTTTCTGGATGAAGCCCAGCATCGCCGAGTCGTTGTGTCTATTGTCAAACGACTGGAAGACGAACGGATGCATCACCTGTTGATGAAAGTGCCTGGGGTGGAAAACCGTGAAATCAGCGCTTTGGCCCAACGCTATCCCCACCCGCTGCTCATCCAGTCGGCCTATTTTCAGGAGATCAAAGAACTAGCTGTTGCTGCTTCTCAACTTTACTTTGACATTGCCTTTGCCGAAACCATGAATACACTGCAGCGCCTTGTTGAGACGGTCGCGGCTGACCGTCTGCTCTTTAGCACCCATACGCCCTTCTTCTACCCGGAAGCCGCCATCGGCAAAGTGGAGCGTTGGGCGACAAGCGCGGAACAGCGCCAACAAGTTTACCGCGGCACATTGGCACAACTTTTAGCCGCAACCTAAGTCCCGTAGGGACGGGGTCACCAATCGAAAGACAAACTTATGCCAAACAACCAAAGTCTGACCCCGGAAGAACTTTTCCTCTTTCAGCACAACGGTTACTTGTTGCTTCCCCAAGCGCTTGAGTCGTCTCTGGTTAAAGATCTCCGCTCAACCATTTTGTATCATGCCGACGCCCGCATTGCCCCCATTGTCTGCGAAGATCCTGACCGCCCCGGCCAGCCGATGAAGGGCGATCGGCCTGGTGCCCGTGTCTTGCGGCTTTCCAAGGTTATTGGGCGCGATCCGATTTTCTGGACAGCAGCCAGCGCCCCACGCCTGGTAGCCACCTTGACCCAACTGCTTGAACCCAATGTGGAAGTGGTGTTAAACCGCCACAACCATGCCACTCTCCGTCCGCCCGGCGCGGCGCAACTGGAATGGCATCGCGATGTCGCCAACTGGAGCCGCCCGATTATCACTGCCATTTTCTACCTGGAAGATGCCACCATTGAAAGTGGCTGCACCTATGTGATTCCGGGCAGTCAGCACATGTTGGCGTACCACGGTATGTTAAGTGGTCATGGTCGGCTAGAGACGTTGGGCCGTTTGGGCCAACAGGCCGTTCCCATCTTGGCGCCGGCGGGGGATGTATTGCTCATGCACGGCCTGGTGCTGCACAGTGCCGGTGCTAATCGTTCCAACGCATCGCGTATGTCAATGACCCTGGGCTATCATGCTGCCGACGAACTGGGCGCCGGCGAGGAGCCGCAAAAACGGCTGGTTGCCGGTGAACGTATTTTGCGACACAATTGAACTGACAAGATGCCAAGATGAAAGGATGCCAAGATGATCCGCTTGTTCAATACCTTGCTAAAGGAGGCACTATGACCCGTAACGTTACGATTGCCGCCATTCAGTTGCCGGTGTGGAGTGAGGGTGAGACCGATGTACAACGCAAGCGCTTTCGCGTGGAAGCAATTATGCATTGGCTGGAAGAGGCGGGCAAAGCCAAGGCCGACCTCGCTTGTTTAGGCGAAACCTGCACGGGGGAGATCGAAGTCGAAGATGCGCTTACCGGCCCGACGACACGTATGGTGCAAAAATTGGCTGGCCATTATAAAATGCACATCGTCCTGCCGCTGCACGCCAGGGTGAATGGCATTCTGCGCAATACCGCACTGATCATCAACGATCAAGGGCAGATTGTTGGGCGCTATGACAAAGTTCATCCAACGCGCCGCGAATTGCGCGATGGCGTCATCCCCGGCAGCGACTTTCCCATCTTTGACCTGGCCTTTGGTCGGCTCGGCGTCTGCATCTGTCACGACCTGAGTTTTCCTGAAAGTACACGGGTGCTGGGCGTGCGCGGTGCCGAAATCATTGTCTGGCCCACCTATTGGAGCGGCTGGGGCGATGACCTCTGTTATGCCGTGATCAAAAGCCGGGCCGTTGACAACGCGGCTTGGCTGGTCAACACCACTTTTGGCATTGAAAGCCACAAAGCTTGGCGTCCGGGGATGATCCTGGGGCGCAGTGGCGTCATCGGGCCGGATGGGCAGATTCTCTCGAATGCCGGGCGCTATGTCGGCCTATCGCTCTGCACCATCGACCTGGATCACCCACGCATCGCGCACGATTTTTCATTCCCTGGTGACCACGATGCGCGCACCTCGATCCTGGCCGACCGCCGGCCAGATGCCTATGGCCCGCTAGTTGATGCCAGTTTGGTCATCCCACCGGCGCCGCCGCCCGGCTTTTATGCCGCTGCTGCCGCGCCGATTGACGCGGTAACAGTGAGTGGATAAGAGTGCGTGCTACGTGCTGCGTGAGTTCGGTCGAGATCTCCTCACGTAGCACGCAGCAAAAGGAGCATAAACTTTGGCTACGGTCAACAACTTACCCTTGGGTCGTTCACTTGCCCTCTTTGCGCGGGCGCAACAGCGTATCCCTGGTGGGTCGCAGACTAACAGCAAGCGGCCCAGCCAATTTGCCTTTGGCGGCTACCCCATCTATGCCGAACGGGGGCAGGGGGGCCGGATTATCGATGTTGACGGCAATGAATATATTGATCTGGTGCAGGCGCTTGGCCCTGTGATCTTGGGCTATTGTTACCCGGCGGTCGATACCGCGATTGCCGCCCAACTGGCGCGCGGCATCATCTATGGGCTGCTGTCGCCGCTGGAGGTGGAATGTGCCGAGTTGATCGGCGAGATCGTTCCTTGCGCCGAGATGGTGCGCTTTTTCAAAGGGGGGGGCGAAGCGACCGCGGCCGCGGCGCGGGTTGTGCGCGGCTACACCAAGCGCCCGCTGATTCTGAACTGTGGCTACCGCGGTTGGCCCGATGTCTGGTCGGTGCTCAATGGTGATCCTGGCGTACCCAGCAATTTACAGGGTACGGTCGAAGCATTTGCTGAGTATAATCTGGCCGAGCTACAACACAAGTTTCAGGCTCATCGTGGACAAGTTGCGGCTGTCTTTCTTGACATTCAGCGGAGCGCCCCACCGGTTGGCTATCTAGCGGCGGTCAAAGAACTCTGTCATACCAACGGGGCGCTCTTGGTCTATGACGAAATTGTCACCGGTTTTCGGCTGGCCTTGGGTGGGATGCAGGAATATTGTGGCGTCACGCCCGATTTGGCCTGTTTTGCCAAGGCGCTGGCCAATGGCATGCCGCTGGCCTGTGTGGCCGGCCGCGCCGAGGTAATGGCTTCTATGCAGGATCGCCTGATCTCGATCACCTATGGTGGTGAGGCACTCTCCTTGGCCGCCGCCATTGCTTCACTGCGTGAGCTGCGCGATAAAGGCGTGAATGCCTATTTGTGGGAACTTGGCGAGATGCTACAACGGGGCCTCAATCACGCCGCCCAGGAAGCTGCTATTCCCTTTCATTGTGGTGGTCTTGCCCCGATGACGACGATGACCTTTACCGAAACCGGTGGACAGCCGGACGCGTTGCTGTGGGAATATCTGCTTCAGGAAATGGCGGTACGGGGCGTACTCTTACGGCGGGGTGGTCTGAACTTTTTAACCTTTAGTCATACCCAAGCCGACCTGGCAATTGTGATTCAAGCTGCAGCCGAGGTTTTTACCAATTTGCGCAACCTGTGGGGCAGCCCACAGTTAGCCGATGCCGTGAGTGCCCGTAAACAGCGATAAAAAAATCGAGAGCAAACCATGTCTACAGATTCACATTTACTAGTGGCGATCCCACCACAACTCTACCGCCAATTGTTTGACAACGCGGCCGACAATGCCCTGCGTGAGTTAGTCGAAATTACCTTTAACACCGAGGAACGCAATTGGGATTCAACTGAGCTGGCACGCCGGCTGGTCGGTCACGATCTGGTCATCACTGGTTGGGGTACGCCGATCTTTACCCCCGAAGTGGTCGCGGCTGCCACTGAGCTCAAGCTCATTGCCCACTCAGCGGGGAGCGTCAAAACGCTGTTGCCGCCGCCGGTCTTTGCCCAGGGTATCAACGTTACCCATGCGGCCGTGGCGATTGCGCCCGCCGTGGCAGAGATGAGTGTATTGCTGATCTTGCTCTGTCTGCGTCAGGTGCATCGCTTGGATCGCATTCTCAAGGAAAGCGGCTCATGGGCAGCGACCAAAACAATTGGCATGGGACAAGAGCTGGCCGGCAACCGCGTCGGGGTCGTTGGTGCCGGCTACACCGGTCGCGAAGTAATCTGGCGCTTAATTGGTTTGCGGGCTGAGGTGTGGGTCTACGATCCCTATCTGTCGGCGGAACGCGCCGCGGCATTGGGCGTTCACAAAGTGCCCGATCTGGAGACCATTTTCCGTGATTGCCCGATTGTGACGATGCAAGCACCGCCGACGGCTGAAACCAGACATATGGTGGGGGCGCGCCACTTCAAACTGTTACGGGATGGCGCGATCTTCGTCAATACCTCGCGCTCGCTCACCGTAGACCAAGCGGCCATGCTGGCTGAATTTCAAACTGGGCGTATTGTCGGCGCACTCGATGTCTTTGACCAGGAGCCATTACCGGTTGATAGCCCTTTCCTGCGCCTGGAGAACGTGATCACGACGCCCCATGTCGCGGGCGCTTCGGTGCAAGCGCGCTATCGGCAAGGACAAACCATCGTCGATGAGATTCGCCGTTTTGTTACGGGTGAACCCTTGCGCTATCGCGTGACTGGGGATATGTTGGAGACAATGGCCTAAGCGTGGTCGGCAAAACACCGCCGTGGGTCACCAACCGCTGCGCCCTTTTACCCTGGCAGCACGCGGCTGGCTCGTGGCCGAACGATGCTTACCGTGGATATAAAATAACCGCTATTTTCTAGGCTCAACTGAAATTCAAGGAGTTGAACCATGAGCGAAACCGAACAAGCCCTGCCCGGCACAACCTATCTAGCGCCGGCGCGACGCACGGCCTTTTATGAGCATTATCAAAAACAATATAGCCAGACGCTGGCTTGGCTGCAAATCGCCCTGCAGCAAGCCGCGCACCAACGCGATCAACAGCGACCCAGCGACAGGGCGAATCAGACCGCGCTGCGTGAAAAACTGGCGCAATCCAGTGGCTTTGCGCAGGCATGGGCAGGCGTAAGCCAAGTGACGAAAAGCCCAACCCCCAGTGGGGCCACAACCTATTGCATTCAGAACGAACTGGGTTTGCTGTACACTGGCTTGCTTTGGGAACCTGCACCGGCGACCCCGTTGCGTGGGGCTGTCATTCTTGCGGGGGAAACGGAGCCTGTCACCCAAGCGTTGATCGCTGCTTACCGGGCGCAGGGGCTACGGGTGATTGTGCCGTGTCTGGCGCACACCCAGCACAGCTTTCAGGATCACCCCACCCGCCACTGGTATCATTTTGGCGATGATGAGTTGCTCCAGCTTTTTTTCTTCATTGTCGGCGGCAGTTTGGCCGGGCTGGAGGCCGCCGAGTTGTTGACAATTGCACAGGCGTTGACCGTACAGGAGGGGGTACACACACCCGTTGTGTTGCACAGCGCTGGTCGCCATCTACTGAGCGCCGCCGTGGCAGCGGCCCTTGCCCCCGGTTTGGCCGGAGCAACCAGCCAGCCTATTCGAGCGCTGGTCTTGCCAGAGACGGTTGCGCGGCTGGACCACCAGGAAAGCGATGAACGGATCAATCTGATCTGGAATTTCCATAACGATTTTGATGGGTTGACGCTCTTCGATCTGGCGGGCGCTGATCTGCTCTTTGTGGAAGCAACCCCGACGCCTTCAGCTTCGTTGAGCCGGGCGTTGGCTTGGTTTGGGCAACCATCTACCATGCCCCAGCCGCGGGTCACGTCGCTGGTTGCCCCCGCTTTGTCAACGTTGGCGGCTAGGGTCTCGCTGCTGTTGGGGGTGGAGCCATCCCCCGCCCCGCCGGCCACTTTGCCCACCATTGATCTGGCGCTAGCGCACGCCGCTCAGCTTTATCAAGAGGCGTTGGCAAGTAAGGTTGCTTTTCTGGAAGGGCTTCACGAACAAGCCCGGCAAAATCGTCAGGCGCGCTATGATCTGAGCCAGTTGACGCCGACCGCATATCGCAACCGCGTGGCAGAGAGTCTGGCGCGGGTGGCGGGGCCGCCGCTGCCGGAGAGCGCCGCGCACAATCCCCACACCCGCCTGATCGCCCGTCACCCCGCCTATGCGCTCTACGAGGTTGTGCTAGAAAGTGTGCCGGGGGTTGAAGTGGCCGGTTATCTACTTCTGCCCACCACCCCAACCGCCGCGCCGGCGGTCATCTGTCAACATGGGTTGGGCGGACGCCCGGAAGCGTTGGTTGGCATTGGCGACCGGCTAGAAGGCCACCAGTGGGTCTATGACCGCTTTGCGCAACGGCTGGCCGAGCGTGGCTATGTGGTCTTTGTCCCGTTTATGAACTGGGGCTGGGCCTCGACTGCCCTGCGCGACCAGTTGGTCAAACATGCCTATGCCCTGGGCTTTGCCCCCAATCGCTTTGAAGTGGCGCAACTCCACGCCATCGTCGATTTTTTGCAGACGCAACCCAGCGTGCTGGCCGACCGCATCGCCTTCTATGGTCTTTCCTATGGGGGACATGCCAGCCTTTGGCTCTGTGCGCACGAGCCACGCCTGGCCGCGGTGGTCACGGCCGGTCACTTTAACGAGTGGCAGACCAAACTGCTGAACCCGGAAATTTCGCCGCCCTTGGTGCGTCCCACCGCCTATGTTACGGTTGATGAGGGCTATGACATGTTCAACTACAATGTCTTGAACGAACTGGATCATGCCGAACTGGCGACTCGGTTTGTCCCCCGTCCCCAGATGATCGAGAACGGGCTACAAGACACCGTAACCCCAACCGCCTGGGTCAACCGTGAATTTGCCCGCACCCAAGCCGTTTTTACGTGGCTGGACGCGGCTGGCGATCTGGAATTGGAACACTTTCCCGGTCCACATCGGGTTTGGGCGGAAGGCTCTTTTCGTTTTCTGGAGCGCCATTTGCGCAGGGGATAGTGTGCGGTTGCGCAGCACAAAACGCAACGTCAACGGATGCTGACCTCACCCCTACCCCTCTCCAACTTGGAGAGGGGTAGGGGTGAGGTTATATAAATCCTAACCCCAAACAAAGCATGAAGAGTGGCTGGTCATAGCTACAAGATTAAATTTCCAAAGGGAGCTAACCATGAGTGCTAAATCGGTTTTTGATGCTGCCGCACTGGCGCATTTTCATGAACAGGGCTATTTTATACTGCGCGAAGCCTTACCACCGGCAACCTTGCAAGCGGCGCAAGCGGCCATCAATGGCTTGGTCGATCACCATGCCGACCAGTTGGTCGCCGCCGGCAAACGCAGTGACCGGCTGGAAACCACGCCCTTTCCTGTGCGTTTGCTCCAATTGTATGCCGAGAATCTGAGTGAGGCGCCCGTGCTTTTTCGCCCGCAACTTCACCTGGCGGGTCTCTTTCCACTTTTCTTTGACCCCACGCTGCTGGATGTGGTGGAGACGCTGCTGGGTGGTGAAATTCGGCTCTACCCCAACTATTCAGTGCGCCCCAAGTACCCCGATCTGGAAGCGGCGCTCGTGCTTTGGCACCAAGATGGCGGCTATACCGAAGGCAATGTGGCGGATCTGCGCATGGTCAACCTGTGGACGCCCTTTGTCCCCGCACGGGTGGAAAATGGCTGCATGCAATTTATTCCAGGCACACATCAACTAGGCGCAGTGTCTCATGAACGTCGTCAATATTACTTGGAGATTGCGCCGGATGTGCTGGATGCCCATCGAGCGCGCGCCATCAACATCGAGCTTGACCCAGGCGATGTGGTGCTTTTTCACAATCTACTCTTCCACCGCGGCTTGCCCAATCACAGCCAGCAAATCCGCTGGAGCGCCGATTGGCGCTATCAAGATGCCACCCAACCGACCCTGCGCAAGGAAAACGGCCACCTGGCGCGCAGCCGGCAGCATCCCGCCGCTGCCGTGCAAAATGCCAGCGACTGGGCGAGTTTGTCGTTTACATAGTACGCTGTGGTTGACATGGTATAGTTGTCCAGCAAAGTTCTGGCCGACGTCCCCGGCACGGCGCAGATGATAATTCGTTGACCAGGCTGCGTCTGCGCCGTGCCGGGGATGTTACCGCGGACAAGACTTTGCTGGACGATAGATGACCTACGCGCGCCATCGGCTTTGGGCAAAGGCGAGATCCTCGACAATCAGCCGATCCACTTCATGCTCGGCGCTATATTTTGCTGAGAAGCAGAGCAGACCGCGGTAGCCCATTGCTTTGACCTTGGCCGCCACTTGCGACCAGTCGGCCCGTCCCTGGCGTCCCGATGTCCAGTAGGCTTGCCACGCCGCGGTTTCAGCTTCGGGGCCACTCACCTGGCGCCAATAGGCGTTTTTGAGGTTGACCATGCAGAGGTGCGATTGCACAATCTCTAGGCCAGTGTGGGGGTCTTCACCCATCAGCGCGTTATGCGCGGGGTCCCAAATGGCACCGACATAGCGCGGCTCATACTCCTTGACCAGATGGTACAAGCCCATCGAATTGATTGGCACGGGGCCACCATTTTATCATCATTTAATCCGTGTCAATTAACCTGTGTTAATTAATCTGTGTCAACCTGTTCTGGTGTATCAGCCTATTCTGCATCGGAACGGGCAATCCGCTGGACAAAGGGCTCCTGGCTTTCGACCTTGCTGGGCGGTGTTGTGGCACAATTCATCCCGCGCATGCTTTTTGCCCTGGCTGAAGAATGGGGATGGCGTGGTTATTTGGAACCCCGTCTGACGGCCTTGCATGTACCCGATGTCCCACGGCATCTCTTCGTGGGCGTCATTTGGGCATTGTGGCATTTTCCTTTGATTCTATCCACAGACTATACCACCATGCCTTATTTCATTTTTCTTCCGCTGTTTGTGATTGGTGTTGTGGTCGCCGCGATCGTCTACGGGCAGCTCCGCAAAAAAAAGTGGAACCATATGGACAGCGGTGTTAATGCATGGGGCCGCCAATACGGTGGCATGGGCCATCCTGCAAAGCAACTTGGTCACCATTCAGCATAAAGCGTTCGCCAATATCACACCGGAGAGTCTGCTCGTGATAATCCTCTGGTGGGCCTTATAGAGATGACACTTAAACTTGGCACAATCTCACCCTATTGCCTTCTGCGGTAGATTGTGCCAAGTTTAAATAATGTGTCTATTAGGCTGGTGGCTGTTGCCCAGCCGAAAGGCAGCAAGGGTAGGCGCGGGGGCGTAAGTACTATGTATAACCTGACGCAATTTTCACCGACGGCTATAAATTTGGCCCCATGACAATCAATATATCTTCCCGACGCACAATTTCGGCCGGATCGGGGGTGTAGAGGAATTCCCCCTCGCGGCGAATCGCCAGGACAAGTTGGGCAAGGGCGCGCCGGACATCCTCGGTCGTTTTGCCGATCAGGTCGGGATAATCAGCCACCCGCAGATCGCCAAAACGCATTTGCTGATTGCTCCGATAGAGCATCTGATCCCAGAGTTCCGCCGTATCATGGTCAAGCATCTGGGACGCGACGCTAAAGCCACCCATGATATTCGGCGAGATAACCCGATCGGCGCCGGCCAGATAGAGGGTGTGCATGTTGAATTCATCTCGCGCACTGGCGACGATGCGCAGTTTGGGGTTACCCAGGCGCCGCGCCATATCCTTGGCACTGAGAATAATGGTGGTGTTGTCGCGATCATCCTCCAGGGCGGCCACCACGCCAAAGGCACGCTGCACCCCGGCTGCGCGTAAGTGTTGCTCATCGGTCGGCGCTTCCAGCAGATATAAGACACCAGTCTCCTCGGCCAGTTCCTCAACTGTTTTGCGCTCCTCAATGCTCCAATCCACCTCGTCCAGGGTGGCATAGTGGCGCTGGCGTTTCTCCACATAGGCAGCGTGCAGCCAGAGCAAGGTCTGCTTGAGTTTGGCTTCATCGGCTTCGATTAGGACAAAGGGCACGTTACGGCGGCTAAATTCACCGGCGGCACGATTGGCCAGAATGCCGCCACCACAGACAATGACGTGATTGGATAAGGCTGCGATTTGTTTCATACGGTTTTCCAAACGCTTTAAGGCCATCTTAGCTTGGTGTCCTTCAAAAACGATGGCGGCGGCGGTCGAGAGCGCATAACCGGCCAGCCCAATGGCAAAGAGGGTGAAGAAGATGGCAAAGGTGCGCCCCGCAACGGTGCGGGGGGCGACATCACCATAGCCGACGGTGGTCATGGTGATGATGGTGGCGTAGAGCGCGTCTAATAGATAACACAATCAAACCTGGCACAATCGTGTACTGCGCATCCCCTGATGCGCAGCCCGCTTTGTGTCAACTCTATTTGCTTTGTCTATAAGAAGGTCCAGCCTTCCAGCCACGCATAGACTAGCGTCCCCAGCGCAATCAGGGACAGAAAGGGCAGAAGCAGCGGCAACAGGCTGGAGTGACGTACTTGTTGTGATTTTTGCACCAATGCAGTGAGAACAGCAAAAAGCCAGCTTACCATGTCGCCAGTGTACCAAAGCTAGCTAATTCGTTGCAAGCGGCGCTGTGCGTATTAGGGCAAATTTTTGGCAACAGGGTTAAAACCTGCTGCTATACTGAAATCAAGGTGAGAACCGGCGTTTCTAATCTTCCGGGAAGGGGTCACAAATAGACTCGTTTAAGTAGTGGCTCCTGACCCCTTCCCGGAAGATGGGTTGACGAAAACGCCGCTTTCCATTCTATGCACCCCTGGATCGCACCACCTAGATCGAGGATGGCTTTCCCAGTGCCGGTTTGTTTTTGAAGGCTTATACCGGTGAAAATGGCCTGGGTAACACACCTGGTGTACCCATCCCTGTGATGCCAATGGATTTCCCGGCCATTGAAAAGCTACCCCCCACCTTCCTTGTCGCCGGTTCCAAAGATAAATTATTGCGATCCGCAAAGCTTTATGCTGAACATTTGCCGAAAACCTGCCAGCAGGTTGATTTTACGATTTATGAAGGGGCTGACCACGGCTTTTTCAATTTTGGCGCCAAAAGTGATGAATTAGGCCATGGCATTCTCAATTTTCTGGCCAAGCATGAAGGGTGAGCGCTCCCTTTACATCGCCGGCCAACGCATGACTCCCAGCGTAGCGCAGCAGATTGCCAAGCCGGTGACCGGGGTAGACTTCGCGCTCAAACGGGTCATGCCGACCTGGTTGCTTAGCGGTGTGATCAAGTTACTGAAGCGCTTCAAACCGGGCAAGCCGGACGCGGTCATGCCGCTGTGGGTGGCGATGCAATATGGCTACTGCCGGCAAAGCCCCGCCGAAACTCGCCCGGTGACAGGCTGGCCGCCTGCTTAAACCAACGGCCAAATTGTGCGGGTGCCTGAAAGGCGAGTTGCTGGCTGATGGCGCTGATCGAAGCGTGGCTGTGGGCCAACAGTCGTTTGGCTGCTCTACTTCGCGTGAATGAGAACCCTAGATTTTCACGCTGGTCAGCGCACACCAACCGGCCGACAAGCCGCCTTTGTGGTAATACTTCACCGTGTGGCCCCTGTTTCTGGGCGTCATGTGGCTCAAGTCGCGGCGCTGTCCTTGGCGCAATGTTGTGCTGATGGGGGCCGGCAGCCTGCGCACTACAGGTGCAAGCGCGCTGCGACCCACTCCATGGCACCAACCATGCGCGAAGGAATGAAGCCAGGAATCTGGGGTGCGATCGAGAAACGCCCGCGCTCACCCTGGCGTAGGAAGTTGCCTTGCGCAGCCCAGCGCGCGCGGTACATCAGGTCGTTCCACACGGGCACGCGCGCGCGGGTGAACGGCACGAATACCTCCTCTTTCAGCGCGCGCCGGCTTTGCGCTCGATCTGCATACCGCCGTGCAACCGCTGCCAACCGCGCCGCGAGCATCTCCGCATCCTCGATTGCAAGACTGGCGCCCATCCCAATCGTCGGCATGAACGCATGGGCTGCATCGCCGATGATCACCACGTTGGCCGAAGACACGTAAGGTGTTGGCAGTGGGTCCGAATCCTTCATGCCCCAGAGGTAAATCTTATAGTTATCCCAATCGGGCACAAAGGCCGACAACAGCTTCACAAAGAGCGAATCGTGGGCTGGTACGTCACTTGCCAGGCGGAGCGCGATCGCCCGTTTACGGGTGGCATCGATCTGTGGCCAAGGGACATCTCCAGCGAGCCCCACTTCTGACCAGAGCCGATCGCGCGTCGCATGATCAAAGCCGATACCAAGCGCGAGGCGCTCCTGTCCTAACGGGAACATCGTCATCGTCGAGAATGAACCCATGAACAGCTCGCTGCGCCCGCCATTCGCCAGGCGCTGGAAGTGGGCCGGCGTATCTTCACCGCGGGCTTCGACCAGCATGTAGATGCATGAGAAGCCGCGATCATAGGTTTTTGCAAAGTCTGGAAAGAACGTTTTGCGGGCGATGGATTGTACGCCGTCGGCGGCAATGAGGCAGTCGAACTCATAGGTTGGTCGGTCGCCTTCCTGCGTTCGGCAGTGCAGTGCCACGCGCCCTTCTGCGGCTGGCGTCACCTGTTCGACGTGTGTGCGGCGATGGATGGTGGTCGTCTGTAGCAGCGAGGCGAGATCCGCGAGGAACTCTTGACGTACGACAGTGATACACCATTGGGGATCGACCTTCACAACACCCTGGACCTTCCCCTTACGGACGACCGAGTAGGCGATCTCTGTGTTGGGGTTACCACGGCGCAGCGCGTCGTCCTTTAATCCGATCCGGTGAAGTGCGCGACAGGCACGCTCCTGGATGCCGTACTCGACGCCTGGGTAGTCGCTCTCACTCTTGTTGCGGTCAAGCAGCACAACGTCTATCTGCTCTGGGGCGTACTGCTCCAGGGCCAGCGCCGCGACGAGCCCAGCCGGCCCGCCGCCCAAGATCCCAACGCGCAGCTTTTTCTCGTTGCTAATTGGACTATCCATATGTATAATTTCTCCTTTAACCCTATCCAGTAAAGTGAGCGACAAGCACGCGCCTGAAGACCATACCCGACACCCTGGTCGTCAGTCCCACGCTTGTTGCAAGCGAGAAGTTTGATTATGCTATCCGAGTGTATAGTAACAGGGTGCTTCCCGATTGTCAAGTCCAACTAGGCTGCGGTCGCCGTCAAGTCCACGCCATTAAGTTAACGGGCGAAACGTGTACTCAGCGTCCCCAGACGCTGATCCCCTCTTGACGGGTTGCGCATCTGGGGATGCGCACTACTCGCTTAACTTAATGACTGTGAGGGTTAGGGTGGGGTTAGTCGTTACACTAGAACTAACAATTGCAGCTACTGATTGGTCAAGTATGAAGCAGATGGAGCAGATGAAGCAGATGCAGAATATCGAGAAGAAGGCAGCCGGTCGTCGCCCAGAGGTTGAAGCCGAGGCCACCCGCCAGCGCATTGTGGATGCCGCGCGCCAACTCTTCGCCGCGCGCGGATTTGACGCCGTTGGGCTGCGCGAGATTGCCGATGCGGCCGGGACGACCCACGGCCTTTTGCGTCATCACTTCGGCACTAAGCTGGCCGTCTGGCAAACTGTCGCCGATGATGCGGATCGAGACTTTTCAGCCGCACTCGGCCCGCTGCTTGCGTTTGATTTTGACCAGAATGTTCGCGAAGTGGCGGCGCAGTTCATCCAGCGCTTTGTCGAGATTGCGGCGCAGCACCCAGACCTTACGCGTCTTTTGCTGCATGAGGGGACGTTGGACGGTCCGCGCCTAGCCTACTTGCTTGCGTACCTTTCCTCTGCGCACCAGCAACTGGGGCCTATGCTCCAAAAGCTCCACGCCCATGGCCTACTGACGCAATTCTCAACCGAAACACTCTTCCACTTCCTACTCTTTTCCAGCGCCGCGCCATTCGCCCTGGCGTCGCTTTCTGCCGGCCTAATCGGGGCCGACTCCACCGTGGCAGCCCAAGCGGACAGGATCACCAAGACACTCCTTGGTTCGTGCGTGCCCACGTCCAGCGCACCGTGAACAGTCAAGCCCACACATTGAATCAGCTTGAAAAGTTCAAGCAAAGCCGGCCAGATACCCGCCGCGCAAAGATCACCAGGACGATGATCGGGATCAGCGTGATCATGCCTACGGTGCTGCGCAGCTTCCAGGGCAAGCCCCACGATTGCCACCCAGCTTGTTAATCTCGATAGAACTTCTTAACAATTTCCTGACAATTCCATGCGATAATCAGTGCATGAACGATTGGTCGTTCGGCACAAGCAGTAATAATCTTCTTAATCATGCACAGCAAAAGGGTTAAGCGTATGGGGCAGCGAAAAATTTTGGTCAGGGTGCTACTGGGCGTGTTGCTGGTGGTCGTCATTGGCGGGGCGGCTGGGTGGTATTTCGGCTTCTTTGGTTCGACACCGGCGAATTTGAGCGTCACGCCGACCTATCCCGACGTCGTCTATACGCCAACGGCCGGCACGCAAAAGCTCAATCTCTATCTACCGGCCGGTGATGGCCCTTTTCCGGTAGTCGTCAACATTCATGGCGGCGGCTTTAAGTTTGGCGACCGCAGCATGGTCAGCGCCGGCTTAGGTCAGGCGCTGCTCGACGCGGGCTATGCCATTGCCAGTGTGGATTATCGCCTTTCTGGTGAAGCGACCTTTCCGGCGGCGGTGCAGGATGTGAAGGCGGCGGTGCGCTTTTTGCGTGCCAATGCGGCCCAATATCAACTGAATCCCGATCAGATCGTTGCCTATGGTTTTTCGGCCGGTGGCAATTTGGCTTCCATGTTGGGCACGACCGGCGACGTGGCTGAATTTGACGACCCGGCGCTCGGCAATGAAGGTGTTTCCAGCCGCGTGCAGGCGGTGGTCGATTGGTTTGGCCCCACCGATTTCGGCCAGATGGATGAGCAGGCCAAGGCGCAGGGGTGCGGCACGAGTGACCAGACCCACAGCACCGCGACTTCCTTTGAGTCGCTCTACCTCGGGGCGACGGTGGCCGAAGCGCCCGATCTGGTCCAGCAAGCCAACCCCATCACCTATATCACCCCCGATGATCCCCCCTTCCTCCTGCAAAAGGGCGACCAGGATTGCACCGTGCCGGTCGGCCAATCCCAATTGCTGGCCGCTGCGTTGCAAGCCGCCGGGCTGGATGTACGCTATGATCTGCTCACCGGTGTCGGACATGGCGACAGCGGCAGTACGCCCGTTTTTGAAAGCGCCGAGAATGTGCAGGTGGTGTTGGCTTTCCTCGCGGCCAAGCTAAAGTAGCGTCGCGTCGTTTTCCCCTTGCCAGCGACTCTGTGCGCTACTCGCCATCGACAACGCACCGCTTATAACGTATACTGATACGCTAGCCCCATATTTCGACCATTTTTGTAATTCTCTCTGAGAATCCCTTCGCATAGAATTAGAATTTATGGAATCCTCCAGAGAGAATCGAAATATCGGTCTAGCGATCAATTTGGTGCAAAGTCAGGAGTTATCGGGAAGCGCAACGTGTACTTGGCGAACGATCAAATGATCTTGGAGACGATGTGACACAAAATAGCAAAGCCAAACGGAATATCGTGATTTACGTGATTGGCGTTTTGTTGCTGGCTATCGTTGGTGGGCTTCTTACAAGTACGACTGGCAGCGACGTTGGTGGGCTACTCTTTATCATTGGCCCGCTTTTGATGATGATATTCCTGCGCTTTGGGGGCGGTGACGGTTGGCAAGATGCGGGCCTGCGTCTGCAGCTAAAGGAGAAATGGCGCTGGTATTTGTTCAGCCTATTGGCCTATCCAGTGACGATTGCCCTGGTCATTGTGCTGGGCGTGATCCTGGGCGTAACGACAGTCGCCGGTGATCTGAATAGCCTGCTTTCGACCTTGCGGGGCGGTGTGGTGGCACAATTCATCCCGCGCATGCTTTTTGCTATGGCTGAAGAATGGGGATGGCGTGGCTATTTGGAACCCCGTCTGGCGGCCTTGCATGTACCCGATGTACCACGGCATCTCTTCGTGGGCGTCATTTGGGCGCTTTGGCATTTTCCCTTGATTCTATCCACCGACTATACCACCATGCCTTATTTCATTTTTCTTCCGCTGTTTGTGATCGGTGTTGTGGTCGCCGCAATCGTCTATGGGCAGCTCCGCAAAAAAAGTGGAACCGTATGGACAGCGGTGCTACTGCATGGGGCAGGCAATACGGTGGCATGGGCCATTCTGCAAAGCAACTTGGTCACCATTCAGGATAAAGTGTTAGCCAATATCACACCGGAGAGTGTACTTGTGATAATCCTCTGGGGCACCTTGGGCTGGTGGCTGTTGTCCAGCCGCAAGGCAGCAAGGGTAGGCGCAGGTGAGTAAGTAACATGTATAACCTGTCGCAATTTTCACCAACGGCGTAACGACTCAGCTCCTAGCCGGTCCGTGACCGGCGACGGGCCGCCGGTCACGGACCGGCTAAGAGCAGGCTGAGTCGTTACTCGACGGCTATAAATTAGGCCCCATGACAATCAATATATCTTCCGACCGCACAATTTCGGCCGGATCGGGGGTGTAGAGGAACTCCCCATCGCGACGAATCGCCAGGACAAGCTGGGCGAGGGCGCGCCGGACATCCTCGGTCGTTTTGCCGATCAGATCGGGATAATCGGCCGCCCGCAGATCGCCAAAGCGCATTTGCTGATTGCTCTGAAAGAGCATCTGATCCCAGAGTTCCGCCGTATCATGGTCAAGCATCTGCGAAGCGACGCTAAAGCCGCCCATGATATTGGGGGAGATGACCCGGTCGGCGCCGGCCAGATAGAGGGTGTGCATGTTGAATTCATCCCGGGCGCTGGCGACAATGCGCAATTTGGGATTCCCCAAGCGTCGCGCCATATCCTTTGCACTGAGAATAATCGTGGTGTTGTCGCGGTCATCCTCCAGGGCGGCAACAACGCCAAAGGCACGATGCACTCCGGCGGCGCGTAAGTGCTGCTCATCGGTCGGCGTTTCCAACAGATACAAGATGCCGCTCTCCTCGGCCAGTTCCTCCACCGTTTTGCGCTCCTCAACGCTCCAATCCACCTCATCCAACGTGGCATAGTGGCGCTGGCGTTTCTCCACATAGGCGGCGTGCAGCCAGAGCAAAGTGCGCTTGAGTTTGGCTTCATCGGCTTCGATGATGACAAAGGGGACGCGCCGGCGGCTAAATTCACCGGCGGCGCGATTGGCCAGAATGCCGCCGCCACAGACAATGACATGATTGGATAAAGCTGCGATTTTTTTCATACGGGTTTCCAAATGCTTTAAGGCTTGCTTGGCTTGGTATCCTTCAAAAACGATGGCGGCGGCGGTCGAGAGCGCGTACCCAGCCAGCCCAATGGCAAAGAGGGTGAAGAAGATGGCAAAGGTGCGCCCGGCAACGGTGCGGGGGGCGACATCGCCATAGCCAACGGTGGTCATGGTGATGATGGTGGCGTAGAGCGCGTCGAGGAAGGTCCAGCCTTCCAGCCACGCATAGACCAGCGTCCCCAGCGCGATCAGCGCCAGAAAGGGCAACAGCAGCGGCAACAGGCTGGAGCGACGTACTTGTTGTGATTTTTGTACCAATCCGGTGAGAACAGCAAAAAGCTAACTGAGCATGGCGCCAGTGTACCAAAGCTAGCCAGCTTGTTGCAAGCGGCTGTGGGCGCAGCGGCGAACGGCAACAAAATCATCCGGTTGCCTGCAACCGATAGCGCTGTATAGTTGTTTGAATTTAAATTCCTACAATTACAAAATTCTCCAGCTATACTAAACTTGGCCGATGTCAAAGTGGAGGAGAGACGTAGCGATGAAAAAACTGGATGAACTCAAAAAGACATTCTTCCCCTTAGAACTGAGCTGATCTAGATTGTTGATTGAGCTGGTCAATAATCTAGATCAGCTTGTGGAAGACCGCGCCGCCTTGCTTGATGTGCAAGCGCGGTTGCCCCTAGGGCACGGTCACCTCGATCCACTGCGGCGGCGCAACGCTGCGACGACCGTTGTTGTACAGCTCAGCGAGCTGGGGGGACAGTACTTGGAAGGCGCCGGGTGTGTTGGCCTGTAATCGTAGCGCAACGGTATAACTGCGGCCGGGATGCAGCCGGCTGAGATAGAGCACTAGTTGATTGGGGCGGACTTCATAGGCGCTGACGATACGCATTCGGGCCAGCGCGGCTAAATCCGCGGGGAGCGGGGTAAAGCCGGGCGGCAGGCCAAGGGTGGCGACCAAGTCACCTGGGCGGCGTTCGTTGGCGGTGACGGTACTGGCCGTGATCGTTGTGCGCACCGTCACCATTTCGTGTTGCGTTACGACATCAGGTGCATAGGCTGCGGTGATGACAAAGGGCTGCTCCGTTGCTGTCGCGCTGCGCGCTGCCACCTGTTCCCACGGCAAAACATAGGTGCTGATCAGTTGGTAGGGCGCCACGATCTGACCATCCACGGTAATCTGCAAGGTGGCGGTGGGCGGCAACGCGGTCAGCGTGATTTCCTGCCCTTCGGCTACGGTGGCGTCCAGGCTGAGTTGCTGCACCGTTTGCCCATTCATCGTGACCGTGATGGTCGCGGTTTGTTGCGGCTCTTCCTGGGTCGTCGCCAGGCGCAGCGCTTGGAGGGTCAGCACCGTGAGTTGCGGTGTGGCAAAGGCACCATCGGCCTGGCGGCGACTGAGCAGATAGTCAAGCGCACTTTGGGCCAGATCCGGCTGCTCGCCACTGCGCAAGAGGGCATAGGCGATGAGGGCGGTGGTTTCCTGATCGGCGCTTTCACCCCAACCACCCAGGAAGGTGCTGAGCGTCGTTGGCCAATAGGCCAGCCCTTGCGCGTTCTGGTGCTGCGCAGCTAGTTGCTGTAAGCGGGTCACGGCTTGCGCGCGTGTCTCGGCATCGGTGAGGAGGGCATTGATTACCAATGCCTGGACATAAGGGTCGGCCAGCTCATCGTCCTTGGCCTGGCGTAAATAGGCCGTCGCAACTGGATTCGGGTTACCGCTTTCCGCCATCAGCCAGGCGATGTATGCCGTGGTGGCCAGCCGCGCCTGACGGGCGCGCCACGGACCATTGTAGCGCATCTCATCGGCGGGCCAACTGCCGTCGGGCAACTGTTGCTGGTAGAGGAAATTAGTGATGCGCCCCAACAGTTGCGGATCGACATAGGTGAGTTTGCTCATCTCCGTTAACTGCCAGAGGGCGTAGGCGCTCAACCACAGCCGCGCCGGCGCGGCATCATAGAGGCTAAAGCCGCCTGGTTCGTGCGCGCTTTCATAGGCGGCCAGCCGTTGGTAGCCCAATCCGATCAAACGTTCGGCTCGGCTGTACAGGGGGTCATTGGTGGGGGCGCCGCCTTGTTGCAAGAGGGAAAGCAATAAGCTGTTGGCAAAATTCTGATTAACAATGTCGGCCGCATTGCCGCTGGGGCGGCGCAACAGCCCATCAAGCCCCTGGCGCACCTGACTCAATGTATTTGGGTAGAGTCGCAGTGTGACCTGACGTGTACCCGGCAGTGCTTCTGCTGGCAGGGTCAAGGGCAGGGTCAGGCTACCGGTCAGCCGTCCGCTGGCAATGATGGTTTGGGCTTCACCGTTGTAGACAAGCTGGACAACGCGTTGCACCCGGTCACTCATTTGGTCGCCGGTCGCGTTCACCTCGAAGTGACCAGCCCCAACCCCCGTAACGCGTAGGGGGAAATAGGCGACGGTGACTTCATTGGCAGCTACCGTAACGGTGGTTGAAAGTTCCTGTGTGGCGCTAAACCAAGCGGCGGGCGCGATATGCAATTGCACCTGCTGGGGGTGGTCTAAATAGTTATAAATAGTGACCGGTGCCTGTAGTTCGTCGCCCTGGGTCAATTGCGCCGGCACCTGCGGCTCGACAAAGAAGTCCTGGAAGACCCGCAGATCGGTTTCAGCGCTGCCCAAGTTGCCGGCTTGGTCAGAGAAGAGCACACTTACCCGCCAGGTGGTAATCGAGTCAGCCAGCGGCACCGCAATCGTCGTCTTTCCTTGGGCATCGGTCGCCTGTTCCGGCAGCCAAAGTAAGGTTTCGGGGAAGAATTGACGCAAGCGGGGTGCGTTGTTACTGGTTGCAGCAGTCGCCGCTTGAGGGGCGGGCGCGGCCGGTGCGCCGGGCGCAGCAGGGGCAGAGGCGCAAGCCACCCATAAAAAGGAACTCAGCGTAACCATCAGGAGTGTCAACAAGGGCGGTGTCAACTTGCGTCGACCGGCATAGGCGCCCAGACCAACAACCAATAAGATCCCAAAGGCGCCGGCGCGTTGGGTTGGCCGAGGTGTTGTCGTCTGTACCAGCATGGGATCAGGCTGTGTCGTGGCAGCCGTTGCCTGGAGATCTTGCGCCATCCAAGCGAAGAGGGCGGTAGTGCGGGCCTGATCGAAAAGCGCCGTATCACCCGACCGTTTCTCTAACAAAGTAGGTTCGATGGCGGGGTGACGTGCTGTCTCATAGTTGTAGTAATTGTCATATGGTGACAAAGCGTCGCCCAAATCGGCAAAACCTTGAATGCCGTAGCGCGCTTGCCGCAGTTCACGGTCCAGCAAGAAAAAGGTGCGGGCAAAGCCGGCTTCCTGCGCTTCCAGGGCAAACACCGATTCATCGACAATGCTGATGCCGACAACCCCTTGCTGCGCTTGACCATTGTGTGTCGCCGCAATGGTTAAATAGGCAGTGTCACCAGGGCGATAGACCGCAGCATCGGCCGTCATGGCGACCTCAACCGGCGTCGGGTTGACCAATACCAGGCGCGCATCGCTGCTACGCCGGTCACCGGGCAGAAGAAGATGGGCATTGATCAAGAGGGTGCCGGCCAGGTGCGGGTCGAGCCGCAAGACGATATGACCATGACCACCTTGCAGCGCAACGGCGGCCGTTTGTACCACTTGCCCGGCTTTGATCACCTCTAGATAGGCATCTGTAGCGGCCGTCATCCCCTGGCCTTGCGCCACCCACAAATCGAGCGCCAGTTCGCCGCCGACAGAGACTTCTGCTGTCGTTGGGCGCAGAAGAATGGCCGGCGTCTTTTGCCTGTCCACCGGTAACTTGATGGTCGCTTGATAGGACGCGCTGCCATCGCCATAGCGTACCAATAACGGTAGATCGGCGCGCTGGGTTGGGGTGACGACGAGCGTGGCCAAGCCAAACGCATCGGTTGCCACGGTCTGCCATGCTGCGGTGGCGTCGCCAAAGGCAACGTCGAGCGTCGTTTGGGCAGCACTACCATCCGGCTGCTTGACTTGTACGTAAACCAGGTTGGCCAGCCCTGGCTTCAAGCGCCCGGCTTCAGGCACGGCTTCGAGCAAGAGCGGCTGTTCGGCCAGCGTAATGGTCGCCTCGCTCTGCTCCAGATGATCGGCGCCGTCAATCACATCAACTTCCAGGCGCACGTTGCTGGTCTTGTTGCGCAGTTGGTTGCGGAAGGTAGCCGGTAGGGGCAACTGATAGGCATAGCGGCCCTGGGCATCGGTGCGCCCATTGACTTCAAATAGCTGTTCTTCTTGTTTTGAATTCCGTTCCGTTGCCCCATAGCCCCGAATCACCACCCGTCCATTGGCTACCGGCTTGCCAAAGAAATAGGCGGCTTGCACCAGGCCTTCGGCGGTGGCGCCGGGCGCATAATAGGGATGGGTGTCGGTGATGGTAATCTGGAAGCGCGGCAGGGTATAGGGCTTCACTTCGACACGATGGCTGTTGTAGCTACTGCCCATGCCGACGCTGATCTGATAGTCGCCGCTGCTGGCCTGCCTGTCCAGTTCCAGCTCGGCGGTGGCGACGCCATAGGCTGATGTGGTCAACTTGCGCTCAACCAGGGTGTTGCCGCGGGCATCACGGACGGTAAGCTGCGCCGGCTGGGCGGTCGCCGGCTGATTGCTGACGCTGTCGAGCGCCAGGAGACGAAGATGCATGGTTTGTCCTGGCTGGTAGACCGGTTTGTCGGTTGTGAGCAAGAGATGATAGCCTGACTGGACGACTACGCCATAGGCGGCGGTGCCGGCGGCTTGCGTGGTGGTGGCATTGACGGTCAGGTTGAGCCAAGCATCAGACAGATCTGCCGGTGGTTCCAGGCGAAAAGTAAAAATCCCGGCCGCGTTGGTTGTGCCCTGTAGGCGCTGTTGAAAGGCGCCGTTGTTATCCTGTAGATCAACAGTGACCGCGGCGTCACGGGCCGGCGTCGCGGCGTGGTTGTCCCACACTCGCACCTGTATTTCACTGCTGCTGCCCGGCGTCACCCGTTCACCCAGACCAAGCAAGGAGAGGGCAAGGGTGGGGATCACCTCGATCTGCTTGCGATAAGTTGCGTTGCCTTCAAAGCTTTCGGCGCGTAGGTCAAGGGAAAGCGACGTCGGGTAGGTCGTATTGGGTGCCGTAAAGGTGAAAGTGACGATTCCACTGGCGTCGGCTTGATCGTCAACGATCGGCGTGTCCCAACTGTAGTCGCCGCCGGAGAGGTAAACCTGGACATCACTGTAGGCGGCCGCTGTGTGGTTGATATTGTCGTCAATGCGCACAGCATATGTGACCTGGTTGCCGGCGAAGACACTTTTGGGTGCGGTCAAGGGTGTAACCGTCACCGGCGCCACAACGGTCATCTTTCGTTGCAAGTGCGCCTCACCGACCTCCGCTTGGGCATATACATCGAGGCGCACCGGTTGTAGGCGCAGGTCGGTGGGGAGGGTAAGCATAAATTCAACTTCACCCGTCTCATTGCTTTCGCCCTGAAAGAGATCGAGCACTTCGTCATCGGCTAGGCTGAGCCGGGCTTGTACCGGCACACCGGCTACCCGTTTGCGATTGACCTGGTCGTAGATCTGCAAAACAATAGGCGCTTGACTGCCCGGCGCGACCTGGGCTGGCAGTTGACGTGGTAGAATGAGCAGGGAAGGTAATAATTCCAAGTTCGCTTGAAATTTACCGGGGCCGGCTGCGCTATGGGCCTGGATGCTGAGCCTGGCCGTGCCGGCCGGCTGGCGATAGGGCGTCTGGTGTGTAAAGGTGACTTCGCCTTGGGCATCAGCCTGCCCGCGCAAGAGGTGCACGACCGTGCCGTTGTCCAAAGTCAGCAAGGCTTCGACCGGCGCGGCGGCCAACGGCTGTTGGGTGGCGCGGTCACTGACGACAAAGCGAAAGGTATAGCTGCGATCCGGACTCAAAATTTCAGGCAATTCAAGGGGTTGAATCACTAGTGGATTGGCGGTAGGCTGGGTTTGGCAGCCGGCGAAGGGCAATACGAACAAAAGCGCAAGCAGCCACGTCCACAGCCGAACGCGCCGTCGGCAGGGATCGGCACACAAGATGAGGGACAACATAGTGATTTCTCCTTGGAAAATCAGGGATGATTGACTTCAATGATAGTTTCCTTGTCGGCTAGTAGCACCAGACAAGCGTGAATCTGCCAGCTAATCTAGCGTATGATAGGGTGCCAGACAAGGGCCAATTGTGTACCATTGGGTGTACCATTGGTGTCAATCGATATTCTTTATCCCACCGGAGAGGATCTGTTTGTCGCGGAAGGCTGGAATCATCGCCGGTTGTCGGTGATGGTGGGCGTGATGTTGCGCGCCCAGTTGGGCCAACAAGGCTGGATTGTCTTTGGCACTTTGGCACTTTGGCACGGCCCTACCCCAGCTTTGTGATTGAAGTGACCTAGCCGCATTATCTGGCGCGCACAACCGACTATGCCGAATCAGATTACGAGGAAAACACTCCCTTCATTCACTCGACCGTTCGTTGCATCACTGAACAGCCTGCAACCGATAGTGCTGCGGCGACACCCCGGCAATGCGCTTACTGGCCTTGGACAGGGCAAAGCCTTGTTGCATAATGCTGCAATCATTTTCTGCCAATTGCATGGTTTGATGAGCAATCATACTCATTCCCGTCGGCGCGTTGAATACGCCGGCATGTTCACCCCAGCATCGAAAAAGCCACGGGCCTTTGCAGCGACCCTTGTCTGCTGTACGGCTGGGGTGCGCTCTACTCACCCTTTGCCGGCCAAATATTCAACCATGTGGCAACGCCCTCCACTGCCTTTGGCTATGTGGCGCTGATCATGCTCTGGAGCCGCACTGACCGGTGGCGCAACGTACAAGATGGCCTCGCAAACGTCGGCAAAATGGCCCTCACGAATTACATCGGACAATCCTTGCTTGCCACCTTTATCGTCTATGGGTGGGGCTTGGGTCTCTTTGGGAGCGTAAATCGAGCAGCGCAATGGTTGTTTGTGGTCGCGATTTGGGGCTTTCAGCTCATTTTCTCGTCATGGTGGATGACGCGCTTTCGCTACGGCCCGTTGGAATGGCTGTGGCGATCACTAACGTATGGCCGTTTGCAGCCGCTCAGCAAGTGAAAGTGGGCCGTGGTGTAGGGAAACGCAAAACCATTCAAATAACGCAGCACTCCCGACCATCCTTATTACAATAAAACCGTTACCCTACTTCGAAATGTTAATGCATTCTACTGCACATCTCCTTACATCGGCAAGTGAAACGTAAAGCAGTTCCCTTTTCCCAGCGTGCTTTCAGCCCATGCCTCGCCACCACAAATGTCAGCATACAGATCAGCACAATCGCCGCGCCTGAAGAAGCATAAAGCCCCGCCACGCTGGAGTCAATCGCGATGAGCGCAGCGACCGCCATCATCGGTCGCTGCCGGTGGGTCAATAGCGACGCCGTCGCCGCGGGGGTGATCAGCAGGGCACTGGTCAGCACGACGCCCACCGCTTGAATCGCGCTGACCAGGGTCAGATCGAGCAGTGCCAGCAGCAGGTAACGCAAGCCATCAACCGGCAAGCCAATCGCTAGCGCAGAGCCGGGGTCAACCGAAGTCAGTTCCAACTCTTTGTGGCAGAGTGCCAACAGCAGAAGAACGACCACCGCCACGCCCGCAATGAAACGCAAATCCTGGGGCGTCACCCCTAAAACATTGCCAAAGAGGATGTGGCTGAAATCGCGAAAAGAGCGCACCGTGCTCATGAGCAGGATACCGAGCACAAACATGCCGGTAAAGACGATGCCAATGGCCGTATCCTCGCGTACCTCCTGGCGCTTCAAAAACCAGCCGATGAGCAGCGCCGTTACCAGCATCGGCTTACTTAGCGCCTTTCAGAACGAGCGTACAAAATCGACGGTATCTTCCCACAGGTCACGAATGACGCTCCCTTCGCCGGGGCGACAGCGATCAAAGCGCGCCTGGAGTTCGGCCGGGTCAAGGCTGCCCGGCTCGCCGATAAAGACAATTTGGGTGCGCGGCGTTTCGTCGGCAGCCCACAACTCGCCCAAGGTGAGGCGCACACGACTGCCCACCATTTGCAGCAAGGCGCGGCGATTGGCCGGTGCATCCAGTTGGATAAAGCCTTTGGCGCGGAAGATCGGAGCGGGCAGCTTTTCAACGGTGCGCCGCAGCGCTTTGAAATTTAGCGGCGCGGCGCTTTCATAAAGCCAGGTGCTAAAGAGCAGGCTGTGATCGGTGTGGTGGTGGGCATGATCTGCGTGGTGTTCATGGTCATGCTCATCATGGTCATGCTCATCTTCATGGTCGTGGTGATGCTCATGCTCATGGTCATGCGTTTCCCCTTCCGGGTGGACATGAATATCGAGTGCCGTGCGGTTCACCAGGCGATCCGGTGTAAAATTGCCGACGCCAAGCAGCAGTTCAAGCGGGGCGTTACAGGCAATGGTTTCTAAGAAACGGGCATTGGCGTTGATCCGGCGAATCCACGTCTGCATCCCGGTCACGACTTCGGGGTCAGCCAGGTCAACTTTGTTGAGTAGGATAATGTCGGCCACGCCGATTTGTTCCAAGGCAAGGAGTTGATTGCGCCCTTTGAGATTGGGCAACTGTTCACAGTCGATCACGGCGATAATACTGTCAACTTGGACATGGGGACGTAGCAGTGCAAAGGTTTGGGCTACTGCCACTGGATCGGAAACACCGCTTGGTTCAACCACAATGTATTCGGGTGGTTCGGGACGTGCGATCAATTGTTCTGCCGCCAACAAGAGGTCATCGCGAATCGTACAACAGATACAGCCATTCGAGAGATTGATCATACTTTCGCCTTCAACGCCGACGACCAGTTGTGCATCAATGTTGACTTTGCCAAAGTCATTGACCAACACGGCAATCTTTAAACCGTGGTCAGCATGGAGAATGCGGTTAAGTAGGGTGGTTTTGCCGGAGCCTAAAAAGCCGGTCAAAATCGTGACGGGGATGGGTTGTGTACGTTCCATGGCTTCTCTTCCTTTTTCTCTTTGCGCGTAACCACGCTCAGCGTGGTTACCCAGACTGGATGCTCTGCGTTCCTTTGTGGGCAACGCGTGAATCCCCGGCACAGGTGACGCGGAGCGGCCAGCTTGCATCACAACGGAGACCGTTGTGACGAGCAATTTACCGGCGCGCCGTACGCGGCGCACAACAGCGACAGTCGACGCCGTGCTCAATGACGCGCGTTGGTGCAGTGGTGGATGGCACCGCAAGCCGCCCGCCCACATGAAAGCGTCCCAGATCGCGCACAAAGTCGCCGCCGCACAGGGGGCAGCGAATACTCTCTTCTGGCGCTTGGCCCAGTGGATGCAGCTCTTCGAGTTCCAGTTCGCAGGTGTGGCAGGTATAGAGATAGAGCGGCATGGCCTTATGCGCTAACCGCAAAAAGTTCAACCACACCGGCATCGGTCCCCACCGCCAACCGGCGATCATCGGGTAGCCAGGTGAGTTGACTGATCGGCGTCGGCGTTGCCATATAACCTAACTCGGTTGTCTGCTGCACCGGCGACCAGAGCATGATCAGGCCATCGTTGCCCGCCGAAGCGAGCAGCGCCCCTTGGTGTTGATAGGCCAGCACACTCAACGTGGCTTCGTGTCCTTTGAGGGTGCGTGGGGTTGTACCCTCCGGCCCTTTGCCGCTACAATCCCAAATGATGATGCTGTCACTGCCGCCGGTGGCGAGGTAACGGCTGGTGTGATCCCAGGCCAACTCGCGCACTTTGGTGGGATAGCCCCACATTTGCAGATCGTTGCCGGTGGCGGTAATCCAAAAGTGGACAGTGGCATCCTGGTCACCGGTGGCAATATACTTGCCGTCCGGGCTCCAGGCGACGACAAGGGAGGAACCCTTCCACGGCAACTGGCGCAGGGTCTCCGGCTGGTCGGGGTTGCGCACGGTGAGCACCCCATAGGATGCCAGCGCCAATTCGTTACGCGGTTGATGCCACTGCATGTGCGCGATGGTGCTGCTATGGTCGCCATATTCCTGCTGCACGGTGCCCTGTTCATCCCAAATGCGTAAGACGCGCCCCGCTGCCGACGCGAGTAAGGGGGGGCGTTGTTTTTTTTGCGCGGGTAGCCACGTCACATGCTCGACCCAGGCGGCCCCGCCGGCCAGTGACGCAAGTTCTTTCCCACTATTTACATCCCACAGCCGCACTTGCCCGTCCTGGCCGGCGCTGGCCAGGATCGACCCGTTGGGATGCCAGGCCAACGCCATCGTCCCAAGGTGGTGCCCGCTCAAGAAGCGCAGCATCTCACCACGCTGCGTGTCGATGAGAAAGATCGGGCCACTGACGGCCGCGGCAGCTAACCAGCGACCATCCGGCGGTGACGAGGCCAAGGCGATCACATGATCTTCAATGTGGACTTGCCACTGCGAACGCAGCGTTGCCTGCCGGGTCGGTTTGCTTTCTTTCTTGCGCAATAGTTTTACTTTAGGCATGCGCGAAATCCTGCGGTCAAGGCCTCTCGATCCAGATTACGCCCGATAAAGATCAGGTCATTCTTGCGCGGCTGCTTGCCCCACGGTCGATCCGGGCGACCATCAAAAAGCATGTGTACCCCTTGGAAAACAAAACGGTTGGGGTCATCGGCAATGCTCAGCACCCCCTTCATGCGGTAGATGTCCGGCCCTTGGAAGCGCAATAAATTACTCAACCAGCCGTTCAGTTTTTTGAGATCCAAATCGCCGGGCAGGTTGATCCCCACGGACGTGACCTCGTCGTCATGTTCGTGGGGTGGTTTAAACTCGCGCTCAACCAGCGGCAGGCAACTTTGGCCAGGGCCGTCGAGCGCCAGGTCAAACTCGCTGGGGTGATGTTCCGTGAAGAGGCCATAATAGCCACTGCGTTCAATCGCGATCTGGAAGACCATTTCGTTGCCGGTAGCTGCGGTCAGGGGTAGGCGTTGCAATTGGAGGCTGGGGCGTATGGCTGTACCCTCATAGGGGCGCGCCGCCGAACGTGCGGCAAAGGCGCTCTCGGCATCGCGCAGATTTTCCGTGCCGGCAAGGCTTGCCGTTGCCAGCGGCACCAGGGCGAGATCCATCTTCTCGTCGTCGGGGCCTGCTTGGAGTACCAGTTCATAGGGTCCGGCCTCCAACTGGTAGACGCCGGCCCACTCAAAGGGGTATTCCAGTTCCAGGAACTTGGCATCGGTCTCCAGGGCGCGGTTAAGATCAAAGCCGCCGACATTGAGCACTTTGTCCATCGCAATCTGGGCGTCTTGGGTGTGATAAACTTTGGCGGCGCGATTCATGCCGCGTAGCCGTGCCTCTAGTTCTGCCAGCTCAGCAGGCGTCACCAGATCAGTCTTATTAAGCAAAATGACATCGGCAAAGGCAATCTGCCCTTGCACCTCTTCGCTATCATCAATGTGCTGGACAATATGTTTGGTGTCCACCAGCGTGATCACCCCATCGAGCTTTAGTTGCCGCTGCATTTCGTCATCCATAAAGAAGGTCTGCGCCACGGGGCCGGGGTCGGCCAGGCCGGTCGTCTCGATCATGATGTAGTCAAATTTATCGCGCCGCTTCATCAGGTTGCCCAGGATGCGGATCAGGTCACCGCGCACGGTACAACAGATGCAGCCATTGTTCATCTCAAAGACCTCTTCATCCGAGCTGATCACCAACTCGTGATCGATGCCGATCTCGCCAAATTCGTTTTCGATTACGGCAATGCGCTTGCCATGATTTTCCGTGAGAATGCGATTGAGCAGGGTCGTCTTGCCGGCGCCGAGAAAGCCGGTGAGGACGGTTACGGGGACGCGGCTATCGGTTTGGGTTGTGGTCATGGTCATCTCGTTTTCTACTTTTTAGGACGCGGATTCGCGCGGAACTACGCGGATAAATCAGAGAAAATCCGCGTAGTTCCGCACGAATCCGCGTCCTAAGACTTATTGGTTTGAGGCAAAGTTTCGCTAGACATTGACACGTAGCCATTGTGCCTTTGTGGCAAGTTTGTAACGACTAACCCCTCCCCAGTTTAGGGAGGGAACTTGGGTCTCCCAGCTAGATCCCCTCCCCAAACTGGGGAGCGGTTGCCTGCTAGGCGCGGGCGGGGTAGCTTGGTAGTTACGCGCATTTTTAGTGACTTTACCCCACGCAACAGGCGAGGGGGGCAAAGTCGTCAAAAAATTCCGGTTGCTCCTCCAGCCCTGTCGGCAAAAAATTCTGGGCGGTCGCAAAGAGCGGTCGATAGGCATCATGATCCGGCCCATAGCGTTCGGTGAGCAGGGCGGCGTAGGCAGCGGCGCGTTGGGGGTTGGTACGCCAACGCACACCCAAATATTCCGCTGCTTTGACAATGCCCAACACAATTTGCGCCACTTCAGCCGCCGGGGTGCGCAGGCCGAGGGGGGCCAGCAGCCACCGTTCCAACTGCGCCGCAGTGGTCATGCCCTGCGCAATGGCCAGGGGATGCAAGGGCCGTAAGTTGGGCAACCAGGCGACCGGCGTATTTTCACCTTGCGCATAGTGATAGAAGAGCGACGGTGTCGATTCTGGTGGAATCTGCACGGCGACGCCCTGGGCAATGGCCGGCGCGTTGGTGAAGGGCAACAGGGGCAGACCGGCCGCGGCGTGCAACGCTTGCTGTAATTCGGCTAATGCTTGCTGCTGACGCGGCGCATGATCGGCCAGCCGTTGCAATTGCCGTGCTGCGCGCGCCCAATCTGGTTCATCCGCAGCACGGAGGCGGGTGCTGACTGCTTGTGCTAACCACTCATCGCGGAAGACCAGCAGCGCGCCGGCTTCCTCCGCTTGTGGGGAAAGGTGCAAGCCAAAGAGCAAGACATCGCCGGGCATTGCCGTCAGTTGGCCGGCCGGCGCACTGTCGGCGTAATCGATGACTAAGCGTTCGGTCACGCCGCTACAGCCGGTGGGCAAGCCGGCAATCGCTTCTGCCCAGGCCACCGTTACAGGTTTAGACGGGGCCAGTTGTAGTTGGCTGTCCAGGTTGGCAAAACTTGGCTTTACCTTGGCACGCTTGACGGTTTCGACCAGCGCGTAAGTAGCATTCGCCGGTAAAACTACGGTGTCGCCGCTCGCGCACAAGGTTTGCAACAACGCGCGCCGCGCCCTTGCCACACTGCGCACGGGTAGAGCCACACCGTTCTGTCCCTGCCCCAGGACAAAATCGCGCCAAGCCGCCTTGACATGGGCCGCGGTGGCCGGGCCATTTTGCCGTAAGACGACATCGCCACAGAAAATGAGCTCGCGGGCCGGATCAATGGCAATACGATCATCTGCGCCCCGCACGGGAGCGCCATAGATGCCCAGGTTTCAAAAACCACCCAGCCAGCGATTGGCCCAATCCACCAGGGGTGCTGGGGTAACGGGCGTTGTGTGATCAGCTGTGCGTCGTAACATGTTTTTTCCTTAAGCTTGGCACATTAAGCTTGACAATCGGCACAAAGGCCGGTCAGTTGCAGCGAATAGTGTTGAATCTGGTATTGACTCTGGCGTTGGACATGTTTGATCGCCCGTTCCAGAATCGCGGTGTCCACCTCGGCGAGTCGACCACAGCCCTGGCAGATCACCACTGCCGGTGGCGACAAACCACCACTGGCGATATAACTGTGACAACCGTGGCGATCATGGACACGCTGGACCAACCCCAACTCATCCAGCTTTTCCAAGGTACGATAGACGGTGGCCAGCCCCAACTCCACATGGGTCGCCTGGGCCAGAGCAAAGAGTTGTTGTGCATTGAGCGGCTGGGGACTGCTTGCCATAATTTCCACCAGCGCGCGCCGGGTGTCGGTCAGGCGATAGCCACTGGCGCGCAAGCCGGCTAACCACTCGTCAATGATGGCTTGTGATCTGGTGGCGGGTGGGGTTGTATTCATACGAACGCTTGTCTGAGCACACATGGGCGGCTGCTTGGAAAAACGTAGCGGTGCCTGAACTTGGCATGAGCAGGCACCGCTATCACCAGGTTGCTGTTATGCGCAACAATTGAGATTTTATCTCATTTAGGGGAATGTTGAAGTGTGGAATCAGACCAAAATTGTGTCGCAAATCGCACACATTGGCTGCTTGACTGTTACCCGCGCGGTCAAGTGACCAGGATCAAGCCCAGGTGATAGCTCAGCTGTGTTTTATGGTGGCAGGGCAAAACAAAGCGGCGCGCTAGAACCCAATCAACTGACTGGGGCCGCGCAGCGCGGCGCGGTAGGCATGCGGGGATTGGCCACAATACTTCTTGAAGGCCATGTAGAAGTTACTGCTGGAGCTAAAGCCCGCCTGGATGGCAACGGTGAGGACGTTGTCATCGGTGGTGACGAGCAGGCGTTGGGCTTGGGCGACGCGATACTGAATCACATATTCGAGCAAACTCAGCCCAAAGACGCGCTTAAAGAGCTGCATGGCATAGTTGGGATGCAGCCCCACCGAAGCCGAAATCGCCTCGACGGTCAACGGTTCGGCATAGTGATCAACGATATATTTGGCCATCCGGCTGGCATTGTTATCAGCCAGATGGGCATGCGTGGGCGGGTGGGTACTATGCTGCCGGCGCGCGAGGGCTAAGCGCCAGAGCAGTGCCTGAATTTCCATCAGCGCGATAAAGGCCCGTTCGCCGGCCAAATCCGCGTGCCAGGCTTGAAAGGTTAATTGAGTGTAGGTGATGTTTTCCCGCTGCTCATCCAGGAGCAGATCGCCGAAGAGCAGGGCTTGGGTAAAGGCGTGGGGCAGCTTCCAGGCAAGAAAGGTCTCAAGGGGAATCGTTACATAGTAGAAGGTGCTCTCGTTGCTCTCGACCAGTTGATGGGGCAGCGCACCCCAGAAAACGGCTAGCCGCCCAGGGGGAATTGTCATCAGCATGTCGCGGTGCAGATAGGCGACGCTGCCCTGGCAGACAAAGTTCAGCTCAATCTCACTATGGCGATGGGGACGGGGCATCAGTCGCGGGTTGCCATACCAGGCGCGTAAACCAAAACTATTTTCAGCGCAGGCCTGATGGCGAAACTTCTGTTTTTCTTGCTTCACGCTTCATACCTTCCCGCCCAATGGCAGATCATGACAAAAGCTGCTTCCGGTTACGCCGGTTTACCTTTTCGCAATGTGGGGATAAAGCGCGCGTGCTGTCCAACCGCGGTATAACTTAGAATATTGGAATTTGTGGGAGGAATACCGGACGCATCGCTAGCCTGCATATGATAAGCTGAAGCGGCCATTTTTCAAAACGGATTTTTTGTCTTGGCGGCTCCCACCCGTTCCTTCCGCCATAGGCATTGCTCTGCCTTTTCCAATCTATCAAGGAGAAACCAGGATGACTTCCCAACCACCGAATCGCCTATCCCGCCGTACTTTTCTCTCTGCGCTGGGCGTGGGGGCCACGGCGCTTGCCATGCAAGCCTGTGCCCCGGCCGCTGCCCCCAGCGGTGCGCCGGCCGCTGACAGCGGTGCTGCTCAACCCGCCGCGACTGGCGCCACAGAAGTGAATGTGATCTACTGGGCTGATTCCAATGATGCTTTTAAAAGTGTGATGGATGCCTTTGCCACCGAAACGGGCAAAACGGTTAACTATGAGGTCGCCCCAGCCGATTACCTGGAGTGGCAACAACTGATGACCACCCGCTTTGCCTCTGGCGATAAAGGCACCGATGCGTTCCACTGTGATGATTTCCAAGCCGCGATCTATGGTGCCGCCGGCTGGTTAACCCCGCTTGAACCCACCGTGGAAAAGTACAGCATTGACCTGAGCGATTGGCCGCAAACCTTGCTCACCGATGTTTCGTCCTGGGATGGCACGCTCTACCGTATTCCTTGGGGCAACGACACCGAGATCTTCCTCTACCGCACCGATTTCTTTGAGGAGGCCGGCGTACAACCACCTACCACCTGGAGTGAACTGCTGGAAGTAGCCACCGTGCTCACCCAAGGGGAAGAACGCTACGGCATTACCCTCAGCGGTAAAAACAATGGCGTTTTGGGCAACGATATCCAACACTGGGCCAACCAGGCCGGTGGGGCGATCAATGCGCTGGACAAGCCGGGCAGCCGCGAAGCACTGCTCTTCTACAAGGATCTCTTTGCCACCCACAAAGTGGCCCCACCCTCTGTCCCCCAGGATGATTATACCGCTTCGCTGCAAGGCTTCCTGGATAACAAATATGCCATGTGGTGGGTCTGGGATGGCTTTTATGGCGCCTTCCGCAATAATCCAGATTTCTGGAAGGATCAGGTTTCGGCCTTCCTGCCGCCCAAAGGTCCTGATAATGCGCAAACCGTGACGGGCTGCTGGGGCTGGTCGATCAATGCGCAGTCGGAGAACCAGGATCTGGCCTCTGAATGGGTGGCTTTTACTGCAAAACCAGAGATTATGAAGATGCAAATTCTGCGTGGCCGCGTCCCCGCCCGCATCTCGCTCTGGAGTGATCCAGAAGTCCAGGACAAAGCGCCTTCCGCACCCTTCCTGCAACAGTTGGCCGAAGCCGGCGACTTGGTCAAAGCACGGCCGGTCACCCCGAGTATTCAAGAGATCTACGACGCCGCCGAACAAAATATCCACGCCTACCTGACCGATCAAGTCGACCTCGACCAGGCAATCAACGATGCGATGGCCAAGATCACGCCGATTCTTGATCGTGACATGGGGAAATAGAACTGGGTGAAACGTAAAACGTGATGCGTAAAACGTAAATTCACGCATCACGTTTTACGTTTCACGTTTCACACACCACGTTTCACGCACCACGGAGGCAGTCGCTTGTCCACCCTTTCCAAACCCAGACCACGCAGCAGCCGGATGACCCTGGCGACGCGGCGTCTGCTCCTCGCCTATACGCTGGTCGCGCCAGTGGTGATCTGGCGCTTGAGCACGTCGGTCTATCCCTTTTTGCGCACCTTTTATCTCAGCTTTTTTGATAACAGCCCGGTACGGCGTACCTTTGACTATGTCGGGTTCGATAATTACGTGGCCCTGACCAAGGACACCAATATTACGCAGTCGCTTGCGTTTACCTTCTTCTTCGCCGTGGTCTCAGTTACCCTGCAAATTGTGCTCGGCTTGGGGATTGCCCAATTGCTCAACCGGCAATTCGCCTTGCGTACCCTGGCACGTACGGTTAACCTGTTGCCGTGGGCGGTGGCACCAATTGTCACCGGCGCGGCTGCCGTTTGGGCCTTTAACCAGGACTATGGCTTGGTCAATGATATTATCTGGCGGCTGACGGGGGAGCGACCGCTCTGGCTGGTCAATGTGACCAGTGCCCGTTTTGCGGTCACCCTGACTGATACGTGGAAAAATACGCCTTTCCTGGCGGTGATCTTTCTCAGCGGGCTGCAAGGCATCCCCACTGAGATCTATGAGGCAGCGAAGATCGATGGCTCGGATGGTGCCCGCTCTTACTGGTATATCACCCTGCCGTTGCTGCTACCCTTGATCGTCTCGATGGCGATTTTTATTACAATTTTCCGGGTCTTGTCCTTTGAGATCGTCTATGCGTTGACGGGCGGTGGTCCTGGCTCGGCAACCTCCTTGCTCTCCTATGTGGTCTATCTGCAGGGCTTCCGGGTGCTCAACTTTGGTTATGCCTCGGCCGTGGCTATGCTGCTCTTTTTTATTGTCCTTGTGATCGGTGTGTTGGGCTTTGGCCTGTTGCGCCGCAGTTGGAATCGACTGTAAGATGAACATCTATCGTCTCCGCCGCCTTGCCGGCAACATCCTTTTTTATCTCTTACTGCTACTCTTCCTCCTGGTTGTACTACTGCCAATCTACTATATTTTCTTAACGGCCTTTGCACCGGGCGATAAACTCTTCACCAAACCACTCTCCTATCTGCCCCAGAGTTTTGCCTTGGAGCGTTTTCAGGCCGTTTTTAATGGGTTGCCGATTCTGCGCTATATGTTTAATACCTTCTTTTTAGCGAGCGTCTCCACCCTGGTCGCGATTGCAGCTAGTTTGCTGGCGGCTTATGCATTGGCCCGCCTGCCCTTTCCGGGTGCCAACCTGGTCTTGGTTGGTTTGCTTGCCTCCAGCATGTTACCCGGTTCTTCCACGGTGATTCCGCTCTTTCAGATGTACCAGCGCCTGCAACTGATGGATACCCTGCATGGTCTGCTCCTACTCTATGGCAGTGGCCTGTTGCCGGTGACCGTCTGGGTACTCGTTTCGTTTTTCCGCCAAGTGCCAATCGAAATCGAAGATGCCGCCAAGGTGGATGGTGCCAGTTTCTTCCCCATGCTCTGGTACATTATCCTGCCGGTGATCCGTCCGGGCCTGGCCACCATGTTTTTGATCAATTTTATTGCCGGTTGGAATGAGTTTTTTATTCCCCTGGTCTTTGCGCGTGGACCGTCTGCCAAAGTCATCACAATGGCGCTCTCCGAAGCGCAGTTGATCGGTAGCTCCACCCAATTCTATGCCGATTGGGGCAATATGGCCGCCGTCGCCATTCTCGCCACGATTCCCGTCTTTATCATCACCTTCCTCTTCCAACGGCAGATCGTTGAAGGGATTACCAACGGCGTCTTTAAATAGCGACCTTGTCCAGGCGTAAATGGACTAGTACACGACGGCGTAAATAAGCCAATCGCTCACTTGTGCCAAGCTGGTCACGGACCAGCTTGGCACAGCATTACTATCGGTTTATTTAGGCCGCGCTGGACTAGGCAGTGGACAGTCGGCAGTGGACCGTTACCGTCTACTGATTTACTGTCACTGATTTACTGTCCACTGTCCACTAATAACCTTAGAATCCTGTATAAATTCCGCGACTTTGTGGATGTTTTTCCATAATCCTTATGCTATGCTGGTCGCCGTGTCGTCTGTATCTACTGGTTTATCTATTGGCAATGGGAGAGAAGAAATTTTATGGAACCGCGTTATCCAACCCCCCTTGAAGATTTTATGTTCGACCTAAATGGCTATCTGATCCTGCGCAATGCGGTTGAACCGGAATTGTTGGCAGAACTCAATGAGGCCTTTGATCATTTCCCGGAGCTACAGCAGGGTGAGTGGTGGGGCAATGCCCAGCGCCGCGATTACAACGGCGCAACGGGCTTTGAGTTGCACAATTGTGTGGAGGCGGGGCGTCCCTTTGAAAAGTTGATCGATCACCCTAGTTGGATTAACTACCTGCGCCGTTACTGTGGCGAAGAGAACTCCTATGTCCAGGGACTCTTTATCGACGAATGCATTGCCTCGATTCGGCGTTCTGGCGGTCATCATCCCGTCCACTCGGGCGGTTACCAAGGTGCCTTGCGTGGCCGTTATCTCTACACCAATGAAGTCTTCCGCTGTGGGCAAATTAATATCATTGTCGCCATCACCGATATCGGGCCTGAGGATGGGCCGACCATGGTGATCCCCGGCAGCCACAAGAGCAACTTTCCCCATCCCAACATGGGCAGTTACGCCAATCTGGATCGCATGGACAATCTGGATGGCGCGGTGCCGGTGCTCTTAAACAAGGGCGACGCCGTGCTCTTTGTCGATGGGATCATGCATGGCGGTGGCAGCCGCACTAGTGCCGAGGGCGAACGCCGCGTGACGATCTATCGTTATGGCGTTTCGTGGGCGGCGACGCGTTATGGCTATCAATACACCCAAGCGTTGCTCGACCGCTTAACGCCCGAACAGCGCAAGATCCTCCAGCCGATTGCCCCAAATCTCCCGCCCCAAGCGTAAAAACACCCCGTGCAAACTCACCCGTGGCCGCGATGGTTTGGGTGAGTTTGCCGGCCCAGCAGACAAAAGCGTTCGTGCTGCCCTTGCCCGACCACATTAAGCACCTCTCGGCGGCGCAATTCCTGTAAGATGCGGGTGACCGTGGTGCGTGTAGCCCCACTGGCCGCAGCCAACTGTTGATGGGTAAGCCGCACATCGATCAGCACCCCTTCAGGCTGCGCACACCCAAATTGTTCTGCCAATAACTCAAGTAACCCCAGAATCCGATCAGTCAAATGGGGGCGTGCCTGCATTGCGGCCCACGCTTCTTGTTGCCAGAGGCGCCCCCGTAATTGCTCGGGTAAATCGGGCCATTGGCGCGCCTCTTGCCAACTGATCGGCACCAGCACTACTTCCGTCTGCGCCTGTAGGTGGAGAAAACAGCTATCGGCCGGGTGGGGGATCAGTAGCTGCCCCGCGCCATGCAACCCCAAAAGGACCTCGGTGCCATCAGTGTGAATTACCATCTGGGCGACAATCCCCGCTTGAATCTGCAAGAGCTGATCCGGCATGGTGGGAATCAATGTGCCGCGGCGGTAGTGGCGGCTGCGGGGTGTGGGTTGTGGTTGCTCACGCAAAGCGTGCATTGGGCTCTTCCCTGTTCTGAAAATAAGCCCACCGCGAAGGTCGCGAAGCACGCAAAGTTGCGCAAAGAAAAACCTTTGTGCCCCTTTGCGCTCTTTGCGCTCTTCGCGTGCTTCGCGGTAGAAAAATTTTCATCGTTATCGGTGCCACAGGCATGTTGCCTGATATAGAAATGAGAATAAAGCTCGTTGATGCCAACCTATCATAATCGAGAATAATGTGAGGCCCAAGTTTTAAGTGAGATTTATTCTCATTTGTCCGCTTGATGTGATTACGTCACCAAAACGCACGGTGATGCATTGCTCTCCATCTGTGAGGCATCACTCCGCATGTTATGGCCCCATAATCGAGCTGTCAATGCAATGCCAACCAGCAACACAAATAGAAAGCGGATGTGAGAGATGACAACAGCCGAACAGATCCTGGTCTTGGGTGGGCTGATCAACCTGGTTTATGCCTTTGTGACGGGTTTTATGCTGGCGGTGATCCGGCAAAAGCAAGCGGTGGCCCCCAAATATCTCCTGTTTGCCCACACCGGGCCGCTAATGCAAGGAGCGCTGCTGTTGGGGTTAGTCTTTGCTGTGCAACTGGCAAATTTAGCGCTTTGGCTTGAAATCATGGCGGCACTCCTGCTCAGCGGCGGCGCACTTTTGCTGGCGATCAAGGATACCGTCAATTGGTGGCAAAACATCGGCGATGAATTTGGCGAGAAACCGGTTTTGGGGCTAGCATTGGGAACCGTGGCGGTGCTCGCCTCTACTGCCGGCTTGCTGCTGCTGCTGGTTGGCGTCATCGCCGGGGTTGATTGGCCGTAAGCAATTTGCAAAATTTGTAAGTTTTAATTTGATAAAACGATGCCGAATCAATTATTTGCCCACCCTTATCGCCGTGCCTGCCTGTTGGGGGCAGTGCTGTTTGGTCTGGTCAGCACGCTGTTGTTGCGTGCGCTGCATAGCGCCGCGGCCCCGCCGCTTGTCACGGCAGTAACACGCCACGCTGTTGCCCAGCGGCTCATGCCCGCGGAATTGCACTACCGGGGCGCGTTCGCCTACCCAGCGGGCGATGAATGGGCCTACAGCGGTCACGCCCTGGCCTATTATGGGGGCGGTGATGGGGCCGGCCCGGCGGATGGCTACCCAGGTTCGCTTTATGCGGTTGGTCATGCCCAAGTACAGTTGGTCGGCGAGCTTGCGATCCCCGCGCCAGTGATCACCGATCGACTGGAAGCCCTGCCCCGCGCAACGATTTTGCAGCCACTGGCGGACATTACCGGCGGTTGGCTACACAACTGTACCTATGACGAGGGCTGTGAATATAGCGAGGTCGCTGGACTGGCTTACTTGGCGAATGTCGACAAACTCGCCTGGAATTTGCGCGATTGGTACAACGTGGATGGCGACGATCAAGATTCACTGGGGTGGAGTGACCGCGATTTCGGGAATGCGGTCGGGGTTTGGCACATTGGGCCGCGTGGTGATGCCGTTTTCCACAACGCACGAACGAGCAACTATCTCTTCACGGCACCGCTTGATTTTGCGGTAACACAGCTCGAGGGCAAATGGTTAATCGCCGGCAATACCCGCCCTGCGGGTGCCTTTGGCGGCTCGCAAGGGCCAACCCTTTATGCCACTGCCCCGTGGGTCGAGGGTAACCCACCCCTCTCCGGCCAGGATCTGGCGGCACTGGCGCTGCTCTACTACCCGCCCATTGCTGGCTGTGTGGAAAGCCCCGATGCGACTGGCTGTCACTATCCCGGCTATCGCGCCGCCGATGATTGGGGTGGTGGGGCGTGGATCGCAGTGGACGGCAAAAGCGCAGTGGTCTTAATGGGACGCAAAGGGCTGGGCGCAAGCTGTTATGGCATCCCCGGCGAAGCGTGTCAACCCTCGCGTTGTACCACCGACAAAGGCTGGCACGCCGATCCCTACGAACCCCAACTGCTCTTCTATGATCCGGTCGAGCTCGCCGCGGTCGCCGCCGGGGAACGCGAGCCATGGACGGTGCTGCCCTATACCATCTATCGCCCAACAGCAGCGTTATTCAACCCCGACTGCGGCATCCTCAACGCGGTGGCCTACGATGCCACCCATGGCTTGATCTACGCCACCGAAAGCCTCGCCGGCCCCTTTGGTGAGACGGTGGTTCACGTGTGGGCGGTCGAGCCTGACGACAGCGTCACGCCCACCCTTACGCCGGTCCCGACTGCAACTGCCGCACACCGTTCCCTGTTGCCGTGGGTGGCGGGGGAGTGAGGGGGACAGCCGGTGTTGGATGCATACATGATTCATGTTACACTATCATCAGTAATGTGCTGCGATTAATGGGAGGTGAGTTTGGCAGAATTAGACTATCAACAATGGTGGGAGTACCATATTCGCGTCGCCCGTGGCGAACCACTTAATGCCGAAGAACAGGCGTTATATCAAGCAGGCGTCGATGTGCTTGATCGTGAAGAGGCGGAACAGTTGCAACTGGCTACCTTGGCCAATCTACGCCAGTTGCGTCAACAGATTCAGCAGATGACACAAACCATTCAAGGTCTGACGCAACGGAGCAAACAGCTCGACCAACAGATTGCATCAGTGGAGCAGACTTATCAACAGCTAACCGGCTATTCGTTGCTGACGGATGCACATGTCCCATTCTAAACTAGAAGTCGTTCGGCGGCTCTATCGATATACTTGTGGTTATTGCGGCATTACTGAGACTGACGCTGGCAGCGAAATGACTGTTGATCACTTCATGCCACGCGCCGTTGGCGGCAGTGATGAACTGGATAATTTGGTCTATGCTTGCTGGAAGTGCAACCAATTCAAGCATGACTACTGGCCCACCGCAGATGATCTGGCCCATGAACGCCGCATTCTGCATCCACTACTTGATGATGTTGTCGCCCACCTTTACCTCAATGAACAAACCGGGTAAATGCAAGCGTTAACCGCAACCGGTCATTTTCACATTACCACTCTACGGCTAAACCGTCCCCAGCTAGTAAAATCCCGTTTCAGTCGGCAGCTACAACAGATGATACAAGAGAAGCAACATCTGTTACAGGCACAAATTGACGAGTTGCAGAAGACGATCAGCGCTCAAGAGCGGTATCTGGCCGTTTTGCAGGCACAGATTGATGAGTTACGGTCCGGTCAGTAATAAAATTCTCGCGCCTCTTCGAGATAACTCCACTTGGTGCGGGCTTTCTATGCCCTCGCCAGCGTAAACACTGTAATCTCCGGGCGCACATTAAAGCGCACCTGCCGGAGATTGCCCAGCCCGCGGTTGATGTAGAGCGTACGGCCGCCATCCAGATCAAAAGTCCCGGCGGTGTAACGCTTGTTGCGCACGGGCAATAGGGGCGGCGGCAAAAAGGGCGGCTTGACCTGCCCACCGTGCGTGTGACCCGCCAGGATCCAGCCCCGGTAGTTCTGCCAGACCGGGAGATCGACGGCATCTGGGTTGTGACAGAGCACAATCGTGGGCGCGGCGGGATCCAGCGTCGTGACAAAGCCAGGGTTAAAGTTGGGACTCCAGTAATCGTCCAGCCCCGCCAACTGCAAACCACTGAACGTCGCCACCGCGTTGCGCAACACCCCAATATCGTGCGCCGCCAACAACGCCACGATGCGATCCGCGACTTCCATCTGCGCCCAGTCGTGCCCATAGTCATGGTTGCCAAGCACCGCGACTGTGCCCAGCGTCCCATGCACGGCGTCACGAAGCAGTTCTGCCAACTGGTCAAGCTGCTCCGCGGTGTCGTGCGTGACAAAGTCCCCCGTATAGACGACGAAATCCGGCTTGGTTGCAGCTAGCCGCTGCAGCGCGCCGATCTGGTAGCGCCAGTCGCTCCGATTGCCAATGTGCAGATCGCTCAATTGCGCGACGGTGCGGCCGACCAACGCCGGTGGCAGGTTGTGAACCGGCATTGATCGCTGCGTAGTCTGCACCCAGCGCGGCTCGACCTGCCAACTGTAGAGGCCGGTGGCCACGGCCGCGCCGATGAGACCACCAGCGCCTTGTAGGAAACGCCGCCGGCTGATCAAAGCGTAATCACCTGGCCGGGCGGGCTGCCGGCCAGCCGCTCGCCGATCGGGTTGCCCTGGCTGAGCAACAGCGTGTCGTCGGCAAAAAAGCACATGCCCACCACATCGACGCCGTGGGTGCCGGCCGCCAACTGCGACAGGATCCTCTGGCCGAGCTTGTAACTCGCCGTGAGCGGCAGGGCAAAAATATAGGCAACGTTCATCGGTTCGCGCTCGCTTTCGCTCACTCGTGGCGAGACGCCGACCGCCCCACCCCCGCTGATTATGCCCGAAGATGGGCCAGAGACAAAGAACGAAGTAGCGTGGGGTCAACATGCAAACACAGAGGACGCAGAGGGTACGGCGCACACAGAGTCTGGTTGCGTTGGTGCCAATCGCATGAACCGCACGCAGAGCTGGTGAAATTCTCTAATTGCTCTGTGCTCTCTTTGTGCGCCGTACCCTCTGTGCTCTCTGTGTTGTTGGTCTGGCTTTCCTTCTGATCCTATTCCTGTGGCGCAGTGACCAGCCCTTCGCCGATATCCAGGTAACTCGCCTCAGGTAGGCGGTCTCGCTTGGTGTTGCCACGCACCTGGGCGCTGAGGGTATCGCAGTTGACCAGGCCATTGCGCTGGAGTTGACGTTCGGCCCAGTGCGCGGCGATGCCGGCGACATGGGGGCTGGCCATGCTCGTGCCGGCCATAAAGCGGTAGCCGCCGCCGGCCTGCGCCGAGTAGATGCCATAACCCGGCGCGGCCAGCGCGGCGCGACTGTTGGAGAAGGGCGCTACCGTCAGCGCGGTGTGGGGCGCGCCGCGGCTCCGCAAGGCGGCGACCGCGACCACACCATCGGCCGCGGCCGGCGGCGAGACCTCAATGACGTGTGTGGGATCCTGCTGCCGACGGCTCTCGTTGCCCGCCGCGGCGATCAGCAGCGCGCCCGTGCCGCCGCCGGCCCCGGCCTGCAACAGCCCGACCAGCCGGTCAAAGAAGCGTACGTTGTCGCGATAGCGCGCCAGCGCCCACGAGGTCGCGAGATCCACAGCCAGCCCCTGCGCCGTCCACTGTTGGACCAGCCCCGGAAAGTCAAAGCCGAGCGAGAGGTTGATGATCTGAGCGCCGCCGGCCACCGCCCATTGGATCGCGGCGACCAGATCCTGTGTGGACGCCGAATGCTGTTGGCCCAGCACCTTGCCGATAAGGGCGCGGCGCACCCCCGGTGCCACCGCATAGCGCACGCCTTGCCCCGTCTGCCCAAAGATCGTGCCGGCGACATGGGTGCCGTGGCCGTCCCGGTCGCCGTTGCCCTCGCCGGTGAAATCCTGTTGGATCAACTCAATGCCACGGAAGGCCTCGTGACCAGCGTCGATGCCCGTGTCGAGCACCGCCACCGTGACGCCGTGCCCCACATACGGGCTTTGCAACGCGCCGGTGACCAGGACCCCCCACGTCGCGCCGTGGATCGGCGCTGGGCGGGCGGGATCGTCGCCGCCGCCCGCAGCCGGCGAGGGCGATACCTCAATGGGCGCGATCAGGCGCAACGGCATCGGCTGCGCCACCGCCGCCACCTGCGGGTCGCGGCGCGCCGCCCACAGCTCGCGCGGGTTGAGTTCGGCGGTCTGCACTTCCACCGTCGGCGGTTCCAGACTTTCCAGCCCCTTGCTTGGGCCGGGGCCGCGCATAAGCGGGTCGGTCAGCGGGTCGAATGCTGTGCCTGTCGCCGGGCTGACGCGCAGGATGAGATAGGGTTCGGTGGGCAAGGGGTTGTTCTCCTCGTAGTGAAACGAAAGTTTGTAATCGCAAAATCGTGTAGGGGCAGCCGCTTGCCGGTGCCCAGGGGCGACCGCAAGGGTCGGTTGCCTTCTAGGCACCTACCATTGCCGACCATCGGGTTCAGTTGCCTTTACATGCGGCACGCCGACCGCCGCGTGCCGGTCGCGTAGCGAAGGCAAAGCGACCCTCCTTCACCATCCAGCGTAGGCTGAGCAGGTGCTCTCAGGGCGCGAAGCCACTGCGCCCCCCACTTCAACGTCAACGAGGTGCGTCACGCCGTCCATCTCCATCACACCCCGTCACCAACACCAGGAGACGCTGCACCAACTGCGCACTATTGCCATCAATGTCGGCGGTGAGTGCCACCACATCGCGTTCGCCGGCCCACAGGCGGTGGACGAGGTCGGTCAACTGCCAGCCCTTTGTGGCCCAATCCGCTAGCTCCGTTTCAAGCGCGGCCTGCTGGTCGACATCGTCAACTGCGGCGGCAATGGCCTGCAGCAGGGGTTCAAATGCTTCCAGCACCTGCGCCATGTCAGGACCTGACGAACCGCCGCTGATCAAGTCGGCATCGCGCAACTGCTGGAGCACAGCGTCCGCCTCCTCGGCGGGGAGATCCGCCAATGCGGCTTTCAGTGCTATGCCAAAATTCTCGCCTTCGAGTGCAAAGGCCGCCTGAATGGCCGGTGGTAGTGTAGCCAGTACGGCTTTTTGATGCTCACGGCGTTGCGCGGTCGCGGCCCGCTTCGCCTTTTCCGCCAACACCAATTCCCCGACGGCGGCGATGGCGGCGTCGCCGTCGGGGACGGTGCGTGGCAGGCGGTCAAAGAGCGCTCCAAAGCGCACGCCGTCGATCTGCTCGACCGTGGCCACCACGGCGGCGAAGGGGGGCGGGGCGGGAGGCAGGTCGGCGTTGGCTAGGTTGCTGATGGTTGTCGGCAACAGACCTGACTGCATTTGGAGCCGAATGGCCGCCGCGGCCAACCGATGAGCGAGCACCAGCGCTGGCGCAGCCTCCGCACTCTTCAGATAGTTCGCCAGGTTGTTGTGGCTGATCGCACAATCCTCGGGTTGGCCGGCCTGATACGAGTACCTCAAAGCGATATCTTCAAAGCGCACGGCGGTAGGGCGGTTGCCAGTCTTGTCTTCCAGATCAGCTCGGGCGCTGTAAACCTTACCCAAACCGAAAACATCTCGCTCCTGGGTAAAGGCATCGCGACAGGCCAGCAGTAGATTGCGAGCATCGCTGATGCGCCCTAGCCGCAGCAGCGGGCCGTAGTCATTAAAGCGCGTGCGCGCCAGTTCCAGCACATCGGCGCCCCGTTCTGCTTTCCACTGCAACCGCCCGGCGTTGAGCGCCAGCGCAATGTCCCACTGTTCGCTTCGCATGGCAGCCTCGCGACCGGTGTCGAGCAACCCCTCGCGCACATTCCACGGGTTGGCCGTCTCGTTAGCGTCGCTCGTCAGCGGCAGCGTCGCCAACTGTGGGCGCAGGGCCTCGACTGCGTCGAGTACTTCGGTATAGCGTCCCAGGGCGGCGAGCACCTGCAGGCGGCGATTCTCATCCCCCTGTTGAGTCCACGGCCCCAACCCGGCCTGACGGGTGTACTCAGCCTTCGTCGTCGCCAGCGTCAGCGCCTCGGGCAGGCAACCGGTGGTCATGAGCAGGTTGAGCAGTTCCCCGGCAGCAGTGGAGGCAATGCGATAGTCGTCTTTGGCGACGCTCTCGTCAATCAGTTCGCGCAGCAGCGTCTCGGCCTCGGCGGTGCGTCCGGCCTGCCACAGGGTAGTGGCGAGGACGCCCCTGTCGATCTGTGAACGTTCTGTCCCAGCCGTGGCGGCGGCAATGTGACGCAGCAGGGGCAAGGCGAAGGCGAGGGTGGCCGGGCTGCTGTCGCGCTTCAGGAGCCTTCGAGCAGGATGGCCGCCTCCTCCCAGCGCGCCTGGCGCAGCAGTTAGGGGACGCCGCGGCGGGCGCTCGTCACCACCTGGCCGCCGCCGCCGCTCAGCTCATTTTGCAGGCCACGTCGATACCCGGCAATGTGATAGTCCCCCAACTCAATATCAGCCGACGCCAGCAGTGCGGGGTCGGCCGCGGCGCGTACGCTCTCGGCGACGCCGGGGTGGATGGGGTAGGTCGTGCCTTGCTGAGCCAGCATGGCCAGCACCGTGGCCAGGTCGGGCCGTTCGTCCGCCGGCTCTGCTGCCAGCAGGGTTTCAAGTTGGGCGATCTGGGCCGGCGCAAAGGTAGGGGGGCTCACGGCCAGAAGCCCGGCGCGTTCGAGGGTGGCGAGGGCCGCGGGCAGGTCATATTCTGGCGCGGCCAGTGCGGCGGTCGCGACCGGGGCCGCCGGGTGTTCCTCGTCGACCAACCGCTTGAGAAAATCGCGCCAGTTGATCTCGACAATCTCCCCGGTGCGGTCATCCGGTTCGATGCGGCAGAGGAAGGTGAAGAGCAGGCCGGCGACCGGGGGCAGCAGGGCGGTGACGCCGGCGGTCCAGCCGTGGAGGGCATCAACAAAGGCCGCGTCGTCCTGGCGGCTCTCACCCTCCCGCGTGGTACCGCGCGCAAAGAAGGCGTCGAGTAGGTTGCTGCGGTCGGTCAGTTCGGCAGCCGCCGCGGCGATACGGGCCGCCAGCGCGGCGCGGTCGGTGGCGAGGCCGTCGGCCAGTTCGAGCAGCTTGGGGTGGCCCTGCACCACGCGCAGCGTCGCCTGCAACAGGCTGCGCCCCGCCTCATCATCAAAGAGGCGGCACAGGTGGGGTAACTCGTGGGCGAGCAGCACACTTTCGGCGAAGCTCAGCGCGTGGATCGGCTCAATCAGCAGCCGTGGGTGGTCGGCCAGCGCCGCGGGCAGCCGCTGCGCGGTCAGGATCAGGCGCGACGGCCCCTCGTGGCTCAGCAGTGCGGCGATCACCTCACCCCAGAGCGGGTCGCGCCACTGATTGCTGTTGGTCAGCAGCCCCTCCAGGTTGTCGAGCACGAGGAGCAGCGCGCTCTCGTGCAGCAACGCACGCAGCCGGGGCAACGTGTAGCCGCGAAAGCGCGCGGGGTCAGCGAGCGCGCTGGTCAGCCCCAGTTCCGGCTCATTGAGCTGCATCTCGATGTCCAGCAGCAGGTTGTAGAGCGTGTCGGCGATCTCGCGGTCCCCCTCGGGCGCGCGGTGCCAGACATAGCCGACAAAGCGCCTCTGCTCGTGGCGATAGGCCAGCTCGAGCGCGCAGGTCGTCTTGCCACTGCCGGGCATGCCATAGAAGAAGACACCCCGTTTGGCGCTGCGCGGGGCGAGCGCCTGGCTGGCGCGCAGCAGCGGCTGTAAGCGCCCGACCAGCCGCGGCGGCTCGGGGGGAAAGGCGATGCCCAGCCCCACCGTCGGCAGCGCAAAGCCGTCTGATGGACGCGGCGGCGGCGTCAGTTGTAATGTCGTCGCGGTCGGCCCGACGAGCAGCGGCGTCACCGCGGAGAGGGGCGGCTTGGCGATCGGCGTGGCGAGCGCGTCACGCAGCGCCAGGTGGAGCGCGGCGGGCAAGGGTTGGCCGCGGTCGAGCAGCTTGTCATAGAGCGCCAACATCAGCTCGGTGGCAAAGGCATCGCCGACCGGGTAGCGCATGGCCAGGGTGGCGCAGGCGAGCCGCGCGGCCAGCGTCTGCGCCAGGCTCGGCAGGGTCAGCGGCGCGGTTGCGGTCAGCGCTTCGCCCTCCGCCCCCTCCTGGCGCGTCGGCAGCCGGTCCAGCCCCAGTTGCACGCGGGCCGCGGCGTGGCTGCCCGCGCCGCTGTAACAGGCGTCGAGGATCAGCAGCTTGAGCCGCCCGCGCGCCAGGTCGAGCAGATCGCCCAGTTCCGCGGCGTTGATGGCATCGCTGCCGCCGCGCTCATCTTCCAACAACAGTTCGCCCTGTGCGCCGTGGCCCGAGAGGTGGATAATGTCCCAGCCCGCGCCCTCTTCCAGCGCGTCTTGCAGGGTGGCGCGCGTGGCGCCATATTGAAGGACACGCAGTTCGACCGCCCGGCTGCGCGTCTGCACCAGCTCACGCACAAGCTGTTGCAGCCCATAGCGCTCGCGGCGCAGATTGAGCGGGTTGGCCGCCACCGGCAGGCTAAACGCGGCGAGGACACGCACGCTCGCCGCTGGTTCCGCAGGCGGTTGGGGGCGCACGCGGCCAGGAGTCGGCGGTTCGCCCACGGTGTAGACAAAGCGCAGCCCGGCGTCGACAAAGCGGGCGCCGTCGGCAAAGCAGGCCAACTCCCACGGCCGCAACAGCAGATCGTGGGCAGTGGGCGGCACGAAGACGGTGATCGGCGTGGCCGTCCCCCTACGCTGTTGCCAGAGCACGTCACGCAGCGCGCCAAAGAAGTGTGCGCCGATCCAGATGCCGAGATCGATCAGCTGTTGTTCGGGGGAATAGACTTCGCTGTAATAGTCGAGATAGGCACCGAGGTCGAGCCAGGCCGCATACTCCCGGCTCGTGGGATCGACGCGCACAGCCTGGTCCGCCAGCAGCGCGCCGCGCGCGTCATAGAGCCGCCAGTGCCAGCGGGTGGGGTCGAGATAGTCGCTCAGCTGCAGTTGGAGTGGCGCGGTCATCGATTCGCCTCCTGGGGTTGAGGCTCATCGCAAAGTAGGTGGGGCGTCGGTCTGGCGCTAGTCAAGCCAGGGGTGAAGCGCACCCGTTCAACCGATGAGCGCTGACAGCAACTTAGAGATTGATGGTCGTTGCCGCGCCATTATACCATGCTACCGTTTGCTGGGGAAAAGTGAACGCCCGTAGGTCAGCGCCTCCGGCGTGACGGGTTTCCCATCGCCCGTGTCACGCCAGAGGCGCTAACCTACGTGTATAAATCCGCGTTCTATCCTCCCTCCCTACACCGGCACGACCCCAATATCCTCCCCCCGCCGGAAAGCGAGTGCGTCGTTGAGCATATCGGCATAGGTGTAGCGTGGCTCGTAGCCGAGGATGCTACGAGCCTTGGCATTCGAGATGTTGAACCACCAGAGGAATGGCATCTTGACCTCCAGGTAGGGGCGGTCGCTGTTGGCGGAAATCAGTTTGGCGACATTGACAAAGGAGGTCGCGGTCGGCCCGACCAGGTTGAAGGCTTGGCCGACGGCATCTTTGCTGTCCATGACGCGAATGATGCCATCGACGGTGTCGCGCACGTCGGTGAAGGGGAGGCCCCACGAGTTGCCCTCGCTGTCGGTTATCGCGCAGACGCCGTTGGGCGTTTTCATCGCCTCGGCAACGGCGGCTTTGGCGGCTTCGACTTTTTCGGCACCAAACCAGGGTACTTTGCCGGGGGCGGTCCACTCCTGGTTGACATAGAGATCAAGCCAGGCGGGGTAGAAGAGTTGCAGCGGTTCGTCGGCTGCAATCACCGAGCCGAAGCGCATGATCTTGACCGGCAGGTTGTATTGGCGCTGATAGGTGTAAAACATTTGCTCGGACATCAGTTTGGTCAGGGCATAGATGTCGATGGGCCGTTGCGGGTGATCTTCATAGAAGGTGGTGCGGTCGGAGACAAAGGGGTGATAGGCCTGGTCGGTGCCGGCGAGAAGAATGCTCTGGATCTTGGTGCTGGAACGGACCGCCCCTTCAAGTACATTGAGGGTGCCGAAAGAATTGATCTCGACCATGCGTTGCACGGTGGAACTGCCCTGCTTCATCTGTGCGGCGAGATGGACAATGGCGTCGACCCCGTCACAGGCGCGATAAACGCCCTCAGCATCGTGCATGTCCGCTTCATAGACTTCCACGCCCAGCTTCTGCACCTTCTCCGTCTTGGGGTCGCCGGGGAAGATCAGCCCGCGGATTGTGTCGCCCCGCTTCATCAATTGATGGGCCAAATTGGCCCCAACCCGGCCACTGATGCCGGTAATGAGAACTTTCATGGATTTGATACTCCTTGTGCTTATCGTTAACATGTTGGTATAGACTTTAAGCAGCGATAAGAGGGTGAAGGGGTGAAGGGGTGAAGGGGTGAAGGGGTGAAGGGGTGAAGGGGTGAAGGGGTGAAGGGGTGATTGAACGTCACCCTGTCACCCTGTCACCCCTTCACCCTGTCACCTTGTCACCCCCTCACCCTCCCTACCAAACACTCCACCCGCCGTCGACAATCACATCCTGGCCGGTCATGAACTTGGCACCGGGGGAGGCGAGGAAGACGACGGCGGCTTTCAGGTCATCGGTTTCGCCCAGGCGTTGCATGGGGGTGCCATCGATCAGGGCGGCTTTGACCTCGGTGGTAAGGCGTTCTTCATTCTGTTCGGAGGGGAACATGCCGGGGCTGAGCGAGTTGATGGTGACGCCGTGGGGGGCGAACTTGGGGGCGAAGTAGTGGGTGATGCCGTGGACCCCATGTTTGCTGGCGAAGTAGGAGGGGATGTCCCAATTCTCGATACCAGGATAACGGCGGCGATCACCAGCGATGCTGCCATAGATCGAGGCGATGTTGACGATCCGTCCCCAGCCCCGTTCCATCATCGCCGGGGCAAAGAGCTGGATCAGGCGGAAGGTGGCGTCGAGATTAAGTGCGGTAACCTCGCGCCAGTCGGCCAGCGTCACCTCTAGCCACGGCTTCAGTAGCCCAAAGCCAGCGTTGTTGACCAGGATGTCAACCTGGCCGGCCTCCTGTTGTAGCCGTAACACGTCCTCTTCTACCGTAATATCGGCGGGGATCACGGTGACGGCGGCCCCCAACTGCTGTGCTTGTTGCGCACAATCTTCCAGCGGCGCTTGGCGACGCCCGCAGACCACCAGATCCGCGCCGGCCTCAGCCAGTCCCAGTGCCATCTGCAAGCCGAGGCCGGTTCCGGCGCCGGTCACCAGGGCCCGCTTGCCGGCCAGGCTTAATAGTTCCAAATGTGTCGATCTGGTCATTTTTCTCTCCCGTTATGGTTGATGGCTCGTCACCACGCTCTGCGTGGTGATGCCGGTGGGACGCTCTGCGTCCTGAAGGAAGGACGCAGAGCGTCCCCACTGCATTCCGCCAGAGACCGGCGGAACGAGCTTAGGCTGTTGTGGCCGGGACGATGCCGGCCATGAGGTGGACCAGGTTGGCCTGCGAAATGCCTTTGGTCGGCCCATCATAGACGACCTGCCCCAGGCGCAACACGACGATGCGGTCGGCCACTTCAAAGACGATCTCGATATCATGGGTGATCATCAGCACGGCGACCTGACGTTCGGCCAGGGTGCGGATCAGGTGCAGCACATTGCGTGTCTGCGCCACACCCAAGGCGGCGGTCGGCTCATCGAGGATGGCGAGGACCACATCATCGGTGACGGTGCGCGCAATCGCGACTGATTGGCGCTGGCCACCAGAGAGCGAACCAACCGGGCGGTCATAATCTTCCAGGGCGATATTCAGTTCGAGCAAGCGCTGGCGGGCGATCTCCTTGCTGGCCCGATCATCGCGCAGGGAAAGGGGACCCCAGTTGGTGCGGCGCGGTTCCTTGCCCAGCACCATGTTGTGCGCCGCGCCCAGGTTGGCGCAGAGGGCCAGATCCTGGTAGACCGTCTCCACACCGGCGCGGCGTGCGTCAAAGGGACTGGTAAAGTTGACCGGTTGGCCCAACAATTCAGTTGTCCCTCGGTCCGGCTGGATCGCACCACTGATCATCTTGATTACCGTGCTTTTGCCCGCGCCGTTGTCACCGACGAGACAGACCACCTCGCCTGCGTTGACCGCAAAACCCACATTGTAGGCTGCGGTCACGGCACCATAACTCTTGGCCAGTTCACGACAGCGGAAGACGATCTGATTGGCCAGTTGTTTCGCCGCGGCCAAAGGCGTTGGTGACTTTTGCTCAGCCCGTGCTTTTTCCAAGAGCGCTTCGCGGCGGTCGGACTGCGGCTCAACCGTCACGGCCCGTTCGCGGCGCACGGCCCCATATTGGTCGGCCCCCAAGGCCAGCAGCAACATGAGCCCGCGCGCGATCTGTTGATACCAATCCTGTAAACCGGCAAAGATCAGGCCGGTGTTGAGCACGGCAATCGTCGCCACGCCGATGAAGATACCAAAGGGATGACCACCGCCGCCGGCAAAGCTGACGCCACCGAGGATCACGGCGGTAAGCACATCCAGTTCAAAACTCAGCCCAATCGAAGGGGTGCCGCTGCCCAGGCGCGCCGTGGCCAGGGTGGCGACCAGCCCCATCAACAGCCCGTTGAAGGTGTAGAGGCCCACCACCATACGCTGTGTGTTGATCCCACTCAGCCGCGCCGCCAGGCTGTTACCCCCCACGGCAAAGACGCGCAGCCCAATCACCGTGCGGGTCAAGACGAGGCCACCCACGATAAAGATGACCGCCGCAATCAGCACCGGCACGGGGGCCGAGCCAATGCGCGTCCGGCCAATCGCGATAAAACTTTCGGGAAAGCCAAAGACCGAGACACCGCCGGAAACGACATAGGCCATGCCGCGAAAGATTGCCGCGGTGCCGATGGTGACGATGATCGGGGAGATTTTGAGCACGCGCACCAGCGTGCCGTTGAGCAGCCCCAGCAGTGCGCCAAAGCCTAACCCAATCAGCACGGTGAGCAGCGGGTTCTGCGTCAACACCGCGGCGCGGGCGACAACGACTGAGGTCAGCGCATATTGGCCACCAATCGAGAGATCGACATTGCCGGAGATGAGCAAGAAGCCACTGCCAATCGCCGCAATCGCAATCGACGAGATGTTGAGCAAGGTCGCAAAGGCGTTGTCAATCGTAAAAAAGTTGTCGTAGCGTAGCCCAAAAAAGAGGATCAGGGCGATACAGAGCACGCCCAGCCCCAACCGGTTACGCCAATCCCAAGCCAAGCTAGCTGGGCGCGCCCGCCCACGCAGCGCGCCAAGTGAAGTGACGGACATAGGGTCGATTCCTTGCTAATAATTAATGGAAAATAATTAATTATTAATTGTCGGCTGGTTCCCATCGCGCGGCGTGGGAACGGCGGCGGGACGCGCCGCGTCCCGCCGTGTATTCCACGCCGCGTGTGAAACGAGCATGATTAGGCTGATACGCGGATATAATTCTGGCGGGTTTCGTAGCTGATGTTGCCGAGGTTGGTGAAATATTTGGCGGCGTCCAGCCAGGTTTCTTGGACGTTGCCCATTGCGGCTTCAAATTCGTCGATGGTCTCGGCTGAGTTGAGTTCAATCGCGTTGAATTGCATCACCATTGGGATCTCTTTGCCCTCGATCCAGTCGGCGGCATATTGACCCCAGGCGTAACCCATCATCGGGTAGGCGAAGGCAAAGCTGGCCTTGTAGGGGCCACCATCGCGGATCTTTTTCAGCGCTTCGGCATCGCCGTCAATGCCTGACATGTAAATATTCTCACCAGCTTTGCCCGCCGCTTCGACCGCAGCCAGCGCCCCCAGCACCAGGGTGTCGCCACCGAGGATCACATTGATATCGGGATGGGCCTGGAGGACGGTGTTCATCGTGTTAAAGCCGGCTTCATTGGTGATCGCCCCGGCGTTGACATCGCTGACAATTTCGACCCCTTCGCCCGCGGTCTTCACCCCATCCAAGACGCCCTGATGGCGGGCGATCAACACCTCAATCGTGTCGATGTTGTAGTAGTGGACCTTGGCCTTGCCATCCGCATTTTCGGTGATCCACTTGGCCGCGGCCAACCCTTGGGTGTAGCCAACCTTGTACTGATCGGCGACCGCTTGGGTCGTGCTCGGCGGTGTTACCAGGGAGAGCACGGCAATACCCTGGTCAATCGCCTGCTGCATCAGCGGCGCTTGGGCGTTGGCATCAAGCGGTTGGATGCAGAGGGCGGCAATCCCGCGTTGCAGGAAGGTGTTGATCTGTTCAATATTCTTGGCCGAATCATCGTTGGCAATGGCCGTAATAAATTCCAGCCCGCGCTCTTCTGCTGCCATTTGGATCGAATTCGTGATCGCCAGGAAGAATTCGGCATTCGAGGTATTGGCCCAGGCAATGCGCTTGGGCAGATCCGGGATCTCGCCAATCTTGTCATTGGCTGCAAATGGTTGCAGCGTTTTGGGATCAGGGCCGGTGTCACTGGCGGCTTCTGGGGCTGGTGCCGCTGTATTTTCGGCTGCGGGGGCGGCAGGGGCAGCCACACAGGCGGCCAAAAGGCTCGCGCCCGTGCCGACGACCATCAACCCCTTGAGCAGTTGACGCCGTGAGAATGGCGTTGCCGCGGAAAAGTGTGGCGTGTTGAATAAGGGCTGGCCGGCATTGTCTGAATGATTTGCCATACGAGTCTGTCCTTCTGTGAAATTGAATGAATAAAGGGTAGGTTGAAAAACAAATGACCGATGCAAATGACACAAGCTGTACGCAACAGAGACAGCGGGGCACGAGCGAAGCATAGGGGTAGCGGGATCATACCTTAGGGGCAAAGCTTTTGTCAAAGGACTTTTTGAGGGCAGAGTGCCGTCGTTTTCGGATGGAGTTCCCCAGCCACCGCAAA
>JALHQH010000034.1:93811-125458 GCA_022842065.1 Caldilineaceae bacterium
CGCCAGATCCAGCGAAAACGACGGCACTCTGCTGATGCGCAGTTACCCATGTAACAATTGCAGCGCCGTCCCCACCACCAATTCGCCCGCCTCCGGGGCCAGCGCGGCGGGATAGCCGTAATAGTGATAAGCATCGGCGATCTCATAGCCGCCGTGGGGATAGGCGCGACGGGCCGGAATGTAGCCAATGTTGTCATTGCCAAAGCCGCAGAGGAAACAATGGCCGCCCGGCACGCCCGCTTTGATCGCCAGCCCCAATTCGACAAACAACTCGCCCGGCGCGCTGACCAGGGCGAGGTGGCCAACGTGGAGCACCTGGAGTTCAGTGGTGACAGTAGTGGGGGCACGCTGATTTACGACCTTTGTCAATGTCGTGGCGGCCCAGGTGATCATCGCCGCGACAATCTGCCCCTGATAGGGCTGTTGCATCAGTTCGGGGTCGGCTAATAAGCGCTGCTGCGCGGCGAGGATCGCCTCCAGTTCGGCCACAGTCGGTAAGGGGAGTAAGGGCAGATCGAGGGGCTGGTTGACCGCGGTTAACTGTTCCCAAGTGGTCACCCCAATCTCGGGCAGGACGCGCAATGCCTCTGCGGCGATGGCATTGCCAATCTGCCCCAATGTCTCCCAGCCGCGCGTGGCCGGGCCAACATCGCCAATCGCACCGGTGATAAAGAGGGTGATCGCGCCAGTGGCCTGTTCAATTTGTGCGGCCGCATAACCACCATATTCTGCCGAGAAAAAGGTGTTTTCGCCGGTGATACAGGTGGGGTGGCAGGCATAGTTGAGCAGCACGGCCAGCAATTGACCTGTTGCGGTCTCAACGCGCAGAATGCCCAAATCCGGATCGATCAGATCGCCGGGGGTGCGCCGGTTGTGGACTCCTTCCTGCACTTGACCGTGGCCAACCCCAAAGCGGGCCGGCTGGCGACTTTGCCACGCATTGTGCGTGACCGTAACGAGTTGCTCCTGTAGACCCGCCAGATACACCTCCTCGACCTCGCCACAGCCCTGCAAAAACATGGTGGCGGGACCGGCATGGGTATGGGAGCAACTGATCAGCACGTTGTTGGCGGGGATGCCGGTCGCCACTTCAATCGCAAGGCGCACGGTTTTGACCACAGACCAATGTAAACCCAATACATCGACGGTGAGAATGGCAACCTGGGTTATTTTATTATCCAAAACGAGCGCTTTGGCGTAAAGGGGATCATGCACCCCGGTCGCCTTGCCGGCGCGGGCAATGTAACCAGTCAAGGCAATCCCGGCGGGCGGGGTGATATCAATTTGGGCGACACCGGCTTGGATGGCGGATAGTTTGTTCATGGGTGAGGAATCTGCTTTCTTGTGGGCAGTGCAGCGGTTGGTTAAATCTATGATTGATAGTTTACCGCCATCGATAACGTAAATGCAATGCGCGTTGTCTATGGCATCATTAACGGTTATGGTAAAATCCGTTTCTGCGCCCGTAAGAAAAAATTAATTTACTGCTGACTCATTGGCTCTGTCAAAGAGCCCCTAGTACAGTGTTACCGAAATTTTGCTGGATTAAAAGCCGCGTTCGTCCCAGCGGGACGAAAAACCCAGCAAAATTTGGGTAACAGAGCACTAGCCTGATCTAAACCTGTATGGAGGCCATCTATGTCATATCCGCGTCTGTTACGCTTGTTTTGTTTGCTGCTGTTATTTGGGTTCATCAGTGTCGGCAGCCATGCGGCTGGTGCAGCTACGCCGGCTTTGTCGATCCGCCCACAGCGTCTCCACCAGATGCAGCCCCAAAGGGGCGGGCTGGCCTATGACCTCGTCTACATCCGGCAACCGCGCAAGGGTGATAATGAACATATTGTCTGGCCCGAAGTCTTCCACCCTGGGCGCTTTGAACCGGGCGCGGATCTGATCTTGCTGCATCCCGATGGCAGTGAAGAGGTATTGGTAGCCGGCGGTAACGGGGCGGTGACCGATCCCTTTGTTTCATTCGATGGCCAGTGGGTCTACTACAGCTTTATCCCTGATGCCCGTCCTGAATCAGGCGAATCTCAACGCGGCTATCTGCCCCGTTCTGGTGCTGATATTTATCGCATCAACTTGCAAACGCGCCAGATGCAACAGTTGACCCACCAAGAATTTACCCCTAACACGGGTGCCGGCAACTGGGATCTCACCAACCCGGTCGATCCGGCCGCTAACTTTAACCGGCTCGGTTATGGCATTTTGAATCTCGGCCCGGCCCCCATTGCGGGCGGCAAGGTAGTCTTTACCAGCAATCGGAATGGCTTTATCCCCACCAAAAATTTTAGCAGCCCCAATCTCCAACTTTTTGTCATGGATGAAGATGGCGCGAATGTGACCCTCATCTCACCGATGACCATCGGTAGCACCTTACACCCCACCCCGCTACGCGATGGGCGGATTCTCTTTTCCAGCTATGAAAGCCAAGGCTTACGGGATGAACGGGTCTGGGGCATTTGGGCGATCTGGCCCGATGGCCGCCAGTGGGAGCCGATGCTGAGCGCCTTTAAGTGGGCCAACGCCATGCACTTTGTCACCCAACTGAGCAATGAAGATATTGTGGTCGAGGATTATTACAATCTCAACAACTTTGGTTTTGGCGCACTCTATCGTTTCCCGGTGCAGCCGCCAGTTGGCCAGAGCCGTTTTCACAGCGCGTTCCTCAGCGAAAATCCGCCGATTGATCAAACCCTGGTCTTTGGCAATGGGCCGGAGATCTACCCCCGTTACATGAGCTTTACCCCGCGTGGTTTTTATTCGATCTCGCGCTTTACCAATGCCGAGGACGAGGCATCGCCACGCATCAACAACCAATATGTCGGCAAGTTTACCCACCCCTCCGCCGCACCCCAGAACGACCTACTCGTTGTCTGGTCGCCAGGGCCGGTGAATGCGTTGACCCGTCCGGTCAACCTGCCCGCGCCGGATGCTGGACTTTACTTAATCCCCGACGGCAACCCGGTGAATAGCCCCAGTGAACTGGTGCTGATCAAAAATGATCCCAACTACAACGAGGTCTGGCCGCGCGCCGTGGTCCCCTACCAGGCGATTCATGGGGTGGCGCAGCCGGTAGAATTGCCTTGGTTGCCCAACGATGGTACGGTCCATGGGTCGCTGCCCGCCGGTTCGCCCTATGGCCTCGTCGGCACGAGCAGCCTCTATAAGCGCGAGAGTTTTCCCGGCCATCCTGGCATCAATGCCAATGATCCCTATGGCGGCTTGGATGCCTTTAATACGCGCCAGAATGACGCCAACAGCAACTGGTTTACCCAAGGCTCTGATGCGGGCAAATATGCGAACAGCGACATTTGGGCGATCCGGCTCCTCGCCATGGAACCCAACACCCACCGCAGTTATGGGCCGCACGAAGGGCAGCACTTCTATAACCACATCAACGAAAAGTTGCGCATTTTGGGGGAACTGCCGGTACGCAACCTGGCTGCCAACGGCAACCCGATCCTCGACGCCGAAGGCAACCCTGACACCAGCTTCCTCGCCAAAATTCCGGCGGACACCCCCTTTACCTTTCAACTGCTCGACCGCAATGGCATGGTCTTGACCATGGCGCAGACCTGGCATCAGGTACGCCCTGGTGAAATGCGCGCCGACTGTGGTGGCTGTCATGCGCATGGACAAGTGCCACTTGCTTTTGCCGGCACCGTCGCGTCGCAACCAGCCTATGCGGTGACCGATCTGAGCAACTCTACCCCGCTGTTGACACAGAACACCAACGGCCAACCAGCGCTGCGCACGGTCAACACTGGGGTGGTCAATGTTGAATTCTATCGCGATATTCGCCCCCTGTTGCAGCGCAGTTGTGTCAGTTGCCATACGGGCAGCAACCCCACCCCGCCCGGTGACCTGGTGCTGGATGACACCGCCCTCTATGAGACTTCAACCAACTCTGGGCAACAAGTGCCCGGAGATTACAAACGGCTTTGCCAGGATAGTGAAGCACGCTGGGGCTATGCCCCAGTGATCGGGCGAGAGGCTGGTTGGCGGCAGACCAACGCCAGCCGCTATGTGCGCCCCTTCCAAAGCCGGCGCAGTTTGCTGATCTGGAAACTTTTTGGGCAGCGGCTCGATGGTTGGGACAATGGGGATCACCCCACCGAAAGTATTCCCGGTGATGCCGGCACCCTCCCCCCAGGTAGTGACCCCAACATGGCGGATCTGAATTACACTGGCACGATTATGCCGCCGCCAGGCAGTGGTGTACCCGCATTGACGATTGATGAAAAAATGACCTTTGCGCGCTGGGTTGATCTGGCCTGTCCGATCAACCTGGACACCGGCGGCGAACATGCCGACTTTGGCTGGTTCCTTGACGATGTGCGCCCGACATTGGCGGTGAGCGCGCCGCGGGCTGGTCACAATGCGGCACCGTTGACCGCGTTGGTGGTTGGCATTGCCGACGCCAATTCCGGCATCAAGGCTGGTTCGCTTTCGATCAAAGCCGATCTTGCCATTAATGGCCGCCCCGCGGGCAGCGAACTCGCCGATCTCGCCCAAGTGACGGGTGACGGTATCTACCGAATCAACCTCACGACGCCAATCAACAATATGTCGGCGGCTCATCTCTATGCCCAAGTGGCGGATAACCAGGGCAACATCACACGGGTGGACCAGCGCTTTAGCGTGGGGACCGGCGGGCCAACCCCAACTGCTACCCCAATGCCGACACTCACGGCAACCCCCACCAGCTTCCCTTGCCCCACCGCGACCCCACAGCCGCTCTGGGTTGAGCCGGTCACCTCACCGACCGATGAACTTTCACAGTTGGTGACGGTCTACATTGGCGACGGCGAGCGGGTGACGATTACCACAGCCTCGGGCGTCTTTACCTCGGTGGCCGCGGTGAATCAACACCAGCTAACGATTTCGCTCTTGCCCAATACAACCCATAATCTGACCGTCACCGCCAAAGTGAAGCAGCGGAATGGCCCCGGCAGTTGTACCACGGGCGGCTACACTTTGAGTACAACGCGCGATCGGAACGGTAGGGCATTGGTCATTGAACAACGCAGCAGCGCGAGCACCGGTGCGATCCAGGGGACTGTCACCAACGCAGATGGCGAGGGACTGGTGGGGGTACGGATTATCGGCTACCGGCAGATCGGGCGGCGCTGGGTGAAAAATGTTACCGTGCGCAGCGACAGTACAGGGGGCTATCAACTACCGGCACTGCTTCCTGGCAACTACCGGCTGCGCTTTAACAAGGGGGGGTATCAAAGTGAGTATTACCAGGATGCCCGCAATTTGCAGCGCGCCACCACCCTCACCCTCAGCGGTGGGGCCACGTTAAGCGCGATAGATGGGGTGCTGGCGCGTACCAGCCAGGGACTGGCCGAACTTGATGAAGCAGGCAGCGGCACGACGCACACCTTGACCCTCAACCTGGCCCTGCCCGCGGCCCTCCAGCGTAGCGCCAGCGAACCGGTGCTCGTGACCCTGTACCAGCAGACCGCGGAAGGTGAGTTGCTGTGGGCTGACGAAATCGTCGATGAAGGGGGGATCATCACCAGCAACAATGCCACTTATCAATTCCCCGTGACACCGGGCAAATGGTCGGTGGCGGTTGAACATGCCGACTATGGCACCCTGGCCGGTGAGACCGTGACCATCAGCAATGGCAATGCGATGACCAGCTTGACCTGGACCACAAGTTCGCAGATCCATTTGCCGCTGGTGACGCGGTAGAAGGGAACCTAGTGCATAGGCCATACAATCCCGGAATCTTTAAAGATTCCGGGATTGTATGGCCTATGCACTAGCGCCAGGACAGCGTTGGCGAAATTATGACGGATTAGATTCGCTCGGAGGGGATTAGCAAATATGGAGCTATTAAGCTGCCACCGCCAAGCGTACAATCGTATCGATCGCGTGGCGGTCGGCAGGGGCGACGGTCACGGTTACCCCTTGCGCGCTCTGCTGTACCACAGCTTGACCACCGGTCAGGACGTGGCTGCCGGTGATCGACTGGGCCAGCGGGGGCAGCATCAAGGTCTCGGTCGGCCAATCCAGGATGTGTAGATAGATGTACTTGTCATTGTGGGTGCTCACCCCCCACGGCCCCGGCTTGAAGGGGCCGCCGCGGGTGGCGTAGATGCTCTCGCCATAGTGGCGCAACCAATCGCCCATCGCGCGTAGCCGTTCCACCTGGCGTTCCTCGATGCGGCCATCGGGCATGGGGCCGACGTTGAAGAGCAGATTGCCGTCACCGCCGACGACGCGAATCAGGGTATGTAGACATTCTGCCACCGATTTGATCTTGTCATCGGGCTTCCACGCCCACTGATCACCCATCGTAATACAGCTTTCCCAGGCGCGTTCGGTCTGGTAGGCACCGACCATTTGTTCCGGCGTATCAAAGTCGGCGCGCATGCCACAGCGGTTGTTGATCAGGATGTTGGGTTGCCATTGGCGAATCTCGGCAAACAGTTTTTCCGAGCCCCAAATTTGGGCACTGGCAAACCGTTCCTGGTCGCGGTAGCGCTCAACCTCCGCAGCATCGGTGAAATTCTCTTCCAGCCCATCAAACCAGAGCACACTCAGTTCCCCATAGTTGCGACAGAGTTCACCGACCTGCGCGTGAAAGTAGTCCAGGTAGCGCGCATGGTTTTCGTTGCGATAATCCGGGTGCCGCCAATCCGGCGGCGAGTAGTAACAACCAAACGGCAGATCGGCGGCGTGACAGGCCGCGGCCAATTCGGCGACAATATCACGACCAAAGGGGGAAAGTGGGCCGGTGATCTTGTAGTCGGTGAGTGCGCTATCGAAGTTGACAAAGCCATCGTGGTGTTTGCTCGTAAAGACCAGGTAACGCATCCCCGCGTCCTTGGCAATTTGCACCCACTCAGCGGCGTCAAAATGGACCGGGTTGAACTCCTTGTAGAGATTGTCGTAGACATCGACCGCCACTGGTCCCGGTGGGAGCGTGAAGCGCAAGCCGCGCCGCTCACCCCCGCGCGACCACCCAATTTCCGTGCCGACCAGGCTGACTGGCCCCCAGTGGATAAATAGCCCAAACCGCGCGGCTTGCCACCACTTGATCCGTTCGGTGTCTGATAGGGTAGGTTGTGTTGTTGCGGACATAAGTGCCTCCGACTGAACTTGAATTAGGGCTGAAACACGCTGTCAACGGATTAGGAGAACGGATTGAACGGACTTTTAGACGAAAATCCGTTCTTAGCTAACTTATAGAACGGATTTGGGCATTTTCAATCCGTTCAATCCGTTCCAAACATCCGTTGACAGCGCGTGCTATCACAAAAAAGAAAGGGCACTCCCGCTCACCAAGCCGGCGAGGGGAATGCCCTTCCTGATTACTCGATTGTTACGACGTGCGGATCTTTACTTGTACTTGGCGTCGTAGGCGGTCTGGTAGATCTCCAGGTACTGTGACAGACCCGTGCTCTCCAAGGTCGCCAGATAGGTTTCCCAGTCGGCGTCAATATCGGCATTCCCAATCACGAAGTTGGCAAACCATTCATCCACCGTCGTGTCCATTGAGGTTTTCAGTTCACCAAAGAGTTTGGACTGCTCTTCGGTAAAGATCAACGGTGGCACGGCCTTATCGGTGGTGCCATAGGGCTCCATCAGGTCGCGGGTCCATTCAAAGAGCCAGCGCTCCAACGGATCATCGGGATTGTAGGTCTGGGCCATGCGGTATTCATTGGTGCGGAACGTCGGCACGGTTTGTGACCAGTGGCGATTTTGTGGCTCACCGCCCCACACCTTCAACACGGTGTACTGGGCTTTGCCACCGGCAATCGAGACATCGGTGTCGCTGGCGCGTACCCAATCTTCGCCTTCAACGCCAAAGACCGAATTGGTGGTCGAATCGAAGCCAAAGAAGACATCGGCCAAGCGGAAAGCGGCTTCTGGATTCTGGGCTTGATTGGTGATCACGAAGGCCGCTTGCCCACCGGTGGGTTGGAAGAGCGTGCGTGGGGTTTGGCGCATGCCACTTGGCCCTTCGAGCGGGGCAATCGGTGTATACTCTTTCCAGCGGCCACTGGGGCCACCATTTTGCGTAAAGACGCCATACCAACCGGCACCGACGGCACCCAAAATCGGCACATCGGCATTCTCACCCAACTGTTGAATCGTGCTGGAATCGTTGGTAAAGGCTTGGGGATCGATCAAGCCTTCGCTGTAGAGCTTGTTTAGATATTTCAGCCCTTCCTGCCAACCCGGTTCGACAAACGCCGCTTTGATCGTGCCATCTTCCAGGATCAGGCTGCGGGTGCCGTTGGGGGTCACGTTGTCATTGTAAACGAACGAGTTCATGAGGAACTGGTCGATGGGGGAATGCCAGCCACCATTGATCAGGACGGTCCCCGACAGCGGAATCTCATCGGCCTCGCCATTGCCATTCGGGTCCTGCTCTTTGAAGGCTTTCAACATCTGGTAGAATTCTTCGGTGGTCGTCGGCACTTCCAGGCCCAACTTGTCCAGCCACGGCTGGTAGACCCACATCTTCTGCGACATGCTGCAATGGTAGCAGTCGTTGACATGGGGCAAGCCGTAGATCTTGCCATCGAGCATGGTGATCAGATCTTCAATTTGGGGATAGGCTTCGTAGACCTTCTTGAATTCGACCCCATATTCGTCGATGTAATCATTGAGCGGCAGCAGCAACCCTTGATCGGCTAGAATTTGCACCTGATCCAGGCGCAGGAATTGTTGACAACCGATGATCACTTCGGGCAGATCACCGCTGGCCAACATCAGGTTCAACTTCTGCTGGGCATCGGCCACCGGCGGGATATCCAGTTCCAACGTGATGTTGGTCAACCCGGTCAGCCAGCGCGTGTACTCATTGTCATTGTAATCCTTGACCGCACTGTTGGGGCAGATAAAGGCTTTGATCGTCAGTGGTTCACTAACAATCGGGAATTCACCGGCGGGGGCAACGGCAACCCCCGCGGCGGGTGCGGCTGCTTCGGCCCCGGCTTCGGATTCACTGGGTGCTCCTGCCGGCGCGCAGGCCGCGATCACGATCGACAGCACTGCGAGGATGCTGCACAACATAACCAGACGACGTTTAAACATTAATCTTCCTCCTTGATGGCTTTTTAGTGCTTGATATTTGTTACTTGCTGGATAAAACGTGCTGCGTAAAACGTGAATCGTACGGCGCGATTGGGGAAGTGTAAGACAACATGTCGTACCTATCACGCAGCACGAGGGGATAACACATTAACAGTTAACCATTCTCAATTTTCAATTAATTATTACTTAGCCTTTAATCGACCCCAGCATAATCCCACGCACAAAGTATTTCTGCACGAAAGGATAGATCATCAGGACGGGCACAGAGGCGACAACGATCAGCGCGTACTTCATCAACTCGCGCATGGCCTGTTTGTCCGCCATTGTTTTCATATCGTCCATCATATTCATGTCAACCTGGCTTTGGATCAAAATGTCGCGCAGGATGATCTGCAGCGGGAAGAGTTCGACCTTGGTCAAGTAGATCAGGGCGGCAAAGAATTGATTCCAGTGGCCGATGGCGTAAAAGAGACTTAACACGGCAATCAACGGGGCTGAAAGGGGCAGCAGAATCCGCGCAAAGTACTGAAAATCGTTACAGCCGTCCAGTTGCGCCGCTTCGAGCAACTCGGGCGGAATAGCCGAGCGAAAGTAAGTAATCGCAATCAGCAGGTTCCAGACCGACAGCGCTTGCGGAATGAGCAAGGCGGAACGGGTGTTGAGCATATCCAGATCTTTGACTAACAGGTAGGAGGGAATCAGCCCACCGTTAAAGAACATCGTGAAGACGAAAAGCCCTAGAATCAGCCCGCGGCCATAGAGGTCGCGACGCGCCAAGGGATAGGCCGCGATCAGCGTCATGCCCACGTTAATCAGCGTCCCGACGACGGCATAAAAGAGTGAATTAGCATAGCCGCTCCAGATGCGTTCGTAGGCAAAGATCTTTTCGTAGGCCGCAACCGAGAAATCAACTGGCCAAAGCACCACCTTGCCCGCGATGACCGCGGCCCCGTTGCTAAAGGAGGCACTGACCACATAGATCAGCGGGTAGAGAACGACCACCAGAAAGAGGGCCAAGATCGAATAGTTGATCACGTTGAAGATTTGATCAACTCGGCTCTCCTGAATGTGGTGTGAGGTGCGCCGGCTGGTCGCGCCGCCCATGCCTTTACGCGTCGCTGGCACAGGGGTTGGTGTGGTCACTTGTGTTGTCATAGGTGCGGTTTGCGCTCCTTTAATTCCAATGGTACGTTTTGCATGGCGTATCGATCCGGCCAATCTCGCGGCGGCCGCTGGTTAGAACAAGCTATTTTGCGAAAAACGTTTGGAAAGCTGATTCGCAGCCAGCAGCAAGACCAGCCCGATAATCGAATTGAAGAGCCCAATCGCTGCTGCATAAGAGAAATTGGCGACCCCACCGGCCAAGCCAACCTTATAGACATAGGTACTGATCACTTCCGACGCAGCCAGGTTGAGCGGATTCTGCAACAAAAAGGTTTTTTCAAAGCCAATATTGGTCAACTGGCCCATGTTCAGAATCAATAAGGTCATCACGACGGGCATAATGCCAGGGACATCAATGTGCCAGATGCGCTGTAAGCGGTTGGCACCATCAACCACGGCGGCTTCATGCAAGGCCGGATCGATAGTGGTCAACGCCGCTAGATAGATAATCGTCCCAAAGCCGGTATTTTGCCAGACGCCCGACCAAACATAGATCGACGCGAAATAATCGGCCGTACCCATAAAATGGATGGGGTCAAGGCCAAGGAACTGCAAAAAGAGGTTAAGCGGCCCGCGGCGCATGTCCAGAAATTGTAAAATAAGCGCCGCCATGACCACCGTCGAAATAAAGTAGGGCGCGTAGCTGATCATCTGCACACTGCGTTTGAAGAGCCCGGTGCGTAATTGATTGAGGCTAAGGGCCAGAATAATCGGAATCGGAAAGCCGACCGCCAGTGAGTAGAGCGAAAGGACCACGGTATTCGTCATCAACCGCATAAAGAGCGGTGAATCAAAAAAGCGCGTAAAGTTGGCCAGCCCAATCCATTCACTGCCCAAGATCGAGCGCCCAGGCAGGAAGTCGCGAAACGCGATCTGCGCGCCATACATGGGATAGTACATAAAGACCAGCAGCCAGATTACCGGCAACGCTAAAAATAGATAGAGCTGTCCACTACGCCTTAACTGTTTCCACACACTGGTGCGCTCCTTGACGCGGCGCGGCGATGTTGGGTTCAGCTTGATGGTCGATTCTGCGGTAGCCACAGTACTTCCTCACTTTCGATTAAGATAAACCTTGCGCACGGCTATACGGCCCCAAGTTTTTGTTCTTCAGCGACCATCTGGCGCAGAAAATTTTCCGCCCCTTGTAGATGGTCCAACATTGCCTGTTGGGCACCCTCCGCATCATGGACGCGGAGCGCATCAATGATCGCGCGGTGCTCGGCTCTAGTGTTATCAATCGCTTTGGGCAAGTGATAAGAGCGGCAGCGGCTCTCTTTCCCCAGTTGGGTGACGATACTAACAAACCGGTACAAGATCGGATTGCGTGAGGCCGCGGCGATCTGCCGGTGAAACGCGCGATCAGCCTCATCGCGCTGATCATCATCGCCTGCTCGATCCCAGGCAAGTAACTGCTGCTCTAAATCAGCAATTTCAGCTGCTGTAATGGTGCGCGCGGCGAGGGTTGCGGTGCGCAGTTCTAGGGTTCTTCGGACATCAAAAAGCTGTAACACCGAGGATTCGTCCAGCGCAAAAATAAAATCGAGATGCTGCACCAAACGATCCGGCTCTAGTCGGCTGACATAAGCGCCCGCCCCAGGATGAATTTCAATCACATTCATCGTTGCCAATGCCTGTAACGCCGCCCGCAAGGAAGGGCGGCTGACATTCATGATTTGCGCCAACTCACGTTCCGGCGGCAGCTTGCTGCCCGGCAGCAAGCGCTTTTGTTTAATCAGCGCTAATAAGCTGTTGACGATCTTGGTGGGCAGTAGATCTTTCTCAACGGCCTCAAACATAAGCTTTACAATCAAAAGGTAACTATTGAATTAAATGGTTGGGAAGTGGAAAATTGGTCTGACCAAAATACCAAGTGGCAGAAGCTTATCATTGATGGGAATGGGTGTCAAATCGGTAAAAAGGGGCGATAAAAAGGGGGAGGTAGTAGTTCATTAACAATTATCAATTGACAATTGTCAATTGATAATTGTTAATGGTCACGCGGCCTAAAGTGTAATCACCTGGTCGGGTGGATTACCGGCCAATGCGCCATAGAGATCCGGGAAACAGCCAACGTGTACCCCGTCAACCACGCCAACCGTACGAATTTCACCCGGCTCGGTGCGACCGTGGCCGTTGGCATCACACCAGCGCGGTTCACCTGCCGCCAGCCCGCGTTCCAGGGCGCACATGTCGCACATCATCAGCAGAATGTTTTTCTCCTTGGCCACTTTGGCCAGCCGCTCCCCAATCGGATTCCCTTTGCTCAGCAGCAGGGTATTGTCGTCAAAAAAGAACATGCCGATCACATCAACGCCGTGGGTGCCGGCCTCCAACTGCGGCAGGATCATCTGCCCCAACTTGTAACTCGCCGAACGGGGCAACGCAAAGACATAAGCAATTTTCATTGAGGATCCTCTCTCTCTTTCTTTGCTATACTGAAGTCAAGTTGAGAACCGGAGTTTTGCTGGCTAACGGGATCGCGTGCGTCGCACTGACCGCCAACTGTTTCCAGTCCGCTAGATTCTTTGGTCAGTGCGACGCACGCTGACCGAAACTAGGGGTTTCATTCTGATTTGAGTATAGATCTGGATGGCGGTAACTTGGCACGACGACTGCCCACTGTTCACTGCCACTGTTCCGCCTCTACTGCAACGCCGTGACAATCGCAGACACATTATAGCGCATAAAATCTAGATAGCTAGCAGCAGGGCCATCACTATCGCTCAGGGCGTCGCTATAGAGCGGCACGACGACAATATTCAGGTCGTTGGCCAGTTGTTCGGCCATGTTGGGGTTGACGGTTGTGCCCACAAAAAGCGCCGGCACCCCTTCGCTGCTGATCTGATCTTGCAGCGCAGCGAGATCCTGCGCGCTGCTTTCCGCCAGCGAACTGAGCGAAGGGATGATGGTGCCGACAATCGTAAAACCATAGGCCTGAGCAAAATAGTTGAAGCTCTCGTGATCGGTCACCAGTTTGCGGTTGGCCGTGGGGATCGTCTCAATTTGGGCGCGGATTTCGCTGTCAAGCGCAGTGAGCTCGGCCTGGTAGGCTGCCGCGGCGGCGTGATACTCTTCGGCCTGGGCTGGGTCAAGTGCACTCAAACTCTCCTCGATCGTCGTGACCCACTGCATGACATTGGCGACACTTTGCCAGGTGTGGGGATCATTTGGGCCATGATCGTGTTCATTCGTGTGTTCTTCATCGGCATGTTCTTCGTCGGCGTGTTCTTCACCAGCGTGTTCTTCTTCACCACCAGCCAAGAGTTCTACCGCCGCGTTGACCGGAACTTGCGGCGCACCGGCATCGGCGAGCAGATCAGTCAGCCCTTCTTCCAGATGCAACCCATTGATGAAGATCAGATCCACATCACTCAGCGTGCGCAGATCTTGGGGTGTGGGCGTATAACTATGCGGATCGACGCCTGGCCCCATCAGGGTAATGAGGGTGATCCGCTCGCCGCCGATCTGGGCCACAATATCGCCGATGATACTGGTGGTGGCTGCGACTTGCAGCGTTTCGCCCTCGGCTAGGGTGATGGCGGTCAACGCTGGGACGGTTTCAGCTGCGTGTTCGTCCGCGTGGTTAGCGGCCTGCTCTGCACCGGTTTGCGCCTGGTTTGGCAGTGCGCAAGCGCTTAAAATGAGCAGTAAAATGGCCAGGAGCGCGCTGATCAGACCAATATGGCGCGCCAGGATAGATTGGTTGTTCATGTGACAAAGCCTTTCTTGACTTATTTCTTAAGCTGTCCACGAAGCTCCATAAAGATTTGCTTTTCTTCGTGTCAGGTGCCCAGTGGGCGCGTGTGCCTTCGTGTGGATTATTTAGTTTTGTAACAACTAAGCCGTTATATAAAATCTCTCAGGTGAGATATTTTCTCATTTAGAGAGTAACATTGACCACGTGCTTTGTCAAGCAGGCAAGCAACCTCAATTTGATTAATCTAGATCACCCCACAGTTTATGAAGAATTGGGCACTTTGTGATATACTATGCGCTTGAGAATGATACACACATCTCTACTACGGTAGCTTGGCCAGACCTTTATGCCCAGTGTTTTATCAACGCACCACACTGGCTTTGGCAGACCAAAGGCCGTACAGAAATGCAGGAGCATGCAATGAGTTACGATGGCCGTGTTCACGCGGTGCAGATTGGCAAACTCTACCGCGATTTGCCGATTTTCCAGGTTGCCCCCGGTGTAAAAATTGCCATTTTTAACATGCTGGGTGATACAGAAGTGGTGGAAGTTGCTGCTACTGAGTTGGCCGCCCAATTACCCACGAACGCGCAAGTGTTGGTCGTACCCGAAGTGAAAGCGGTGCCTTTGGGCCATGTGCTTTCAGCACTGAGTGGCTTGCCCTATATTGTCGCCCGCAAAATTCGCAAACCCTATATGGTCGACTGTATCGAGGCCGAAGTTGTCAGCATTACCACCGGCAAACCACAGACGCTCTATATCGACGGCAAGGACCGCGCCCTGATCCAGGGCAAAAATGCGGTGATTGTCGATGATGTGATCAGCACGGGCAGTACCCTGCAAGCGATGCGCGCCCTGCTCACCAATGCCGAGGCCACTTTGGTCGGCGAGATGGCCGTCTTTACCGAGGGTGATCGCGCTGAGTGGAGTGGTATCCTCGCCCTAGGCCATCTTCCTGTTTTTACAGATTAAACAAAGCTAACTCTATGTCAAATATAAACGCACAGCTTGATAAAATTTCCCGTCGCTTCCACGAGATCGAAGAGTTGTTGGCCGATCCCGCTGTGCTGGCCGATTACAGCCGCATGAATGAGTTGGCCCAGGAACGCAGTGAGATCGAAGAACTGGTCGAGGTTTATCAGCGCTTCCAGACCGTGGAGAAGCAACTGGTCGAAAACCAACAACTGCTGCATGACAGCGATCCTGAGTTGAGTGAATTGGCCGAGTTGGAAATCGAACAACTGAACGAAGAGCGGGCCACTTTGGACGCGCGTATGAAACAGTTGTTGCTGCCTCGCGATCCCAAAGACGACAAGAATGTGATTGTCGAAATCCGCGCTGGCACCGGTGGCGAGGAGGCCGGGCTCTTTGCCGGGGAACTCTACCGCATGTATCTGCGTTGGGCGGAGGAACATCGCTTCAAGACCGAGGAGCTGAGCATGAGCGAAACCGGGATTGGTGGGCTCAAGGAAGTGATCTTTGCTGTCAAGGGCAAGGGCGCGTATAGCTTGCTCAAATATGAATCCGGCGTGCATCGGGTGCAACGGGTTCCTGTTACTGAGAGCCAGGGGCGTATTCACACCAGCGCGGCGACTGTAGCTGTGTTGCCCGAAGCGGATGAAGTGGAAGTGGCGATCAATGATACCGACATCCAATTTAGCGTTTTCCGTTCAAGTGGGCCGGGTGGGCAGAGCGTCAATACTACCGACTCGGCCGTGCGCCTGGTCCATGTGCCCAGTGGCATTGTGATCGAATGTCAGGATGAGCGTAGCCAGCTCCAGAACAAGCTCAAAGCTATGCGCATTTTGCGGACAAAGTTGTATGATTATGAACTACAGCGCCAGCGTGACGAGCAGGATGCCACACGCAAAAGCCAAGTGAGATCAGGTGATCGCAGTGAGAAGATCCGCACCTACAACTTTCCACAAAATCGGGTTACTGACCACCGCATTAACTTGACCAGTTATCAGTTGGATGCGGTGATGAATGGCCATATTGATGAATTTATCGAGCAGTTGGGGCAGTTCGACCAGGCGGAACGGCTGCAAGCGCTTGCCGAAGAAGTATAAACGCGATTGAGCTGTGGCTATAGGGTCAGAACTATTGTAAAGCGTAAGTTGGCGCGTTAATCATCTATTTTTTGTGCAAATTGTCATATTCTTGTCAGTTATCTGTATAACTTGTTCTCTTGTTTTCTGACGTGAATTTGTTACAATTAAGCGCACATTACCGATCTAATCGACAGGTGATTTAACTATGGCCCAATCTTTCTGTGTGCAAAACAACCAGATTGTGCCATGTCTACGTGTCATCTCTATAAGGTACAAATTCAAAACAGATTGTATCAAGATACAGACAATGGGGTCTGTGTTGACGTAACGGACGTTGCTGCTGCGCTGCTTGCAGCCGTGCCGTTTCATTACATACTAGCGATTGTCATTGCGTAATCCTTGTTTCATTACGCGGACTTAGACTGCGTCTCCTCATCGGTGCGGCCTAAATCCAGCGGCATGGATTACATTGTGTAGGCCGTTAGTAAAAGGAGGTAAGCTTGGCTATCTTGCAGGTCAATGTCAGACCGGCAGTCCCATTTTATGGTACAGTGAACTCACAACGACGAGAGCTAACTGTCGCCACTACACACAACGAAAACCGACAAACCAACATCCTATCCACCCATGGCATGAAGCCCGATCCTGCCGATCATCGTGTCAACTTGTCTACCCCCGGTGTTGTTTTGCCAGCCATATACGATCCCATGACCCACGATTCGCTTCCACAACGTGCCTCCGTCTGGCAGAAAGTTGTCTGGCGGTTGATGCCAGCCACCACGATTGGCCGTGCCCTGATTTCCGCGCGGGAACGGATCGATGAAGCGGGCTGTGATACCGCCAGCCTGGACGCACAGGTGATTCTCGCGCACGTGCTTGAGGTTGATCGCAGTTGGCTCTTTGCCCATTACGAATACAAACTCAACGCCGAACAGGCCACCGCGTTTACCGAACTGATTGCGCGGCGCATGAACCATGAGCCAGTCGCCTATCTGGTGGGGCGTAAAGAGTTCTATGGGTTAGAATTCTGCGTCGATCCGCGTGTCTTGATCCCCCGTCCAGAGACCGAGTTGTTAGTCGATGCGGTGCTCGATTATTTTAGCGAAGATGAAAAGACACCCATCGCGATTGCCGATGTGGGTACCGGCAGCGGCGTGATTGCCCTGGCGATTGCGCACCACGCGCCCCAAGCGCAGATCTTTGCGATCGATCTCAGCCACGACGCCTTGGCTGTGGCCGCCCACAATGTCGAGCGGCTCGATACCCGCAGCCAGGTGACGCTCTTACAAGGCGATCTGCTGTCACCTTTACCTGGTCCCGTCAATGCGATTGTCGCCAATCTGCCCTATATCAGCAGCAACGTCTATCCCGATCTCGACGCCGATGTACGCGATTTCGAGCCGCAACTAGCCCTGGAAGCCGGCCCCGAAGGGCTAGATGCCATCACCAAACTCTTACAGCAAGTCGGCCGTTATCTGCGTCCCGAGGGCGTCATCTTTCTCGAGATTGGCCATGACCAAGGCCGTGCCGTCAAGGAACTGGCCCACCGCCTGCTTCCCAACGCCCGTCATGTTTCCGTCCGCCAAGATTATCACGGCCATGATCGGCTCGTGACGATCGTACCGTAGGGAAGACACGAGATACGAGACAAGGAGAGACGAGACACGAGAGGGGGAGACACGAAGTTAGTCTAATCTCCCATGCTCGCATTTCCCAATCTCGTGTCTCGTCTCTTCTTATCTCTTCCTAAACCAACTGGTCAATAATGCCAAACTTCGACCTCGTTATCCTCGATTTAGATGGTACGATTCAAGATCTCTTTGCCGCCAGCAGCGCCAGCCAGCGCGTTCAGCGCGCAATGGCAGCGGTGCAGGCGACGGGCATTATCCTCACCGTCGGCACCGGGCGGACACTCGACTATATCCGCACGCACTTGGGTTATCTGAATCTGCGTTATCCCGTGATCACCGCGCATGGCGGCGTGATCGGTGATCCGTTGACTGGGCAGATCTACGCTGAGACGAACATGGCCCCAGATCTGGCGTGTCCCCTGTTGGCCTGGTTGGATGAACAGCCCATCGTGACGACGCTCTATGTCAATGACGACGCGGGCCATACCCATCTCTACCAGAACCACTGGCGCACTGATCCGGCCGAACAGGCCTTTCATGACCATGTCTTTGGCCAGCCCCGCACGTTGCAGCCCCGTTTTAGTGATCTATTAGCCGATCCCGCTGCCCATCCACCGATGAAGTTCATCAGCGACAGCGGCCCCGATCCGGACGATGATATCTTTCCGCTGCTTGAACGCACCTTTGGCGATCAACTCTACATCACCCGTTCCCATCCGCGCCTGGTGGAAGGGATGGCACTTGGCGTCGACAAAGGCAACGCGCTACGCCAACTCTGCGCCTTGCTGGGGATCGATCCCACCCGCGTGCTCGCCATTGGTGATAGCGACAACGATATTCCCATGCTGGCCGCGGCCGGATATGGTGTGGCAATGGGCAACGCGACCCCAGGGGTCAAAGCCGTGGCCGATTGGGTTGCGCCGTCGATTGAAGAGGATGGAGCGGCAGTGGCATTGGAGCGGTTGGTGTTGGGATTGGGGTAAGTGAGCGGAGGATGCCTAACCGCGTAGATTGATGGGCGCGTTATTGCATAGACTGGGGCTACGATTGGGTAACTAATTCGCGCTTGGCCTGCAAAAATGCGCTTTCTTCCAACTCAACGCGCTCCCGAATGATCCGGGTGAGCCAAGCATCCAAGCTTTTTTCGCGGTGGAGACCAGCCAGAAAGGCGGCCCGTTCGGCAAGTCCAGCCGGAATATGCAGTGGCGGCGAGAACGATTTTTGCACATGGACAGCATCTTCCCAAGCTGTATCGTCATCGGCTTCAGCGATGATCAGCTCATCAATTTCGGCTTCTGTCAAGTGCTCATTGGGAAAAATCATGTTGCCACCTGCTCTGCAACACTTACCTTGTGGCGGTTCTGTCCTTGGCGATGCGCAAGTTGCTCTTCAGTTAGGGTTGCCACGGCGCGTAGCGCCGACAGATCCATCTGTTTAATTGCGTCGAGCACGGCCCACAGCGGTACACGGAGGTTAATCGCTTGCTCTGTGGTTACGGCCTGTTTGTGTTGGCGATAGGCGCGTACAGCAACCAGATCCGCAGTCAGATCATCAGCCGAGAGCAATTCGGCATCGGGCTCGTGCACTGTCCCGATTGGATAAAGTGCTTCTTTACTTTCCATTGGTCCCATTTTCGCCTCTTTTCGCTAACGCCAGTTCATAGGCACGTTGGATAAACGAAACACCATAGTGGGTGCCAAATTGACGGCACAACTCCAGTCGTTCTCTGACTTGCTCAGGTGCCAATATGCCCTCTTCCACGGCGATTAACAACACACCGGCAAATCCTGTCACAGGGAATTGATACTGTCGCGCAACGGCTCGTGCCGCTTGTTCATCGATTAGCAACAGGCAATCATTGCTGTCGAATTGTTCAGCTAATACCATTGCTTCCGCCTCACCCAAGTGATTCGCAGCTTCCGGATCTTTGGAGAGAGGATGCACAGCGATTTGGTGTGCATAATTGCCGGCCCGATCCGCTTCAGCTGTAGTCAATGATTGGACAAGAATGGCCGCACCAACCTGTTGTAATGCTTCTGCCCACCCATGCCGAATGAGTTCGGCACGGCAGGTTGGTGTGATCATAATCGGTCCGAGGACAGCAAGCAAAATATCAAAACTATTGGACTGAAAGGCTGAGATTAACGGCCCAGTATCGCTAATTACACTCATTGCTACTCCGTCAGGATACCTTGACTTGACATGGTGATTGTAACGCAATTTTACGTTTATGACAATCGATTTATGCAAAACAATGAAAACATGAGTTCGCCACACCCCTTGACACGCGCGCCTTTTACCAGTAAGCTTACGTCATTATACTCAAATCAACTTGCAAAGCGGAGTTTCTAATCTTCCAGGAAGATGGGCCGCCGACAACTCCGGTTCTCATTCTGAATCCAGTATAGATGTAGAGATTACTGCCGGCCACCGCACCAACCATGCCCGACACAAGGAGCCCCCATGCCCCATTCCTTTGCCACCACAACCAACCTGACCTGCAACGCCTGTACGCGTTCCTTCACTATTGACCTCTGGCTGATTATCGACACCGTCGAGCGGCCCGACCTTCTGGCCCGCATCCGTGATGGGGCGCTGCACGACGTGCCCTGTCCCTACTGTGGCGCGACCCACAGCACCGACGCACCACTGCTCACCTATCGCCTCGACCGAGAACCGACCTTGGTCTTTACCCCGCGGCGGGGGAGTGATGACGCCACTCAACGGGCGGACGCCCAGGGGTTGCTCGATCTGCTCAAAGCCAACTTGGGCGCGGCGCGGGATGAGCGGTGGTTGGCTGAAGCCGATACTTTGTCGGCCCGGTGGTGACACGGTTGAAGCGCGATCATCCCTTTGTCTTTTTGAATGCCTGTCGGGTGGGCAGTGGGGGCATGGGGTTGACGGGGGTCGGCGGCTGGGCCAAGGTGTTGGTGGCGGATTGCGGGGTGGGCGCGCTGTTGGCACCGCTATGGACGATCAACGACCAGTATGCGCAGGAGTTTGCCGAATGCTTTTACACCCTGCTGGATGATGAGGACACTACGATTGCGGCGGCCACCCGTGCCGCCCGCCTGGAATTGCGCCGCCGGTATCCCAACAACCCGCTCTGGTTGGCCTATAGTTTGTATGCGCATCCGAATGCGCGGGTGGGGTTGGTTCATCAAGGTTAAGTTGGATTCCCATATCATTCGGCGAAGCGCGCCATCTCTGCTATAATTGAGGAATGACTATTCTATCCCAGCTCTCTCTGTTTGATGATGCTAGCGCAACAACCACAAAACGCAAGACTGCGCGCTCCGGCACCTTTGTTGACAATATGGTGCTCCCTATTCACCGCTGGTTTCGCTATTCAGCAGGGTTTTCGGCCGAATGGGTCGAACAGGTGCTGCAGGTATGGGCAATTGATCAGCAACAGGTGGTTCTAGATCCCTTTGCCGGCTCCGGCACGGTGCTGCTTGCCAGTGAAAAATTAGGTTTACAGAGCATTGGGGTCGAAGCACATCCGACGGTCGCGCAAATCTGTCGAGCCAAGCTTTCCTGGTCAACTGGGGTCGAGCAATTTGTTGATTTTGCCGAACAAGTACATCGCCAATCCAAGCACCCATCGACCAATGGCATCACACATCCGCTCCTCTTAGAACGCAGTTTCGATCCAGAGATCCTGGCCCATTTAGCGGCGATGAAAACGGCCTGGCTAGCCTGCGACGATCAATCCCCAGCCGCCGCATTGGTCTGGTTGGCGATTACAGCGATTTTGCGCCCTTGTTCCAGTGCCGGTACCGCGCAGTGGCAATATATTTTGCCCAATAAAACAAAGAAAAAAGTCTTACACCCCGATCTGGCTTTTCGCCAACAGATAGCCATCATGGCGCAGGATATGCGCTGGATGCAATCCCAAGTTGACACCTCACATGCCGGTTTGATCAATGGCGATGCCCGCAATTTTTCGCCGGCGACCAATAAAAAAGTCGATGCGGTGATTACCTCCCCACCCTATGCCAATAACTATGACTATGCGGATGCCCTGCGCTTTGAAATGACTTTTTGGGGCGAAGTGCAAGGATGGGGCGATATCCATGACAAAGTGCGGAAACATCTGATTGTTTCATCCTCGCAACATTCTTCAAAAGAGAAGTTAATTGCCGAAGAATTGTTGGCAGATCCGCTCCTAATGACGATTCACACTGAATTGAAAGAAGTTGTTGACGCTCTCGCGATTGTGCGCGAAAGTCATGGTGGCAAGAAACATTATCACACGATGGTAGCCGCCTATTGTCGTGATATTGCGCAGGTAATGGTTGAGTTGCGGCAAATCTGTAACCCAGGTACACGTATGTGTTGGGTGATTGGCGATTCAGCACCCTATGGCGTCTACTGCCCGATCGACAAGTGGATCGGTGAATTGGCCCTTGCCGCTGGTTTCAACCAATATCGCTTTGAAAAATTGCGAGATCGTAATACAAAATGGAAAAATCGCAAACACCGCGTCCCCCTTCATGAGGGACTACTCTGGATTGACGGTTAACGATGGCAGAATCACCGGCACATAGATTTGGACAGATCATCGGCGGCCTTTTGGAAGCGGTCGTTGCTCCAGCGTTGGAAAACTTTTGCCAACGCCAAGATCTTTATTTGGATCACCAAGGTAAAAAACGTTCGGTGCGGCGTCGCCGAAAAGTTAGTTGGGAAGATCATTATGGCAATGCGCATGATCTGGACTTTGTGATCGAGCGTAATGGCAGCGATAGTGAGGTCGGTACACCTGTTGCCTTTATCGAGGTGGCATGGCGGCGTTATACCAAACACTCGCGCAATAAAGCGCAAGAGATTCAAGGTGCCATTTTACCGCTTGCTGAGAAATACAAGTGGAACAACCCATTCCTTGGTGTCGTACTGGCCGGTGTCTTTACGAGTGGTTCACTCGAACAACTGCGCTCACTAGGGTTTCAGATTCTCTATTTTCCCTATGAAACGTTAGTGGCTGCTTTTGCTTCCGAAGGGATTGGGATTGCGTTTGATGAATCCACCGCGGATGAAGTCTTCCGGCAGGTTATCGCGCAGTTTGAACAAGTCGGGCAAGTCGCGGTTGAACGAATCAAACAGCATCTAGTTGCGTCAAATACGCTACAGATCAACGAGTTCTTTTCTGCCCTTGACGCGCGTTTAGGGCGGTATATCCGTCGTGTTCGTGTGATCCCCTTGTATGGTCGAAGCAATGAATTTGCCTCGCTTGAAGGCGCTATCGATTTTTTAAATGCCCATCCGATTTACGAAGGCTCTGGCGAATTTCATAAGTATGAGATCATGGTCGAGTTTTCCAATGGGGATAAGGTGGACGCCTCTTTTAGTGCCAAGGATAAGGTGCGTGAATTTCTGCGTTTTATCGCAACTCAGTAAGTGAGCAAATCCCCCTCACACCTATCCCGCAACAAACCATGCGCCCCACCCCCATCCTTTCCAATAGATCCTACCACACCACACGCTAGGCCCTTCGGCCCAATTTTGCTATAATGGGATGTCACACGGGAACAGGCGTTCCCGGCAAGCAGCATTCACCGCCGCGTGATGATGACAGCGCAAGGGGCATCATGGCAAACGATTTCGTCCACCTCCACGTCCACTCTGAATATTCCATGCTTGACGGGTTGGGCCGGATCAAAGATCTGGTCAAGGAAGCGAAGCGCTTGGGCCAAACTGCCTTGGCGTTGACCGACCACGGGGTGATGCATGGGGCGATTGAGTTTTTCCGCGCCTGTAAAGACAATGAGATCAAACCGATTATCGGCGTAGAATCCTACCAGACGGTGTGGGGGCGCCCGATGGGTGGGCGTGATGGCCAGCTTGATCGCGAAAATTATCACCTCCTCTTGCTGGCCCAGAACATGACGGGCTATCGCAACCTGCTCAAAATTGCCAGCCATAGTCAACTCCACGGCTACTACTATAAACCGCGGGTTGATCATGACTTTCTGGCCAAACATGCAGAAGGCATTATCTGCACCACCGGCTGTTTGGGCGCGGAAGTGCCCCAATTACTTATGCATGGCCGGGAGCAGGAGGCGTATGATCGCTTTGGCTGGTATGTCGATGTCTTTGGCAAAGATAATTTTTATATTGAGTTGCAGGAACACTCGATTCCCGAGCTGATTCCGGTCAACAAGTCGCTCGTGCCGTGGGCCGAGAAGTTTGGCATTGGGCTGCTGGCGACTAATGATGTCCACTATGTCAAAGAGGCGGACGCCGACCCGCATGAGATGTTGCTCTGTGTGCAGACGGGTGAGAGCATCAAGTCGGAAAAGCGTATGCGGCTGAGCGACCAGAGTTACTTCCTCAAAAGCCGCGAGCAGATGGAAGCGACCTTCCGCCCCTATATTGATCTGCCGGCCAGCGCCTACGATAATTCGCTGCGCATTGCCGAGATGTGCGATGTTGATCTGGAAGATAAGAATTATCACCTGCCCGACATGCCCATTCCGGAGGGCTTTACCTATGATACCTATTTGCGCCATCTAACCGAAGAGGGGTTGACGCGCCTTTATGGAGAGCGAGCCACCAATGAGGAGATTCAGACGCGCAAAGAGTTTGAACTGGGCGTAATCAGCAAGATGGGCTTTTCCATCTACTTCTTGATTGTGGCCGATCTCTGTGATTTCGCCCGCAGCCAGAATATTTGGTGGAATGTGCGCGGCTCGGGTGCCGGTTCCCTCGTCGCCTACTGTATCGGCATTACCGGGTTGGACCCGCTCAAGAACAGCCTCATCTTCGAGCGCTTTCTCAACCCGGCGCGCGTCACCATGCCGGACTTCGATCTGGACTATCCCGATGACCAACGCGAAGAGATGATCCGCTACACCATCGAAAAATATGGGCGGGAACAGGTTGCGCAGATTGTCACCTTTGGGCGTATGAAGGCGCGGGCGGCGATTAAAGATGTCGGCCGCGCCCAGGAAATTCCGCTGAATCAGGTCAATCGGATTTCCCAATTGATCCCGGCCATTCCCGGCAAGCCGGTGCTGATCAAAGAGGTGATGACCGAAGGGCATGAGTTTTATAACCCGGAATTAGTCGAGCTATACAAAAACGAGCCCTGGGTGACCAGTCTGCTCGACTACTCGATGAAGCTGGAAGGGGTGACGCGCCATTCTGGGATTCACGCCGCCGCGGTCATCGTGGCCGATAAGGAACTGGTCAACTATGCCCCCCTCATGCGCCCCAGCAAGGGGAGCGTCACCGAGACAGTGGCGCAGTTTGAGTTCCCGATCCTAGAGTCGATCGGTCTGCTCAAGGTTGACTTTCTCGGCCTCAGCACGCTTTCGGTCATGCGTGAAGCCGGGCGGCTGATCAAAGAACGCCATAACATCGAGTATACGCTGGCCAATATTCCCTTTGAAGGCGAAGTAACCGAGCAAGCGTTCAAATTGCTCTCCAGCGGCGAAGTGGCTGGCGTCTTCCAAGTGGAAAGTGCGGGCATGCGCCGCGTGCTGACCGAGATGCGACCGCACCTCTTTGAGCATATCATCGCCACCATTTCGCTCTATCGGCCAGGGCCGTTGGAGTATATTCCCAATTATATTCGTCGTCTGCACGGGGAAGAGGAAGTCGAGTATAAACATGATGCCTTGAAGTCTATTCTCGCGGAAACTTACGGAATCGTAATTTATCAAGAGCAGATCATTCAGATTCTCAACAAACTTGCTGGGTATACCGCGGGTGAAGCCGATCTCGTACGCCGCGCCATCAGCAAGAAAAAGGCGTCTGACATTGAGAAGCACAAGAAGATCTTTGTTGATGGCTGTGCTAAAAACAATATTCCTAAAGACGCCGCCGAAGCAATTTACGGCGACATTGAGTTCTTTGCGCGGTACGGCTTTAATAAGTGTTTGCCAGGCGATGTCGAAGTAATCGACGCGGCGACCGGTCGCTTGGTTAAGATTGAAGATTTATATACAGGCAAGGCCACCATCGGTGCTACCCTGGCCTGCGACACTACCTTACTCAAGCTCCAAGCCGGAACTGTTGCGGCTGTAATGGATAATGGGGTCAAACCTGTCTATCGGTTGACTACTGCTTTAGGCCGGACGATTGAAGCAACGGCCAATCATCCCTTCTACACCTTTGACGGTTGGCGACTACTGGAAGAGTTAACTGTTGGTGAGCAGCTTGCTGTGCCACGGCAAATCCCGGTTGAAGGCACAGGACAATGGGCCGCACACGAAATCGTTGCGCTTGGTCATCTCCTTGCAGAAGGGAATCTATGCCATCCGCACTCGCTCTATTATTATTCACAAGATCCAGAGCAAGTGGCGGATTATGTCAGCGCCGCTGAACAATTTCCTGGCACCCGCTGTTCCATCGCTGTCCACAAAGAGACATTTTCCGTTTATGCTAAGCGGCAAGAGCGGACGATTGAAGCTGGGATCACAACCTGGGCGAAAACAATTGGTATTTGGGGTAAAGGTGCCTTAGAAAAGCAGATTCCGGCTGATGTATTTACGTTGACAAATGCCCAAATTGGTCTGTTGATCAGCCGCATGTGGGAGGGTGACGGGCATATTAACACCAAAGATCGCTCTCTTTACTATGCAACTTCCTCAGAACGCATGGCCCGTCAACTACAACACCTCATGTTACGCTTGGGCATTCTGACCCGGCTACGGACGGTAAAATTTCCCTACAAAGAGGGGCGCATCGGCTATCAACTTTTCGTGACCGGTAACGAAAATATTGCGCGCTTTGAACGTCACATTGCAGGTCACTTTGTGAGCGAATTGCGCCGCACCAAGGTCAACTCATTAGTGTTGGAGACATTAGCCAGCAGTGGAACTAAAGATGTGATTCCGGTTGGGGTAAAGACATTGGTGCGTGCGGCCAAAGATCGCGCCGGTGTGACGTGGGGAGCGCTGAATGAGGCTTGTGGCGTCGCGCAACGCGAATTTTATCCAATTGGCGCGTCGACCAAGGCCGGCTTTACTCGTGCTACGATCGCACGGTTGGCAGCCTATTTTGCTGATGAACATTTACGTTGTTATGCTGAAAGTGATGTTTACTGGGACAAAGTCATCAGCATAGAGTATATCGGCGAGAAGCAGACCTATGATTTAGAGGTGCCAGGGCTACACAATTTCATCGCCAATGATATTCTTGTCCATAATAGCCACGCCGCCGATTACGCTGTCATTACGGTCCAAACGGCTTACTTAAAGGCCCACTATCCCGTCGAGTACATGGCGGCGCTGCTGCTGATTGAGCGGGATAAGACGGAAAAGGTCGTCAACTTTATCAATGAATGTCGGCGCATGGGCATTAGCGTGATGCCGCCGGATGTCAACTATAGCGGGTTGGACTTTGACATTCAAGAATTACCGCCCGAGGTCGAAGCGATCAAACCTGATCCCATGTTGGCCTTCAAGTTCCCCGTCCCGCCGGCCAGCGCGATTCGTTTTGGGATGGCCGCCGTGAAGATGGTCGGTGAAGCACCGGTGCAGACGATCCTGGACGCCCGCAAAGAGGGGGGCCGCTTCACCAGTTTGGAGGATTTTGCCGATCGGGTCGATCTGCGCAAGGTCGGTAAGCGCCCGCTTGAATGTCTGATCAAGGTCGGCGCGTTTGACCGTTTCGGCAAACGCAGCCAACTGCTGACTGTGATCGACCAACTGGTCGCCAATTCGGCCGATGTGCACGATGCGCGAGCAAGTGGACAGCTCTCCATGTTCGATCTTTTCGGGGCCGGCGGTGCGGCGGAAGTCTCGCCGATTCGCCTGCCCGCGATCGACGAAGTGAAGGGCCGCGAGAAGTTACTCTGGGAAAAGGAATTACTGGGCGTCTATGCGGCCAGCCACCCTATGCAAAATCTAGGAATCGACATGAGCAAACTGGTTACCTGCTTTTGCAACGAACTAAGCGCGGAGCACGACGGCAAAAATGTGACGCTGGCCGGCATGATCACCAGCGTCCGGGTCATCAACACCAAAAAGGGTGACCAGATGGCCTTTGTCAACCTGGAAGATCTGCAAGGGCACTGTGAGGCCGTGGTCTTCCCGCGCACCTATGCCGAAGTCAAGGATAAGCTGGTCCCCGACACGGTGGTGCTGATGAAGGGCAAGGCACAGACGCGTGAGGGGCAGACCAACCTGCTGGTCGATTCGATCCAAAATTATGTGGAGCAGGCGGTCGCGTCCGGCGAAGAGGCGAATCCTTACCAAAGTGCGCTATTGGAAGTGACGCCAACCATCAATGGGTTGGCCCTACCCCCGATTACTAACGGTGCCGCGATGAATGGTGAAGCGCCCATCAGTACACCACGGGACAAACGGCCAAGCCAACTGCAGCATGCACCGGTCAATTCTATGAACCTGGGTAGCGACAACGATGATGACAGCTTTGACTTTGGTGGTGGCGAAGAAAATCCCTTTAGTAATGACTTGCCGACCTGGCTGCCTGGTAGTGAAGCGGTAACCAAGCCAACACATCCCACACCGCCGCTGCCAAGTCCAGTCGCTAAGGGGACGCCAGCAACGGCCCCGACGCAATCTGCTTTGCCCAAAACATTGCCGAATACGTTACCTGTGGTGCCCAAAGTGACGACCGTGGTAAATGCTGCCCCTGTCACACCAACGGTGCCAACTGCAACCGTTGCCAATGACAGCTTAGATGACGAGGAGCTAGACGAGGAGTTAGATGATGATCAGGTTAACGATGACATGGTTGACAGTGACGCGGGGGACGACGAGCCCGCCTCGTTAGCTGATCACATTACAGCACCCATGATGGAAGCACCTTCGCCTTCACTTCCCCCAACGCCAACACCTACCCTCCAGGTCTCGACCGGCGGCGGCAAACGGCTGAGTATCAATGGGACGCTGGGGAGCAGCAACGCTAATGGTGACGGCAACAACGGCGCGGCGCATGAGCCACAACCGACGGCCAACCACCGTCAGCCACCGGTCATCAATGGTCATCGCAGCAGTGCCAATAGCGGCGAGGACGGCGATGGGCCGAGCGAGGCAAAGCGGCATACAGGCAAGACGCCGGGCGCAGCACCAAAGCGGAGTGCCACCCCTGGCCACAATGGCCGTGACCTGCATATTACCTTCCGCCGCAGCGGCGATCTGGATCGCGACAAGTTCCGCCTGAAAGAGATTTACGAACGGGTACGTGACCCACGTGGCCGCGACCAGTTCTTTATTCGCCTGGAATCCAATGGCCAGCGCTATGAACTCGCCTTTCCCAATGATCCTTGCACGATCAGCGAGCGGCTGGTTAACGAATTGACCAAACACTTCCGGGTTGATGTCGCCGTGGGCGGTGAAGAGGCGTAACGGTTACCCATGCGTAGGGGCAAGGCATGCCTTGCTCCTACACATGGCCGATGTAACAAAAAACGCCCTGACCAATGCTGGTCAGGGCGTTTTTTGATTCAATCAAACAGGACATAACTGCGCATCTATTCAGAGACACCGGCCGGGCGATAAAGGGTCTCGTCCACATTGGCCGCGCGATTGACGGGCCGCTCGATAACCCGCTCGGCCGGCGGACGGTCACCATTGACGGGGCTACCGTTGGCTACGGGGGCGGCACCTGGTCGACGGTTAAAGAGGGCGCTGTTGCTATTGCTCGTGCGTGATGGTCCACCTGCCGCCGCAGTTGCGGGTGTACCGACGGCCGGCGCAGGTTGTCGGGCCATCTGTTGGGCCGTGCCACAGAAGACACAGATTTCCCACTCGTTGCGCACCAGGTTCTTGCAACTGATACAGCTATGTTGCAACTGGTTGTGACAACTCGGGCAGTAGACCCAGGCTTCTTTTACCGGCACGCCACAGGTGGAGCAGACCAGGGTCTCTTCGATCTCGCGTAAAAGGGCTTCTTCCTCTAGCGCGCGGTCATAGACCTCTGCCAATGTATGTTTGGGGCGGATCATCATATAGAGAATCAGGCCCACGATCGGAAAGATGAGAACGAGCACACAGGCCAGCAAGATCGCCAACCAGTCGCGACTGCGGGCGCGAATATCATTAAAGGTCCAGATCGCCATGGCAATCCAGAACGCAAAGAAAAACGCACCAAGCACTGCAACAATCACGCCAACGACAGTGGCGATAGAGTTTATCAAATCACTGGGCATACCATTGTCTCCAAATACCGCTCTCCAAATACCGCTCTCCAAATAACACTCATCGAGCTGGAGCATGAATACGAATTGCGTCGCCCTACCCGCCGGCACAGCCGACCAGCACAACGCAAACACTTTGGCGGATTATAGCGCAGGTCAGGGTAATAACCAAAACTGCTCAACGCTGGACCGGCGCAGCCGTAGTAAATCGGTAGATAGGGAAATCAGTAAATCAGTAAATCGGTAAATATGTGTACACTTTCCAAGGCATGGATGTACCGTCCACTGTCTACCGTCCACTGTCTACTGATGTACGGATGTACCGATTTACCTCTCCCCACTATGTATGCCAGCTTCCCCGTTACAACCTTAACTTGTTTGACATGCCCTCATAGCCATGTTAAGATAAAATGCCTAGCTTTTGAGGGTTATTCTTCATCTGTAGTGCAGGTTTTACCCAATCCTCAGTTTTGTTCTCAGCAGCAATTTGTTCGACTGGTAATCGCTCTCGTCAGCCCAAGATTAGTCTAGATAGTGTGGACAATTTGCTGGTCAGCACTGTTAAACAAAAGTAACAGTTTGATATCAGTTTCATCGAAACCGCGCTTGTTTGAAAACGATCAGTTTTGCAGCATGCGATCAAGGCAAGTCTTCATCGTTTTTAAAGCGAACGCACAATAATCGACCACCATAAATAAGGAGACTTTAGTTATGAATCTCAAACGCCGGTCATATCCGATTGGCCTGGTCCTCTCTATGGTTGTGGGGATGGTGATTGCCGCCTGCTTTGGCGCCGGTCCGCTCCCCGTTGCGACCGAGCCGGCCGCCGAAGCACCCGTTGCGCAGGAAGCGGCCCCCACCACTGCCCAAGAAGCCGCCCCTGCTGCCGCCCAAGAAGCTGCCCCCGCGGCCCAGGCCGGCACCAGTACCCTGCAAGTTGTGCAAGATCGTGGCCGCATCATCTGTGTTGGCAACTCCGCTTTGCCGGGCTTTGGCTTCTTGGATGAAGCGGGTAATTTCTCTGGCTTCGACGTTGATTTTTGCAAGGCGATGGCGGCAGCCATCTTTGGCGATGCCACGGCCTTTGAAATCCGCCCCACCACGGCCCAAGAGCGCTTCACTGTGCTCTCCAGCGGTGAAGGCGATGTGCTGCTGCGTAACACCACCTGGACGATGTCACGCGATACCGACTTGGGAGCCAACTTTGCGCCGACTACCTTCTATGATGGTCAGGGCATTATGGTGCGCGCCGACAGTGGTGTCACCGACCTAGCTGGCCTGGATGGCGCGTCGATCTGTGTGCAAACCGGCACCACCACCGAGTTGAACCTGGCTGACCAGATGGCTGCGATTGGCGTCACTTACGAACCCGTGGTTTTTGAAACCGCCGACGAAGTGACGACTGCCTACGAAGAAGGGCGCTGCGATGCCTGGACGACAGACAAATCGGGTCTCGTCTCCCGCCAAAGCATTCTGGCTGAACCAGAGGCGCATACGATTCTCGATGTGACTCTCTCCAAGGAGCCATTGGCCCCAATGGTGCGCCACGGTGATGACCAGTGGTATGATCTGGTGACCTGGACGATCTTTGCGACCATGGCCGCCGAGGAATATGGGATCGACTCCACCAATGTGGATGACATTCGCAGCAGCACCGAGAATCCAGAAATTCGCCGCTTGCTTGGTTTGGAAGGTGACTTTGGCCTGAAGCTTGGCCTGACCAATGACTGGGCCTACAATGTGATCAAAATGGTCGGCAACTACGGTGAAATCTACAACCGCAACTTGGGCCCTGACACCGTCTTCAACCTGCCCCGCGGTCTGAATGCGCTCTACACTGAAGGTGGCCTGCTCTACTCCCCGCCCGTCCGTTAATTATAGGACTTGCGCAGCCTTCGCGCGTAGGGGCACGATACATCGTGCCCCTAC
>JALHQH010000035.1 GCA_022842065.1 Caldilineaceae bacterium
CGAGCCGGCGGGACATGTCCCGCCGGCTCGCTCTACGCCATTTCTGATGATATTGGACTTACGCAGACACTGTCATTCCTAGTCATTCCTAGAAGGAACGACGAGGAATCCCCCACTGCTGACACAGGACAGTTGTGTCAGTCCGCAACTCTTTTCTCCCTGGCCTCATCATTTTTGGCTGACCGACTGGCCGTTCACCGCGTCATTCATAATAAAGGGGAGAAAGCGCCGTTGCGTCATTGCTTCTGCCACAACTACTGTCCACTGAAAACGGCTCGTTGCGTGTAATGCCCCATCGGATACGGTGATGCTCGCTGGATAAACACCCACGGCACCGGTGCTCACTTCTCCCTGAATCTGTTGGGTGCTGGGATTGAAGCGCAACCCCGGCGGCAGCACGCTAACCGCGTAGGTTAACGCCGCTAAAGGCGTGTCCACATCGCCAGTTGCTATGGGTAGCAGCACTAGATCCCCCACCTGGTGGCGCTGATCGCCGATGGGGGCAATCGTGGGCGGATCGTTGACCGGATTGATTAGCACCGTAACCAGGGCGGTCGCTTCCTTGCCCCGCTGATCACGGACGAAGTAGGGAAAGGAATCGGTGCCGAATATATCTTTGGCCGGTGTGTAGCTGACCGTTTCCTGGTCCACAAAGCTTAGGGTGCCTAGCATCGCCTGCCCAAGGGCTACAATGGTGACAATATCACCATCTGCGTCGACGTCATTGGCTAGTGGACGGAAGGTGATCGGCTGATCTTCATCGATGCTCAGCCGATCATTACTTGGCTCCGGCGCGCGGTCGTTGCTATCTGGCGTGGGGGGCGCAGTGGGAATCAGGGTCGGGGTCGGCGTGGTCGTCGCGGTAGCTGATGGCGTAGCCGATGCGGTGGGCAAAGGGCCAACCCCTGGCGTCGTGGTGGCGGTGGCAGTGAATATGCTCCCTGTGGCGGTCGGGGTGAGCGTTGCCGTCACTGTGGCCGTCACTGTGGCCGTCGGTGTCGGGGTGGCGGTGTTGGTCGCCGCGGTTGGAGTAACCGTTTGCCCCTGTGCCGTGATGGTGACCCCGCCGTTCTGCGTGTTGCCGATGATATCTTTGCCTTGACTGTCGCTGAAGCTTGCTCTAGGCCTGCTGGAAAACGCAACCGCGACAAGCAGCGGTTGCGTGGGTGGCGGGAGGCAAATCGCTTGGACTGTAATGGTCACTAATGTTGTCGCGGCAGGCAGTGCTTCAAGCGGTGTGCGGTAATCGGCAATCACGAAATCCAACTCACCGTCTTCATCGTCGGCATTGTAGGCAATTGATGGCGAATGGGCCGGCAGGTGAGCAAAGGCAACCGCTTCTGGAATGCCGTCACGGTTGGCATCTGTTGCATCGAAGGCCAAACAACGTTGATCCAAGTCGATTGAAAAGAGGGTGGCAACAGCTGCTGTGCCCGCAGCGGCGTAATCAACAGGAATGGCGATTTTCCCCCCAACTGGGACAACAAGATCGCTGGGGATGGTAAGGGTTGGGCCGGTCGCTGCTGCCTCACTGTAGGCGTAGACTGGTCCAACCCATGCTGGTGCCCAACCGTGCTGCGCAAGCAAGTAAAGTGGAATCACGCGTAGCATGATCTGCGTGGCAATCAAAAAGGTAACGGTGCGTGTACACCACTCTTTGCGTAGACAGGTATTCATACAATCCTTAGCGAGTTATGATGGGCAGATAGATCAAGCTCGTCAGATCGGGCAGCAGGGTTACTCGCGAAATAGTTTGCGTAACCGGTGTACTGTTACCGTCCCAACTATCACCCACCTCGATCATGATGCCCACGCCTGCGCCATCGGTGACAGCATCATTAACGTAGGTGTCTGTGGAGCCGTCCTGGTTGAGGCGCGCAATCGCAACCCTGTAAGCACCGTTATTGCCGTCATTGTTCTCCACCAGCAGCGCGTTTGTGCTGGCATCAAAGCGCAGGGCGAGGGCGTGGTTGGGGCTGACCGCGATCTTTTCCAGGGCAAAGGTATAATCGGCCCCATCAGGGTTGGTCAGTGCCATGTGCAGGCTGGGGGTATCGCCATCCCGCGCACTCGCTTGATAAGTTAGACTGTTCGTGTCGGGGGCAAAGCCGATGTTCATGCGTTCATAGGCCTCTTCGCTTGGGCTGGCCGACATCGCACTCTCTTCTTCAAAATTCAGGGCGACCGGCTCCGGCGCGTTGATCCGCAGCCCATCCAAACTGATCACCCGATTGGCGGTAAAGATATTGACATTGGCAAACGCCGCTAGGTTGCCATACGCCGTCGCCCGGTTGGTCACCTGAATCGTATAGTGCATCCCGGCCACGTGGGGCAAGATCAGCACGGGCGGTACTCTGAAGTCGAAGCCAGTGTTGAACTCAACTTCGCTCGCCCCCGCAATCTCATTGATGAAGGCACCTGTTACCGGATCATACCCAACGCTCTGCCCATCACTGCGCGTGACTAGTAGATAGCCTTCGCCATCGAGTTGAAAGCGCAGCTCATCGCCGCTGGCAAGCCGCTGCCCATCTGGCCCTTGCGCAGCTGATACCTGTCTCGCCGCTGGGTTGATACAGGCGGCATCACACCGCTTGGGAAAGGTGGTGTCGTAGCGCAAATTGCGCAGGGTCAGATTATCGTTCCCGGCTGTTGGATCGCCCCGATAGGACGGCAAAAGCGCGTCCGCTGGGGTTAGCGTGCTTTCATACTTCCAGGTTAGCGCCGTGCGATCGATCTTCACCACCCGCGTGAAGTCATTCGGGTAGTTATTGTCGTAAACATAGAGCCAATCTTCGCTACTGCTGTGGCGTTCGACTGCATAGGGCGTGATCAGGTGGCCGGCGCTGCCGTCAGGATAACGAATGCTCAGATTAACCCGAACCCCGGTTGGGTTATTATATAGTTGGATTAGATAATCGGCAACGCCGACTGGCCCACTGGCCATGACGCGAGCACGGGCTTGGGGATCGATGGGGGTCAAAAGCTGCGTGTTCATATAGCGCGCGATCTGGCGACGGATGTTGGGCTTGCGCAAGTCAAAAGTTGTAAGCGCCCCGGCCTGATAATCGCTCTGCTGCATGGCATCGTTGACGAAAAATTCAAGGCTGCTAACGGCCATGCCCAGACAGTGCCCCCCTTCTGCCATCTCCAGCGCCGCCTTGCGCCACGCTTCGGCGGCTGCCGTGAGTACACAAGGGTTTTGGGTCTTGCAGACGCGACTGGCATCACCGTAGATCATAACCAGATCTGCAGCCGTGAGATCGCTGTCTGGGCTGTCGCCGTAGTTGGGAAAGCTGTACCCATCGGGTTGGGGAAAGAAATCGAGGGCGGCCACAAGGTTGCTATTGAGCGGGACCTGCAATGCTGGCCCTACGGCGCTTGCGGTCGCATCGGTCGTGCTATAGACGCTGTAATCGGTGCTGACCAACGCCTGCGTGGCAATGACCTGATAGGTCAGTTGGCGCCGCGCACCGGGTTGGAGCGTGCCAATCGTCCACGTTAAGCGATCCTCGGCGATGGTACCCCCCGCACTGATCGTACCGGGGACCAGGGTCACCCCTGGCGGTAGGCGATCACTCACTTGCAGATTGCTGGCCGTGGTGAGACCATCGTTGGCAATCGTCAGCCGCAGGGCAAAGGGCACGCCAGCTTTGATCCACGGTGGACCCTCCTTCACGATGGCGAGCGCGGGCAGCGCGCTGTTCTGGAGCTCAAAGGCCCCGGCATCGGCGGTTGTGTTGCCAAAGGGGCGGCGGTTGCCGTCGGCATCCGTTTGCAGCAGGGGCAACGTCGTCAACAGGGCGCTGTCGGCGGCATCGACGGCGGGCGACTGGCGTTGGAGCCGATAGTTGCCGCTGGCCGCATCGATAAAGCGCACATCGGCAACCGTTTTGCTGTTGCTGCCTTCAACCAACGGTGTGCTGTTATACAAGAGTGCGCGCCGGCGATTGGCGGCAAAAACATTGAAGTTTTCGTCCAGGGTGGTCGCAGTCCCGCCGGCGGCAGCAATGGCCGTGTCGTGATTGGCGATAATGCTATTGCGTAAGCTCAGATTTCCCCAAACGAAAAGGGCTTTGCCCCCATTGGGCGCGGCATCGGCAATGGTGCTCTGATAAATGCTGACGGTTGTGTTCTGTTGTGTATGGAGCGCACTCCCACACGCCACGGTCCGATTAGCGGTAAAGAGTGAATTAACGATCTGATTCTCGGCTCCTTGTAGGAAGAGTGCACCTCCGCAGTTACCTTCGTTGTTCAAAAAACGACTGCCGCGGACTTCAAGATTGGCAAAGCCAAAAATGGCCCCTCCTTGCCCATCTGTGCGGTTATCTGTGAAGGTTGAGTTGTAAATTTGCGCCTGCCTACCCACCACTAGCGCGCCCCCCAACTCGGCTGCACGGTTACGCTCGAACCGCACATTTTCCAGCGTCAATGGCCGGTTCGCGTACAACCCACCACCGCGCGTGGTGACATCGCCGTTGCGCAAGGTGAGGTCACGGATCACAAGACCAGCGTCTACCTGTGCCGCCAGCAGGCGAAACTGGGGGGCATTTGCTGCGCGCTCAATCGTGGCCCCATGGCCATTCAGGGTGGTGGCGGAAAAGAGAAAGGCCCCACTACCACCGAACCAACTGTTCGCTGCTTCGGTCAGGAGGTAGCGACAGCCCCCATCCAGCTCAATCGATCCGCTCCGTTCGCCGGCGCGGATCGCAGTCAGGAAAGCGCTTTGGGTGCAATCACGCTGGGGCACCGCTGTTGCGGTCGGTGTGGCGGTGGCCGTGGCGGTCAGCGTGGGGAGTGCCACGGTCGTCGCCGTTGCGGTGGCTGTCGCGGTGGCAGGGGGCGTGGCTGTCGCCGTGGGTGTGGGGGTGACAGTGGCCGACGCCGTCGCTGATGGCGTGGCCGTTGCGGTGGCCGAGGCTGTAACGGTCGCTGTTGCGGTGGCTGTGGGGGTGACCGTGGGGGTGGCACTGAAGCTGAGCGTCAGGCTACCGCCGGTGGCTGTACCGCTAACATCCTCGCCTTGGGTGTTACTAAAGCTCACTGTTGGGTCATTGGCAAAGGCAATGGTGACGGTGCGTGTGCTGCCGTCGGTGGGGATACAGCTCGCGTTCACCCCAAAGCGGATCGTCATGAGGATACCATCGCCAAACGCACTAAGTGGGATGGTGCTGTCATACAGCGCAAAGTCAAGTTCGCCATCGGGATCATTGGTATCGTGGCCAAACTGCAATATAAAGCCTAGGGGCAGATTAGTAATGGCATCGGGAATCCCATTATTGTCACTGTCAGCTGCATCAAAAACGAGACAAGTATCATAGTCCAACGAAAAGCCCATCCCAGCGATGGCGTTGCCATTCCCATTAAAGAGTACTGGCACCTGAAGCGTCCCATCAGTGGCATCGATGGCGGCATTGTTAATCGTTAGTTGCGGCACCGTCTGTAACCGCGCGGTGTTGCTTCGCTCTGCTTGGTTCCCCAAGTCGGGATTAGTGCCTTGGCGGTCGACAGCTAACGCAGTGAGCGTCGAAACAAGGAAGAACGCGCTCACGGCCAGTGCCGATCCCAGCCAGATCGCTGGTGTGCGGTACGCAGTAGAGAGCTGCTTGATGGTCAATCTTCGCATGGATTAAAACCCTTTGTAGTCACTTCGGCGACAATGGCGAACAATCCCCTCTTTCACCACGTGGGCATGACGATTTTTTGCGCGTGAGACACTGTGATGAAAGTTAAGCAAATTATCCGGCAACCGTACCCAGTACGCTTCAGCGTACTTTCGCTATCAGCCACAGGGCTTCAACCTGTGGTACCGATTGCCGAACTATTTTGTTGGTTAACGCTCATTCCCATGCCTCACGCGCAAGCTGGATAACAGTAAGTTTGCTAGCGCAAAACCGTGGGCAGGAAGATCCGGTTGACGGTGCCGTCAATGTGCAGGGAGCCATCCTGGCCGTTGACCACCACGTCGTCGCCATTGGTGTTGCCGAGACTGGCGAGTTGGAGGTCGAGTGGGACCGTGCCGTTGGCATCAGCCGCGACCGCGAGCGTGATGGTGGCCAGGGTGCCGTCACTGAGGGTGGGCAACGGCATGGCGGTGCCAAAGATCGCCACTTCCAACCGGCTTAATGTACTGTTCCAGCGGACGCTTTTCGTCATGTTGGCCGGTACATTGATGGCCACCGCATCAGGTACCCCGTCGCCGTCGCTGTCGGTCGGGTCAACGCTGAGCCGGCTACTGTCGAGGGCGAGGGCAAAACCGGCGGCGGCGACGCTGTTACCAGCGGTCTCCAGTCGAATCTCAACCGTGATGGGTTGACCAGCCTGAACCGTCGGTGGTGAGGAGACACTGAGCGTGGCCGTGCTCATGTTGGCCGCGCGCTGCACCGTTGGTTGCGTACAGCTACCGTCGCCAAAGAAGATCAGCACGATACAGGTGATATCCGCGATGGTGATGCTATCAGCCGTGTGCGCAGCCCCGTTTTCCCCAGCATTGGCATCACAGCCACGCGCACTGCCTGCATAACTACCCGTGTTGGTGAGCCACCAGGCCGGGTTGCCGTTGTACTCGTCATCGGTATCGAAAATTTCCAGCACGCCAGCAATAAAATCGCCGGCGCTGACAAGGCCGTTGGCATTACAGTCCCCACGGGCATCATTTCTAACATAGGTTACCGTCGCCGTTGCACTGTTGGAAGTGGAAGTGCCATCGGTGGCCATGTAGCTGAAAGTGCTGCTGCCGTACCCATTCGGGGCGGTGTAGCTGACGTTGCTCCCATTGTTCACCACTGTCCCTTGGGTGCCGGTGGTATTGATGCTGGCGATGCTCAGGGTATCCCCATCCGCATCGGTGTCATTCGCCAGCAGGTCAAACAGCGTGGTCTGGCCTCCCACAAAGATGGCGTCGTAGATTGCCTCTGGATCGTTCACCGCGACCGGCGCACCGTTGCGATCGTTGATGGTGATGGTAAAACTCTGTTCGAACGCGAGCGCCGGGTTGCCATTGTCTGTGCTGCGGATCCGTACCGTGTAGCTGTTTTTGACCGCGAAATCGAAGACGGCGGCACTCTGCAAGGTCGTGCCGTTGATCGCAAAGCTGGTGTTGTCAGCCGCGCCCGCGCCGGCAACCAAGGTGTAGGCAAAGCTTTGATCCGGGCCAAAGGCGTCGCCATTGTCCGGGTCAGTGGTGCTGAGGGTGCCGACGGCCGTGCCCGTTGCCGCGCCCTCATCGATGGTGGTGGTGTTAAGCGCGAGGGCGGTTGGCTGCTCGTTGCGATCGTTGATGCTCACGCTCACGTTTTGCTCAAAGCTGCCGTTGAGCCCACCATTGTCGGTTGTGCGCAGGCGCAGGGTATAGCTGTTCTTCGTCTCAAAATTCAGAGCCGTGGCCGTCTTGATGGTGTTGCCCTCTAAGGTGAAGCTGGCGTTATCATTGGTGCCGGCGACCAAGGCATAGGTGTGGCTGTCCCCACTATCGAGGTCGGTGGTGCTGAGGGTGCCAACCGCTGTGCCGACCGTGACATTTTCATCGACACTGTTCGGGGTCAGCGTGATCGCGCTCGGCGTGGCATTGAAGCTGAGCGTAATCGTGGCCCCGGTGGCGGTCCCATCGACATCAGTGGCGGTCGTGTTGCTGAAAGAAGGGGCCGGGGCGTTGGAAAAGGCAATGGTCACATTCCGCGTGCTGCCATCGGTGGTGACACAGGTCGGATCGACGGCGAAATTGATGGTCAAGAGCTGGCCATCACTGAGCGCATTAATCGGGACCGTGTTGTCGAAGAGCGAGATATCCAATTCACCATCGCTATCCGCCCCATCGTTGCGGATCTCGCTGGCAAAGCCGGTGGGCAAACCGGTGACATCCACATAATCCAAACAGGCGTCGTAGTCAATCGAAAAGCCAGCCGAGGCGATGTTGCTGGCATTGCCGGTAAAGTTGACCGGCACGCTGAAGGTGCCATTTGACGCATCTTTGGGCGTGGCCGGAATGGTCAAAGTGGGGGCCGAGCCCGCAGTGCCGTTCAACCGGGCCAACTTGCCCGTGGCGGTGCCGCCGACGCTGCCAAAATCCCCACCGACCAAGAGCTTGCCGGGCGGCTGTTGCACCAACGCCCAAACGATGCCATTGGTATTTGCCGTATAGGCCGTATCCACGGAACCGTTGGCATTGAGGCGGGCGAGATTAGCGCGGGCCACGCCGTTGACCGTCGTAAATGCACCCCCCACAACAATCTTGCCATCGGACTGGACAGCCATCGGCAACACGTCATTTGATAAATTGTTGCCGGTAATCCCGCTGCCGGCGCTGAAACCGCTGTCGAGCGTGCCGTCGCTGTTAAGCCGGGCGATGCGGGTGTGACTGACTCCGTTGACCTGGTTAAAATCGCCGCCGATCAAGATCTTGCCATCCGCTTGTAGAACAATCGAACCAACAATCCCATTCCCTCCTGTACTGGCCGCGCTGAAGCTGCTATCAGCACTCCCATCCGCGTTGAGGCGTGTGATATTTTCATTGTTGGTGACGACATCCGTGAAGTAGCCGCCGACCAGGATTTTTCCGTCAGCCTGGCGCGCTAGGGCATAGACGTTGCCAACGACGACCAGGTCGGTAAAGGTGGCGTCAGGCACACCAGTGCTGTCCAGCCGCGCAAGGTTGAGGCGATCAAGCCCTCCCACCTGCAAAAAGAAGCCGCCAATGATAATCGACCCATTGGCTTCTACAATCATGGTGTAGACCCCAAGGTCTGCGTTGGGATCAAAGGCCGTGTCCAGGCTGCCATTGGCATTGAGCCGGGCGAGATTGTTGCGGGTGACGCCGGCCACTGTGGTGAATTCACCGCCAATCAGGATCTTGCCGTCGGCTTGTACGGCCACGGTGTAGACATCGCCACTGACCCCAGCGCCCACCGTAAAGGTCGTGTCAAGACTTCCATCGCTGTTGAGGCGGGCAACGCCGGCGCGCGCGGCACCGCTGACGGTGGTAAAGCTGCCGCCAATCACAATTTTGCCGTCGGGCTGTAAGGCAATGCTGCGGATCACCCCATTCGCCCCCGCCCCAGGGCTAAAGGTTGCATCGACGTCGCTATCGGCGGCCCAGGCTACCTGGACCATGCCCAGGATCAGCAGCACGGTTAGGATCATACTATTGACGCTTAGGCGTCTGGCTGGTTGTTGCAAGTGATCGATCATCTTCACGGTTGCTCCTTTTTAAGGCTGCTCTTACATGGTTTAACCCTGTTTGTGAAATAGTGTTTATTCCGATTTAGTTTTGTAACTTGACAGGAGGACAGGAGGACAAGAGGACAAGATGAATAAACGTATGGTCATCTTGTCCTCCTGTCCTCACGCGTCGAGTACTCTCGTGGCCTTGTCACCTCTGCGAAAATTAAATCGGATGTGCCCTAGCGCAAGACAAAGGGCAGGAAGATCGGGCTGCCACTGCCCTTGTGGGTGGTGCCAGCCTGCGTCTCAACTGCGACATCCTGGCCAGCAGTGTTGCCGAGACTGACCAACTCCAGACTAACCAAACTGTCCCCCACGCTCCCCTCCGGTGCTGTCAGCGTCACCGTTGCCAGGACCCCATCACTGAGGGTCGGCAGGGGGACTGTGGTGCCGAAGAAGGCGACTTCGAGGCGATGGCGGGCGGCATTCCACCCGATGTTGGGGGTGATCCCCGCGGGCACGTTGAGCTGCACAGCATCGGGGACCCCATCGCCATTGCTATCGGTGGGGTCAAAGCTGGCGTTGGGGGCGAGCACCAGGGCAAAGCCGACTGATGCCACCGCGTTCCCTGCCGTGTCAAGGGTGATCGCCATATCGACCTGCTCACCAGTGCGTGCTACTTGCGGCACACTGAGCGTCGCCGCGGTCGCGGTGGCGCTTTGGGCGGTGGGGATGGTGCAACTGGTATCGCCAAAGAAGACGAGCACAGTGCAGGAGATGTCGGCCACGCTTACACTCTCCGCGGTGTGGGCGGTGCCATTTTCGCTGGCATTGGCATCACAGCCACGGGCACTGCCGGCGTAGTCGCCGCTCTGGGTGAGCCACCAGGCGGGGTCGCCATTATAGAGATCATCGTTGTTGTCGAAGATCTCCAGATAGGTGGCGATAAAGTCGGCCGCTGTCACCTTGCCATTGGCGTTGCAGTCACCGCGGCCATCGTTCTTGACATAGGTCACAGTGGCGGTGGCACTATTCGAGGTCAGGGCCCCATCACTGGCTTGGTAGTGGAAGCTGCTGCTGCCATAGCCATTGGGGGCCGTATAGCTGACCGCCGTGCCGTTGTTCACCACCGTGCCTGCTAGCCCGGTGAGATCGAGGGTGCCTACGCTGAGCGGATCGCCATCCACATCCGTGTCATTGGCCAGCACGTCAAAGAGGGTTGGCTGCCCGCCGACAAAGATCGCAGCGTAGATATCCGCCGGATCAGCGACGGCAACCGGCGCTTCATTGACATTGGTGATGGTGATGGTCAGCGCAGTGGCGGTGGCGAGCGTACCACTGTCCGTCGTTTGGACCCGGATGGCATAGCTGGCTTTGCTCTCGAAATCGAAGGCCGCTGCGGTCTTGAGCAGGTTGCCGGTAATCTGGAAAGCGTCATTATCGGTGTCCCCACTGCCACTGACCAGGGCATAGCTGTGGCTATCCCCGCTATCGGGGTCGGTGGTGGTGAAGGTGCCAACGGTGGTGCCGGTGGGCGCATTTTCCGCAACGCTGCTGATGTCGAGTGCCAGTGCCGTTGGGGCCTCATTCACATTGGCAACCGTGATCGTCAAGGTCTGCGTATAGCTCAGCGGCGGCGTCCCGTTATCGGTGGTGCGGATCTGCACCTGGTAGCTGCTCTTCGTTTCAAAATCGAAGGCGGCGGCGGTTTTGAGGGTGTTGCCCGTCAGGGTAAAGCTGGCGTTGTCGTTGGTGCCAGCGGCCAAGGCGTAGCTGTGACTATCCCCGGCGTCGGGATCAGTCGTGCTGAGTGTGCCAACGGTGGTATTGTTAGCGGCATTTTCGGCCACACTGCTGGTGTTGAGCGTAATTGCGGTCGGCGCACTGTTAAAGCGCAAGGTGATCGTGCCGCCCGTGGCGCTGCCAATCAGGTCGTTCCCCGTGGTGTCGCTGAACGAGGGTTCCGGGTTGGCAGCGAAATCCACGGTCACGTCGGTGGTGCTGCCATCGTTGGTGACGCAGGCGGGCAAGACCGTAAATTCGATGACGAAGAGGGTGTCGCTGCTGAGTGCCGCAAAGGGGAAGCTGTTGCTGAAGATCGAAACATCCAACTCAGCCGCGCTGTCTGCTCCATTGTGGGTAATGGTGGCCGCAAAGCCACTTGGCAACCCACTGATTGCGTCGGGAATGTTGTCGCTGTTGGCGTCCGCATTGCTGATTGTGAGACAGCTCTCCTCGTAGTCAATCGAGAAGCCAACCGCAGCCACCGCGGCGCCATCGCTGGCAAAGTTCACAGGGACGGCGATGGTGCCGGATGAGGCAGCAAGCGACGTGCTGGCAATGGTCAAACTGGGCACAGAGAGCGTGCCCGTCCCTTGGATGGTAAAGGTATAGGGATTCTCATCGCTATCATTGTTGGCAATCGTCACCGTCGCCGTGCGGACACCAGCCGCCGACGGATTAAAGGTGACCTGGAAGGTGGTGGAACCATTGGCGGCGACACTGGCGGCGGGGGCACTCGTGATGGCGAAGTCGCCGGCATGGGTACCGCTGAGGGTCGGCGTGCTGATACTCAGTGCACCGGTGCCGCTGTTCTGCACCGTAAAGGTGCGCACCACCGTACTGCTGCTGACATTCACGCTGCCGAAGTCGCTGTGGTCAGTCGTGCTGGGGGTGCTGTCGCCACTGGTAATCGAGACGCTGTTGCCTTGGACATCGATTTCGGGCGCCGCTGTACCTGTGCCTTGAATGACAAAGGTGTAGCTGCCTTCATCGCTGTCGGTGTTGGCAATGGTCACCGTTGCTGTGCGTACGCCCACGGCATTGGGGTCAAAGGTGATCTGGAAGGTGGTGCTGCCGTTGGCGGCCACACTGCTGGCCGGTTGGGTGGTGACCGTGAAGTCGCCCGCATTGGCTCCACTCAGTGCCACGAGCGGAGAGTCACTCAAGGTCAGCGCGCCGGCACCAGTGTTCTGCACCGTAAAGGTGCGCACGACGGTGCCGCTGCTTACGTTGACAGTGCCAAAGTCGCTGTGGTCGCTGGCGCTGGGGGTGCTGTCGCCACTGACAATCGATACATTGTTGCCCAGCACGTCGATTTCGGGAGCCGTCGGTAGCGTAAAGACATAGGCTGCCCCGGCGTTGTTGGCGCTGTCATTGCTGCCATTGCCATTGACCGTGGTGGCGTTGCTAGCTTCATAGGGCGCCCCGGCGACGACCGTATCGCTAGAGACCGCCACGCTGAAGCCAAACTGGTCATGGGATCCGCTGTTGTTGGCTTTGAGATAGGCTTGCTGGCTCCAACTACTGCCACTGCGCACAAAGACGTAGGCCGCCCCGGCTAGGTTGGCGTTGTTGTTGTTGCCATCGCCATTGACCGAGGTGGCGTTGCTGGCCTCATAGGGCGCCCCGACGACGACGGTGTCGCCAGCGACCGCCACGCTCCAGCCAAACTGGTCACCGGCCCCGCTGTTGTTGGCTTTGAGATAGGCTTGCTGGCTCCAACTGCTGCCACTGCGCACAAAGACATAGGCCGCCCCGGCAGTGCTGAAACTGTCGTTGCTGCCATCGCCATTGACCGTGGTGGCGTTGCTGTCCTCCCCGTACGCCCCGACGACGACGGTGTCGCCAGCGACCGCCACGCTGGTGCCAAACTCGTCAGCAACCCCGCTGTTGTTGGCATTGAGATAGGCTTGCTGGCTCCACATTGTACCACTGCGCACAAAAACATAGGCCGCCCCGGCTCTGGCGGCATTGCTGGACTCTTGGGATGCCCCGACGACGACGGTGTCGCCAGCGACCGCCACGCTGGAGCCGAAGATTGCACCACCCCTACTGTTGTTGGCTTTGAGATAGGCTTGCTGGCTCCACGTTGTACCACTGCGCACAAAAACATAGGCCGCCCCGGCACCGCTGAAACTATTGTTGCTGCCATCGCCATTGACCGTGGTGGCGTTGCTGGCCTCATAGGGCGCCCCGATTACGATGGTGTCGCCAGCGACCGCTGCGCTCCAGCCGAAGTTGTCACTGCCCCCGCTGTTGTTGGCTTTGAGATAGGCTTGCTGGCTCCAGGTGTTGCCACTGCGCACAAAGACGTAGGCCGCCCCCGCACCGCTGGCACTGTTGTTGCTGCCATCGCCATTGACCGCGGTGGCGTTGCTGGACTCATATGGCGACCCGACGACGATGGTGTCGCCGGAGACTGCCACGCTCTTGCCAAACTGATCAAAGGCCCCGCTGTTGTTGGCTTTGAGATAGGCTTGCTGGCTCCAACTGCTGCCACTGCGCACAAAGACATAGGTCGCCCCCGCACCGCTGGCACTGTTGTTGCTGCCATCGCCATTGACCGTGGTGGCGTTGCTGGCCTCCCCAGGCACCCCGACGATAACAGTGTCGCCGGAAACTGCCACGCTGTAGCCGAGGTTGTCACCAGCCCCGCTGTTGTTGGCTTTGAGATAGGCTTGCTGGCTAAAGGTGGGGTCAATGGTCAAGGGGTAACGGGCCTGGGCGTCGTCCACCACCACCTGCACCTGGCGACCGGTGGTCACCAGATGGGCGAGCAAGGGGGTGCCGGTGGCATCCCACACTTTGAGGCGGTCATAGGTCAACACAACCTGGCCGGCGGCGTTGTGCAGGGTAAGCTGTTGGCCGTCACCATCCGCCTGCGGGGTCAATGCGCCATCCACTTGCAAGGTGAGGCGTAAGGGCGCCGCATGGGGGTTGGCCGCCGGGCGGGTGGGCAAGGTAAAGCCATGTTCCAAGCCCGCTGGCCCATTGACAAACCATTCGGTCACGCTGGGGCGCACCAGTTCGACGCGCGTCCCCGTGTAGTGGAGCGTCCCGGCGGCCACCGCTTGTTGTGCAGTGCCATAGCCCAGGCTGGTCAATTGCCACCGCGTGCGATAGGCAGCGTTCGGCTCGGTCGGGTTGAGGGCGGGGCCGGGCGCGGTCACAGCTACACCTTGCGGCGTAAAGGTTGCGTTGAAGCTATTGGCTGGGTTCTGCGTCCAGAGGCCGCTGCCATCCGCCACCGGGTGGATGGCATAGCGCGCCGCGGTGATAGCCTCCACCAGCGCCGGGTAATCAGGGCTGGCTTTGAGCTGGTCGAGCGCAGCTTGCCCGGTCACGGGCGAGGTCGGCACCAACGGGGAGGACGAATCCGGCGCGGCCTGGGCTGGCCGGGCACCGGTGAAGATTGTCGCGGCGAGCAGACAACCGGCAAGCAGCGTACGGATTAGCCGACTGGCTGTGTGGCGAGAAAATTTGTGTTTGCTAGACCCTATCATCTGATCTCCTATTTCATGCAAAGAACTGGCTGGATAAAGTACCGATGGAACAACGATAAAAACAGATCACATACTAGCGCTGAGACCTCACACGACCCGCGTTATGTCCTTGGCCTGCGGTGAGCGCAACGTGCACAGTGCCAATGCCAACAGGGGCAAATGACATGGTAGGCAAAGGCAGCGAATGGCTCTTTTACAAGCGATTTAAGCTTTTGGATGGGCTGTAATGGTGATCAGCTGTAAAAAAGGCTGGAGACAGGGGTGAGGATGAAGGATGAGGGTAGAGCGGTCCTGTCACTTTGACGAATCTTAAATCATTTTGCGCGGTTTTCATCTCACTGATTTGTCATTCCCTGCTTCGCAGCACAAAATATCTTTTATTGGGGGACTTTACGCGATGGTGAGGGTTGTGGCATGATATTTGTACGCTATTTGTTGTAAAATTTAGTTAAAATGGGGGCCAAATAGGGTTTACCTGCTACTTTGAATAGCTGAAAGAAGGCCTTTACCTTACGAAAGGTTGGTAATCGACCTCATTGCAACCTCATTACAACCTCACGATCACTTTACGCCGCCTGCTTGATCCTGACCTATTTTTACCGCTGCGCATTACAACTCTTTACAACGCGATTTAGATAGTTGGCAGAAGTCCAAAATTATCGTAAAATAGGCAGCGGACTTTTGTGGTGTTTTAGGTTCTGTTGACATTTGCCAAAACGACCAATGGAATTGGTCGACTATACTCAAATCAGAATGAAACCCCTAGTTTCGGTCAGCGTGCGTCGCACTGACCAAAGAATCTAGCGGACTGAAAACAGTTGGCGGTCAGTGCGACGCACGCGATCCCGTTAGCCAGCAAAACTCCGGTTCTCAACTTGACTTCAGTATAACAGCGAAAAGCCGCCGCAACGGCTAAATCCTAGCCGCTGCGGCGGCTTTTCGCTGTTAGCAGGGGGTTTTAACCCCGCAGAAATGAAATGTCAATAGAACCGCGCGTGGTTTTGTCTAATCATGAGTTGCTTTGGGACTATATGCACGATTTGCGTAAGCAAGTTTACGATTCATTGAGGTTGCTGGCCCGTGAACAAATCACTGAAAGCCCGCTGGCGGACCGGCAGCTTTACAAAACAATTTTGCGTACCGAGGGTGTCACCCACCGGACGGCCACCGAACTAGTGCTGCGCAAAGGGCTAGAGCGATTGGCCGCCAGCCATCCGCAAGATGCCAAGATCCTGCAACTACACTATTTTGAAGGCCAGATGGTGCAAGAGATCGCTGATCAACTCCACCTGGCCGAAGGCACCATTTACAACCGCCAACGCCAGGCCATTGAGCGGCTGGCTGATCTGCTACAAACGCTGGAAACGCAGGCCCGCGCCCAGCAACGGCGAGTATTGACAGCACAACTCCGCCCGCCATCGACGACACAGCCGATCGGGTTGGAACGGCACATCGACGCCCTGGTGGCGCTGCTGACCAAGCCAAGGTCGCCTTGGCTGATTGCGTTGGAGGGCATTGGTGGAATTGGCAAAACCACCCTGGCCGACGCGGTCGTGCGGCGGGTCATCGAGCACAATGTCTTTGATGCGATCTGCTGGGTTACCGCGGCCAAACACGAATTTAGCGCGACCAAGGGCCTCTACGCGGTGGCGGATACGGTGGCAACGCTTGACGAGCTGATTCGCTGCCTGGCCACGCAACTGCTGCCGGAGGCCCGGTTACGCCAGGTTGTCACCACCGCTGAACTGCAACTGCTGCTCTGTCATCAGCTTAACACCTTTCCCCACTTGATTGTGGTGGATAATCTGGAAACATTGGCCGAACTCCAGACGCTGGTCCCCACCTTGCGCAACATGAGCAATCCCACCAAATTGTTGTTGACCTCGCGCCAAAGTCTCTATACCGAACCGGATATCTATCATTATCTTGTGCCCGAATTAGCGCCACCGCTCTCACTTGCGTTGGCGCGCCAGGAGGCGGCCATACGCAATCTGCCCGACTTGTTACACGCCAGCGACGAGGAGCTATGGCCAATTATCGAAACGGTCGGCGGTAATCCCTTGGCCATCCGTCTCGTCGTGGGGCAGACCCACGTCTATGCCTTGCGCGAGGTGCTCGACAACCTGCGTGCTGTGCGCGGCAAAACCATTGAAAATCTCTACACCCACATCTACCGCTGGGCCTGGGATGGGCTGGATGAGAATGCTCGCCGCACCTTGTTGGTGATGCCGTTGATCAGTGAACTGGGCGGTACCAGTGTACACATTACGCAGGTGAGCCAACTGGACCCCAGTGCGGTCGCCACCGCGCTTGATCTGCTCGTGCGGCTGAACTTAGTGGAAAGCCGCGGCGGCCTCAACGAACGGCGCTACACCATTCATAACCTCACCGCCACCTTTTTGCTCGAGCAGGTTCTCCGCTGGGGGATACCGCAATGAGCGCGGCTACGCTTAACATTTTTACTCGTGTAGAAAATGCTAAATGATGACAACTGCGGGTATAGCTGGAGCGCCTTCGCGCGAGCCGCCATCATCTGGACTTTGTCCACAGCGCCAACGAGGCTTGATCAAGCCGGCTCAATGGTCATCAGGCGTTTCCAATAAAAAAGGTGCGCGCATATTGCCATTGGCAGGCAATGTGCGCGCACCTTTTTTATTGGAAACTAACCGACTACCCCAACGAGCGCTTCAATCTCGCACCGGTCGCGCCGGATTAGCCCAGTGACCACTCGGATCATTGCCGCTGACAATCACCCCCTTGGCATTCCAATCCATCCCCGCCCGTACATCGGCGGCACAATAGCGCAAGGTCAACCCACAGCGCCGGCGGTCAGAATCGTTCGCCTCGGAGCCATGTAGCAACAGATCGCTGTGCATCGACATCTCGCCCGCTTGCAATTCGTCCTCAACTGGATCGCCAAATTGGTCGGCATTGTCAACCGTCTGGTTGAGCACGTTATTTTCCGCATCCTCACTCAGGTGATAGGTGAGATGACCATGGTGATGCGAGCCGGGGACAAAGCGCATACAGGCATTCTCTACATCAGCATCATCAATCGCCAGCCAGACGGTCACCGTCTTGGAAGGGGACATGGGCCAGAAACTGGCATCCTGGTGCCAGGAGACGCGCTTGCCATCATGCGGCATTTTACAGAAGTAATGCGAGCCCCAGCCCACGACATTTTCGCCGAGAATGTCTTTGACGTGCGCCACAATGCGTGGATGGGTGATCAGATCATAAACGCGGCCATAGGTCAGGTGTGCGGTGCTGATCGAGTAGCTGTCTTTGCCCGCGGCCAAAACCTGGGCCAGCAACGCATCAAAATAGCGACGGTGCTCGGCCATCTCCGCGGTGCTGAAAACGCGCAGCCCTTTGAGGTAGCCTTCGCGGTTGTACGCTTCGATCTGGGCCGGCGTCAAGGTCTGGGGATCGGTGACGGTACTCGGATGAAATTGGAGCGTACGTTTCATCTCGGCAATCTTATCGTGTTCAGGGACTGTTTTGAATTCTTTGGGTGCTTGCATCATGTTGGCTCTCCTTTGGGTCGATCCTAGATAATTAGTGGCCGCCGCATGGGGCGACCGCGCGGTAATTAAGGGTCTTTGGATTGTTCTAGGCCGTGCATGGCCCTAACAACTGTGTACGCCACATCAACCGCCGCTGATCTTGGGGGAAACCATCGCGCCGGTGCATGGTTGCACGATTATCCCACATGATCAGATCGCCCGGCTGCCACTGATGGCGCCAGACGAAACGTTCCTGTGTGGCGTGGGCATAGAGCTGATTAAGGAGGGCACGCCCGGTGGCCTCATCCATGCCAGTCACCCGCTGCGCCGCATTGGGGCTCAAAAAGAGCAGCTTGCGCCCTGTCTCCGGGTGGGTGCAGACAAGGGGGTGAACTGGTGGGATGGGTGGGTTGTATGCCGGGTTGGTATGAACGTAAACAACGCCCAGCCCCTCGATCTGCGCCTTGGTCGCTTCAGCCAACGTCGCATAAGCAGCATAGCCATTGCTCCAATAGGTATCCCCCCGATAGCGCTCGTCCCCTTGGTCCGGCGTCTCCACACAGTAGAGCAGCGACACCGAGCCAGGTGTATGGAGAAAGACGAGATCGGCATGAAAGGCCAGTTCAGCATTGCCCAAGGCCCCAATTGCCTTGCCATTCTCCTCAATGTTAGCGATGATTGTGATCTCAGGCTGTTCCGCGTCACGGTCCCGGCTGTTGGTGGGGTGGGGCACCGGCTCACCAAAATAGCGGCTAAAGTTGACCTGGGCCGCTTTGCTCAGTTCTTGGCCGCGAAAACGTAAGACCGCGTGGCTATAAAAAGCCTCCCGCACCTGGGCGATCGTTGCGGTGCTGAGCGCTTTGCTGATATCGATGCCGGTGACATCCGCGCCCAACGCGCCACCGGTAGGGGTAATTTGCATTGTTGACATAAGCACTTTCTCTCGGCGTTTATTCCCTTTTAGATCGATGGGAGCTACTGAAATAGGTAATGCGATTTCGGATCTGGATAATCCGGATATTTATACCAATCCAACAGCCCCAACGGCGCCGCCTCGGCAGCAAAGATTAGAAGCGAGGTATATTTGTCGGCGAAGATGCGGCCGCCGCCACTGCCGGTCACCACCGCGCCACTGGGATCGATCCGCTTAACGCCACCAGCCCCCTCGACCGGATTGGCGACGAGCGCGGCAAAGTGACGGGTCGCGATGCGCAGGTACTCCACATCGCCAGTGATGCGGTAGGCATAGGTCAACGCTTCAAGGGCATGGGGCGTGGGCGCGCTGCGCTGGAGCGAGGGCAGCTCTTTGTAAACGAAGAGACCATCCGGGCCGATGCAGTGCTCGATCAGATCATCCATGACATCGACAATCAGCTGCTCAATCCGCGCGTCTTTTTCGATGAGCAGATAGCGGGCAAAGGAGTTGACGGTCAGCGCGATCATAAAGGGGACACGGGGCATGGTGTGGCTGGTATAGGGCGCGAGCAGCGCGCCGTAGGCTGCGTGCCACGCCAAGAATAGTTCGACAAGCCGTTTGGCCTCTGTCCGCCACCGTTCCTCACCTGTGCCCAGCCACATGCCGACCATGGCGCGCAAGGCCCAACCCCCTTCGCGCACTGCGGTGGCACCCGGCTGATTCATTTCTGGCCGCGCCATGTGACGCATGATGTTCTCTGCGACTGAAACCGCGGCGTCCAGCCCCTCCCGATTCCCCGTCAAAAAGTAATAATCTAGAAAGCCCTCGGTCCACTCGTGCGACGGGGTAACCTTGCCCGTGCCGTGATAGGCCGTGTGGATCTTGAGGCCACCGTGCACCAGCGGATCGGCGTGCTGGTGACAGAAATCAACGTCGATCCAGTGGCGGGCGCTCACCAACGCCGAATCAAGCACGCGCCGTTGGCCCGTCAGCCCATAGTAGAGGGTGCAGGCATGGGGGTGATCATACTCATTGTTGACCCAAACCGTCTCGCCCTGGCCGCGCCCCTGATTGCTGTAATGGGCATCGGGTGCATCACCAAAGTGCATCATGCCCAGGGCTTTGGGCCGGCCGTCATGCAGGTTATTGAGCAAGGTGAAAAGGCGATTGGGCAAGGCGGTTGGGAAGAAATGCTCGCCCCAGGGATTGTGGGCGGCATACCAGGCACGGTCGAGCGCTGGTCGATCCGGCAGTTGAAATTGCAGGCTACGGGTACTGCATTCGGTCAGCGGCGCCTGGCCATCGTGAAAGTGCAATTGCAGGCGGTGCGTTCGGCCCATCCCTTGGAGAATGCGGATGGGGTCGCTATCACCCGGCATTAACGCACAGGTAATGCCCTCCCGATCAGCTTGGAGTGCTTTGGGAAAGTGTTGATGGGCTTGATAGATCGAGAGGGTGAGGCCACACTGTTCGTCGCGCCAATCAGTCCAGAAGTCGCCGTAGAAAGAGTCCACAAAGTGTTCGTTGGCCTGGTAGAGCAGCAGTTCGGCGGTGAGCGCCATTGCCACCGTGTCGCCCGTTTCGATGGCGGTGCGGTAAAAACCCTGGCCGAGGGCGCTCTTGGGGTTGCCGCTGCTTTGCGGCCGAAAGCGCAGTTGATAGGCAGCCAGTGCCAACTCGGCGTCATCACCTATGTGAATAAATTGGTGTTCGACGTGAATGTACGTTTTGCCGGCGTAGGCGATGACGCGGCCACGCAGCGCAATTTTGGCAGTGGCGTGCGTAGTTGGGTTGACAAGCCGATGATAACCGCGCACTTCCACGACGACCCGCAGCGGGCCGGCTTCGATGATCTCCAGTTCGGTGGGCGTCGCAACTGTTGTGACCTGCTGCTCGCCAAAACGCAGGTCAAAGCCGGAAAAGGGCTGCGCGATCAAGTGCGCTTGCCCATGCAGTTGCACATTGGTAACCGGGTAAAATCCATCATTGGCCACCCGAAAGGTGAGTGGTCCCGTATTCACCGTCACGCCGTTGTCATCCGCCGTGACGCTACAGCGCTGTGCCGGTGGGGGTTGTGTGATGGCTTCAGTAATTTGAAAATGAATCGTCTTGGCGCGGTTGCCAGGCAAATCGGGCTGACTGTGGACCAAGAGCCACTTTACGTTACCATCTGGCCAATGGGCGAGGGCGCGGTGTTGGGTAGGGAGCGGCACGTCACCATCCAGCAGAACGAAGGCTGCGCTGTGCGGGAGCGCACCTTGGGCAAAAGGGATGCTAACCGTCACCGGTTCGGCGGCACGGTCGAATTGAGAGAGCTTTTCAAAGTAGAGTGAGTTCATATGCTTTTGCTGGTTGGTAGGGTTTATTTCACTGGTCACCGCATCATCATACCATCATGCGATTCTTTCACACAACCAGCCCGCGTGCGGCTAATCGCGGAAAACTCCCCATGCGGCCAGTCTCGCCGCTCGCCGGTTGGCTAGTGCAACCGCCGTTGTTTTGCAGTACGCTAAAGTGAAACAACAAGTATACCTTGCTACTTAGCTTGCCGCGTTGACTGCGGGGGTAAATCAAGATGGCTTCAAAATCCTTACTGATTATTGGTGCGGGCGTCGCCGGCTTGGCCGCCGGCTGTTATGCGCAGCTAAATGGCTACCGTTCCCAAATCTTTGAATTGCATACGATCCCTGGTGGCCTCTGTACTTCGTGGCGCCGACATGGCTATCTCTTTGATGGGGGCATGCGCTATCTGGTCGGTACCGATCCCAAGGCGAATGCCTATCGCATGTGGCAAGAATTGGGTGCACTGGCCAACACACCTGTCTACTATTACGATGAGTTTACCTGTGTCGAAGATCGCCGCGGTCGGGCGTTTCACTTCTATACTAATCTGGACCGGCTAAAAGCCGAGATGCTTCGCCTATCACCGGGCGATTATGACGCAATCTGCACCTTGATCGATGCGACCCGTGCCCTCTGCACCTTTGACCTACCACTTGATCCAACGCCTGACGACCCACAGGAAAATCTACGGATGGGGCTGAGCATGTTGCCCTTTGTCGCCCCATTGGTGCGCTGGAAAGATGTCACCTTGGGCGACTTTGTGACGCGCTTTCAGGACGGGTTGTTGCGCCGCGGTCTGCTGGAATTTCTGCAATTTGCCCGCCCCGATTTCCCCCTGCTCATGTTGTTGATTTCACTGGCCCAGATGGCCGACAAAGTCGCGGGTTACCCCAGCGGTGGTTCACTGGATTTGGCCGACCGCATTGCTGACCGTTACCGGGCCCTCGGTGGCAAACTCCATTGTGATGCACGCGTAACCAAGATCCTGGTCAAAGGTGACTGCGCAGTGGGGGTAGAACTGGCAGACGGCACGGTCCATCATGCCGATTTGGTCATTTCGGCGGCGGATGGCCGGTCGACAATTTTTGAACTGCTCGGTGGGGCCTATACGGATGCCCGCATTCAAGACTATTATCAGACCCTGCCGTTGGCGCCTAGCATCATGCAAATTGCCTTGGGGGTGGCCCGTGATTTTAGTCGTGAACCGTCTACCCTCTGTTTTCCACTGCCCCACCCGCTCGATTTTGGCGACCTGCGTCATGACACCTTGACGGTACGCCACTACTGTTTTGACCCGACGATGGCCGACCCTGGCAAATCTGTGCTGTCAGTCTGGTGTGTCGCCGATTATGGTTACTGGAAAGGGCTCTACACCGTACCCGACGCTTACACACAGGCCAAGGAAATGGTGGCGCAAGGGGTGATTGGGGCCTTGAATCGCCGCTATCCAGGGCTGGCTGCGCAGGTTGAAGCGGTTGATGTTGCCACCCCCGTTACCTATGAACGCTACACCGCCAACTGGCGCGGCTCGATCTACGGTTGGGCGATGGCCCCGCGCAAAATGACGATGATGATGGGTACCGGCATGCGCAAGACCCTGCCGGGGTTGGAAAATTTCTACATGATTGGTCAATGGGTGGAACCAGGGGGCAATCTCCAACTGGCTGCGGCCGCGGGCCGTGATGTGCTGGAGCAGATCTGTCAAAAGGCTGGGCAACCATTTACCACAACACTGTTTACAACGCCCGTTTAGGGTCGCATCCCGTAAACCACGGTGGCTTACACCCCCCATTCGCGAAAGGAAAATCGCCATGACAGTTCCCTATCGCAAAATTCTCTTGCCGCTCGACGGTTCACCGCTGGCGGCCCATGTGTTAGATCATGTCAGTTGGTTGGCTGCGCCTGGCACGGCGTCACTCATTTTGGTCAGTGCCATCGAAAATTGGCGCTATGCAATTCCCAGCCAAGAATTTGTTATGCGTGATTTGATCGCCGGCTTGCGGGCTGGGTCGGAGCAATATCTGGACGATGTGCGCCAACAATTCCAGCAGAAGGGCTACCAGGTGACGACGCATGTGGCCGACGGTGAGCCGGCGCAGATGATCCTGGACGTTGCCCAGGCACAAGGTGCCGATCTGATCGCGATGAGCACCCATGGCCGCTCCGGTTTGGCGCGCTGGACTCTGGGTAGCATTGCCGAGCGTGTGTTACATGGCACCACAATTCCGATCTTCCTGGTGCGGGCCGGCACGAAGATCGCCAATCACAAGCTCCAAAAAATTTTATTGCCGCTTGATGGTTCGCTCGTGGCGGAAGCCGCGCTACCGCAGGCGCAAGCGTTAGCACGCGCCAACGATGCCCAGATCTTGCTGCTGCAGGTTATTCAGCGGCTGGACGAACGGAGCAAGTCACTGCTCTTTCGCAATGAAGCAATGGCCAAAGAGATTTTCGCCGAGTGGCGCGCTGGTGCCGAAAGTTACCTGGAACTCCTCGTCGAACGGCTGGCGCACACCGGTGTCGCGGCCGAATACCGCGTTGCGGTGGATAATCCAGACCAGGCCATCTGCAATCTCACCAAAGGGGATCATATCGATCTGGTGGTCATGGGCACCCATGGCCGGAGTGGTGTTGGTCGTTGGGTCTATGGCAGCGTGGCCAATCAGGTGTTGCGCGGCGCGCACTGTCCGCTCTTGTTGGTGCGGACAATGGCTGAAGCCTAGCCAAGCATCCAGTCTGCTTTCTATGCTAGTGGTTAGGGAAAATCGCATCGCTTTGCATTATGATAGAGCAAGACAATTATCGACATCCAATCCTTAACCACAGCAGTCATGATTGTTGCCTGTCTTTGAAAGGAGCGATCGTTATGAACAAAACAATTCTGCGCGGCAAATGGCGTCGTCTGCAGGGCAACCTCAAAAGCGAGTGGGGCCGGCTGACAGATAACGACCGCCGCATCCTCGATGGCAAGATTGACCAAATGGTCGGGCTTTTTCAAGAGCGCTACGGTTATACGCAAGAACGGGCCACCCAGGCGGTCACTCACTATTTGGGGCGTTACGAGAATAAAAAAGTGCATGTACCCTCCACTTTCACCCCACCGTGGGTGCCGCTTGCCGTCGCCTCTGTGCTCTTGAGCGTGGTGGCGCTCGGTTGGTTTATCACCAATCAGCTCGTGCGGGCCGCCACTGACTTTGCCGATGACAATGAGGTTGAAGCCGCGCTGGAAGAGGCCCTGGCTGCATCTGAAGCGCTATGAAACAGTGCTACCGTTGTGCTAGGCAATCGTTATGCTGTCAATTACAAAACTCCCTACCAGCGACTGCCGGTGGGGAGTTTTGTTTTAGTGTCCTATCATCAAGCAAGGGAGTTATTCATGATTCAACGACAGCCCATTAAAGAGCGCAATCAAGTGCAGGTCACCTTTGCGCTGCCCTCGACCCATCCCCAGCATCCGGTCGCGGTCGTTGGTGATTTTAACGACTGGTCGCCGCATGCCCATCCGCTCCAGCCCGGCCCGAATGGCCATCATAGCACAACCGTCACGCTGGAGATTGGCCGGCGTTATGCCTTTCGTTATCTCAGTGCCACTGGGCGCTGGTTCAATGAAGGCTTTGCCGATGCCTTTGAAGCAAACGGCTTTGGCGCGGATAATTCTGTGCTTTATACTTAGCGGGACTGGGAGACACGGGACTGGGAGACACGAGGCAGGGAGACACGAGACAGGGAGACACGAGACAACTCATTGAGTACGAAATATGTTATACTGTGCTCAATTGTATGTTGAGCAGGGGAAGGAGCGCAGATAACTGATGACAAGACCTAGCCCAAAACCACGACCACCTTTTGTTGTCGATGCGCGCATCCGCCGGATGATTGCCGGCGCGGTGGCTGAGATTGATCTGGCGCAGATTGCCATCTTACGCCAGTTGACGCCGGCTGAACGCTTTGCGCAGATGCTTTCAATGCTGCGGTTTACTGAAACTGCGGCGGCTGATCGTTTGCGCTCGCGCGAGCCCAATTTAAGCGAAGAAGCTGCGTTCATGATTGTGCGCAGCGGTCAGATGATGCAATGGTTAACTGCGCAGCGCAAACAACAGAAATAATGTGAATAATGGCAGATGCACAACCTGATTTTGAAGCTTTTGTCCGCACTGTAATCGATGCCATTGAAGCGGCTGGGGTAGATTATCTGATTGGTGGTGCTGTCGCCCTCAACGCTTGGGGCGAACCACGTACCACGCGTGATCTTGATGTTGTGATCAATTTGACCGCCGAAGGGATTTATCCTTTATCGCAGGAATTGAAAAAGCGCGAAATGAATGTGCCCTTTGACATCATTATCGATCTGTTGATTATGCCGGAAGGTGATCTGCCGATCAACGCAATTCATGGCAGTAGTGGCTACAAGGCAGAGCTTTTCCTGCTGCGTGATAATGACGAATATCGGCGCATTTCGCTGACCCGCCGTCGTTTAGTCAAGATTGGTCGGTCCATCGGCGAAGTCTACGTCCACTCGCCGGAAGATCTGATCGTCAACAAAGTCTACTACTTCAGCCTGAGCCAACAGACCAAACATGTGCGCGACATTGCCAGCATCATCGCTTTTTGTGCTGATGAACTCGACCTGGCCTATATCACCGAATGGACCGAGAAACTCGGTGTGCTCGAAACCTGGACCGAGATCCAGGTGCAGACGAACGCTCTCTTCGGCAATAATGCCCCTACATCCCAATAATCTGCCGAATGGCCGCGGCGGTTTCGGCGAAGGAAGCAACATCGGGTGGCACTTCACTGATCATGGGGCCGTCGTAGCCAATGGCGCGCAACTCGCGATTCATGGCAACATAGTCGATCTCGCCTTTCAGCAGCGCCGGCCAACTGCCATTGAGCGCGCGGCCCTGCCAGTCCTTGAGATGCACCATCTTGATGTGCGCGCCGACGATCCGCACCCAATGGTGGGGATATTGAAAAACTGCCATGTTGCCGGGGTCAAAATAGAAGCCGATGTAAGGGCTGCCCACCTCATCTAAAAAGTGCTTCATCTCCAGTGGACTAAAGAGAAAGCCGTTCCAGACAAATTCCACGGCGACCGCGATTTGCAACTGCTCCGCGGTTTCCGCGATCTGTTGTAATGCCTGTATCCCATTCCGATAAGCATCATCGTAATAGAGATCCGGGCCCAGCCGGCCCAACGTATGCAGCGTACAGTTGATCCCCAAGGCCGCAGCGATCTGTAAACCTGCGAGGGTTTCGCGAACGCTGGTCTGTTGTGCTGCGCCGCTGTCAAGCAAATTGCCGGTACAGTGGCTATGGGTCATTGAGCCGAGGGCAAGGTTGTGGGCGGTGGCTGATTCGACAATCTCCGCCAACCTCGCGGGCGTGCTTATCGGCGTTAGGTCACCTTGCTGTTGCAGGCAGAGTTCGACGACCTCGTACCCGCTTTGGGCCGCCTGCTGGAGAAAATCGTTCAGGGATAGATCGCGAGCGACTAACTGACTGATTCCAACTTGCATAGATCGATTCCTATTTTCTCTCGGTGTTCCTTGTTATCCGGGTATACAACAAAACAGCTTGCTATACACGGATAGTAAGGAACACCGATTTTATTTACCAGGTAAGGGTTTGAATTTTGCCGTCGCGTGTCGATTGCAGAATCGCTTCGGCCACGGCCACTGCTTTGATCGCTTCTGTCCCAGGCGATTGACAGACTGCCTCGCCGCGGATACAGGCCAAAAAGTGCTCGGCCTGGCGGACGTACATATCCGGTTGGGCCGCCACTTTGATCAATGATTCTTGCCCATCGCGGTCGGTAAGGGTGCAGTATTGGTATTCTCCCTTTTCTTCTGCCGGCGGTGTGAATGAACCCGTGCCAAATTGAATAAAGCCAGCCGGCCCGATAATGTCATGCAGCGTGGTGCCCTTGGCTCCCCAACTCCACGAGACCATGAGCTGATGACCGGCGCGGTAACGGATGATCGCGGAGGCCGTATCAACCGCGCTGACATTGGGGTTGAGCTTGAGCGCACTGGCATAAACACTTTCCGGCTCGCCAAAGATCCAGTTGGCGAAATCATAGTTATGAATCGCCCCATCCAAGAGCGGACCACCGCCCATTTCATCGTCCATGAACCAATTGCGCGCATTGATGCGCGCCCTGGCATCACGCCAGAGGATCGGCGTACCGAGTTCGCCTGCCGTTACCTTGTTGCCCCAGGCGGTCCAATAGGGGTCAAAACGGCGGCAGTGCGCGACCATCAAGAGGGTATTCGTCTGCGCCGCCTGCTCAATCAACTGTTGGCATTGGGCCACTGTGCGCGCCATTGGCTTTTCCAACAGGACGGGCATGCCCGCGGCCAGCGCTTTGGCAGCTACCTGCTGATGATAGCCGGTGGGCACGGCAATCACGACACCGTCGATGTTTGGCTGCGCCAGTAATTCCGCTGGTGTCGTATAAAGTTGCGCGTTCGGATAACTTTGGGCAAAACGCGCCCGCATCTCGGGCGAGGGATCCGCGCCGGCGACAAGTTGACAACTCGTAACCTGCGCAAACGAGTTGGCCTGATAGAGGCCCATATCACCTAAGCCGATAAAACCAACATTTAGCATGTTTAGATCGCTTCCTTTTGCCAATCAATGATATTTCTTTTTAAATAGTGGTAACTTATGGCTAAACTCTCAAAGGGATCGCGGCGGCAGCGATCCTGCTCCACCACAATCCAGGGCACGCCCGTCGCAATGGTGGCCTCAACAATCGCCCCCCAGTTCAGATTGCCCTCGCCGACCTCGGCAAAGACCTGTTGCCCATCGGGTAGAATGGCCAGATCCTTGTAATGAACTACCCCCATCCGTCCCGCCACTTTGCGGATCCACGCGGCCGGATCGCCGCCACCATGTTGCACCCAATAGGTGTCGATCTCGGCGTGGAGATAACGTGCGTCACTGTCACTAAAGATAATGTCGAGCCCCGTCTGCTGCCCAAAGCGGACAAATTCATAGCTGTGGTTGTGGTAGCTCAGGGTGATCCCAGCACCGGCCAACCGCTCGCCGATGGCGCTGGCTTCCACCGCAAAGCGGCGATACCCCGCCGCACCCGCCGCGTGAAAAGTGCTTGGCATGGCGACGATCGCGGTCTGGTGACAGCCCCAGATCTGCTGGCGCTCAATAATCGCGTCTAGCTCACTTTCGAAAAGTTCATAACCAAAGTGGCTGATGCAGATGGTTAGCCCGGCGTCATCACAGGCCTGTTTGATGGCGGTGGCGGGCACATCGGGGTGGTGTTCAAAGTCCAGTTGGACGCCGTCATAGCCCATGGCCCGGACCCGTTGCATGCTTTCGGCAAAATGATCGGCAGTTTTGATAAAGTCGCGGATGGTGTACACTTGAACAGCAAGCTTGGGTGTTGACATAACAATTGCTTTCTAAACGAAAAATTAATGATTGATAAAAGATAGCATACCAGCAGACGATGGGAACAACAAAATGCTTCAATACTTCCGCCCTGGTGGGCGCTACTTTGCCGGCGATGCCATGCCCTTTTTTCATGATGGAGTCTTTCATCTCATTTACCTGCTCGATGAAGAGCACCATCAAGCGTTGGGTGGCTTAGGTGGTCACCAGTGGGCACATGCGACGACAACCGATCTGATCAATTGGACTGATCACGGGCTGGCGATTGGCATCACCGACGCGAGCGAAGGGTCGATCTGTACTGGATCGGTCTTCTTTCACGGGGGCATCTATTATGGCTTTTATGCCACCCGCCACCGCGACCGGACCCAACATCTGAGCCTGGCCACCAGCACAGATGGGATCAATTTTACTAAGCAGCAACCCAACCCAGTGGCTAGCCCACCGACAGGTTACTCGCCTTATCATTTCCGCGATCCCCACGTCTTTCAAGATCCCACCACCGGTCTGTTTCATCTGTTGGTGACCGCCCAGTTGGAACCTTATCGGGTGACGAACTATGGCGGCTGTTTGGCCCAGCTCGTTTCTACGGATCTCCAGCAGTGGCAACAGGTGGAACCCTTTCTGATCCCCGGCTATCCTGATGCGCCGGAATGCCCCGAACTTTTTGCCTGGAATGGCTGGTATTATCTAATCTTTAGCAATTCACTGGTTGCCCGTTATCGGATGGCGCGCCATCCCCTTGGACCCTGGCAAACGCCGGCGGTTGACATGCTGGATGGGCGGCTGGCGCGTGTGATGAAGAGCACCCCTTTCACCGGCAACCGGCGGATCGGGGTCGCCTGGTTGGGGACGCGCGAAGGGGGCCAAGATGATGGTCGCCTACAATGGGGTGGCCATCTCCTTTTCCGCGAGTTGATCCAACAGACCGATGGCACCTTGTCTCTTGGCTTTGTCCCCGAGTTGACTCCGCCCACCGCACCGGCAATTGCGCGCCCGGTGATCGCACTGACGGATGGTGTGGCTACGGTTGACGGTAACCTGCAGCTTGATGGGAAAGCGGGCCTTGTCGTCGGGATGCTCACCGAGATTCCCCAAAATGTGCGGATCACGCTGCGTTGCCGGCCAGAAGGCGCAGTGGGCAACTTTGGCCTACGTCTGCGCGGGACTGGCAATTTTGAAGTAGGGTATGATCTACTCTTTCAGCCCGTCGCACAAATTGTCAAATTACATGAGGAGATAATAACGGCGGTGGCAGGCTTAGACCGCCCTTTTACGCTGGAGATCGTGCTCTATGCAGATCTGATCGATGTCTGTGTGGATGGGCGGCGCTGTATCGTCAACCGTTGCCCCGAGCGCCAGGGGGACCGTCTCTTTCTCTTTGCCCATGCCAGCAGCATCACAATTACTGATTTGAACATTGAGCCGCTAGCGGTAAATCAATCATTTGCTTGACACTTTTGCCACAGAGATGCGGAGAGCACAGAGCACACAGAGAATAAATGCTGATTATCCACTCTGTGGTCCCTGTGCTCTCTGTGTTCTCTGTGGCTAGTTATACACCCATAGGACCATTTTTATCATATGCACGAAACCATTCGCACACTCATCCAATCCCTACATCCCTACGATCAGCTGGAAGCGGCGCAAATCGCACAGACGTTGACCTGGCTGCAATCAGGTGTTCCCCTCTTTCGCACACAAAAACCAGCGACCCCACCCCAACATCTCGTCGCCTACTTTGTGGTGGTTGATCTCGCCCAGCGTCAGATTTTGCTGGGTGATCATCGGGATGCTGGCCTCTGGTTGCCCAGCGGTGGCCATGTCGAACCAGATGAACACCCGCAGCAAACCGCAATCCGCGAGGCGCAAGAGGAATTGGGATTGGTCGCCGACTTTGTCTGGCCCGAGCCGATCTTCCTCACGGTGACCGATACGCAAGGGCATAGTGCCGGCCATACCGATGTCTCGCTCTGGTATGTCCTGCACGGCAAAGTAAGCGCGGCGCTGGCTTATGATGTCGGTGAGTTTCACGCCGTCGCCTGGTTTGCCTTTGATCAACTGCCATTGACGCGTTGCGAACCGCACTTGGCGCGCTTTGTGGCAAAACTCCTTCGCCATTTATCGTAGGTTTGTCTGTAGATTGATTATGGAATCTTTAATTGTGAGCGAGCAAAATAAAATTGAATTAAAATAGGAAGGACCATTTCAATGGCCTGGACTATCCTTTGCTAGTAGCCTTACTTCTTTGGATAAGGCTGACGTAGCGATTAGTTGTGGTATCTACTTATGGACTGTAGAGTATGTTGATGGTTATCTGATATATGCAGCCGGAATCACTCGCCGCCCATTCGGTAAGAGATTTCGAGAACATACCCGCGCCTATCGGTCCGGTATCTATACCCTCTTTGACATAACTGCATTGAAGCAAGGTGTAAGGCAGGAGATTTGGCATGGATTTTGGTTTAAACAACGTTCTGTCGAAAAGCAGAATGAATACAATGACCGACGCAGTGAGATCCGGCTAGCTGCTGATGAACAGCTAATGAATTTTCGAATCTTTGTTGCGCCCGTTACTCCCATGCCTCGGATATTGGAGCGTCTTGAAGCAGCGGTAATGAATGTATTGTATGCCGCCGATGGTCCCATTGCTGCAATTCCTGATCGTGGTATGATGCTTGCACCACGATGGCGTAGGGAAGCTCCAATTGTTGTCCTGAATATTGTTCCTGTTTTGCTTCATGGGCTTCCAGAACTACTTATCATTTAATTCTTATTCTGGCGCGCGGCCTCCTGTCACCTTTTGGGCAACTGATGGCTCTTATTTCCAAGAAAGGAGCACAAGATGCAATCATACGAATTATTGGTCATAGCCATACGCGCTGAACAAAGCGCGCCGAGTCAACGTCACGCGGCATTCGCCCAGCTTGTTGCCCATTTTCGTCCAATGGTGGTCACTTACGCTTATCAGTTGTTGGGGGATGCGCAACTGGCCCAAGATGTCACCCAAGAAGCGTTTCTGACTGCATACCAACAGTTAGATCAGTTGCGTGAACCAGCTGCGTTTCCTGGTTGGTTGCGCCGCATTGTCCATACCCATTGTCACCGCGTTACGCGTGGTAAACGACCAGTGAATCTATCTTTTGAGACGTTGGAAACGACCCTGATCACAACGGCGGACTTGGCCCAGTTGGTCGCCGATGAAGATGCCGCGCAGGCGATCATTGCTTGTGTGTTGGGTGCCGTTGCCGATCTACCCGAACACGAACGGGCTGTCGTCCAGCTTTTTTATCTTGACAGTTACTCAATTCGCGAGGTTGCCCAGGCTCTTAAATTGCCAGTGACCACGATCAAAAAGCGCCTACAATATGCCCGCGACCGGTTGCGCCGGCACTTGACGGATCGCTTCAACCAGGGCGGATTGACCATGCAGACCTGGGCGCTACAGGCTGGACAATGGCTTCTGCCCCTCTTTGCCGTGTTAGACGCGCCACTCCTTTGCCCCATCCTTGCGACCAACCGGAGGTTATCCAGATGAACCCCCAACCCAAACAGTTCAGTGTTGACTATGCCAGCATTTTTCAAGATGCCAGTGTGGTCGCGGCCTATCCCCATCGTCCACCCTACCCACCCCAGACCTTTACGTTTTTGGCCGAGCTGATCGATCACGCGGTCTCACCGTTGCGCATTTTGGACGCCGGCTGTGGCACAGGAGAGATGACCCGTGGGCTGCTGCCCTATGTGGATGCGATTGATGCGGTTGACATTTCGGCGGCGATGATTGCGGCAGGTAAACAATTGCCCTATGGCGCTGATCCGCGCATCAACTGGATCGTGGGGGGCATTGAGGAGGTCGATTTACAGCCGGCCTATGCACTGATTGTCGCCGCGGCCAGTTTACATTGGATACCGTGGGCTGTCACTTTGCCGCGTTTTGTGCAGTTGCTCGGCACCAATGGCTATCTCGCAGTGGTTGAAACGCGATCTGTCGGCAATGGCTGGCCGGCTGAACTGACTGCCATTGTTGCCCAATTCTCGCTGAATCAGGATTATCAACCCTATTCCATGCTGACCATTGCCGATGAACTCCAGCAACGTGGACTCTTTCAGCAGGTCGGTGTGTGCGAAACGCCAGCAGTTTCCTTTCGTCAACCGCTGGCGGCCTGGATTGAAGCGTTTCATGCCGGCAATGGTTTTTCGCGTGAGCGTATGGGGGCTGCACGCACGGCTGAATTTGATCAACAGCTGTATGATGTGATGCACCACCACTGTGTAGATGGCGCGGTTGAACAACAAATTAGTGCCAGAATCATCTTTGGTCGACCGCTTGCATTACCCAGTTAAATTCTTATATGTTCGCAGAAAATCGCTCTCATGGGAGCGATATGGTATATTTACTGGCACTGATCACGTCAGTTTGTACGCAGTAGCCAGCTAAAGATTGGCGAGGTAAAGATGAAAACTGCAGAACGTCTTGTTAATCCACCAGCCGAACCGGCCTGGGAGATCGCCCATCTCTTCCCGGCGCAAGGGGAATGGAGCGTGGATGACTATCTGAGCCTGGAAACCAACCATCTAGTCGAATACGCCAACGGCCATGTATCGGTCTTGCCGATGCCATCCCCCAAACATCAGGATATTGTCTTTTTCTTGCAACGGATGATCTGGTCCTTTATCACTATCCGCAAGCTTGGCGAAGTTCTCTCCGCGCCATTGCCGATTGAACTCTGGCCTGAAAAGTTTCGCGAACCCGATATCATTTTCATTGCAGCCGCAAAGCTAGCGCTTCAGGACCAAACCCACTGGCGTGATGTTGATCTGGTCATGGAAGTCGTCAGCCCGGATAATCCGCAACATGACTACAAGACAAAACGCCAAGAGTATGCCCGTGCCGGTATTCCTGAATATTGGATCGTCGATCCGCAAAAGCAACTGATCACCGTGCTTGAACTCCAGGGCAAGCGCTATCGCGTGCATGGTGAATTCAAATCGGGGCAAATGGCAACATCGGTGTTATTGGCTGGTTTTGAACTGGCCATTGACCAAGTCTTTGCTGCCCACTAAAGCGATATACCACCTATCATTCCGCCATTCTCACTCAAACGCAAAGGAAACCTAACCATGAAACCGACCTTCAAACAACTGACCGACTATCTGGTTGCGCTGGGGACTGCCGACATTGGTCACACCGAGAAGAGTTATCTTGCCCATGCCATCGGTGTCTACAATGATATGAAAGCATGGGGCGGTTCCGATGACCTCTGCTTCGCCGCGCTCTTCCACTCCATCTATGGCACGCAGCAGTTTCAGGGGTTTACGTTGCCGTTAGCGCAGCGACCAGAACTACAGGCCCTCATTGGGGATTATGCTGAGAAGATCGCCTTCATCAACTGTTTCATGGATCGCGCCACCCTCGATGCGCAGACCGCGGAAGACAAAGAGAGCTACCCCATCCGCAATCGCGTCACCGGCGAAATGATGGCATTGACCAAAGCAGAGTATGATGATGTCGTCTGTCTCCACCTCTGCGACTTGTTGGAACAGGTTGAGCGCGCGAATGCGTGGAATACTCGTCGTGCCGCCTATCGAGGCATGGCGGAACGGCTGGGTGGTATTGCATTGAAGTCCTATGACGAGGTCTTTGCCAAGGAGCCGATCCAAGCCTAGTGCAGTGTTACGCAAGGTTTGATGGTTTAGCGAGCTGTCACGCCGGAGGCGATGACCTACGGGTAAACTAGCATAATTTCCGTAACACTGTGTTAGCGCTAATGGGAATTAAATAAATGTTTCGGTAGACCGGGAACGCCAGGGGCTAAAGCCGCCTGGCTAGCGAACAGCGCCCGCTGAAGCGGGCTTTTCGGCTGCACAAGCCCGCTTCAGCGGGCGCTGTTCGCTAGCCAGGCGATTCATCGCCGGGTGATGGTTGTTTACCCAATGATTTACTTAATTTCCATAAGCGCTTTAAGTAGCGTCTATGCATTACGGCACCAACCGCCGCCCCGGCGTCCAGGGTGCTCCGGCCGCTTCCAGATCAGTTTCCAGTTGGACAAGATCCTGCTCGATGAGTTTGGCCAGCTCCTGCACGAGGGCTGCCAATTCAGCTTGGGCCAGGTCGAGACTGTGGCGGTGGGTCGTGGTTGGGGCTTGACGCGTCTGCCAGTGGCTGCTTGCCACCCGTAGCACACGGTCACGGATGGCTGGGGTGGCCGGCTCATCGCGTTCTTCACGCCGTTTATCGCCATTCAACCGCCGCTCCAGCTCGGCAAGTGCGGCCTTTAACGCATCCACCTGCCCAAAGAGTGCGTGGTCTGCCCGTGGTGTGGCAACCAAGGCCGCCCGTAAATGGGCCACCCGGTGCTGGGCCTGGCCGATCTCGACGCCGGCACCCGTGACCTGGCGCAGCAACTCGCTGGTCGCCCGCTGAAATGCGGTGACCGCGGCAAAGTCGGTTTCTGCACTGATGGTGGGTAACGCCTTGACCGTAAAGGTTTGCGTGGTCCCCAGTGCCGCTAGCCCACTGCTTGTTTCCAGGTAAAGGGTAACACTGTATTGCCCTGGCGCGGCAAGCGGGCCTTGGGGTGGGGGATCCCACGGCGCAACAAAATCAGGCTGCTTTAGCTCAATCGGGTCTGGCGGTGGCAAGCGGAGATCCCAACTGATGCGCTGCAAACCCGCGTCGGCCGGCCCTTCGAGCCAGCGTACCGGCTGATCGGCCCCATCGCGGACGAGGAGCAGCACACGCGGTTGGTTTTCGTTGGCCTCTTGCTGAAGCTGATCCCAGCCAGGGAAAGGGATGTTTTCCCCTTGCTCGCGTAATGTTTTTTCGATTTTGTGGCGCGCGTCACGTGTGGAGAGGGATTTTTCGGCCAGGTAATAAGTGAAGACCGCGCCGAACGGCGGATTCTCGGCTTTAAAGGCGCTGCTGCCCAATTCGCCTTGCCCGCGCGACTGCATGGGCAGATAGGGCACATACCACCAGGCATCGCGCACCGCAAAGAGATGAATCGGGTTTTCCAATGCCCCGGTAGAAATTTCGCGTAGTGAAGAGTAGTCGTCTAAAACAAAGAAGCCACGGCCAAAGGAAGCCCCCACGAGATCCTCATCGCGCCGGTGGAGCTTGAGATCGCGGAATGAAATTGTTGGCACGTTGCCCTTGAGTTTGTGCCAGTTCGTCCCGCGATTTGGGGTGAAATAGAGGCCAAACTCGGTGGCCAGAAAGAGCAGCTCCGGCTGTACATGGTCCTGCACCAATGCCCAGACAATCGTGCCGGCAGGGAGGTCACCGCTGATTGCGTGCCAGCTTTGGCCGCGATCATGGCTTACAAAGACATAGGGGGTGAAGTCGCCCGTCTTGTGCGAATCGGCCACCGCAAAGACGGTGTCAGCTTCGTTTTGTGCAGCCACGACCCCGTTGATAAAGGCATATTCCGGTAACCCAGGCAATGCCGACGCTTTTCGCCACGTGCCCCCGCCATCTTCACTGACCTGGATTAGGCCGTCATCGGTCCCAGCGTAGAGCAGCCCTTCGACTACCGGTGACTCGCTCAGCGTGGTGATGGTCGCGTAGTGGGACATCGCCCCATTGTCATAAAGCGCATCCACACTCCAGACCTGGCCCACCAATTCCAGATCATAACGAAAGCGCCCCAGCGTCAGATCGGGGCTGATGGCGCGCCACGAATCGCCGCGGTCATCGCTGCGCCAAAGCCGTTGCGAGGCCACATAGAGCCGGTCGGACGAATGGGGGCTGATCAGGATCGGGGTGTCCCAATTCCACCGTTCGGGCGGATCGCCGGGAGCTGCTTGGGGCTGAATCTCGATGGCCTCTTTGCTGCGACAGTCATAGCGGTAGAGATTGCCGACCTGCCACTCCATGTAACAAGTATTCGGATCGGTGGGGTCAAAGGCAACGTGATAACCATCAGCTCCTAACGGCACATACCAATCTTGGCTGCGTACTCCTTCAATATTCAAGGTGCGTGATGGTCCGTAGAGCGTCCCCAAATCCTGCGCCCCGCCGAGAATATTGTAAAAGGGTTCGCTGTTATCAAGGGCCAAACGATAAAACTGCGAAAGGGGCAGATTGGGAAAGTGGCGCCAACTCTCGCCTGCATCGAAAGACTCGTAGAGTCCGCCATCACAGCCCACCAGTTGGTGCTCACCATCGGCGGGGTCGATCCAGAGCACATGATTGTCGCTATGTTTGTTCGCCCCGCTTTCGGCGCGGTTAAAGCTTTTGCCGCCATCGCGCGTGGCGTGGATAAAGACATCCATCTGGTAGACCAGGTTGGCATTGTGGGGTGACGCGGTGATGATCTGGTAGTAGTGGGGACCGGTACCGCCGGAAATATAGGCGTTGCGCTTCTCCCAGCGCTCGCCGCGGTCGGTGGAGCGGTAGAAGCCCTTCTCTTTTTCGTTGGCCTCAATCGTGGCATAGACAACTTCTGGCGCGGCGGGGGTGACGGCTAAGCCGATTTTGCCCATATCGCCTTCTGGTAGCCCGGTTTTGAGCCGCCGCCAATTGGTGCCCCCATCAGTCGATTTGTAAAGGCCGGAACCGGGGCCGTTGAGCAGTGACCAGATGTGGCGGCGGCGTTGATGGGCCGCGGCGTAGATCGTATTCGGGTTGCCGGGTGCAAAGGCAATGTCGGTGACACCGGTGTTTTCATTGATGCCCAGCACCAGCGTCCAACTGGTGCCGCCATCGCTGGTTTTGTAGAGACCCCGATCCCCGCCAGCGGACCAGAGCGGGCCAGTGGCCGCCACAAAAACGGTATTGCTGTCGCGTGGATCAACCAGAATCCGGCCAATGTGCTCGGACTTGGCCAACCCCATCTGCTGCCACGTCTGACCACCGTCAAGGCTGCGATAGACCCCATCGCCCCACCCGACATGGCGGCCACTCACATTTTCGCCCGTACCGACCCAGACAATTGCGGGATTAGTGGGGTCAATCGTAATGCAGCCAATCGAATAGGATGGCTGATCGGCAAAGATCGCCTGCCAGGTGGCACCGGCATTCGTCGTCTTCCAAACCCCACCGGAACCAGCCGCCACATACCAAGTGTGTGGCTTGGCCGGGTGGACGGCAATATCGGTAATTCGCCCGCCCATCAGCGCCGGGCCAATGGCACGGAACTTTAGGCCGGCGACCGCTTTGGCAATAGGTGATTGGTCATTGGGCGATTGTGCCGTTGTTTGGTCAGCGGGGGCAGTGGTGCCTGCTGATGGCGTATCATGATTCATCAGCGCTAGTTTCCTTCCGTTCCCGTGGCCAGGCGCAAGGCAATGCGACAGGCCCCTTCAAAATCGTCGATATTGAGCGTCTCTTTGACGGTGTGTGGATCACGTTGTCCGCAACCCATGGTCACCGATGGAATGCCACGGGCGCTGAGCCAGTTGGCATCAAGCCCGCCGTTGACAATCGCCCGCGCCGGTTCGCGGCCAATCGCCCGGCTGGCGGCTTCCGCGGCCAGGACACAGGGCTCGTCATCGGCCAACACAAAGGACTCATATTGCAGGTTGCTGTTGATGATCACCTTGCCGGTTTGGCCATCGACATTCTTCACCTCACTCACCGCTTGGTGAAAGGCAGTTTCGATGGCCGCCTGCATCTCCTGGCGAAAGTGAGGGTCATGGCTGCGCGCTTCGATCCGCAACTCGACATGATCAGTGACCACATTGGTCGCCTCGCCGCCGTTGATAAAACCAACATTGCTGGTGCCCTTTTTATCGCCCTTCTGGACTAAGCCATGCCAGCCGTTACGCTCAATGTCGGCGATGGCGCGGGCGGCAATCACAATCGCGCTGATCCCTTTTTCCGGCGACCCTCCCGCATGGCTGGCCAACCCTTCAATCACTACGTGGGTGCGATAGGCCCCTGTGGCCCCCACGCTCAACTTTTCTGGCGCACCACCATCCCAGTTAAAGGCCAACTGCGGATTACCCAGCGTTGCGAGATCGACAAATTTGGCCCCCTGCAACCCAATCTCTTCCTGGATAAACCAGCAAAAGGTCAGCGGTGGATGGGGTAGCTGCTGTTCGAGGATCTCCAGCGCGGCGCAGAGAATCGCTGTCGCCCCGGCGCGGTCATCCGCCCCTAACCCGGTGGTGGGATCGGCGGCGTAAACAATCTGCCCATCGCGCACTGGTTTGCTGCCGACACAGATCGGCACCGTATCCATGTGCGCCGACAACAGCCGGCGTGGCCCAGGCAGGGTGCCGTCTAGTTTGAGGATCAGATTACCCGTATTACCAGGCAACGCGGTTTGGTGATGGGCATTGTCCCGTTGCAGCGCGGCGGCAGGTACACCGGCGGCTAACAATTTTTCGGTAATAAAGTCGGCCACTCCATTTTCGTCGCCCGTTTTGCCCGGGATCGCCATCATCTGCATCACCAAATCAAAGGCGCGCGGTAGATTCGGTTCACCGACTGCTGGCGATTGCATATTATTCTGCTGTTGACTCATTCGTTACATTCTCCGATTTTTGTTATGACTACTGCCATGAGTAGGGGCAAGGCATGCCTTGCCCCTACTCATGGGCGTTGTCCTTTTGATGAGGTATAGCGCATCGTCGCCACCAACGATTTACCCTGTGTTCTCTGTGCTCTCCGTGTCCTCTGTGGCTCAATTTTACGCAACCCGTGCCTGCTGCCCATGACAAACCAGGAACGAAGGCAGTTCCTGCAAGCTTGGACAGCCAATTTGCCCCATCGCGGCCTCTAACTCAGCCTTGAGGATTTTCATGACATGTTCTCCCCCTTGACGGTCCAACGCGGCCAGGGCATAGAGAAATGGGCGTCCCATCAGCACGAAGTTGGCACCCAGGGCCAACATGCGCGCAATATCGAGCCCACAACGGACGCCACTATCGACAATCAACGGGATATTGGGTCCGACCGCGGCGCGGATGCTCGGTAAGACGGCCACCGCCGAGGGCGCGGCGTCAAGCTGGCGGCCGCCATGATTGGAGACGACCAGCCCATCCGCGCCCAAGGCCAGATACCCTTTGGCATCGCCGGGATCGAGCACCCCTTTGGCCAGCAACTTGCCGGGCCACAGCTCGCGTATAAAGGCAAAACGTTCCGCTGTGACATGGCCGCCCAGCCGGCCGCTGATAAATTTGGTCGACGCCCGGATTGATTTGTTCACATTGCGCGATTTGCCATCGGTCAGGTAGGGTTTCAGATTGACAAACTCCGGCACGCCTGCCGCCAACATGCGCAATGCCCATTGTGGGTGGCTCGTCATCTGCCAGAGCGTCTTGAAGTCAAAACTGGGGGGAACGGCCAGCCCATTGCGGATATCATGTTCGCGGCGCGTCGCATAAGGCACATCGACGGTCACTAACAAGTTTTCATAGCCCGCCTCTCGGCAGCGCTTAAGGATATCCTTCAGCACTTCGGGATCACGCGGGGAATAGAGTTGGAACCAGCCATTCGTGCCGGCGATCTGGCGCGCCTCTTCCAGGGTGATGGTTGCCACCGTGCTCAAGGTAAAAGCCACGTTGTGCGTTTTGGCTGCCGCCGCTAAGATCCGCTCGGCATTTGCCCAGACCAACCCGGCCAGCCCAATCGGCGCGACCCCAAAGGGCGCATCATAGGTGTGCCCGAAGAGCGTCTGGCGCAGATCCGGGTTGCTGGCCTCGGAGAGATAGCGGGGCATCAATTCGACCGTGTTGAGCGCGTCACGATTTTTTTGTACCGAAACGCCGCCCCCCAATCCATAGCGCACATACTCAAGCATAAAGCCAGGAATCCGCTGCATGGCCACGCGCTCCATGTCCGCCACACAGGGATATTGTTTGTCAATGTTCATGGTTTAGACCTACTGGATGATGGTTGGTTAAATGAATGGTCGTTAGTACGGAATGCGCCCGCCGCTGACATCCACCGCTTGGGCCGTGACATAGGCCGCATCAGATGAGGCCAGAAAGGCGACCATGTTGGCGACGTCTTCCGGCTGTTCGATGCGGCCAATCGGAATGGTGGCCGCAATCTGGGCTTTGACGGAGCCGATGGGGACACCATCGCGCCTGGCCATCTCGCGGTCGATCAGGTCCCACATGGGGGTATCGACAATGCCGGGGCAGACACAGTTGACGAGGATGCCGTGCACGGCCCATTCCAAGCCCATCTGCCTGGTTAACGCAACGACGGCATGTTTGCTGGCCGAATAAGCCCCCATCGGCAGGCGACCTGGTGCGATCTTGCCTGCTGCCGAGGCGTTGTTGATAATCCGGCCACCGCTGCCCTGCGCGATCATCTGGTGGGCGGCGGCTTGGGCGCAGAAGAGGGTGCCCTTGGCATTCACCGCCATGATCGCTTCCCAAGTGGTTTCGTCGGTTTCTAAGAGTGTTGCTACACGCGCAATGCCGGCGCTGTTAAATTGGATGTTGAGGCGGCCAAAGCGGGCTACCGTTTCCTGTACCATCTGATCTGCCGCAGCTTTGCGCGTCACATCGACGGCCAGTGCCAGCGCTTCACCACCTTGCGCGTTGATTTCGTCGGCAACACCCGCCGCTGCAGCTTCGTTCAGATCAGCCACGGTTACTTTGCAGCCCTCGCGGGCAAAACGCAGCGCCACCGCGCGACCAATCCCACTGCCACTACCGGTGACAATCGCGACCTGGCCGGTTAAGTCATAGTTGGGCATCGGCTTCTTCCTTGTTTACTGTGCTACAGAAATGTATGCAATGGGGCTGCTGGATGAGCTGAGGTGTCACGCGATTGATACTCGCGCTAAGCATTAGCCGGCTGCTTGTTGCCACTCTACCACTTGTCGCTTGCTGCTATCAAAATTGGCCCCGATCAGGGTTATGGGTTTACCGCGTTGGCGATATTTTTGATGGTATGCATGCTCTTTTATTTGCTGCAGCGCTGCTGCCGCACTCTGGTTTAATTTGAATTCGAAGAGGTAAATGTGGTTGCGCAAAACAACCACGGCATCGATCCGACCTTGATTGGTCTTTACTTCCGCCTCAATGCGCACACCGATTAAGAGGAAAATCAGATAGAAGATCGTCTGATAGTACTTCTCATAATCTAGCTGCAAATCATAGGGAATGTTGGCAAAGAAGGTTTCTAAAGTTGTAAAGAATTCGGGTAAATCATTTGCATCCAGCGCGTAAAGTAAACGCCGCAAATGGCTCTCGGAGAGGGCCGTTTCCATTTCGTTGTAGGCGCTAAGTAAGTAGGTGAGAAAAGCGTTCTTTACTTCGTAATTGGGATACGACAGCGTATAGATTTCGCCGAACTGATCGCGCCGAAAATCTTTGATCGTGAGGTAGCCGGTTTGGAAGAGCAGGGGAATTAACGCCAAGCTTTCAATCTCATAGGTGCTGAAGGTCAGCTCTGGTACTTCCAGGTGATCGAACGGTTCAATGTTATATTCACGTTCTTTGATCAGTTTGAGTAAGAAAGTTGGGGTGCCGGTTTCAAACCAGTAGTTAGAGAAGCGTTGGTTGTAGAAAAACTGCAGGGTTGAGAACGGATTGTATACATTGGGAGAATTGGCAACGAAGCAGAAGCCATTATACCACTGGCGCAACTGGGTCCGTATTGCGGGAACGTCCAGCCCATTACGCTGTGCGGCTTCTGCAATGTGTTCTTGAAAGTTCTGCTCAAGTTCATCCTCCGTAATACCAAGGGCTGTCGCAAAGTGCGGGCTCATGGTAATATCGTTGAGGTTGTTCATGTCAGAGAAGATCCCGACGCGACTAAATTTGCTGATGCCTGTGATAAAGACAAAACGATGATGTGCATCGAGCGACTTGATCGCACCGTAAAAGCGTTTGAGTGTATCACGGATGGCTTTGGCCTCTTCGATATTGTTAATGTTATCGAGGATTGGCTTATCATATTCATCGATTAAGATGACAACCCGTTGCTCACGGCTGAGTTTTAGAATCAACTCTACCCACTGCACATCAAAGGGGTTTTCTTCAAGAGAGATCTTATATTCTTGGGCAATCTGCTGCAAGTAGAGCTGGATTCTTTGTTTTAATTCCTGAACATTCTGAACCTGATAGCGGCTGAAATCAATGTGAATGATTGGGTATTCTTGCCAGTTGTAATCGCTTTCATAGATCCAAAGTCCTTGGAAAAGCTCTTTGTTGCCGCGAAAGATCTCGGCCAATGTCGAGAGCAAGAGGCTTTTGCCGAACCGCCGCGGACGGGCGAGAAAGAAGATACCAATACCGTAGCGTACCAATTCATATAGTTGGCGCGTCTTATCGACATATAGAAATCCTTCTTCGATAATGCGGCGAAAATTATAGGTACTCGCTTGCACCGGCTTCGGCATGGCTATGCTCCTGTTGGCGATCCTGGATCAAGATCCAGATTATATCATAACCATGCTGACCATTGCATCTCTTTGTTTGTCTCTCCTACCACACTTCACCCACTGCGCTCAAAAATCACCGGCAAAATAATCGGTTGATCGGAACCATGCGCGGCATGGTAGTGACCTGCTGCCAGTCACCGGGTGCCCATTGGGCGTGGCTAGGCACAGTCAAGCGCTAAGCTGCGCACGGTTGCAGGCTACTGATCATAACCAACGCGCTCGCTGCGTGGCACTGCCCCATAGCGATCCGCCTCGCCGGCACGCTGATACCAGTAGACCACCGTGGCGTAGAGACAGTCATTGCCTTCGCCCCAGCGATTCGGTTTATATTTCTCGATGGAAGCCTCAAAGGCTTGCTGGAAGGGCACATTGTCACAGATCTGGAAGCGGTTGACGGAGGTGTGACCATTCGCATTCAATTCAATGTAAGGCTGGCAGGCAAAGGCACTTTCGAAGGGGGGAAAAGGCGGTTCGGCGGCCCAGGCATAACCAATGTAATCTTCCGAGCCGGTGCCAAAGGTGGAGGGAAATTTTTCGCCATCGACAAAAAACTTTTCATCGCCTTCGCCCCACCACCAATCAATGTTTTTCTGATCCCAGCGGCCATACCACCAATCCCGCGCGGCCTCGTCCGGCTCAGCCCAACGGTTCCAAACGTGGAGATGCAAACCACAAAAGCGTCCTTGGCCGGTTGTCAACAGCAGCGGCCAGTCGATTTCACGCCCGCTATGCTGCACTTCGGTGAGAAAAGCATCGCGGTGCCATTTGGCGTGGAAGCGTAGCAGTTCACTGGCGGGGCGGGTTAACTCCTCATGGTCAATCGTAAAGGTGACGGTGCGAGGGGTGTCACCATCGTTGGTCAGGGTGATCGCGGCTTGTTCGGCAAAAGGCATATACCAGCGGCAGTAAAAATCTGCTTCAGTCATCCCCAAGGGGAGCGAACGGTATAAATTAACGCCGGGCGCGCTGCCAAAGAAGTCACCCAGTGGTGACCAGACACTTGGAGTTGTCTCTTGATCCCAAGTGATGCTTAAAGTTAATTCGCGTAGCAGGGAGCGGTCGGCAGGGGGATCAGGCAGCGCCATTGCCACCCGTATTTCGGTAATGGCGCGGTTGCCGGTGAGGGTGCAGACGGGTACGGTCGCCCCGGCGGCCACTTCGATGCGATAGGTTGCGCGTTCACCGGTTGCCGGCCGGCGTCGACCACGATTCGCCAGGATACGATCAGCCTCGGCTAGGGCAAGGGCTGAAGTTCGGTCGAGATTGTGGGTGTAGTGGGGTAACACAGTCCCAGCCGGAAAGGTGGTGTAGGTGAAGTGATAGTAGCGGCCCCAACCTGGGTCCAACAACACTTTGCATGATTGGTTATACGGAATGGGGATAAAGCGATTGCGCCCGCGCGAGAGGGTCGGGGCCAACTCGGGAAAGTTAAGCGGCGGAGTTTCATCGCCAAATCGTTCAAAAAAATCGCGGAACGGACAATCGATCACCGGCTCTGGTTGCCCGTCGATAAAGATGCGAATATGTCCAATCGCCGGCAGTGCCGACCAAACGCGCCAGATCACACCGGGCCCTTGCGCCTCGAAGGCGACAATGCTCTCGCCCTCTTGGCGGATATACCCTGCGCCGTCATCATTGGCATCCCATGCTTCGTAGTGGCCGGTGGCCTCATTGTAACGTGAGCGCCGGTCATAGCTGGAAAAGGTGCCCGACCGCTCGCCGGGTTGGGGCGGTTCGGCCAACAGGCGCAAATCGTAAAGGCGACGTAGCAGGTCCGGGTAGGTGATGGTGGTCATGGCTGATGATCAATCTATTGGTATGTTTATTTTGCCAGGCTGCATTCTATCGTAGCCTGGCGCTGGCGTCAATCAATTATTGAAACACTCACCGACACCACTTGATGACGGTTTAGCCGGCTCCAGGATGCCAATTCATTGACAATTCACCCAAAATTGTAAATGGTGAATTGTCAATTGCGAATGGTAAATGATCTCGCCGCGCTGCGGCCATTCCTCGCAAGTACACCCGCGAGTACTTGCCACGGCGCCATTTACCATTCCTTACCCGCCCCGTGGCGTCCCCCCCAACAAAAAGCCGCCATCCACCGTCAAACATTGCCCTGTAATAAATGAGGCCCGCGCGGAGACTAGAAATGCGGCCGCGTCGGCAATATCCTGGGGCACCCCAATCCGGCGCATGGGGGTTACAGGAATCACCGGCCCGGCATAGTCGGGTTGACCGATGGGTGGCTCGTTGGGGTTCGGCACGCGGCTATCAATATAACCTGGCGCAATCGCATTAACGCGAATACCATGTTGACCAAGTTCATAGGCCATGCTCTCCGTCAGGCGCATGATGCCGGCTTTGACGACGCCATAGACGGTGTCATTCTGCCAGATGCGTACACGATGCACTGAGCTGATGTTGATAATCGCGCCCGTCCCAACGCCCTCAACTTTGGGCTGCGCCACCATCTGTTGCGCGGCCAGTTGCGAACAGAGATAAGGCGCTTTGAGATCCACATCCACCACGCGATCCCAATTCGCCTCGCTAATCTCTAGAAATGGTTCGTGGGCCCAGGTGGCGGCATTGTTGACCAGCACATCAATCCGGCCATAGTGATCGACAATCTGGCTGATCAGCGTACGAATCGCCGCGCTATCGCCCAGATCGGCCTGCAACAGTAATGCCTGCCGCCCCAAGGCGCGGATCTCCGCAACGGTCTCATCGGCGTTGGCATCGAGTTCGTAGTCGTGGATGACAAGATCATAGCCTTCAGCGGCCAGGGTGAGGGCGATGGCCCGGCCAATGCCGCGGCGTGAGCCGGTGACGAGGGCAACACGGTTGGTTGTCATAGTTTGCAGCTTTCTGTTTTGGGTAAGGGTTAGGTGATGGTCACTGGCTAACTAAAATTTCTGCTTCAATGGGATCTTAGGGGATTGACATCCCGCCCCGCCGTCAACGCGCCCAGTGGGCACCCGGGCTACCGAACAAGGCCGGGTACCCCCCTCCCTTAGCCCAGGGCGATCTTGTCAACCCTCTGCCTTCCCGTTGCGCCAATTTTTGTTGATTAAACGGCTTGTGGCCAGTGACCGTCACCTTGACGATTCGTTGTTACCGGTGTGAATTAAAAGTTGGTGCCACGCAACACGCTCCGCCTGGGCTTTACGGATTGCGACATCGACTAGCCTACGCGCTAGCCCTTGTTGATCACCAAACGAATTGGCCTGCATCTTTGTCACCCACGCGGGGGGGAGACCGTCAACTCCATGTAGCGCGCCACAGATCGCGCCGGCCATCGTCGCGATCGTATCTGTATCGCGCCCAAAGTTGGCACCATAGCTGATCGCCGTGCGCGGGTTGCCTTGCGCCAGCGCGCAGAGGGCCAGGGTTGCAGGTACGGTTTCACGCGTGTCGCAGGCAATCGGGCGGCGGAATTGACTGTGGTAGGCGGCCCGAAAGGTCTCATAATCGCCACTCGTTTTCGCCAGACTGAGGGCTTGCTCGATCAGATCGCGCACTTCCGCACCGCTCTTTGGTTTCAGATAACGGGTGGCTTCGGCCAAGACTGTCTCGCTCGTTGCGTCAGCCATAAAAGCCGCGGCCACCGCGGCCGCAATGGCCGCGGCGCCATCCTGACAAAAACTCACGTCACCGGTGTGGATCAGGCTGCCTACCTCTTGGGCTTGGGTCGCAGCGGCGCGTGGATGACCGGCGTTGATAATACCCACCGGCGCAATACTCATGGCTGAGCTGGAACTGGGCAAGTTGCCAATGCTGGCCATGCGCGGCAGATAACCCGCGCTTAGTTTGCTCAACGTCTGCTTGACCGAGACAAAAAAACGATTCTGTTTGGGGCCGGTGATGGTGGCGCGTTTGGCCAGCCAGGCCGCCGCCCAATCATCGGCAGTGGCGTAGCCGTCGGTGGCGATCAATGCGTCGCAGAGCAGATACTTGAGGATCGAGTCATCGGTGCCGTCGCCGCTAAAATCATCGACCCAACCAAATTGTTGCGCAATCGCGTTGGGCTCCAGATTTTCGGTTGGGGTACCCATGGCATCGCCAATCAAGCCGCCCAGCAGGCAACCATAGGCTTTGGCATGTAGGGTATTGGTTGTCATCATCATTTACTGCCACGCTTCAGCGCCGCGGAAGGGCATATGTTCACCAGCAACAAAGTGTGGCCGCGCCGCATAAGCATTGGCCACCGCGGGCACAGCATTGCCGCGCAACAAGAGATTTTCGTGGCCCTCAATCTTGACGAGCGTTGTGGTGGGAATATAGCGCAGGGTCAGTCCCACACGCCACTTGTCCGAGTGATTGGCATTCGAGCCGTGGATGATGGTTGGATTGTGGATCGAGATATCCCCCGCCTTGAGTTCCAGGTCAATCGCGGCTGACTCATCAATGTCATCGGGGTGGATGGCTAGATCAAGCACGTAGCCTTGGGTGTCCATCTTGATCATATCTTTGCGGGTCAGTAGACGATTGTGCTGTGTTCCGGGGATGATGCGCATACAGCCATTTTCGACGGTCGAGTCGGTGCCGGCGACCCAAAGGGTTGTCACCTCCATCGGCTCCAGCGGCCAGTAAGAGCCATCCTGATGCCAGCCTACTGCCTGCCCCGTCAGCGGCCGTTTGGCAATATAATGCGCGGCAAAGAGCGCAATATCGGGGCCAAGGAATTGCTCAGCAATGTCGAGGAGCCGGTCATCGCCGACCAGGCGATGCATAAAGGGATCATTGACGAGCATGCGGTGGTGTAACTGTTCTGGCCGCACGGTTGGGTGTTTTTTACCCAGCCAGTGGACATGATCGACTATCTCCTGGGCCAGGCCAGGGTCTATGGCGTTGCGCACAACGACATAGCCCTTTTCGTCATATTCCTGGCGCAGGGCCGAACCGGTTGTTGTTTCCATTCATCACCTCTCTGGTTGAAAAAGGATAAGTTGGGGAGGATAGTTTGTCGTGTTGCTGTAGGACGCAGAGTGTCTGGGCGGCATGCCCACGCAGAGCGTGGGCACGAGCAGTTTACCGGCGCAACCGTGGATTCACCACCGGCTCCAGCCCCAGCGCGAGCAGCATAAAGGTGAGCGCAGTTAGTACGATCAACAGCCCCGGCGGGATGATCCACCACCAGTAGCCAACATAGACGCCGCCGGTGCGAAAGCCGGCCTCCAGGATCTGCCCCCAGGTGGGGATAGATGGATCACCCAGCCCCAAGAAGCTAAGCCCCGCTTCGGCCAGGATCGCCGAGGGGGCGGCAAAGATCAGGCGCGAGACGACATAGGGCGCGATCTGAGGCAGAATATGGCGAAACATCACCCGGTTATGACTGGCACCCAGGCTCTGGATTGCTTCGACCAGGGCGTTGGTCCGCATGTGCATCACCATGGCGCGGATCTGGATCGTCAACCCTGGCCAGCTAAAGGCGATCAGCACAAAAAGAATAATACCTAAACTTGGCCCAATCACAAAGAGCATAAAAATTAGTAGCGGTAATAAGGGAATATTCGCCACAATGTCGGCGGCGCGCTGAATTGCCAGATCGACCCGTCCGCCCAAGTAGCCGCTGGTAATGCCCAGCGCTGTCCCAATCGCCGTCTCGACCAGTGCCACCACGATCCCAATAAAGAGCGCAACGGGCAAGCCAAAGAGCAACCCTTGCGCCAGATCACGGCCAAGGCTATCCGTCCCCATCCAGCCATAAACTCCCCCGCCCAGCACAAAACGGACCGGCCCCATGCGATCATCTTCGTTGCGGAAAGCGGCCTGCACCACCAGTTGATAATCACCGGGGAGCGGGTCAAAGCCATTACCATCAGCAGTGGGTGTCCCGAAAACGGCCTGGTTGATTTGGCCACGCAATTCTCGCTCACTCAGCGCTAGCCCAAAGGTCTCACCCAGAAATTCTTGCACATCGACGATTGTGTCATTATCCGTACTAAGTTGGATGCGCACGGGATCGTCAAAGTAGCGCTGGTACGGCCCTTTCTCGTTTTCGCGCGGTCCGCGTACCCCATGCCGCAGCAGCCGGACCTCGTTGCCATCCGGGCGGATCAGGCTGAGCGCAATCAGCGGTGGCCGTTCGACATAGCTGATCTGCTGCAGGGTGACGGCCAAAAAGGTCGGCGGCGTAGCGTAGTCATAAGTGAAGGGGATCACATAATTTTCAATGCGCCCAGCCCGCGCTTCTTTGACTTCAGTTGGTTCAGTGGTGTCGAGGATTAGATGTTGCGGTAGTGGTTCGCTGCGCCAGAAATTACTCCAGTTCGGGGCCACCGCTTTGGGGTTATCGACCCAGCGTGTGGGATTGCTCCACAGGCGGTTGCCAAAGTCGAGCGGATAGGTCGTCAGCACATAGCCCGCGCCAACAAAGAGCAGCACTAACAGCAGCACGCCCCCCTTGCCCGCTCCACTCCGCCACAACTCGCGCACTGCCCCACCCAATGTCACAACGCTTAACCCTTCAGGAATTACGAATTACGAATTACGTTTTACGCTTCACCTAATCATTATAGCGCACCCGTGGATCTAAGAAGAGATACAACACCTCTAATAAGATCCGAATCCCTACATACATCAGCGTGAAAACGAAAGTGAGGGCGACAATCACATTTTCGTCGGGGCTGGTGGCCAGGGTGTCGTAGTAGAGCCGCCCCATGCCTTGCCAGCTAAAGACCGTTTCGACCAGGATCGAGCCGGAGAGTGAACCGGCCAGCCCAAAGATCAGCCCGGTGACAATCGGCCCGGCAGCGACGCGGAGGATGTGCCGGTTGCGCACCCGCCGTTCGGGCAACCCTTTGGCGCGCGCCATCGTGACATGATCTTCCTGCGCAATGTTGACCGTGATCGTGCGCACGGCGTAAATGTAGGGGCCAATGCTCACCAGCACCAAGGTTAGAATCGGCAGCGCGGCGTGCCAGAGCAGATCAAGCAGGCGCAGGGTCGGCTCAATTGGCGGCGGCGTGCTGTACATGCCACCAGATGGCAGAATGCGCCAACGCACTGAGAGCAGCAGAATAAAAAGAATGCCGATCCACCAGGTGGGCACAGCAAAAGAGACGGCGGCAAAGCCGGCCATGAAACGATCCAGCCAACTGCCGGCGCGCGTCGCCATGTAGGTGCCGATGCTCAGCCCAATTACCGCCGTGATCAGCAGCGAAGTGGTGAGCAGCAACATGGTGTTAGGCAACCGCTCCAGCACAATATCGACGACGCGGTTGCTGCCGTCAAAGCTGCGCAGGTTGCGCGCTTCGCCTAGATCCAGACGCATTACCCGCCAGACCATCCCCGGCAAGCGCACCCACCAGGGCCGATCCAGCCCATAGAAGGCTTCAAACTCAACCTTGCGTTCGGCCAGCACCTTTTCCAACTGCTCTGGATCGCGGATCGTCTCCGCTAGGGCCGTCCGTTCGGCGCGCAACTGCTCACCCACCACCGCCGCCAGAATGCGGTCGGAATAACCGGTGAGGCCCAAGGTTAAGACCAACATCAACATAACGACGAAGAAGACGCCGATCATGGTGAAGGTGCGTAGGAGAAGTGGCCGAAGCAGGGTCATTACTGTTCCGATGCGTAAGGCAAGCATTGAAATGCCTGCCTGATATGCAAAACCCGTTAATGAGCATTAATAAACTAGTTCGGTATTCGTAGCGGCACGGCATACCGTACCGCTACGAATATGTTTACCGGATTTAATTTTTGACCTCCATAAACGGGTTAATGTTCTAACCCGTTTTAACGGGTTTTGCGTATCAGCAGGTGAATTCATTCACCTGCGTGCGTCATTACTGCAAATCCGCTTCCAACTCGACTTCGCGCTCGGTCAACTGCGCCAGTTGATCACTCGAAGCCGCCAACACCAGGCGATAGAGCCCGAAGTCGAGGTCAAAGGTCTCATCCTCACTGAGGCTGACGGTGAACTCGTTATTGCTGCCCACTTCGGCATCGCCCTGGGCAATAATTTTGTTGGTTGCGTCATCAACCAATAGGTAACGCAACGCCAATTCGCCCGGTCCACTTAGGGTAAAGGTCGCTTCGTACGCTTCACCCAGCACAATTGCCTCGGCGTTGCTTTCGGTAAATTCGATCAACTCGGGGGCACCGCGGTAGAGATCGGCCGCGGTGAAAGGATAACTTTCATCGCGGAAAGCGTCAAGCTCGGCAAATTGGGCCGGCGGATCATAGCGGGCCAGTAGAAAGGGGCCGTTGCTGATAATGAAGTGACCGTGTTCGTCAAACCAGGCGAGCGCGGCTTTGTAGCGGGCATCAACCGTCTTGGCATCAATCACGGGTGTCTGTTCCCCAGGCAAGGTAAAGACCGCGGTGGGAAATGACTTTTTGCGCTGCAGATCAAGCATGGTACGCCGTAACAGCCGCGCATCACGGTCGAGGACCAAGCTGATCCAGGGCACATTAAAGCGGGCCGCGGCGGTATCACTGTAGGCGGCGCGGCGCTGTTTGAAGACCAGTTCATCAAGCGCATAGAGCAATTCCCACGGGGTCGCCAGGCCAGAGGGCGTGGCATAGGCCGCGATGTAGTTGTCGTCAAAGTGCCAGAAATCGACGTAAACTTCGATATGGGTTTCATCGACAATGCGGAAACCACGGTAGGTTTCCAGTGAGGGGCGTGAGGTGGTGGCAATCACCGTTTCGATCTTGGCCTTTTCGGGATTGTAGGAGAGATCAAAGCCCTGGTAAAGACCATAGAGCAGATCAGCCATCGCCATCGGTTGGCCGTGGTGATAATTCGTGCCAAAGTATTGGCTATAGTCAAAGGTGACTTTGCTGACTGCTGCGACGCCGGTGCCGACCGCCTCCCATTTGCCTTTACTCGCATCCCACAAAAAGGCATCTGCCGGCACGTCAAGTTTACCATCCGGGCCGGCGGACTCGACTTCATAGGTCGCGCGGAAGGGTTGGGGAATACCGGTAAAGGGATCATTCCAGAGCGCCGGGTCGTTGAGTTGGCGGTAGATGTCGCTGCTGTAGACATCGCCAATGCCGCCGACGGGATTCCAGGTGGTGCGCTCGGTCCACACCCAGAGGTGACCGACCGTCAATTCGTCGCTATCTTCCTTGTAAGCCGTGCGCAATGTCCACAAGCCGCGTGGACCGGCGGCCAGATCCTGGGTGATGCCCTGCACGCCTTTTTCGATGGCATAGGTGCTGTTCACCGTCGCCACCCAGATGCGCACCGACTCCTCCAGCCCGATGCGCGTCATCTCGCGATACATCTCATCACGCGCCGCTTTGTCGGCAAACTCGCCGCGGAAGAGTTGCTGGCCCAGTTCGTCCAGCGCCTCATTTTCATATTGCCAGAAACCGGTCTGCTGCCAGCCGGGCAGGTTGCCGAGCCAGGGCGCGTTGAAAGAGTTGATGCTGCCAAAGTCGTAGCGGTTGGGCGCGCCGCGGCCCCAGCCTTCGGTGTAGATGTGCCAGCCAAATTGTTTGGGATCGGTTGAGTAAACCGTCTGAATTGCCGGGGCAAAGGGCTGATAGTTGGCATCAACCTGGAAGCCGGCCTCGCCCAACGCAGCGCGGACGAGATCGCCCAACTCGCGCCGTTCATCCTCCACGCGGATAATGAACTTGATCCGCACCGGCTTACCTTCATAAGTCCAGAAATCGTCCTCTAGCTCAGCACCGGCTTCCTCCATCGCAGCCGCAATCTCTTGGCGGGCAAACTCGGGATCATAGCGCAGATCCAGCTCTTGGATAATGTCAAAGACGGTGAGGTAGTCAAAATCGGTGGCGCTGTTGACGGTGTACATGGGGCTGGCCTGCCCTTGGTAGATCTCACGGGCCACAAATTCGCGGTCGATCAGCCGTTGCATCGCCTGGCGCACTTTGGGCAACGAAAAGGGGTTGAGTTGCCCTTCGGGGGCCGGGGCGGGGTTGAGCAACAGCGAGAGCGTATTGGACGGCGCTTCGTAGAGGTTGACGTTGTCGCTATTTTGCAGCTTGCGTGCCGCCGCGATCTTCAAGTTGTAGTAGTAGAGATCCATCTCCCCTGCTTCCAACTCGAGCGGGGCGCGGTCAACGTCAAAGGCTTTGAAGTAGAGCTTGTCCACCGCGGGCCCTGGTTGATCGGTGGGGGGCGTGTAATCCTCTTGCGCCAGCACCGCAGGGGCAAGTGGCAAGAGTAAACTCAAAATCAAGCAGCAGCGAATGATTGACCGTAACATTTTTCTCTCCCTGATTGGCGGGTTAAAACCCGCGGCGGACAGACCGCGCGATTACCACAGTGATTTAACTTTCCTGCTTGCGTGCTTCTCGCCACCGCGCGATCGCTTGCTTTGACTCGCGGCTGGGCGTCCCGGTTAGTAAGGCAACTACTGGGATCAATTCATCAACTTGTTCCCAGAAGATGATGTCACGTCCCTCTGCATCTTCAAAGATCCGCCAGTTGTTACGTTCATTTGGCGTGGCGTGCTGTAGCCGTGGATACCATGTGAGTGGCGCGGTTACTGTACGTCCATCCTCAATTTGAACCGATAGTTGGTTGTGATTGACGGCCACTGTTTTCACGCGCGATTGAATTTCAATTGTCGCAATGCTCATTTAATCTATTCATTGACTATGGTACAAGTAATCGAGCTTGTGCATCTTTCAGCGAAACGCGCTTAGTTTGCCTCTTTCGTTGCTCCAGCAGTGCCATTAATTGTTCATTACTGCGTGTTATGGCGATTTCCTGCGCAAAGCTATCGATTTCTGCCAAGATAAATTTGCTGCCGTCAGGCAATTGTAGAATGAGATTCTCTGCGCGAGCCTCGTCTAGCAGCAGTGAAATGCTCGGGTCAGCAGCATCTAGTGTGATTGTCTTCGTAGTTCGTACGCTACTTCAATGCCGTCGAAAATTCGTTGCTGCTCGTGTTTACGAAAGACACGCATATCTTCGATGGCATCTATTGTAATATCAATTTCAAACATAAACGAATTGTTTACCGGAAAAATTCTAATGTCCGCACGACTGATGCATCGATCGACGCATCCAAGGTTGAATCGCCGTGAAAGGCGCGCTCCAGCTCCTCGCTCACCAAAAATTCGATGTCAACCCAGGTATCCATCACCGGCACGGCGCGAATGTAGGGGATGGTGTCGAGGAACGCGGCGCGGTTATTCTTTGGCGGCAGGTCGGATTCGAGAAAGGCCGGCGATTCAGCCACAGCCTTCAGCGATGGCACGGTGCGTCCGGATTTGGCCAAGATAGTCTGCCCTGCCACCGAGTTTGCATACTCAATAAAGGTCCAGGCCGCGTCTTTGTTTTCGGTTGCCGCGGCCATACAGAAGGCATCGGCATGGAGAATGCCGGCGCGGCCTGCTGGCCCGACCGGTAAGGGCGCAACATCCCAGGTGAAACTTTCAATCGTGCGGTAGGTGGGAACCCCGCGCCGACTGTTCATAAACATGCCCAGCCGACCGTTGAGGAAGCGACTCTCACTGGCCTCGGCCCCTTCCTGCACAGCATCGGGGGTGACGTGGTGCTTGACTTGGAGGTCGATAAACCACTGTAGCGCCGCTTTGGTGGCTGGGGCGTCGAGGGTAAGAGCCGTGGGGTTGACCGGATCATCGACGAGATCACCACCATTCGCCCAAATGAAGGGCGCCACGCGGAAGATCGTGGCATCGGTGCCCAGACCGTAGATGTCGGTCAGCCCATCACCATTCGTGTCTTTGGTAATGGCCAACGCTGCCGCCAAAAAGTCATCCCATGTCCAATCGCTGCTGGGCAAAGGCACGCCGGCCACGGTAAAGAGATCCTGGTTATAGTAGACCACCAGGCTGGAGAGATTCTGCGGAATGCACGTCAACGTGCCGTCCCAATAGTAGGGGGCCATTGATTCGACAAAGAAGTCTTCCTCGGCGATCAATTCGCTTTCGGCCAGATAGGGACCGAGTGGCTCCAGTAACTTGCGCGCCGCAAAGGGGCCATAACGCCGGTAGTTGAGCAATACGATGTCGGCCGGCGTACCCGCGGCAAAATCTGCCCCTAGCCGGCTGCGATAATCGTTCTGGCTGGGAATGTGGATCAACTCGACGGTAATGTTGCGCTGCTCGGCCTGAAAGGCGGCCACGACGGCCTCATAAGCTGCTTTTTCGGCGGGGTCGCCAAAGACCATAAAGGAGATCGTTTGGGGATCACCTGTCGTGGGCGCACTCGTTGTTGGCGATTCAGAGGACTGGGGCAGATTTGCCGTGCAGCCGGTTAAGACTAGTAAAAAATAGGCGACTAAAATCCAGCGAAATTGTATAAACCGATTATGCTTCATTCGAGATTATCCTAATGCCTAGTGGCGGGTATAGACGCGGATTTAGGTGGCGCGGATTTACAGATCCGCGCACCACAAATCCGTGTCTATACCCGCACCTGTAAACCTACCATTACCGCACCAACCCTGCCAACCGCCCCTCCATCCATGCAAAACGCTGGACGGCAAAATAGCCAATCACGACGGGGACGGTCATTACTGTTGCGCCGGCCATTAATAGCGACCAGTTGGTGAGATCAAGCTGTTGTAACATGCGCAAGCCAATCGCCAAAGTATAACGTTTTTCCGATTTGAGATAGAGCAGGGGATCAATAAAATCGCTCCAGTAGTGAATAAAGGTCAAAATGCCGACTGCGACGACGGTTGCCTGGGCGAGTGGTAACCCGAGCCGCCACCAGATTAGCAAGGCCCCTGCCCCATCGAGCCGAGCGGATTCAAACAACTCAAGCGGCACGCGGCGGTAGGTCCAGTAAAAGAGCAGGACAAACGAGGCACTCGTCCCCATGACTGCCGGGGCGACCAAGGCTGCATAACTGTCGATCAGCCCTAACTCCTTAAAAATGACAAAACGGGCCAACCACATGGCGGTGCTGGGGGCCATCATCAGGATGACCGCCAGCAAAACCAGCCGTTGACGCGCCCTGGTGGGCAGTTGGGCAATGGCAAAACCCGCCCACGAGGCGCTGATCAAGGTGATCGTTACCCCCAAGAAACCTACCCACAGCGAACTGCGTATGTAACCGGCCAGCGGTACGATCTGAAAGATCGTGCTGTAGTTCGACCAGGCGATTGGTTGCGGCAGCCATTCCACGGTGACTGGCGGCGGCAACCCAGGCATGCGCAGCGAACCGGCCACTAACCAGAGTAAGGGGACAACAAAAAGTGTTGCAATACTTAGCGCCACCCCGTGATAGAGGATGTTTCCCAGCCAGGTCAACCAGCGGCGGTTTCGGCTAGATGTCATCGCTATACCCCCAGCCCCCGCGCAGGCGATAGAGCAGGTAAAGCAATACCCCCACCACGCTTAACATGATCACCATCATCGCCGCGGCATGGCCAAAGCGGAACCGGTCGAACGCCTCTTCAAAGATCAGCAACGGCATGAAAAGGGTGGCATAATAGGGGCGCCCACCGGTCATCAAATAGGCGGGGGCAAAGGTGCTCTGCGCCGAGGCAATGATATCGCGAATCGTCAATAACATCAACCAGGGCATCAGCAACGGCAGGGTGATCTGCCCAAACATCTGCCAACGACTGGCCCCATCGACCGCCGCGGCATCATAATGTTCATGGGGCACATCCTGTAGCCCCGCCAGCAACATGATAAAGCCTTCACCAATTTGGAAACAGGACATTAGCACAATGGCGAGCAAGGCGAGCCGGGCGTCAACTAACCAGAGTGGTTGCGGTAGCCCCAGCCAGCCTAGCAACTGGTTTAACGGCCCGTAAAGCGGATTATAGATCCAGAGCCAGATAAAGGCATAGGCTATCGCCGGGATGACCGTGGGCAGGTAGATGGCGGTGCGATACCAACGGTTGCCGCGCCGTGGCCGGTTAAAAAACAAGGCCAACCCCAATGCCCCCAGCAGGCGCATGGGCACAGCCAACACGACATAGAGCAGTGAATTGCGCAACGCAATCCAAAAGAGATCGCGGCGCAACACAATGCCGAACGTTTCAATGCCACGCCAGACTGGGGCCGATAAGGCGTCATATTCCGTGAAGGCTAGCGCCAGATTCAAGATCATCGGCAACAAGACCAACACGACTGTCCCCAGCAGAAAAGGGATTAACATCAACCACAGGGACAAGTGGTAGCGGCCACTACTGCCACTCCCACCCCCAAACCAACGCCAAATTTGTGTCAAACCGCATTGCTTTCTATGTGAGGGGTAGGCAAGTAAACGGGTAAATCGGTAGAACGGTAAATCGGTAGAACGGTAAATCGGTTAATCCCTACCGATCTACCGATTTACCGATTTACCTGCCTCCCTCCCCTACCCATCCTGCCGCCGTTGGGCCTGGCGCAGTTGGGTAAAAACGACACCTATGAGCACCCCAACCAGCCCAACGAGACCCAACGCCAACTCGCTGTTGGCCGCGAGGAAGCCGGTGGCGGCAACTTGCGGCGCGACGGTCGCCGGTGCTGCAACCGCCTGCTCTTGCAACAAGCCCTTGATCGCGCTTAACTCCGCTTCGACCGCGGTCAGGCGCTCCGGGCTGTAATTGGCCTGTTGATTGGGGCGCAGATCCGGCTCCGTTGACGCGCTGGGGTTGGCCAGGGCATCAAGCTGCTCATTTAACTCATCCAGTTCGGTCTTGACGTTGTCAAAACCAAATTCCATGTAGAAGGAAGACGAGGCAAAGTTGCCCGATCCGTCCACCAGCGATACCTGATGAGGCCCTTCGCCGGAGATGGGAATGAAAACACTGGCGGTGATGCGCCCATCTGAATTTGTCCGCCCCGCCGCCACCGTTGAGCCGCTTACCTGGAGATAGTAATCAATGTCCGGCTGGAAGCCATGCCCTTGGACGGTAATCGTTTCGCCACCGGCCCCGGCATCGGGGCTGAGGAAGATTTCCGGGTTCGCCATCTGCCGCTTGCGGGCAAAGCCAATCTTCTGGTTGGTGCCGCCAAACTCAGCTAGCCGGCCATCGGCCCAGACCATGTAAGCTTCTTCGTCGGTGGCGGCAATCGCAAAGTAGTCGCCGATAAAAAGGCCCTGCGGAAAGGCTTTGTTGGGATTAGTGGGGAAATCGGTCACGCGGGCATCGCCCACATCCAACCCCAGTTCTTCATCCTTAAAGCCCCAAGTCTCGCCGCCATCTGCCGAGGTGGTATAGTAAATGTGGTAGCGCGCCTCGACCGGATCATCGCGGAAGTCGCCCCACATCACATGGAGATGCCCGTTGGGTGAGACATCGACCGCCGGGAAGAACTGGGCGGCGTTGGTCTCATCCTGGTTGAGTCGTTTGGGGCGTGACCAGCGATTGCCGCCATCGTTGGAACGCAGGAAGTAGATATCACCTTCATCGGCTGGGCGCTCGGGCGGCAGGGCGGTGAAGACCAGGTAAAGTTCATCATTCGGCCCAACTGCCGCCTTGGGAAAGACTGAGGCCCAGTAACGGAAATAGGCGGTACGTGGCCGGAAGCCTGGTTCGAGGAAACTGGCAATCCGTTTTGGTTTTTCAAAGGTGACACCGCCATCTTCCGAGCGGGCCATGTAAAACTCGCCTAACCCCTGCTGCGACTCATCTTCGGTGCTGTCAAACCAGAAGACGTAGACAATCCCCTTGGAATCGACTGCCGGCACCACGCCTTGGACCGTGCGTTTGTTGCCTTCCTCTTCGGCCTCGCCCTGTTGCAACATATCACTGCTGCCGATACCTTGCAGGACGCGTTGGGCCGGCAACTCGATCTCCGTCTCCTGCGTGCCGTTAAGCGCGGCGCTTTCCGAGCTCATTTCACCGGATTCCATTTCGCCCGCTTCACTCTCCTCGCCATAGACGCGGCGGACCGTGGGGCCGGCGGCAACAGGTTCTGACCAGGTTGCGCCCTGATCAGACGAGGAGACAATAAAGGGCGTGGTTTCGACGGTTGGCACACCCAGCACCGGCACCTCGCCGATGTAGAGGAGATCGTAGAGGGTCTTGAATTCCACATAGGTGACATAGATCACCTCCTGATCTTCCACCGTGGGGTGAGGGCCAGTGGTCATCCACGGTTTGTCGAGGAAACTAAGGGCGATGGTGCCGCGCAGCCGCCCAACCGAGTCCACTTCCACACCGGAAGTCTCGACGCCGCTTTTGGCCGTGGCAATCGGTTCACCCCAGGTGTAGCCGCCGTCACTCGAAACTGCGACGGCAATGCTGGAGATCAACGCTTCACCAGAGGCCCCGCCGATCCCATACTCCTCCGCGCCAATCGAAATCGAGGCGATGTAGACATTGCCCTGGCTGTCAAACTCGACTACCGGATCACCGCCGGCCCCCAGATCATCGCGCACATATTTGGTCTGGATTGGGCCATCCCAGTTGGCGCCACCATCAATGCTGACGTAAACGCTGTTGGCAGGAAAGTTATAGTCAATCACGCCCAAAACCAGATGATCCGGATCTAATGGATCGACGGCAATGTCCGGTTCGGTCTGCAGCCGGCGGTCGCTATAATCGCGCGTGACAAGCAGGCTGCGACTAAAGGCCGGGGCTGGGTCGCGATAGGGCACAAGTACACCGGGCGCGCCTTGGGCCAACGGACTATTTAAGCCAACCGCCGGGTTACTCAGCCCATCCAGCGACCGACCGGTGACCGCATTCCACTCGGGCATTTCATTGCCAGGGCGTACATCAAGTCCGCGCGCCATTAGCCAACCAGGGCCGGAGATCAGATCCTGGATTGGCTCCATCAGATTTAGCCGGTTATTGGTGTTAACCACCGTAGGCGTGGCCCCCCCTGTGTCCTGGGGCGCAGCTTGGGCGATGACCTGATGCACACTGCCCAGGAGCAGTGCCGAAAGTAGGGTAAGTGAAAGCAATAAGCGCAGAAATGCCATGGTCAATCAGCCTCCAGTGGTTAATGAATGGCGAGTGGTCGGTCGCATGTTATCAATAGACCTTAGCGTTCCTGTAGGATCACTAGATCGCGACGGGGATTTGACAATCCCCTAAGGCTATTCCAGAAAAATAAGTATCCAAGGTGACTGTCACTGTCCAGTACAATCCCGGTACGACCGGCGGGCTGTGGACAGTGACAGTCACCTGACCCGGATATTTATTTCTGCGGAACAGCCTAAGAGCAGATGTTGGAATTTGCTGCTTATGTTACGTGAAATCGAACAACGATTAAATGAGAGTTTGATGAGAAAAATCTTCGTACAGATAACACGCCACCCAATGGTCGGGGGCTACTTCGCGTAGCTGTGGCGTTTGTTGATCACAACGCCCCGCCATATAGGCCGGACAGCGTGGGTGAAAGGCGCAGCCGCGTGGCCGATTGACCGGATTCGGCGTTTCCCCGCTAAGGACCGGCCGGGGTGCCAGCCGATTCTTGGGATCGGGTTGGGGCACGGCCGCGATCAACGCTTGTGTGTAGGGATGTTGTGGCTTGTCAACCACTTGCCCCGCCGGCCCAATTTCCACAATGCGCCCCAAGTACATCACGGCAATTCGCTGGGCAAAGTGGCGCGCCGTGGCAATGTCATGAGTGATATAGAGAAAGGCAATCGCGTAACGGTCACGCAACTCGCGCAGCAGATAGAGCAACTCGGCGCGACTGGAAGCGTCCACCATTGAGACCGGCTCGTCGGCCAGAATGTACTCGGGCTGCAACACGAGTGCCCGTGCAATTCCCGCCCGCTGTCGCTGGCCACCGGAAAGCATGTGGGGATAGCGACCGGCGATCTCCTCAACTGGAGTCAGCCGCACCTCGCGCAGGGCCTGGTAGACCCGTTCTTTGCGCTCGTCGGCACTGCCGATGCCATGAATGACGAGCCCCTCCGCCACACTTTCAAAGACCGTCATGTAAGGATCAATCGTGGCAAAGGGATCTTGAAAAATGGCCTGGGCCTGGCGGCGAAAAGCTTTGCGCTGGGCTGCGCTTACGCCGGCCAAGGATTGCCCAGCAAAGGTAACCGCTCCTCGGGTCGGCTGCACCAACCCCAACGAGGCCCGTCCTAGCGTCGTCTTGCCGCTGCCCGACTCACCGACGACGCCAACCACTTCGCCCTGATGGACTGTCAACGTCACCCCAGCCACCGCTTGCACGGTTTGTGTCCCGAAAATGCCTTTACGTACAGAGAAGTGAACCGCCACGTCGGTCAGCTCGACCAAGGGCGCGCGCGCAACATCTCTGCTTGTGGTCGCGCTATTTTGGTGGTACTGATTAGATTGAACCGGTGCTGTGGACATTAAGGCGTTGATTTGGATTGCACAATTGGCGATTTCGCACTAAACTCATGAGGACAAGAGTATAACAAATCGATTATACTTCAGCAATCTTGGGTAGAGCGGTAAATCGGTAGAGTGGTAGATCGGTATATCAGTTTCCCAAATAGTGAATGCCCTTGTCTACCGATGTACTTATCTACCGATGTACTTATCTACCGATTTACCCATACAGGAGGAAACCAATGATGCGTTCTCAACTTACGCGCATACACCTTTTGTTGATCGTGGTTGCCTTATTCGCAACGGCCTGCCAACTCCCGCGGCGGCCGGCGGGCACCACTGTGCGTACGCAACAGGGGACAATTCCTGGGGTGGCCGGCGCGATGACGCCAACCGCAACTCCGATTGTCATGCCGACCGCTGGGCCAACCCCGACGGCCACCCCCGAACCGTTGGCCGAACCCGATCCGGAACAAGCGGCCACCTTGGCGGAAGCGGGGCGGACGCTCTTTGGGCAAAGTGATCTAGTGGGGGCTGAAAGCGCGCTGGTCAATGCCATTGCGGCTGATCCCACCTATCTGCCGGCACACCTTTATCTCACTGAAGTTTATCTCTATTGGCCCCACTATTGGCAACAAGCGCTGGCCAGTGCCGAGACTGCTGCCGCCTTGGCTCCGGACGATCCGGTTGTTCTAGCCAATCTGGCTTGGGCACAACAGGGTGCCCATCATTTTGATGAAGCGTGGGAAACAGTGTTGCAGGCGGTGGAGCTTGGTCCCGACCATGCCATTGTCCATGCCGCTGCCGCCGATGTGTTGAGCAGCGTTTATCAGTTGGACGATGCCTATGACCATGCCCAACAAGCCGTCCAGCTTGATGACGAATCGGCAGAAGCGTGGGCAACTTTGGGCTCGATTGCCTTTACATTGGAATATTGGGACGAGGCCAGCGATGCCTACGCCCGCGCCGTCGAGCTACAGCCCGACTTCTTCGCCTGGCAGCTGTTGCTGGCCCGCCACGAATTGAATGTGATGGGTGATACCGAGATCGCGCTTGATCTGATCGAGCCGGCGCGTGCCACCCAGCCTGATCATCCCTGGATCATCGCCTTTGATGTCGACATTGCCACCGAGCGTAATCAGTGGGCCGATGCCGAGGCCGGCTGTACCGCGCTCTTTGCCTTCAACCAACCGCACACCCCTTATCCCGATGCCTATTCGTGTATGGCGGGGCTGCTGATTTTGCAAGAACGTTATGGCGATGCCGAACGCTTTCAGGAAATTGCCGAGTCGATGGCCACGCCGGCGCGCCTTGATGTTACCCTGTTGCGGATGCGCCTTTACAACGAAGCAGACGAATGTGACAAAGGGCGTGAATTGGCCGAAGATTGGCTGGCAGCGCGCCCCTACAGCACCATTGCCATGCGCATGATCGGGGTCAGTTATCTCTGTGAAGAAGATTTCACCAATGCAATCGAATCGTTCCAGACCGCGGTCGACGCGTTGCCGCGCTCGGTGGGGGACGCCCGGCTGTTGGCGAACGCCTATGCGCGTGATGGTCAAGCCTCCCAAGCATTGGCCGCGATTAATCGAGTGCGCACCTTTGCTGCCATGGACCCTGTCTACTATCAAGGACTCTACGAGGTAAATCTTTTCCTCGGCAACACGAAAGAAGCGCTCAGTGCCGCCCAACGTTGGCAAGTGCTGCGCCCAGAGAGCATCGAAGCGCGCGGCAGCCTGGCCCTTGTGCAACTGTTTGAGGGCAACACCGACGCCGCCCAAGTCGCGGCCGCTGAAGCCATTGAGGCGGGTGACAGTAGCTCCAGCATCTATGCGATTTACGGGGAGACCTTTAGCCGGCAGGGGCGTTACGCCGAAGCGGAGGAGTATCTGCTGAAAGCGCTGGCGCGCGAGCCGGATCATTTTCTAGCTCGCAACTTCATTACCTCGCTCTACCTGGGGCAGGGTGAATGTGACAAGGTGGAGCCACACATCGAGTGGCTGCTAGAAAACGAGGAGGACGAGGAACGGGCGACGCGCTACACAGAAATTCTCGCCGAATGTCGCCAACGCGCCAGCCAGTTCCAACCGGATCCCGAAACCGCGCTTGCTGATGATGCCGTGCTTGACGAAATCCGTGCCCAACTTGCGTCACTGGAGGTGGAAGTGCTCTCGGCCCGCTTTTCGGAAGAGGCGGAGCGCAGCTTGGTCGTCGCCTATAACTCCGCTTTGGATGCGACCAGTGAAGATTTTATGGCCCAAGAACGGGACATTTCGTTAGCGCTTGCCACCCTGTTGCCGCGGATCAGCAGCCAACCGGTTGGCCTGATCGTGCTCTCTGGTGCCGACGACACACCCAAGACCTTTACCTACATCGCCACCCGCGCCGCCTTCCTTTGGCACAACGGCGAGCTGAGCGACGAGGAGTTTATCGACACCTGGTACCAGGAAAACGCCGAGACAATGATGGGGAGCGAGTGAATGGTTAAGAGCCAGTAAACGGTATAATGGTGTAACGGTTAATTATTAACCGTTACACCATTACACCATTAACCGTTTTTACAAATCGGTTGGCGCAAAATCGTCTTCAACTTAGCCGGCTCCACACGCCGCGCGTCACTGAGATAGATCTCGTGATGTTTGCCACTTTCCCCATAGCCATTGGCGCCTAACCACTCCTGGTGCAAGCGCGCCAATACCGGCCCTTCGTCATCGTAAGAACCAATGTGCAGGATCTGAACGGCTAAGCCTTCGGTGTAGGATTCAAAACGCAACTGGTCAAGCGCAGGCAGCACTTTTTTGGCGGCGGCTGTCTCACGCGCCGCGGTCACCATCTCCTCGGTGATCCACTCGGGCGTCATGATCATCAGCGTCCACTGCCAGGTGGTTTTGTCGCGCCGTGTGGTGAAGTTTTCCATATCGTCCGCCCACCAGAGCCCCTCTAGTGGCGGTACCCCATAATCTTGATCCAACTGCTTTTTGCTCATAAACTTGAGCGTGTAGGTGACGGGGTAAAGGGTCTCCAACGCGGCTTGATAAGCGGGTGCACGGTTGGGATCGCCGGCTCCGTCGATCATCAAAAAGTTCATCGGTGGCACTTCAACTACACTAAATGTTTTGGCCGAGGGATTGTAGAGGGTGGGTAACACCTTTTTGAAATCAATTTTACTCATCGCTAGACTCCTTACTGGCACAAGCGATTGCTTGTACTGTGATGTAGCGCAGTGCGTTACACCGGTTGATAAAGGCTGTTACGATAAGTTTACTACCAAATCAGGCCAATTTGTGACCTGTTTAAAACCAAATATCAGCAAGTTTTTGGCGGTCAGCCCCATGCTGACTGCCAAAAAGTTTACTCCTCGATATGGCCGCCCGCCTCGGCTTTTTCCAGTACGGCGAGAATGGTATCGACCAAGGCCCGTGCCGCAGCGGCACTCATCTCAACCGCGACCCGTGCCCCTGGCCCTTGTGCCTCGTTGACAAAATCAATATTTAAGGCATGTTCCAGCGGCGCGTTAAACGGGTGATCATAGGAGACATTCGCCTGGCGTAGGGGAAACCAACCCTCACGGCCCTTGGCACTGCCATCAACTGCAATCTGCTGCACAATCATCGTACACATGTTTAGACTCCTTTATAAAGGGAGCAAGGTAGCAAAGGGGCAAGGTTGTAACGTGAGAGGACCGTGCAACCCTGCAACTCTGCCCCTTGCAACCCTACCCCAAATGTTGCCCTAAAAATGCCCAGATTTTCTTCCAGCCATCTACCGTCTGCTCCTGGCGATAGGCGGGGCGGTCATAGTAGAAGAAACCGTGGCCGGCATTGGGATACATGTGAAATTCGTAGGGTTTGTTGTGTTCTTTGAGCGCCGCTTCGTGGATCGCAACCTGCTGAGGTGTCGGGCTGCGATCTTCTTCACCAAAGAGCCCCAGGATCGGGCAACTCAAACTGGCCGTGTAGCTGACCGGTGACACTGGCCGATTGGGCGTCAGATCCGCCTCCGCCATCACCACGCCACCGCCCCAACAATCGACCAAGGCGTCAAAGCCTGGTGCGCGACAGGCAGTCAGGTAGGCATGACGACCACCCGAACAGGTGCCGAAGATCCCCACTTTGCCGCTGCCATAAGGCAGCGACCGCAGATAATGCATCGCCCCGGCCAGATCACCGACGACCTGATCATCGGCTACGCCACCGGCGGCGCGGACCATCGCCGCAACATCTTCTGGTGTACCGTGGCCGCTGCGGAAATAGAGATTAGGCGAGAGGGTAACGTAACCGTGATGCGCGAATTTACGCGTCGCCTCGCGGTACCACTCATCCCAGCCGGGCATGTGATGCACCAGCACCATCGCCGGGAAAGGGCCTGTGCCTAGTGGCCGCGCCATGTAGGCATTGATTAACTCACCCTCTTGACCAGGATAGGTGACCGTTTCGGCTAACATGCCTTCATATTGATTGGTTTGATACACGGGGCGCTCTCCTTGTTGGTTTAGCGAATGGAATTCGCTATCGGTTTGATCGCTCATCTGGGCACCTAGATGGTTCCCGCAGAGCAGATTACCTATTACAATTTAATTGACAGAATACTAGTGTTTTGTAAAATAAGTAATGATCCGTTACGAACCCCACCCTAACCCTCCCCAGCTTGGGGAGGGAACCGTTGTCCTACCAGCGGCGCCAGGGCTCCTCCCCCAAACTGCACCCAAGGGGTACCCGGGCTGGGAGGGGGTAGAATTTACCTATTACAATTTAATTGACAGAATACTAGCGCACCAGATAGATGATGGCGACGATGATGCCGATCGTCACCACAATGCCACGCAGCACGGCGGGTTTAATCTTGCCGGCCAGCCGCCCGCCAAGCATACCGCCGGCGAGGGCACCGGCCGCCATTACCGCTGCCACGGGCCAATTGACCTGGCCGGAAAAGAGGAAGAAAATTGCCGCCGCGGTGTTGACACTGAAGGAGACCGATTGTTTGAGTGCGTTGAGCCGGGTCAGCGTATCTTCGAGTACCAACCCGAGGACAGCCAGCACAATCACGCTCAACCCTGCGCCAAAGTAGCCGCCATAGATCGCCGCCAATACCACCAGCGGCATCACCCAGGTGTCCGGAATCGCCGCCGCATCACCTTCCCCGCGGCGGCTGACGATCCAACGGCGCACCGGATCCTGCACGGCTAACAGGCCAGCCGCCAGCAGAATCAGATAGGGGATCAGCTCGCGAAAGAGCCGCTCCTCGGTGTTGAGCAGCAAGACGCCACCGATGATGCCACCCAGGATGCTGGCCGGCACCACCAACCGTAAGCGACCTTCTTGGCCACGCAGATCCTTGAGTTGGGCCATGGTCGCCCCAAAATAACCGGGACAAAGCGCCACCGTATTGGTCACATTGGCGGCCACCGGCGGAATGCCCAAGGCCACCAAGACCGGAAAGGTAATCAACGTCCCGCCACCGGCCAACGCATTTACTGCGCCCGCCGCCATTGCTGCTACTGCTGCTAAAACTAGATCAAGTGGATCCATTCGTTGCCGTAAGTTTCTGTTGTTGATTGCAAGGTAGGTTTTTGGTAAATCGGTAAATCAGTAAATTGGTAGATCGGTAAATGGGTAATTTGTTACTAACCTACCGATTTACCGATCTACTGCTCCACCTCAAGCTCTTGACGGATGCTTGCCGCCCACGAGCGGACCCTGGCGGCTGCCCCTTCCGGTTGATCCGGGAAGTAGACATCGGCAATCGTCATCACCCAACGGCGTAGGACTGGTTGACGCTCTTCCTCCCGCTTTAAGACTCGTGTGGCACCGGCTGCGACATTCCCGATGCGGCGGCGTACTTCCGCGATCTTGATGCCTTGATCCAGGTAGTCAATATACGCAGTGCGTAAACCGGCCAGCGCCACCTCAGTAAATTGGGCTGGATGTTGCAAATTGTATGATGCAACGGTTAGAAAATGCTCGGCCAGCAGTTCGGGATCCTGCCATTCCCAGGCAATGATGCCGCCTAGTTGCTCCCAACAACTCATGCCATTCACACTTGGCGCGCCACATTCGGGACAGTTAGCCGGCTCTTCACTCGCCGTGGTCATTTTCAGCTTGCCAGGTCAACACAGTCCCACCCTGTCCCATCAAGACCGTGCCAGGGAAGACACGCAAGCGCCACGGTTCCAGACGCACGGCAGCAAAACTTGGTGTCGTCGGTCCAGTCCATGAAGGCACAATCGCCGGATCATAACCAACAGGGGCCGGTGCATTTTTGAAAAGGTTCCAGACCATCGTGCGCGTCTCATCGTCAAAGACCAAGGTGGCCCGACATTCCGCCACACAGGTATCTTGTGACTGTGTCCAGTAATTGAGCGACATAAAAGGGTGGGCTGCCAGATGGGCGCGTTTGGTGGGTGTTGGTCCGGTGCCAATCCAACCAATCAGTTGCTCCCCATCCCAGCGCCAGATCGGATGCAGAATACGTGAGCGGGGTCGTCCTTGGCCGTCTACGGTGGCAACTGCGCACCAGACAATCCGATGTGCCATCTCGATAAACGCGGGGGCGACTTCCGTCAATGGTTGCATAACTAGCTCCTTTCATGTATACCGCGCAAAGGTGACCGTGACTGACCAAACGGTACTGGCTGACAAACCAATTTGCGGACAGTGGTTGTCACCGGGCCTACTACCGCTCTACCCTGAGTGCCGTCGGCGCTGACCGCTCAATGACCACTGGCGTCTGTCTTGTATGCCCATTGCGCGAAAGATAACTATGGGCCACCATGCCGACAATAATACAGCCAATCCCGACTAATGCCAGCCGCGAGGGTAGTAAGGTGTTTAATAGCACAATTTCGCCCAGCAAGGCAAAGATCACTTCGCCTGATTGGGTCGCTTCGACCGCCGCCAGATGATGGGCGTCACCTTGGGCCAGATCAGTCGCTTTGAAGAAAAGCAGGGTCGCGATCAGACCCGAACAGAGCGCGACCACGAGCGACTGGAACAGTTGTGCTCCGCTTGGCCCCCCTACAGTGCTCAGCCCATAGAGCGACAAGATGATCCAAAAAGGCAGCGACGCCACTGTCATGCCGAGTACCCGCTGAAAGGTGTCAAGGCGCCCACCGCAGATTGCCATCATTTTGCGGTTGCCCAAGGGATAGGCAAAGGCTGCCAGCAAGACCGGCAGAAAACCCAGCAATAACCCTTGCCCGCTGAGCGTGGCGAGATCAGTTGCCATATGGTCGAATTGGGTAATCAGCACGCCGCCAATGATCAACAGGGAAATCGCGATGCTGGTGCGCGGCAATGCGAAACGACCGGCTGCTGCAGCCGGCGCGTGATTGGTGAAAAGCGGGGTCAGCAACGCACCCGCGATGATCGTAATCTGCCAGGTACTGGCCACGAGCCAGCCTGGTTGGTAGGCAGCCGCAAAACAGATCGGCGCATAAAAGATGCCAAAACCGACGGTGCTCCAGAGCAGCCAAGCCAGTGGCCGCGCTCCCATTTCCACCAGCAGTCCCCGTAAATTACCCCGCCAGATGACCAGCACTAAAAGCGGGATCACCATAAAAAAGTAGCGCAGCGTCGCGCTCCAGATCCAACTCCCGCCCCCCAACTCCATGGCACGGTTCAAGACAAAGGTGGTGGCAAAAAAAAGTGACGCCACAATGCCGAGCATAATTGCTTTCACAAGCTGACTCCTGAAAATCAGATCGTATGTCCGGTCAACGATAGGGGAAGTATATGCTCAATCCGCCGACCCGTCAATCAGGCGCGTTGCGCACAAAGTCGACAATCCGCGCAATGATCGTGTCATCGCGCAAGATGCGCCGGTGACCCAACCCGTTGGTGGTGAGCAGTTCGCTGCGCGGCCAGGCCTGGTGCAGGATCTGCGCTTGGCTATAGGCAACATCATTATCCTGTTGATCATGGACGATCAAGCCGGGCAGATCAACGGTGGCTAAGCTACGGCTCAGAGAGAAGCTATCAACTTCCTGATTGGCGAGCTGTTCAAGATGTCGGGTGAGCTTTTTAACCATCTGCGCTGAGGCATTAATTTGCGTCCCAAAATCACGCAGCACACTGGCCATCGTGGCAGGCGAACCGATGGTGACCAGCTTCTGGGCAGCTGCTCCCTGCTTTAACGCATAACCTGCCGCCATGCCCCCAAACGAGTGGCCGATGATCGCGGCCAAGCCCCCGTTATCGGTGGCCAGTGCCTGAATAATCTGGCTCACCTCCACCAGATTGGTCTGTTTGCTGGGCGAATCACCATGTGCGGGGGCATCAAAGGTCAACACGCTATAGCCGGCGGCCACGAGTGGCGCGGCAAAGGTTGCCATCTGTGAGCCGCGCCCCGCCCAGCCATGCACCAGCAGCACCATCGGGCCACTTCCCCAACGATAGGTGACGTAATGAGCTTGGGCCGCCGGTCGCGGGTAAAAGCCGGTAAAAGGTTTTTGTTCAATGATTGCGTCTTGGATCAACTCTGCTTCACGTGCCGGCCGCTTAAATTTGATCGGCTGGACAAACAAGTTGGTCGCCCAGCGGTAGGCAAGGGGCGGGGCGATGGTCTCCGTAAGGCGAAAACCGGTTTTGAGGCTCGATTGCATAATGTTTTGTAAGAGCATTGGTGCTTCTCTCGGTGTATTTTGTGGTGGTCGTGTTACCGGAGTGCGTGTAGTGCGCATCTCCCGATGCGCACTACACGATTGTACGAGCCATTTGTAATTAGCGCGAACTCACCGCCGTAAGCGATGTCCCCAGATAAACCGTATACTGGGGGTCACTTTCTGTCTGGGCGCAGGGATTGAGCGCGTCCAAGGCCCCGGCGGCGCGATACTCAATGATCACCTCGCCGGTGTGCTCCCAGATCAACGTCCGCGCACTGTCGGCCAGCGCGTCATCGGTGAAACAGTAGCCTTCTTTGTCGCTGTGGGTCACCCAGACCATCACTGCCCCCAACCCACGCTCTTCGACTGAGTAGATCGTGTCGCGCATCACCCCTTCGCGCGTAAAGGTGGGGCGGATGCGCTCGGTGATACAGGCGTTTAGGAGCAACGGCAGTGCGAGTAACAACAGTAGCAGGGCTGTACGTTTGCTGATCTTTCCATTTGTCATCTTTTGGTTTTCTTTCTGTTTATCGATCATCATGGGGCAACGCTATGCCCTGTAACTCTACGTTGCGCATTGCTCCGCGTTGCATACGCTAATCGCTGCATGGCATTCTACCATTTCTCTGCGTATAACGTTGATTGACAGGAACAGCGATTTTACGCAGTGCCGCAAAATCGTCGTTTTCGTTGCTCGACCGGTAGCACAGTGCAGATGACCCAATATTATGGTATAATAAGGGGAATTTCTAGCATAATCGCGTACGTTGAATATGTTGTAGATCGCTCAAACGAGACTCAAAATGCTCAAGCCATTACCAACCAGCACAGCAACATTTCGGAAGATCATTGAAGGTGACTTTTTATATATTGATAAGACACAACATATCTATCACTTAGTCCATCAAGCAACGGGTGCCTTTTTTCTTTCGCGCCCCCGTCGTTTCGGCAAAAGTTTGTTGATCTCCACCTTGGAAGAACTCTTCGACGGCAAACGCGAACTTTTCGATGGGCTTTGGATTGCCGGCAGCGATTATGATTGGTCGGTTCATCCGGTCATTCGGCTGGATCTGAGTCTTTACCCTTCCGCAACCCCGGATGACCTGAAAGAAAATCTGAAATTATACCTGGGCTATGTGGCCGAAAAATATGGCGTCACGTTGCGCCCCGGTCCCTACTATGCCCAATTCGGTGACCTGATCCGCCAACTGTCGGCAGAAACGCAGGTTGTGATCTTGATCGACGAGTATGACAAACCGCTGCTTGATCACCTCACCAACCTGTCTGTTGCCAAGCAGATGCGCGATATTCTCAAAGGTTTTTACACGGTGATTAAGGCGATGGATCGGTATATCCGCCTCTCTTTTATCACTGGTGTCAGCAAATTTAGCCGGGTCAGCATCTTCTCCGAATTGAATAATCTAACTGACTTGACCATGCGACCGGCCTTTGGCACGGCGTTAGGACTGACCGAAGCGGAGATTCGCCACTATTTCCCCGACTATATTGGGGCGTTTGCCCAACAAGAAGGCATCAGTCCCGAGGCATTTTTGGATAAGATGCGCCATTGGTATGATGGTTTCCGCTTTGCCGCCGATGCCGAAAATGTCTACAATCCTTTTTCCACCATGCAGCTTTTTGATGCCCAACGTTTTGCCAATTACTGGTTTGAAAGCGGCACACCCACCTTCCTGATCAAACTGTTGCACCAACAAAACTATGACATCGAGCACTTTGACGATTTGCAGGTCGAGGAATTAGCGCTAAGTACCTTTGATATTGAGCGACTGGCCATTGTGCCTTTGCTTTTTCAGACCGGCTATTTGACGATCAAAAGCTACGATCCACAAAGCAGCCGTTACGAACTCTATTATCCCAATTACGAAGTTGAAAATGCCTTTTTGATCCATCTGCTCGATGCCTTTAGCAATTTTCAGCAGGGCCTGAGTGTCAGTCATCTATGGCGCTTGATTGAAGCGCTACAAGCTCACGATCTCAATGAATTTTTTAAGCTACTTAAAGTCTTCTTTGCCAACATTGATTACGATCTGCATCTGCGCAACGAGAAGTATTACCAGACGATCTTTTACCTGATTTTTATGCTGATCGGGCTGAAAATTCAGGCCGAAGTCAAGACCAACGACGGGCGCATTGATGCCGTGGTGGAAGTCGAAGAGCATATTTACATCTTTGAATTTAAGCTGGATAAAGCTGCCCAACAAGCGGTGGATCAGCTTACCGATAAAGATTATGCCCAAAAATACGGCCTACAGGGCAAGGCCATTACCCAGGTTGGGGTCAATTTTGACAGCACCCTCGGCCAGGTTACTGATTGGCAGATTGTCGGGCCGGCATAGCCTCTACTCTACGTGATCGCAAGGGTAGATTTTCGCGCTTGGTGTGAATAGGGATTTGTGCTGTACAATTAGCTTGTATCAATTCTACTCACCCAATCTTCATGAAAAAACGATGACTACCATCCCAAACAACCAAACTGACAACCGCACGATCCAACAACTCTTTGACCTGACCGGCCAGGTGGCGATTGTCACTGGCGGCGCAGGCCTGCTGGGTAAACAATTTAGTCGCGCCCTGGCGGAAGCTGGCGCCCAAGTCGTAATCGCCTCGCGCAACCGGGAGAATTGTCAAGCCTGGGCGGATCAACTGCGCGCCGATGGTTACCAGGCGCTGGCCCTGCCGCTCGATGTCACCGATCCGGACTCAAGCAATGCCCTCGTCGCGGCGACCCTTGCCCAATGTGGCCGCCTCGATATCCTTGTCAACAATGCCTATGCCCGTGGCGTCGCCGCGCCGCCGGAGGAATTGACGGTGGAAGCGTGGCGCACCTGGATCGACGGCGGCTTGAGTGGGGCCTTCTACTGTGCGCAAGCCGCGGCGCAACCCATGTTGGCCCAAGGTAGCGGGTCGATCATCAACATCGGTTCGATCTATGGCGTCGGTGGGACAGATGTGCGCATGTATCCACCAGGGATGCCGGTCAATGCGTCAGCGGCGTATGGCGCAGTGAAAGGTGGGATCGTCAATTTGACGCGCTCGCTAGCCGTGGTTTGGGCACCAAAGGGGATACGGGTCAACTGCATTTCCCCCGGCGGTTTCCCCGGCGACACGATCAATGAGGAATTTGCCAAACAATTCCAGGCCAAGATCCCGCTGGGGCGCATGGGCAACAGCACGGATCTCAAGGGGGCAGTGGTTTTCCTGGCGTCGCAGGCCGCGGCTTATGTAATTGGCCAGAATTTGTTGGTCGATGGCGGCTGGACGGCTTGGTAAGCATTAAAGGTAACTCTGGACAAAAGGTCAGGCCTGTACCGTTCTATGGTACGTTGTCTGCCTGCGGTTGACAAAGTATGCTTGCCGCTATCAATATCAAAAATGTTGGCTGTGCCTGTTGAAGCGGCCAATCTTTGATTCTATGCGATAAGGAGCACCTCTATGTCAACTAATGTAACTCCCATCCGTGCCATTGCCGAGATCGTCATTAATGTCGCGGATTTGGCGCGCGCTTGCGCATTTTATGAACGTGTGCTTGGCTTTCAATTGCACAGTCAATATCCAGCGGAAGAGCCAACGATCGTCTTTCTAACCATCAAGACAATCGATACCCCTCTGAGTCAAAATGGTCACCCCCAACTCTTTGCGCTGATTGATCCACAACGCCATCCACCGGCCAAAGCACGTTTTCGCGGCTTGGATGTAGGCGTGTCCACGCTGAATCATCTTGCCTTTGAGATAGCGGCGGAAGATTACACGAGCGAAAAGGGACGATTAGAAAGTTTTGGGTTAGCAGTACAGGAAGAGCGCTTTCCACATATGCAGGCGAAAGCACTCTTCTTCCAGGACCCCGAAGGGAATACACTCGAGTTTATCTGTCCAGATCTCCAGGCAAATGGCCGGTGATAGATAAACCCTCATAAGTTGTTGACTACTGGAATATCTGTTATAACGTACCAGCACAATTGTAAAGAAATCTAACTTCACCAATGAAAGGGCTGATCATGCCAAGAGGAACCAAAAATTCAATCATCCCCGGCAGTGGCTGCCACCACATCGCCTTACAAACCCGCGATTGGGCTGCTTCGCTGAAACTATATAGAGATGTGCTGGGGATGGAAGTCGTCGCTGAGTTCGGCTCATCAGAACGCAAAATTGTGCTGCTTGATATGGGCGATGGCAGCCACATGGAGTTATTCCAACCGAAAACTGATACCCCTAAGCCAGGTGCAGCTGCGGCTAATGACCCAATCATGCACTTCGCCCTCGCGACAAGCGATACCAAGGCCGCCACGGAGCATGTCCGCGCCGCCGGTTACGAGATCACCGTTGAGCCGAAGACCTTGCAGTTGGGGAATCTGACCGTTACCCTCGCCTTTTTTAATGGGCCAGATGGCGAGTCGATCGAATTTTTTCAGGTGCATTAGCCCTGTCAAATAAGTTCTAACAGGCAACAAACCCCTCCCGCGCCTAGGAGCGCACCCAAAGGGTTCCCGCTACCAAGCGCGCTCCCCAGCTTGGGGTGGGAACCGTCACGTCGCCGGTGAGGTCACGGCTCCTCCCCCAGCCTGGGGGAGGTTGGGTGGGGGTAGAATTTACCTGTCAGAATTTCCTTCACAAAACACAACTGCCGCAACCACGATTCATTGAAAAGTAGGAGCAGAGCATGATTAACTGGGGGATTATCGGCGCAGGGGGCATTGCCAAAGTTTTTGCCAATGGCCTGCGCTTTTCAAAAACGGGGCGGCTCGAAGCAGTCGCCGGGCGCACACCGGGCAAAGCCGACGCCCTCGCCGATCTCTTTGGCGTCCAAAAACGCTATGACAGCTACGAAGCGTTGCTGGCCGATGATGCCATCGACGCTGTCTATATCTCCACCATCCATCCCCTCCACCTGGAGCCGGTGTTGATGGCGGCCAAGGCGGGCAAACACATGTTGGTTGAAAAGCCGATTGCCATGAATGCCGCCGAGACAGCCAAGATGATCGACGCGGCACGCGAAAATGATGTCTTTCTCATGGAAGCCTTTATGTATCGCTGCCATCCCCAAATCGCCAAAATGGTCGAGTTGATCCAAAGCGGCGCGATTGGTGATGTGTTGGTCGTGCGCTCCACCTTTGGCTACCATGCCGGTTTTAACCCTGATTCGCGCGCCTACAACCGCGAACTAGGGGGTGGTGGTATTCTGGATGTCGGTTGTTATCCCGCGTCGATGGTGCGGTTGGTGGCCGGCGCGGCCGCGGGCAAAGCTTTCCTCGATCCGATTGAGTTCAAAGCGACTGGGGTCGTCGGACCGACGGGCGTCGATCACTACACCACTGCGACACTTAAGTTTGAGAACGATGTGGTGGCCGAGATTGCTACCGCTGTTGCCTGCAACCTGCCGCCCGATACTGTCATTTATGGCTCGACCGGTATCCTGAGTGTGCCTAATCCGTGGCTACCTTCTAGCCCCTGTCGCAGCGCACGTGAGGCGTTGCCGCTCGATACGGCCTTCCCGCCATCAAAGCTGCTGCTCCACAAACGCGGGTCGGAGCCGGAGGAGATCGTGGTCGAAGTGGATCGCGACCTCTTCAGCTATGAGGCCGATATGGTCGGTAACCACATTGCCGACCGCCAAGCGCCGGCCGCGTCTTGGGCTGACTCGCTGGGTAACATGAAGATGCTCGACAAGTGGCTGGCCGAGTTGGGTGTTGTCTATGCGTAATCAATAGAGTGCAATGCGCCGGCAGGATTGCCAGATCCTGCCGGCGCATTGCACTCTATTGATATTTTAGTCTTATATTTGGCCGTTTTTGTTTTCTCTTTCCAACCGCAAGCTGCCACGGAGACTTCATGACGCACCACGCCGTGCCCCGCGATGTGAAATTTTTCACTTCAACCCCTCTGCTCTTTCTGCTTTCCGCCTGGATGTGGAGCATGAGTAAACTGGGTTTTTCGTGGCCCGTCTTGCGGATGATGCAGCAAGCCATGCAATCTCCCACTAATAAACAACGAACTTTCCAGGACTATACGCCGACCGCGCACGATGTTTTTGTCTGTACCTATTCCAAAAGCGGTACCAACTGGGCCTTGCAGATCGCCTACCAAATTGCCCATCGGGGGGCAGGGAGTTTTGATCATATTCACGCGGTCGTGCCCTGGCCGGAAGCACCAATGCCCGACCTGGTTCCCCTGCGTGACGAAACGACCTGGCGTAATGCCCCAACTGGGTTGCGCGTTATCAAGACTCATCTGGAAAGCGCGTATGTGCCTTACTGCCCGACGGCAAAGTATATTATCGTCGTGCGCGACCCCAAGGATGTTTTTGTCTCCAGCTACTATTTTTCCGCCGCGCTGCTGGCACCAGGCACGATGGTGCCGGTTGAGGAGTGGCTGGCGGCTTTCCTCAGCGACGAGTTTCAATATGGCTCGTGGGCGGAACAGTTGGCCGGCTATTGGGCCTGGCGTGATCGCCCGAATGTGTTGTTCCTCAACTTTGCGGAGATGAAAGCCGATTTACCCAGTGCGGTGCAGACTGTTGCGCAGCTCATGGGGGTTGAACTGACGGCAGCCGAATTGTCCAAAGTGGTGGAACAGAGTAGTTTCGCCCAAATGAAGGCGATTGACCACAAGTTTGTGCCGAGCAAACCCTATCCCTTTGATCGTTTAATGCCAACGATAATGATGCGTAAAGGCGAAACCGGGGTCGCAACTGAGTTGTTGACCCCCGCGCAACAGCAGCAGATCGACGACTATGTTATTGCAGAGTTGCAACAACTGGGCTGCGACTTCTCCTATGCGGCGACCTTTTTGCAAAATCGGCATGAGCAACCACAATGAATCAGAAGATCGCGCTAATCACCGGCAGCATGAATCCGTTTACCAAAGGGCATAAACATGTCGTTGATATGAGCTTGATGGTCTTTGATGCGGTTGTCGTTGGGATTGGCCATAACCCGCAGAAGGAGGCACAGTCACCCTTGTTCACGCTCGAACAACGGTTGCGCATGGCAAGGGTCTCTTTGGCTGAATATGGTGACAGGGTGCTGGTGAAGGAATTTAATGGGGCGACGATTGATTTTGCCGAGGCAGTTAACGCCACTGCCATTGTACGAGGTATCCGCAACGATATGGACAGTGCCTATGAAGCCAGCATGTCACATGCCAATGCGCTGATGGCTGAGTTGGAAATCGGCAGGGTGATTCCTACGTTTTATGTGCCCTGCCCACCATCGCTAACTGAGATCAGTTCCTCGCGGGTTAGAGAGTTGATTGGGCTCGAGCGCAGTCTTGATGTGCTGAACTATTATGTGCTGCCGGCGGTTGCCACCGTGATTGCCGAGGAGATCTATCAGATTTTGCCGCAGCGGTGATGACCAGGAAGCATAATGGCTCATAAAAAAAGGCAATTGCACATGTGCAATTGCCTTTTTTTATAACTTTAGCTGTCTATGAACCTGAGCTTATTCGCCCTGGCCAGCCTTCCACTCATCGTACTGCTTCTCTACCTCGGCCTTGACGGTGTCGAGACCGGCCGCCTTCAGCGCGTCGATGTACGCAGGCAGTTCAACCGCCGGGTCAACATAACCCGTCAGCAGCGCGCGGTGCATGCCGTCGGCGACCGCGGTGATTGCGGTCAGTTCGGCGGCCACCGGCTCGGTGCGGAAGCGGAAGCCCAAGGAAGGATGATCAACCGAATCGTTGGAGTATTCGATCAACATGCGGTTCTTCTCGGGATCTTCCTTGTTCGAAACCGCCTGCAACAGGGTGTTGCCCAGCGTCCATGCCCCACCATGTGCACCATACCAGGCACTGTCGATCAGGTTCACCCGGCCATCTGCTTCAAATTCCCAGTGGGTACCTTCGACGCCAAAGAGCATCATGTTGAGCAGCGTTGAATCGCTGTGCATCAGGTTGATAAACTTCATCGCTTCGACTGGGTGCTCGGAGACGATCGGAATGGCAAGCATGGAGCCACCGGAGTGGGTGGTGATGTTGACCTTGCCTTGGGTATAGATTTCTTTCAAGACCAGATCTGGATTGCCGGACGCGTTGATCAACTCCTGCGCCTTGATGTTACTACCCTTCAATGGCTGCGATTCGATAAAGAACTTGCCGGCATTGCGGATCTCGCCGGTATTAAAGGTGGTCAAACCAGCATCGGGATGAATCCAACCCTTGGCATACCACTCGTGCATGATCGTGGTCTGCTCGACAGCCCAGTCGGTTTCCATGATGCTGGCCACGGTCTCATCAAAAACGCCGGAGGGATCGGGATCATATTTCATGCTGATCAGATTGCTGCTGATGCCGGCCGCAAAGCCAGGGACCCAAGGCTGGAAACCACCACTGCCATCAGTAAGGTAAGGATACTCATCGGGGCGGGCGGCTTTGGCCTTTTCGAGCCAGGGTTCCAAATCGCGCAGGCTCTTGATCTTGGCGGCCTCTTCGTCGGTAAAACCGATTTCATCGGCCAGGGTGACATTGTAGATGAAGCCTTCGGGCACGGTCAGCTCTTTGTTGGTGGGCACGGCATAGTTGACGCCGTCGATCTGTGTGCCGGTAACGAACGCCGGATTCAAGCCCGCCAGGATGTCTGGGCCATACTGTTCGAGCAAGTTGCCGTTTTCACCATCATTGTCGTTCAATGGGTAGAACAGACCCTGGGTGACGAGCTGCATGTAATTGCGCCAATCCGCGGTGAAGAAGATGTCCATCTTTTCGCCGGCCTGCAGACCGGTGACCGCCTTGGTGTCCCAATCACCCCAGCCGATGATGTGAAAAACAACCTTGGCGCCAATCAGGGGCTCAACATACGCGTTGACCGCGTCTTCCACCTGGCTACGTTGGTCGGTGTCCCCGTTGCCAATCCAGTAATAGTCGAGCGTCACCACATCGCCGGATGGTGCCCCGGCAGCGGCTTCGCCCGCCGCGCCTGATTCTGCCGGTGCGCCAGCCGGTGCACAACCAGCCGCGACGAGCAGTATACTCACAATCAACAAAAACGACATGAACTTTTTTAACATGTACTACGCTCCTTGAAAAGATTTTGTAACTACCAAGCCACCCCTCCCTAACTCTCCCCTGTTAGAGGAGGGAACTGGGGCCTCTCGGCCAGATCCCCTCCCTTAGCAGGGGAGGGTTAGGGAGGGGTTAGTAGCTACGTTTATATGGTATTTCCAGTCTATCTTAACCCTTGATCGCACCAATCGTTAACCCTTTGACAAAAAACCGTTGGAAGAAAGGATAGGCCAAAATAATCGGGCCCACCGTGACGACCGCCATTGCCATGCGGAAGGTCTGAGAGGGGAGTTCCGAGACGTTGACCAAGCCCTGCATCTTGTCGGCGTTTTCTAACAAGAAGCGGATATTGTTCAACGTGGTATAAATGGTGAACTGCAAACTATAATATTGGGCATCGTCCACCAGCAGCAGGCAGTTGAAGAAGTTGTTCCAAATGCCAATCGCGCTGAACAAAGCCACCGTCGCCAAACCAGGGATGGAGAGCGGTAAGACGATCTGGAGAAAGGTCCGCCATTCGTTGGCCCCATCCATGCGGGCCGCTTCGATGATCTCGTTGGGTACATTCGCCTTGTAGAAGGTGCGCATGACGATCACCCAGAAGGGGCTGAACGCGGAAGGCAGGAAGAGCGCCCACAAGGTGTTTTGCAGCAGCAAAATCTGCCGGGTCACCATGTAATAGGAGACCAGCCCACCGCTGAACAACATGGTGAAGAACGCAAAAAAGGTAAAAAACCTGCCAAATTTGAAATTGTCTCTAGAGAGCGGGTAGGCATAGAGCCCCACCATAATCACCGACAGAATGGTCCCGGCGGTAGTCGAAATGATCGTGTTTTTGTACGCAGTCATGACGATCGAGCCCTGGCTAAAGAGGAAACGATAGGCCATCCCGGAAAATTCAGCCGGCCATAAGCGGTAACCGTTGGCCGTCAGCGCTGCCTCTGATGTCACTGACGAGATCACAATCACATAGATCGGGATCAAGGTCAAAATGCAAAAGAAGATTAACAACAGATTGAGGATGGTATTTGCCATCGGCGTAACAGCAAGCACATCGCGATGTTTTCGCTTTGAAAAAAAGTTGTACCCCAGCCGTGGCGCTGGCTTCATTGTCATGTCCATCGTCATATTTCCTTTTTGCTCATCTACACACCCCTCCCCCAGCTGAGGGGAAAAACTGTATCGGCTCCTTCCCTTAGCAAGGGGAGGCTGGGAGGGGGTAATGCTCTAGAACAACGCTAATTCTGGTCTGGTTTTACGCACAATCCAGTTGGTGACCAGAATCAGAATGAAGCCAAAGACCGACTGTACAAAGGCTGCGGCTGCCGGATAGCCCAGCGGCGTCGCGCTGCGCAACATGCTATAGACAAAGACATCTAGCGTGTAGGTGACATCCTTCACGAGGGCTGCACCGTTCGGGAGGGTATAGAACATATCAAAATCTGAGCCCAGGATCCGCCCTACCGCCAGAATTTGCAGCAACACGATCACCGGAATGAGATGGGGCAAGGTAATATTGGTGAACTGTGTCCATTTCCCAGCGCCATCCACCGCCGCGGCTTCATAAAGCTCGCGCGGAATACCGGTAATCGTAGCCAGGTAGATGATTGATCCGTTGCCGGTATATTTCCAGATATTGGCGATTAGGAAAATGAAGGGCCAGTAACTCTCTTCTTTATAGACTTCGATTGGCGCAAAGCCCAGCGTGGTCGAGAGGCTGTTGATAATGCCCCCCGAACTGCCCAAGGCGTAGACCACATAGGCAACGACGATCCACGAGATAAAATAGGGCAGGAAGAGAATCGAGTGATAGAGTTTGGCAAAAAAGCGATTGGTCAGTTCAAAGATGATGACAGCTAGCGCCACCGAAAGCACCAAACCCGCAATCATAAAGAGCAGGTTATAGAACACCGTGTTGCGGATATACATCAAGGTGTTTTCGATATTCGTGGGCAGGGTCAGGTACTGAAAGTTTTCAAGGCCAACCCAGGGGCTATTGATCAGGCTGTAAATGAACTTGTTTTGAATCCAATAGTCTGCGGGGGGCCTGGCCAGCCGATAGTCTTTAAAGGCCATGATAATGCCGGGCATGGGCAGATACGAAAACAAAAATAACCAGATGGCACCCGGCAAAACCATGAGCAGATAAGATAAGTTGGTGTAGATCTGATCGGCCCCCCACCGTTTTTTGTTTGGTTTCCTTTGCGTGGGGAAGGACTTACCAGAGGATGCAACTTCGAGTGACATAGCAATATTTCCCATCGGCTTGAACGATCGACCGACTGCTGGTCGAATACTGGGAATTTGATCGGCCAATTCCCTGCGGCACGCCGATCCCGCGGTCGCGGCGCGGAATGGGTGTGCTGCTACTTGTGGAACAACGCTATTTTTTAAAAAGTGAAGATATTAGCTGAATTTTCACATGAAATTAGGGATTTGTCAACTGATTCAAATGATGAGATCGATGACATGTACCAGCTCGCCCACGCGAATGGTATACTGTTGGGTCGCAAATTCGACCTGGCAATAGGGATTGTCAAAGTGGGGATAGTTGTAGATCGCTACCTCTGCCCCGTTGCACAGCAAAGGTCCGTGAAATCCGTGTTTCTTCATATCTGTGTTTACAAGCACTGGGACTAAACACAGATATGAAGAAACACGGATGTAAATCAATATTTCTATGCGGGTTCCAGGTGACGCGTGAAACGCGCTGATGACGCTTATGGAAGCAGCTTATTTGCTCTGCCCATTCTTGCGCGCTGGGCGCAGTTGGCTCAGATCGCGGACGGCACCTTTGGCGGCGCTGGTCACCGCCAGGCTATAGGCTTCCAATGCCTGCGAGATAATCCGTGGGCGATGGCCTGGTTGCCACGCCTCGTCACCCTTGGCTTCCATCTGGCGACGACGTTCGGCTAGCTCCTCGGCGGAGCGTTTGACGTTGATCGTGCGCTCGTGAATGTTGATGGCGATGATGTCGCCTTCTTCGATCAGGCCAATGGCACCACCCTCGGCGGCTTCGGGCGAGATGTGGCCGATGCTCAGGCCAGAGGTGCCACCACTAAAGCGGCCATCGGTGATCAGCGCACAGGCTTTACCCAGATGTTTGGCTTTGATGTAGGAGGTCGGGTAGAGCATCTCTTGCATCCCCGGCCCGCCTTTTGGCCCTTCGTAGCGGATCACCACTACGTCGCCCTCTTGGATCTGGTCCCCTAAAATGGCATCGCAGGCCGAATCTTGCGAATGGAAGATGCGCGCCGGCCCTTCAAAGATCCAGACACTCGGATCGACACCGGCCGCTTTGACAATACAACCTTCTTCGGCAATGTTGCCATAGAGCACACAGAGGCCGCCATCTTGCGTGTAGGCATTGAGCGGCGACCGAATACAGCCGGCGACCGAGTCAATATCCAATTCTTTGTACATGCTGGCCTGGGAGAAAGCTTGTGTGGTGCGGATGCCACCCGGCGCGGCCTTAAAGAAGGTCTCGACCGCGGGATTGGGATCAGTCCGAATGCTATAAGCTTGGATCTGTGCGCCAAGGGTCGCGCCGGAGACGGTTTTACACTCCAGGTTAATCAACTCGCGCTCACTCAACATTTCCATGATCGCCATAATGCCGCCGGCGCGGTGGACATCTTCGACATGGTAGTGCGACGACGGGGCCACTTTACACAAGGTGGGCACATAACGCGAAATGTCATCGATATCCTGCATCTTGAAATCGACTTTGGCCTCGTGCGCAATCGCCAGAATGTGCAGCACGGTGTTGGTCGAGCCGCCCATTGCAATGTCGAGCGCCATCGCATTCTTAAAGGCATCATAGGTCGCAATCGAACGGGGCAACAGGCTATCGTCCTCTTCGAGATAATACTCCTTGGCCATTTCGACAATGCGCTTCCCGGCCTGTTCAAAAACCTGCCAGCGCGCCGCGTGGGTGGCGACAATCGTACCGTTGCCCGGCAGCGCCAATCCCAACGCCTCATTGAGACAGTTCATGCTATTGGCCGTAAACATGCCGGAGCAGGAACCACAAGTGGGGCAGGCATTCTTCTCCATCTCCAGCAGCTCTTCGTCGCTGACACTGCTGTCGCCGGCCGCGATCATCGGGTCGATCAGATCCAGCTTTTTGTCGCCGCTGATCCCCGCTTCCATTGGCCCACCGGAGACAAAGATTGTGGGGATATTCAGTCGCATGGCCGCCATGAGCATGCCTGGCGTGATCTTGTCACAGTTGCTGATGCAGATGAGCGCGTCAGCACAGTGGGCGTTGACCATATACTCGACCGAGTCCGCGATCAGGTCGCGGCTGGGCAGTGAGTAGAGCATGCCATCGTGCCCCATCGCAATGCCATCGTCGACCGCAATCGTATTAAATTCGACGCCGTACCCGCCATTGGCATCGATCACCTTTTTCACCCGTTGGCCAATGTCGTAGAGATGGACATGGCCCGGCACAAATTGGGTAAATGAGTTGGCAATCGCAATGATCGGTTTGCGGAAATCGCCATCTTTCATCCCCGTCGCGCGCCACAGGGCACGGGCACCGGCCATGTTACGGCCTTGGGTGGTGGTACTACTTCGCAGTTTTGCCACAGCTTTCCTCCTTGGTTGATCCAGCTTCTTTATAGACGAATGGTTTGTAACAAACTGGTGACAAACTCTTCATCCTGTTTGGATGAAGTCTCTTCACCAACAAATTGACGCCAATAGGCTCGCATGAAACAGCTCCCGATGATCAGATCGGCCACGGTTTCCGGGTCGAGCTCAGGGTTGACGCGCCCTTGCGCCTGTTCCGCCTGAACATAGGCAGCTACGGCCTGATTGAATTTATGGGGACCGGCATTGCGCTCTTTGAGCAGCGCCCGATGGCGCGCCAAGAGCGTCCTTTCGGAGAAGAAAGCTGCCCCCATGGGCACCGACTGGCTGAAAAAGCGTAGCGCCGCCCGCGCTACTTCGTGCAAGGTGCCTTTCACCGTACCGCTGCCGACCCGCGTTGGCAGCGTGTTCAAGAGTGGCACAAATTCCGGCAACTGCTCACTGAGGATGGCCAGGAAGATCTCTTCCTTGCTGCCAAAGTGATTGTAGAGATTCCCCTCCGAACAGCCGGCTTGCCGTGCGATCTCTTTGGTGGTGGCGCGGGCAATGCCCTTTTGGTACATAATATCTGCCGCCGCCTGGATAATACGGGAACGGGTATCGATTGGCTCCGTCATCTATGCCAATATCCTCTATTTTGTGAGTGAGTGTTCACTCATATTACAGGAGACCTTTAGATTTGTCAAGTGGGTTTATCGAAGCAACCCCTTCATCCGGCGTGTGACTTTGTGGCGTCTATTCTTCTAGGGAACGAGCGCGGGCAAGCGCTGAATCTGTTCAATTTCAGCCGCGGCAGGAGAGTGAATGGCGTGGTAAAGATCCCAAACCAATTGTAGATTCAGCCAAAACTGCGCTTCCATACCGAAAAGACGTTCCAGGCGCAGTGCGGTATCCGGTGTCATGCCCCGTTTGCCGTGAATCAGCTCGTTGATCCGCGGGTACGAAACGTTGATTTGTTGGGCCAGCTCGCGTTGTGTCATGCCAAGCGGCTTCAAAAATTCTTCCAGCAACATTTCGCCGGGGTGGGTTGGTGAGCCATTGGTGGGAATGCGTACCATGAACTTAGTCCCTAATGATAATCTGCAACTTCTACCTCGGCTGGACCATCTGGCATCCAGCGGAAGCAGATCCGAATCATTCTATCGGTTTGCCCCCGCCGTGCGCTCACGGTGCGTCGGCCAAACGCGCGAATCTGCCGCCGCTGCGGTTGACGCCATTCAAGTGGCGACCAGCAAGCGCTAGGGCAGGATTACCTCTTCATTCACGATTTTTTTTCAGTGGGTTGAGCAGCCTCCCTTTCGCGGGAGGTTTTTGCGCGTTTTGCGACTTCTGCCCGCGTTTGGATAATCTGTCACCGCTGTTATTTTCAATCGCGCCATAACGCGATGCACGCCACCCTTGACTATAACATTATATAAGGAGAAACAGATGTCTAATGGTCCATTCCTTAGTTTGATCCAGAATTAGCCCACGCATTCGCCACGATGCCTGGGTTGATGGAGTGGTGGCAGCAACGCTTCGCCGAAAAGCTGCAATAATCAAGCCTTGTTTGCCAGACAATCCCGGAATCTTCCGAGATTCCGGGATTGTCTGGCAAACAAGGCTTGTTACTCCTGGACTAGATTGCCCCCCTAACATCAAACCACAGCGCTTGCCCGGCACCGAGCGTAACCGTGGTGGTGCTGCTATCTTCAAACACGATCTTCACGGTACGCGCCAATGCGCTCTGATCGGTCAGACAACAGCGTGTTCCTTCCAGCCGTACATCGACGCTATCGATCCCAAAGCCTTGGCCGCGCGGGCGATCCAGGTAGACATCGCCATAGTGATCCCAGATGCGATTGCGCGCTTCGGCGGCGGCGCCGTTGCCCCAATCATAGATGGTGAATTCGCCGATGCCGCCTCCTTCCAGCGTAGTATAGCCGGTGTGACCGTAATTTTCCATGGTGAAGCCATAATCCGCCGGCCCAAAGAAGGGCCACACCTTTTCCCATAAGGCTTTGGCCGCCGGATTTTCGGGGCAATACATCATGACAAAGGACGCTTTGAGCGCTACAATCCCCCGTTCAAAGAGCGCCGCATCGCCCGTTTCCCGGTAATAGTCCATAAAGAGCTCGGCAAAGAGACACTGGCGCGAGTCATTCCACTCGCCATCGAAATTCATGACGCCGAAGCCGCCCAACGCCGGTATATAGATATAAGGTGGCTGCCAGCTTTGTTGGGTCATGGCCAGTTCATCCACCGTGCGCCGCCCCCACGCCAAGTATCGGGCTTCGCCCGTGGCGCGGTAACAGGCCAAGAGCGCTTCGGCCGTCCAAAACATGGAGAAGTTACACTGTTTATAGAGGCCATTGCGCGGAATGCGTTTGCCGTAATATTCCACCTTGCCATAACCACAGCAGGACCAGTAGGTCTCAAAATCTTCCCAGCGGCCACCGGGTACACTTTCGGCGAGGACTGCCTCCATTGCCCGCAATGCCGCTGTCCGGTAACGGGTTTCGCCGGTCAGTGCCGCCAAGTGGAGCAGGAAGGTGACGCTCATACTTGTCTCTGGCGATTGACGCAAGGCGTCGGCAGGGACAAAGGTCTCCGGATGGAGCCATGCGGGGAAGAAGCCCTCTTCATCTTGCAGGGTGAGCAAACGCTCCGCATATTGGCGCGCGTAGTTCAATAACCGTTCATCGGCCTCTAACTCGGCATACCAGCGTACCATGAGCAGCGCGGTCCAACTGGCATCGAGAATGTGAAACCAGGCGTCGGTGATGCCTCGTTCACGCGGGGTGCGGTTGGAATTAGTCCAGTAGCCACTCTCCCAGCCCAGGGAACGTGCATACTCTTTGCCATCAAGCGTGACTTTGGTCATGGCGGTGCGATAGACGCTGGGGAAGATGCCATCCTGCATGGGCGCGGCCAGGGCAAATTCTTTGGTCAGGTTCGCTTTGGCCAGTAAGGCAGTATTGCCTGTGCGTTGCGCATAGCGATACAGGCCAGCAGCGCTCCGCAGCGAGGAGAACCATGCCTGATTCCAAATGGAGAGAAACTCGCGCAGATGCGCCTCGCCAGGGTAGTTGGGCGATTCGGTGACATTGACGATAAAGGCCGGCGCGCCCACCCGTTGCCCCGCCAAGTCAAACTCTTGCCAGACGGCGTCCTGCCAGGTGTCGAAGGCCCACGTATAGACATGCGCCACATAACGATCCAGCGGGACGGTCAGCGGTTGCCCTTGTTGTAAGAGCGGTTGGCCATAGCGCGACCAGAGAAATTCGGTCACACGGCGCCACGGGTTGAGCGGCGTTTCGTCGTCGGTGTAAGCGATCCAATCGAAGCCGAGGATCACTTCGCCAGGGGCGAAGGTCAGCCCTGCTGTTTTCTGATAGCGCACATGTTCCGGGATTGTGGTGCGGCTCATGCCCAACCATGCGGTACGCTGTGGCGCGTCGAGATCGAGAAACCAGGGCGTGTCGGGGTTGCGGCCACAGCTATCCAAGTCCGGCACGATGACCAGGACCGTGTTGGCTTGTGCCGCGATCAAGGCGGGTGAGCGGAAGACATGTTGGGCAATACAATCGCCCGCATTAGGTGCTAAATGTGGCGCCCACCAAAAGTCTGGCGTCAGGGTTAATTGAAAGGCAATCGCCAACTCATCTTGTTGCACGGCTTCGGTGATCTGCCAGACCATCCGCACGCGCTGCCAGCCATTGCCGAGCGCTGTTGTGGTTACGGTCGGTGGCTGATTGGCTAGGTGGGGCTGGGTGTAGTGAAAGGGTGGTGTAACATACGTTGTCTCAGGTTGTGTGGTCATAATCCAGTGTTTTTGGCAAGATAGCGGTTTTACTTTCCGATGTTCGGTGCGGTAAGCATAACAATTCCTCCTGTGATCGTCAATTAGAACAAATGAGTTAATAAGATTTGACTTAATTAAGCGTTCGCTTTATAATGAATTCTATGATGATCTTTGATGCCTTGGCCGACCCGACCCGCCGCAAAATTGTGGAATTGCTCGCCCGACGCGAATATGCCGCCAGTGAGATTGCCGAGCAATTTGCGGTCAGCGCGCCGGCAATTTCGCAACATCTCAAAGTGTTGCGGGCGGCCAATGTGGTCACGGTGCGCGTGGATGCCCAACGGCGTATTTACGCCCTTAACCCGGCGAGTCTCACCGAAGTGGATGCCTGGTTGACCCAAGTGCGTGGCTTCTGGAGTGCGCGATTGGATGCCCTGGCGGCCCAATTGGCGGCAGAAGATGCGGCCGCGCTAGCAAGCGATCCAACAGGAGATAAACATGGATGACTTTGGGACCTTGCTCGATGCCAATACCGTGCGCTTTGAACGCCTGTTGCCCGGCCCCATCGAACGGGTATGGGCCTATTTGACCCAGCCACAGTTTCTGCGCACCTGGCTGGCCGAGAGCAGCATGGATCTGCGCGTCGGCGGTGCGGTGGCGTTGCGCTTTGATACGGACGAAGTGCCGGCGCGCGCCAAAGGGGGGGCGATTGACCAGGGCATCATCACCCGCTATGAGCCGCCCCATCGGTTGGCCTACACCTGGCAAAAAGCACCAAACGGACCAGTGACTTCACACGTCGCTTTTGAGCTGGAAGCGGTTGAGGATCAGGTGCGCCTCGTGTTGACCCACAGCAAGCTACCGCACAGTTCGCTCGCTTCGTTTGGCGCGGGCTGGCACACGCACCTCACCGTGTTAGGGGCGCGTTTGCAAGCGCTAGAGCCATCGCCGTTCTTATTTTACTTCAATACTGTTTTGCCGAGATACCGCGCCGGTGCTGTACAGATTCAACAGGAGAAAGCGAATGACTGAGATGTTTTGCCCCCCAGACTTATCGGTCCGACCTTTCCGCCACCCGACATTCATCGGTGTCAGACTAGATACTGGTGCAAGTTTGACTGTCGCAGTTGTAACCGCAGAATCATAATTATCTGGCAAGTAAAGGAGAGACAGACAGTATGGCTTTATCAACAAGCGCAAAGAAACTGGTTGCCGAGATCACGAACGGAAGCGTGAAGCTGGGCGACCTCGCGTCGGCAAGCCTTCCGCAGATTCCGTTTCTCACGCGAGAACCGTGGCGTGCTCCGCGATGAAGTACACCGTATCGATCGAGATCGCCATGCCGCGCGAGGAGGTGGCTCAGCTGCTCGCCGACCCGGCACACCTGCCGAAGTGGCTGCGGGGTCTGGTGCTGCACGAGCCGCTGCGTGGGGTGCACGGGCAAGTCGGTACCAAGTCGCGGGTCGTGATGCAGATGGGGTAGTAGAAGTTCGAGGGTACCGAGACCATCACGCGCCGGGAACCGGCAGACCTGCGTGGGATCCCGAAAGAGAGCGTCGTTCATTTCGAACGCGAGATTGTCGGCGAGGGCATGTGGAGCGCCGCGCGCGAACGGCTGACCGAAGCCGGTCCGGATACGACGCTCTGGGTGAGCGAGAACGAATACCGGTTCAGCGGCTTGCTGATGCGGCTAGTTGGGCTCCTGATGCCCGGCGCATTCCGCAAGCAGTCGCTACAGCACATGCAGGACTTCAAGGCGTTCGCCGAGCAGGGCAAGGATGTCCGCGCAGCGAAGGACTGATCTGCGGTAGACGGCGGCGAGGATCTGGGCACGCCTACAAAGTGCCGCCGCCTACCCAACCCGCGCTCGTCTATTTTCAGCACAGGAAAGACAACTCATGACCAAGACTAACGAAACACCCGCTCTGCAAATTGTCCGCAAGTTTGCCGTCGCCCCAGAAGTCGTCTTTGACGCCTTCACGAAACCGGAGGCAATGCGCGCCTGGTGGACGGACCAGACGACCTTTGCCATCGATTTACAGGTTGGCGGGCGCTGGACGATCACCCGCACAGAAGGGGAAACTGTCTATGTGATGACCGGTGAATATCTGGAAATTGCACGACCGTATCAACTCAAGTACACGATTGCGATGCCCCAATTCTCGCCGAACAGCGATACGATCTCCATCGAGATCAAGCCGGATCAAGGGGGCTGTGTGGTCACCTTTGTGCAGTGCGGGGAAGACATCGCCAGTGAATTGGCCGCATTACCTCCTGGGGAGGTTTCTGCCAGTGAAGTCGGCTGGCAGCAAGGTTTTGATCTAATGGAAGCCGCCTGGAAAATGCCCGCTGAATAGGAGACGAAGGTAATGATGAGTACGCAAGCAACTAGTACAACCGCACCCACCCAAGCAATTGTCACCCGCCGCTTCGCTGCAACGGCGGAGCGGGTCTTTGACGCCTGGCTCGATCCCAGCAAGATCAACGGCTTTATGTTTGGCCCTAACTTGCGTGATGAAGAGGTGGTAAGCATTGACCTTGACGCGCGTGTGGGCGGCACCTTTGCCTTTGTTGTGCGCCGCCAGGGTGAGCAGATCGACCATGTGGGCGAATATTTGGAGATCGACCGGCCCCACCGCTTGGTCTTTACTTGGGGCGTGGCGCAGGCGGCGAACCGGAGCCGGGTGTTGATTGAGTTGGTGGCACTAGACGATGGCTGCGAACTAACGCTCACCCACGAACTGGATCCCGCCTGGGCGGATTATGCGGACCGGGCACGTGCCGGCTGGGCCAAGATGATCGACGCGCTTGACCAGTTGCTGAGCCAGCGCGCGCCGGCGTTGCACGCACCATTGCTGGTTACCAGGCAGATTTTGATCAACGCGTCCGTCGCGCGCGTCTGGGAACTTTTAACTCTCCCCACCTATATCAAACAGTGGGATGAGTTGCCGGAAGGTTTTGGTGAGGAGCCGCTGACCCTCGGGCGCACCATTGCTTGGGAAGGTCATGCCACCTTGACTGTTACAGCCTTTGACCCTGAGAAATTGCTGCGGATGAGCCTCTACGTCGCGACCTGGGCACAACCGTCGTCAGCCTATGATATTGCCTATACGTATACCCTGACCGCACAGGATGATGGGACACTACTTACAATTACTGTGGGCGATTTTGCCCCACTAGCCAATGGTCAGGAATATTATGACGCATCCGTCGACTTCGCTGGTGATGCGGGCGAGAAGATCAAGCAGTTGGCTGTCAACCACTTGGCATGAGCATTTAACTGTAAAAAGGGAGCGACCATGCAACAACGCCTAAATATTGTTACCATCCTGGTCCAGGATTTGCAGCAGGCACTGGCCTTCTACCGTGATGGGTTGGGCTGGCAACCGTGGTGGCCAACCACCGAGACGACCCCCGAGATTGATCATGCGGCGTTCCACTTGGGGGATGGGCTCTCCTTGGTTTTGTATCCAGGAGCAAAGCGCGCACAAGCTGGAACCCAGCCGGTTGTGGAGCTTGCGCAATTTGTTGATACCAAAGCGGATGTTGAGACCACGCTCCAACAAGCGGCTGCGGCGGGCGCAACGGTGATTGCGCAAGCTGCGATGCAGGAATGGGGTGGCTATACTGCCAAGTTTGCCGATCTCGATGGCTGTCAGTGGGAGATCACCTGGAATCCACACTACTCAACTAGCCCAGAGGAAGGGAACGAATGAACACACCATTGATGCCTGTGGCCAAAGCCGAAATGTTGATTCGCCGGCCAGTCGTTGCGGTCTTTGCCGCCTTTGTCGATCCGGCCATTACCGCCAAGTTTTGGTTCAGCAAGGGTAGCGACCGCCTAGAACACGGCAAAGAAGTCGAGTGGGCCTGGGAGATGTACGGCTTTTCGGTGGGGGTCAAGGTATTGGCCCTTGAGGAGAACCAGCGGATTCTCGTCGAGTGGCCGGGCGAGGAGACGCCGACGACCATCGAATGGATCTTCACTGCTCGCCCCGATGACACCACCTTCGTAACGATTAAAAATACCGGCTTCCAGGGTGAACCGGCGTCAATGATGGCACAGGCTATTGACGCAACCGAAGGTTTTACCTTTGTATTGGCCGGGGCAAAGGCCTGGCTGGAACAGAAGGTCCAACTAAATTTAGTCGCAGATCGCCATCCCGACGGCGTTGGCGGCGGGGTAATTTGTTCGTGGGCATCTCGAAGAGATTAAGCTCCATATCCCTTAAAAAAATGGCACTTGCATTGAGGAAAAAAAGCTGCTACAATGTAGCGTAGAATACAAACTACACCTCTTATACCCGTATTTTGACTACAATTGTAGCAAGAGTCAGCGCTTTTGAAAAATTTGCCATCAGGTGATTGGTCGTGATGGGCTAACCTGCCACCACCATCACAGTTCAAAATTTTATGGCAGCTTTCTGTTACTGGGCGTGCCGACCGAGTTTATAGGTTTGCCACCAAATCCTAGGTAACATACAGAGTTTTTCACGTTTGGGGACAAAGGCGCGCTGCTGGAAGTTGTCATAATGGTTATCTTCAATTTTCGTGAGGATCGCCCGATAAAGCATGGCTGCCGCGGCCACCGCATACCGGCCATCGTTAGTTAACAATGCTATCCCTGGCCATGCTTCCACGTACAGGTCGCGTGTGCGTTGAATGTAAAAGCGCATGAATTGTTGCCAACGCTCGTCGTTGCAGCTCGCCAATATATCCTGATCGGTTAAGCCATAGGCGGACAATTCGTCTTGTGGCAGATAGATGCGACCGCGTTGCGCATCTTCGCCAATGTCACGCAAGATATTAGTCAGTTGTAAAGCAACCCCCAATTTGATGGCATATGGCTCGGCACCAGGTGCCGCCCCGATGATTTGCATACTGAGTAGACCAACGGTACCGGCCACTCGATAGCAGTAAAGCCAAAGATCGGCAAAGGTGGCATAACGGTCGATGGTTAAATCCATTTGAATGCCGGCCAACAGATCAGCAATTACTTCTTCTGAAAGTTGATAGTGGCTACGCAGGTGTTGCCAGGCATAGAGCACCGGATCGCGGTGCAGCAGGCGTTGTTTTGATGCTTGTGCAACCCATTGCGCAAAATGCGCACTTGGATCACTACGGGCCTCGTCGACGAGATCATCGCTGCGCCGACAAAAGGCATAGAGTACCCGAATCGCCTGTCGTTTGGCTGGGGGTAATAGCACGGTTGCAATGTAGAAGCTCTTGGCATGTTGGCGTGTGATCGCTTCGCAGAGGGTATAAGCTTCCGCAAGTAGTGGATCAACAGCGTGGAGTGTGCTTCTGTTTGGATGGGCAGTTGCAGATTTTTGCATAAGTGGTGAGCTCCTAGTGGCGAAGTCGGGGTTTCATGGATGATGACTTAATTATTGTCGCATATACGTCATTTTACTGCTATTGGCAGACAGAAATGCAATTAGATGTGACGATTTAGGGAGTATGGAATTTTATTTTTCCAAAAACATCTTTTTAGTGGATTGATGTGAAATTTTGAACAGACTTATTGTAAAAACGTATTTGACAAAAGTTTTATGTAGTAGTATACTGCGATTATTCGATGTAGTAAATCATACAGTCTAGGTCGTAGTACAGAGTATGAACTACATTATATACTACATCTGAATAAATGTGCCATTTTGTGCTGAACTCCTACTGTCAATTAAAAATGTTGTTTTAATCTCAGAAATGCGTATGTAAGCGAGTTAGAAGCAAAGTTTCTTTAAGATGCAGCATAGAAGAAGTCACGTTGCTTTTTTCGCTGAACAATAACGCGGTTATCTATATTTTTGATAAATTGGCAAGGGCAGCATAAGGGCCGTTCTCATCTGGTTTTTCTATTTTACCTCCTGATTCCAACAATATTCGTTAAGGAGACACACAATGGCAAATAATTCTGGTAGTTCAGTTGATCACGGCGCCAACGATATGGTACCGGCGAAGTGGAAATCACTCTTCACCAATGATGAGTGGTTGATGCATGATATCGTGGTGAAGTCCACCTACGGTTTCATGGTCATCGCGATTATTGCGCACGCATTGGTATATGCCTGGAAACCATGGCTGGGTAATATCTAAGTTAATCCTGATTTTTTTCTCAACGCCAAGCAAACGAAAGTGAGATGCTCATGCAACCTGAAAAGCCGAACCGACCATTGGAATTCCGCACTAACCTTATCCTTTACATCCTGTTGGGATTGGGCTTGGGGCTGACGATTCACTTCATTCTGTTGAGCACAGCAAATTACAACTGGCTCAGCTAGCTAGGAAGGTCCGGTGTTGTCCCCGCGCCGGCATTTCCTGCTGCTACGTTGTTGCTTTGGGGCTGAGTGCGATCGTCACTTGGCCTTCAAAGCGCTTTTCTTTCCCCTAACAAACTGCTCTCTGTTGAAAAATGATAAATTTCCTCAATCGTAGATGAAGTTAAACCTATCTTTTCAAAACAGCCGCAGTCTAATATCTCATCTCTCATGCCCTGTTGGCCACGGAACCAGGGTGCATCGATAGAAAGTGAGACAACCCGTGACAACGAATGCAATAACCGGAACAGTCATCGGTGAAGAGTCTCGCCTCAGGGGCAAACGGCCGGCAATAGAGCGGGTGCTTGAGGGCCAACCAGTCTCTTTCCCCACGATGGAGGCGTATTACAAGCGACCCGGCGGTACTATGCTGCACGCGCTGATTGGTAGTGATCCCTTTGATTTCTGGGTCGGTCGCTACTATGTCGGAGCTTTTGGCGTCTTTTCTCTCATTGGCATTGTTTTTGGTACAATTTTCTATTTTTATCAGGCGTGGGTTGTTGAAGGTGCCTACAATCTTCTGCAGGCCCGTATCGATCCGCCACCAATTAGTGCGGGCTTACGCCTGGTGGGTCCTACTGAACAAGGTTTCTTCTGGCAATTGATTGTCTTCTTCGCAACGATTGCCTTTATCGGCTGGCTTTTGCGCCAAGTTGATATCTCACGCAAGCTCGGTATGAGTTATGAAATTCCGATTGCCTATGGTGCCGTTGTTTCCTCGTGGCTCACTTTACAGTGGTTTCGCCCGATCGCAATGGGTGGTTGGGGTAACGGCTTTGCGCTTGGCATCACCCATCACTTGGACTGGGTTTCCAATATTGGTTACCAGTACTACAATTTCTTTTATAATCCATTTCACGCAATTGGGATTTCGCTCCTCTTTACCTCAACGTTGATTCTGGCCATGCATGGTTCGGCGATTTTGAGTACAGTTAATCGCCCAAACAGCAGTGAGCATAATGTTGATGGTTTTTGGCGCAATCTCTTGGGTTACAGCATTGGCGAAATCGGGATCCATCGTTTAGGCTTTTGGATTGCCGTTGCATCGGTGCTCTTCTCCAACCTCTGCATTTTCCTAACTGGTACGCTCGTTTATGACTGGGCTGGTTTTTGGAGCTTTTGGGATAAGCTGCCGATTTGGGAAAGTGCTGCTGTCCTCTCTGTGATTACCGCGGTTGTTGTCTGGCGGGGCCAGAAACGCACCTCGATTGACATGGATGCGTACGAATATGGTGGTAATGGCATTGATGGTACCGCGATCAAACAGCCGTTGCAGATTGGTTTTATGCGACGCCTCTTTGATGTTGGCCAAGTCGGCCCGATTTATTTAGGAATCTCGGGGACGGTTGCTGCGGCTGCCGGCGCGATGTGTGGTCTGATTATCTTGACGGAATTCCTCTATCAAGTTGGCTATAACCCTATCTTGTTGGCTCGTGAGTTCTTTGTCTTGTCAGTGAGCCCGCCGGCCTTTTCTTACGGTTTGGGGTGGGCACCTTGGCATGAGGGTGGTGCTTGGTTGGCTGCCACGTTTTTGCTCAATGTGGCGGTGTTGGCCTGGTGGATGCGGGTTTATAATCGGGCCCGTGATGCCGGTTTGAGCACCCATTTGGCCTGGGCTTTTGCCTCTGCCCTCTTCCTCTACTTCATCATCTATTTGGTCCGTCCGATTTTGATCGGGAATTGGGCACAAGCGCCGGCGCAAGGGGTGAAGGCGTTACTCGATTGGACCAATAATGTGAGTGTGATGTATGGGAACTTTTACTACAATCCCTTCCATATGCTCTCGATCTTCTTCTTGCTTGGCTCGACGTTGCTCCTTGCCATGCATGGTGCCACGATTGTTGCCACTTCCAGCTATGGGTCGCATCGAGAGATTGAAGAGATGATGGTGGAAGGAACGGGAACCCAACGAGCGCAACTCTTCTGGCGTTGGTGTATGGGCTTCAACGTCAACTCGAAGTCGATTCATGATTGGTGCTGGTGGTTTGCTTCCCTGACAGCCATTACTGGCGGGATTGGGTTACTGCTGAGCGGCACTGTGATCATGGATTGGTTTACGTGGGCAGAGCAAATCGGTATTGTTGCGCCACTGCCATAACCAATTATTAACGCTGCGTTTACTTTGAAGACGTAAGGCTCTTGCTTGACACGTCGCTAAACTTGCGTCTTCAAAGTGCGTAGTGTTCAGAATCGTGCTTGTTGTCTCATTATCAACACGCCGACACGGCCGACATCGACATGCCCGGCATTTGAGATGCGCAAGATATGCCGACATCGACATGCCCGGCATCGACACGGCTGGAATAACGGAGAAGAAAGATGGGTCCGGGTTCAATAGAGTCGCTTGGCGGCAAACGCTTCGCCTTTTTCGTCGTATACGCGCTGGTTACGGCTGTTTTACTTGGTGCTAGTTTGTGGGTACTCAACTTCGTGCGTGATCAAACCGTAACGGAAGAGGTTGTCGCGGCATCTACAACCTTTGTCAATTACGCACCCGCAGATGCTTCCTATCTACAACCAGAATCACTTGCCGCGATGGCTGCCTATATTGTCGCTAATCCACAGCCACAGAATGTTCAAGTGCTGAAGGGCATGGCAACGGCCGAAATCGCGGCATTTATGGTTAGCCAGATGTCCGCTGGGTTACAGGTGGACTGTACGCATTGTCATAATATTCAGAATTTCTCGCTCGATACTCATGATGATCAAGCGGTTGCTGATCGCAAGATCAAAGCACGTAACCATTTGACAATGACTGCTGATCTCAACCAAAATTGGATCGGCCAGTTGGCATCACTGACTACGGATAAGCAGCCTGCTGGTGCACAAGTGATCTGTGCTACCTGCCACCTGGGGCAAGCACTGCCCGTTACCTGGCCAGCCGATCAGAATGCCTTGCCGGATGATTATCGTCTGCCGCTTGCTGATTTGAGTGTCTTGACGGTAACGGCCCGCTCGGATATTTCGCTTGACACGGTGCAAATCAACCAGTACACTATGTATCACATGAATGTGAGCCTCGGTGTTGGTTGCACACATTGTCACCTTTCGCGCTACTTCCCGAGTTACGAGCAACCGGCCAAGTACTATGCGCTGCACATGCAAAAGATGGCACAGCACATTCAGGCCACCTATTCAGATGTGTTGGGGGAACAAGATCCCTCCTGCAACATGTGCCATCAGGGTCAGTTGCTGCCCCCTGGCGCGGCGGTCTCAGCCAATGTGATCCCTGCTGTGCTCTCATCAAATGGTGCTGCGCAGGCCGCGACACCTTAGCAATGAGTTGGGACTACATTGCAGATGTTTTGAAAACGATCTTTTACTTCACTTCCCCCTTTACGAAAGTTGACTGTTTTCAAATAGAATGCACTTTGGGTGAGATGTGATGGCAATGGCACTTTCCTGGTCGTGCCCCATCATATCTCACCGCCGGTACAACTCACCTTCCTTTCATAAGATCACTGGCTGCTATCATGCAACAACCGCTTATTCCTTCATCTACCACACCGATTACATTGGAACGACCAGCTTTGTTGCTGCGATCGCTCACACTGATGAAACCAATTACCTGGTTTGGCCCGGTGTGGGCTCTGCTTTGTGGCGCGGTTGCTAGCGGCGCTACGACTTGGAGCGCACCTGATATTGGTCGGATTTTGCTCGGGACGTTGTTGGCTGGTCCTGTTTTGTGTGGTGTTTCGCAGATTATCAATGACTACTTTGATCGCGATATCGATGCCGTGAATGAGCCCAATCGGTTAATTCCGTCTGGTCTTGTTTCCATGCAACAGATTGTGCTAACCATCGCCGCCCTCTTAGTGGTTGGGGTTGGGCTTGGGATCTACTTAGGCCCAAATGTCGCGCAGCTATCGGCGATTGGCTTGCTGATGGCAATCTCGTATAGCGCCCCACCCATGCGGGCCAAACGTAATGGTTGGATCGGCAATGCGTTAGTTGCTGTTTCCTATGAAGGCCTCGCTTGGCTAGCTGGTCATGCTGCGTTTGCCCCTTTGACCTCTAGCACCGTGTTAATTGCGATGCTCTACTCTTTTGGCGCACATGGCATCATGACGATTAATGATTACAAAAGCCTGAGCGGTGATTTGGTCAGCGGGATTCGGACCATTCCTGTCCTGCATGGGGTAAAAGCCGCAGCTTGGCTCACTGTGATTGCAATGGATCTCGCCCAAGTGGGCGTAATTGTGGCCTTTGTTACTTGGCAAAGTTGGGTGATTGCTGCCATTCTGACTGTCATTTTGTTGGTTCAGTTGCCGCTGCAACGCAGCTTTATTGAGCAGCCGGTGGAGCGCCATCTAAAGTTTAGTGCGATTGGCGTTAGTTTCTTTGTCTGGGGTATGATGGTGGCTGCTATCGGGCTACGTTCGCTTTAATTCCTACTTCGCTCTGTTTGCAAACGCGCAATGAATGCTCTTTGTGAGAGGCGCTCTGCTGCGTTTTCAATGCAACTGAACTTCAGGTAGAATAATCATGAATCCAATTTTAGTTGTCGGTGCCTCAGTCGGGGGCGCAACTGCTGCTAATACGTTAGCAACAGCCGGTGTACCTGTTGTCCTATTAGAGCGTAACCTGGCTTGGGTAAAACCTTGTGGCGGTGCACTTCCTCCTATTGCATTCGATGAGTTCGACATCCCCCAATCGCTGATCTCGCGCAAAGTCTACCGCACCATGATCTATTCGCCAACGGGACGCAGTGCCACGGTGGAAGTTGCCGGTATCGAAAAATCGGACAATGATTATGTGGCGATGGCCTGTCGCGAAGAGTTGGACCCCTACCTACGGCAGCGTGCCGTCAACAATGGCGCACAATTGATTGAAGGTGCATTGACTGCGCTAACGGTTGATGCTGATGGGGTAACCGCTACTTATCGCCCCAAAGGTAGTAGCATTTCGCAGACTTTGCGCGCCACGGCTGTGATTGGTGCCGATGGTGCTTACTCAACCACGGCAAAGCTGTTGGGACTTCCACGTTTGCCGCGCTGTATTGCCATCCAGGAACGCATGCGTCTACCTGCTGACAAAATGGACCGTTGGGAGAGCACTGCTGATCTTTACCTTGGTCATGATGTTAGCCCTGATCTGTACGCCTGGGTCTTTCCCAAATCTGACCATGTCACGGTGGGCTGTGGGGCAGGGCCTGGTAATACCACTGAAGCCCGGCGCTTGTTAGCCAATCTCAAACAGCGGATCGCCGCTGATCTTGAGGGCGGTGAAGTTTTCATGGAAGAAGCCCACGCTTTGCCCATGCATCCGCATAAGCAGATTGCCTTTGAACGAGCAATGTTGATCGGTGATGCGGCTGGTTTGGTGGTTGGCACTTCCGGTGAAGGCATTTACTGGGCGATGAAGAGTGGCAAGTGTGCTGCCACGACGTTGATTGAAAGCTTGCCGGACGCCTCGCTGCGTGCGCTAAAACGCTATGAACAACAGTGGTGGCGGCAATATAGCACGATGTATCGATTTTTGCGGTGGCTGCAAAAATGGGGCTACGGCAATGAGCGACAGATGGAAGTTTTTACCGACATGTGTCGCAACCGTGATGTGCAGGAGTTGACCTTTGCGTCCTATATGCACAAAACGATGACGCCGGTACCGTGGGTAACCCAAATGCGGATGACGGGCGACATTCTGGCCGCCCAAGTGCGACATTATCTGCCTTATCACCGTCACTAAGCGCATGCAGCCACTAACGTTCTTGTTACCGATATGCTCTGCCTTTTTCTTGTGGTGGTTTACGACTGGCTTGATTATGGCCGTCTATGGTCGCTCACCACGGACTGTACGCTGCTACTTTGTGGGCGCAACCTTTGTTATGCTTGCCGCAGTTGCTGGCTTACTCTTTACCCGCTCTGCAACCGACCAAGGCAGTATCTACCTGGCGATCACTTGTGGCGCGTTGATCTGGGGTTGGCACATGGCTGGCTATTATCTCGGCTTTGTGACGGGCCGTACACCACACCTGCTAAATCCGAAGCAACATTGGCGTGAACAACCTAAACTGGGACAACGCTTTCGTTTAGCGCTCCAAGCTAGCCTGGATCACGAATTACTCGTGCTTGGCTTTGTTTTGTTGCTTGCCGTATTGACCTGGTCCTCGGCAAATCGCTGGGGATTTTGGATCTTTCTGACCCTTTGGCTGATGCACACCAGTGCTAAATTGAATGTTTTTTTTGGGGTCCGCAACTTTCGGATGGAGTTTTTGCCCCCTCACCTGCATACCTTGGGCCGCTTGCTCAGCAAACGGCCAATTAGCGAATTTTTTCCGCTGTCCGTCGGGATTGCTTCCAGTGTGGGGGTGCTTTTGCTCTATCGCGGTTTTGTTGCCGATGTACCCGCTGCACAGACCACTGGCCTGTTATTGGTGGGGACGATGATTTTGTTAGGTGTACTCGAACATTGGTTGTTGGTCTTACCGGTCCCTGTTACCTTGTGGGGGTGGGGAGTGCGCTCGCTGCCACCAACGGAGACAACCGAAGAGGAAACAACGGTGCGCCCGCAGGCTTCATCGATCCGTGCCATTCTTGAACAGGGAATCGAAAGCTAATGTCAATCCTGTCTAATGTCGCCATTGGTAATGTCCACGAGGAATTTACACCAACGTTGCCTGGTAAACAATCACTTACGCTGGCCCGTCACTATGGGCCGTTGGTTGTTGATCGCTGGGCTGCGCGCCGGGTTACCCAGGCGCTGCCGATTCTCTTAATTCATGGGTGGGGCAATTCGGGCAGTTATTGGGCGCGTACGGCCTACGATTTGGCGGCCACGACCCAAGTCATTGTGCCCGATCTGCCGGGTACCGGGCGTTCCCAACCATTGCGTCAGCCACAAGATCTCTTTGATCAGGTCGCCACCTTGGCGGCGATTCTGGATGAATTGGGGGTTGAGCGGGTACAGGTCGTCGGCCATTCTATGGGCGGCGCAATGGCGTTGTTGCTGGCCGATGCGCTGCCTGATCGGGTCGAACGGCTGGTCTTAACCTCTACCTGTTTTTTCTTGTCGGAACGCCAAAAGCAGATCTATGAATCCATTATGCAATTCACCTTTCAGGTGATGCGCTTCCGTCCGCGCTGGCTGGCCGATTTGCCTGGCCTGCCGCAACTGATGGCTACCCGTTATTTCTATCGAGTGCCGACCGATAAAGAACTGTTGCGTGACGGTTTATTGGATTATCTGCAATTGGATCTGGCGACGGCCGTTGCCTGTGCGACCAATGCTGCTGACCCGACCATTCCCGAGGCCGGGACACGTTTACAGATGCCAACGTTGCTGGTCGCCTGTCGCCAGGATCAGGTGATGCCGGTGGAAAATGTTGATTATACCGCCGCATTAATTCCCAACTGTACCGTACGGTGGATCGACGAATGTGGCCATCTGCCGATGGTTGAGAAACCTGTGGAATATCTGGAAATTTTGCACAGTTTCTTGCAGCTAGACATTTAGAAAACGATTTGCAATAATGAGCACAACCACCTATACCGCGGCGCAACTTACTAAGCGCAATGAAAGTCCTTGGACCCAGGTGCAGGTTATCCTGGCACCATTACAGTTCTTGGCTTTTATCGTCAGCCTGATTCTGGTCATTCGCTATTTGCTAACTGGTGATGGCTATACCATTGCCAATCTGAGTGTGCTGATCAAGATTACTTTGCTTTGGTTGATCACGGTGACGGGGATGATTTGGGAGAAGGAAGTTTTCGGCCATTGGTTTCTGGCTCCCCAATTTTTTTGGGAAGATGTCGGCAATGCGGTTGCGATGTTCTTTCATAATCTCTATTTTCTGGCGGTCTGGTTGGATTGGTCACCACAATCGTTGATGACACTGATGTTGGTCGCTTATATCTCCTATCTCTTTAATTGTGTCCAATTTGTGAATAAAGGTTTGCAGGCCCGGCGTCAACGGCTGGCACTTAGCAATGAAACGATGCAATCATGAGCAAGCATACCGCCGCCGTTGTCATCTCTGCACCGGGTGAAGTGGGCCTACAACAGGTCGCCTTGAAGGAACCCGGACCCAATGATGTCGTGATTCAAACCGCGTATACTTCAATTAGTTCCGGCACGGAACGGATGTTGCTGGCTGGACAGATGCCCCACCCAATGTTACGCCTGCCCGTTGTCCCTGGCTATGAAACAGTTGGGCGTGTTGTGGCAACCGGGGCCAATGTCGATACCACCTGGCAAGGACGTTGGGTCTATGTCGGGGGCGCACTCTGCTATGCCGAGGTAAATGCGGCGTGGGGTGGCCAGGCTGCGTTGCTTTTTACCGATGTCGAACGCGTCGTCCCGCTCAATGATCTCGACCCGCGCCAGGGCCTCTTGCTGGCACTGGCGGCAACTGCCCTCCATGGCGTGGACCAGGTGCAGCTGACGACTGCGCAACGCGTGCTTGTTTTAGGCCAAGGGCCGGTGGGCCAACTAGCTGCCCGTTTTGCCCAACAGACCGGCGCTTGGGTTGCCGTGGCCGATCGTGTCGAAAGCCGTTTGGCCAAAAGTGTGGCCGATCAAATTGTGAATGTGGCTACGCAGCCCCTTACCGACGCAATTAACCCCGGCGTCAATGTGATCATCGAGGCGACCGGCTCCATGGAAGTCTTGACCGCCGCCTTGCCTTTACTTGCCAATCGCGGTACGATTCTGCTGCTTGGCTACTACCAGACGCTACAACTCCCCTATATGGGGCTATTTTTGAAAGAGGCGCGTTTGCTGACTGCCAAAGAATGGGCGCCCGGTGACCTGGTGCGTTGTCGCAATGCGCTCAGTGAAGGGACGGTAGAGGTCGCCTCTTTGCTGACTCATCAACTGCCCATTATTGACGTGGCGCAGGCTTACGACGTTGCATTGAATAACCCGGATTGTTTGAAACTTGTGTTGGATTGGGCCGATGTCGCTGCTGATGTGTAATTTGGAGCTGTGACTTGGGGAGTTTGTTTGGGGAGTTTGCGACGAGAAAGGAAATGTAATGGCGCCGCGAATGTTGGCAATTTACGGTAAGGGTGGGATCGGTAAGAGCTTTACCACATCAAATTTGACGGCGCGCCTGACCTTTGATGGTTGCCGCGTCTTACAGTTAGGGTGTGATCCCAAACATGACTCGTGTAATACCATCTTTAATGGTCATTCCTTGCCCACGCTAGGCGAAGTCTGGCGCGACTTTAAAGAAAAGGACGCCGAAGATCGCATGACTGTCGGCGATGTGATCTTCCGGAATGAACTGGCACCAGGCGTACCGATCTTTGGCTGTGAAATCGGTGGACCAGATGTTGGCCGTGGCTGTGGTGGGCAGGGGATCTCCCATGGTTTCAAAGTGCTCGAACGTTTGGGCATGAACAAATGGGAAATCGACTATGTGGTCATGGATTTCTTGGGCGATGTGGTCTGTGGTGGCTTTGCTACCCCCTTGGCGCGCTCTTTGGCCGAGGAAGTAATTATTGTGGTTGGTCATGATCGCCAGTCGCTCTATGCCGCCAACAATATTGCCAAAGCTGCCCACTATTTTCGCTCCATGGGTGGTTCCACCCAGATTCTGGGGCTGATTGTCAACCGTGATGACGGCACCGATACTGCCGACAAATTTGCTGAGGCCACCGGGTTACCGGTCCTAATGCGTGTACCACTCAACCATGAGGTGCGCGTATTGGCCGATGCCTGCAAGTTAGCGCTGGAAGTTGAAGACTTTAACAAGCTCTTTAGCGATCTTTCCAGCCGGATTCGCAACCGTGAGCTGGCACATTGTACTGATTATACGCCACTGGAATATGGTGAGTTCTTAGAGGTCTTTGGGGCGCATGAGCCGCCGGGATTGCCCGATCCGGCAACCGTGAACGATCTTTTCGCCGGTCGCGCCGCACTGATGGAACCGGTCATGCCTGAATTCAGTCTGACACCGATTCGCCAAGTCTTTGTGACTGATCCCATGCAGCGCAAGGTCCAGAGTATGATGGAAGCGATTGGGATCCATGTGACTGGGCTTGATCGCGACAAAGAAGATGGCATTACCGTTACCTCGGGCGCAACCGAGATTCGGATTGGTGAACCGTCCGATTTGGAGCAAAAAATTGCATTCTTATCCGCGCTATCGCGCACCGGTCAAATCTTTTCGTTGATTGATGTACGCTATGCGGATGCACCGTCTTATCAATAAATCAGAGGGGTACGTTTCCGGTTTGTGTTGCCGCATAAGCACTTATGTCCTACACAAACCGGTGCGGCAACCCTTCGATTAAACAAAAATGTTTGTGTAGAAAGGTGGTAGCACCCATGTTAGAAAACTTTTCGATTTCTGGCTTTGCTCTCTGTTATGCACCACTGGCACTTATCATCATCGGCTTTATCGTTTTTGCTGGGATAACCGATGGCCAGGCCCGGCGTAGCTATTTACGAAGCATGGATCTGCGCCCAGAGCGCGAGCGCCCCCCCGCCGACCCGCTGCCCATTACACAGCCGGTGAACGCGGCGACGCCAACTGGGATGCGGGTTACGATTACGCCGGAACAGGGTGTCTCTTCGTAGCTTCGGCACCGCATGGAATTGCGGCTAGGGATCAAGCGTGATGACAGGTAGTAGGGACAGGCACTAGGATTGTGTCGTAGGGTACAGATGATGCAAAGCGTCATCTGTGCCCGTGTAACGTAAATTTATTCTGGTAAAGTGCAGCAGCTTTGAAACGTGATAACGCATGCCGATTCGCGACGCGTTTTCAAACGGAGTGACGTATAAGGTTAACAACATGTCTGAGATGATTCCTTTGCACGCAACACCCAGCACAACAGCTAATGGCCATTCATGTCAACTTCATCCCCAGAGTATGTGCCCAGCCTTTGGTGCGCTCCGGATTTTGACCCGCATTGAAGGCTCGCATCCGGTCATGGCAACTGACACTGGTTGTCTATATGGCCTTACCTTTGTAACCCATTTCTATGGTGCCCGCAAGTCAATCCTCGCCCCCCAGTTGGGTACCGTTGAGTTAATGGCGGGTCAGGTTGTCGAGGGCACGCGCGCTGCCATTGATGTGGCGGCACGGGAACCAGGCTGTGCCTTAATTCCGGTGATTTCGCTCTGTGTTGCCGAAACGGCCGGTTTGCCCGAAGAAATGTTGCCCAAACGCGCCGGTGACGCTGAAGTCGTGCTTGTGCGTGTTCCAGCTTATGCCATCCATTCCCATCCGGAAGCCAAGGATGTGGCCATTGCGGCGCTGCTCAATCGGTTGGGTGATCGCAAGCGTGCCAAAGACAAAAAGAGTGTGGTCCTGCTTGGAGAAGTCTTCCCCGCTGATCCGCTGGCGATTGATAGCTTGTTGCGGCGCATGGGGGTCGAATCGACCATCACTTTGCCTGGGCGCTCGATTAGTGATTTTCAACGGGCTGCCTCTGCTGGTGTGGTGGCACCGCTGCATCCGTTTTACAAACAAACTTCTACTCTTTTCCGTTCCTGGGATGTGCCGGTGGTCGGTGGTGCACCTGTGGGCGCAAGTGGCTCTTATGCCTGGCTTAAGTCGCTTGGCTCATTGCTTGACTTGGACCCCAAATTGGTCAATGAGGTAGCGGAGGAAGAGCGGGCGCGTGCACAGGGGATGATCGACGCCCTCTCGTTGGTTGGTCGCATCTTTGTCACTGGCTATGAAGGGACTGAGTTGGCCTATGCCCGTATGTTAGTGGAAGCGGGGGCAGAGGTGCCTTACGTCTCAACCTCGATTGGTCAAGATCCACTCGTGCTGCCGGATGAGTTATGGCTGCGAGCACATGGTACCAAAGAAGTCGTCTATCGCAAGTCGTTAGAAGAAGATATGGCGGCGCTGGATAAATATCCCCCTGACTTTGTGTTAGGAACCACGCCTTTTGCAAGTGCTGCGAAAGAGCGCGGGATTCCGGCCATGTATTTCACCAATCAGCTTGCTTCACGGCCCTTCTTTTTGAGTGGTGGGATGGCTGCCACACTGGGGTTCATCCGTCAGACTTTAACGCGCGGTGATCGCTATCAACGCATGCAAGAATTCTTTAGTGAAAGCGCCACGCCTGCCGCTCTAATGCCGGAGGCAGTCTATGCCTAAGGTATTACGTGATCTCCAGGATACCAGTGGTTACTGGGCCGCAGTGTGGACGATCTGTCCAATGCCCGATGTGCATGTGATCTGTGACGCACCAATTGGTTGTTTCAATTTGATCGCAACCGCAGTGACTGACTATACCGATGCGGTGCCACACCTTGAGAATATTACCCCATCCGTCATGCGTGAGGCAGAAGTGGGCGGTAAGGGCACCGGTCCGGCTGTCCGGCGTACCTATGAAGGGTTGCGTGACGCTGGTATGTTGGTCGGCAAGGAGTTGATCGTTGTCTCGACCGCCGAAAGTGAGATGATCGGCTCTGATCTTTCGGATCTGACGCCCCAACTGCAACTAGGTGCTAAGTTTTTTCATAGTGAGTCGCTCAGCCGTGACGAATGGGCTGGTCGCGATGTCGTCTTACAATGGCTATGGGATAACTATGGCCGCGAAAAGGCCAGTGATCTTGCGGTCGAACCTGGGCTGGTTAATATTATTGGCCCGACCTATGGTTGCTTTAATGGCCCTTCCGATTTGCATGAAGTGCGGCGGCTAATCGAAGGTGCTGGCGGGCGTGTGAACGTGATCTTTCCTATGGAAGCGCGTCTGACCGAGATGGCACAGCTGGCCCGTGGCCAGGTCAATGTCGTCATGTACAAGGAATTTGGTCACACCCTGGCCGACACGCTTGGCCAACCCTGGCTGCATGCGCCCATGGGGATGCATGGTACCAACGATTTTGTGCGTCAACTAGGTGAACTGCTTGGGACACAAGCCCAAGCGGCGGCCTTCATGGCACATGAAAAGCGGACAACCTTGCAGGCCGTCTGGGATCTGTGGCGCGGTCCGCAAGGCGATTGGTTTGGGACGACCAATGTTGGTATCGTGGCGACTGGTACGTATGTGGATGGGATCAAAGCCTTCCTGGGTGATGAATTGGGGATGCCAATTACGCTGGCTGCTTCGCGGCCATTGCGTACCGGTGAACCAGATAATGAGGCTGTACGGCAAGCATTACATGCCCATGCACCCGCCTTTCTCTTCGGTTCGATCAACGAACGCATCTACCTGAGTGAAGCGAACGCGCGTTATACTACCTTCATGCCTGCTGCCTTCCCTGGCCCAGTGGTGCGCCGCTCAATCGGGACCCCCTTTATGGGCTACCGTGGCACCGTTTATCTGATCCAGGAGATTGTCAATCGTTTGTATGATGTGCTCTTTAACTTCTTGCCGGTAGATGCCGCCTATAGTAAACCGGCGGGCATGCAGCCTCCCAGCAATGGCGCTAATGGCACCACCGCTGGCCAAGAAAATAAACCAGGCAATATGCCTTGGGATCCTGAGGCCAAGGCGATGTTGGATGCTGCCTTGGAGAAGATGCCTTTCTTGCCGCGTATTTCTGCCAGCCGTGAGTTACAAATGCAGGCCGAGTCATTGGCCAGGACGCAAGCATTGACAACCGTTGGGCCAGATCTAATGAAGACATTGCTCGCTTCGCGCGCTAATTGAGAAATAGACTATGAGTTTGCTCTTTAAACCGCTTGTATGGATTTTGACTGGTTTGGTGCAGACAATTGATTGGCTTGTCGCTCCCCTACGTCGCTGGCTTGCTCGCCATCCTGATGTCGTCCGTTGGTTGCGAGTGTTGCGCTTGGGACTCTTTCAGTTTGGCATTGGCCTCTCTTTGGCACCAATTACCGGTACTCTCAACCGGGTGTTGATTGATGAGTTGCGCATTCCAGCCGTTGCCGTCGGCACCTTGGTGGCAATGCATTACTTTGTTTCGCCGGTACGGGCCATGATCGGCTATCGATCCGATAAGGCCCGCGCCATGGGCAAATGGCGGACCCCTTATGTTGTCTTAGGTGTGATGCTGACCTATGGTGGCTTAGCCTGCGCACCTTTTGCCCTAATTCTGTTGGGGGGAAATGGTTCGCTCTCTTTCTGGCCGGCGATGCTGATCTGTGGCATGATCTTTATGGCCTACGGCATTGGCATCAATATCGTGGAGACAATCTATTTGGCGTTGGTCAGTGATATTACGCCGCCGAAAGAGCGGGGCAAAGTCCTCTCGGCCCTTTGGGTGATGTTGATTTTGGGCACAGTGATCAGCGCCATCATCGTCAGTAGCTTTTTAATTCAGTACTCTCACCAACGCTTGATCGAAGTGATGCAGGGCTCTGCGGTTACTTTTGTGGTCTTGACCGTAATTGCCCTCTGGCAGCAGGAGCAGTTGAATCCAGATGGCACGATTCGCTCTACGATCGAAGCGGTCCGTGTGCGTCTTTCCCTGTGGGATTCAATTCGCATGTTGGGTGGCCAGAAGGCCTTGCAAGGGCTCTTTACGGTGATTTTTATTGCGACCATGGCTTTTGCGACGCATGATGTCTTGTTAGAGCCATATGGTGGTCAGGTCCTCGGCATGAGTGTCTCTGCAACCATGCAGCTAACCGTGCTGTGGGGGATCGCGACCATTGTTGGGGTGACATTAGCAGGTGTACTGCTCTGGTCGAAACGCTCACCTGCCTTGTTGATGGGCATTGGTTGTGCGGTTGGCTTGGTCGGCTTCGGAGTAATTAGTTATGCCAGCGATGCTGCCCTGATTACCCCCTTCCGCATCGGCGTCAGTTTGATCAGCATGGGGCGTGGCCTCTTTTTAGTGGGCAGTGTGATCCTGGTGATGTCCTTGACCGATATCAGCCATGCCGGCCTTTTTCTGGGGATCTGGGGGATTGTGCAGGCCATGGCGCAGGGGTTCGGTGTGATTGGTGGTGGGCTGCTCCGGGATGTTGCGCAATCGCGCACCGGCAGCGTGGCGTTGGGCTATACATCTGTCTATGTGACCTCTTTGATGCTCTTGTTGGTGGTCCTTTTGCTGCTGATCTTTCGTTTGGGACGGCAACTGCGTGTTAGTGAGATCAAAATGCCTTGGTCGGGTTTGGAAGAGATCCCGGCCGATCAACTGGCCTTTTAGCCTAGCCTGTGTGATGGCAAACCGGCGTTGCCTTCATGGGCAAGTGCCCAAGAGCGTTGGTTTTTAAGGTAAACACACACTCAAATGTGTTTTGGCACCAATCTTCAATTTTCTTTATTATTCTGTAATCAGAAGGTCAAAAAGCGATGAAAACGATGAAATCACGTCTCATACGACTTGGGCTTCTCACGACAGTGCTATTGCTGTTGTTGACCGGTTGTGCACGTTCCTTTGACAAGCCGGAAACGGCGACTACGCCGGTGACCGATGCGGTGGTGACCGGAAGCATGCAATATCTGCTCCGGTTTGAGCAAGGTCCGCTCTATAATTTTACGCTGACCTTGCCTGATGAATGGGTCGGCCAGCTTGCAACGCGCAATAGTGGCAATGTGCTCTACTTTGACTATATTGGGGAGAATGGTCAACCGGCCCCCATCTTCTCGATTGAAGCCCTCTCTGAAGAGCAACTGTGGAAACAAGAGGGTGGTTATCCGGCCTATCGCAGCAGCATCTTGAATACGGCAGAGACCTATTTCGTCTATCATTTGCCGGTTGATGCCTACTATTCGGGGCTGCCCGAAGAGAGCTTTACCAGTCTGGCCGAAGTTGTGCCGGGGCTGATGACGAGCTTTGCTGTGACCCGCGTTCAGTAAACCAAGCATGTAGTGGATTTTACACTTTACACATTGTAAAAACAATGGTATAAATCTGTAGGAGGAATAGCAAATGTTGCCGGATTTTGTTAACTTTTGGGAATTGGTTTTACGTCCTTCGTTTCTCATTCCTGCTGGCATTGTGGTGCTGGCATTTGGGCCGCTATTGCTGAGTGTTTGGACAACCTGGCAGGCGAATGCCGTAAAAGAAACGATTTCAGACCGTCATTAGCCATTCGCCGGCTTGGCTTGTGCTGGCCAAGTCTTTCGCCTCTGCGATTGTCATGAAAACCGAGCTTTTTTGCGGCTTTCCCTCGTGAAAAGGCTCGGTTTCCTCACAGCGCAGCATACAGGAAACGTCCATGACGATTGTATCGACAAATCATCAGCGCAAAAGTTCAAAAAAAGTCAGTCGCGCTGGATCTAGCCCCGCTGTGCAACGCGAACGTCCGATCTACCCCTTCACCGCAATTGTGGGTCAAGCAGAATTAAAACTTGCCTTGCAGCTTTGTGTTATTGACCCCAGTATTGGTGGTGTGATGGTCATGGGGCACCGCGGTACCGGTAAGAGCACCGCGGTCCGCGCCCTCGCCGCCCTTTTGCCGCCCATGGATCGAACCGCCCACTGTCCTTATAATTGTGACCCTACCTACCCACTCTCTCATTGTCCCCATTGTGCCGCCAAAGCCACTGCCCACCGGGAAGTGGTGACTGATGCCGTCCCTGTGGTTGATCTACCCCTAGGTGCCACTGAGGATCGTGTCGTTGGCTCATTGGACATTGAACGTGCCTTGGTTGAGGGGGTACAAGCCTTTGCGCCCGGTCTATTGGCGCGTGCAAATCGCGGCTTTCTTTATATTGATGAGGTGAATCTGCTGGAAGATCATCTCGTGGATCTGTTATTAGATGTGGCTGCCAGTGGTGTTAATGTCGTGGAGCGCGAAGGCATCAGCATCCGTCATCCCGCCCGCTTTGTGTTGGTTGGCAGTGGCAACCCGGAAGAAGGCGATCTGCGCCCGCAACTTTTGGACCGTTTCGGTCTGCACGCCCGCATCACGACCATCGACGATATTGAGCAGCGTGTCGAGATTGTCCGGCGCCGGCGCGCCTATGACGCTGACCCTTTTACCTTTGCCGAACAGTGGGATGAGGCACAACAGAAGTTGCGCAAACAACTGAGTCAAGCGCAACAGAAGCTAGCCAAGGTGGAATTGAGTGATGCCGCCATTCATGGCGCTGCCCAACTTTGTGCGATGCTAGCGGTGGATGGACACCGGGGTGAATTAACGCTTTGCCGTGCCGCCGTGGCGTTGACGGCCTTGGAAAATCGCCGCCGCGCCGAGCGCGCTGACATTGGGCGCATTGCTACCCTTGCCTTACAGCATCGCTTGCGCAAGGATCCGCTGGAGAGTATCGGTGATGATATTCGGATCCAACGTGCTGTTGCCGAATTATTAGATTAACAGATCGTCTTCGCGTAACTGTGATGTAACTTACTTAAGCGAGAATTGTAACTATCAAGCCACTCCCTCCTCGCCACCCCCGGGCATATGGGTAGAGCAAACTTTTCTCTTCCTGATCAGGGTGGGGTAAATTATTTGGACTTACGCGGCCAGCAGAAAGTAAGTGCTTGTCAAAAGCTTACTTTCTCTGCGCCTATCACCCTAAGTGCGGTTGTTTTGAAAACGGTAGAAACTATCTGTTCTACCACACAATGCACCTACTGTTTTCAAACAGAGCTCACGATAAGGGTGTAAGTCCGCTCATGACCAAAAGTTGTATGACTGTCGACAAGGATGTCGGCGTACAGCCTAGAACTAGGAAGTCATTACGACAGCTACTCTTTCTACCCGAATTGGTCCCAATTCGTTGATCCAAACGGTGCGCGCCTTACGCGAACATTTGGGCGACGAACAAGCGCATCAACTGTTACAAGAGGGTGGGCAAGGTTACCTCATCGAGCACCAACCAACCGCGATGGTCGATGAAAAAGCCTTTACTGCTCTGGTTGCCGCTTTGGTTTTTGCCCTTGGCCTCGCACAAGCACAACAGGTGTTAACGCGGTCTGGACAATTAACGGCGCTCTATCTGCTGCAACATCGTATTCCTCAGTTTTTCCAACGTCTGCTCAAACTCCTCCCCCGTCCGCTTGCCTTAGCCTGCTTGCTTTTTATCATCAGTAAACATGCTTGGACGTTTGCTGGTAGTGGTGCATTCCGCTATCAACTTGGCAAAGTGACCCGGCTCACGGTCACCAGCAATATCCATCCTGTTGCAGCCGTCTATGGCTTTTATGGTGGCACCTTCGCGCAGTTGATCCACACCCTGATTGATCCAAAAGCAGTGATGCAATTTGTCGCGCCCTCCCCGGCCGGCTTAGCTGCTGCGGATGACCGTAGAGGCCAACCAAATTGTTTGGCTGATTGTATTTATCTTATTCAGTTTCATTAATGTATTTATCTATAATGTATTTTTCTATAAGGAGAACCAAGTCATGCGGATCATGATGATTCAGCCAAACTATCATGCTGGTGGTGCTGAGATTGCGGGTAATTGGCCTCCTAGTTGGGTCGCCTATATTGGTGGCGCGCTCAAGGCGGCTGGTTATCCGAATATACGTTTTGTTGATGCGATGACCAATAATATTCCCGATGAGACCCTCCGTGAGATTATTCGACAGAATCAGCCGGATGTTGTGTTAGCAACGGCAATTACGCCGATGATTTATAAGGCGCAGCGTTGTCTGGAGATCGTCCGTGAAGTGCTGCCCAACGCCAAAACAATTCTGGGCGGGATCCATCCCACCTTTATGTATGGTCAGGTATTAACAGAAGCCCCCTGGATTGACTATATTGTGCGTGGCGAAGGGGAAGAAATTATCGTCAATCTGATGCGCTCGATTGAAGCGGGTGCCGATCTCAAGGAACGGCATACCATTAATGGCCTTGCCTTCCGCCACGAAGACCAAATTGTGGCCACGACTGCCCAGCCGCCGATTGCCAATTTGGATGTCCTGACCCCGGATTGGGGTCTTTTAGAGTGGGATAAGTATATTTATATCCCCATGAATGTGCGGGTGGCTGTGCCCAATTTTGCGCGTGGTTGCCCCTTTACTTGTCGTTTCTGTTCGCAGTGGAAATTCTGGCGTCAATATCGCGTGCGTTCACCTAAACTTTTCGTTGATGAGATCGAAACGCTGGTGAAGGATTATAATGTGGGCTTCTTTATTCTGGCTGATGAAGAGCCGACGATCAACAAGCGCAAATTTGTGGCCCTGTGCAAAGAGCTGGAAGAGCGCAAATTGGGGGTCTACTGGGGCATTAACACGCGGGTCACTGACATCCTACGCGATGAAGAACTCCTTCCGCTCTACCGGCGGGCTGGCTTGGTCCATGTTTCGTTGGGCACCGAGGCTGCCAGCCAGATGAACCTGGATACCTTCCGCAAAGAGACCACGATCGAGCAAAACAAACGTGCCATCCAATTGCTCAAGGCCAACGGGATGGTTGCCGAAGCGCAATTTATCATGGGGATGGAGAATGAGACGCCGGAGACCATCGAAGAGACTTATCGCCTCGCGCTCGATTGGGATCCCGATATGGCAAACTGGAATATGTATACGCCCTGGCCTTTTGCCGAGCTCTTTGAAGAGTTGGGCGAACGGGTCGAAGTCCGTGACTATTCCAAATATAACTTTGTTACGCCGATCATGAAGCCAGAAGCAATGGATCGCGAAGACGTGCTCAAGGGCGTGTTGCGCTGTTATGCCCGTTTCTACATGCGCAAAACCTTCTTTGGCTATCCTTTTATTCGGGATCGTTTCAAACGCAAATATATGATGGGCTGTCTGAAAGCCTTTGCCAAGACCACCGTCACCAAACGCTTCTATGATATTGGCCGGCTTCATCAGCAAGGGTTACGGACTGAGGTGGACCTGGGCTTTGATGAGGCCAAGGTGATGACGCGTGCTGAACTGGCCGATTTGAAGACGACCCGCCCTGAAATGATGGCGGATGTGGATTACAGTGGGCGTCGTTCATCGCGCACCAAGACGACTACCGTTGCCCTTGCCTGTAGCGCGCCATCACATTTAACCGACCATGGTGATGAGCTAATCGAGGAGTTTGTCGAAGCCGAGGTGTAAGTCACCAGTCATGGTTACTTTCTGGATGCCAGATTAACGAAAAACCGAGTCCTATCCTAACCCACAAGTGTTTACCCTGCGCAAGGATAACCACCTGATGCGGTTAGGTAGGCTCGGTTTTTATTTGCGATTCAAGGCCGGGGCCATCTCTTGAAGGGTTTCCTTGGTACTTTCAATCAGTAAATCAATCTCTGCTGCTGTGGGCAGCGGGGTGCCCCGTGCATGACAAGAGTAGACATACCAATATAAATTTTGGTGGAAAGCACGGGTGATTTCTTCATGTGATAAGGGTGGGGCGACCTCTTGTAAGAGATCCAACACATCTTTATGGTCGTCTTCCGAAAGGTCCGGTAAACTGGCCAGGACGCGGCGAGCACGCAACAAAAAGAGTTCACGTTCAATCCCTGGAAACTCATCTTCCATTTCACGCAGATTACCTAAATAAGCAATTGTCCGCTGACGCGGGTTCCCTTTGTGATCGCGATAACTTTGGACCAAATAGGCATCATGGAACTTCATATGCAAAGCATGGGCATTTTTGTGTTTACGAACAATCCATCGAATGTACAACTTAATCCTCCGATTGCACTGACTTCAGAAGCAATCCAATCCTGGTCTGATCGGCTTTACCTATGCGTCAGCAAAAGCCGGCGTGTGTGTCATAGGCAAAACCGTAATACGTTAATTGTAACTTAAGTTACGCGAAAAAGGATCGCGCAATTTGCATTTTATCACACTAAAATGATATTGCTCAGGCAGTTTTGCTACAAAGTTTGTGTTATAGTCGTCCTTTGACAATTTTATTCGTAACATTTACTCTGAACTACAAATTTACTGCGATCTTAACCTGGATATGTGTCCACTTGGAGTTGAAAAACAAAAGAATCAATGTTATACTATTCCAAATTTGTAGCCCTTATTACTTACTACTATCACTACCCTACAAAACAACATCTGAGGCGACTATGCCACCAACTGCCATTATACGTGAAGATGGCGCATACCATAGCTTTTGTGGCCTGACTTGCGTTGGTTGGCTTTACCAAAAGATCAAAGACAGCTTTTTTCTGATTTTGGGCACCCATACCTGTGCGCATCTGCTTCAGAATACATTAGGCGTCATGATCTTTGCCCGCCCACGCTTTGCGGTCGCCCTACTCGAAGAAGCTGATCTTTCTAAGCAACAACCCGAGCTAAAATCGCTAGTTGCTGAAATTTTAGCTGATCACCATCCCTCAGTGATCTTTTTGCTCTCCTCCTGTACCCCCGAAGTGATGAAAGTAGAGTTCGAAGGGTTGGCCAATGCGCTATCTACCCCTACTTTACCGGTACTCTTTGTGCCGGCTAGCGGTCTTGACTATACCTTTAGTCAAGCCGAGGATTCTGTGCTACAAGCGCTGATTCCCCATTGCCCAGTGGCACCGCCCGAGGACAAACGCGTCGTCTTTCTTGGCTCAGTCAATGACGCCATTGCGGCAGACTTTACGCTGGAGGCGGAGCGGCTAGGCCTGCCTGTTGCTGGCTTTCTGCCCAGCAACCATTTTACTGACCTGCCGCCGATTGGTCCAGGCACCGTCCTTGCGCCGCTGCAACCCTACTTGGCAAAAGTTGCCCTACGCCTGCAACGGGAACGGGGGGCGACGGTGCTCAACTCCCTTTTTCCCTTTGGCCCCGATGGTACTCGCGCTTTTTGGGAAGGGCTAGCTGCGCTTTTTGGCGAAACGGTCGATCTCAGTGAACGTGAAGCGCGCTCCTGGGAACGGATTCATGATCATGTCGAGCTGCTGCGTGGCAAAAAAGTTTTCTTTACGGCTGATAATCTGCTCGAACTCCCGTTGGCCCGTTTTCTCCGCGCAGCCGGCTGCGAAATTGTCGAGTGCAGTACGACCTACGTTAACAAACGATTTCACCAACGCGAGCTAGAAGCGTTAGCCGGTGTTAACGTTGTCGAACAACCAAACTTTGACCGCCAATTGCGTGACATCCATACGCTTAAGCCCGACCTCGTGATTAGTACCATGGGGACGACCAATCCGCTGATCGGCGAAGGCATCGTGGCCAAATGGAGCACTGAATTTGCCTTTATGCCCATTCACGGTTGGAGTGGGGTAGGCACACTCGCCAATATGTTTACCAAAAGTATCCGCCGCCATGCCCAACTCGATCCGCTCGATGACCCGATCTGGAGTGCTGGATTGATGCCGGGTGTCATTCCATTGCAATCGCGCTAACGCCGTGAAAGGAAATAACCATGCGCTTGGCCTACTGGATGTACGAAGGAACGGCCCATCATGGTATCGGGCGAATTGCGAACAGCCTGCAAAAAGTCCATGCCGTCTTTCATGCCCCGCAAGGGGACGATTATGTCAATCCAATCTTCACCATGCTGGAACGGACGCCCGCCTTTCCACAGATGACGACTAGTGTGGTTAGTGGCCGTGATCTGGCCATGGGTACAATTCGTCTCCCCGATACGCTACGCCAGATCGAAGCCAAACTCCATCCGGAACTAATGATCATTTGCGCTAGTTGCAGCACCATCCTGCTGCAAGAGAATTTACAAGTCATTGCCGATAGCGCCCATACCGAAGCCGAAGTGTTAGTTTTTGACGCCAATCCCTACCGGATGCAGGAGATTGTTGCCGCTGAAGATCTTTTTACGTTGCTTGTCAAGCGCTATGCGCAAGCACAGCCGTTGACGGCGCGCCCATCAGTCAATATTATTGGGCCGGCTTCGTTGGGCTTTCACACCCGTACTGATCTAATCTGCTTGCGTCGTATTATGCAGACCCTGGGCGTCGATATCAATGTGATTGCGCCTTTGGGGGCCAGCCTTGATGATCTGCGCCACCTGCCAGCGGCTTGGGTTACGCTTGCTCCTTACCGCGAGTTAGGGCTAAAGGCCGCACAATACTTGGAAGCACAATTTGGTGCCGTCACCCTCTATGAAACGCCGCTGGGCGTGCAACCGACTTTGCGCTGGTTGCGCCGCCTCGTCGAGATGCTTAATGAAGTTGGCGCACGCATTGATGGCCCGCTTGTCAAGCTACCGCCATTGACCGCTTTTTCACTCGACGGTTTGAGCGCTCCCAGCAATGTACCCTGGTTTGCGCGCACGGCTGATATGGAGAGCTTTAGCAGTAAACGTGCCTTTGTCTTTGGTGACGCTACCCACACCGTCGGTATGGTCAAATTTTTACACGACGAATTAGCCATGCCAATTGCTGGTGCCGGTACTTATTTACCCCATCAAGCCGAGTGGATGCGTGAGCAACTCGCCGGCTATTTGCCAGACGAACTGTTGGTAACCGATCGTTTTCAAGAAGTCACGACCGTGATCCAAGAGCTCATGCCGGAATTGGTTTGTGGCACCCAAATGGAACGGCATAGTTGCCGCAAATTAGAAGTCCCCTGCATGGTGATCGCACCACCGACCCATATTGAAAATCATCTGCTCAGCTATTCTCCAATGTTAGGCTTTGATGGGGCTGATTATATTGCCGACAAAATCTATATGACGGCAACGCTCGGTATGGAAAAACACCTGATTGACATGTTTGGCGATGCTGGTTTGGAATATGCGGAAACACAACCAAGTGTACCACCAGCTACTAACCCACCATCTTACACCACTGAAGAATCGATGTCAACAATAGTAGCAGGTGAACAAAACGTTGCTTCGGCTAATGGCTTTTCCCAGGAGGCCGCGCTGCCGAATGGTAACACTGGACAGAGCACTGCGGCTAAGCTGACTTGGTCTGCCCCGGCCGAAGCGATGCTGCAAAAGATCCCCTTCTTTGTACGGGGCCGTGTCCGCAAAAATACCGAGAAATTTGCTGCTGCCAATGGGCACCAGACGATTACAGTGGATGTACTGCAAGCGGCCAAAGAGGCTGTTGGTGGTTAACCTGTTGTGTTACTTTGAAAACAATTGTTTTGATTTAGCCAGCGCCTGAAATGATTGGGTTCAAGTGGCACACATGTAAATGTATTGCCGTTGGGTAACCGAAATGCGTCCTGTCCAATTTCGATCCGACGTGAGAGAGCGCTTTTGGAAACATTTCTATTGATGAAGGGGGTAACCAGTGGGCTTAGTCTTGGCCGTATATGGCAAAGGGGGCATTGGCAAAAGTACAACCAGTGCCAATCTCTCTGCCGCGTTTGCAATGAAGGGTGCAAAGGTCTTACAGATCGGCTGTGACCCTAAGCATGATAGCACCTTTCCGCTGACCGGTATGTTACAAAATACCGTGATCGATATTCTCGATGAGCATGATTTCCACCATGAGGAGATCGAAGCTGAAGATGTGATCGTCAAAGGATTTGCTGGCGTTGACACGCTAGAATCCGGTGGTCCGCCGGCTGGCAGTGGCTGTGGTGGGTATGTGGTAGGCGAAACGGTGAAGCTGTTGCATCAGTTTGGCCTCTATGATAAATACGATATCATTCTGTTTGATGTGCTTGGCGATGTGGTTTGTGGCGGCTTTAGCGCCCCGCTTAACCATGCCGACCTGGGCTTAATTATCGCTTGTAATGACTTTGATAGCATTTTTGCGGCCAACCGCCTCTGCCTGGCAATTTCCCAAAAGAGCGAACGGCACAAAGTCAAGTTGGCCGGGATCATTGCCAACCGGGTTGATGATGAGTTTGGTGGCACTGCTTTACTGGAGCAATTTGCCGAAAAAGTGGGCACTGCCGTCATTGCCAAAGTCCCCTATCACGATCTGATCCGGCGCAGCCGTTTGGCTGGGCGCACGCTGTGGGAGATGGAAGGGCCGGCACAGCAGCAGTGTATCCAACCCTTTGAAAATCTGGCTGAATATCTGCTCAATAACCCGCCGACCACTGTCCCCCAGCCCTATCACGATCGCGCCATTTTTGAATCGATTGGTGGTTGGCGGTAATTATGGCACAGAGCCTACCACAAGTGCTGGAGCATTCTACCAGCGCCGGCACCCAACATAAAGCACAATTACAAGATTATTTTGACGGCGTTGGCTTTGAACGGTGGGCTGCGATCTACGGCGAAGCACCCCTTTCCCGGGTCCGGCGTACGATCCGGGAAGGACACGTGCGCATGTTGGCACAGGCGGAGCAATGGCTGGCGGAAAGTTTCCCAACGCCAGCCATAAACAACGCAACCTTATTGGATGCCGGTTGTGGCACTGGCCTGTTTAGTGTGGCCATGGCCCGCCGCGGCTTTACGGTCACTGCTGTCGATATTGCCCCGCGTATGGTGAACGCGACCCAACAGGCTGCGCAACAGGCTGGGGTGCAGGAACGAATGCACTTTCAGGTTGGTGATGGCGAATCTGTTGCGCGGGCAACCACCACCCGTTTTGATGCCGTTGTCTGTTTTGATGTGTTGGTCCATTACCCAGCCGCGTCGTTTACAACCTTCTGTACCCAGTTGGCTGGGTTGACCAACAGCACTTTCCTCTTTACCTATGCCCCCTATAGCCGGCCGCTTGCTTTTCTGCATTGGCTGGGTGGCCGTTTCCCGCAAGGCCAACGGCGCACCGAAATCCAGATGATCCCGGACCAGACGGTGAAACAAGCGCTGGCGGCGGCCGGTTTGCGTGTGCGCCGTACGCAGGGTGTTAGCCACGGTTTTTATCATGTGACTTTGTTGGAGGCAGAAAAAGATGTTTGAACCGATCACGCTGCTCTTGATCGTGCTGCTGCTAATTGTTTGTTTGGCTTGGTGGTATCAATACACCGTGGTGCAAGAAGATGAGGCAACGGTGCGGCTCCAGAGCGAACATGAACACTTTCACCTGCATGTGGATCTGCCCCCACACATGAAAATTCAGCCAGGTGATACGCTGCAAATTCTGACTATGCCCGATCTAGCCGAAGGACGCACGGCAGGACAAGAGGTAAGCTATCAGAGTCGTGTCCGTTTGCAAAAGGCAAGTTGGTTACAACGCAAGCTCGTGCGCACCAGTAGCCTCTTCGAAGTAAAAGAAATTGTAGAACATCCATAATCAGGCTTTCCCATTGCCATCGCCTGGTTTTTATCCTTGTTGCTGTTTTTATGTTCTCCCCAATTTTTGTATTTTCCGATTGTACAACATAGTATCACAAAATTTTCAATTTGTCCAGGTAGTGCACAGTATTTGCTACAAATTATATACTTGTCCAGGTAGTGCACAATGTTTGCTACAAATTGTAAATTATTGATCATTATTTGTGCACATATTGCAAAGGAGGTTAGCTATGGAAATGGCGGAACTGAGCGGCACCACTCGCCATGCCCTCAAAGAAGCGGCGTTGAATCCGCGCTTCTACACCACCGATTTTGAAGCAATTGACGCCATGAAGTTTGATGATCTGCGTGACGAATTGGAGTGGATTCGCCGCGAATTTGAACACGATTATAACAGGCACCACTTTGTGCGTAACGAAGAGTTCCTGGCTAATTTTGACGATATGCCGGTGCGCGATGTCTTTGTTGAATTTTTAGAGCGCAGTTGTACCGCCGAATTCAGTGGTTGTTTACTGTACGCCGAAATGGTCAAGCACCTAAAAGATCCGACATTGCGTACCATCTTCCAACTGATGAGTCGCGATGAAGGCCGACACGCTGGTTTTCTCAATAAAACCATGGGCGACCTTAACGTCTCGATTGATCTCTCAGTCTTGCAGACTCGCAAAAAGTATACCTTTTTTCAACCAAAGTTTATCTTTTATGCGACTTATCTCTCTGAGAAAATCGGCTATGCCCGCTATATTGTGATCTTTCGTCACCTACAGCAAAACCCAGAGGGCTTGATCCATCCCATCTTTAAGTGGTTTGAAGAGTGGTGTAACGACGAATATCGCCACGGTGAGTTTTTCGCAATCTTGATGCGGAGTAAGCCTGAATTATTGCAGGGCGGTAATCGTTTCTGGGTACGCTTTTTCCAATTAGCCGTCTACGCCACCATGTATCTCAACGATGCGCGCCGCACCGACTTCTATGGCGCGCTGGGGCTGGACTGGCGGGAATATGATCAAAAGGTGATCAAGCTCTGCAACCAAATCACTACCCAAGTTTTCCCAGTGACCATGCCGGTCGATAATCCCAAATTCTGGGCATATTTGGATGCTTGTGTTGAATCCGATCGCAAAGTGCAAGCTTTGGGCAGCCGCAAAGACCCGATTGCTTTGTTACAAACTGCTGCCGCGCGCGTAAAATTGGCCACTTGCCTGATCCGCGCTTTTCTATTAAAGCCTAAACTTACTACGGATGAGAGTCGCTGGCGCGGTCTTGAGGGTTTTCCCAATTATTCAGCGGCAAATACGATGACAAGCGCTGCTGATTGAACGCTAGCTGCGACCGATCAAGCAATTGTCTGGTAAGTGTAAATCCCCCGAACCAATCTTAAATCTACCATTGTCTGGTAACGACGTTTGGCACTTTGGTCCGCTAAGGATTCTCCTTGTCGTGCGCAAACAACTCGCTGTCGGACAGCGCGGAAACTGAAGGACTAGCTCTATGCGCTTCCTCTTCGTTACAATGGATGGCAATCACGATGCCGCGCTCTGCGAGGCCACCCGGATCTTACAACGCGAACATCAGATCGATCTGCAGCTATCGCTCTACAATGCGACTTCGTTGCGCAGTGATGATGATTGGCAACGTTTGGCCCAGGATGCCCAGCGCGCTGATCTTGTTTTTGGTTCGATGCTCTTTGGTGAAGAGCTCGTACGTCCCCTGCAACGCATTTTAGTGGACTCGGCAAAACCGATCTGTATTATTACTAGCAATCCGGCCCTTGTCCACTGTACAAAGCTGGGCAAATTTGTCTTAAAGAAACCGGAGAAAGAAGAAGCTCCCGGTCTCCTCAAGCAGTGGATGAACAAATTTCGCCCCAAAAAGGGCCATGGTGAAAGTAAACGTCAACTCGCCATGCTGCGCAATGTGGGCAAAGTCTTGCAACATATTCCTGGCAAGGCGCGCGATCTGCACACTTACATTGTGGTTCACGACTACTGGTTGCATGCCTCGGCAGAAAATATTTACCGCATGCTCTGCCTTTTGATTAACCGCTACATGCCCAGTTACAAAGATCGCTTACCGAATAAGGAGCCGATCCACTATCCGGACGCCGCGATCTATCATCCCGATGCCCCACAGCCCTTTGCGGATCTGGGCAGCTATCAAAAATGGCGCAAACAAAAGGGGATGCCACTAAATGGTGATCGGCAGGGCAGTGTTGGCTTGTTGGCCCTGCGTACCGTTGTTCTGAGTGGCAATACAGCCCCGTTGGATGCGCTGATTCATGCCCTCGACGCTAAAGGCATTGAAGCGCGCGCTGCCTATTGTTCCGGGCTTGACTTCCGCCCCGCCCTCGACCAATTCTTTAGCGGCCCTGACACGGCCGCTATGCAAAAAGGTAATCATAGCGCACTGCTTACCCATGATACTGCCGTCGATCTGTTGATTAACGGTGCCGGCTTCTCACTGGTCGGCGGTATGGCTGAAAGCCGCCCCGATGATGCGCGCGCTGCGCTCGAGACCCTTGATGTCGGCTACCTGGGCATGATCCCGCTCTCTTTCCAGCGAGTAGAGGATTGGCAGAGCAACGATGTCGGGTTGACCCCTATGCAGATGGTGATGAATATTGCTGTGCCCGAGTTAGATGGCGCTGCTGAACCCTTTGTCTACGGTGGCCCGACCGCCGGCAGTGATAAATTTGTCGCGCTCAAACCGCAGATTAAGCTGGCGGCCGATCGGATCGCGCACCGCGTGGTCTTGCATCGCAAAAGCAACGCCGATAAGAAGGTGGCGGTTGTCCTCTTTAACTTCCCACCAAACCTGGGCAATGCGGGCACCGCGGCCTATCTAGATGTCTTTGCCAGTCTCCATCGTCTGTTGACGGAGTTAAAGGGGCAAGGCTATGCCGTTGATGTGCCCGCTGATGCCGAGGCTTTGCGCAAAGAAGTGGTGGAGGGCAATGCCTTTACCTATGGCACTGATGGCAATGTCGGTGCCCAACTCCCGCTGGATCAATATCGCCGCCTCTTCCCGGCCTACACCCAGATTGAGAAATTCTGGGGCTATGCGCCGGGCGAACTGCTCAACGATGGTAAACAGTTCCATATTTTGGGCAAACAGTATGGCAATATTTTTGTGGGCATCCAGCCCAGCTTTGGTTATGAGCGTGATCCCATGCGCCTGCTCATGGCCAAGGATGCTGCCCCGCATCATGGTTTTGCCGCCTTCTATACCTGGCTCGAACATATCTTTGGTGCGAATGCCGTTGTCCACTTTGGCACCCATGGCGCTTTAGAATTTATGCCGGGTAAACAAGCCGGGATGAGTGATATCTGCTGGCCAACGCGGCTGTTGGGGAGCTTGCCCAATTTTTACTACTACAGTGTTAACAATCCCAGCGAGGCAACGATTGCTAAGCGCCGCGGCGCTGCGACGACCGTCAGCTATCTGGTGCCGCCGTTGCAACAGGCCGGGCTCTATAAAGGGCTACGACTGCTGAAAGATAGTCTCGATAGCTATCGCCAACGCCCCACCCCTGCGCTCTTTGAAGATATTGTCACCCAAGCCGACCGCCTGGGCATTGCCCCGGAGGTGACCCCACCGACTGACCATAGCAACAATATTGCGGCAGAAACCTATGTGGCCACAATCGCCCATGAACTGATCCAGATCGAGCACCGCATGATCCCGCTTGGCCTGCATGTGCTGGGTGAACCACCGGTGCGCGAACAGTTGATCGATACCATTGCATTGGTCGCCGCCTTTACACGACCCAAACATCCCACCCGCCGTGATGAAACCTTGGCCCCCTTACCCGAACTCATCGCCCAGGGCTGTGGCTGGGATTTCCAGACCCTCCGACGCACGATCAAGAGCGATGCGACGGCACAACAACGCTGGGATCAGATCGACGCGATTAGCAGCGAAGCCATGCGGCTGTTGGTCGATGCCTATCACACCACCACGCCCTTTAATGCTGCTACGGTTGATCAATACCTGCACCAAGCTGCGCACATTCAACCTGGGCGCTTGACTGAACTCTGGAAATTCTTGAGCGGGCTGCTCGGGCGGATTGAGGACGAACAAGAGGTGAAGGGGCTGGTCCGTGCCCTCAACGGTGGTTATGTGCCCCCGTCCCCCGGCAACGATGTCATGCGTAATGATGCGGTCGTGCCCACCGGGCGCAACATTCATGCCCTGGATCCTTTCCGGGTACCCACGCCGGCAGCGCATGCCACCGGCGCGCACTTGATGACCGAACTGCTACAACGGCTAACACGCGAACAAGGTGCGCTGCCCGAAACGGTGGCAATGGTTCTCTGGGGCACCGATAACCTGAAGAGTGATTGTGAAGGTGTTGCCCAGGTGCTGGCTTTGGTCGGTGCCCGTGCCATTGAAGATGAGCTTGGTAAGATCAGCGATGTCGAATTGATCTCTCTGCAAGAGTTAGGCCGGCCGCGCGTCGATGTGGTGGTGACCGTGAGCGGCATCTTCCGTGATCTCCTGCATCATCAACTCAATCTGCTCGATAAGGCAGTGCGGATGGCCGCCAGCGCAGATGAGCCACTCGAACGCAATTTTGTGCGCAAACATGCTCAGGCCCAGGCGACTGAATTGGGCATTTCGATCCCAGAAGCGGCTACTCGTGTCTTCTCCAATGCGCCGGGCAGTTATGGTGCCAATGTGAATCATTTGGTCGAAAGTAGCAGTTGGACCGATGAAGCCGAGCTGAGTGAAGCGTTTCTGGTGCGCAAGTCATTTGCCTATAACACAAGTGGCGAATGGTGCGATTCACGGGTGATTATGGAGCGTGCCCTCTCGACCGTCAGTGCCACCTTCCAAAACATTGATAGTTTTGAGGTTGGGATTAGTGATGTCGATCACTACTACGAATATCTGGGTGGTGTCACCAAGAGCGTAGAGCGGCTGCGCGGCGAACGCCCGCCCGTTTTGGTCGCCGATGCCATGTCACTTAATGGTCGCATCTCCTCGCTAGAGCAGATGGTCCGCCTGGAATCACGCGCCAAGATGCTCAACCCCAAGTGGTTTGAGGCGATGTTGGCGCACGGTTATGAGGGGGTGCGAGAGATCGAGACGCGGGTCGGTAATACCTATGGCTGGAGTGCCACCACTAATGCCGTCGAAGGTTGGGTTTATCAAGATGTGGCGGATACGTTCTTGCTCGACCCTGAAATGCGCGAGCGTATGAGCAAAGCCAACCCCCACGCCACGGCTGCGATTGCGCGTCGCCTGCTCGAAGCTGATGCGCGCGGTTTCTGGGACGCCAACGAAGAGACCATTGCCCAGTTGCGCGAGATCTATGGCCAACTGGAAGATCAGATGGAAGGGGTCCAGGCCGCGTAGTAGCTTTTAAGACTTACGCAGGTTTCCGCTCGTAGGGGCACGGCATGCCGTGCCCCTA
>JALHQH010000036.1 GCA_022842065.1 Caldilineaceae bacterium
TTCTCGGTTCCCCCTTTTCTCCAGCTCTCCTTTTTGACTAGCTGCTCATTGCACCTATTCCGTTAGTCGTTTTGTTCGTTTCTACTTTTGTTCGTGTTCCCCTGCCCTGAATAGTTACATGTGTTGTTGCTAACATTATTACTAGTATAATCAAAGGCTACGGATATAACTGAAGACGAAGTTATTTCCTGTGAATTTACATACCCATACGCGGAATATGCAGTCTCGGCTAAAAGCGGTCGAGAGAACTCAGGATACCACCCATACTGATACCAATCCCAGTCTATGTTCTCTGGGGGGTAAAGATAGCCAGTAAGTTCTGCAACTGTTGACAAAAGTTGATCTGTATTTGTAACTGTAAAAGTTTCTGTATACTCAAATTTACCAGGTTCGTATTCTACGCTATTATCGGCTAAATTTAGTTTTGCACTAGTCACATCCATATATTCATTAGCGCAGTGCGATGCTGGTGGCGGAAAAGAACCTGGTTCACATTCTTTAATTTTCACAATTTCATGTGCTAAAAAAGGTGTTGTAGATTCCACCAACACCCACTGTCCTACCTCCGGGTTCAAACCAAATTCTGACCAAAAGATGTGGATATTGCCATTAACACTACCAGGTATTTCATCGCTAGCGGAAAAACCAACTTTTTCAAAGCCGTCTATAGGCGCATAGACCCAATTGTTAGGGTGAACGGATACAGGAGCGGTAACAAACTTCGTGCCGGTTTCAACCAATTGTAGGGTTGTCGTAAGTGGTATTTCCTCCCATATAGACGCTTTCAATTCAAGAATTCCGTTCTCAACATAAAGCTCACCATTCACATATCCAAGCTCTACACCTTCGGTACAAGATACTATTGCTTTAGTAATTAAAGTTTCCCCTTCGCCGGAAATAAATCCCCGGTTGCGATACGCTTCAGCGGACTGCGCATCTAACACCAACTGCAACATCAACAAAATCAACAACAGATGAACGCGTTTATACTGAGTCACGGATTAGTCTCCTTGCTCCCTGTTGACTTTTTAACCCTCACGACTGTTAACTAAAAGTTCATCAATTTGTGCAACTAATTTAAAAACTTCCAATTTCTGCAATTCATTCTGCGCCTGTACCAGCATTTCCACTCCCTCAGCCAACCGCTTCGCTGCCAACAATGCTCTCCCCCAATCCAACTTAGTCAGTGCTTCCTGAAATGGATCCTCATTTCCAATGAGTGTCAGACTTTCCCCAAATGCCGCAAACGCCTCTTCATATCGACCAATAGCGGCCAACACTTTACCAAGATGGGCCTGACTAATGCCCTGAGAAACGACCTCCTTCAATTCAACAGCCAGCTCAAACTGCTGCTTTGCGAATTCTAGTGCCCCATCACCATCCCCCGCCGCCAATTTCACTTCACACCAAAGTCCACAGAGCGTCATTCGGTTGTGCTGATCATCCAACTCGCGCGCCAGCGGTTCCGCCTGTTCCAAGTAATGAGTTGCCAAGTCCCATTCTTCCTCATCTATATGGATTTCGGTCAGATTCCGCAACGAATATAATTCTGCACGCTTATTTGTTTGTTGACGCGCAAGATCTAGACTGTACTGTAGGTGTACTTTAGCCCCTTCAAGATCACCCATTGATAACTTGGCTGTACCTCGATTTATCTCGACATGTGCTTGTGCACTTTTGTTCGCTGTACGTTCGGCAAGCATTGCAGCCGTATCAAACATAGCCAGTCCTGGCCGAATATTGCCTGCAGAGAAAATCGCTATCGCCAGGTTCATAGTGGGCATGATCTGATTAACTGGATCGCTGAGTTGTTCAAAAATAGCGATAGATTGAGTAGCGTATTCTATAGCACGCTGAAAGTCGCCAAGGTTATTGTAAATGCCACTTAAATCTCGTAGCGCAATGCCACGCCAAGATGTTAGATTATTGGGTAACAGATTTACACCCTTTTCAGATGTAGCTTGAGCTTCTTCATATTGACCTAGGAAAAAATAGATCGTCCCACTCCGAATATAAAGCGCGGCTTCCTCCATCTGGTCCGCACCCTGCAAACGGTCCAATCCTTGCTCCAACCAAGTCAAGGCATCACGCGGTGACTTCTCCTCCAGTAACTCGCCCATGCCCCGGCAGGCCCTGGCCGCCAGGATGCGTTGCTGGGTGCCGTCGGCAAGGGTTGCAATCTGGTTCAGGGCCGTTGTCAAACTGGCTTCGGCCAACCCACCTTCCGCCTGCAAGGTGTAAAGCTGCCCTTTCGCCAGATTGACCGCAATCCAACCTTCCGCCGCCAACCCCGCAGCGCCAAACTGTTCCAATAATCCCCGCAGCGGGCGGATCTGCCCACGGTTGACAATGCCCCACAGATCCTGCGTCGCCAAGCGGGCGGCCTCGGCCACGTCGCCGGCCCGTTCGTAGTGGATGCCGGCCAGCAGCAGATCGGTTTCATCATCGCGGTAATAGGCGCCGGCGCGGGTATGGAGCTGCTTGCGCTCACGACGGCTGTTCTGCTCATAGTAGAAGGTGCGCACCAGATCATGTTGGCGGTAAGCGCGACCGGACGCCACCTCCTGCACCATGAGGAGATGGCGTTCGCTTAGCCCGCGCAGGGTACGCAAGACGTTGCCGCGCTCGATCACGGCTTCGATGGCGTCGCGGGTGGCGGCGTAACCGAGCAGTACGGCCAATGCCTGCATCACCGTGCGCTCTTGGCCGGTTAACCCATCGTCCACTTCGCGCAGTAGATAGCGCTCAATATCGTCACTTTCAGCCAGCCGATCGAGCAGATCCTGAGGATTGCGTGCGTTTTGCAGCGCATCGCTTGCCAGGATCAAAAACTCGGCATTGCCGCCGGTCAGGGTGTAGAGTTGGTCGATCTGCGGGGGTGTGAGGGGTAGACCTTTGGCCTGTAAGAGCCGGCGTGTATCGCGCGCACTTAACCCTTGGATTGGGGCAACCTGGGCCAGGGTGATGAATTCGGGCACTCGGCGTGACGTAATGATGATCGACAGGTGCCCGGCGGTCAGCGCTTGGCGCAGCCGCACCACCAACTAGTTGAGCACGGGATCATCATCGACATGGTGAAAATCGTCAAAGCAGAGCAGATAATTGCCGTCGCGGACGAGTTGGAGCAGATAGTCGAACAGGGTTTCGGCGGGGGGCGGTTGCCCCCCGGTCAGGCGTGTGCTCTGTAACAGTTTCCACAACTCATCCTGGCCGTGCCAAGCCAGAAAACCGGCCAGGTTCCAGATCACGGCATCAATACCTTCCCCTTCATGAAAGGAATGCCAGAAGATCCGACTGGACTCGCGTGCGCAGAGGGTCACCAAGGTTGCCGCGAGTGCCGTCTTGCCCACCCCGGCCATGCCTGCGATGACGGCAAGGTGTGACGTTTCCAACATGTTGACAAAGTAGGTCAACTCTTGATCGCGACCGACAAAGCCGATGATTTCGGGTGGTTTGGTCGGTTCGGGTGGCGGCGGGATCACGATAGCCGCGACCGGTTGCGCTGCGGTTTTGCGCGCCTCAGCAATCAGCAGGGCGACTTCTTCAGCCGTGTAACCTTCGTAGATCGTCTGCTGGATATTTGTGCCGATGGCAATGTTTTTGGCGTCGCGAATGTCGCCGACGAGAATCTGATCGCCGACGACCTCCGGCTCAGTATTGCGGGCGGATGTCGTTTCCTCTACCATGTTTTTCCAGCTCTACTGGGGTTAAAGCAGACCGGGCGTTACGGCCACGCCAACGGCCAAGTCTGTTTCAGATCAATGATCACAGTTCAGGGGCTTTTATGCAATGGATGTCAACTCACCTGTACGCACGGGGGATGGACAGGTGAGTTGCGCATGGACAGCGGTTACCAATACGCTGGGGGGGCGTAGTAGGCCGCAAGCGCATTGTGTGTCGTGGGATCACACAAATGTATGATGTGGCCAGCGCATAGTTGAGTGTAACAGCCGTCGACTATCACCGACCTGATCGATCCCTGTCGCAACTCTGTCACAACAGGACTAGAGAGTTGCGCTACCGGCGGTTTCTATCCTCGATTCAACGCCCGAAATTGCTCTTGAAAAGCCGGCAAGGTAAACCCCAATGTCTCTCCGTCATAGCGACAGAGATCCGGCCACGTTATGCCTTGGGGATGGTAGTGAAAGCGCTTGAAGAGCCGCCCCCCCACTTGGCTCGCATAGGTCCAAACCCACGGCATCAAGAGCAACATGAAAAACGAAGAAAGGTAGGGGCGCCCCAGCCAGAGCAGCGAGCCGACCACCAGCACGCCAGCAACGGCTGCGGCAACGGCCGCGCCTGATGTGTTGCGATCCAAGCGCGCTTTACACGTCTCACACACGGGGACAGTCAGGTTGATCAGATCGGCGCGCTGCCAGATCAAGCGCACTTTCTGCGTGGCATTTCCTTTCACAATCTTCCCCTCTGCGCGCGCGTCATCCGCGCCACAACAGACGCAGAGCGGCGGGAAGATCAACCGGTCGGTTGAACGACCATTGAGACGCAGCGTGCCGAAGGATCGGGTCAGCATGTCATGCGCAGCTTCGAGGGCCGCACGCACCTCCGCATCCGGTTCGCGTGCGAGTGCATCGTCGACCGCCGTAATCACATGGCGTTCGGGAGATCGCAGCTGTTGTAGCTGCCGGGCCGTGTGGACACGCACGAGGGCGCGCTCATCTTGTAGCTGTTCAAGCAGTTTATCGATGGTGGTTGGGATACGCATTACATTAACCCTTGATCTATCATGGGATGAGGATTGGCTGATGGCAGCAACGGAAGAACGTTAGGATCACTCGGGATCAGCCGCGGCCGTTGCCGCAATGGCATTGTACCCAGTGGCCCAATAGGGTTCGGCGCGGCTTTTGGTCAGGTTGAGCGCGCTGATGGGGCCGCTCCCTTCCAGCAACGCCGCGCCGGCCCATGACCGCTGCTCATCGGCGGGTAGATAGGCCTTGATCGCAACGGCTCTGCTTTCAAAGGGGGCAAGGGCGCAAAGGGCAAGCGGTTGCCAATGGGATGATCATCGTTACCATGAAGAGATAGCGCTTGTTCATACAACCTGCCTTTCAACCTGGTGGTATCCAAATGCCTGTCGTACGTACGGTCGCCACGAATACCAGCCCCAAAAACCAAGCATCACCAGCCGTAGCATCGGGTACATCACGCCAAACGTTTCCGGCGTAACTAATAGCCGCCAGAGATTCTGGCCCATCCCCACCGCCACCGCCGCGAGCAGACACCAGTAGGCCCAGCGTTTTAGGTGCCACAACCCCCACGCGACAACAATGCTCGCCACATGGAGCGCGATCCACGGGACAGATTCCGTTGTCAACGGTAGCGCCGTCAATCGCACAAACAGCCCAAGGAGACTACCAAGGCTGATGAGCACAACGGCCCACACAATGCCGGTGGGCCGTTCAACCGGTAAGCGGATAGCAGCCGCAGTGGACGCCGCTTCCTTTTCTAACGCAGATTTCATCGTTGTTTCCTTTGTCATCAGGCGCTATCATCGAATACGCTATCAGCAATGCGTAAAACCCATTGCAGGTAAGCTTGCCGCACGGCCACAGTTTCGCACCGACGGGGATGGGTTGTCACCCACCAAACCCATCAAGTTTGCTCACCAATTCGAGCTCACGTCAACACCACCCGGTCGATCAACAACAGAAGCAGCAACGCCAGCGGCAGATGTTGGATCAATTCATTCAATACGGCATCAATGTCTCCGCGTTCTTCTAATCCGGCACGAGATCACGGACAAAGGTGGCGTCGTCCCAGGCCGGATCAAGCAAAGGCACCAGAAAAGGCGTAGGATCAATAATGATGTATGGTCACCTTTTCTGTTGCAATTCAATACGCAATGTTTACCGCGCGATGGATTACGGTTTTTGGGGGCTGTCGGCGTAGTTATACGCGGCGCTGTCATCATTTAACATTTTTACTCGTGTAGAAAATGTTAAATGATGACAACCGCTGGTATAGTGTCGTACCAACAATGTACTATCGTGGGCGTTGATTAAGCGTTGCCTGGGCATTTCGTTAGGAGCGCTTTAGTTAAAAATCAGGGGGAGCAAGATCCGTTCCAGGATCGTCGACCCCGGTCCCCGTTGACGGCAACTGATGCCGGCCAGAGTGACGTGGCTTTCGCCCCCCTCCTGCCCAGCTTCGCCCAGGGCGGTAATGCGAATGGTATGTGCAGCTAAAGGCAGCTCGCTGACCTCAATATATTCGGTGAAATTCCAGATGTTGCCTCGCCATTCATATTCATCATCGACGACGACCGTTGCCCAGCCATCGTTTTCATCACCCCAGAACTGGACGCCAATCGCGGTTGTCGGCGTTAGACAATCGGCCTCCAGTTGGCTGCCCGCGCCAGTCAACGCGGTGAGATGAACAGAAGGATCAGCCCGTTGCTGGATCTCAATCACCCCTTGCCAACTGGCCCCAGTAATGCGCAGTGCTTGGTCATGAGGATCGAGAAAGCTCTCGTCATAGGCACTCTGTTGGAGGATGCCGTTTAGCCCCGTGGCGAAGGCAACACGACTACTCAGGTAGGATGCCAGCTGGGTCGTTGCGTTGGGCGTAAAGAGATAAATGCTTACACTACCAACGATCACACCAAAGAGGAGCACCCCTAATAAGACGAACAACAGTTGTCGCTTCATCGTTTCCTGCTTTCTTGTTTCAAGGCATCATGAGCGGCGATGGTAGCGGCGATGGTTGGTAGAGAGATAACAGATGTAGGACGCCAAGGGAAACGTCCTACATTGGAGGACACACGGTCAGCGGTTATAACCCTTTGAGGGTGTCAATCAACTGCTGAATAAAGGGCAAGAGGGTGTCCGCAGCCGGGTAAAAGCCCACTTGCAAACCAGCAAAAAGGTCAGCCAAGTGGTGCGCCGATGCGGTGTCCCCCTCCTTCCCTGCCAACAAAAACTGGGTCCGCTGGGCCGCGCCCGCTTGCAACAGGGTGACCAAACGCGGGTCATTGAGTAAACGTGCCAGCCGTTCACTGTCACAAGGCAAGATCAGACAGATCACCGCAGGGGCTAGCGCGATCGCCTGATCCAGCGCCAGATCAGTCATCAGGCCCAGACCATGCGCGCCGGTTAGCCGTTTGCCACTTACACCAACAACCCAGACACGCAAACCAGCCGCGCGTAAATTGGTGACAAATAGCGCGGCGGCTGCTTCATCACACTGTTCTCCCCAAAGCACAAAACAACAACGTTGCGAGGCGATCATCGATTGTGATCCTTTGGCATCGGCGACATTTACCAAATGATCATAGCAGACATTGTCTGATCGCAGACTAACACACTTCTATCAAGGCGCATTCACCATTGACAATTATCAATAGTGAATGGCTGGGGGCTTGGGCCAATCACAAGGATAAGCAGCACAGTCTGTAAACATGCTTCTATTGCAGCCTACGCACAGACATTCGTTGTACTTAAGACAGCAGAATGTAATTAAAAATAAGTTGACAACAGTGTATGGATGTTGTATATAAGTAGACTAAATTCTGTATGATTCGTGCCCGTCTTGCGGCCGCGTGTGCGCGTTATTTCTAATACAACTGACTCACTACAGCCATTCAACAGTGTGTAGCAGTTAACCGTTACACCATTAACCCTTACCTACCTTTACACTATGGTCACAGAAGAACTGGTTCATCAAGCACTTTCGCTCTGGCATCAAAGTGATCAACAGGGAACGCCCTTTGCGCAACTGCTGCTCTGGCAGAATGCGCTCAACGGCCCCGCGGGGGGGATTCGCCGCGCCACCAACCAGGTGATCAACGATGGGTTGGCGCTGCTGGGGATCGAAGATACCCAAGCGCGGCGCGTGATCGAGCTGCGTTTCCTGCGCGAGGAAGCGGGCAGCCAGATCGCCAACATTCTGCATATTGCCGAAGGCACCGTCTGGCGCAAACAGCGGGCGGCGCTTACCCGGCTGGCCGCCATTCTGCAAACCGAGGAGACCAAGGCGCGCGCCGCGCGCATCGCCCGCTTTACCGCCCGGCTGGAGGCCCCTAGCGCGCGCGAACTTTTCGGCGTTGACGCCCATTTGGCGCAACTGCGTGAAGAGGTTAACCGCCAGGGCGCGCCGTGGCTGATCGCGATTGAAGGGATTGGCGGCATCGGCAAGACGGCGCTGACCAACGCGCTGGTGCACCACTTGCTTGGTGATGCCTACTGGCAAGAGGTGGCCTGGGTGACGGCACGGCAGCAGATCTTTAACGGCGGTGGGGCGATCAAGCCGATCCTGCGGCCGGCGCTGAGCACCGAGGCACTGGTCGATGGGCTGGTGGAGCAGTTGTTGCGCGCCGAGATTGGCACGTCGGTGCTGAGCATGGAACAGAAACGGGCGATGTTGCAGGCGCGGCTGCGGGCGCGTCCCCATCTCATTGTGATCGACAACCTGGAGACGCTGCTCGATGTTGAGACGCTGTTAGCCACCCTGCGGGCGTGGGCGAACCCAACCAAATTCCTGCTCACCACGCGCTTCAGCCGCTTCTATGAAACCGATATCTTCCACTTTAGCGTGCCCGAACTGAGCCAGGCCGATGCCCTGGCGCTGGTACGCACCGAGGCCAACGTGCGCAACAACGCGGCCTTGACCGCCGCCAGTGACGCTGAACTGCTGCCCATCTATACGACCGTGGGCGGCAACCCGCTGGCGTTGCGCCTGGTGGTGGGGCAGACGCACGTCCACGGGCTGCGCCATGTGCTGGCCGATCTACATGCGGCGCGCAGTCACAGTGTCGAACAACTTTATCATTACATTTATTGGCAGGCGTGGCACGCCCTGGATGAAGTAGCCCAACAGACCTTATTGATGATGCCGCTGGTGACCGAAGCGGGCGGCGATCTGGCCTTTTTAACGGCGATGGCGACGGGTGCCAATCTCAGCGCCACCGCGGTCAGCGACGCGCTGACGCGTTTGGCCGGCCTGAGTTTGGTCGACAGCCGCGGTGGGCTGCATGAGCGGCGCTATACGATTCACGCACTGACGCGTACGTTTTTACAGGAGCAAGTGCTGAAATGGGGAGAGGAATAATTAATTGAAAATGGAGAACGGTTAATGGTTAATGGGGGTAGATCACCATTAACCATTAACTAGTTGTCGTAAGGCATCGCTACTACCAAAAGTTTCAACTAATGTTTGCAAACCCTGCTTAAATTTTTGGGCGTTGGCCGGCGGTGTAATATCCCGGTTTTCCAGTTCGGTCAGCAGGTGATAAAGACTAACACCGGCATAACGAGCCGCCGCGCTGAGATCAACTTCACCTTGTTGATAGCGCAAAATTGCCTGTTCCAGTTGATGTTGTGCCAGCCCTTTTAGAATCAAGCGCTTCATCAACGCGGCTTCCGAGACACCTTCCGCTTGACTGACTTGGGCTAACAGTTCGCTTTCTGTGCGGTCAAGGCGGACCGATTTTGTAAGTTCTTTGGCCATTGGGTCTTAAATTCCTTTCCGGCGCGCCAGGGTTTCCAGTAAGGTCAACGATTGTCGTTTTAATTGTTTATTGGCGCGGATCTGTTTAATCGCATCGACAGCTTGTATATAGCTGATTCGACCGTGATCAAAGCATAGAACCGTTAACTCAGCGGCGCCGACAACAGATAACCCTGCTGCTTTGGCACGATGATAAGGATTCGCATCATCCATTAATAAGAAGTATTTTTGTTCAATCGCCAACGCAATTGCACTATTTTCGCCAACCTGAAACCAATCAACCGGCGTTTGCGGATCTTGAATGACAACTTGACCCGCTGCTACCCAAGTATCAAATATGACTGAACTGTGCGCAGCAATACCAAGTACGGTTTGTGGATAGCGGACTTCAGCGGCAACAATATTTGGTGCAAAGAGCACAAAATAAGCCGGCACATGCGCAATAATCTCACCCCGGCAGGCGTTGATCCAAAACGAAGCATCGACTGATGCATTTTGCTTCACCATGTGGGTATCGTATCACCCGTTGCAACCTTTGTCAACAAGCAAGCGGATCTCGGCCCAACCATGCAACCACAAACACTCTTCACCAACTATATTATCGCCGGCATCACCGCTCTGTTGGCGCGCGTACGAGCCGCCGCGTATATCGTGCCCGAAGCAGACCGCCAACAAGCGTGGCATCTGCTGAGCTTTGGGTTAAAGTTGGATGACGCCTGGCCGGTGACGCGCGATCTGTTGTTGGCCTTAGCACCCAAGATGGAGTTGGCCGGTTTTCGCGAGGAGTGGATTCCCTATTTAGTGAAAGGGATTCAATGCGCGCAAAAGGTTGGTGATGATCTGGTTGCCGCTGAATGCGAATTACAGATTGGGATGCTTTATCGACTGATGAGTCGCTTGGAAGAGGCAGAACACTGGACAACGGCAAGTGTTAAACGTTTTGTAGAGCACATGGATGCGCAAGGCCAAGCGCGTGCCTTCAACGAACTAGCGTGGCTGGAACAATTACAGCGTCGCTATGCAGAAGCGACATGTCATGTTGAACAAGCACTCGCAATCCTAAACGAACTGGATCCAGAGCGCGCAATGTGCTATCGCGTACAAGGAATGATTGCCATTGGGCAAGGGCGTTTCCAAGACGCTGAGCGCTATCACCGTAAAGCGCTTGCCGGCTTCGAAGCGCAAAAAGATTACCGAAAAACGGCATGGGGTCTTCAGAATATTGCTTATACGCTACGTGAAATAAAGGATTTTGAGCAAGCAATTCCGCTTTATCAAAAAGCGGAGGTGATTCTAAAAGAAATCAATGATAGCTATCATTGGGCTGTTGTCAATCTAAATCTAGGGATAACACTTTATCATGCCGGAAAATCCGAAAATGCGTTAGTTCCATACAATAATGCACAGAATGTGTTTAGCCGGATGCAAAACAAATTGTCTTTAGCACACACTCACAGTAATTTAGGACTCTGCTATATTGCACAACAACAGTATGAACTAGCAGAAAACGCCTTTCAAACCGCAATGACGATTTTTGCGGAAATTCATGAACAGGGTTGGTTAGTGAACTCAATGGATGGCTTAGCAATGACCTACATTGCTACTAAGCAGTACCAGAAAGCGATCTCTGTTCTCGAACAAGCCTGTAAGATGTTACCTGCGATTGCTGAAACGCTTAATTATAAATATTTGTGTGATTCACTGGCGGAGCATTGGCAAATAGCGTACAAAGGCCAGACGTCACTATAATTTTCATAGCAACGTCTGGCTTTGTGGTTAGGTTACTTGGATCTAGCAGCCGCCTCCGCCACCAGTTTGACAAGCATAGACCGGCGTGCCGGCCTCAACCCCGGCCATTTCCAGGGCAACGGGGCCATAGGCGGCGGTCACGGCGACCAGGGCGGCGACGAACAAAGCGATGATCCAACGACGAGTCATGTGTAGACCTGTAATCATGATGTATTCCTCCATTAGGATACAGAGCACTGCCCTCCCTGCCCAGGAAAGGTGGCGAAAGCCAGCCTTCGCGCAGGCGCAGGGATGGGCGAGTGCAACAGAATAAATAGAGGCCCATCGAGTTGGGGATCCCGCCGAACGGTTGGCAAGCGTCCAAGATCAGTGCATGATCGCGTGATGATAGTCATCGATCAGTCCGCGATCAGCTGCGCCGTGGTAGCCTGACAACAGTCGGCACACGCGTGTTGCCCCAATGAGCACAGGTAGTTCAGTTCAGTTGTTAAAGAGCGTCTGCGCAGGTGCGAAGGCAAACTGTCTTCGACTAAGCCTGCCTGTCCACTAGCGATGTAGCAGGCAGGCTTATTGACAAGGACGCACCGACCAGCAAATTTCTTTTATAAGCTGTGATGAGGATTAAATCGTGTTGATCTCCCCTATACCCAGCACCAACGAGCGATTGATCACGATGAAGCAGGGCCGTACAAACCAAGAGTGGCTTGATGCAATGCGCGGTCAACAGGGCAGCGCCGCCCAAAAAGCCGCCTACTTAGATCTGGCGAATTACCTGTACAAGACGGCGTTCAACTATCTATTAAAACGCCAGAACGATGTTGCCCTGCTCGCCGAGCAACCAAGCAATGCCGTCGCCGCATTGGCACAAGATTGCGTCCAGGATACCCTGCTCAAGCTGTGGGCGAATGAGAGTGCCCTGCTCAATCAATATCAGGGGAAGGGGCGCTTTCTCGGCTGGGCAGCGCTGATTATCCGCAACCATGTTGCCGGCCTGCTGCGCCGACCGCCATATAGCAGAGAGGTTCTCCCGCCCGCCGATTTGGTCAATTATGCCGACGGTGCGCAGCCTTATGTCGCGCAGATCTCCAGCCAAGAGGTCGGCGAATGTCTACAAGCTTGTCTGGATGCACTGCCCGATCTGCGGCGCGAAGTATTGATCAGCTGTATCCTCCACGGCGAGCGCTCCAAAGTGGTCGCCGCGCGCCTGGTTCGTACAGTTAATGCGGTGGATCAACTCGTTTTACAGGCGAAGCGGCAGGTACGGGAATGTTTACAGCAGAAGGGGATTGGCCCCGAGGTATTAGCACTCTTTGGCTGAGGCCGCGGCACGCGATCGCGTAAGTGTCACGAAGTATTCGTCACGGTTGAAGTGCGGAGCAACAATCCCGGAATGGGCCACGCAGACTCACTCTGTACCGAGAAATTTCCTGGCCCATTCCGGGATTATTCGGTTGACAAGTGGCAAAAACTAATGACACTACCCAATCGCTGTTCTAGCCAAAACCAATGAAAGAAAAATGCTGGGTCAGGCGTCTCTGTTTAAAGACGCTGGAGTCAAAATTTATGGATCAAGCACAAATCAAATTACTGCTCACTAACCTATTTAGCCCAGATCAGATCAGCGATGCGCCCTGTCATCCCAACCAAGCAGAAATCGTGGCCTATATCGAGGCCGAGTTAGAACAGGGCCACGCCGCCGCTGATCCGGCGTTGCAAAGCCAGCTCGCCATTTGTGCTTCCTGTCGCACACTCTATACAGAACTAAAAGCGCTGCTGCAATTGGAACAAGCGGCGCAGTTAGTCGAGCCGCCAAGCGCGACCTTTGATCTCAGCTTTTTGCAAGAGACAGCCAGTCCGCAGGCCCAAGTGCGTAGCCAGCCTGCGCTTGCCCCGCCACCAACCGCGGCACGAAGGCAGGTAGATTCACTGCGCTGGCGGGTAAATGAGTTTGGCCATCTGCTGGTGGCTTTGTCCGCCGAGTTTTTGGACTCGCTCCAACCTGCCCCTCAAGCGGCTTATCTAAAAGCGCCGGTACGCAATCTCTTCACCGTGACATCGCCGTCATTGATGGCTGATCTCAGTGTCACCCTGGCGGTGAACATGCCCCGGCGCCAACCGGAGGCATGTATTGTGAGTGTGACGGCCGATATTCCCAGCCGTGGCGGCTGGCCCAATTTGGGCGGGACCACCGTGAAGCTGGCACTCGACGATGCTACTATTGCCACGGGGACGACCGATGCCTTTGGCAAAGTTGCCTTTGCGGACATTGCGCGTGCGGATCTCAGTCGGTTGCAGCTTACCGTGATCCCCTGACCCGACAACGGTAACGCGGCGCGACGTCAAGCACGCCCGATCTGCGGATCGCCGATGAGCACAAACGGTGCCCAGAATTTGGGATCGGCGAAGATCAGTGCCTCATCATCTTCGCCGTGCAAAAGCGGATTGGACAGTGGGTCAGCGACAAGCAGCGGCTGGGAAGCAAAGCTTTTCAGGTACTGATCGGCCTGGCGCAGTGGCGATATTTCACCCGCAGACGTATGCTGCGCAATGTGTTGGGAGAGAATGAGAAGTGCCTCTTTGCGGGTCAACTGGCGCAGATAGAGTTGGGCGGCTTTGAGCGCCGCGGCATAAGGCAGCCCCTGTTGAAGCAAGGCGTAGAATTTCTCAGCGAAGATCAACGTCGAACGTTCATCAACTTGCCAGAGGGTCGCAATGATTGCCGGCGTCCCGGCGTACATAAAGGCGCGAATCAGGCCATAAAGTTCATCGCCGCGCTGCACCTTACTCAGGCCACTTTCACAGGCACTCAGCGTCACGAGATTGCAATTGAGGCGCAGATTGTCCATGATCTCTTGACCGGTCAGCGTCTCGCCGGGGCCGATATGGAGTAGGGATTGCAGGGGGACATCTGGGTCAAATTCACCATGACAGGAGAAGTGGAGGGCGCGGTAATTGGGCGCTTGGGCATAGAGCGCAGCTTTTTTAGGCGATGGCCCCACCAGCGCAACCCCTTGCGCCATGCGGGCGATATAGGCCGCTTCTTCCTCGGCAAAGTGGAGTTCCAGCCCTTCATCGCCATTATAGCCAACCGCCAGACAACTGCCTGATGCGGGCGAGTGTGGCCTTTGCCGCTCCCGAAAGAGAATCGTGGCACTTGGCGCATAAACGATCTCTGGGCCATCCTCACGCAGCAGCGTGTCACCATCGGGGGCGATCAGCGCGTGGAAGGGGATGTAATGGAGAGGGCCGTGAGGGATGATGTAGAGGCAGCGTTTGCCTTGTAGCAGGTGGGCGATGGGTGCGATGAGCTTATCGTAAAGGGCACGGCGAATTGAAGGTGGCGAAAAAATGTCGCCACTCGATAGTGCGGTGTCACCTAAAACCAGCATATTTGGTGAAATATTGGCCTCAAATACCCTAAATGAATCAGCAGTCAATACAAAGATTAATGTTTTTGGTTCAGGGGCAAGCACATTATTCGCAGCTTGTTGTTCTGTATTGTACGTATGACTGGGCTTACGCAAACCCGTACAATGGAATTCTACCAAAATATCATTTTCCCATAGGGCGGAGGACAAGGCAGGCACCGATATGGTTACGTTCACCGCTTGGGGCGCGGCGGGAATTGGACCGACTAGTCGATCCAGAATAACGCGCGAACGTGCGTGCTCGGCGCTATCGAATGCCTGGGCGAGATCCCCAACTGCGACCGCTGCCAGCACTGAATTATCGTGAATGTTGACAATAGTTGAGAAAAAACCGCTGCGCGCTTCTTCTGAAGAGATCTGCGACCGAATCATTTCGAACAGTTGCATCGACTGTTGATAACAATGGATCGCCTGTTGGGACATTTTCACCCTTCGATAGAGCGATCCTTTGCTGGCCCAAAGGTGCGCTTGAAAAAACGTTTCCTGTTTTTGGCGAAAAATAATAAGCGCGTCATCATAGAGCAGGCACGTCTTTTCCCACTCGGCCTGATCGCTGAGTTGCAGCACATCAGCTAAGTACCAACTGGCGCAGGCAATATGAAAGTCATCTTGACGCAGCATTGAAAGCGACAAAAACTGTTGATAGCTTTCGCGGGCATGCTGATATTGCCCCAGGCAAGTATGGACACAACCTAACACTTGGTAAGTAATGGCGCGATGGCGTAAACCATCAATTTCATACAAATCTGTCTGGTGTGCAGCGGAAACATCAGTTTCCAGAATGGCAAGGGCTTCCTCACATTTGGCACGCGCCGTCTCGAGTACGTCTGTGCCTAAATCGCCGGCTTCAAAGCCGCGGTAACAAGAAATGGCGATTTGGCGTAGCAACATCGTTTGTTTAATTGGTCGCTTGAGCGCTTGCCAGATCGCAATTCCCTTGTTCGACACATCGATTGACTCTGTCCAGCGCGCCTGATTCTCGTACGCGATACCGAGCGAAAGATAAAGATCAGCGCGTAGCTCTTGCGCCGGATTAGCGGCCAAGACTTGTTGAAAGCTCCGCTCAGCCTTTGCCCAATCGCGGTGCTGTTCTTGCGCTAAAACACCGGAGAGATAGTTCGCCCACAGCAGATAGTCAGGTTGGTCAGCGCGCTGGGCGCGCATTTGATCCAAGATCAGCGCGGCCTGGGTAAATTGCAATTGATTGAGGGCTTTAAAGAAACCATCGATCATCGGATCATAGCCACTCGGGTTAACTTGCATACGTGACACTTTCTTCAATCGAGTTTGATCTCATACAAAGCAAATAAACAGCAAGGAGCATACAGATGGCACCATCTATTTCAGGTCATGGCGGCGAATTTGAATTAGACTCAACGCATGATTTCATACCCAATCTTGAGTTTACCTTACCGGTTGAGTTCATCATACCTGGTTCCGACGGCAAAGTAAGCTTGGATGGTAGTGGGCAAAGAGACCCTGTGATCAATTTCCCGGCCAATATCCCGATTACACACCCGAATAAACTGCCCAATGAACGGCGTCCCAATTTACCGAAAGAGCAAAGTCTCTCGGGGAAATTTGAAACGTACAACCCAAAGCGGGTTACATCACCAAATTACGAGCGGATGGACTATGTGATCAACTATTATGCTGCCGACTATTCAGCTAGTGCCACAGAGATAGCCATTAAGAATGATGCGGGTGAAGTTGTGGTTCAATTGAATTTTATGGGAAAGCCGGATCTGTACGCGGTGATGGTCACTTATGATTTTCGCAAGAGTCCTCATCCGATTGTACCAAACCAGTATTTGACTTTATCAAATAATACAGTAGAGGTCAATGTATTATGTTATGTATATGTTGTCTTGGCTGACCGGCAGAACCCTGATCCACAAAATGGTGGTATTTCTAGCGTACAAGGAGAAGAACTATATATCAATGCAACGAAGTTGGTTACGTTAATGACGAATAATCCCCAATCACCTGCCCTCACTCCATTGGCCGATGCACAACTCTACTATGCCGCGGCGGCAGAAATCAATCATACGAATCTAGATGTCGCGGATTGGAATATTGATGTAACACATATTGCACAGAGAGATAATCCTGTCCAGTCACAAGAGATTACGTTTACGCTTCACCCTGATAATTTCGCCGCAGTGCCGAACTTGGCTTCAGGTCATATCCCTTTGGGTTTGTACATTTTTGCAAAACCAACCCCAATGGGAGTACCCAACGCACCCGATGGCCGAGTCAACATCAATAGAGCAACAGAGCAAGAATTAGTGGCCCTGCCCGGCATCGGGCCAGCGCTAGCAAACAAAATCATTGCCGAGCGCACGATAGCAAACTTTTGCCATCAACGCGACCTTATGCGGGTAGACGGGATCGGGCTTACCTTGTTTGAGTCACTAATGGATCAGATTACTATCTAATATACTATATATTGCACGTATCATACAATATACTCATGAGCGGCAGAACGCAAACAGACATTGCGTTCTGCCGCTCATGAGTTGTTTCCGATCGCATCCTGATCATCCTCTATCCTATGATCAGGGCCTTTCCGTTTGGAATCAGCGCGCGCAAGTTTCCCCAACCTGAACGCGCTGCAAAGCGTGTATATGGAGGAGACGAAGATCATGACCAACAAGATAAGCAACGAACTGCTCGACCAGATGGCCGCAGCGCAAAAGGCTGATTTGGCGCGTACGTTTCCGATCATTGTGCAGACGGAAGCGGGTACTACATCTGAAAGTCTGGCAGCAACCGGTATGACAATTAGACATGTTGTGCCGGCTGTCGCAGTCGTATCCGGCTTGGCAACAAGCGCGACAATTGCAGCCTTGGCGGCGTTGACGCAAGTTAAGACAATCGAATATGATGGTATCGTTTCGGCACTCTAATAGACTCCGCAGCAGCACATCACACGATTTTTACGCTTAATAAAAAATAGATTATGGCGCTGCGCAGTATAGACAACCTATTTAAATGTTGCCCTTTCAATCTGGTGTACGCTACGGCTCAAACATACGACTTTTAAATGGGTTGTCTATAAACAGTAGACCGCAAGATGGAGTGAACATTCGCTAACGCCGTTCTCCACTGCGGTCTATTGATAAGAATCTCTTTTGTAAATAGGCTAGCGTCGGTTGAGTATGCCGGGCAGGATCCGGCTGTATCGAAACCAACACAGGGCAATTTACAATGTTATTGGTGCCGCAAGCATGTTGCTTGATGTCATTGATCTTACTGGATTATACGGATCGAATGGGCTGTCATTGTCGTAGAACCTGACAAATTGCCCTCAACTGCGATAGAGAAACCAGCAACTAAAATTCCGGGATCGACGACAACATCATTTTGATAGACAGTTGTCGTTTCCGCAAGCTGCACGGTAAATTCACCTTGGGCGGTTTCTAGTGTCAACTGTAGCGGCCAGCTTTCCATCACAGCAAGAATCTGCCCTTGAATCATTGTATCCTCCCCGGCGTGTGAGCTTATCTCCGGCGTCGGTGCGGCCGTTGGCACAAGCTCACCCCCGCTGCAACCACTACTGACTGTAGTCAATAGCAATATGACCATCACTAAATATGCTACATGGCGTACCGTGCAGCTATTACCAAATGTGCTGCGCCGGCAGGTGGAGCGAGGGCGATCTTCGATTGTGCCGTGACGTTCATCTGTCATATCTCGTCCTCCTTTATATTTCTTATGAGCGCGTGCGATCTATACAAGGCCAACAGTGCGTGCAACAATGTTGCCCTGACGTGAGATCGAGCAAGGTGACATTGTTGCACGCACTGTTGTCTAAATCATGAGACTACAATCCAAGTTGTTTCCACGCCAGCATATTATCAAAGACAGAACGATTGATGCGCACCGCTTTATTAGGACACCCACCATACCCATGCACACCAACCGCTTGGCGCTGCCCATTGCTATAGCGCCAAATTGGACTGCCGCTCTGACCACCAGCGGTATCGATCATATATTCCAACAGTTGGTCGGTTACCTTGGTAATGCGGCCGGCATTAAACCACTGGGTACCAAACGGTTTATCCCCTGGATAGCCGGCGTTGTTCACCAACAGACTATTGAGGTCTCCGGTGGAAAGCGTAGCAAAGCCAAACCAACCCACTCGATTGCCCAAGCTATTATTCGGTAGAATAATCGCACCATAATCATAATTCTGGTTACTATCGCGCGTCCAACCCTGCACGCTGCGGAAGGAGGTCCCAATCTGTGAGCCAAAGGGGCGTGCTGCCCCATCCATACCAGGAATCACCTCGATCTGGCGCGCCCACCCGCCTGCGGCATGGCTGAATACGCAATGACCGGAAGTCATCACCGTACGCGGGCCAATAAACCAACCGGTACAGCGGCTTTGCCCACCGTCGGCACGCGTAATAATCAACTGGCAGATCCAACGCCAGGGAAGGTTGGTAGCCGGGCTAATACGGACACGATCATCACGCCCGCAAACTGTCTCGGCATCCACAAACTCTTCTGCCCCAGCTGCCGGCAGATTTTCCAGATCGTCTGTAATCGCAACTTCTTCGCCAAAACTGCCTTCGCTAAGCGCATAGGCTGTATCAAAGCCTGCAACTTCCTCTAACGCAGCCGCGGCTATACCGGCAAACTCGGCCTCGGCGTGTGGTTGATTTGCTGCAGTTACCATCGCGTCAATTTCACTTGAAACTGTTTCGTAAGCATCCATTTCTGCCTCCTCTGGTTTGGAAATATAATTCTCAGATGATGTACGGCTGTGCTGCGACATTGGTCTTTCTCCGTTAATACACTTAGGTTATTCTAGAAAAATAAATGTACGCGGTGACTGTCACTGTCCTACGCCATCGTGTCTGCCCAAGTGGGCTGTGGCCAGTGACAGTCACCTTGCCCGTCTATTTATTTCTGCGGAATAGCCTTACTTCTGGCACAGTTGAGAAAACGCTACCCGTGTAGACAAAGCCGACTTGGAACTGTTCAATAGCAGTGCTAAGTAGTAGACTGTGAATTCAAACCATCCACGTAATCTGCAATAGTACTACATCCAGTCACAAATAAAATTCCTTACGGCAGACCAGGGATGGAAGGGGGTTCATCAAATTCACAAGCCACCTGTTCCGCATCAACACGCCCAAAGCCATAAAGATCGTCACGCCCCGGATTGCCCAAGTTGTTCGCCCGCCAGGCCAACAAACGCCGAATTGTTACGTTATTGCTGTATCGATGACTGCCCCAAGCCAATGCCGCTGCACCCGCGACATGCGGTGTCGCCATACTCGTGCCATTGAGCCGGCGATACCCACCACCAGGCCATGTCGAGAGCACATCGACACCAGGTGCACAAAGTTCAACAGCTGGACCGCGACTACTGAAATTGGCAATGGTGTTGCTGCTGTCAATGGCGGAGACAGCGATCACACTATCATATCTGGCCGGGAAACCCACGTTGCCACCACTATTACCAGCCGCGCCGACTAACAGGACACCTTGCTTGAAGGCCATTTCACACATCTCTTCCAACGCTGCTGGCGCAGTAGAGCCACCCAAGCTCATACTGACAATATTCATCTTTTTCTTGTTAACACACCAATCAAGACCGGCGATCAACCAACTCCAATTGCCACTACCCGTCCGGCTTAATACCTTAACTGCATAGAGATAGGCATTGGGGGCAACGCCAACCACGCCGCTGCCATTGATCGCAGCAGCAATCGTACCGGCACAATGGGTACCGTGCCCATTGAAATCTTGCCAACTGCTCTCATCCGGAACAAAACTGACACCCATCTTGAAATTGGGCTTAAGATCCGGGTGTTCGCTATCGATGCCGGTATCGAGCACAGCCACCTTTACTGCTTTGCCCCGTGAACATTCCCAAGCATCCGGGGCCTTGATCTGCACAACGCCGCTCGGTACGGTCTCCGCTTGCACCGTTAGCTGCCCTTCGAACAGCAGCTGATCAGTCGTATAGATTGCCCCTAGTGCATAACATTGACCATCCTCTTCAACACGCGCCACATTCTTGTCATCCTTGAGTGCAGCAATCTCTTCTTCCGTCAATGACGCAATTAAGATTGGTGCTTCATACTGGTTGACATCATAACCAATCGTCGCCTGCGGCATGCTGGAAGGGATGGTCATCCCGCGGTCGAAATCATCCGCAGTAAAGAAATTGACTTCCGACTTTACGGCGTCGGTAAAGATTTCTTGCTTATCTTTACTTTTATTCTGGCGGCGATCCTTCTTTTTGAATGTGATAATCATTGTTCGTCGTTCTGCTGCCATGAGGCTCTTCCTTTCTCTTTCCGGTTCTCAATTCAACTGCACGCTACTTTCAGTTGTTCACGATTGTTGCCGGTAGTAAAGATTTTCACCTTTGCTTTCGGCTGAAAGACTGAAGTCTTTACAACGAAAGCGTGAACAAGTGGACATCCATTTATATCATCGTTGTACAAAGTCTACTGATCCGTGGTAGGGCGTACCTCCTTCGTTGTTGTTTACCCATCTTTCTGCATTACACGACACCGTTACTCATTTAACATAGACGTAGGGTGGTGCAAGAACCTTTCATCAGAATTTACCAGTAAATCAATATTGCATCTATACTTCACGCTGAATGGGAACTGGAGTTTTTGTTGAGGTAGAAACTCCGGTTCCCATTTCAACCGCAGTATAATGCAGCAGCCAGTCTTCATTTTCAGATTGATTAGCGGTCAACAAATCTGAACTTTCAGCGCAGATGATGCACTAGATCATTTCTAGGCTTACGCAATACAATTATGGGCTGACCAACAGCCTTGTACTGGCAACCGTCGCCATCTGACCAGCACTATCCCAAACTTTCATCTCCAAAGTAACCTCGGTCTGCGCCTCTATCACTGTCGAAATTGGGATGCTGTGCATGATGACCCCATCAGTTGAGGTACCGGTCGCCCCCTGACCAATCACATTATTCGGTGCAAAGGTCACTGCATAGACATAAGGCGGCTCACCGCCGGTGACAAAGTTGGTCATCGTTACGGTTTCACCGTTATGGGGTTGACCATTACTCAAACGGACAATACTCGGGTTAAGTAGATCCGTCTGCTTGTCGGTCGCCGACCCAAAATAGAAACCGATCACAGTCCCCAGCACACCAATTAAAATCGTCAAGATCTCTTTAGCATTGTTAAAGCGCATCTCATTATGTTTATCCACAGTGCTGAGAACGGAATAGAAGGTCATAATGAGTGCAATCGCCACTGTCACCAAGGCCACCAAAAAGGTAATTAGTCCTCGGGCGTATTCGGTGTTGGCTAATGGCGCGATAATCCGATCTGGTTGCAAAATTGCCATAAAAAACAATATACAAAATAAACCGCCGATTGAGATCACGGCGATCGGTAAGGCGTTACTTGCAACTGCGTTCAACACCTCCTTGGTGATACGCTTGCACGCCTCTACGAATCCTATCAGTTTTTCTGCGACATTCGCCGGCTTAGATACTTTCGTGGTTGTGTCCATAACAGTAGCGGCGGTGACAGTTGATGCGACCTCTGTTGCACTGGTCACAGGGAGATCCCCTGCGGTTGCCCCTTCACCATTTTGTGTTGACATGCTTAAGTTCCTTGTCTAAAGGTGCTCGGCGGCAAAGCTTACATCGTGCGCAATGCGTCCAAAAAGAGTGCGGATACCTTGCGGAAGCCGAGATTGTTGGGATGTAGCTCATCAAACCATTCATTCGTGGTGACCAGATTACGCAAGTTGAGGTAGCGCACATTGGTAAAGTTACCTGCCGTGGCTTCGATAATCGTGTTCATCCGGTCCATAATCACAACGAGAATCTGCTGCTGTAAAGTGGGATCTTCGATCCCCCGTTGGCGCATGGGCTGCCCAAGCCAGCGTTCATTGCGCGGCCGTGGATAGTCATAGCCGTGGCAGATGATCTTCAGGTGGGGAAAGCGATCGCGCAACGCGCTAAAGAGCCGCTGGTAATCAGCCTGGATCTGCTGGGTAAAGGCATCAAAGCGTTGATTGAGATACTCATGGGGTTGAAGGCCAACCGCAAATGGCTGTAACATCGCCGCCAGCCCATTACCACCGACTAAATCGTTGCCACCGCCACTCATCAAGAAGAAGGTGGGTTGCTCTCGCTCAATCGCATCGACATATTCGGCCGTACTGACCATATCGCGCAACAGGTCACCGGCCGCGCCTAGACAGAAGACCGCATATTCAGCTTGATCCATGACGTGATCAATCACGTCATGCAACACGAATGGATATTGAAACCAGGAATCACCCTCGGCAACAATCCGCGTGACCGCCGGGTTGGCGTTGACTTTCGCCCGATACCGCCGCTGGCGCTGACTGCGCGCCCAATCATTAGCCCACCCCAACACGCGGTCGCTTTCCAACCCACTGGGATCAACCACTAGATCACTATTGAGGCGAAATGCTGGATCAAACGCATCCGAGCGCGCCCGATCCAGACGCATGTAAGGTGCGAGTGTCGCCTCGGTGGTCGCCGGATCATCCACCAACGCCAAGAATTCACCCAACGTTAAGACCGGTGGTTGCTCCTGTACTCCTGGGGCCTCGTCCTCGGTAATTTCACCGTCGATTGCACCACCACCAACGACAAAATCTTGCGCACCACCACCCAGCGTGCTATCAAGTTGCTTCAAAAGCGTCACTTCGTGTGCCTGCCAGCCTTGCCGTGCATGCAAATAGTCAAAGATAGCACTAATCCTAACTCCTTCATTGCCGATCCAATCGATGGCATCATCGCCCTGTTCCGGTTGCCAGATGCGCCCACTTTTGTTGAGAATTTTCCCTTGGGCATTCACCCGTGGCACCCCGGCATGATGCAGCGCGGCGACCTGCCACTGGTCGTTGAAGACGGGGGAACCAGAGGAGCCGGGCAGCGTATCCGTCTCATAGTGAATGAAGCCATCCAGCAGATCAAGGATATGATTGCTGCGTAGCGCAATATGTTTATCACCGCCATCTGGGTGTTGAATGATCGACACCGCTTCCCCTTTTAGCACTTTGCCACTTTGCGGCATCAACGGGAGAAAGCCATATTGGGTCAAGGGTACACCACCAAGCGACTGGGGATGGACAGCAACCAACGCAAAATCCAGCGTTTTATCGTTGTAGAAGAAACGCTCTGGTGCCAACCGAAAGTAATGGGTTGGTTTGGGCAGGAAGTTAATATCCGTTTCAAAATCAAATTCAGCCAGGCTACGCAGCGCGTATTCGCGCGCCTCCAGCACATGGTGATTGGTCAACAGCAGCGTTGGTGAAACCATAAAACCAGAGCCAAAGCCGGCCGGACGCCCCGATGTGTCACGAATATGGATGCGACAAACTGATTTGGCGGCTTGTAGCCCTAACGCAAGGTAATTGATCGCCATCAGATTATTCGGCCCAATAATGCGTTCAAGACCAAAGCTGTCGTTAATTGGGATCATTGCCCGCCGTGTTGCCACACGTTCGGCACTCTCTACGGCAAAAGCGTCTTCATGCGCTAATTGGGCTTTCACCTGCTTGCGATCAGTGGTCGCGGCTTTGAAGCGCGCCGCGGCGGCTTGACGCTGCTGTTCTAGTTCAACTGAAAACGACATACTAGTTCTCCCTTAATCAATTGTACCCAGGAATAAAATGCTGCAGGTTAGTGTGCTGTGCGTTTAATATAGACGTATCACAATGCCAAAATCTTTCAACGCGGTTTTCTGGTAATGAACTACCATCCATACCGTGCGCATGGTATAATTGCGGTACAACAACATCGCACAAATTGTCGGACAATCCAACGAGAAGCAAATCCAACCGCATGAGTAAAAAGTTAAAGAAACGCCTACCCTCCAAACAGCCCACCCGCTTACCGGGGCGCATCGAACAAACGCTAATCAAGCTGCAACCGCTGCTCGCCCGCGGTGAGTGGGACACGGCGATCACGCAGTTGGAAGATCTCCACCGGCAATTTCCCTCGAATGTGGTGGCGTTGACTGCGTTGGTCAACGCCTGTCAAGCGGCCAATTATCTCCAGCATTACCTGCGCCACAGCCGCAAACTCGATGCGTTGCAGCCCGACGATGGCGACGTGCTCTTGGGGCTGGCCGGGGCCTATATGACGAACGACTACCTCTTTGCCGGCTTCCATTGCTTGCAGCTATTTTTACAGAACTTCCCAGCGCATGATCGCGCACCCGAAGTGCGCCAATCTATCGGCCAGATCGAAGCCGGGCTGGTCGATCTACTGCCGAGTCTTGGTGTAACGGGCGCAGCGGGCTTTGCCTTGGGCGATCTACATGACCGCCTGCGCGCGGCGTCGGAGCTGGGTGATTTTGCCGGTGCCCGCCAAATCGGGCGTCAGTTGCTCGACCAATATCCAGATTTTGTGCCGGCGCTGAATAATCTAAGCCAGATTGAATTTGCCGAGGGCAACAGCAAGCAGGCGCTGGCCTATACGCGGCGCGTCCTCAGCCTGCAACCCGCGAACTTCCAGGCCGCCTCAACCTGACCCGCTATCTCTTGCTCTCGGGTCAAGTTGAGGCGGCGCGAGCGCAGGCCGATCACCTGGCCGCGATCCAAGCTAGTGGTAGCGAGTTTTGGGTCAAACAGGCTGAAACGTTTACCTATCTGGCCGACGATCAGCGGGTTGACGCGGCCGTGCGTGCCGCCGAACGTGAGCCCGCCTTTGATCACTTTTCCGCGGCCGGTTTTCTCTATCACCTGGGTGGGGTGGCCGCGCTGGGGCTGGGTGATGAGAAGCTGGCGCGCACGCGCTGGCAAAAAGCACTCCAACTTGATCCTGAATTGTCGATTGCCCGTGAGAATCTGAGTGAATTGCTGCTGTCGCCCTGGCAGCGTTACGCGCCCTATCCTTTTGCGCTGCAACAATGGCTACCCGCAACCCTCACCACCGATCTACAACAGCGCTTACAGAAAAAACGGGGCGCTCACCTGGTCCGCGAGCTACAAACCTATCTAGCCGCGCACCCGGCGCTGCTGGTGATCTTTGCCGCCTTGCTGCAACGGGGCGATAAAGCAGCGCGCGAATTTGTCCTTAGCATGGCGCGCTTTAGTGAATATCCACCCCTCTTTGCCCTCCTGTACGACTTTGCGACCAGTCAAACAGGGCCGGACGCCGTCCGCGGCAATGCACTTAATTTGCTCAATGAATTCGGGCAGTTGCCTTCAAACTTAACCAGGATGTGGGTCCAGGGCCAATGGTCAGAGATTATGACAATGGGCTTTGCCATTGGCGATGAGAGCGAAGTCGAGTTCCCCATTCGGAGTAGGCAAGCCGAAAAATTGCTCGTTGAAGCGATCCAGTTAAGGAACAGCGGCGATTTACGAACCGCACGCACGCAGTTGGAAAAGGCCAATGCGCTGGAACCAGATCATCCCGCCATTATCAACAACCTGGCTGCTTGTCTGGAAGGGCAAGGCGATGGGGCCGGGGCCGCCGCGCTGATGGCAGCGGTGCTGGCAAAACATCCCGACTATCTTTTTGGCCAGGTGGGGCTGGCCAATCAACTGATCTTGGTCGGCGAACTGGAACGCGCACGGACCATCTTGGACCCTTTGCTAAAGCGTAAAAAGCTGCACTATGGCGAATTTTTCGCACTTGCCGACAGCGAGATCCGCTATCAGTTTGCGCAGAAGCAAATCGCCGGCGTGGAAAGCTGGCTGGAGATGTGGCGCAAGCTTGAGCCGGCGCATCCGAATCTCCGCTACTGGGAACAGCAGTTTGCCCTGCATAAAGGCGGCGGCGCGAAGCGTACAGTGGCCGATTTAGCCCAGCGTCCTTTCCCGCGGCGCCCTTTCACGCAGTGATTAGGTAATCATTAACCTGTGCGCCACACTGGACTAGTACACGATGGCGTAAATACGCCAATGTTTATGGCTGCTCCCGCCGGGTCCGTGACCCGGCGGTGTACGATGGGCACCCCCGCCGGTCACGGACCGGCGGGGAGCAGGAATTGTGAGTCTATTTCCGCCGGGCTGTTTTACCACTACCACTATCACAAATCCACATCATGCGAAGTCGTGCCCATGATCTTGTTACCCGTCTCACACCGACAGCAACGCCAACAAGCTGATTGTCTTGCCACTTGTGCCGCGATGGTGCTTGATTATCTTCATGTTCCTTTTACACTTGGCTCTGTCATCATTTAACATTTTTACTCGTGTAGAAAATGTTAAATGATGACAACCGCTACTATACCTATGACAACTTACTAAATCTATTGCGAACACAACCTTTCGGCACGGTCTTCGGCAATCTGCGCCGCTTAGAATCGATTTTATCACCCGCGCACCCGCGCCAAGATCCGGCGCAGCACCAACTCTTCCTCCGGCGTAATCTGCTCCAAGGGCGGATCGCCGTCGACCATGATCGCCTGCCCCAACCGGCTGCGTGCCAAGGCCAGCAGATCCTCTTCCATGGGGTCGCTGATGCGGTGGTCGTCGATGACGCGGCCATCCTTCATGCGCAAGATGCGCTGCGTCGATTGGGCCACCTGCCGGTCATGGGTGACGACGGCGATGGTGGTGCCGTGGCTGGCGTTGAGCTCGGTCAACAAGGCCATGATCTCCTCGCCGCTCTGGCTATCGAGCGCGCCGGTCGGTTCGTCGGCGAGGATCAGGGCGGGGCGGTTGGCCAGGGCACGGGCAATGGCGACGCGCTGCCGCTGCCCACCGGAAAGTTGGCTGGGCAGGTGACCGCTGCGTGGCGCTAGCCCCACCAGCGCCAGCAATTCCTTGGCGCGCGCCTGGCGGTCACGCGCGCTGTTTACCTGGCCGATCATGGGCACTTCGACATTTTCCAGCGCGGTCATGGTCGGCAGCAGGTTGTGCAGTTGAAAGATAAAACCGATGGTCTGGGCGCGAAATTTATCGACATTTTTAAGCTGTGCCACATTTTCGCCGGCCACCCAGACTGCGCCGGTGGTCGGCTGGTCGAGCGCGCCGAGCATGTTGAGCAAAGTGCTTTTGCCACAGCCGCTTGGCCCCATAATCGCCACAAATTCACCCGGCTGCACGGTCAGGGTTACATCTTCCAGGGCATTGACGGCAGTCTCACCACTACCATAGGTTTTGGTTACTGCTTTGGTCCGAATGAGGGCTTCGCTCATGGTGCCGTCCGAATATTGACAAAGGCGGTCATGCCCCAGCGCAGATTGGGATCCAGCTCCGCCACTTCGACTTTTACGGTATAGTTGGTACTGCCCTGCGCCGCCGTGCTCATAGGGGCAATGCGCACCACAGTCCCTTGAAAAATCGCATCGGGCAGGGCGTCAAAGGTGACCTCCACCGCCATCCCGACTTGCAGATGTACAACATCAGTTTCACGCAGGTCGGTGGTACTCACCACCATCTGTTGCGTATCGCCCAGTTGCAGAGCAAAATCACCCGCAGTCGCCAACTCGCCCACGCGCACGTTCACCACCCCGATCTGCCCGGCAAAGGGGGCAACGATCTGGGTTTGGGCCAGTTGGGCTTGGGCGCTGACCAGGGCAGCCTGCGCCGATTGCACGCGTGCTTGCGCAATCGCTAGATCCTCGGTGGTGGCCCCGGCCAGGATGCGATCTAACGCCGCTTGGGCGCTGTCGCGTTGGGCCATTGCCGCCTTGACGCCGGCTTCCACCCCCGGTGCCCGGCTCTCGGTGACGGCAATTTGCGCACGCGCTACCTCAATCGCGCCCGCAGCAACGGCTAGTTGCGGTTGACTAGGCCCACCAGCGGTCAAGGCCGCTTGCGCCTGCGCAGCTTCCAGTGACGCCGTCATCTGCATCAAGTTTAAGGCCTCGGGGCGGGCCGCCAGTTGGGGATCGCCGCGCACGATGTTATAGGCGGCCTGGGCCTGGCTCACCCCGGCTTGCGCCACAGCGACTTGGGCCGCGGCGGCGGTGCGCTCGGCATCAGTCGGATGGCTGGCGAGTTCCGCATATTGGCGCTGGGCTTGTGTCACCCCGGTTTGGGCGGCGTCGATGGCCGCTTTCATCTCCAACATCTGGCTAGCGGCCAGGGCGACGTTCGCGGCCGCCCCAGCCACTTGTGCCTGCGCCGCAGCGATCTCGGCGTCAGTTGCGTCGGCAGTTAATTTAGCCAACGCGGCCTGGGCTTCGGCCAGGGCGGCTTCGGCAATGGTCACCTGGCTCTGGACGACACCGTTGTCGAGTGCCAGCAACAGCTCACCCGCCGCGACCCACGCCCCTTCTTCGCCCTGAATGCGGCTAACAATCCCCGAAACCGCCGGACTCAAACCGGCCCACGTGACGGGTTCTAATTTACCCGAAGCCCAGATCACACCTGACAGGTCATCAACTTCTGCTGTCTCTGCTTCGGCAGCGGCCTGCTCAGCCGCTTGTTGGGCTTGGTATCGCCGATAGCCCCACACAGCCGCCGCAATGACGGCAACGATGCTGATGATCATCAATATGCGTTTCATCAAACGCTCCTTTTAATGGTTAATTGAAAATGGAGGTAACTACTACCCCTCCCTAACCCTCCCCTGCTAAGGGAGGGAACCTGGGTCTCCCAGCTAGATCCCCTCCCTTAGCAGGGGAGGGTTAGGGAGGGGTGAATTGGTAGATACAAATGGAAAATGTTTAATGATCGTGTACCCCGCCCCATTAACAATTTTCCATTTTCAATTTTCAATTAATTATTATTCATAACGCAACGCTTCGACGGGACGTAACTTGCTCGCCCGCCAGGCCGGATAGAGACCACCGACTACCCCTAAGCCAATCGCCACGCCAAAGGCAGTGACAAAGGTTTGCCAATTCCACGTCGGGGCGACGAATTGAGCCGCCGCGGGGATCAGGGTCAAGCCGGAGAGCAAGAGCACGCCAAAGAGCGCCCCGGCCACCCCCGCCACAATACAAAGGTAGAGGCTCTCCTGTAAGATCTGACTCAGAATCCGGCGTGCTTCCCAGCCGACGGCGCGCAGGGTGCCGATTTCGCGCGTGCGCTCAAAGATCGACATGATCATGGTATTGGCCACAACAATGCCGCCCACCAACATGGCTAGAATCCGAATGGCGGCGACCATGGCGTACATGCTCTGCATATCGTCGGTGTTCTGGGCAAACTCGCTGCTCAGCGAGGCGCGTGCTTCGGGAAAACGGCGGTCGATGGCATTGGCCACCGCCTGCGCCTGGGCCGGATTCTGCACATCGACAAAGATAAAGCTGACGGTGCGGCCGCGGTTGAGCAGCCGTTGCGCTTCACGGAGGGCGATCATGCCACCACCATCCTCAAAGGCAACGCCGGTCTCGAAGAGGCCAACCACCTTGTAGCGGTTGTCGTAGAGGGTCATCGTATCCCCCAGGGCAACTTTGTAGGTTTCCGCCGCGACCTTGCCAATCAACATTTCATTGGGGCGCTGGACGTAGCGTCCGGCTACCAACTTGTAATGACCAATCGCCGCGCTGTTCGGATCCAGCCCGCTGATGATAAAAAGGGGCAATTCGCTGTTGCTAATAAAACCGAGCACAAAGGGGCTGACCGCCTTGACTTCAGGCATGTTGCGGATCTGGCTTACCACCCGTTCATCCAGGCTGCTCAGGCTCATATCGGCGACATCGCGCTGCATCACCGTGATGTTGCCGGTGCCACTGCTGCCGGCCAGGCCGTTGAGCTGATTGATCATACCGTCGGTCAAGCCGCCGAGCATGACCAAGGTGGCAACGCCAACCCCAATCCCGCCGGCCGAAAGCAGTGTGCGCGTGCGCCGCCGCCACAGGTTACGAAAACTTTGGCTGCCGACACGGGTCAACCAGCCACCCCCTTGGCTTGCGCCACCGCCTTCGTAACGCAGCGCCTCCACCGGCTGCAGATTGGCCGCGGTCCACGCCGGGTAGACCCCGCCCACGATCCCTAAGATCAGCGCAGTGACCATGCCCTGGATAAAGATGGCGGGGGTAAAGGAGCCTTCGAGAAACGCGCCCACGCCGGGGGCTTGTCCGGCCAGCCAGGCCAACCCCGCGCCCAAGACGCAGCCGATCACACCACCGATCAGACTCAGCCCCACCGCTTCCCCCAGGATCAACTGGACGACCCGCCAGCGGCTCCAACCCACGGCGCGCAGGGTGCCGATCTCGCGCGTCCGCTCCATCACACTCATTACCATCGCGCTCATCATGCCCAGGCCGCCGATGAGGATAGCAATGGCCGCGATGCCCCACGCAAAACCTTGCAGGCTGGCCATCATCTGGGCGTTGCCCTCATATTCACTCGATTTGGTAACAGTCAACTCATCGTCAAGCCCGCTAATACGCGCCACGACCGCATCGATGTCACTGTTGCGGCGGAGGCCGATCTGGAAGAGGCTGACCTGGCGCTGCTTCTGGGTAATCGTCTGCGCATCGGCCTTGGTGACCACCGCGCCCGACTCTTCCATCCCCTGGCCGGTCTCATAAATGCCAACAATGCGATAAGGGACGCCATAGACCCGCAGCACATCATCTACGCCCAGTTTGAGCGACTCTGCCGCCCGCCGGCCAAGCGCCATCTGCGCGGGACCTGTCACCGGTTTGCCTTCAACAATGCGGTAATGGCTCATGGCAATCGTGCCGGGTTCGTAACCATAAATCAGAAAATAGGGCACATTGTCAATGTTGATCCAGCCAAAGACCCCCGCCTCGACACTCTCCACGCCGGGCACCGCGGCCATGCGCTCGCCATAGCCTTCATCCAGGCTGCTAAAGACGACATCATAGGCGTTGGCCTGGGTCACCAGCAGATCGTTGCTCAAGCCAACCGCGTTGGTATAGTTTTTGGCAATCCCTTCCGCCATTGCGCCCAGCGCCACCACCGCGGCCACCCCCACGGCAATCCCAGCAATGGTGAGCAAACTACGGGTGGCCCGGCGCAACAAATTTTTGAGAACCATCATGCTCCTTTCGCAACGACCGACGACCGGCCACTGCCGTCCCCCATCATTGTACCAAAAATCAGGAGAGTTTGCTGACATTTATGGGACATTTTTCTATCTACAAGGGGCACTGAAATGTGGTATAAAAGTGTATTCCGTTTTTCGGCAAAATACCCGCAGGCTACAGCCAGTTGGCAGGAAGTGGAGGAGTAAGGTATAAAACTGCTGACAACAATGAAATGGAGAGGAAGGGTATGCCAACAACGATTGTATTAACCAATGAGATGGCGCTGCTGTTGGGCCTGATTGGTTTGGCGCTGGTACTGTTTACTTTTGAGTGGGTCGCCGCCGATGTGGTAGCCCTGGGCTTTCTGGTGATCATGATTCTCACCGGCTTGCTCTCGCCGGGTGATGCCTTTGCCGGCTTTGGCAGCGATACAGTTTTCACGCTGATGGGCCTTTTCATCCTGACGGCAACGCTGCAACGTACCGGTGTCGTGGAGATGACAGGGCGCACGCTGCTGCGCTACACCGGCGACAAACCACAGCGGTTGGTAGCAATTATTATGGCCGCAACCGCCTCGCTCAGCTCGGTGATGAGCAACACAGCCTGTACCGCGTTTTTCCTGCCGATTGTCTTGGGGTTGGCAGAACGCATGCGGATCAGCGCGAGTAAGCTCTTGATGCCGTTGGCCTTCGCGTCCATTCTGGCCAGTTCAGTGACCATGGTGGCGACCTCGACCAATATTGTGATCAACGGGCTCTTAAAGCGTTACGAGATGACACCGATGGGGATGTTCGAGCTAACGCCGGTGGGCATTCCGATTGCAGTGGCCGGCATTTTATATATGCTCTTCATTGGCCGGCGCCTCTTGCCCGACCGGACGACGACGGATGAGTTGGGACAACTGGGTAACCGCCTTTATCTAACCGAACTAGTCGTACTACCCACTTCACCTTTGGTCGGCAAAACCTTGCCGGAGAGTGGCCTTGGCCATGACCTGGATCTGACCGTAGTGCGTGTGGTGCGTAAAAGTAATCCAGCCTTACCCCTGGCCAACCGGCGGCTAGAACCACGCACCGGTCGTCGCCTGCGCGCCGGGGATATTTTACTGGTCGAAGGCGAGCGCAACTCGCTCTTACGCAGTAAGGTGGCGGTTGGGTTGGAGATGCGCAATGATCTAAAGACAAGCGCAGCCAAGTTGCAAGAGGAAGATGTGCAGATGGTGGAGGTGATCCTGATGCCGGGATCGCCCTTAATTGGGGTTACCCTAGCGCATTATCGGTTTCGTGAGCGTTATGGCCTGCAAGTGTTGGCCGTCTACCGGCATGGCGAAGCGCTGCGCCGCAAGATCAGCCAGATGCCGCTGCGGGTCGGCGATGTCCTCTTAATTCAATGTGAACGCACCAACCTGGCCAGCCTCGCGGCGCTGGAAGATGAGAATATGTTTCATGTCCTCAACGCGGTGAACGAAGAGCAATATGAGCGCGCCCGCGCGCCGATTGCCATTGCCGCCTTTGTCGGTGCGCTCTTGCTGGCCGCGCTGGAGATTGTCCCGCTCTCAGTCGCGGCTTTAATTGGCACCCTGGTCGTCTTCGTCGCCCGCTGTATTTCGGTGGAAGAAGCCTATCGCAAAGTGGAATGGCGTGCGCTGGTCTTGATCGGCAGCATGTTGGCGCTGGGCACGGCGATGGAGCAGACCGGCACCGCCGCCTACCTGGCGGGGCAGATTGTCCACTTTGCCGGGGCCACCAATCCGCTGCTGCTCTTGAGTGGTTTTTTTGCCTTAGCGGTCATTCTCACCCAACCCATGTCCAACCAGGCCTCGGCGATTGTGGTGGTGCCAATCGCGATCCAAACCGCCGTCCAACTGGGGCTGAACCCGCGCACCTTTGTCATGATGATCGCGATTGCCGCCAGCACCTCCTACCTCACCCCGCTCGAACCCTCCTGTTTGATGGTCTACGGGCCAGGCAATTATCGCTTTAGTGATTTTCTCAAAGTGGGGTCGTTGTTGACGCTGGTCGTCTATGGGATTGCGATTGCGTTGGTGCCGATTTTGTGGCCGTTGTAGAAGTGGCATCAACCAATGGGCGCTAGAGCGATCACCGCATATTGTCGATCTTGCTCTTCCCAACCGATCAAGAATGTGTTCAAGGCTAACACAAGTGGAGCTTCGGCAAAAAAGGGATCGTGGAGATAAACGGTCTCTGCAATAGGATCGATGCCAGTAACGACAACAGCATGATAGGTCACCTCACCTTGCCAATGCGGCCAACCCACCGTTTGGACGTTGACAATTACTGGCAAGCCCAGTTCAATAGCTTGCTCAAATATGGTAAGGGTACCTTGCTTAGCAAGCAAGATGGTAAGACCTAATGATTCCAGGTACTGCACATTGCCAAACGGGGTCCCAAACCATTGTGTACGCAGCCGCTTTGCCACTTGATCATAGGTCGCCGGTACATGCAAATAGGCTAGCACCATTTCGACACAGGCAACTAAACAATCAGACTCATGCCGCTGCCTTCTGTGTGCAAAACTGGACAATAACATTGGCGCGATCCTGGATTTTTTGGATTTCGCTGGGTGCTAATGGTAATGGTTCCCCGGTTTCGGCATTGACATCGATTGTGCCCATAATTCCCAATTCGCCTAACCGCGGCAGCCGGAATTCAATCGCGAATTGCCAGATGGGAACCGTCAAAGGGATAAAGACGCCGGCAACGGCACCGAACGAGATGCCCACATATCGGCCTAAATAGGCATTGACAGCACGGCGCGCCACGGCTTCGGCCACGGTAGACGCGGTAGGAGAACTGCGCGCCACCGTAGATTCATAGTTGTGTACGAGCATAACAAGCTACCACCCATTTCCTCAAACAAAACTTGCATCCGCTTACTGATTGGTAATCATAGCACAGGCGGCAACAGTCGGCAACGGCTACAGCTATTCCGCAAAGTTACTCCGCCCGCGGCTGCGGCACCAACACGTCATCGCGCCAACGCTTACGGAACGCGGGGCGGACAATTGCTTCCGGTGATTGCAGGGTCAACCCACCATCGGCGACCAAAACAATACCCGTGACAAAGGCCGCTTCGTCCGAGGCGAGAAAGAGGGCAACGTTGGCAATGTCATCGGGGTGACCATAACGGCCCACCGGGTAGAGGTCGTTATTGATCCACTCTTCCAGGGGATCGGCCGCTTGGGCGGCGCGTTGCCGTTCGCCGACGATCAGCCCTGGCGCGACGGCGTTACAGCGGATGCCCTGGCGGCCATATTCCATGGCTAGGCTGCGGGTTAAGCCGTTGAGGCCGGCTTTGGAGGAGCTATAGACCCCAAAGCCAGGGTTGGTGATCAGGGAGTTGACCGTCGAGGTAAAGACAATCGCACCACCGCCCGCCTTGATCATCTCGGGGATACAATGTTTGGCCCCTAGCCACGGCCCCGTGAGCGAAACCGCGAGCGCGTGGTTCCACTCCTCTTCGGTAAATTCAATCACCGGTTTAATATAGGCGTGTGCGGCGTTGCTCATCAGGATATTGAGCTTGCCAAAGTTGTCCAAAGCGGCCTGCACCAGTGCCTGCCAAGTACTCGCCTGGCTAATATCACCAGGCACAGTGACCGCTTCCCCCCCCATCGCGCGGATCTGGCGCTCAGTTTCAAAGAGCCGTTCCTCGCCGGGCAAGGCGTTCACCACCACTTTAGCCCCTTCTTGTGCAAACCGATAAGCGGTCGCCGCGCCGATCCCACCCCAGCCGGCCCCGGCCACAATCGCAACTTTTCCTGCTAACCGCATGAACTACTCCTTATTGATGCGTGATGCGTGAAACATAAAACGTGAAACGTGATTCGTAAACCCCGATAGATCACCCATTACGCATCACGTTTTACGTTTCACGTTTTATTAAAACGCCACATAGCCGCCGCAGACAGGCAGACATTGACCGGTGACATAGTCGGAGAGGTCGGTGACCAGGAACTCGACGACTTTGGCGCAATCTTCGGGTAGGCCCAGGCGGCCTAAGGGAATCTGTGGCAGCAGGCGGTTGCGCGTTGTCTCGCTATCGCGTCCGCCGGCAACCGCACGCGAAGAGAGGATCCAGCCCGGCGCAATCGCGTTGACATTAATGTTGTAAGGCCCTAACTCGGCTGCCAGCACACGGGTGTAATGGGCGATCCCCGCTTTGGCCACCTTATAGGCCATGCCGCCGCCATTGTGCCCGCTCCACAACCCGGCCTGCGAAGAAACATTGACGATTTTCCCAGAACGCTGGGCGCGCATGGGTCGGCTGGCCGCCTGACAGCAAAGAATCGTGCCGGTTAAATTCAGGTCCATGATGTACTGGTAGTGCTCCATATCCGCTTCGGCGGCCGAGTTGTTGGGCGGCGTCTTCAGCGCGCCCCCCGCATTGTTGACCAGAATATCCACCCGGCCAAAGGCACCCAGCACCTCTTCAAACATGCCATCCACCGCATCCTTATTCGCGACGTCGGCAACGATGCCCAGCGCGCGACAGCCCATTGCCTCCACTTCGGCCATGACGGTGGGAGCGTTCAATGTTTCATTGTATTCGGCGGCGGCGTTGAGATCAATGTCATTGATCACGACATCCGCGCCCAAACTGGCGAGGTGAAGCACATACGCGCGCCCGAGGCCGCGCCCGCCGCCAGTGACGACAGCAACTTTGCCTTTGAGTTTCATAAAGTTGTCCTAGATTCTAATCAAGATTAATGATTTCCAAGACTTTCTGTGGCCCGTCATACGTAAAAATCAGACGATTTAATACGTCGCGCCCTAGAATTATGTCAGTGATCGTACGACTCGCATAAACATCAACGTCACTTAACTCGAATCCACCAATTTGCAGCAAAACCGAATAGCCACTGACCATTTCAAATGGTTGTCCTGGTTGTGCCGTATAGAAGCGTTTTCGTTGTCGATTTGGGTTAAAACCGGCATCTTGTAAAATCTTGAGTGGTACAAGTGTGCCATCTGCACCAGTGTCTACCAGTGCAGTAAGGTTGGCAATAGCTAATCCTGTAGTTTCATCTAGAAGGGTTATCGTAATGACGGGTGTGGGTTCACCACCAGAGAGAGAACCAAAATGAAAAAACATAGGATTTTTATCTCAGGCGTGGGCTACGCACAAAGAGTGGTGGCATTAATTCAGCATCTGCATCCAAATAAAGCACAGGCTGATTGGGGTACATACTAGCGACACGCTGACGCAAGCTCTTTAGTTGTTGATCAGCATCAAGAATCTGTTCACGTAAGATGGCAACTGTTTGGTTGCTATATTTTGCACGAACAGATTCCGGTAACTGAAACCAGTATTCTTCCGCGGCGACTAAGGCAGCCTCCCATTCAGTTAAGGATGTAGTCGAATCAGATTTCGTTGCAGTTGCTGTTTGGGTCTGCCGTTGGCGTAATAGAACAGCAAAATCGAGCAATAACGCCGCCTGCTCGGCTGGCAGCAAATCAACTAGGGCATTCAGTTGTTCTTTGACTTGTGTTTGTGTCATATACTCCTCCTGATGTTACCCTAATTTTACCTGCGATTGACACTTCACGCAATGCCATTTGTGCATAGTACAGCGAATCTACTTGTATGTGGCTGGTATTCCGAGAAACCAGCCACATACAAGTAGATTCGCTAGATCCGTGTTATCGTTGTGTTCCTAAATGCGGATCCCATTGGGTGCGACTCAGGCCGAAGTCTACGTTCTACCCTACTCCACCGGCTGCAACTCGACCAGGAAGAGGTTGGCGGTGCGGTGCCAGAAACCTTCGTGGACGTAGGGATTCTCGGCGCTGGGCCAGTTGGTCCAATAGGTGGTGTTGCGCGGCAACAAGATCACCGTTTCGATGGTCATCACATCGGGCAATTCGGGCAACCAGATCTCCATCGCCTGGCGGAAGAGTTCCTTCAGTTTCGGATCATCTTCGGCGACGCCGGTCATCTGATCAACAATGTCGCTGAACTCCTGGTTGGACCAGCGGTAGAGGTTGGTGAAGGGGATCGCCTCGCCGGTCGGTTTGACATGTTTAATGTGATAGAGCCGCTCCAAGGTGGCATAGGGATCGCGCATGGAACCACCGTGGCCCCAGAGGAACGCCTTGGCCGCGCCGGTCTGGATACGGGTGACAAAGTCGGCGGGCAGCAGGAAGCTGGCATCAAAGCCGGCCTTGCGCAGTTGCTCGGTGATCACCGGGGCCTGCGGCGTGGTTGATGGGTGCTGCGGGAAGGTGATGATCTCAAAGGTAATGCGGGCACCATCCTTGACCCAGAAACCTTCGCCATCCTTTTCATAGCCATTCTTGGTCATCAACTCGGCCGCTTTGTCCAGGTTGAACTCGGTGGTCGGATACTGTTCGAGCAGGTCGCTAACCGAATCGAGAAAGGGGGCCATGCCAGGGTAGCCGGGATAGGGCAACTTGATCGCGGTGGTGGTGCCCTTGAAGGCGACATCAATGATCTGATCACGATCCAGCGAGTAGCTCATCGCCCAGCGAATATCCGGGTTGTCAAAGGGCGCTTCGCTGGTGTTGAAGGCGAGGCTGATCGGCCACCAGTCGAGGAAACCATAGGGTGGCTCATCGCTAAAGGTGGTGATCATCTCATTCTGGCTCTGCGCCAATTCCATGTTTTGGGGCGTAAAGGAGAAGGCGAGGTCGATCTCATTATTGCTGATCAACTGGACCATCGTGTTTTCGTCCATGCCGGGCAGGAAGACCATGCGCTCGACCGCGGGCAAGGCGTGGAAACCGGTTTTCGCGCCCCACCAATCCTCACGCAGATCCCAGATCTTGCGCTGCACATCGCTGTAGACCAATTTCCACGCGCCGGTGCAGAGCGGCCAGCCCTTTTCGGGATCATAGTTGTTAAAGGTGGCCGGATCTTGCCCCTCCCAGGCGTGGGCAGCGATCAGCGGGACCCCAAGGTCGGCATGGAAGGTGAGTTTATCAAAGATGAAACGTGGGTTGACCCCATTCAGCGTAATCTTGACATTGAGATCGTCAACCACTTCCGCACTCTTAACGGTGTCGATAATTTCACCAGCGTATTGCAGATCCGGGTGTTCCAAAAGCATGTTGAGCGAGAAGGCCACATCATTGGCAGTGAAGGGGGCGCCATCGCTCCACTCCACCCCTTGGCGGATCTTGACGACGACTTCGGTAAAGTCATCGTTGTAGGTGTAACTCTCGCCCATCCAGGGAATAAATTCATCACCAATCATGTTGTAGTAGAAAAGCGCTTCGGTGCAAGCTTGGGTAAAGCCACTGCGTGATAGCCCAGGGGCGTAGGAGTTAAAGAGCTCCATGTCTGTAAAAGCGCCGGGCTGCTCACCACCGAGGCCGGCCATGATCAGCGTGCGATTACGGGGCACATCGGCCAGCGCGCCATCGCTACTCTCGGCGGCGGGTGCGGCACTATCACTGCCGGCGGCAGGGGCAGCCGCGCCACTATCGCTACCCGCCGCAGGGGCGGCAGGTTCCAATTCGGGGGTACCACAAGCACTCAACAAAAGCAACAGGATTGTCAATAGCCCAAAAACATACTGCCGGCGTCTATACATACGGTCTCTCCTTGTCAATGCGAAATTGTCAATGCGAAAGGTTGATGAACAAGCTAGTTGCCCCCCAGCACACCTTTTGCCACGCACAGTACAACCACCATTGCGCCTGCTTGCAGGATCGGCGCGCAGGCAAAGACAACACATTAGCAGCCGACGGGCAGCACGCGATGGAGTTGTCTTCAGCAAAATACGGGGGTACCAGCCGACGAATGGGCTATAACACAATTCATGCTACGCTAGCGCAACTTGATCCTGCCGATAGCTAATTTGGTTGTGACATGTGAACGCGTAATGGGGCTTAGGAAGCAAATCCAGTTTACACCATTGTTTTACAGCCGCAAAATCGTAATTTTTCATTCAAAACAAAGTATCAAAGCAATTAAAACTGCAAGAAAAGCACCATTTGACAGCCCCCAAACAGTGTGATAGATTAAAAATATCCCAGTAAAATTTGAAATTTTGATTGCACGGATTTGATTCACGGGGCATTGCCATGAGTCTGCGTTATCTGTTTGGCCGTCTGATTTTTTTCTTTGTGGTTGTGTGGGCAGGGGTAACGCTCATCTTCTTTTTGCCGCGTCTGGCCCCTGGCCGCGATCCAGTGCGCGAGCGCTTGGGCATGATGGTGGCGATGGGCGGCATGAATGCGGAAAATGTCGAACGGCTGGCCAAAGCCTATGAAGAAAAATTTGGCTTAGATCGCCCGTTGTGGCAACAATATGTGAGTTATCTGAGCGATATTGGGCGGGGAAATCTTGGTTATTCACTGGCCAAATTCCCGACCCGTGTGATTGACGTGATTGCACCAACCATCCCTTGGACGATTGCGCTGCTGACCGTCTCGACGCTGATTGCCTTTACCTTTGGGACGCTGCTGGGTGGGCTATTGGCCTGGCCGGGGTCACCCCGTTTCTTGCGCGTACTCCTGCCGCCCCTCTTTACCTTTTCGGCGATTCCCTACTACCTGTTGGGTTTGATCCTGATCTATGTCTTTGCCTTTCGGCTCAAGTGGTTTCCCTTGACCGGTGGTTCGCAGATTATGACCATGCCATCAATGACGCTTGACTATGTGATTGAGCTGATTTACCACTCGATCCTGCCGGCGCTGTCGATTGTGCTCTCCTCGATCGGCTTCTGGTCGCTCTCTATGCGTGGTATGATGATCACGGTGGAAGGCGAAGATTATATCACGCTAGCCGAGGCCAAAGGGCTGCCCAATGGACGGGTTTTCCTCTGGTATGCGCTGCGTAATGCCCTGCTGCCACAGACGACGGCGCTGGCGCTCTCGCTGGGCACCATTCTTTCCGGCTCGCTGCTGGTCGAAATCATGTTCAACTATCCGGGGATTGGCTCAGCACTTTTCAGCGCCATCACTGGTTTTGACTACTTTGTCATCTACGGCATCGTCTTTATGATCGTCGTCGCCATTGCGTTGGCGACGCTGATGCTTGATCTGATCTACCCACTGCTAGATCCACGCATTCGCTACCAGAAAGGTTGAGTTGTGCAGACCTTTTTCTATCACCTACGCCGCAACAGCATGTTGAGCATGGGCATTTTCACGCTCCTCCTAATGGGCGGTCTTTGGCTGGCCGGTTACCTGTGGGTGGACATCAAAGATGCGGCCCCCTTGTCCGCCCCCACCGATCTCGCGCCCTCGCGTGAACACCCGCTGGGCACAGACAGTGCCGGGCGTGAATTGCTGGCGGTGATGGTGGCCGGCGCGCCCGCCACCTTGCAGATCGGTTTAATTGCCGGGGCGTTGGGCATGGTGATCGGCACCATTTTAGGCTTTACGGCTGGTTACTTTGGCGGCGTGGTCGACAACATTATCCGCAGTGCTGCCGACGTAGCGCTGACCGTGCCGGCGTTGGCCGTCTTGGTCGTGATCGCCTCGGTGATCACCAAAACGTTGAGTCCAGAGATTTTGGCGCTGATCATCGCCGCCTTGGCCTGGATGTGGCCGACGCGCACGATTCGCGCCCAAGTGTTGACCATGCGCGAGCGGGCCTACATCGAAGTAGCACGACTCAACGGACTCAACAATCTGGAGATTATCTTTAAAGAGCTAATGCCCAATCTGTTACCCTATCTGGCCGCCAGCTTTGTGGGTGCGGTCAGTGCGGCCGTGTTAGCCGCGATCGGGCTGGAGGCGTTGGGGTTGGGGCCACAGAGTGAACCAACGCTCGGGATGACGATTTACTGGGCGCGCTATTACAATGGTTTACCCCGTGGGATGTGGTGGTGGTGGGCACCGCCGGTGCTGATCATCATTGCGCTCTTTATCTCACTCTTTATGGTGGCCGCCGGGCTGGATCAAATTGCCAACCCGCGGTCAAGACAGAATACCTAGTACACGATGTACTAATCCCCCTGATCACACACAATCAGGAGACCACCATCGCTCAGCCAGGCAGCCAAAGGGTGCCTGTTGCGCAGTTGTTGTCGTCTACTCACCATTGGGCTGTGCTTATGAATGCAGTATTACAAGTAGAAAACTTAAAAGTTCGTTATGATACGCTGGCTGGCCCTGTGCGCGCGGTAGGGGGCGTCTCCTTCAGCCTCAAAAAGGGCGAACGGCTCGGTTTGGTAGGCGAGTCGGGGTCAGGCAAATCGACGACCGTGCTAGCGCTGTTGCGGATGCTCAAACCACCGGCCTGTGTAGAGCAAGGCAAGGTGCTGCTGGATGGCGTTGACCTGCTCACCCTTTCCCCCGCGCAGATGCGCGCCGCACGTTTTGCCAAGATTTCGCTCATTCCCCAGGGTGCCATGAACTCACTCAACCCGGTGATGCGCATCAAACACCAGTTGATGGATACGATCCGCTATCACAACGGCACCACCAGTCAGCCGGCGCTGATGCAGCAGATTCATGGGTTACTCGAATCAGTGGGCTTAGAAAAGGGCGTGGCCGAAGTCTACCCCCACGAGTTGAGTGGCGGCATGAAGCAGCGGGTCTGCATCGCGATGGGCATCTCGCTGCGCCCACAGGTGATTGTGGCCGATGAGCCAACCAGTGCGCTCGATGTGGTGGTCCAGCGGCAGGTAATGGAGACCTTAGGCCGCGTGCAGGAAGAGATCGGCGCGGGGCTGATCCTGGTCGGCCACGATATGGGGTTGATGGCCCAATTTGTTGACACGATTGGCGTGATGTATGCCGGCAAGCTGGTGGAGATCGGGCCGGTGGACGCCATGTTCGAAGAGCCACTTCATCCCTACACCCAACGCTTGATTGCCAGCCTGCCATCACTGGAAGGCAAACGGGTCTTTAAAGGTATTCCTGGGATCACCCCCTCCCTGTTGAAACCACCCCCCGGCTGTACCTTTCACCCCCGCTGTGCCCAAGCCTTTGCCGAATGCAAAGTCCAAATCCCCACCCTCCAGGAAGTTCGCCCAGGGCGGTGGGTATCCTGTCTTTTATATTAAAGTGAAACGTAAAACGTAAAACGTGATTCGTAATTCGTCAATGCATAGCATCTAATTACGTTTCACGTTTCACGCATTACGTTTCACGCATCACCCAATCACGAATCACCTAATCACCTATGGCACCTCTCTTAGAAGCGCGCAATGTCGGTAAAGTTTATGGGGGCGGGCTGCTGAACCGCAAGCAGACCATCGCCTTGAGTACGGCCTCGCTGATCGTTGATGATACCCGACCAACCATTATCGCCGTTGCGGGTGAGAGTGGTAGCGGGAAGACGACCCTGGCGCGGCTGCTCTTGGGTATGACCGCGCCGACCAGTGGTCAGATTCTGTATAAGGGCAAAGAACTACACGGGTTTGATGCCGAGGAACGGCGCACCTTTCGCCGCGAGGTGCAGGCGGTTTTCCAGGATCCCTTTGAGGTCTACAACCCCTTTTACAAGGTTGACCATGCCCTGACCACGCCGATTGGCAAGTTTTTCCCGAAAGCCAATGCTGACGAAACGCGCCACATGATCGAAGAGGCGTTGCAAGCGGTCGGCTTGCGGCCAGAGGAGACGTTGGGGCGCTATCCTCATCAACTGAGTGGTGGTCAACGCCAGCGGGTGATGGTGGCGCGGGCGCTGCTGCTCAAGCCCAAGATCATTGTGGCTGATGAGCCGGTCTCCATGGTCGATGCCTCGCTGCGCGCCACGATTCTGGAGAGCTTGCTCAAAGTCCACGAGGCCTTTGGCATTTCGCTCATTTATATTACCCACGATCTGACCACCGCATATCAACTCAGCGAAACGATCTTGATGATGTACCAGGGCAATGTAGTCGAAGCCGGCCAGGTTGATCTGGTGATCAAGCAGCCGCAACATCCCTACACGCAACTGCTGATCGACTCGATCCCCCTGCCCAATCCCAAACTGCACTGGGGGCAAAAAGAGCTGATCCAACCCCAGAATGGCAACAGTAAAGCCGCGCACGCCTGCCGCTTTGCCAACCGTTGCCCGCACGTCATGACCGTCTGCCGGGAAACAACCCCACCTTTTTATCAGACCGATCCACAGCGCAGCGTCGCCTGTTTTCTTTATCAGGATGCGCCAGTGGTAACGGGTCAATGACGAAGTTCGTTGTTAATACCCCCTCCTATACTCAAATCAGAATGAAACCCCTAGTTTCGGTCAGCGTGCGTCGCACTGACCAAAGAATCTAGCGGACTGGAAACAGTTGGCGGTCAGTGCGACGCACGCGATCCCGTTAACCAGCAAAACTCCGGTTCTCAACTTGACTTCAGTATAACAGACATTTTACCTAAAAAAGCGCACCACGCCGACACGCAGCAACTAGTGAGTGTCAACGGCGGTTGTTTGCGCGCGTTGTGACGCCACGCCAGCTTGCCACCCTTACCGCCATTTGTCCGCCACCCATGATCTGCGCACGCAGCGCTTTGGCTATTCGATTGCATGATGGCCGTTGATCCGCGGTGGTAACCAACATTTCTGGAGAAACTTCAGAGGAATTCAATAGCTCACCAATAAATTTTGCTACTATACTCAGGTTATCATTTTTGAGCTTTTGACCTCTAAAACTCGCTAAGCTTGTGTATGGGATGCAAACCATGTGGTACAAAAAAACTCAAGAACAGCTTGCTGCGGCCAATTATACGGAAGCAGCCCGTTTGTTGGCGACCGTTGCGCGTAAAGAAGAGCTCTTGGTAGACGCCCGGTTTAACACTTTATTACAACAATTTCCACCTGAATACTTTGAGATTAATCCGGATCTGATCCTTGTCCGCGCGTTGTCTGCAATGGCAACCGAGCAGTTAGAGCAAGTTGCACCGCTCTTGCAACGGGCCAGCCATTTCTACCTGCGCCAGCAGAACTTTGACCAAACCGTTGATTGTTACTGCCGGCTTGTTGCGCTCTATCAAAAGCGGGAAGACTTTCGGACGGCCTATGCCTATGTCCAAGAGGCAAGTGCATTGCTGGATCATGTGACAGCGCAAGCGGCCCATGCTCAATTATCACTGCAGCTTGCCGAGCTTTGTCCTGATATCGGTCGGCTACGCGAAGGGCTGGCTTATGCGCAACAAGCATTGGCCTACTTTCGGCGCTCTGATCAAGTTACCGAACATTTCCAAGCGCTGCTGCTGCTGGCACTCATCGAGCGGCAACTTGGAGAGTATGCCACCGCAGAAGCTCATCTAGAAATGGCGCGCCACTTGCAAACAACAGCGACTTTAGGGGTCCGTTCGCAAGCAGCATTGCTAAGTGCGGAAGCCCATTTAGCCTGGTATCGCGGGCAGTTTATACCGGCAATTGATACCGCTCGGCGCTATGTCCGTTTGGTTCAGCGCCATCATTTGGGGAAACAGCAGGTCTATGCCCAAACGTTGCTCGGCAATTTATACCGCGCAACGCACCAATATGATCAGGCAAACGAAACTTATGCCGCGGCGCGCCGCCTGGTACAACGCTATCATTTTGAACGCTACCTGCCCTGGTTGGATGTGCAAGAAAGTTGGTGCGCCTTACTACGTGGCGACTATGAGGTTGCACGCCGCCAACTGCAACAGGCATTGGATCAAGCTGATCACGGGCAGGTGATGAGCTTTAATGTGAATCTGGCCATCTTCTATCTATTGACGGAACGCTTCTATATTGCCCAGGATCTTCTCAATGCCTCGCTTGAATTTTACAGCAAATCGGGTGACGAGTTAGCCGTCAAACTCCTACAATGGTATCTAGCCCTCGTTGCGATTAAGACAGCGCAGAGCGCAACAGCCCTGGCGCTACTACCGTCGATCTTTGACTGGATGGCGACCCAAAATGTTACGTACTTTCCACTCTGGTGGCATCCTCAATTGGTGGGAGAAGTGTGTACCTGGGCGTTGGCAACTGGGACCTGCCCCGTGCTGGCCGAACGAATTTTAGTGCAACAGATTGGGCACAAAGCGATTGGTGAATTGCAACGCCTACAACAATCAGTGAATACAGTGGTACAGGAACGCGTTGGCAATATTCTGACAACCTTACAAAATGATCTAGTGATTGATCTAACTCATATCCGCGACCGACGAGTACGGCAGACTATTGAAGAGTTACTCCAAAGTGGTCAGTTACAGCGACAAGGGTTTACGGCATTGCAGCTGAAATTGACCACCGCCACCCAGCAACAGCGGCCCAATCCGGTCTTACTTGCGGTTTTTGGGCTCTATCTTCATGATTATTCACAATCTGTGATCGCTGGCAAATTAGGGCGCGCTCACACGAGTATTCGCAACTATATTACGACAATTTACCAAATTTTCGGCTTGTCGCAACACGAATTTCCATCACCGATGCTGCGCAAGCGGCAATTGGTGAATTTAGCGATCCAGAGTGGCTTTATTGGCACACGGCACCCCCACTCCTAAATTTAACAAAAGCAATCAAATGTTTATAAAAGCAGGTGGTTTTTAGGAGGTAAAGTAGGAGGTAGGTTGGTAGATCACATCAGCAGAAAAGCGTAAACTTTATCGGTATACCTATGCAATGAACACAATCCTCATGCGTTCTCCCAGCGTTCGTCTGGTGAACATCAATTATTCATCTGTATCAACAGCGAAAGGTATTGTTATGTTCAAAGTTTGGACAAGGATTAGTTCTGTTTTTCTGTGGGTGGCACTCTTCCTCGCCCCTGCAACCGCCGCTTATGCCGATGGTCATTTACCACCAGTGCCGCAACGGGGACCACGACTGAGCCCACCAGCAATCCCCCATAGTTCTGTGCTCAATCCTGACACGATCTACAACAATCTACTGACACCACCGCCGGTCGAGTCACAAGAAGCGGATGCCGCAGATGGTGGTCGTTCTCAGGAGGCCCCCGGCCGTGGGGTTCGGCAAACGGTCACACCGCATAGCAAGGGCATCACCCTTTATGCCACCGGCGGGGCCTGCAATAACTTTAATCGTGCGGCGGATTGGTCCGTACCACCCTCAGATATCTATACGGATTGGTATGCCGGGTGGGCACCGTTTGCGGTCAATCATGGGCTCTATCAAGCCAAGAATACAGTCTTTGCAATGGAACGCGTTGTTGGCCCTGGTGCAAATTATGGGCCCAATCAATTCTCTGCCAAAATCTCCAGCTACCAGCCCTATGCCGGTGGCTTTGGCAGCCCAATGATTACGGTGGCACCCGGTGCAGAAGTAACGGTCAGTGCCAAGTATCTGATCTGGGATCATGACCATCGGGGGTTGGACTATGATTGGGCTTCGATGGGTGTCAAGCCAGATGCGGCTGGCCCAGAGGCTCAGTATGTCAATGGCTATGTCCGTGGGGAATGGGCCGAATTGCGCCACACGGTGACCGCCGGCAGTAGCGGCAAGCTGATGGTGTTGCTCCAGGGCAGTTCACCAATGGCGACCAACTCGAACATCTATTTTGATGATGTGCAGATTCTGGTCGATGGGCAGGCAATTGCCAATTGTCGGTATGAGTAAAGCGGCATAATCTCATCGGCAGTTGGGCCAGTTGCAGCAGTTTTATGCTTGGTGTAGATGGCCCAACTGCCGGCACAGCGAGAAACTAGACATAGGTAATTTTTAACCCTTGTCCCCCACCATTTTGGGAAGGAAGCTGTACTGGCAATGAAAAATTCGACACCTCATCATTTCTTATTTAAAGCCAAAGTATGTCTTTCGACTTGCTTCCTGGTCATTGCAGCGCTCTTTGCACAGCGTGGCGAATTCGCACGTACCGCTTATGCACAAGGTGAATGTAGTCCGTTAGATATTGCAATCTTAATTGATACAACCGGTAGTATGGTTGGTGCAATCAACAATGTCAAAGCGGAAGCCGCTGACCTTGTCAACCAAATTGTCTCCGTTGCTGGGAATGATTATCAACTGGCATTACTCGAATTTCGCGACACAATTACGGTTTTGACGGACCTGGCACCAGGCACAGCGGATACGGTCAGGGGCCAAATTGCCGGTTTGACCGCAACGGCAGGGAGAGGCGTCGCAGAAGCATCAGACGAAGCGCTAAATACCACCATCAATCGCTTAGCCGCCGACGGACGACCGCAAAGTGGCAACTTTACTGGCACCTGGCGTGCGGGCGCAACAAAGATCATTATCTTGATTACCGATGCGCCACCCGCCGGGTTTGATGATGTGCATAACGAAGGTGTAGATGATGCCAATGCCAACCAGCGGGCGCTGGAAGCAAGCAACCTCGGCATCAAAATTTCGGCCGTTTATGTGCCAACGACTGAAGATCTGGCTGCCGCGGAAGCAGCAGGGATTAATGGGGTCAATGATGTGAACGCCCAAATTGCCGAAGCGGTCATGCGCAACTATCAAGAAGTCACAGAAGGCTATTTCATTAAAACCGCCAAAGATGGCACGGGCACGGCGCGAGCAATTTCTTTTACCCTGGAAAATTGTGATGTCGGCGATCTCACCGAAGATTTTGGCGGTCCAGCCCCTGTCCAAGTGCCCGAACCGATCACAATTGTGCTCTTTGGAAGTGGCCTGGCCGGTTTGGCCGCTTATGCACGCCGCCGACAACAGGCGTAGACTCTTATAAAAACGCTAGCGTGAATTATATTTTAGGAGATGTTAGTAAACTTTTGGCTGATCTCCTGGCCCGCAAAGCCATCCTTGCCATAGGGCGTAGTAAAACGAATGAGGGTAGCGGCAATGCTGCTACCCTCATTCGTTTTACCACGCCCTACCTAGTCACCACCGGCAAAAATAGGGTCTGCTCAAGACCCGTGGCCGCAGGGGTCTGCGTCGGCGTTGGGGTCGCTGATGGTTGTCCCGTAGGGATGGCAGTGGGCGTCAGCGTTCCCGTTGCGGTAGGTGGGTTGACGGAAGTAGCCGTCGGCGTAAAGCTGGGGGTCACCGTGGGAAACGGGGTCTTGGTCGGCGTGGCGGTGGCATCAGGATCCGGGGTGGGCTGGACAGAAGTATCTTTGATCTTGTAGATAATCCCATCAAAGACGGCGGCGACGTAAAGTTCACCAGCCGGATCCTGCCCAAAGGCAGCCGGGAAGCTGATCGTCACCGTGTGGGTAATCGGGGTCCAGCCCCCCAGCCCATTGGGCATGAGACTATTGAGGCGGCCATGACAGAAATCGCCAAAGAGGTAGTGGCCATTTAGATTGGGATATTGTGTACCACGATAGACATAGCCACCAGTGACCGAAGTGCATTGGCCCACATGTGGATAGGCATAGATCGGCGCCACATAGTCGGTAGCCGGCCCACAGCCCTCTGCTTCATGCAGTTCGTTCCCTTCATAACAATCCCAGCCGAAGTTCATTCCCCCGGTTGAGGTAATTGGCAGAAAGTTTACCTCTTCCCAATTGGCTTCGCCCACATCACCAAAGAAGATATTATCGGTGGCGCGATCAAAGGTCATGCGCCAGGGATTACGCATGCCATAAGCCCAGATCTCCGGTCGGGTGTTGGGGTCGTTGTCGAGATAGAAGGGATTGTTACCCGGAATGGTGTAGGTCGGCACACCGGTGACATTGATCCGTAGAATCTTACCGAAATAGGTGCTCAGATCCTGGGTCACTTCATCGGGATCGCCACCGCTGCCGCCATCACCGAGCGCGGCATAGAGGTTGCCATCCGGCCCAAAGGCCATGTCGCCAGCGTTATGGTTGGTATAGAACTTTTGCTGGGAAAAAATCGTCTGCGCGCTGGCCCGATCAGCCAGGTTGGGATTCTGCCCATCGGTGCGATAGCGCGCAATTGTAATCTGTTGCGCTTTGTTAATGTAGTTGACGTAGAAGGTGGTAGGATCATCGGGGGCAAAAACCAGCCCCAACAGCCCTTGCTCTTGATCTTCCGCCCGCACCAGGTCTTGAATATCCAGAAAGGGCGGTTCGAGAATCTGGCCGTCCGGCTGTACAATCCGGATGCGCCCCTGCTTTTCGACAATAAAGAGACGGCTATCGCCGGCACTGACAATCCCCACCGGTAAGGTTAGACCACTGGCCAATGGTTCAATGATCAGGGTTGGGAGTGCCGCCGGGGCTGCCGATGCTGCTGGGCCACCCCCAACAGGTGGTGCAAAAGTAAGCACACTGAGAAAGAGTACGGCGGTCAGCAATAGCAGCAGTAAACTAAAGCGCCGCACCGGGCGCAACTTCAATAAACTTGGTAACATCTTTCGACTCCTCAGGGTTAAAGTCACTTTAATCGACTACCGTAAAACAGCCTGATACGCGTGGCGCTCATTACTTTATCACCCTTACCGTAATCCGCCAAGCAACGTTTGTCGCATGCTTGGCGTAATCTCGCCCACTGCAACCTGGCCCGTCGCAAGCACCAAAGCAGCCACTATGCAGATTGAGCAATAGCTTTTCTCCCCAATTATCAGATTAAAATGATATAATCATCGTAATAGTAATTACCGATACGCCAAACATGTCTCTATTGTAATCTTATTTATACCGCGGTTGAAATGAGACCCTAGTTTTTCCTGCGGATCAAACTGGGGGGTTCTATTCAGCGCGATTGATGTGGGTACCTATCTCGCCACAACAATACCACACAGCCAATTTGTGTTGTTGCCGGCCGAAGGGCACTTTCCCCACCTGAGCGCGCCAGAGGCCGTCAACGCGGCCATCAGCGCAATTGTTTCTGCACCAATACCCTGAACAGGTCTGCCCATGCCGACACCATTCGATCACCCCGCTAAACCACACCAGCTGCTACTGTTTGACAACAGTGGGCATTACCGTCAGCCACTAACAGCAGCCCTGACCGCAGCGAGCATTAGCGTTGAAATAGAAGAGGTAAATGCGGCGCTGGCATTTCGGCTGGCGCTGGCCCGTGAGTGGGATATGATTTTGGTGGCTTATGCGATTGCCGAGGCCGCACTGCCCATTCTTAGCCAAGTTGCCCCCGAGCAAACCATTATTTTACTTTATGCCCCACACGAAGAAGAGCAAGCCTTTACGCTGACCACCGAAGCGATTAGCGATCTGGTGTCAGGCGCAGCGCTACGCCGGTTGCCCCTGATCTTGCGCCGCGAGTGGAAATTAAAAGAGAGCCAAACGAATGCACAACGATTGCGTCAGCTGGAGACGCGCTTTCACGCCATTGTGGAAGGCTTTGGTGACACCATTCTCATTGCCGATGCCGATCAACTGATTCGTTATGCCAATGCGGCTTTTGGACGCAGCTTTGGGTATCGCCTTAGCCAGCTCCTTGGTCAACCCTTTGCCACCTTGCTGCCCGCTGCGGATCGAGCGCTGTTTCAGGAAAATCTAGTGCAGCTTTTAAGCGCCATCGGCACAATCGAGACTATTGCCCATCGGCTGCAGCGCGCCAATGGCGACTGGGCCTTTGTCGAAACCACGGGCCACACCCTGCAAGATCCAGCAGGGCAGTTTTTTCTGGTGCTTCATGTGCGCGATGTGTCCGACCGGCGACGCACCGAAGCAGCCCTCCTCGAAAGCGAACAACGTTTACGGCTCTTTATCGAACATGCCCCCGCGGCAATTGCCATGCTTGATCAGCATATGAATTATCTATCCGTCAGCCGGCGGTGGCTAGCCGATTATCGGTTATATGAAGGCGACATCATCGGCCGCTCTCACTATGAAATCTTCCCAGATCTGCCAGCCCATTGGCGCGAAATCCATCAACGTTGCCTACAAGGTGCCGTGGAAAAGCGAGAAGCAGATGCATTTCCGCGCCAAGACGGCACGGTGGACTGGGTACGTTGGGAAATTCGGCCTTGGCGCAACATCTACAATGAAATTGGGGGCCTCATTCTCTTTTCTGAAGTCATCACCGCGCGTAAACAGGCCGAAGCAGCCCAACATGAACAACGACTGCTCGCCGAAACCATGCGCGACAGTCTGGCGGTGCTGACCAGCACCCTCGATGTTGAAGCGGTGATGCAGCGGATTCTCACCTTGAGCGCGCAGGTCGTGCCCAGCGAAGCAGGGGCGATTGTACTCTTTGCCGAGCATGAAGGGCGCGTTGCCTATGCACGTGGCCATGCGCCCCAAGCCGAAGCATTTTTTAACACCAATCCGATCACCTTTAATGTGGAGGTCTATACCAAAGATCAAAATGATCAACTTTACTACCTCGTGACCGACACAAAATTAGCCCCTGGCTGGGTCACCTTTCCCACCACGGAGTGGATTCGTTCCAGTATTGGTGTCCCCATTGTCATTCATGGCAAGCCGATTGGTCTACTCACCGCCGACAGTCGCACGCCGAATCAGTACGGCCAAAAGGATGTCCAAAATCTCCAAACCTTTGCCCGTTATGCCGCCTTGGCGCTCGAAAATGCCCACCACGTTACCCATCTGGAACAACGAGTGCAGGCCCGCACGGGGGAACTGCAAGCGACCAAAACCCAGGTCGAAGCGATCCTGGATAATAGCCCGGATGGCATCTTACTGATCAACGCCGACCTGACGATCCAACAGGCGAATCACGCCTTCCACCAACTCTTCGCCTGTGAGCCGGCGGAGTGTCATGGCCAATCCCTATTAGAGCGTATCGATCAAGCTGATATCGCGCAAGTGAAAGCACTCTTGCAAACTGCGATCACGACCACGCAGCACAACCAACTGGAAATCCACGCCCTGCGCAAGGATGGCACAAGCTTTGATGCCGAACTCAGCGTAGGCTTGATCAAAGATGATGGCCTGGTCTGTGTGATTCGCGACATTACCGAGCGCAAAACCCAAGAGCGCCAACTGCGCTATCATGCCAGTTTGCAAAAAACAGTGAGTGATGCGGTCATCGTTACCGATATGGCATCGCGCGTGCAAAGTTGGAATCCGGCCGCCGAGCGCATTTATGGGTGGCGTGCAGCCGAAGCGGCGGGCAGAACGATGGGTGAGCTTGTCCATACCCAATTTGCGTTTCCCGAGGAGCGGGCCTACCTCTTAGAACGCTTGCAGGCCCAAGGCTGGTGGTATGGCGAATTTATCCAACAGCGCAAAGATGGGCAGATCTGCCACGTTCTTAGTTCAGCGGCATTGGTTAACGACGAGCAAGGCAACCCGATCGGGATGGTCGCCGTCAATCACGACATTACCGAACGTAAACAGGCGGAGGATGCGCTCCAGAAATCGGCAGCGGAAATTCACGATCTCTATCATAATGCCCCCTGTGGCTACCACTCACTGGACAAAGATGGGCTGATCATTCAGATTAACGACACAGAACTGCGCTGGCTTGGCTATCAGCGCGAGGAGATTGTGGGGAAATACAAGCTGACCGACCTTTTCACCGCGGAAAGTATACTGACCTTCCAAAAGAACTTCCCCCTCTTCAAAGCGCGCGGTTGGGTAAATGATCTCGAATTTGATCTCTTTGCGAAAGACGGCTCAATCCGCCATGTCTTGTTAAATAGCTCGGCAATTTATGACCAAGCTGGTAACTATGTGCAAAGTCGCTCTACCCTCTTTGATATTACTGACCTGCGCCTGGCACAAGAGAAGATCATCGAAAGTGAAGCGCGCTATCGCCTGATTGCCGAAAATATCACTGATGTGATCATCAAAGCAGATGCCACTGGTCAAATTACCTTTACAACCCCCTCTTGTTATGCAGCGACCGGCTATCGCCCAGAAGAGCTGATCGGCCACAGCAGAAATTTCTTTGTCCATCCGGATGATGTACCCAACAGTTTGGCAGTGATCCAGTCTGCAATCAATTCATCAGCCACATCCTATGTACTGACCTATCGGATTCGGCACAAAGCTGGTCACTATATCTGGGTAGAAAGTACGGCCACCATCATCCGCAACGCTGAAAGCGGCACCGTAGTGGAATTTGTTTCGATGCTGCGTGACATCACCGAACGCAAGCAGGCCGATCTGACGCAGCAAGCGAGCGAAGCCAAGTACCGCCAGTTGGTGGAAACCATGCGCGGGGGCCTGGTAATGTTTGATGTCGAAGAGCGCATGACCTATGTCAATGACCGCTTCTGTGAATTGCTGGGCTATCGCCGTGAGGAGTTGATTGGCACAAAACCATTTGCCTACCTGAATGAGACAAACACCGTCATTGTCAGGGAGCAGCTTGACCGCCGTCGCCAGCTAGAAAATAGTGCCTATGAATTGGTTATCAATCGTAAGGATGGACAGATCATTCATTTACTTTCCCTCGGCTCACCGATGCTAGACAAAGAGGGTAGCTATCAAGGTGGCTTCGCCGTCGTCACCGATATCACTGTCCAAAAACAGGCGGAAGCGACATTACGCCAGGCACTCACCAAAGAAAAAGAGTTGGGCGAGTTGAAGTCCCGTTTTGTTTCTGTTGCGTCCCATGAGTTTCGCACTCCGCTTGCGACCATCTCGGCCACCACGGAAACCTTGCTCGCCTACCGGGATCGACTGGATGGCAGTCAGTTGAATGCGCGCTTGCATAAGATTCTCGCGCAGGTCGATCATATGAAGGCGATCATGGATGATGTGCTACAACTGGCGCGCATCCAAGCCGGACGGGTCGAGCTGATGCTTGCACCGGGTGACCTGAACGCACTCTGTAGCGAGATCATTGCAGAATTTAGAAGCCAGGTTGAATACAGCGAACGGATCAGCTACACGGTAGTCGGCTCACCCACAGGCTATCGTTTTGATGTGCGGCTGATGCGCCATGTGGTCAGCAATTTGATTGCCAACGGCTTGAAATACTCGCCCCAGGCCCAGCCGATCACGGTTCAGCTCCATTGGGCTGCGCAAAGCGTCACCCTCCAAGTGCAGGATCACGGCATCGGCATTCCGACAGCCGATCTGCCCCATCTCTTTGAACCATTTCACCGCGCCAGTAATGTTGGCACAATTTCGGGCACTGGTCTGGGCCTGAGTATCACCAAAGAAGCGGTCGAGCGACACGGAGGCAGCATTCAGATCGAGACAGAAATTAACAGCGGCAGCACTTTTACGGTTACATTGCCGAGCACCCCAGAAAGGAGAACAACGGATGTCGAAGGTCCTGATTATCGATGATGAGCAACCATTACGAGAAGAGCTCGCCGATTGGCTGCAATTTGAAGGCCATCAAGTGTTCAGTGCGGAAAATGGGCGGATCGGTTTGGAAACCATCCTGCGTGAAAAACCGGATCTGATCATTTGCGACATTGCAATGCCAGAAATGGATGGCCGCACCGTCCTCCTCGAAGTCCGTTCTGAGCCAACCGTGAACCATATTCCTTTTATCTTCTTGACGGCCAGCGCAACCTATGAATCGATCCGCCAGGGCATGAATCTAGGCGCGGATGATTATCTGACCAAACCGGTTAAACACGCCGACTTACTCAACGCGATTGAGACCCGGCTTTGGAAACAAGCGGAACAGCAACAGGTTGCCCGTCTCCAGTTAGAGGCGGTGAGTAGAGCCTTCAAGGAAGAACAAGCGCGCCGCCTGCTCAAATCGCGCATCGTGGCGATGTTCTCGCATGACTTTCGTAATCCACTCTTCGCCATTGTTTCGGCGGTGGAACTGATCGAAAATTATGGGGATCGGATCAACGCTGAGCGCAAACGCGACTATCTGCATCGCATCGGTGGCTCGGCGCGGCTGCTGCTGCAAATGCTCGATGATATGTTGATCGCGGCGGAGATGGAAAATGGTCATCTCGAATTCCAGCCCCAGTTGATTGAGATTGGCCCTTTCCTGGCCGGGATTCTGGATGAATTTCGGATGATTTATCACAATAAACATCACTTTGTGGTGGAAGCCCTCACCGCCGGGACGCTGACCAGTGATGCGAAATTATTGCGTCAAATCGTGATCAACCTGATTTCCAATGCCGTCAAATATTCACCAGCCGGCACCACGATCACCGTGCGTGTGCAAGCTGACCAGGCCGGCTTTGCCTTAGCTGTGATTGACCAAGGCATCGGCATTCCTGAAATCGATCTAGTCAAGCTATTTGACCCTTTCTATCGCGTCGATAATGCCAAAGATCATAAGGGCACGGGCCTTGGCTTGACCATCGTCAAAGAAGCCGTTGCGGTCTGTGGCGGTACAATTGACGTAACCAGCGAGGTCGGGAAGGGCTCAATCTTCACCGTCCGCTTGCCATGTGAGGTCGCCAAAGCACCCACGCCGGGCGGAGTGTAAATCGGTAGATCGGTACAGCAGGAAATCGGTAAATTAGTACAGTGTAAACAAAATAATCGTAGGTACTGTCATTCTGAGTTAGGCTGGATTAAAAGCCGCCTTCGTCCCAGCGGGACGGTTGACCTTAGCCGGGAAATATCATGATTTTCTTGGTCCTCAGGTCAACCGTCCCGCTGGGACGAAAAACCCAGCAAAATTGCCGTCACACTGCATTAGTACACGCGTACCGCTACCAGTAGGTGTGTCCAAAATTTTCGCGGTCTAGTGGCGATTACCTTTCTCCCCCTTTTCTGGAACCCCCCACCTAATGCTGTACCGATTTCCTGCTGTACCGATTTACCGATTTACCACTATAATAACCTTGCAACGCTGCAACAAATAGAATGGGAGCCAATTGTGTCACAAACCAACCAACAGTTGGGTGGCGTAGAGAATGCGATTAACCAGCACTCCCGCCCCACCGATCTCAAAATCACCGACATTCGCATCGCAGTCGTAGCCAGCAATTACGACTACCCGATTATTCGCATCGACACCAACCAGGGCGTCTATGGGCTGGGCGAGGTGCGTGATGCCGGCCATCGTGAAAATGCCCTCCAATTCAAAAGTATGCTGTTGGGCCAAAATCCCTGCAATGTCGATATGATCTTTCGGGCGATTAAACGTTTTGGCAACTGGGGCCGCGAAGGGGGCGGCGTCTCTGGGCTGGAGATCGCGCTCTGGGATCTGGTTGGCAAGGTCTATGGTGTCCCCTGTTATCAACTGCTGGGCGGCAAATATCGTGACAAAGTCCGCCTCTACGCCGACACCCCTGCGCCCGACGAGCCAACGGTCGAAGGTTATCGCAAAGCACTGGAAGGGCGCAAAGCGTTGGGCCTCACTTTTATCAAATTTGACATTCGTCCCAAACTGTTCGAGACGACGCCAGGCGCCTTAGTTGGTCAACATACCCAAGGTGAATATCCCCTGGGCTGGCGTGGGCGCGCACCAGGGACAGGGCCGGGGGCACGATTAACCGATCGGGGCATTGCCGCTGCCGTTGAAATTGTGGCCGCGATTCGTGAAGCGGTCGGCGATGAGGTTTCCCTGTGTACCGACCACTTTGGCCACGGTCATCTGACCCTGGATGAGATGATCCGCCTGGGCGAGGCCTGGGAACCTTATCACCTGGCCTGGATCGAAGATCCCATGCCCTGGTATGACCTTGAGGGCCATAAGCAGGTGGCCGACGCCTTACGCACCCCAATTGCGGCCGGTGAAGAACTTTATCTGTGGGATGGCTTCCGCGAGTGGATTGAACGGCGCGCCATCGATATCCTTCACCCCGATCTGCTCACCTCCGGCGGCATGATGGAGACGAAGAAGATTGCGGACTATGGCGAACGTTACGGCATTCCCACCGCGCTGCACTGCGCCGGTTCGCCCATCGGCTTTATGGCGAATGTCCACTGCGCCGCGGCGATTCCCAGCTTTCTGTCCGTGGAGCACCACGGGCTCGATCTGCCCTTTTGGACGAGTTTGGTCACAGGGTTGGATCCGGATTACATGGCCGACGGTTATGTCAAGGTGCCGGAAAAGCCGGGCTTGGGGGTCGATCTCAATTTGGATGCGATTGAAGCCAACTTGCGCACACCAGGCACGCTGTTCCTGCCCACCGACGAATGGAACACCCCCAAACTTGGCTTTTGGCGGCCGGATGATCGCTGGAAAGAATAGGTAAACTCGTCACCACACTCTGCGTGGTGACCCCACGGGGACGCTCCGCGTCCTACCCAACAACCAAAGGACGCGGAGCGTCCTGGCTGCATTGCGTCGCAAAGCGGCGCAACGAGCAAATCAAGGAGAAATCATGGCGCGTTTTAACCATCTCAAAGGCTGTTTTGGCCTCTTACCTACCCCCTATACTCCCGATTACGAAATTCACATTCCCGACCTCAAAGCGGCGGCTAACTTCTGTTGCACCAGCGGGCAACATGGCATTGTCTGGCCGGTGATGGTCGGGGAATTTTACTTCCTGGGCGAGGAAGAGCGCATCCGTGGCTTGGATGCCGTGCTGGAAGAAGTGAATGGGCGGCTGCCAGTTGTCTTTGGCTGCTCCGGTGTCTCGCTGCCTCAAGTTTTGCTCTTTGCCAGGGCGGCACAAAAGGCGGGTGCGGATTCGATCATTGCAATGGCCCCAGCGCGAGCCACAGCGGCCATTGCGATTGAGATGTTCAAACGGATGGCAGACAACTATGACGGGCCGATCATGTTACAAAATGCCGCGGCCTATGCCCCACTCACGGCCGAACAGATCGCTAAACTGGTGGAAGATGTGCCCTCGATTGAGTACATCAAAGAAGAGCGCCCACCAGGCCCCAAACATATCGCCGAGGTACACAACCTGCTGGGCGACAAGGTCAAGACGATCTTTGGCGGCTTTGCCGGGCGTTTCCTGCCTGATGAAATGCGGCGCGGGGCCAACGGCTGTATGCCCGCCTGCGAAATCGCCGATCTGCTGGCCAAGGTGATGGAAAAGTGGTGGGCCGGTGATGAAGCAGGGGCACGCGCGCTGCATACCCGGCTGCTGCCGCTGATCAACCTGGAGACCCATCCCTTTATGCGTTACATCCTCAAACGCCGCGGGGTCTTCACCTCGACGGTGGAGCGTGCACCGGCCGGGGCGCAGGAATTGGATGCGGCAGACAAGCGCGAGATCTCATTGCAGATCGAGGCGATCAAAGACGAAGTCGAGTATTATCCCTTTGGTGCGGAGTAGGATTTTGTCATCGCAGTGATGGTAGATTTATTGCTTATCCGGGATTGACAAGCATTTAACTTAATCCAGCAACGGTTGCGTTTAGGACGGGGATAAACTTACGCTTATCCCCGTCCTCGTCTGGTAGGGATGCGTGCGGTTAGGGTGGTGCGTAAGCCAAGCCAAGCGTAATTTTTGTAGCGATTGCTTAAGGGACAAAGCTTAAGAAAAATTCATTAACAGGCTAGATGTAATAATTTTGTAATCGAAAATTCAAAATCAGTAAGGCAATTCGCTTGACTACAGGGCGAAAACAGCCTATGCTTTGCGCCAATAGCGCTCGACCGCCTTCTATTTGCTGACGATATTGAAAGTAAGCGCTGGAAATCTATTCCTAATAGAGATGACACTTAAACTTGGCACAATCTCACCCTGTTGCGTGCTGCGGTAGATTGTGCCAAGTTTAAATAATGTGTCTATAAGGAGCTACTTTCATGCAAGAGAAATCACAGCCACTAGATGTTGGTGGGCAAAGCTACCGGCGACTCCTCGCCCAAAGCGTCGCCCGATCACCCAACCTGGCCGCCCAATTTATAAAGCGCAGTCGGCAATTACTAGAACGCTTTCAGCAATGGTGCCATTTACTCTCCACCTTGCCGCGCGCCCAGCGGCGCCGCCTACAGCGGCGCGTCCAGTTATCAGTCACGGGCATGGCACTGACGTTGGCCATCAGCCACACCGCAGTTGCGTATGCCGCCACTATCCCGGTGACAACTGACAGCCCAACGATTACCGTAGATGGCCTCTGTTCGCTGCTGGAAGCGATTATCAACGCCAATGATGATGCGGGCACGCATCCTGATTGTGTGGCTGGCAGTGGTGCCGATACGATTACCCTGAGCGGCAACAGTTATACACTGACAACTCCTTATACACTGGCAGCCCCTTATAGCGGTCTACCACCGATTTCTAGTACGGTGACAATTGCCGGGGCCGGTGCGCTCATCAGCCGTGATGAGACCAGTGTTGAGCAATTTAACCTTCTGGCAATAGCAGCCGGTGGTGAACTGACCCTAACCCAAAGCACCATCACCGGTGGCCTCGCCGCTTATGGCGCGGGCATCATCAATTATGGCTCCACAACGCTAATTGACAGCACCATCAGCACCAACACCGCCTATTATGTAGGTGGCGGCATCCTTAATAGTGGCGTGATGACCTTGACCAACAGTACGGTCAGCGGCAATACCAGTATGAGCCAAGTCGGCGGTGGTATTTTTAACTATGGTGAGATTACGACTGCGGCGCACGTCAGCCGAGTAGCAACACAACGGCATGCAACACAACGGCATGCAACACAACGGCATGCCGCACCACAGGCGGTACAGTTGCAGCAACAAATCCTGGCTACCCCTTCTGGTGAACTCACGCTAATTGGCAGCAATGTTATATCGAACACAGCAGCAGTGCATGGTGGCGGCATCTTCAATGAAAGTGGCACCGTCTTATTGACCGATAGTACGGTGGCAATGAACACGGCCATCAATTGCTGTGGCGGCGGCATTTATAATCATCTGGGCACAGTAACCCTGAATCAAAGCACGATCAGCGGCAACCGCGCTTATAACTATGGTGGGGGCATTTACAACAAAGCCGGCTATGTCACCTTGAGTGGCAGCACGGTGATCACCAACGCCACGGCCAATGCTGGGGGTGGGATTGCCAGTTACTACGGCTCAATTTTGTTGGAAAATCAGAGCACGGTTACCGACAACTTTGCCTATGGGGATGGGGGTGGCATTGATAGTGATGGGGATAGTCTAACCATCACTGACAGCAGCATTCTCGACAACCAGAGCGACGATGATGGCGGTGGGATCGACGCTTTTTCCAGCGTGGTTACCATTGAGCGCAGTCACATTAGTGGCAATATCGCGCTTGAAGATGGGGGTGGATTGGACCCCGATGAAAGTATCCTGCTGGTGGAAAATAGCACCATCGCCCAGAACCAGGCCGGCAATTCAGGCGGTGCAATTTACTTTACGCTGGGGGCATTGACCCTAAGTAACAGTACCATTAGCGACAATGTCGCCGACTTGGATGGCGGTGGCATTGGGGTGATTACCAGTACCGTCACGATCAGCAATAGTACCATTAGTGGGAACACCGCGCTGGCTGATGGCGGTGGCCTCTTTGCCTACGGCACCAGCGTCAATCTGAGCATTGATCACAGTACGCTTGCCACCAACAGCGCTGGCGATCAGGGTGGTGGACTTTTTAATCATGATAACACCAATTTCAATCTGAGTAGAACCTTGATGGCCGGCAATACGGCCACGAACGGCGGCCATGAATTGTACAACACGGTCGCGATTACCCTGCCGGCCGATAGCCGCAATCTCTTGGGCGACAACAGTCAAAGTAACGCCCAGGCCTTTACCAATTTCACCCCTGGTGGCAATGACATCCTCGCGACGAGTGATGGCACACGGCCAACGGCCTTGGCCGCCATCTTGAATCCCATCCTGGCCGATCATGGCGGGCCAGCGACCAGTGCGGGGCAAGCGACCTTCACTCATGCCCTGGTCGGTGGTAGCCCCGCCATCGACGCCGCAGGCAATAGTGGCCTGGTCGCTGACCAGCGCGGCACACTCCGCCCCCAAGGCCCCGCCGCAGACATCGGGGCCTTCGAGGTGGTAGAAGCAGCGTTGGCACCCACGACGCAGTTGACCCAACAGCCAGGGACAACCCAGAGTTGTGTTGCCGGCATCACACCTTATATCAAACATTGTACGGTTAGCTTTACCCTCAAGAATACGAGCGGAGGCACCTTACAGATCAACTCATACCAGCTCACCGCACTCAGCAGCCATGTCTATGTGCGCAACGGTAATCCAACCCCCGGCCAGGTCGGCACAGTGGTCCCAGGGGTAGGCGGTGTGGCCGCTAATGCCACCTTTCAACCGACATTTAATCTGGGCTTGACGCTGAATAACAGCTACACCGTCCGTTTCAAAGTTTATGGCTACGTTGGTGTGACCGCAGCGACAACCGTTGACCGCCCCCTGGCAGATAACCAACTTGTTGAACTGGGCGAATTCGCCGTCACGCTCACCCCCGACGAGACAGCAGCAGATTTTCAACTGTTACTGCCTTTGATTACCAGATAGAAGAGTTAGGACTTATGCACGCCACCACACAGCGGGCAAGCTATAGCGTGCCCGCTGTGTGGTGGTGTCCTTGATTGGCATTGGATCGCAAATTATGGCGAGGACGGCGTTACAAGAAGGTAACTCGATGTCACCGGCAAACACATTACAGAGCGTTTACACCAACACCTTGGCTGATCTCTTTGCTCAGCTTCAGATCAGCCTCGTCGTCTCGACCTACCAGGCTGGCAAGGTGATTCTAGTGCGCCATGACCGCGACAGCACAGCCACGCCAGGCGGCACCATTAACACGCACTTTCGCAACTTTGAGAAGCCCATGGGGATGGCCGTGGATGCAGGGGCCCCTGGCGCGCGCTTGACGATCGGTGGACAGAAGAGTGTGACCTATCTGCGCAATATGCCGGCAGTGGCCCGCAAACTGGAGCCGCTGGGCAAATATGACGCCTGTTACCTGCCGCGTGAAATCCATATTACCGGGGATATTGATATCCACGAAATGGCCTATGATGCCGCCAATGAATTATGGTTGGTCAATACCCGCTTTGGTTGTCTCTGTACACTGGACCATGACCACAGTTTCACCCCACGCTGGCGGCCAAAGTTTATCACAGCCTATGCCCCCGAAGATCGCTGTCATCTGAATGGGCTGGCCATGGTTGCAGGCAAACCCAGATATGTCACCGCCCTCGGCGAAACCGACACACCTGGCGGCTGGCGTGCCAACAAAGCGCGCGGTGGCATCCTCATTGATGTGACGACCGATGAGGTGCTATTGCGCGGGCTTTCGATGCCACATTCACCCCACTGGTACAATGGTCGCCTCTGGCTGCTAGAGGGGGGCGAAGGTAGCTTGGTTTGGGTTGACCTGGCGACGCGACGCTGGCAGACGGTCGCCCAGTTGCCCGGCTTTACACGAGGGATCGATTTCTATGGGGGGCTGGCTTTTATTGGCCTCTCCCAGGTGCGCGAAAGTGCCACCTTTAGCGGGCTACCCTTGATCGAGCGGTTGGGCGAAGAGCGCACCTGCGGCATTTGGGTTGTCAATCTGCAAACCGGCCAGACCGTCGGCTTCCTGCGCTTTGAAAGTGGTGTTCAAGAGATCTTTGCCGTCAAAGTGCTGCCCAACACCCGCTATCCAGAGATCTTGGAGTGGGATGACCCAAAGATGGCCTTCTCCTATGTGCTACCCGATGCGGCGCTGGCCGAAACGCCGTTGGCCGAGCGCGGGTAAGGAAGAGAGCGGGGAGGAAAAGCCAAGGCGAGCAAGAGATAAGCGCATAAGATCTCCCCACACCTACCGTTATGCGCAAATCGGTGCGGTAGCGATAGTGTTGACCAGCATTGACGCACTCAGCTTGCAATTAAGTAAGCCTTTGCTTTTATATGATCACGGTTTCGTCACATTCCCCCTCTTGACATGACGAACAAATACTCTACAATAAAAAGGCTAAAATTGCGCTGAAGCTAAGCGCATTGGGAGCGGCCTAGCGTTTTCTATACAAGCAAGGACGTATACATAAAACAACCGCCGTTGTTTATTTTTTATCTAAAGGATCTACAGCCGATGAACCAACCACATAAGCCGGCAACCACGCCAGTTGCCGCCGCCCAGTCCAACAACCAAGCAGCCCTGCCGGCTGCGCCCAAGCCGCCCTTTGTCCCACCAAAGTTGATCAAACAGGGCAGCGTTGCGACCCTGACACAGGATTTCGGTGACAGCAGCATTGACCCAGGGCCCCTCGATCCATAATCGTAGTCAAATTACCGCACTATACTGCGTGCAGAACCAAAAAACGCGTTTTTAATGGCCGTTCTACTGACTGGCGCAGGTGTGCTGAGTTTTACGACGGCCATTAAAAACGCAGTTTTTCAAGCTGATTTGAATATAGCATCCTGCACAAATTTGAGACAACCTTGTACGCACAAACTTATCAGATCGGCCCACTGATCTTTCAAGTAAACACACCGGCGGTTGAGCAACAACAGCAATTAACGACCTGCTGGCAACGGCTCTTTCGGATCGCGCCAACGACGGTGCAGCCCCCGGGCGCGGATTTGCTCGGCATCACGTTGGCGACTGAGCCACCGACTAGCGCGATGCGAATGGCCGAAGGTGATAGTCGGATCACACACTTTGGTAATATTACAGTCTGGCGGACGACAGCGGCGTTTCACTTTAGTTGTGGACAGACAGCGATCACGATTGGCCACGGACAGCGCCAGGCCACTGGTTATCTCGCCCCCGATTTTAGTGAGTATCCGCTGGTGGAACAGCGCGACTTCTGGCAGCGTGTCTTCTTTTTATTAGTGCGCCAAGCCGATTGTTACATCCTGCATGCCAATGCCCTCTACCCACCCGCGGGGGGAACGAACGCCGGGATCTTACTGATCGGGGACTGTGGTTCCGGCAAGACAACGTTGACAATGAGCTTGATCAGCGCCGGGTGGCACTATGTCACTGATGACAGCGTCTTGTTGCAGCCAGTGGACGATGGGACAGTAATGGCCCATGCGGTACGGCGCGGCTTTGCTTGCACCAACCAAACGGCCGCTGCGTGGCCTTGGTTAGCGCCCTTGGTAATGAGTGGGGCAACTTTGAATCGCAGTAAAACACTGATTGATCTGGACGCTCTTTATCCAGATCGTTTTACGCCTCAATGCCGGCCCCAGCGGATCTTCTTTCCGCGCATTAGCGGCGGGACAAAGAGTGAACGCACGTTATTAAGTGCCGGGCAAAGCTTTACAACGCTACTGGGCCAACCGCGCAGTGGGATCCTCGTTGATCCAACCGGCACGCCGGCAGTGCTTACCCTCTTTAAAATGTTAGTCCACCAGAGCCGTGGCTACCAACTTACGTTGGGGTGGGATGTCTTTCATCAGCCGGCTGCGGTCGGGGCCTGGTTAGCAGATCTGCTTGAGGATAGATAACGGAATGCAGTGGCCAAACTTTTTTGTCCTGGGGGCACCGCGCGCAGGCACCACAGCGCTCTATGCCGCGCTGCGTCAACATCCCCAGATTGTGATGAGCCGGATCAAGGAACCGAATTTTTTTGCCTATGGTGAATTGGATCCCTTACCGCTGCAAGGCCCCGCTAGCCAAGTGATGGCGAAACAGATTGTGCGTACCCAAACTGACTATGCGGCACTCTTTACGCAAAGCACCAATCTTGCCCCCAACCGCGTGGTCAGCGGCGAAGCCTCAATGACCAACTTCTTGCCGCGGGCGTGTGAGCGAATCGCGCACTATGTCCCCACAGCCAAATTGATCGTGATTTTGCGCCACCCGGCGGAGCGGGCTTATTCCCAATTTGTCAATGCCCGCCGCCTGGGCTGGGAGCCATTGGCCGATTTTGAAGCGGCATTGGCGGCAGAACCAACGCGCTTAGCCCAACAGTGGATTCCCGCGCTGTGTTACACCTACCGTGGTAACTATGCCGCGCGCTTGGCTCCTTACCTGGCGGTTTTTGCGCCGGCCCAGATCCGCATCTATCGCTATGAAACGTGGCAAAGGACGCCACAGGTACTATTACAAGATCTCTTTGCATTTCTAGACGTGGACCCGACCTTCGTCCCCACCGTCAATCCACGCCTCAATGCCGGCCAATTGCCGCGTTATCCTTGGTTGCAAGCGCGCTGGCGGCAGCTGGCCCGCAGTCAGGCAGGGCTAAAGTGGCTGCTACCCGCAGGCTGGCGCCAGCGCTTGACAGCACGCCTAGGTGCCCAAACGCCGCCACCACCATTGACAGCCAAGGTCCGCCAGCAACTGATTCACGCCCAGCGCGCCGAGATCGAACAATTAGAAATTATCCTCAATCAAGATTTTTCCACGTGGTTGGCGTAATCACCAATGCACGCGAGTAGCTTAGTTTGGGGACAAGCCCTGTACGTCGCACAGGTCAGGCGTGGTTGCATTGCCCTGCACTCCAACGACCAGTGCGACGCACACGGGTACAGTGCATCCTAAATAGACCCATAGTTGCTCGGCTCGTCCCATTTATCGCATTTCTACAATAGATCTAAATCAAGAAAGCGTCTTTCCCATGTTTACACCTCAGACCAAAATTCAACCCCATACGGGGGTACTCACAACTACCTTATCCGAGACAGAAGTCGTCCTGCTCCACACACAGACCAGTCACTATTACACCCTCAATGCCACAGGCTCCCAGATCTGGCAAAGCCTTAGCGCGCAGCACTCTTTAGGCGAAATCAGCCAACAACTAGCTGATACCTATGCAATTACCGAGCGTGAAGCAGAAGCTGCCGTGCAAACCTTGTTACAAGAATTGCACGCCGAAAAATTAGTGATCGTTTTGTAATTTCTCCGTAAATTCCACGATTGACCCTAGTACATCTTTACCATATTGTTAGTATAACTTTGCTTTTTCGGTGCTGGTTCATTTAACCTTACGCCGATTTAGTTGGGCAGAGGATCATCCAGAGATCAGGCAGCTAAGCGATCATTAATTGGTGTGGTTGCAAAACGTTTTCAGACTGCGCAAGTAGAAAAGCAGGAACAACCCGATGACGGTTCATTCGACCCTAAGCCCCCTTGTCAATCTCACCGCGGAACGATTATTCACCTGTTTGAAAGCGCGCTGGTCACCGACTAACACGGCCTCCTTTGCCCAACTGACAGCGGACGAGTGGCACGAATTGATTGTGTGGGCGCGTGAACAAAAAATCGCCGCCCTCCTCTACTATCGACTGCGCCAGTATGGGCTGGACAAGCTGTTGCCGGCAGCAAGTCGCGCCCAGCTAAAATCCGATTATCAACGGCTGGCGGTACATAACCTTACCCTGTATCATCATCTGCGCGGCCTGGTGAGTGCATTACAAGCCCAAGGCATTCCGGTCATCCTCTTAAAGGGCGGCTATCTGGGCGGTGCCCTTTATGAAGAGATTGCCCTGCGCCAGATGGCCGATGTGGATCTGCTGGTGCCACCGACCGCACTCGAAGCCGCCAGTGCCGTGCTCATGGCGCTTGGCTATCAGCCGGTGCAGCCAATTGAGAGCGTCGCGCCCTATTTGGCCCATCAGCACCATCTACCCCCCTTTGTCAAAGCCAATGGGTTTAGCATCGAAATCCATTGGACGATTACACGGCCCAACCAATCTTATGCCATCGACATGGCCGACTTGTGGGCACGTGCGCAGCCGGCCACCGTCGCCGGCATGACGGTGAGCACCCTCGCTCCCGAAGATTTATTGTTGCATATCTGTCTACATGCCACCTATCACCATTATCTGGAGCAAGATCTGCGCTTTTTATGTGATATCGATGTAATTTGTCGCCACTTTGCGATCACCTTTGATTGGGCCCAACTGCTCCAGCGGGCCCAACAATGGGGCTGGACACGCGGGGTCTATCTGGCCTTGCAGCTTGCCCATAATCTACTCGATACACCGATTCCATCCACTGTCTTGCAGCAACTTCAGCCGGATCAGGCGGCCATCACCCAGGTCGAAGAGGCGAGAGTCAGGCTATCCGGGGCGCATGTGCCCGATAGCTATTGGATCTCCCCCGCTTTTTGCCAAGTATGGGAGGAAAAGCAGCTAATTCCCAAAATACGTAAGGCACTGCAATACGTTTTCTTATCGCGCCAGCAATTGGCGAGCATCTATCCAGCCGCGCCTGATTCACTGAAACTCTACTTATACTATCCAGTGCGTCTCAAAGATCTGCTGGTACGCTATCGGCGCATCTTCTATGAGTTGCAACAGCAGCAGCCTGAGGTTACCGTCTATGCCCGCAAAGCGGCTTTAATTGCGTGGCTAGAAAATGGAACACAGGAACGTAGGCCGTTGGCCCAACCGTTGGTGACCGCTGTGGCGCAGGAAGTACAGGTACGGTAGGCAGCGCAACGCCTAAAAACAAGTTCCCTTTTTCCGCTCGCCAGGGATCGGGAAGCTAATTTTAGATGCTCACTTAGGTTTTGTTGCCATTTGCTAAAACGGCCAATCGAATTGGCCGGCTAACACCGAAAAGCCCGGGTACCCAATGGGTACCCGGGCTTTTCGGTGTTAGTCGCGGGTTTCAACCCTGCAAAATTGAAATGTCAATAGAACTTAGCGTGGCCAGTAGAGAATCACCAGCACCCCGACCAAGGCAATCCCCGCGCCGATCAGATCATAACGATCCGGTCGCACCTGATCCACTTGCCATCCCCATAACAACGCTAGCACGATAAAGATGCCCCCATAGGCCGCATAGACCCGCCCAAAAGAGGCCGGTTGGAGGGTAGGAATAACGCCATACAGAAACAAGATCAAGCCACCCAGCAGCCCCCACCAAACACTTTTGCCACTCCGCAGCCAGAGCCAGACCAGATAACCGCCACCAATCTCACAGAGACCGGCGAGCAAAAAATAAAAAAGCGATTTAGCGATCTCCATCAGTACTTGCTCCCTTCAGCCGATTTGTATCAATAGGTGCGCCGCGCTATGATATCTAGAAAGATTCAGGTGCGTCGCACTGTCCAGACAGAAGTGGCGCGTACGAAGGCCGTTTGGACAGTGCGACGCACCTGAACACGCTGGCGAGAGTGGTAATTTGTGACCGCGCCAAGTAGATAAAGGATAGTTTACCATGCAACCTGTGCTCGTCCTCTGTGACGATAAATGGCATCCAGCCGCGACCGCCCGCCAAGGGCTGGGGGCGTTAGCCGACCCGGACTTCACCTTTGATTGGATCGAAAATGCCCACGATTGGTCCCCCGCCCGAATGGCGGATTATGGCGTCGTCATCCTGACCAAATCCAACAATGTCTCGGCGACCGATGAAACGAAGTGGATGACACCCGCCGTGGAAGCCGCTTTTGTGGCTTATGTAGAGGATGGTGGCGCGCTGCTGGTGATTCATTCCGGCACCGCGGGCTACCGCGAGACGCAGACGCTACGCGCCCTGCTGGGGGGCGTCTTTATCCAGCACCCCAAGCAGTGTCCGGTCACCGTCGCACCCATCACCGGCCATCCGTTGGTCGCGGGTAGCCACCCTTTTACCCTAAAAGATGAACATTACTTTATGGAGATCGATGATGACGGCATCGACATCTTTCTAACCTCTGGCTCTGAACATGGTGAGCAGCCCGCGGGTTGGACCCGCACGCAAGGGCGCGGGCGCGTCTGCGTGCTGACGCCTGGTCATAATGTGGAAATCTGGCTCGAACCGGCCTATCAAACTTTGATCAAAAATGCCTTGCACTGGTGTGCCGGCTAACCAAAGGAATCGCGCATGTCACTTGACGAACAAACGATCACCACCCTCACCGCCATCTCAACGGCGACGATCACCACTGTGCTCCTCAAAAAAGGGCTCCGCAATGTTTGGCTGCGTGGCACCCGGCCCTTACAAGCCGGACAAGGGCGGCTGGTGGGCCGCGCCTTTACCTTGCGTTTTATCCCGGCCCGTGAAGATTTGGCCACCCCGGCCTCGTGGGCCTCGCCCCGCTCAACCCGCGCCGCGATTGAAGCGATGCCAGCGGGCTGCATCGCCGTTGTCGACGCGATGGGCATTACCGCGGCCGGCATCTTTGGCGATATCCTCTGTGCGCGCATGCAAAAACGGGGGGTCACCGCGCTGATCACCGACGGCGTGGTGCGCGATGTCGCCGGGGTGATCGGCACTGGCTTGCCGGTCTGGTGCAGTGGCGCGGCTGCGCCGCCTTCGGTCGCCGGGCTGACCTTTGTCAACTGGCAGGAGCCCATTGGCTGTGGTGGGGTAGCCGTCTTCCCTGATGATCTGATTGTGGTTGACGATGACGGGGCAGTGGTCATTCCAGCCGCGTTGGTGACCGACGTGGTCACCGAAGCGATTGAACAGGAACGGCTGGAGAGTTGGATCATGGACGAAGTAGCGCAAGGGGTGCCGCTGCCAGGGCTCTACCCCCCCAATGCCGAGACCAAGGCGCGCTACGAAGCGAGCAAACAGGGCGCATAGAATGGCATAGGTGCCAAATCCGTTAACAATTGTCTAGGACTTACGCACCGCCCGCTGGCTTCGACGAGCTCAACCGCCGGGTCGTGCGCAAGTCCTATTGTCAATTGACAATTATCAATTGACAATTGTTAATGAGGAGCAGCCCTACAGCGGCAACGCCACCGTACTCCCGCCTTGCATGCTGCGCGTCACCGCTTCGGTGAATTCCATATAACGCACGCCATCTTCAAAGCTGGTGTGGGTGATCTCTTCTAGACCGCGGATGGCGTTGATGAATTCTTCCTCGACGCGCCAGGCCCCCGCTTCGGTGGCGGGAATCTCCAGTTCGGTCAGGGTTTTGTCACCGCGGCGGCCGCCGAAGAGTTTGTTTTCGGCAAAACGCAGGGTGCCTTCGCTGCCGAAGAGATAAGCCTCTGGTCCCCCCAGCAGGCCGGCGATACTCGAAACCTGCATGTGCAACTGTGCGCCACAAGCCAGATCGCCGATCACATCAATGTGTTCGGGAATGCGTACCGGCTTGAGGGTGCCGGCGCTGTCTTTGCGCGCGTTGACATAGGTCTTACCCAGCGCGGCAACCTTAGTTGCGCCGCCAACCCAGCGCAGCAGTGCTTCATACCAGATGCCCATCGTCATAATGTTGTAGCCGCTCAGGTCAAAGTCGTTGCGCCAGTGCATGGCCGCGGCCTTATCCAGGAAGGTGCCCCCAGCGCGCACTTCCACTGCGAGCAGATCCCCTAGATAGCCTTCGGCCAGCAGTCGCTTGACCGTTTTGTCGACGCGCAAGGTAAAAGGGGAAGGGACGATCTGTGCGATCAGGTGGGGCTTCATCCGTGCGGCTTCGCGCATGCGGTGCGCTTCGGCGGCATCCATGGCCATGCGCGCTTCGCACATCACATGTTTGTCGGCGGCCAGGGCGGCCAGGGTCAAGCGGCAATGCATGTAGGGCCAGGTGCCGATCATCACCGCGTCCACCTCGGGCGCGTTGATCAGCTCGGCCCAGCTTTCGTAGACCTGGGGAATGTTGAACTGGCTGGCGACCCGTTCGCCGGAGGCGCGACTGCGGTTGCAGACGGCAACCACGTTGACGCCGTCGATCGCCAGCAGGCCGGGGATATGTTTCGATACCGTATTCGCACCGGCACCAATGACGCCGACATTGATGGTTTGATTGCTCATAATTTGCTCTCTTTTTTAGTTGTGGTGTAGATAGCTAAGATCGAACGCCCATTTGGTGAGCGGAGGCTGAGCTTGTCGAAGCCGGAGCGGCTCCGGCTTCGACAAGCTCAGCCTCCGCTGGTTGTGCGTTCGATCTAATTAAAATCCTGGCTGATAATCTTGTCGGGCTGGAGGACAAGCAGGACGCTGGGCGAGTCGCGCATGGATTCGTAGTAACGGCGGGCCTCGGCTTCATCCTCATAATAGTGGCGAATGATGCGCCAGCGCATCGCCTCCTGTTGGGGGTCGCTTGGTTCGATGATCGTAATGTTGCCCTGAAAGATTGCATAACGGGCGTCGGGATGGCCACCATCGACACAGATCGTCACCGCCGGATCAGCGCGCAAGTTGCGTACTTTGGCTGTCTGTAGGCCGGCACTGATATAGAGCTTGCCCGCGTCGTAGATATACCAGACTGGGGAAAGTTGCGGTGGTCCAGCCGTACGATTGGTGGCGATGATGGCATGACGGGGTGGAGCCATAAATTCGGTGATCTGCGCGGTGGTCATGGCGGCCATGCGGGACTCCTTTGGTGGCAGAAAACAGGTTAATAATTAATTGAAAATTGAGAATGGTTAATTGTTAATGATTGCGCCTAATTCGTCTTTGTCTGGTCAAGAGAAACGGATTAGGTGCAATCAATCTTGCGCTTAGTGCTCAAATTCGTCTAATTTTCGCGCAGACCCTTAGTCGGCAAAGTCGGCGGCGTGGCGCTGCCAGCCGGCTTGCACGTGTTCTGCTCCCTCACTACCCAGGCACAGCCCCAAGATGGCGGCCAGAATACGCAGGGTCGCTTGGGCGGACTGTACCGCCTGGCCACGTTGGGCGCCCTGTTGGATCGCAGTGGCCAGCGCGGTGAGGGCGCTGACGCTGCTTGGGGTATCCAGGTCGTTGTCCAGCGCGGTGCGAAAGTGATCAGCGTGCGCAGCCGGATCAACCAGTGGACTATCACCGCCAACCACGGTCGCGGCCGCCAACCAGCTTTGCGCCAACTGTTGCGCTTTGATCAATTCGCTTTCGTCATAGGACCAGGGTCGGCGATAGTGATGGCTGGCCAGGTACAGGCGTAGCGCATCTGCCGTATAATCCTGAAGCAGATCGCGTGCCATCACCAGATTACCCAGCGATTTGCTCATCTTCTCCCCTTCGTGCTCGACCATTGCGGTGTGAAACCAGTAGCGCACAAAAGGCTTCTGACCCGTCACACCCTCGACCTGCGCGATTTCACACTCGTGGTGAGGGAAGAGCAGGTCCGAGCCACCACTGTGTAGGTCGATGGTATTGCCAAGTAAAGTGGTCGACATGGCCGAACATTCAATGTGCCAACCCGGTCGCCCTTTGCCCCAGGGGCTGTCCCACGCCGGTTCGCCGGGTGCCTGTGCTTGCCAAAGGACAAAATCCAGTGGGTCACGTTTATGCGGGTCATCCGGCAGATTACCCCGTTCGTTGGCAATCGGCAACATTTCCCGGCGCGCGATATGGCTGAGTTTACCATAGTCAGGCCAGGCGTCAACTGCGAAATAGACATTGCCGCCAGCCGCATAGGCTACCCCTCGGTCCATCAACGCGGTCACCAGCTCGATAATCGGCCCGATCACCCCGGTGGCGCGCGGATAATCGTCGGGTGGCCGCACATTCAGGCTGATCATATCTTCAATGAAATGTCTGGTCCAGCGATTGCCCAAGGCGCGCCAATCTTCGCCCACTTCCTGGGCTTTGCGCAAAATGTCATCGTCAATATCGGTCACATTTTGCACGTAGTGAACCTTGTTGCCTTGCCACTCCAGATAGCGGAGCAAGATATCCACGGCGGTATAGGTAAAGGCGTGGCCCAGATGGGTGGTGTCGTAGGGAGTAATGCCGCAGACATAGAGGGTGACAGGCGATTGGCGCACGGTAAAGGGTTCAACTTGTTGCGTTTGCGTATTATATAGATGCATGAGCAAGGTTACTTTCTAGTTGGGAATATAACGCTCCACGGCCCGCTGCCAATCTGTTTCCCGCAGCTCTAAAAGCAGCCGCCGGTTGAGCGCTTCGCGCAATTCAACGCGGTTGGGGGCGATGGCAAAGGCGTAATAGGAGGGGATTAAGGTGGTTTCTTGCAGGTGCAAGGCATTGCGGAACTGGTCATTATTGAGCTGATAGAGCCGGGCATTCATCTCCAGCAACAGTGCGATCTCGCCATCAACCACCGCGGTCAGCCCCGTTTCGGCGTCGGCGAAGGCGGTAAACTGAATGCGTTCACGGCTCAAGTAATCGGCCGCGCTAGAGTCCGCAACGGCTCCCACCACCATCCGGCGTAAATCGGCCGGGAAACGGCGTACTTCCACACCAGCATTAAGGGCCAACAGCGAGGTGAGGGTCGCGGTCAAGCTGGCAGTAATCCCCATGGTGATTAAAATCCAGAACAAGGCCAGCAGGCGTCCTCCCCTCGTCTTGGGCACCAGATCGCCATAACCAATGGTTGACATCGTCACAGCCGCCCACCAGAAGCCATGGCCAAGCCCCTGCCGCAGCCCCTCGCCAAAATGGGGTTCGTCGTGTTTGCGTTCAAAGAGCCAGATGAGCAGACCGACAATGGCCAGTAACCCCAGGATGCCGGCCACCAGTTGTAAAAATGCTGGGGAGAGAAAGGCCTGGGCAAGTCGCCAAAGGATCCGATCCGGACGTTCGGCCAGGCCAAGATAGGTTGTATAGTAACTCTGGGTAAAATCAAATGCAAGTTCACCAGCACCAGTTGCTTGGGCAACGAGGATCAGATCGATCTGATTCTGCGCCAGCGCAGCTTCAAGTTCGGCTGGCGTGCCGGCCACAAAGTCATAGGTCAGATCAAGTGGACCCACAACCTGCTGCCAGAGATAGACCGCCAGGCCATCCCAGTCATCATCAGTGCGCATGGCAAAGGGGGGATCCTCGGTAATACCCACGCGGAGCGATTCAGTTGGATCGAGGTCCAGGCCAGTCGAAGGCAGATCCTGGCTGTAGAGCGGGGTCCAAAATAGAGCGAGAAGTAGACAAACGAGCAACGGCCCCCAGCCAAATCGGTTTACGCGCATGGCATTGTGCCGCCTTTCCCATTGATTTACTTGCATACACAGCGACACCTGCCCCACAATAAAAGCGGACAGGTATCGGATGGTAGCTGATTTGATTGAGCCATAACAAAGCAACGTGGGGAGCAGCTTTGGGGGCAAGCCGTGTGCGTCGCACTGGTCAAGCGTTGTTGCGTTGGCCCGATCTCCTACGACCAGTGCGACGCACACTAGTGGCGCAGAAACTCGCCCCAAAGTGAGATACACCCCACGCAATGACGGTCATGCCCCACACTGCCCTTACGAAAGGACCATTTGTTTATTCGCCGGCGGCAAGTTCCCAGCTAATCTGGACGTTGACCTGTAGTTGCTGCAGGCCAGGCTGAATCGGCACCATATCGGCCGCGCCCATTGCAACGGCACTCTGTGCCAATGGCAGTGGGGTCTGGCTGAACTCATTGATGGAGAGGACATCACCCAAGGTGCTGCCAGCCAGTTCCGCCAGTTGCTCGGCTTTGTGTTGGGCATCCTGCCAGGCCGCGGCGCGGGCTTCATCCAGAGCCGCCGTTGGATCGCTCAGCGTAAAATCCACCCCATAGATCTGATTACTGCCCGCCTGCACAGCACCATCAATCAAGGCACCCAGGGTAGTGATATCGCGCACGGTCACTTTAACAGTGTTGGTGGCGATATAGCCGGTAATCGTGGTCGTCACAGTGCCGGTGGGCGGCTGGGCCGGCTGAATTTCCGGCTGAACGCCTGGCTGGGCATACTGTGGTTGTAGACGCACGGCTTGGGTTTGAACATCTTCAGCAGCAATGCCATTCCCAGTGAGCGTTTCGATCAACGCCGCCATCTGCTCATTGTTTTGGCTCAGGGCTGTCCCCGCATCGGCTGCTTGGGTCTCCACCCCTAGGGTAAGTAGTGCCATGTCCGGGGCACTATTAATCTGCCCCGTGCCGGAGACGCTGACCGTCCGGGGCATCTCCGCACCGGGAACCGGCGGTTGGGTCTGTGCCAGCACCGCAGAGGTGGGGACCAACAGCAGGCTGAAAAGTAGCAACACAGCGAGATTAACCCGCATCAAGCGGCCAGTGGTTAGTAATTGTTTCATGAATTTTGTCCTTTCAATTGGTTGGTATTGAGTAATACAGTGTCAGGTAAGATCTGCGAGTTTAGCCACGGAGTGGCGACTGATGGTAGCCGCAGGTTTCAACCTGCGGGTCCAGGACGCCAGCTTAAAAGGCTGGGCTACCATCAGTCGCCACTCCGTGGCTAAACTCGCAAAACTTAGCTGACAATGCACTAGTTGGTAATAGCAGTCAGTGCCCGCTCGATGAGCCGGGCCGCCAGTGGCACTTTGTAACGGTTTTGGGCCAGCGGCGCGGCATCTTGTAAAGCAATGGCAGCGGCACGCGCAATGGTGGTAGCATGTGCGTCAGCCCCGATCAGGTGTGCTTCTGCGACGGTCGCCCGCCAAGGGATAGGGGCCACGCCACTTAATACAAGGCGTACATCAGCAAATTTCCCATCCACCACCTGCGCGGCCGCAGCCACGCCCACGAGGGCAAAAGACCAGACTTTGCGATCCATCGCCTTGATGTAGGTGCTACGGCGTTGGGTCGCGGCTTGGGGAATTTGGAGGGAAAGTAATAACTCCTCGTCGGCAATTGTGGTTTCGCGCCGGCGATTGGCCTGGGGCAGCGCAAAAAAGTCGGCCAGTGGCAAGTGGCGTTCGCCCTGCGATCCACGCAAGTGAACCTGGGCGTCAACCGCAAGCAAGGCTGCAGCCAGATCCGAAGGGTGTACAGCACAGCAGGGACTACCACCAGTGGCCTGGCTACCGAAAAGGGCGTGTTGTTGATTTTCACCTTCACGCGCGGGGCACTCATCGCCGCCTTTGAGCCAGCAAGTAAAATGTTGATTGCGAAAGTACCAGCAGCGCGGTCGTTGTAATAGATTACCGCCAAGGGTCGCCATATTACGCAATTGGGGGGTTGCCGCCAACCCAGCCGCTTCACTGAGCACCGGATATTTTTCCGCCAGCAAGCTACTCTGTTCAATTTCGGTCAAGGTCGTTAGTGCCCCCAACGTGAGACCATCGGCAGTTTCCTTGATACCGCGTGGCACTTCTGCGATCCGTTTGATGTCTAGTAGAGCCGTGGGCGCGACAAGGTTACCTTTCATCAACGTCAGTAGATCAGTCCCGCCGGCCAGCAGGCGGGTTTGGCCGCGTTCGGCTTGATCGAGCAGCGTCAGCGTTTCATCAATGGTCGTGGCGCGTGCATAGTCAAAGGCTTGCATAGTTAGCTTCCTTCCGTGAGCGCGGTTAACAGGGCGCGCCGTGTTAGTGGTAGGTGGCGTAGACGCACACCGGTTGCCGCAAAGATCGCGTTCGCAATTGCCGGTGCGGTAGGAATCAAGGGTGGCTCCCCAATGCCTTTGGCCCCCGTCGGGTTGGCGTTGGTATCGGGCAGATCAACGGCCACATTGGTAATCGGCGGGATATCGGCCACCGTCGGCACCTTATACTCTTCCAGGTTGGCGTTAAGGACGATGCCACTGGCCTGGTCAATTACCCGATCCTCGATCAGGGCATAGCCAATCCCCTGAGTGACCCCGCCGATGACCTGGCTTTCCACCATTAAAGGGTTGATAATCCGGCCACAATCATGGGCTGCGGCCAAGCGCAGCAGGGTCACTTCGCCGGTTTCAATATCCACTTCCACCTCAACACATTGGGCGCCAAAGGTGCGGATGGAAACATCTTTGGGATTGGCCCCGCGCAGGCCGTGGCCCAGGATCATATGCGGGGCCAACCGACCGGCCACTTCTTTAACGGTTACTTCGCCGTTTGCCCCATTGCCGTTGCCGTGTTTGCCATTCCCATTAACGCGGATGACGCCTTCTTCGATCGATAGTTGGGTGGGATCATCTTCTTCGAGCAGTTTCGCTGCGGCTTCCAGCAGTTGGCGCTTAGCATCGGCGGCCGCGGCGCGTACAGCAGGCCCAACAGTAGTCTGGGTGGCGCTGCCGGCGCTGGTGGGGGCATAGGGACCAGTGGCAGTATCACCCAAGTGGACGCGCACCGCGTCGATGGGCAAGCCCAACTCTTCGGCTGCGACGAGCAGCAGGCCGGTACGCGAGCCAGTGCCGATATCCTGGGCACCGGTAATCACATCAGCGCTGCCATCGCCATTGATTTTGACCCAGGCATAGGCCGGTGGATTGCCGCCGCCGCCCCACTCGTGGGCCGCAAAGCCAATCCCGCGGCGCTTGGGACCGCTGACCGCAGGTGGTTGATAGCGATCCCAGGCAAAGGCCTCACGGACGCGTTCATAACAGGCCCGTAGCGCTGCTGGTGACGAGTAAGGTTTTTCCTTCTTCTGATCGTCGCCGGTGTAATTGCGCAGCCGCAGTTCAATGGGATCGAGCTGCAACGCCCGCGCCAGCTCATCCATGGCCGACTCGAGGGCAAAGGCAGCTTCCACATGGCCAGGCGCGCGAAAGGCAACGCTCGGTCCGGTATTGAGATAGACACCCGTCTGCTCGGTGCGCAGGTTGGGGCAGCGGTAAAGGCGCTCGTAAAGGCCACTCACATTGGCCCCCTCGCCGCCAACGGAGTAGGCCCCACTGGCGATGTAGGCGGTGACGCTGAGGGCCGTCAGTGTGCCATCTTGCTTCGCGCCAATGCGCACATGCTGCTGCGTCTTGCCACGGCTGCCGGCAGCGAGATTTTCGGCTTCACGGTCGAGCATAAATTGGACTGGGCGACCGGTGCGCTGGGAGAGCACCGCCGCAATGACCGTCTGCTTCCAAGCGATCTGTTTGCTACCAAAACCACCGCCCATGTGCTCTTTGATCACACGCACATGGTGTTCAGGCAGCCCTAACTTTTTGGCCACCTGTTCACGCACTTCAAAGATGCCTTGGGTTGACTCCCAGATGGTCAGTTGCTCACCCTGCCAGAAGACGGTGCAGCCGTGTGGTTCCAGCGAATTGTGGACCTGCGTTTGGGTGGTGTAGTGTTGGTCGATAATCACATCGGCAGCGGCAAAACCTTGATCCAGATCGCCCCGTTCATAAACTTTGGGCTCGTCAACCAGGTTACCGGCCGGATGAACTTTGGGCGCCGTTGATTGCCGCGCAGCCGTCAGCTCGACGACAAAGGGGAGCGGTTCATAGTCAACTTCGATCAGACGCAGGGCATCACGCGCCACATCCAGCGATTCGGCGGCCACAACAGCCACTTCATCACCGGCAAAACGCAAGGTGGTGTCGAAGAGCTGACACGCCTCTTCATACCAGGTAATCTCCGGCGTATTGGCCGAGCTAAGCACGCCATGTACACCAGGTAGTTGTGTCGCACGGCTTGTATCAATGTGCCGAATGCGCGCATGCGGATAAGGGCTACGCAGCGCCGCCACATAGAGCTGACCCGGCAAACGAATATCGTAGCTGTAACGGGCACGCCCGGTTACCTTCTCGGTCCCCTCGGCACGCACATGGGAATGCCCCACCACCCGCAGCTTGACATTTTGATCCCAAGGAGGCAAAACATCGGTCTCGATCAGCTTCAGCTTTTCCTCGTCATCTTCGCCTTCACGCAGCACGCGAATATGTTCAACTGGCATGAATCCCCTCCTGCCTTTTTGTTTGCCCAGCCCTATCTTGAGATGAGTCCTGGGGTGACGCGCTTTGGTGATGGCCATTGCTGTGTGCAGCGTTGTCCTTCGCGTAATCGGCAGCTAATTGCCCCGCGGCGAGAATATGCTGGTAGGCACCACAGCGGCAAAGATTCCCTGTCACCGCGCGCTGAATTTGTGCCGCCGTCGGCTGGGCCGCGACATTGAGCAACCCTTGGAGGCTCATAATCTGGCCGGCGGTGCAAAAGCCACACTGGAAGGCGTCAGCTTCAATAAAGGCGCGCTGGATCGGGGCCAATTCATCACCGTGGGCCAACCCTTCAATCGTCGTGATCTGGCGGTCGGTGCAATCAACCGCGAGCAGTAAACAGGCATACATAGCTTGGCCATCGACTAGGACCGTACAGGCACCACAGTCGCCCATCTCGCAGACAGACTTGGTGCCGGTAAGTTGTAAGTCGTGGCGCAAGGCATCCAGCAAGGTGCGCCAGCTCTCGACGGCTAACATGTGGTTGATCCCATTGACGCTTAGTTCAATCTGCATGTTAATATCCTTGTTTTTTGTCGACAACATTGTCTAATTGTTCACCGGCCAGGTAGCGTTCTAAATTGGCCAGAAAGAGGGCAAAGGCACGGTCGTTGTAATGGGGGGTTACCCCAGACGAGTGTGGCGTGATGATGACATTGTCCATCTGCCACAAAGGGGAATCAGCACCCAGTGGCTCATGCTCAAAGACATCGAGCCCCGCGCCCCCCAGTTTACCGCTTTGGAGAGCGGCAATCAGCGCCTGTTCATCCACCGTTGGCCCACGGCCAATGTTAATCAACAGCGCCCCGTCTTTCATAGCGGCAAAGGCACGCTCGTCCAGCATGTGGTGCGTCGCCTTGGTTAAGGGCACCGTAGAGACCACCACATCCGCCTTGGGCAGCACTTCGAGTAATTCATCTGCGCCGACCGTCTCATCAACTGCTGGGCTTTCATGGTCTGGATTATGACGCAAGGCGATTACCTCCATCTCCAGCGCTTGGGCGATCTTGGCCGTGCGCTCGCCGATCTCCCCAACGCCAATCAGTAACATGGTTTTGCCGGCGACTTCAAAGGTATCTTCGCGGGTATAATGGCGCAGATCCCCTTGCTGTCCATTTTCTTGCTCCGCACTGCCTTCCTGCATCCAAACGCGCTGTTGTTGTGCGCGCCAGGCTTGTGGCAGGTTACGGCCAAAACTGAGCAGCACGGCCAAAATATGTTCGCTGATGGGAATCGCATGGACGCCCGAAGCATTAGTCAGTACAAAAGGCAGATCCTGCACTGCCGGATGATCGAGCAACCAATCAGCCCCGGCACTCCACTGTTGGAACCAGCGCAACTTTTTCGCTTCGGGCAACAGGTCATAGGGAAAATTGCCCACTGCGATCTCAATTTCGCCCACAATATTCTCAATAAACTCTTTATCTGCGGTTTGCACAAGGGGTAGATCTGGGGCAAGCCGCCGGACCTCGCGTTGCTGTTCGTGCGAGATTACACCATCTTCAAAGGCCAGCAGAATCTTGTTCATAGGCGAGGCTTACTCTTTGCTTTTGCACCCAGTTGCCGGCCGTGTTCTTTTCATAGCTTTGCTTCACCGCATTCCAAGCAACACGGTGCGCAGTTTCTTCACGGGAGGTGTCGCCCCGGCGATCTGCAGGATCTTTATATTGATCCCACGCGCTGTTATACGCTGCGATGTCGATCTCCTGGGCATGTTTGGGTAGGTTATCTTTAACTGAGTCTGGTAGATCGGATACACGTTCATATGACATAACATTCTCCTCTACACGACTTTTCTACACGAACAGGGTTCGTTGCGGCTAACCTTACTATTGCTAGTTCAGCAACCCTATATATCGATAACTGTTAGAAAGATATAGAAAGGGTACAAAGCCAGCAAGGGGACGGTCTGAAGAGCCAACGCGCGACCTTTTGCTTAAAACGCAAGCCGCGGTGATTACGTACTGTTGATTGCGCCAGTTAACATCACTAGTGCGATGTATCTCTGCGTTGTACCTTTCCCTATCCAGGTCGCGGGAGAATGCCAGTAAACTAGCGCAGAATTTAGTGGAAAACTGACTATCTATAAGGGGTAAACTATTTATGGAAATCGAAGAGAGACCAGGCTGTCTATCCGGCCTCTTAAAACTGGTGGCATTGGGCTGGATCTTTGACTGGCTACAGGACAATGTTGGCTTCGGACGGGGCGGCTGTTCTGGGATTGGCTGTGGCGTGATCCTGGTCGTGCTGCTGCTCATTTTTGTCTGCTCGATCTTCTTTGGCACGAATTGGTTTCAGGCCAGCTTTTAGGTAAAGGGCAGATACACAGCAAGGCGGGCGCAAGGGTAAGACATTGCGCCCGCCTTACTTTTACCCTTCATCACGCCCGCATGGTTGCCCCCCAATCCATCCTCAGCTTCATTATTCGCTTCTATCTATCCTGTATCCCCTCTCTATATCATTGTTCAGAGACGGCAAACTTTTGTTTTGGTAGAGTTGGGTTGTAAGCAGTTTTTTCCCTTCATTATTTGCTCAATCACCCCCTGACGACAAAAAGTCGATTGAGCGTACCAAGCAACAAGTACCCAACTCGGTTAATTGTTAGATAAGATGTAGCTGTAAGAGGTAACCTTTTGCGGTTAATCGCTAACGGTAGAGGTTTTACAAAGATAAATAAAGGAGCGAACAAATGGAAAACGAACAGAAGAACAGCGGTCAATCCACAGTTGGGATCAAGCCGGCAGAAAATAAGCCGCACGAAGCAAATCGTGCTGGTACTACCGGTAACCAGCAGGCAAGTGTTAGCCAGCAGGCAAACCAGGTGAAGGATCAGGTAAAAGAGCAGGCGAATCGCGCAGCAACCGAGGTGCGTGATCAAACCCGTCAGCTAGGCAGCCAACTACAAAGTGGTGCGGCTGATCTTGCCGAGCAGGCCAAGAACAAGACGAATGAAACCCTCAGTGATGCCAAGCGTCAAGTCGAATCGCAGGCTGAGACCCGCAAGGGTGAAGCAGCGGATCGCTTGCAAGGAGTGGCAACTGCGCTACGTGATACTAGCAGCAAGCTACAGGAGCAAGATGAAGCCGTCTTTGCTGACTATGCCGCTTCGGCCGCCGACCAGGTCGAACGTTTCTCCGGTTATCTGCGCGAACAGAGTGTTGGTAATTTGATGAGTGATGTGCAGAGTTTTGCTCGCAAGCAGCCCGAACTATTTTTGGCTGGTGCCCTGGCGGCAGGCTTTATGTTAGGGCGCTTCTTCAAGAGCTCCGACACGCAGCGCACAACCGGCATGCAGCGCTCTGGTTCTGCGCCTTATGACCAGCGGTCAGGGGCTTATGGCAACGCCGGTTATGGGAGCCAAAACCCAGGTTACCAAACCAATCCCAATTATGCGGATCCCTATGCTCAGAGCCAATACGATCAAGGTCGCTATGGGCAGAGCGGTTATCGCCAGAATGAATCTAACCAAAGCGGCTATCGTCAGAATCCTAGCAGCCAAGCGTTCTCTGGTCAAAGCAGCAGTGAATTTAATACTGGCCAGTCGAGCTACCAGACGTCAGAGCGAAACGTAAGCGGGAGCAGCACCCCCGCAGCAGCGACGGCAACAGCCGGCAAGGGCAGCAGCACATGGGAAAGCAGCCAGCAAGGCAAGCCATCAGGTGAAAAACCAGCTGATCGCCAACCACAGGGCAAGCAGCAGTCGATTGACCAGGAACAGGCCAACAAAGGTAATCAGGAGAAGAGTGGGGGCCAAAGATGACAATGCAACCCAATCGCACTGTTGAACAGTTTGACCGCACTGAAGTGCGGCGCACAGAGCCTGGGGTTTCGAGCAGTGCCGGCCATGCAGAACCATCGCTTGGTCAACTCTTTACGGAATTGACCGGCGACATGAGTAACTTGGTGCGCCAAGAGTTGGAGCTGGCCAAGGCAGAGACCATGCAGAAGGTCTCTAAGGCAACTCGCAGTATTATTCTGATGGTTGCCGGTGGATTGTTGGCCTATGCAGGGTTAATCGTCTTGGTAATTGCCGCTGCGATTGCGCTGGGTAGCATCATGCCGTACTGGCTCTCCAGCTTGATCATGGGCCTGGTCGTGATTGTGATCGGTGCCATTTTGATTAACAGTGGCCGCAGCAGCCTGACCGACCTTTCCCTGGTACCGGAACAGAGTGTAGAAAGCCTGAAGGAAGACGCCCGTTGGGCAAAGGAGCAAGTATCATGAGCTATAACGACAAATTTTACGATAAAGAGGGCACTGACGAGTCACCGGAAGCGATCAAAGCTGATATCGAGCGTACCCGCCAAGATATGGGCAGCAAAATTGACCGCATCCAGAGCCGTCTGAATCCAGAAAATCTCAAAGTACAGGCACAGGACGCCGTGCGCGACTTTGTTGATGAGAACACCGAATCGCTGAAAACTTATCTCAGCGAACACTCCAAAGAGATTGGCACTGGTTTAGTCCAGTCAATCAAGCGTAATCCGATCCCTGCGGCCTTGGTTGGTTTGGGCCTGGGCTGGCTTCTGGTCGAAAGCCTAGGCAGTTCCGAGCGCGAGCAGCAGCACCGTCCCACCTACTATCGTGGTGAGCAAGAGTGGGAGCGCTATAACAGTGGCAGTGGCAGCAGCGGCTATGATGCCTATGGCAGCTATAGCAATAGTGGGGCCTATACTAACCAAAATCTCTCCTCGACTTTTGGTGAGCAATATCGTGGTGAGCAATATCGCGCCAACACGCCAGGTGCCGGTCAGCGCCAGCGCAATGATCGCGACTGGACGAGTGAACAGCGCTCTGGGATGCAGGAGAAAGTTGGCGATCTGGCCCACCAGGCTGAAGATAAATTGCATGCAGTAACAGACAAAGCACAGGAATGGGGTGAGCAGGGCCGCACCCAGGCTCAGGACTATGCCAACCAGGCCCGACAACAAGCTAGCCAACTAGGTGAACAGGCCCAGGAATATGTGGGCCAAGCTCGCCAACAGGTAAATCAGTTGGGCGAACAAGTGCAACACCAGGCCGCCTACGTCGGCGAGCAAGCGAGTGTTTATGCACAGCGCGCGGGTGAACAGGTGCAACGCAGCCTGGAAGAAAATCCACTGATCTTTGGCGGTGTTGCGCTGGCGATTGGGGCCATGGTCGGGTTGGCGCTGCCACAGACGCGGCGCGAAAATGAACTGGTTGGCCAGTGGCGCGATGAAATCGTCCACTCAGCGCAAGAGGTAGCCCAGGATGCGCTTCAACGGGCTGAGCATGTGATCGAAGAAGTGCGCCCCGAATTGGAACAGACCGCACAGAAGGTCGCAGCTGATCTGAAAGCAAGTGGGACACAGGCGTTAACCGATCTCAAGGAATCCGGCCGCCAAGCACTCAGTGATGTCAAACAGACGGGCAAAGAAGCCGTCGAAGAGACGAAACAGACCATGCATAAGGCCGAGGATCAGGCCAAAACAGAGGCGGAAAAGAGTGCTGCCCTGGCCAAAGAGAAGGCGAATAACCTCACACGTTAAGGTTTTACCGATAAGATAGCGGTACACTTTCGACATAGGGGTGTGCTTAGGTCCGTCGCATTGTCCAGCGAGAAGTAAATTTACGTTTGCCCTTTGGACAGTGCAACGCACCTGAATCATTACAGATCGCGCACCATTGAGCGGGGCATGCAGAGCGTGTCCCGCTCAGTGATTGGGCTTGTTTGCGGACCAAGGAATGGTTGCGACGACGCTAACGCCAGCAGGAGAAGAATCAATTTGCAGTTTTCCGCCTAGTGGCTCAAACCGTTCTCGCAGCTCGAGTAAGCCTAACCCGCGCGCCAACACCGTAGATGATGACCCACTAGATGATGGTTCGGGCGGAAACCCACGACCATCGTCGTGTACGGCGACCACGATCTGCGCCTGGTTAGTTTCGATCTGGACTTGGATGTGTGTGGCAACGGCGTGACGCACCACATTATTTAGAGCTTCCTCGACAAAGCGATAAAGACTAATCCCAATTTCATCCGGCAGCTGGGCAAGTTCACACCCTTGGTAGGCAGTTTTGATTTTGGTTTGCTGCATAAAATCCACACAGAGCCGTTGCAAAGCAGCATCTAAGCCAAGCAGATCAAGCATGGGGGGGCGCAGGCCATAAGCTAGACGCCGGATGTGGGTCATTGTCTGGTCAGCCAAGGTGATGGCTAAGCCCAGTTGTTGCGTCAGCAGCGCCGTCGTCTCCGGTAGCGTGGCCTGGAGCGAGAGTAAACTGCCCTTGATGCCGGCCAGTGCCTGGCCAGTCTCATCATGCAGTTCGTGGGCAATCCGCTTGCGCTCTTCTTCCTGCGTGCTTACCAAATTGGCAGCGAGGAGGTGCAATGCTTGTTGGCCATGTTCTACCTCATAAAAGAGCTTGGCAGTGTGCAGGGCGAGGGCAATGGGTAGGATCAAGGCATTCAATTGCGCCAGGCGTGGCTCGGTAAAATAGTCGGGCTCGTTGCTCAGCAAACTGATTACCCCGACGAGTTTGCCGTTGATGCGCATGGGCAAAGCCGCGGCCGAGCAGATATCATCATCGAGATTGGGAATTGGCAACCAATCCTCGCTGCAATTGATATCGGGCAGCACAATGGGTTGATTTTTTTGGGTAACGGCTTTGGCTAAGCCTTTTTGCAACCGCATTTCAGCCAAACGCTCTTGCAGGAGGAGGGCCTGTTCGTCGGTGTAGCCATTCACGGCCAAGAGCGCAAGTTCGCCGACGTCACTGACCGTAAAGATCTCACCACGCAGAATTGTCAATGCCTGGCAGATCAATTTCAAGGCCCGTTGTGCCAGGGCGCGCGTATCCATACCCTCTGCCAGGGTTTCCGTGGCGGCAAATAGGATTTGCGTACTGAGTTTATACTCGGCAAGTTGTTTTTCGAGTGCCAGCACCTCTGTTATTAAGGGTGGCGGCGCGGCAGTGTTATCATTCAATGGGTGGTCATTCAATGGCATAACCGAAGTAACAGTAAGCTGCTCAAAAGCGGAGCGTAAGCTCAAAGATTGGGTGCCACATCGATATCAGAAACTTCACCCTCTTCATGTTGCTGTAAGAGAGCCAGATAGAGCGAAGCATCTTTGCGGCTGCTAACATTCAATTTGTCAAAAATATTGTGGATATGATTTTTAACGGTACCCACTTCAATCGTAAGCTGGTCAGAAATGGCTTGATTCGTCATGCCGGTTGCGATCAGCGTCAAGATCTCGCGCTCGCGCTCAGTTAGCTCGTCGTAATGTTCCGGCACCATGCCAACTTCCGCCAGCATTTCAGAGAGATCAGCAATGCGATTGATCAGAGCAGCGGCAACTTCCGGGGCCACAAAGGCTTCTTCTTTGGCAGCGGCGCTAATGCGGGCCAGCAGATCGTCCAGGGATTCTTCCAGCAGTGTATAACCCAGTGCACCGGCTTCAATATAGCGCATGATAACCGCTTCCGTGTTAGCCAATCCCATTACCAGAATTTTTAGCTGCGGATAATTCTGTTTGGCCTGCTCCACCAAGTTCAGGGCGCTCCCCTCGGCCAGATTGACATTAACCAGCAGCAAATGGCAATCCACTTGCGCTAGTTGCGCAAGCGCTTCCTCAGCAGAAGTAGTCAGGCCCACGATTTTTACCGCTAAGCGATTTTGTAAAATTGTGGCCACAGCTTCTGCCAAAAGCCGCATCCGGTCAACAACGACAACGTGGATCATATACTCCCTAAACTAGTGACAAACCGCAATTGTTTGTAGTCGAATGTTTTACATTGTTACATTTGCTCGCTTCCGCACCGGAATCTGCATGAAACGGAGCTACAAACAGCGCTAGAATAAATAAAGCCAACAATAGATGAATCCAAAACCCATCTGCTATTTTACTACTGATATGATGTAATGCATATTTGCCACTTGAGCAAATATACATCTTGCCTTGTTACCCCTATCGACACAACGCGGCCTTGATGACAGTTTACGTTGTAGGCCGATGCTGTAGCACTTGGTAGATGGTTTCTACCAACCGCGCTGGGGCCTGCTCTTTGACAATATAGCTGGCCGCGCCGGCGGCCACGACGCTGCTGGCAAAAACATTTTCATTATGGCCCGAAATGACCACCGTCGGTAAATTGGGCTGTTGTTGATGTAGTTGCTGGACCAATTCAAGCCCACTCATGCCGGGCAACGAAAAATCGATCAATACAATATCAGGGGTCAGCTCGCTAATTTTAACCAATGCTTCTTCCGCCGAGGCTGCCTCACCACAGACACGCAAATTGCCTGTACGCGTCAACAGCAATGTGTAACCCTGGCGGATCGCGGCGTGATCCTCGACAATAAAAACTTTGTGCGTAACTACGTCGTCGCGCTTATCCATTTACGACCTTCAGGTGGGAATTCCACGACTTGCCAATAAGAATCTAACATCCGAACCAATTCGGCAAAATTGGTCCCTGACCGTTGCTTTAGTAAATAACCAGCGACCTGCTCTTGATAAGCCGCCAGCTTATCGCGAGCACTATCGGAGGTTGTTAAGACAAAGACGATACTACTTCTTAATTCTGGATCCTGACGGAGAATTTTTAAAAATTCCAAGCCATTCATACGTGGCATGTTGATGTCAAGCAAGATCAGATACGGTGCCGGAATCCGGTCGTATGCACCTTCACCGCGCAAGACCTTCAAAGCATCTTCACCATTCGTGACAATTGTGATCGGGTTGGCGAAACTATGCTTTTGAAAACTACGTACAATCGCTTCTGAATCAACTTCGTCATCCTCAACCAGCAGGACATGCACGACCTGACCGGTCATAGAGCCTCCCCGCCTTATACTGTTACATTCCATAAATGTTAACTTAACCACCTAGATGCTTTGTATCATCTATTTTTTGTATATTTCAGTAGACCGCAGTGTAGTCTACACCGGAGGATGCAGACTACCGTTCACAGCTGAGGATGCCGGGTACCCCCTGGGTGACACGTTGCGGTCTACTGATAATAAAAACCATCTGTGTTGACATAACAGAACGTTCCGCAACGATATCGTGATTACTGGTGGAAATGAGCAGTCCAAAACCAGGGGTAGGGAGCTGTCAACTTACAACAGGTGCAGATGAGTCCCAAATTTCGTTGCTCTGCGAAGCGGTCGTCCGTCATTCAGTTACAAGCTCGTAGGGAAAAGCTTTAGCGCAAGTCAACAGCAACGCCTAGAATTTAGATTTACTTAGCGTAGTGTGTAAACGAACAATGACGCTATCATATCATGATTTTATGCACACAACAATATTTTTGCCAAGAGATAACGACTGCGACATGGCAGTAAGGTTTGCTTAATTCTACTCAGCACAGCGCTCTATAGAACATTAACAGCTTGCATGGTTGTGATAAACGATGTTCAACCAAAGTGGTCGGCTGCATACACGAGCAAATCGATCAAGCGGGAACAACCCCTGGTAGGCAGGAAAGTAGAAGGGCGCGCCTATTTTTGGCTGGCGACAGCCAGTGCTAGCCGCATAGGGACAAAGATTGAGGCTTATACCACGCATAACTGATCTTACAGACAGCTTCGCAACAGGCAAGATCGACCGCGTGACGCAGAGGAAGGGTAGGGAAAGCGTACTTAGGAACGAGGAATATATTAGACCTCAAAGTCTCCTGTCGCATCCCATGACAAGTTGTGGATTTAATATAATCCTCGTTCCTAAGTTAATAGAACTTTCCGGTCATGCGCATTATCCTTTTGATTGCTGGGCAATCTCGACTTCGGTTAGCAGTTCATCCAGCCGGGTCACAAAGTTGTTGATGTGCGGGGGACGCTCGGCGTGCTGCAATAAGGCTTGCAGCCGTGCCCGCCGCTCTTGGACCTTTGCCAACGTGGGTGTAACTGGTGGTGGGGGCGGCGGCGTCAGGAATTCACGCCAGAAGGCTTGTACGGCCAATGCCACCAGCGGCGCAACCAGCAAACCCAAAAGACCAAAAGCATCGACCATCGCAATCATTGTCAACAAGACCAGGATCGCATTGTGCTGCTCACGCTGGTAAATGCGCGGTTCGACAAAAAACTTTGTAAAAGCAAAGACAAACACCGTATAGAGCAACACAAGCGCCGCAATCGAAGGGGTACCAAACCAAGCCAACAAAGTGACAATCCCCATTGCAATCAAGCCACCGACCAGGGGCACCAGCCAAGCCGTTGCGACCGCAAAGGCAGAAATATAAGGATAAGGCGCACCGATCACCAGCAGACCGGCGGTTATTAAGCCACCCACGAGCAGACTTTGGAGTAAGCCATTGCGCAGGTAGGACCCAACCTCAGCTTCTAGGGCGCGCCAATCGCGACGCGCCTCGGTGCGTTGGGTGGGTGCGAGTAACGAGAGCCAGAGACGTTCAAAACGTAACCGATCAATGAGCCAGTAAGCACTAAGGACGAGCGCGAGCAGCAATTGGCTCGCCAGGCCAAGAAAGCGTTGAGTTAGATCGACCATGCCCACAAAGGCGGTGCTATCGGGCGTGGCCCCCACCAGAAAGGTGGTAAGCACCTCAACCGTCGGCAAGTAACTTATTAGGGTATCCCCCCACAGTCGTTCGCTCGCTTCGTACAGCCCGATGAACGCTTGGATCAAGGGGGTCATTTCGGCTGTTAGTGGTCCACTAATGGCCCACAGCAAGCCGCCTACCCCACCAATGAGCGTGACATAGACAAGGGTGATAGCCAACCAAAGGGGCAAACCACGCTCCTGGCTGGCCTTAACAGGAACAGCGACCGCCGCGGCGATCGCCAGGGAAGCCACAAAGAGCAGCACAATACTACGCAATTGCCAGGCGATCACCACCAAGGTCAGGGTGCCCAGCACTGCGCTTAAAATCACCGCAAAACGTCTCATTGCGCACGCTCCTGTTGTACGAGCAATCGATCCAGATCCAGGGCAATTGCCTCAATTAAATCTTCAGCTCGTTCTGCCTCGCTGCCCTCAGCTACCTCTGTATTACGGTCGTTGCGCCCTTGTTTACGCACATCCTGAGCTAATGCACGTGCCGTCAGCCGCAAGCGGCCAACCTGGCTGCGGCTGGCATCTTGCGTCACCGAAGCTTCATCGGCCGCCTCTTCTGGGGCGGGCATGGCAAAAAGAAAGCGCCGTACCAGAATCTGCAACATAGCCGCCAGCGGAATCGCCAAAATCGCACCACCCAGGCCAAAGAGGATCCCAAACGCCGAAATGGCGAGAATCGAAACGATGGCATTCACCCCCACGGACTGATCCATAATCCGGGGCACCAACAAATTGTTCTCTAACAGCTGAATCATTGAAATCCCAATAATCACCCAGAGCGTCATCTCCGGCGCGACGGAAAGCGTCATGGCGACGGCAGGGATGGTACCGATAATTGGCCCAATGACTGGCACCGCCTCTGTCACGGCCATGATCACCCCCAAGACCAGCGCGTTGGGCACGCCCAAGGCAAAGAAGATCACCACCGAAGCAAGGCCAACCGCCAGGCAAAGGATAGCTTGCCCGCGAAAGTACGCCCCAATTTTGCCTTCCATTTCTTCAAACAGGGCGCGTAACTCGTCACGCTTGCCCTGCGGGGCACGCAAAAGCATACGCCGGACGACGCGCTCGCCCTCTACTGTCCAGGAAAAGGCCAAGGCGAGGACAGCAATTATGATAAAGATAATTTGCCCGCCATAGGCCATTATGCCCCAAAAGGTCGTAAGTGAATCAGCAGTAAGTGCCTCACCCGCACTAGCGCTGCCCATACCAAAAGCAGCAAAAGAGAGGGTTGCCGGAAAGAATTGGACAATTTGCCGCAGCAAGAGATTAGAGGTCTGTAACAATGAGGTGCGCAACTCGTTGTAATAGGTCGGCAAGTCTAAAGCCAGTGACACAATCTGATCAATCAGTAACGGCATTAACAACCAACCCAACGGTGCCAAAATCAGTAAGAAGAGCAAATAAATGACCATAATGCCATACTTACGTTGTAAACCGCGCCGATGCAGATAATCAATGGCCGGCTCTAACGCAATCTGGACCGAAAGCGCCGCAAAGAAGATAAAGACGACCATGTAAAAACGATAGAGCAGCCAAAAGCCAAGGCTGACCCCAATCACCACCAAGGTTGCGCCAATTACACGCCGGATGGTTAATTGTGATAAGGCCTCAATACTCGCATTCGTATTGGGACTGACCGAATCGGTGGTGGCACCGTCCGGAGTTGGCGCAGCGGAGCTCGTACGCGTGCCCAGCCCACTCTGGGCACTTTCTACAGTATTAGGCAACGCAGTTGCGGCTGGTGCCGCTTGTGCAGGCGTGCCCTGAAACTCCAACCGTGCTGCCGCTTCCCTACGCGTCATCAGTGTTCCTTATTATTCATAATGATTTAGGACTTACGCAGCGCGCTGCCTTCGCGCCCAACAGGCTCCCGCTCAGCCGCCGAGCGCTGTATAAGTCCTATGATTGATTAATTTTAGTGCGCAAAGGCCAGGCCGATTTGCTCAGCCTGGCCTTTGCGCCACTGCTTTACTCTATCCACTTTCTAGCCAAAAACTATATACCATGACACACCAGAAAGGTACACCGATACGATTGGCAGCCAGCTATTAGGTTGGCAGCCAACCTAATAGCTAATATAACGTGCTTATGTACCACAATTGGCGTCAGCTGCGGCATCAATAAAGAAGCAGATTTAAAGTGTATAGCCTAACCTGTATCTAACGGATGTATCAATTGCCATCCCTTTTATTACTTATTTCTTTTATGCTTTTTGTTAGCAGTACCCGTCATCACCTGCCCGTAATTTCTAAACCAAGAGCTGAAGAGAACAGTTTACAGTAGGGTATCTGCACTAGAGTAGATCTACGCAAGGAGGAAGTCATGTTACGTAGATTACATGAATTAATTGGCTATCGCATCAGTGCAGTGGACGATACAATCGGTGCAGTTAACGATTTTTATTTTGACGACCAAAGTTGGACAGTGCGTTATTTGGTGATTGATACCGGACCCTGGCTTTTTGGGCGACGGCTATTGGTTGCGACCAGTGCCATTGATTCAATTGAGTTTATGCGCGAGATTGTCAATGTAAATCTGACCAAAGCACAGGTCGAAAAGAGCCCTGATTTAGACCTAGAACGCCCTTTTACACGTGATCAGGAAATTGAGCTACATAACTATTATGGCTGGTCCGGTTATTGGACGGCGATGCCCTTAGCGGGTGGGCCACTGCTAATGCCAACGATACCGGTGCCTGTAGAAGCGGTTGATAGGGAGCCAGGAGCGGCGGAAGCAGAGAACGGTCCACTGCCAGCACAACCTACCCCCACACAAGCGGAGGAGCTGACGGCTAATCTGCGCACGCTTAACGACGTCCGTGGTTATGCCATTGCGGCTACAGATGGAGAAATTGGGCATGCAGCGGACTTCTTTGCCGGCGAGGATGACTGGGTGATTCGCTATCTGGAGATTGACACCCGCAACTGGTTGCCCGGCAAACATGTTTTGGTGGGAATAGACTGGGTCGTGGCAGTTGATTGGGCTGAACGCCAGCTCAAAGTAAAAGTTAACCGCCAGCAAGTGAAGGACAGTCCAGAATATGATCACCGCGCCGCAGTGGATCGGGCTTATGAAGATCGATTACATGAATATTATCTTTCCTCCCCATCCCAGGGAGTATAAGTTCTACTCAATGTATACTTGGCTCTGTCATCATTTAACATTTTTACTCGTGTAGAAAATGTTAAATGATGACAACCGCTGGTAGATTAATCGTAGATCGCAACCTGGCGCGGTCTGAACAGTGAACTGCCGCCAGTTACCGGATGTCCAGTGGGCGTGGTTAGATCCAGTCTGTTGCGACCTACGGCTTAACGATTGAGAGAAGCATGACAAGAAAGTGAGTTGACAATGAATCACAACATTTGGCAAGGCAAATATCGACAGCTCCGTGGCGAATGGAAACGGGGTTGGGGCAAATTTACCAGTGATGACCGACAACGCTTGGAAGGTGAATTAGACCGAGTCTTGGGGTTGGTACAACAGCGCTATGGCTATACACGCGAAAATGCCGTCAACGAAATCGAGCATTACGTGCAGCGTTATGGCAAACGGGCCAAAGCAACCGTCAGCGACAAAGTTGACCAATTGCGTGGCCGCAAAACGCGCACGTTCCCCTGGGGTTGGGTTGTGGCCGGATTATTAGGCATGATTGTTTATTTGGCCCGCTACTGGTGGGAGCAACAACAGGATGACAAAACGCCCAATGCACGACGCGTCGTTAAGGAAGCAATTCGCCGTGAGCAAGAGCGCGATGAGGTAGATGAGCGCTCGTGGGAATCTTTCCCCGCCAGCGATCCGCCTGCTTCCTGGTAACGCTTCCTGGAAGCAGGTACACAGTCTCAACGCGGCCAGAACTTCCCTATGTCATGATGTAAGTGTAAAAATTCACTAAAATGACTGGCTAACCTAGCCGTGGAGGGAAGTTCAATGACAAGCAGTACACTTGAGACCAAATCGACAACGCAGGCCACAGAACAACTCGGTTGTCACTATACGACACAGGATGGACGTGTGTTACAACTGCGTCTGATTCAGGCCACAGATACAGCACGTTTAATCAATTTTTTTTACTTGCTCTCACCCGAGAGCCGCTGGCGTCGTTTTCATATTGCAACGGAACAGCTTGATCCAGCAACAGTGCAGGATCGAGCGCGAGATTTTGCGGCGGTCGATAATCAACAACGGGGGGGTGCAGTTGTCGCGATTTATCGGGCCCAGCACCAAGATCAGCAGGTTTTCGATCCGCTAGCCAACGCTGATGAAGCAGCACAGATTGTTGGCGTGGCCCGCTTGGCCCGTGGCGATGCAAATGCGCTGGGTTCAGGGGCGGAAATCGCGATAGTGGTGCGCGATGATTTTCAGCAGCAAGGGGTGGGTCATGCCTTGTTACAACAGCTTGTCTGCTTGGCGCGCCAGATGGAAATTACCTATCTCCATGCCGATATTCAAGCAGATAATGCACCGGCCCTACGCGTTCTAAAGAAATTAGGTCTGCCGATTACAACACAGACGCGCCATGCAAATACAGAAACAATCATTACAGTCGGATAAACAATCGCTAGGCCCCAAAGGGGATACGTCAGTGAGTTCGCCAGCGGCATTTCTACCCCTGCAGAAAGACCGCTGGCGAACCAATATTTGAGGTACTGCCCTCTATTCGTCCATAGACCTAGTCACGGAAAAGTGCAGAAATGCGAGCGCGGCGCATGGCGGCTCAGCCGGAGCAGCCAGTTAGAGGAGGTCTTTGTGATTCGTATATTGGTGGTGTATGAACACCAGCTTGTTGGTGACATCATTACCGCTGCGCTACAGACTGAATTAGATTTTCAGGTGATCGGCTCTGTGTCTACGATCAAAGCGGTCCTTGCCCGTTTACAGGAAGCGAGCTGTGATATCGTCTTGATCAGCATCGATTTACCAGAAAATTCAGCCTTGCAGCTTACGCACCTGCTGTTTGAACAACATAACAATGTAAAAGTTTTAATCACCGATCTAATTCGTTCGACAACGGCCATTTTACAATGTATTGAAGCTGGGGCTGCCGGTTATGTCTATGCGGATGAATCGCTGCCCGATCTCATCAAAAAAATGCGATCACTTTACCAGGATGAATTTCCTGTTGCCCCTGGGGTCGCCGCCGGCCTGATGAACCGTTTGGCCGAGTTAAAGCGGATCGCAGAAACTGAAAAAGAGCATCGCTTGCCGGCGCGGGTTAGCCAATGTGAAGAATTAACGGCGCGCGAGCGCGAAGTCCTCAGTTTGATGGCAAAAGGTCATACGAACCAGGAAATTGCTGAGGCATTGATCATCGAAGTGGGCACGGTCAAAAATCATGTCCACAATATCTTTCGCAAGCTTGATATTCAAAGTCGCGAACATGCTACATTTTTTGCCCAGCAGCTTTTGTAAGATCGAGCATAGTTAGCCGCTGATTTGGTTAGAGCCCTCTCTGACCATTTTTTAAATAAATCTACCTTATACCTCTGCCCCTTTCCTTATCCAGCGGTTGGAAAGGGGCACTCCTCTTTTATGCCTTCTTTATACGTTCAAGCAAGCGTGCAGACTAGTCGTCTAGCCGCGCCACAAACTGTCACTCAGTCGAGAATCAGCAGATTTGTATCCTTTGCTATGACCTTGACATGTACCCATAGAGTGAAGCTTTACAGCATCATGCTTTACTATTGCGTAGTAATTGTTGTTTTTGATTGGACAATTTGGCCGGCTAATTTAGTTGTTGCCCGTAACACAAAAAGCGAATCGTTATGCTTGAAATGATCCAAGGAGCCTATGCCTATGCCAGTACCCACCAAGGTGAGTTGCTGGGTGCGATTGGGCAGCATTTGCGGTTGGTAGCAGTGGCATTAGGGGTAAGTATTCTCATCTGTGTGCCGCTCGGGATTTGGACCGCACGGTCACGTCGCGCGGCGGCCACCGTGATCAACCTGTTTAATGGATTGCGCGTGATCCCTAGCCTGGCTGTACTTTTTTTGGCGATTCCCTACTTTGGCCTTTCGTTTACCTCAGCCGCGATCGCCCTGACGCTATTGGCGCTGCCACCCATTCTGATTAACACCGATGCGGCCTACCGCACCATTGATGGGGCAATCCGCGAAGCAGCACGAGGGATGGGGATGACCGCCAATCAGATTCTCTGGCGAATCGAGACGCCATTAGCTTTGCCCGTGATTGTCACCGGCATTCGCACCGCCACCACCGAAGTGATCGCCAGCGCCACGCTGGCCGCCTTTATTGGCAGTGGGGGCTTAGGCCTCTATGTCGTGCGCGGCTTTGCCATGTACGACATTTCAATCTTACTCGTCGGTGCTATTCCTGTAGCGCTGCTGACGTTAGCAGCAGAATTACTACTTAATGGGCTACATCGTACCCTAGAAGCACCAGTTTAACTTATCCTAAAGGAGAAATAGATGTTTACAACAAATCCATCAAAGCGTCACCAGACATCCAGTTGGCTCTTTCTGAGCCTGGTGCTCATTTTGGCCCTTGCGCTGGCCGGGTGCGCCAATCTACCCAGCGGACCTGGGGCAGCACCGGAAGGGACTGCAATCAGCGCAGCCAATGAAGCCGGCGCGCCGCTGGTGGTTGCCTCGAAAGACTTTACCGAATCTTTTATTCTGGGCGAGATGTATGCCATCTTGCTCGAAAGTGCTGGTTTTCAGGTAGAACGGAAGATTAACCTCGGTGGCACACCGGTCATCCAACAAGCGCTACTGAATGGAGAAGTCGACATCTATCCGGAATATACGGGGACTGGCCTGCTGACAGTATTGCAATTACCCATGATGACCGATGCCGGAGAGGTCTATCTGACGGTAAAGGCGGCTTATGAAGAGCAATTTGATCTGACTTGGCTGGCCCCAGCCCCGATGAACAATACGCAGGCCCTGGCGATGACCCGTGCCCGTGCCGAAGAGTTGGACATTACCACCATTTCGGAGCTGGTTGCGCAAGCCGATCAACTGATCTTTGCAGCGCCCCCCGAATTTTCGGAACGCGAAGATGGGTTACCTGGCCTGCAGAATGTCTATGGTGACTTTACGCCCCAGGAATTGCTGGCGGTCGATGCCGGCCTGCGCTACCAAGCCCTACTGAATGGGGAAGCCGATGTCGTTGTCGCCTTTGGCACCGACGGGGAAATTGCCGCCAATGACCTGGTCTTGCTTGAGGATGATCAAGGGCTCTGGCCGCCCTACCAGGTTGCACCTGTTGTACGACAGGTTGTACTGGATGCGAATCCTGGCCTGCCCGCAGCGCTCAACCAGCTCTCTTCGCTGCTCACAGATGAAACCATGCAAGGCCTCAACTATGAAGTCAGCGGCAATCAACGCGAACCGGCTGATGTCGCACGCGAATTCCTCGTCGCGCAGGGGTTGATTACGGAGTAGTGTAATAGTTGGTTAGTTGGTTGGTTGATGACATGGTTGGTTGGTTATGAAACAAACTAACTAACCAGCCAACCAACCCACTTACCCTTAAGGGAAACAAGATGGGCGAACTTCGTTTTGAACAAGTAACCAAACAATTTCCCGGTGTGGATCATCCAGCGGTCGATCATTGTGACTTTACCGTGGCTGATGGCGATTTTGTTGTGCTGCTGGGGCCATCCGGCTGTGGCAAGACGACTTTGATGAAGATGGTCAACCGGCTTTATGATCCGTCATCCGGCACGATCTTCTGGAATGATCAAGATATTCAACAGATCAACGCGACCAAGTTGCGTCGGCAGATTGGGTATGTCATCCAACAGATTGGCCTCTTTCCCCATATGACGGTGGCACAAAATATCAGTGTAGTGCCTGAATTGTTGGGTTGGGACAAAGAGCGGATTCGTAACCGAGTCGATGAACTCCTGAATCTGGTCGATCTGCCGCCAGCCCAGTATTGTGACCGCTACCCCTCACAACTGTCGGGTGGGCAACAGCAGCGGATCGGTGTTGCGCGCGCCCTAGCGGGGGATCCGGATCTGATTCTCATGGATGAACCCTTTGGCGCACTGGATGCGATTACGCGCACCAGCCTGCAAGATGAGATGGTACGGCTGCAACGGCAATTACGCAAGACAATTCTCTTTGTCACCCATGATGTCGAGGAAGCACTAAGGCTGGCGGACAAAATTGTCGTCATGCGCCGGGGCAAAATCGTCCAATATAGCAAACCGATTGAGATTCTCAGCCGGCCGGCGGACGAATTTGTCCACGAGTTGGTGGGCGGTGACGACATGGTCCGACAGTTGGGGCTGTTGCGCGTCGAGTCGGCCATGCGTCGATTGCCGACTAACTTTCATCCTAACGGCCAACCCCGCATTGACCATACGCAGAGTCTCCGTGAAGGCTTGTCCCTGCTCCTGCGCACCAATGCCCCGGCGTTGGTGGTTACGCGCCAGACCCAGCCGACAGGACTATTGACGCTGGACGATATTCGCAATTCCACAGAGGGTAGTGAAATTGGCAGCGATGCCCCCATCCGTAGCCAAACACAGGACGAAATCAGGGCCGAAATGGAGAGCGAAATAGAGAGCGAAGGCTTGCACGAGGTAAGGAGCAACGGGGCCTGATGAACTACGTCATCAATAATCCAGAAGTAATCTGGGGGCTGTTACAAGAACATCTCTTTATGGCCGGCACCGCCCTGCTCATTTCGCTGCTAATTGCGCTGCCGTTGAGTATCTTACTGGCCCGGCTGCCGCGCCTGGCCACTGTTGTGATGGGCATCCTCGGTGCCCTCTATACGATTCCCAGTATTGCGCTGCTGATCTTATTGCTACCGATCTTTGGCTTGAACCAAAATTCTGTCATTGTGGCATTGGTCATCTACACGCAGATCATCCTCGTGCGTAACATGGTGGTGGGCCTGCGTGGGGTGCCGCCAACCATGTTGGAAGCGGCTAAAGGCATGGGGATGAATAGCTGGCAACGCTGGTGGCGGGTGCAATTGCCGCTGGCACTGCCGGTAATCCTAGCTGGCGTCCGACTGGCAACCATTGTCGCCGTTGCGATCGCAACGATCGGAGCTAAATTTGGGGCTGGCGGCTTGGGGACGCTGCTGTTTGATGGCATTGCCCAAAATCGCTATGACAAAATTCTCGGTGGTTCGTTGGTTGTCGCCGGTTTAGCTCTATTTTTGAACTATCTACTGCTTGCGCTAGAAGATTACTTTACCATTGAAAAGCGCATCCGCCGCCATCGCCGACGGCCAACCGGGGCACCGGCGCGCACTGCCTCACAAGCCGCTTGATCGCCGGTGCGGCGTCGAGGGCAGACGCAACACCAGGCCAAGCCAAGGAGGCTCGCTTGAAAAATTTTCGCTATGTGATTTTGGGTGGTGGTCTGGTGGCCGGCTATGCGGCCCAGGCCTTTGTCGCGCATGGTGTACGCCCACACGAGTTGGCCATTATCTCTGCCGAAAGCCATCTGCCCTATGAACGCCCGCCCCTCTCTAAAGCTTTTTTGCTTGGCCAACGCACCTGCCCTGAAATCCTCATTAACCCACCCACCTTCTATGAGGAACATGGGATCGAAGTAGTCCTAGAGACCAGCATCGAACGGGTCGATTTCACGCAAAAACGCCTCCACAGCAAGAGTGAGACAATTAGTTATGAGAAGCTGTTGATCGCCACCGGGGCGCGTGTACGGCCACTGACCATGCCGGCGGCAGAAGTGGCCGGCATCTACTATCTGCGTACCCTGGACGATGCCAAACGCCTACAGATCGCCGCCACGACGGCCAAACAAGCCGTCGTCATTGGCGGGAGCTTTATCGGCATGGAAGTCGCCGCCGTCCTCCAGCAATTAGGTGTAAAGACAACCCTCGTTTTTCCCGGTAGCCACGTCTGGGAAACATTTTTGACGACACGCATGGCGAACTTTTTTGAACAATATTACTGTGCCCAGGGCGTTACCATGCGCCGCCAGAGCAAAGTCGTCGGCATCCACAGCGAAGCCGACCATGTTAGCCATGTTAGTTTGGCAAACGGTCAAGATCTGCCGGCAGATTTAGTCGTTGTCGGCATCGGGGCCAGCCCCGCGGTTGAGCTCTTTGCCGGGACTGAACTGGCATTAGATGATGGCATTGTGGTAAATCAGTTTTTAGAGACGAACGTACCTGATGTCTACGCCGCCGGCGATGTCGCGCGCTATCCGGATCGACTCTTTCAGGACAAATTACGCCGCGTTGAACACTGGGACAATGCCGTTGCGCAGGGCAAACATGTCGCCGGTGTGATGTGTGGTGAACGGGAGGAGTTTATCCATCTGCCCTACTTCTTTTCTGATCTCTTTGATCTATCCTACGAATTTTGGGGCGATAACGAAGGTGCAGAGACGGTAGTCTATCGCGGTGATATCGCTGGCGGGGCCTTTAGCAGCTGGTGGCTCTCCCCCACCAGCCGGCTCTTGGCAGCCTTTGTGATGAATCGCCCACCGACAGAGAGCACCCTGGCCCAACAGTGGATCAAAACAGGCATGCCCTTGAATGCTCTTGTCCTACGCGATCCAGCGCAGCCCCTGGACGCAGTCCCCGACTAACAGGAGCCGCTGCCGCGCGATTCGCCCTGCGACAGCTCAGTTGCGGGCAACGCGATAGTCCAGTACAAGCAATGAACAAAGTGCCATCAGTCTGGACTGATGGCGCTTTGTTCATTGCTTCGGGCGTAGAGTTCGGGCGTAGAGTTCGGGCGTGGGTGAGGAGTAAACATTACTCCTCTTCGTTAACGTCATCCCCCTCGGCACCGTCACCGTCAATCACGCCACCGCCCTCGTCACCGACGCCATCCAGACTATCATCGTTAGTGTTGTCGTTGTCAGCTCCGATCCCGACGCCATTGTCATTGTCAACATCCGCATCATTACCTTCGCAGGCACTGAGCGTGAGTGTAAAAGAGAGGAGCAAAGTCAGCAACATGAGCAGCATCGACTTTGCCAATTTGGGTTGTTTTTCCAGCTTCATACAATTTCTCCTTTAGTTCGCAGCGATCAATAGAATAGGGGGATGATGAATCTTATTCACCCTGTGGGCAAGCTTAGTGGCAGAATGTCCCCATTACGATGGGCTTAGATACAAAGTACAGTTACAGGCAGGGCAGAGCTTTGCGGCAGGGGTTAAACGTACTTAGCGGGTGTTGGATACCTCTGGTGTTTTGTCAGCGAAATTTTGCTGGGTTTTTCGTCCTAGCGGGACGAACGCGGTTTTTAATCTAGCAGAATTTCGCTGACACTGTACTAGCGCGGCCATTACTAACGCACTGCTGGCTAGTTCGTTAGCAGTGTATCTAGTTTCTATACCATTGTACAGTGACAGTGACTCTCCTTTCCCGATATAATGAAGCCTACCGTCCTTCATTACGCTAGATCAGCCTACATCCGTAGCCCCTAATCGTCGGTGTAGTCTGTAACTGTACGCGCTGATTTCGGCCTCCCCAAAGCGCACAATTCCCAATTTTGGAGTGAAAATGAATAAGCAGAGTAGCGACCCGCGTTATGAATTTCGTCTTTTTGGTAAAGAGTTTGGTCCCCTGGCCGAACACATGGAACGCAGCTATCAGCCCGTCAAGCAGGGCACAGAGACCGACACGTACATCCTTGCGGCGGCCAATCCGGATTACAGTGTTAAACTCCGCAACGGCAAACTGGATACCAAAGTGCTGCGTCGCCGGGAACAAGGCATTGAACGTTGGCACCCCCATCTACAAATTGATTTCCCACTGACGCGCGCGCTCCTGCGCGAGTTTGTTTTTTCCTGGCTAAGTGTCGATTTGCCGCCGCTGTTACGTTCCAGCTACACTATAGAACAGTTTCTGCACGAAGCCGTAGGGGCAACGCCGGCTTTGCAAGTGGCAAAAGTCCACAAGCAACGCCGCCACTATCTGCTCTATGGCTGTCAGGTGGAGATCAGCGATCTGCGCATCAACGACCGGGTTGACTTGCGAACCATTGCCGTGGAAGCAACCACAGCCCAGCTCGTTACCCGCACCGTCGAGACGCTTGATTTGCAAGACTACAAAAACACAAATTATGTAATCGGGCTTTTACAGTTGCTCGCCGAGGGCCGTCCACTGCGCAAGCAGCCGGCGATGCAGTTCCCCGTCCAGCAACCAACCGCCCCGTTGCGCCAACCAATCTTAGTGGGGTAGTAGGTATGGGTCGGGAAATTGAACGCAAATTTTTGGTACAAGGGGATGGCTGGCGCGCTGCGCAGGGGCTGCGTTACCGGCAAGGGTATCTAAGCACCGAAAAAGCACGCACGGTGCGGGTACGTTTGGTCGAAAACACAGCAAATGGCGAAGGCTGGGGTTATCTGACGATCAAGGGTAAGAGCAGTGGTGCCAGCCGGGCCGAATATGAATATGAAATTCCCGTACAAGATGCGCGCGAACTCCTGGCCGATCTTTGTCATCAGCCGCTGATCGAAAAAGTGCGCTATACCCTGACGGAGGGCGACGCAACTTGGGAAGTTGATGAATTCCTGGGGGTTAACGCCGGGCTGATCATGGCCGAAATCGAGCTTGACAGTGTCGAACAGCCCTTTGCGCGTCCACCGTGGCTTGGGCGCGAAGTGACTGACGATCCACGCTATTATAATTCGAATCTGGTTGAACATCCCTTTTCGGGCTGGTAATTCACGCCCAGATCTAGCCCCTGATCTAGCCCCTGTCTATCCCCTGCTGGTTTGCGCCAACCAGCCCCACCGCTCGCTTATATATGATTTTGTACCTCTACGGTGTGCCCTGATAGGGTATCTTTGTATACTTTCCCTGCTATTATTCCATTAGCGTCATTGCACTTAGCCCGCTGGATCTAACACAGATCAGCTACGCCTATGCAGAGCGTTACAGATGTGCCCTGGTAAGCAAGGGCGCGCGCCAGGGATTTTACAAATCAGCCTTTACACCTTACCAGTGACCAGACAACGGATCTTTACTCATGTGGATACAACTACAACTCCTTGGCAACATTGCGCTGGCGATGTTGCTGAGCGGACTGATCGGCTTGGAGCGCGAAGCGGCCGATAAACCGGCTGGCTTGCGTACGCACATGCTGGTAGGTGGTGTTGCGGCGCTACTGGTTGGCTTAAGTAACGTGATCGTTGAAGCCTTTGTGGTTGACCGATCAGCCCTACGTGCGGACCCGATTCGGATCATCGAAGCCATTGTCGCTGGGGTGAGCTTTCTTGGGGCCGGTACCATCATCCGCGGTCGAAAAGAAGGCCAACCGGAAGGGTTAACCACGGCGGCCTCGCTCCTTTTCGTCGCAGGGATCGGTGTCGCGGTCGCGACCTACCATTTCATTTTGGCCATTGGCGCGGCGGTGTTGGCCCTCTTTGTCTTACGCGTACCCGGTTGGGTTCAACGCAAGTGGTTGATGAAAGAACAACTGTGACAGAACATCCGAAACACCGCCGTTGGGCTGAGCAGCTCAACTGGCTGCAAAAGCTTGATACCCAACTCTTTGCCCGCATTAATACCATGCCCCACCCGCGCTTTCTCGATCTGCTGATGGATGGCGTGACAATGGTGATGAACCGGGGTGATGGCTGGATCTTTGGCCTATTGATTGCCAGCTATTGGGACGAAGCGCGTGGCCACACCCACACGCCACGGATTATGCGCCGTGTCGCCCCAGTGCTCTGGTTAACAACGGCGACCGTTGAATTCCCCCTCAAATCAATCTTCCGGCGCCGCCGGCCCTATGCCCAAATTGCCGAAGCGGTCGTGGTCGGGGCACCGGCGCAACGCCACTCTTTTCCCTCGGGCCATTCGGCATCGGCCTTTGGTGGGGCCTGGCTGTTGGGTAGTTACTACCCGCGCTTACGCCCTTTCTTTTATTTCATTGCGCTGGTGGTCGCCTTTTGTCGCGTCTATGTTGGTGCCCACTACCCCAGCGATGTGGTCGCCGGGGCTGTCAGTGGGATCGGTTTGGCGGCGGGTTATCAGCGGCTGCTCTATCCGCGCCATCCGCGGCGACACAGGCAGCAACAGACGAAATTGCCCACCGCCGATTAATCGTTACTGATGTTCGTTAAATGATTAATCTTACCGCTTTTATTCTCATCATGGAGGCAAACATTATGTTCGAGAGAATTTTAGTCCCATTGGATGGCTCACAGCTGTCTACCTGTTCGTTACCCCATGCGGTTGCGATGGCGCAAGCAAGTGGGGCCACGATTACCCTCCTGCATGTGATGGAGCGCCAAGCCCACAATGCCGCCATTAGCCCGGTCGATTGGCAACTGCGCAAAACCGAAGCGCAGACCTATCTCGATGAGATTAGCAATCAGTTGGCAACCTTTACCACCGTCGAACGCCAGAATGTGCTACTAGAAGGCCGGGTTGCCGATCGCATCTTGGAATATGCCCAGCAAGAGGAGATCGATCTGGTTGTCCTCAGCAGTCATGGGCAAGGGGGCATCAACGGCTGGAATGTCAGCAGCATCGCCCAAAAGGTCATCCATCGCATCGGGACTTCGATTCTACTAGTCCGCGCCTACCAGATGGATCATGAATGCCAAAGCGGCAACTGGTCGGCATTGGACTATCGCCAGGTAATGGCGCCGCTTGATGGTTCACAACGCGCCGAGCATATCTTGCCCTTTGCCACTTCCTTGGCTGGGCAGCATGAAGCCAAGCTCCATCTGATCCATGTGGTTGCACCACCGGTGCTCTTTCAGCGCATGCCACTGACCGCCGAGGATGAAGGGCTCTCTCGCCAGATTGTTGAACGCAATCAACAACAAGCCACCGCTTATTTTGAACAATTGCGCAGTCGGCTTATCCCCCAACCGCAGATTCATGTGCTGACCAGCGATAACATTCCTGCAGCCCTCCATAAGTTTACTCAACAACAGGAGATCGATCTGGTGGTCTTGAGTGCGCATGGCTACAGCGGTCAAGGGCAGTGGCCTTATGGCAGTCTTGTCACCAGCTTTATTGATCATGGCACCACTCCGATCTTGATGCTGCAGGATATGCCCAGTTTCAACTTCGAACAGACCCAGGCCGAACGCGCCTCGGAAGCGATCAACAAACAGGCGATGCGGCCGCCCACCGATGAGCGGGAAGAGGCCGAGATCAACCAGCAAATTGAGCGAGTAAATCCTAATGTCCCAACCGCAATCTGAACTGATCCCCCAGGCGTCAACCGCTGCTGCCACTGCTACCCCCGTGTCCCCGCCCAGCAAGCTGGAGTTGGCGGCATACGAACTGGCTACCGAACACAAAATTGTGGTCAAGTTTGATCAGCGCGCCAGTGGCCGTACGCCCACTGCGGCCACAGCCCGCTTTTTAGATCGGTTGCCGCTTTACGCCAAGTTACTGCGCCAAGCCCAAGCCATGTTGGTCACCACAACCGAGGAAGCGCTGGCGATCTCTTACGCAGCGGAATGGCTGCTCGACAACTTTTACACCGTCGAACAAGCGCTCCGTCAGGTGAAAGAAGATCTGCCGGCCAAATATTTCCACGAGCTGCCTAAACTTAGCCCCGCCGCCGCAGACGACCAGCAAACTGAGCAGCAAACTGAGGTTGATGCAATCCCGCGCGTTTATGCTGTCGCCCAGGCTTTTTTACAGCGCGATGAATTTCAATTCGATGCTGAACGCCTGGTCCGCTTTGTCATGGCCTATCAGCAGCAGGCGGATCTCACTATGGGTGAGCTGTGGGCGCTGCCGATTATGTTGCGGCTGATCTTGCTGGAAAATTTAGCCCGGGCCGCGGCCCACATTACCAAGCTCGATCCGCAACAGGTAGCCGACCAGGGAGCTGTCTTCAGCGCCGACGATGTACAGCGCTTTTTGGCAGTGAGCGGCGATCACCCACTCGATGATCAAGATCTAATTGCGAATAGTATTCCCAGCCTGCGCCTGCTCGATGCCTATGATTGGCAGGACTTTTTTGAGCGTGTCAGTCTGGTCCACCAACGCCTGTGCGATGATCCAGCCGGGGTCTACACAGTGATGGATTTTGCCACGCGCAATCGCTATCGGGGTGAAATTGAAGCATTGGCGCTTGGGTCTGACCATAGCGAACTGCTGGTCGCCCAACAGGTGGTTGATCTGGCCTATGCCGCCTACCGCCATAGCGACGCCGCGCTGCACGCCGCCACCCCAGCCCAACCCGTTGCCCCCCCCCAGCCGCTGGAGCACCAGTTGCAGGAAACCAACGGCAAGGGCGCGCTTGACACTGAGCGCGCCCTTGAAGTCGGGCTGAATGGCAACCGCCCCTATGGCGACCTTAATCTCCAGCTAGCGCGGACCTGCCATGTCGGGTACTATCTTTTGGCTGCCGGGCGGGCGGCGTTAGAAGCCCAACTCGATTACCGCGCAAACAGCAGCACCGCGCGCCGCCAACGACTGCTGCGGCACCCCACCGCCGCGTACCTGAGTGCCATTTGGTTGGTCACCTTGGTGATCCTTGCCTTTGTTGTCCTCTACCTGACCACCACCGACCGCAACGCGCTGACGGCTGTGCTAGCCATCTTACTCACCCTGATTCCAGCCCTTACCGTGGCCGTGAATCTGGTCAACTGGGCGGTCACCCACCTGATCCCCCCGCGTACGCTGCCCAAGCTCGACTTTAGCGCAGGCATTCCGGAGAGCTGTCGCACCATGGTCGTTATTCCCAGCTTGATTGCCAGCGCGGCCGATGTCGACAATCTACTGAGTGAATTGGAACAACATTATCTGCGCAATACGGATCCGGCCCTCAGCTTTGCCGTCCTGAGTGACTTTGCCGATGCGCCCGCCGCCCAGATGCCCGAGGATGAAAGTCTGCTGGATCGCGCCCGCGAACGGATGGCGCTGCTCAATGAGCAATACAGCCATCAGCCTTTTTACTTTTTTCATCGCCACCGCCTCTTCAATCCGAGTGAAAACGCTTGGATCGGCTGGGAGCGCAAGCGGGGTAAACTCCACGAATTCAATCAATTATTACGGGGAGCCAGTGACACCTCCTATGACGTACAACTAGGCGATCTCACGCGCTTAGCCCAGATTCGTTATGTGATCACCCTGGATGCCGATACAGTGCTGCCGCGCGATGGGGCACAACGGTTGGTCGGGACGCTTGCCCATCCGCTCAACCGCGCCCAATTTGCCGGCCAATCGAGCCGCGTGACCGCGGGCTATACCGTGCTCCAACCGCGGGCCGAGATCAAGCCGACCAGCACGAACCGCTCGCGCTTCACCCGCGTCTTTGCCGGCGACACCGGGATCGACCTCTATACGCTGGCAGTCTCCGATGTCTATCAAGATCTCTTTGGGGCCGGCATCTATGTGGGCAAGGGGATCTATGATGTGGATGCGTTTGAACGCAGCCTGGTTGGGCGGGTACCAGAAAATACGTTGCTCAGCCACGACCTCTTTGAAGGGATGCATGGCCGTGTTGGCCTGGTCACCGATATTGTGCTCTATGAGGATTACCCACCCCATTACCTCGTCAATGTCTTGCGCGCCCACCGCTGGGTGCGCGGGGATTGGCAGCTACTGCCCTGGCTGGCCCCGTGGACCCCACGGGTTGACCCAGCCACGGGCCAGCGCACTTACCAACGCAGCGATCTGCCCCTGATCAGCCGCTGGAAAATTGCCGATAATCTGCGCCGCAGCCTACTCTCACCGGCATTGCTGCTGCTCTTTCTGGCCGGCTGGACCATTTTACCCGGTGCGCCCTGGTTCTGGACCTTGCTCGGCCTGTTGACTCCGGCTTTCTCGCTGATTGTCGGTGGCATCATGGGCCTCATTAGCGCGCTGACCAGCACGCGCGGCAATGAGTGGCAGCGCTTTCTCCGCTCCTTAAGCAACAGTGCGCTCCGTTGGCTGCTCTTCCTGGCCTTCCTGCCCTACGAATCACTGTTGACCCTTGATGCCGTGGGCCGCACCCTCGTCCGGCTTTTGATTCGCCGCCGCAAGATGTTGGAGTGGACCACCGCGGCGCGCGCCGTGCGGCTCTTTGGCCGCAATGTGACGGTCGAAGCCACCTTAGTCCGCATGTTGCCCTCGATCATTGTGGTGGCGCTATTGGCACTCGTCGTCAATTTGACCAATCCAAGCGCGCTCTTGGTTAGCGCCCCCTTCTTTCTGGTCTGGCTGCTGGCAGCGGAGATCGCTTATTGGATTAGTCGCCCGATTATTAGCGATGTGCCCGCCCCCACCGTCGAACATCGGCGTCAACTGCGTACCTATGCGCGGCGGACCTGGCTCTTTTATGAGCAATTTGTTGGACCGGATGATAATTGGCTCCCCCCCGATCATTTTCAGGAATCACCGCGCGGGGTGGTGGCCCATCGCACTTCACCCACCAATGTGGGGCTTTACCTGTTGGCCATGCTCTCCGCCTATGATCTTGGCTATATCAGTGTGGCGGACCTGGCCTTCCGGCTGCGCTTCACCTTTGAGACAATGGGGCGGCTGGATCGCTACCGCGGCCACTTTCTTAACTGGATCGACACCAGTTCATTGGCACCGCTGCCGCCCAGCTATGTCTCCACCGTCGATAGTGGTAATCTGGCCGGCTGTTTGATCGCGCTCAAACAAGGCTGCTTGACCCTACCCCAGCAGCGCATCTGGCGCTGGCAATGGTGGGAAGGGCTGCTCGATACCATCCGGCTGCTCGCCGAACGGGTCGACGCTGCCACGCGCACCAATGTCTTCTCGGCGAACGACGATCAATCCGCGGCGTCAAGCGCGGCCACACGTTTGACCATCCCCTCGACTGTCGCCGTGCCGACCAATGATTCACAGCTTGCCCTGCGTCACTATCTGCATGACTTAGAAGAGTTGGTGGGCCGGGGGCGCGAACGGCCCGAAGCGTGGTATACCCTGCTCAATACCATTATTGATGAGCGCAGTCAAGAGTTGGATCGGCTGCTGGCGCGCAGTGCGGCCTCCATGGATACAGAAGTATTGCGCGATTGCCGTATCTACAGCGAGCGCATCCACCAACATCTACGCAACATGCAGCGCGAGATTGCGCAGATGTTGCCTTGGCTGACCTTGCTGGCTGCACCACCAGCCGTCTTTACGGCCGCCGACAGTTCGCCCGCGTTACAGCGCGCCTGGCACGGGTTGACCGCCGCCCTGCCCTCAACCGCCCGCTGGCAAGAGATCGAACAGCTCTGCACCGTTGGGCAGGCCAAGTTGGAGGCGCTGACCATTGAATTGGCCAACGAACAGATCGGCGGGGTCGAACATCACTGGAGCCCCAGTGAATTGGAGGCTGCCCAACGCTGGTGTGACCATCTGGGGGCACAGCTCAACGCGGCCGCCAGAGCCTCGGCTGCCCTGCTGGAAAATCTGCGCGATCTGGCCAATCAGGCCGACACCTTTGTGCAGGAGATGGATTTCAGCTTTCTCTATAGCCGCCAGCGCCAGGTCTTTCACATTGGCTACAACATGGATGTAGGCCGCCTCGATAACAGCTACTATGATCTGCTGGCTTCGGAGGCACGCATTGCCAGCCTCTTGGCGATTGCGAAACAGGATGTGCCCCAGCAGCACTGGCTGCATCTGGCCCGCCCCCTGACCCAAGTCGATGGCGGGGAGCAGGCGCTGCTTTCGTGGAGTGGCACCATGTTTGAATATCTCATGCCGCCCCTGCTGCTGCGCGCCTACCCGGACACCTTGCTCTACCAGAGCTGTCTGGCCGCCATTGACCAGCAGATCGCCTATGGCCGCCAAAAAGGGGTGCCCTGGGGGATTTCCGAATCCGGCTTTTACACCTTTGACGCGGCCATGAACTATCAATATCGGGCCTTTGGGGCACCTGGCCTGGGCTTCAAGCGCGGCCTCTCCGATGATCTGGTGATTGCGCCCTATGCCTCGCTGTTGGCCTTACCGTTCCGCCCGCGCGAGGTGATCCAGAATATTGAACAGCTCAAACGGATCAACGCGATTGGCCGCTACGGCTTCTATGAGGCGATTGATTTTACGCCCTCGCATCTGAATCTCGGCCAGGATCATGCGATTGTCCGCTCGTACATGGCCCATCACCAGGGGATGATCATGTTGGCGCTGGCCGACTATCTCCAAGGCAAGCGCATGGTGGAACGCTTCCACGCCGAACCGATGATCGAGAGTGTCGAGATCCTGCTGCAAGAGCAGATTCCCCAAGGTGCGCCCCTACAATTCCCCCATGAAGATGAACAGGGTGCGCTCCAGTTACCGCAAGCCCCAGCCGCCGCCCATCCCTGGCGCGTGCCGGTTGATAGCCCAATGCCGCTAGTTCATTATCTTTCCAATGGCCAATATGGGGTGATGGTAACCAACGCCGGGGCCGGGTATAGTGCAAATGGGGATATCGCCTATACCCGCTGGCGTGCGGACACAACGCGCGACAACTGGGGGAATTGGCTCTATCTACAAGATCTGGAAAGTGGCGCGCTCTGGTCGGCGGGGCGCCAACCCACCGGCGCGGTCGGCGATTATGAAGAAGTCACCTTTCACCCGCACATGGCGGAATTTCGCCGGCGCGATCATGGCATCTTCCTGCAAATGGAGATCTTTGTCGGGGCCGATGAGAATATCGAATTCCGGCGCATCACCCTGACCAACGAGGGCGATGAAAGCCGCCGCCTTGGCCTCACCAGTTATGGCGAGGTCGTGCTCTCCCCCACCGGGGCGGACCGGCGCCACCAAGCCTTTGCCAAGCTCTTTGTCGAAAGCGAATATCTGCCCGATCCAGGGCTTTTGCTCTTCCGCCGCCGCCCGCGCGCCGCCACCGAGCAGCCAAATTTTCTGGCCCATATGCTGGTGACGCGCCCCATGACCCAAACTACCGCGACCGTGCCCACCCCGTGGCTGCGGACACGCTATGAAAGTGACCGGGCCCGTTTCCTGGGCCGCGGCCAACACGCCGCGTTGCCCCAAGCCCTGGCCGATCAACGCTGGTGGCAGGAGGAATGGCAAGGCGTCACCGGGGCAACGCTTGATCCGGTGATGGCCCTCGGCCAGGAGATCCAACTAGCGCCGCACAGCGCCGTCCAACTGGTCTTTGTCACGCTCAGCGCCCCCACCCGCGAAGCCACGATTAGCCTGGCCCGCCGCTTTCGCGTTTGGACGGCGATTGACCGCGCGTTACAGCGCACACGCAGCCAGGCCGAGCGCGAGTTACGCCAATTGGGCATGCGCGGCAATATGATGGAGCGGGTGCAGCAGATGCTCTCGTTGCTGTTCTATCCCCATCGCGCCCGCCGGGCGGATGTCGCCACCCTGGCCACTAACAGCCGCGGCCAACCAGCGCTCTGGGCTTATGGCATCTCTGGTGATTACCCGGTGCTCTTGTTACGCATGGCAAGTGAAAGTGACGGGGAAGTGCTCCAGGAGTTACTCCAGGCCCACACCTACTGGCGGCGGCGCGGCCTACGCATTGACCTGGTGATTCTCAACGAGCAGGATACCAACTATGGCCAGCCGTTACAGAATTATATCTATCGGCTTGCCCATCGCCTGGATAGCGACACCTGGATTAACCAGCGTGGGGGCATCTTCATCCTGCGTGCGGATCAAATGAGTAACGCCGATCGCACGCTGCTCTATGCCACAGCCCGCGTGCTGCTGCGTGGCAGTGAAGGGAGCGTCGAGCAGCAGTTGGCAGGGCTTTATCAACTGTCGCTACCGTTGCCCCCCTTTGAAGCAAGCAGCGACCCCATCGCGGTGCAGCCAGATAGCGGGCTGGCCAGACCGACCGACCTGCAATTTGATAATGGCTATGGTGGCTTCAGCCACGATGGACGAGAGTATGTCATCTATCTGGCCCCCGGTGTGCAGACCCCGGCCCCCTGGATCAATGTAGTAGCCAATGCGGACTTTGGTTTCCTGGCGTCGGAAAGTGGGGGCGGCTATACCTGGGCCATCAACAGCGGCGAAAACCGCCTGACCACCTGGCAGAATGATCCGATCAGTGATGGGACAGCCGAGGCCATCTACCTGCGCGACGAAGAGACGGCCCAGGTCTGGTCACCGACGCCCCAACCGGCTGGCGCAGACGCGCCTTATCTGATCCGCCACGGGGCCGGCTATACGTGTTATGAACACCAGAGCCATGAGCTGGACCAACAACTGCGCCTCTTTGTCGCCCCGACTGATCCAATCAAAATATTACAACTGCGGTTGCGTAACTTGAGTGACCGTGCGCGGCGGATTACCGTCACCTACTATGCCGAATGGGTATTAGGGGTCGATCGCGAGAGTGCGCAGCAATTTGTCGTGCCAGAGTATGACCAAGCTGGGCAGGCCCTGTTGGCACGCAATGCCTATCACAGTGAATTTGGCAGCCGGGTTGCCTTTATGGCCGCGAGCAAAGCACCGCATGGCTTAACCACCAACCGCACCGAATTTTTGGGACGGCTCGGGCGCGTGCAAAGGCCCGATGCGCTCACCCGGGTTGGGCTATCCGGCCATGTCGGGGCCGGCGTCGATCCCTGTGCCGTGCTGCAACTCCATGTTGATCTGCCACCCAATGGCGAGGAGGAACTTTACTTCCTGCTCGGCCAAGGCAGCAACCGCCAAGACGCGCTGGCGTTGATCCAGCAGTATCAGGAACCGGGTGTGGTGGCCGAAAGCTGGATCGCGGTTGGGCAACAGTGGGATGAGATTCTCGGCACGGTAACCGTGGAAACACCTGATGCCGCCATGAATTTGCTGCTCAACCGTTGGCTGCTCTACCAAGCACTGGCCTGTCGGATCTGGGGGCGTTCGGCCCTTTACCAATCCAGCGGCGCGTATGGCTTCCGTGATCAGTTGCAGGATGTAATGGCGTTGATCCATGCGCGCCCTGATCTGGCCAGAGAACATATTGTCCGCAGTGCCCAGTACCAGTTTGAAGCCGGTGATGTGTTGCACTGGTGGCACCCCCCGTCTGGCCGTGGCGTGCGCACCCGCATGACCGACGACCTGGCGTGGTTGCCCTATGTCACCGCCCACTATGTGACCGCCACTGGCGATCTGACGCTGTTGGACGAAAAGGTCCCGTTCTTGCATGGCGCGCCATTGGGCAGCGCAGAAGAAGAGCGTTATGCCGAATACGAAGCGACCACCGAGGACTTTACAATCTACGAGCATTGTCGCCGTGCGCTCAAACGGGCGATTACCGCGGGTGCCCATGGCATTCCGCTCATGGGTGCCGGCGATTGGAACGATGGCATGAATCGGGTCGGGATCGAAGGGCAGGGGGAGAGCATTTGGCTTGGTTGGTTCCTCCATGCCGCCGCCACTAATTTTGCCCTGCTCTGTGAGCAGATTGGCAAAGTCGAGGACGCCCAACAGTATCGCGCGCAGGCCGAAACCATCCGCCAGGCCGTGGAAACCAATGGGTGGGATGGCGAATGGTATCGCCGGGCCTACTACGATGATGGCTCACCCTTGGGCTCGGCCCAGAATGAAGAATGCCAGATTGACGCGATTGCCCAATCGTGGGCCGTCCTCTCTGGCGCGGGGGAACCCCAACGAGCACGGCGCGCCATGGCCGCGGTCTCTACGCGGCTGATCCGGGAAGAAGAGCGGCTCTTGTTGCTCTTTACGCCCCCCTTTGATAAGACCAAGCGCGATCCAGGCTATATTAAAGGCTATCTACCCGGTATTCGTGAAAACGGGGGTCAATATACCCACGCGGCGCTGTGGACAATTTGGGCCTTTGCCGAGTTGGGCGAGGGTGACCGCGCCGAAGCGCTCTTCCGCCTGATCAACCCGATCTATCGGGCGGACAGTAGCGAGAAAGCGGACCATTACAAGGTCGAACCCTATGTCATCTCCGCCGATGTCTACGGCGTGGCCCCCCACACCGGGCGTGGTGGGTGGACCTGGTACACCGGTTCCAGTGGATGGATGTATCGCCTGGGGGTAGAAGCACTGCTAGGCCTGCGGCGCACGCCGGACGCTTTCTGGCTGGAGCCACGCGTTCCCCGCGCCTGGGCGGGCTATACCCTGGTCTATCGGGCGGGAAATGCCACCTATCGCGTGCAGGTGCACCAGACAGCCGACCTGCCAACCGGCGAGCAGCAGGTCACCGTCGATGGCCAGACCCAGCCTGATCACAAAATTGCGCTCAGAGGGGATAGTAATCCCCATGAAGTGATCATCCGCCTGGGAATTGGCACGTAAAACGCTGATTTGATTAAAACAGATAAAGGTGCGCAGCCGGGAGAAATTACCCTTTGACAAAGGGTAATTTCTCCCGGCTGCGCACCTTTAATTTCAAACGACTTCTTGCGCCTGTACCTTTTCTTGTATCCTACATCTATATCCTGCTCTATAACTCTTTTACGGAACAGATTTTATAATCGAGGTAAGAGTCGCCTATTTAGCCCAAACTTTATTAGCCAAGGAGTTGTTATGTTACGCGGGACGATGAGAAAACAAGGTACACCGACACAACCCGTTGCCATTACTTTTGAAGAAGGGCAAACGCTAACCGAGCTAGATGGCTTGCAGAAAGGCAATCCAACTCTCTATACGCTGGGGCTGGTCTTGCGGGTTGGCTTCTTTCTGGCCATTGTAATCAATGCGTTGACACTTTGGCAACGGTAATGTTGGATCTTCCCCCGCTACTCCGCCCACCGACCAAGTCTAGCAAGTGTTCGATGATAGCGCGCTGCTGTTAATCACAGCAACGCGCTTTTTGCATTTGGGTTCAAACACACTTTCTTAGAACGTTACTTCCCATAAAATATAAACTGCTTTAGCTCATTTACGCAGTCCTTGTCAGCACTTGTCTGGCAAGGACTGCGTTTGCGTGTTTTGCATTGGAGGGTTGTGCGCTTAAGAGGCCCAACTTTGCGACACCACCTTTTTATTGCTAACCAACCTCAACACCAAAGGGTGTGTCCCAAAGTTTCACCAAATGTAACGCTTCAGGTATGCGCAGGTGCGTCGCACTGTCCAGCGAGAAGTGAATGGTACGCCCGCCGTTTGGACAAGTGCGACGCACCTGATGTGAAAATAAGCCCACCGCCAAGGGCGCCAAGGGCGCGAAGTTGCGCAAAGAAAAAACCTTTGTGAACCTTTGCGCCCTTGGCGTGCTTCGCGGTAGAAAAATTTTCATCGTTATTGGTGCCGCTAGGACATGTTGCCTGTTCACAGTATTGTTACCGCACAACAAACGCGTTGCCCAGCCGAACCAGATGATTGGGCAATTATAGATGGCCAATTGAACTCTTCAGACATTATAAGGTGCCATGCGCTATGACAGATGCACAAATGGATAATGTGGAGCCATCTACACCTATGGCCCCAATGCCCTCTGCGCCCGCCAGCGTAGCCCCTCTCAGTAAAATCGACAATCATTTGCCCTTTCCTGTGGTCGGCGTGGTGGGCGGCACTGGTAGCCGCCAAGCGCTGGAAACCTTTTTTCGCCACCTGCCCGACGACAGTGGGATCGCGTTTATCATTGTCACCCGCCTTGCCGCCAAACAGCAGTTACAACTGCGCGCGGCGCTGACTGCGCGCACCAACATGGCGGTTGTCGTCGCCACGGATGGCGTTGCACTCCAAGCTGATCAGATTTATCTGGCCCCGCCCACCTTGCAGATTACGGTAAACAACGGCCAATTACAACTGCAAAATCGCGCGCCCAGCGCGTTGCGTCATCTGCTGAATCCCTTTCTACGCAGCCTGGCCGCGGATCAAGGCGAGAATGCAGTAGCGATTCTCCTCTCTGGCACGGGCGAAGATGGCGTAGAGGGGATGTGCGCGATCAAGAGTAGCGAAGGGCTGACCCTGGTGCAAGAGCCGGATGAGGCCGCCCAGGGGGCCTTGTTGCGCCGCTTTATTGTCACCGGTGATGCGGACTTGATTGCACCGCTTAGTGAATTGGCCCGCCAGTTGGTCCAACGCAAAGGTGATCTGGCCCATACTGATCTGCTTATACCAGGCGAGCCGGAAGAGAATATGAGCGAGATCTTTGCCGCCATTCTGGCGCAGATCAGCGCACAGACCGGCCATGATCTCAGCCACTGTAAAACCTCAACGCTCTATCGCCGCATTGCCCGCCGGATGCAAATGGCCGGGCTGCATGATCTGTCCCGCTATCTTGCCTATATCCAAAATAATCTGGAGGAGACGCAGGCGCTCTTCCGCGACTGCCTGGTCTCAGTGACCAGCTTTTTCCGCGATCCCGATGCCTATGAGATGTTGGAACGCGACTGCATTCCCCAACTCTTTCTCAACAAGCGGCGGAGCGATTTTGTACGGGTCTGGGTGGCTGGCTGCGCTACGGGGGAAGAAGCCTATTCAATCGCGATTCAACTGGCCGAACGTGCCGCCCAAATGCACGAGCCGCCGCGCATCCAAGTCTTCGCCACTGATCTGGATGACAATGCAATTGCCGTGGCGCGACGCGGACGCTACTCAGCGACAATTGCCAAAGAGATTGCACAAAACCGCTTGGATCGCTTTTTTATCAAAGAAGATCACGGCTATGTGGTCAAGCCGGAGATCCGGGAACATGTGCTCTTTGCCGTCCACGATCTGCTCAAGGACCCGCCCTTCTCGCGGCTCGATCTGATCTGCTGTCGCAATGTGCTCATCTATTTCAACCGCGAGGCACAGACGAAGGTTTTTGATATCTTCCATTATGCCCTCAACCCCAAGGGCTATCTCTTTCTGGGCACGTCGGAATCAGTCGATAGCGCGCCCGAGCTTTTCGGGGTGATCAACAAACATTGCCATCTTTACCAGCAGCGCGAAGTCGTGGCGGCCCCGCAGCGCACGCGTTGGAATCCACTTAATGCGTTGATGACGGCCGGCGGCAAAAGTGCCGAACGAACACCGACGCGGCGTGATAGCAAGCCCCGCACGATTGAAGAGTTATATACGGTGTGGACACTACGCACCCAGGCCCCGCCCCGCCTCCTCGTCAACGATCAATATGATATTACCCACCTCTTTGGCCATGCCGAACGCTATCTCCAAGAACGCGAAGGGGCGATCACCCAAAATGTGCTACAAAAAGTGCTGCCCGAGCTGCGGCTTGATGTGCGCACTGCGCTCTACCAAGCCTTTAACAAGGGCGAACGGACAATTTCCCGGCTGCTCCATCTCACGATTACAGATCAATTACACCTCTTACAGCTGCAGGTCGGGCCGGTAAATGAACCAGGCTTCCCCAGCGAGTATGTCGAGATTGTCTTTGTCGAACACGAAGATCGTACCCTCCTGGGGTTGCCCCCAAGCGGCGCGGCCATTGAAACGGATCTCGCATTGGTGTCACGCATGGAAGAAGAGCTGGTCCGCACACGCGAGCGGCTCCAGAGTATTATCGAAGAATATGAGATCTCTAGCCAGGAATTAAAGGCCTCCAACGAAGAGTTACAATCGATTAATGAAGAGCTGAAGTCGACCACCGAAGAATTGGAGACCAGCAAAGAAGAGCTCCAATCGATGAATGAGGAGTTGGTCACCGTTAATGGTGAGCTAACCCATAAGATCGAAGAGCTACACCGCGCCAACAGTGATCTGCTCAACCTGGTTGCGTCGACCGATGTGGGGGCGCTCTTTCTGGACAAAAGCCTGTGCATCAAACGCTTTACGCCCCGCGCGGTGGAACTCTTCAACTTAATTGAGGGCGATATTGGCCGCCCCTTTGCCCACCTGACCCACCAGATTCGCCACACCGGCCTGTTGCCCTTGATCGACCATGTCCAGACAACCGCGGTGCGCATCGAGGAAACCGTCCAAAGCGCGGCTGGACACTGGTATATCCTCCGCCTCTTTCCCTATCGCACCGTCACCGGTGAGCTCGACGGCGTGGTGATCACCTTTATCGATATCAGCGATCTCAAACGGGCCGAAAGCGAAGAGCGCCAGCGGCGGCAGCAGCAAAGCCTGGCAGCATTGAGTCACCAGGCGTTGGCCGGCGAGGATCTTGATCTGTTGCTTACTGCGGCGACACAACAGGTAGCCGATGTGCTGGAGATGGAGCTTTGCAAGGTGCTGGAACTCGAACCTGATGGGGAGACGCTCTTCCTGCGCGCCGGCATTGGCTGGCACGCCGGCCTGGTTGGGCAGGCCCGGGTGCCAACCGATGGGGGCGCGCAGGCTGGCTATACCCTCCACGCGTCAGGGCCGGTAGTCGTGCGTGATTTACAGACGGAAACCCGCTTTCACGCCCCACAATTGCTGCTGGACCACGAAGTACGCAGCGGGATGAGCGTGACAATTCCTGGGGTGGATGGTTACTATGGCGTGTTGGGCGTCCACGGTCGCGCACCGCGTTCGTTTGCAACCTATGATGTCGATTATCTACAATCGGTTGCCAATACACTGGCCGCGGCGATCTCACGCCGGCAGACCGAAACGGCCTTACGCGCCAGCGAAGAGCGTTTCCGCGACTTGATTGAGCAAGCCTCCGATGCGATCTTCATTGCCGATCTGGCGGGCAGTTATACTGATGTTAACAGCAGCGCCTGCCATCTGTTGGGCTATACGCGTGACCAGTTAATTGGGCAGGCGATTACCACGCTGGTGTTACCGGACGATCAAGAACGTGTACTGGCCGCCCGCGAACAGATGTTACGCACAGGTGAAACGCAAACGGCCGAATGGACCTTGTTGCGCAAGGACGGCACGCCCGTGCCAGTCGAGGCAAGCACCAAAATTTTGCCCAATGGCATCTGGCAAACTATCGTCCGCGACATCACCGAACGGCAACAAGCCGAGCTGGCTTTGCGCCGCTATGCGGATATGTTGCGCCTCTCCTATGATGCCATCTTGGTTTGGCACTCGCAGGATGGCATTGAATTCTGGAATGAGGGAGCCGTTGCCCTCTACGGCTATTCGGCCGCGCAAGCCGCCGGTCAGGTCAGCCACACCTTATTGCAGACCCACCATCTAGAGGAGTGGGAGACCATTGAAGCCACTTTGCGCGCCACCGGGGTTTGGGAAGGCGAGGTCGAACATACCACCCAAGCGGGGAAAAAGGTAATTGTTTCGACGCGTCACCAGGTAATCGAAGCGCAGGGCGAGGCATTGGTCGTGCTTGAAATCAACCGTGACATCACCCAGCAAAAACAAGGCCAAGCCATTCTAGAACGCTATCAATTACTCTCCGAACAGACGCGCGACATCATTCTCTTTGTGCGCCTGGACGGCCAGATTATCGAGGCAAACAAGGCGGCAGCCGAGACCTATGGTTATGACCGTGCCACGCTGCAACGGATGAAACTCCACGACATCCGCGATCCCGTTACCGTGGCAATGGTTGAAACGCACCTGGCCGAGGCCAATGCCCGTGGCATCCGCTTTGAAACGCGTCACCGCCGCGGCGACGGCACAATCTTTCCAGTCGAAGTCAGCGCAGTGGGAGCCACGGTCGGCGGCGAGCGGCTGATCTTGAGTGTGATTCGCGACATCAGTGCACAAAAAGCGGCCGCCGAAGCCTTGGCCGCCTCCGAAGCAAAATTCGCAACTGCCTTCAACCTTAGTCCACTGATTCTCACCATTACCGATTTGGCCACGGGTCGGCTGCTCGAAGTCAACGAGAGCTTTGTCCAGACCACTGGTTACAGCCGCGCCGAAGCGACAGGGCAGACCCCAGATGAGTTACGGTTATGGGTTGACCCCCAAGAGCGCCGAGAGGGCTTAATAGAACTCAAAGCAGGGGTGATGGTGACCGGGGCCGAAGCCCTTTTCCGTATGAAAGATGGCACCATCCGCACTTGTGTCTTGGGGGCCACGATCGTCGCGATCGACGGCCAGCCCTGCGCGCTAACCGCGCTGGTTGATATTACGGCGCGCAAAGCCGCCGACGAAGAGGTGCAACGGCTCAACCGCGAGCTCAATCGGCGGCTCAGTGAGATGCAGACCCTGTTAGATGCGGTGCCGATTGGGATTGCCGTTGCCCATGATCCGGCCTGCCAGGTGATTACGATCAATCCGGCTGGGGCCGCGATGTTGGGGACCAGCGATGAAGAAAATGTCTCGCTGAGCAGATCGGATGCGGTATTGCCCTTCCGCGTTTTCCAACATGGCCGCGAAGTTCCCGCCGCAGAGTTGCCCATGCAATATGCCGCCACCCATAATGTTGCCATTGAGCGGGTAGAGTACGACATTGTGTGGGCAACTGGCGAGGTACGCAATCTGTACGAATATGCTGTCCCCCTTTATGATGAAGCGGGTGCAGTGCGCGGGGCGCTTGGCATCTTTGTTGACATTACCGAGCGTAAATTGGTCGAGCAGGCGCTGCAGGCCAGTGAAAGCCAGTTGCGCCTGGTCACTGACAATATTTCCGGGCTGATCAGCTATGTGGATCGGGCAGAGCGCTATCACTTTGTCAATGCCGTCTATGAAAGCTGGTTTGCGCAACCGCGTGAAGCAATCCTAGGCTGCACCGTACGGGATGCCTTGGGCGAGGTAGGCTATGCTGTCGCCCAGCCCTACATTCGCCGGGTGCTCAATGGCGAACGGGTCACTTTTGAAAACACGGTTGTCTATGCCGATGGCACCACCCGCACCGTGCTTTCCACCTATGTGCCGGATGTGGACAGCAAAGGCCAAACGCTGGGCTTCTATGCCCTGATCACCGATATCAGCGAACGCAAACAAGGCGAAGAACGACTGCGCTTTTTGGCCGAAGCCAGTAACACGCTCGCCAGTTCGCTCGACTATAAACTAACGTTGCAACATGTAGCCCAAATTGCCGTACCAACGATTGCTGATTGGTGCGCAATTGATCTAGTCGCCGCCGATGGGTCAATCCAAGACGTGGTCATTGCCCATGTTGACCCGGCCAAGGTACGCTGGGCCAAAGAATTGCGCGAGCAATATCCGATTGACCCGAATAGCCCAGCCGGTGCCCCCCAAGTGATCCGCACCGGCCAATCCGAGTATTATCCACTGATCACCGATGAGATGTTGGCTGCGGTGGCCAATAATGCGGAAGAGTTAGCACTTTTGCATTCGGTTGGCTATCGCTCCATCATGATTGTGCCATTGCAGGCCCATGGTAGTGTCCTCGGTGCCATCACCTTTGTGGCCACCGAATCCGCCCGTAGCTTTACGCCTCAAGATCTAGCCATGGCCGAAGAGATTGCCAGCCGCGCCGCCGCCGCCATCGGCAACGCGCAACTACACGAAGCCATCCAACTGAGCGAGCAGCAGCTGCGCACCAGCGAGGAGCGGCTGCGTCTGGCCCTGGATGCCGGCCAGATGGTGACCTGGGATTGGGACATTGTCAATGATCAGATGGTTTGGTCCGCGCCCTTTGAGCCAATCGCCGAAACCGCGCACGCGCCCTTGCGTGGAGCCTATCAAGAATTTCTCACCCTGATCCATCCCAAGGACCATGATGAGGTGTGGCAGGCGATTCAACACGCGCTTGCGCATGACAGTGATTATCACCCTGAATTCCGCATGTTGCGCGCCGATCAGGGGATCACCTGGATCGAAGCACGGGGGCGGGTCTATCGGGGAGAAGATGGGACGCCGCTGCGGATGGCCGGCATTCATCTCAACATCTCCCAACGCAAAGCGGCCGAAGCACAACTACGCCGCAGTGAAGCCCAATTCCGCGCTGTGCAACAGGCGACCCCGGATGGGTTTATGATCTTTGAGAGTATGCGGGATGAAACCGGCACCATCGTGGACTTTCGCTGGGTCTATACCAATCCGGCGGGGGAAGCAATTCTGGGCCGTAGCCATGCAGATCTGGTTGACAAACAGATGTTGGCTGAAATGCCGGGCAATCGCGCCGAAGGGCTTTTTGATGCCTATTGCCAGGTGGTCGAGAGTGGCGAAGTCTGGCAGCGCGAATTTCACTATGCCCATGAAGGGCTGGATCATTGGTTCCGGTCGACCGCGGCCAAGGCCGGCGATGGCTTTGCGGTCGCCTTTAGCGATATCACCGAGCGCAAACACGCCGAGAACGCCTTGTATGAACTGACCGCCACCCTGGAACAGCGGGTGGCCGAGCGTACCGCCGAATTGGAGCGCAGCAACCGCGAGCTGGATCAATTTGCCTATGTTGCCTCCCACGATCTCAAGGCCCCCCTGCGCGCGATTATCAATCTGGCCAACTGGCTGGTCGAAGATGCCAGTGATCGGCTGCTGCCCGCCTCGCAGGAGCATTTGCAGAAGTTGCGTGGCCGGGCACAGCGCATGGAACGGCTGCTCGACGATCTGCTGACCTACTCACGGATTGGGCGGCGCGATGGGACCGTCGAGCAGGTCAAGCTGGAAGCGCTGCTGCAGGATATTGTCTATCTATTGGCTCCCCCCACCGGCTTTAGCATTATCACCGAAGGGGAATTGCCCACCCTGCTTACCCCGCGCACACCGCTGGAGTTGATCTTCCGCAACCTAATCGGCAATGCGATCAAACACCACCATCGGCCGGAAACAGGTGAAGTGCGGATTGCCGCAGTGGACCAAGGCGACTTTATCCGCTTTGCCATCCGTGACAATGGGCCGGGGATCGAGCCACAATACTTTGAACGCATCTTTGGGATGTTCCAGGTGCTCAAACCACGCGACGAAATCGAAGGCAGCGGCATGGGGCTGGCGATTGTCAAAAAGACAGTCGAATATCGAGGAGGACAAATTCAGGTGGAGGCCAATGATGGGCCAGGGGTGACCATCTATTTTACCTGGCCTAAAATAATTCAATAACACAGTTTACGCACCGGGAACGCCGGCAAGGATAACGGCTACCCCGTTTATAACTGTGCTGTAACCGGGGCCTATACCGCGGTGGATAGTGAGCCGCCTTGGCCAATGGCATACTACTCTTTGTACAACAAGTGGTTTGGGTTAGCCGCTTATGCGCTAGCCCAGCAACATTGCCCAATCAATAACATCGCAATCGCCATGTTGACCACAGGAACAGTGCGTGCATTTAACCACAGGGTAGCATAAGCAAAAAAGCTACTGCCCTTTTGGCAAGCGCACCTGAAGACAAGGAGAGAGAAATGCAACTGAACAACTTAAAAGATCTATATATTGAGCAACTACGTGACCTTTACAGCGCAGAGACCCAGTTGGTCGCAGCCCTGCCCAAGATGGCACAAGCGGCCACTTCGGCAGATTTGAAAACGGCTTTTCAAGAGCACCTGACCGAGACCAAGGATCAGCAAAAACGGTTGGAACGCATCTTTTCAGAGCTAGGCACCTCGCCCCAGGGTGAAACCTGTAAAGCGATGGAAGGCTTGATTAAAGAAGGCGAACAGGTTATCCAGGCCATGGGCCAACCAGCCGTCAAAGATGCCGCTTTGATTGCATCGGCCCAACGGGTGGAGCACTACGAAATGGCCGGTTATGGCACAGTGCGCACCTTTGCCAGTGAATTGGGCTATGATAACGCCAAGGATCTGCTGCAAATGACCTTGGATGAAGAAGGTAGCGCCAACAAAAAGTTGAATGCGATTGCGGAAGGTGGCCTTTTGAGCAGCGGCATCAACGAAAAAGCAATGGCCCGCTAAGCGCAACGATAATGTAAGTGCGGTGCTGTAAGTCATGTGAAAATAAACGCTCATCCAGGCGAAATTTTATCCGTAAAGATGGGCGCGACAAAAGCGATCCGGATCAGCCGATCCGGATCGCTTTTTGGCGCTTCGACACTGGTAAAATTGAACAGCCAAGTTAGCACTCCGCGCATTTATCCTTGGCGCTGTCATCATTTAACATTTTTACCCATGTAGAAAATGCTAAATGATGACAACCGCTGGTATATCTACCCCTCTATCTACGCATTATACCGCGATGGAGCGACCTGAGACTCAAAACCGCCTATACTAAACGAGAAGCTATCCGCCCTTGTCTATTACTACATCCATTGTACGCTATCAAGGCTCGCCGCATTCACCATTATCTACGCGGATAGCTTCGCCAACGACCACCCCAACTTTGGCTGTGGGTTGTGCCGTACAATCAGTATGGTAAGCAACGTGACGGTTAAACGTCTTATTTCAAACGATAATTCAGCGCAATATATACCCGGCTGGGCACTGTTACCTGCGCCAGGAATAGAAAGGATTACCATGCCAAACAATGTAGCCGACCGCGAGGTCATGTCCGTCGAAGAGTGTGCGCAGGTGATTATTGACCAGGTGCAACAGTTACGCCAGCAAGCAAACATTAGCCGCGATCAGCCTGTTGCCATCTATCTCACCAATGTGCCCTTAGTCCACAGCACCTTATCGGAATACGAAGATCGCATTCGCCAGCAAACCAATGCCAGCGATATCGTCCAGGTCAACATCAAAGCGGGCAATCCCATGCCGGCCAATCTGCGGCAGGTTGAATTGCATACGCTGGATGACGGCCCAACCGTGATTGCCATTGACGCGTGAGTGAAGCCATTTTGCAGCGCACAGCACGATTATCAATTGCACCAGCCCCACGCCCCGCGTTGGGGCTGGTTTGTATTACCCTCTCGGATCAGGTACGCTACCGCACGATTACGCGTACGCGGCTGCACCAGTTTGCCGAACCCCAACAACAGACGATCCTCCACGAGCTCTATACCCACAATCTTGACCGTTTTCACGCCGCCATTGATTTCTGCACCAGCCAGGCGATCACCCTCTATCGCTTTACGGCCAATCTCTTTCCCTTTGCCGACACCGAACTGGGTGCCGCCGTGCTCACCGCCTTAGCGCCTGCGGTACAGCAAGTCGGGCAACGGGCCAGCGCGGCCGGCATT